>JBDSJN010000024.1:0-1537 GCA_039917355.1 Patescibacteria group bacterium | reverse complement strand
AGATGGCGTCCTGCAAGGCCAAAGAGTATCGGTTGTAGTCCGAACCCTCCGGATTTTTGAACGTGGTCACAAGAGAGTGACCGATCAACCAGACCTGAATTCCCGTTTGGTTGATGCGATCGAGAAGGGCAAGAAACTCGCGCCAAACTGGCGTTGAGATTTTTACCCCGTGCCCGTAGTCCGAATATCGCGACGTGTCTCCTTTGCATTGAGTCTTGATCAGATGATCAACCATCAGGTTCTGTGTTGTGCCTGCGGAGTCGATGAACAGTGTTTTGATGTTCTTGACCTGCCCCTCAGAAATCGCCTGCAGAGTCTCCATTAAAATTGGCCAAGACGTGAACGGATCAAAATGTGGAACGTCTGGAATCAGATTGTTGTCAAGCAATGTGAGCAATCCTGTTTCGCCCGCGCACATGATGCAAAATGGTTTCGCTGCATTCGCAAGCAGCGACGTTTTGCCGACGCCTTCCACGCCATACAGGATATTCTTCGACGGTGTTCCTTTCCCCTTCGCGCTGATTGACTTCATGAAGTCTTGGGCTGTTGCACTTGCCATAGTATTTCCAATGCCTTATGAACGAGAAGCCCGAGAGATTGTTTTTCCGAGGACGGGCGAACCACCGGAACGATACCGGCAACGTGCCGGTAATAATGCTTTCGACGACAGTTCTGGAAGCATGAAATTCTTGACTGAGACAACCTCTCAATTTTGACTTCAGGCTTACGATCCCATTTTGCAGCGTCTTCTGATTCAGTGCCGGTGCAGAGTCCGACGTATTCGCAGGTCGATTGAAAGTTGAAGCACTGGCTTGGATTCCGGGGACTGGATTCGAGCGTTTCGCAGCTTCCCATCAGATCACTCAACGTCCACAACTCGGCGGCGTAAGCAAGGATTTCCGGCTCTGATTTCGGGACGAATCGTTGAGCAAAAAAATCGTTTCCTTTGTCTCTCAGGTAGTCCATACACCGGACGAAAAACAGATGTGGCGTTTCGGTCGGTTGCTCAAGCGGCTCGTCAGTAAACTCCGGCAGGTCAGGGTTCTTTTTCCGCTCTTTCGTATGCAGCTTTTTCCGTTCGCTGAACGCCTCTTTGTTCATCAGGAATTCTGCCGCCATTGCTATTTCAGATTCTCTGGCAGTTGCCCCGAAGTACGTTCTGTCAGCAGAAATTTCGTTAAGTTCGCCGATCGTTATCTTTCGCGGCGAAATCCCCGGCTGACGGAGAACGTCGTACACAATGCCGTCGATCGTTGTTCCGTTCTTCTGCCAGTATGCCAAAGCGTATTCGTCCAGCTGGTGATTCAGGAGCAATCGATTCCAGTACGATGAATCAGATTCGATTCCTTGGTCCGTTGTTTTTCGCTCCAAAATGAATCGGCCTGTTCGCCCTTGGAATGTCCCGCAGACGATGCCGCCGAAGACGGGGGCGACGAGCTGCACGGTGCGGACGATCTCGTCGACGTCCTGGGTGTCCAGGCACAGCGGCCAGGCGTCGATGTCGGCGAAGCGCTTGAACAGCGCCGCCTTGCCCTCC
>JBDSJN010000023.1:0-79506 GCA_039917355.1 Patescibacteria group bacterium | reverse complement strand
CAAAAACTCCCCCGCCAGCTGGCGGGGGAGTTTTTGTATAGAAAAAAGCCGCCTGTTATTGAGGCGGCGTAGCGGAAGGCGACGGGGGCTTCGGTGGGTCGTCCTCTGTGATGACAACGACCTCTTTTGGAGCCTGGTCTGCGCGATGCTCACCGACAAGGAGCACGACGACTGTGACGCAAATAAAAACAACTGCCAACATGACACCAAAAAACATCGCAATGTCCATGACGATCCTTTACACATTTAGTGTTACGCCTTCCTTCCCAAAGCGTCAAACGCTATCGTCGCTTGGCTGCCGCTTTCACAAATCCCAGGAACAATGGATGCGGCCGGAACGGTCTCGAAATCAGCTCTGGATGGAACTGTGAGGCAACAAAGAATGGACGCCCCTTAAACTCCACAACCTCGGCGAGTTTCCCGTCTGGAGAGGCTCCAGAGACGATAAGTCCTGCCTCTTCGAGCTCATGCCGATATGCAGGGTTCGCCTCATACCGATGACGATGCCGCTCCAAGATCGTGTCCGATCCATACAGCTTTCGCGCGAGGCTTCCCGCCTTCAAGACGCATGGATACTCACCCAACCGCATCGTGCCGCCGTAATCCGCGTCCTTTATTTTTTCTTCCTGCTCGTTCATCAAATGGATGACTGGATACGATGTCTTCGGGCTAATCTCTGTCGTGTTTGCGTCTTTCCATCCAAGGAGGTTCCTTGCGACTTCAACCGTCGCAAGCTGCATGCCGTAACACAATCCAAGATATGGCACCTTATGTTCGCGGACGTATTTGATTGCTTTCAGCTTCCCTTCAATCCCGCGCGTCCCGAACCCTCCAGGAATTAATACACCATCAAGCTTCTTCAGTTCACGGGCGACGGTTGCGGGATGCTTTTCAAAATCTTCACTGTTCAACCACACGATCTCTGGCTTTCGGTTAATCGACCACGCCGCGTGCTTGATTGCCTCAAGCACAGACAGATAAGAGTCTGTCAGCACAAAGTCCCCTGTCGAAAAATACTTGCCCACGATGCCGATCTTCACGGGGATTTTTACATTCCGAATACGGCGGTTAAGTATCTTCCATCCGTTTAATTCCGGCTGGCGAACCTTGATATTCAATTTTTGGAGGATGCGGTCTGTGACATGCTGTTCCCGGAACTTGAGCGGAACCGCATAAATCGATGGGACGTCTGGTGCCGCAATAATGTCTTCTGGCGCAACACTGCAACTGACACTGAGTTTCTTTTTCCGCAACTCATCGATCGCGACTGGTGCGCGGCAAATAATTAAATCTGGTTGCAACCCTGCCGCATTCAACTCGCGGACCGCATACTGCGTTGGTTTTGATTTCATCTCCCCAATACTTCCAGGGATTGGCATATAACTCACGATGACGACAAGGACATCTTTCGGTGCATCAAGGCGCATCATGCGGCACGCTTCAAGAAAAATGGCGTTTTGGTATTCACCAACAGTCCCACCGATCTCGATAAGCGTGACGTCTGCATCCGCCGTTGTCGAAGCTGCCTTGATCCGGTCAATCACCTCAAGAGGGATGTGCGGCACCCACTCCACCGTCTTTCCGCCATACCCAAGCGCACGTTCACGGTTGATGACGGCTTGAAAAACACTCCCCGATGTCATGCAGTTGACGCGATGGAGGTCCTCATCCAAAAAACGCTCATAGTTGCCGATATCCTGATCCGTCTCAAGCCCGTCCTTCGTGACAAACACCTCGCCGTGTTCAATCGGATTCAACGTCCCTGGGTCAACGTTTAGATACGGATCGATCTTGACCGCGGTGACGCGAAGGCCTCTCGCCTTCAGCAACGCTCCGATAGAAGCAGTCGCGATCCCTTTCCCAACCCCACTCATCACCCCTCCCGCGACAAAAATATACGACCGGCGGCGGGGAGAGTGGCGTTTTTTCATAAGTAAAAAGTATAGCACACGGTCGTGCCGTCATCTTGAGAGCCCTTTTGTCATCCCGGACGTAGCGAATGCGAAGATCCGGGATCCCTCCCGATTGAACGGGGATCCCGAATCTCCGTCAAACTACGTCCGGGATGACGGTCTGAGCGCACGGGAGGGCGTAGGGTATAGCTCCGAAACGAGCAACACGCTGCCCAAAGGGCATTGTTGCGAAGTTGAGGGGCTGCCCTGCGGCCGACCGATGCCGCACTACAGCAAGCTATTTAGGTAAAATCCGTCTCAAGTCCTTGCGGATCTGGCGGCGTATTGTTCGCAGTCAAGGCCAAGGCACGAGCAAACAACCGATCGAGGTTACGATACCCTGACGCAGAGAGTGCTTTATCGGCACGGAACCATGCGGCTTTCGTAATCCCTTCTGTCCCAGGCAAATTTTCTTTTGCTTCGGGCGATGCTTCAAATAAAAAGAGATGGACCGTCTTTTCGATGATGTTTTTTTCTCGACGGAAACGGAAACTCGTTCGGCCAAGCGACGTGATGTATTTCAAACCAGTAAGTCCCGTTTCTTCCATGATCTCGCGGATCGCTGTCTCTGCCATTGTTTCGCCAAGTTCCTGGTGGCCCTTCGGGAACGTCCACTTTCCATACGGATCGCGGATAAAAAAGAATTCCAAAATCCCGTCTTTGCGACGGTAAATGATCCCTCCGGCTGAAACTTCGCGGCGGAGATGTTGTGGCTTGACTCCCTTATGGTTTGGCCGGCGACGTCGTTGACGACGCGGTTCCGGTGAGGAGGTCAATGGCTTTTTGGAGTTGGGGGTCTCGATCTGCATGGTAGTCTTCTTCTGTTCGGTCGACCACAATATCTGGGTCAATACCGATCTTGTTGATTGAGCGTCCTTTTGGCGTGAGCCATTCTGCCACCGTAATCTTTACGGCAGCACCATTGTCGAGTTCGGTGTAATCCTGCACAGAGCCTTTTCCGAACGTTTTCTTTCCAACCAATTTCGCTTCACCATAATCTTGCAACGCACCAGCAACGATCTCAGATGCAGAGGCAGAACCCTCGTTCACGAGAACGATTGTCGGGATGCCGTGGAGCTTGCCGCTTCCTGTGCCGCGGAATTCATCTACAATCTTTCCTTGACGACGTTCAGAAACAACTGGCTGGTCACCAACCCATTCGCCTGCAACAGCTGTTGCACGATCCAGGAACCCACCTGGGTCGTTACGAAGGTCAAGGATAACGCCTTTGACATTCTTGGACGTCACTTCATCCACCGCTTTCGCAAAGAGGTCCGCTGTGTCCGAATTAAAATTCGTGACGGTGATGAGCGCGATCCCGTCTTTTGGATACGCGACTTTGACGCTCTTGACCACGATCGTGTCACGCACAATGGTGATATCAAGACTTTTCGGTTCCTTTTTCTCTTTTCCGTCCGTGCCTTTCGTCACGGTAAAGCGGCCGATCGTAAGCGTCACGCTCGTGCCCTTGTCGCCACGGATAATCGAAACCGCTTGATCAACGGTCATCGCATCTGTCGACGTCGCGTCGATCATCAAGATCGCATCGCCAGCGAGGACGCCTGCCTTTTCTGCCGGGCTGTCTGGCAGTGGGGCGATTACCTGGAGTTGGTCGTCTTTGATCCCAATCTCCGCGCCGATCCCTTCGAACTTTCCGTTCAACGAATTACTGAATTCTTCGGCCACCTTTGGCTCAAAGAAAACGGTGTACGGGTCCCCAGCTGATGCGGCAAGGCCCTGCATCGCGCCGTAGAGCATCGTTTGCTCATCAAGCGGTTGCTTGTAGAATTTGGTCTCCATGAGCTGCCACAAGTCCCAAAATTGGTTAAAGTCGACGTTTGTTGCGTCGCCTTTTGGTGGCTTGCTTCCTGTTCCCAGCACGTGAGATCCGAGCGTGTCGGTCGACGCGTTCGCGGCTCCCACATTTTTAGCGGCCGACCCGGAATGGACGCCGAGGCCGTATCCACATACGGCGACAACAACCATCACGGCAATGACCCATGGGTTGACCTTAAAAGGACGCTGCAATAGCTCTGGAGGCATGCGCTTGAGGGTATCGTCTTGAGCGTCTCTCGTCAAACCATGCACCAAATGGTGCATGGTAAGCCGTTCCCTTATGGGCGTTTTTCGCCTATGATTGAGGCATGTATCGCGCCCCATTCCATCGCCGGATCCTGCCCTGGATCTTCGCTATCGTCTTTTTTGTATCAGCTCCAGCGCTCGTATTCTACACATCGGGGTATCGATGGAATCCAAAAAAAGAAAAAATTGAACGCAACGGGACGTTAATCGTTGATTCCACCCCGGGTGGCGCGCGCGTGCTCTTAAACGGCCGCGACACTGGCGAAACAACACCCGTCACGATGCAAAACGTGGCACCTGGCCACTACGACCTCCGCGTAGAACGTGATGGATATTCTCCCTGGGAAAAACAACTTGATGTCTATCCGGAGTATGTAACGTTTGCGAACAGCATCAAACTATGGAAAACATCAACGCTCACACCGTTCACGGCGCAGCACGTCTCCTCGCTCGAAGCGTCACCGAATGATTCATTTGTTGCCGGTCTCGTCACGAACGCCTCCTCTTCTGAAATATTTGTCTGGCAGCCGGACGGCACGCTCCGTACGCATCGAACATTCACGGAACGCCTCTCGCCAGCCTCTCTCATTGAATGGTCGCCAGACTCCCGCGCGCTGCTCGTCGAGAGCCCAACGACAACCGGAATGGATGCATGGGTCATCACGATCCGTGCAGAAGCTGCACCTACCGCCCTCCCGACGGGCAACTATCTGTGGGACGGAACTTCTGTCCGCGGAATTTCTGGCCACAGCCGGATCAGGGTCAGCGAAACAGACGGGTCATTCACTCGTACCGATCTTGGATACGGGATCCACGATGTGTATGGCGATGTCACCCTTCGCGATGCAACGGGGACAGAAAATCTTGTGCTCTTCCAATCAAACGCACCGACACGTGGCTTGATCCTCCCTCCAGGCGAATGGCGCATCGCGGCACTCAACAACAAAATGGTAGTCTTACGTGACGGGAACAATTGGATCAGCCTCAACCCAGATGAAAATGCACCGAGCGTTCACCGCGTCCAAGGCGACCGCCTTCGTTCATTCGTCACACGCCAAAAAACCACCTACCTCCTCGTGAGTGGTGGCGAACTGTGGTCCTGGGATCCAGCGTCCGATCCAGAGCTCCTCCTCCGCCAAAGCCAACGGATTAACGATGCCTCATGGGATGAAACAGGCCGTTCTGTCTTGTTCGCAACGGATGGACAGGTCGCCGTCCTTGATCTCGACCCACGCGACGGCCGCCTTCAGACGCAGCTCGCAGCACTTGAGCACGCAACAGATTTTGCACTTATCAAAAAACTCGTCCTCGTCAGCGGCACAAAGGACGGACAGCCCGGGATGTGGTCAGTTGAGGTCGAGTGACGATATCGGTAACCCCTCGACAAGCTCGGGGAATATTTCTATATCTCGAGAATATTTCTATATCTCGAGGGAATATCTAAAAAATAATATTCCCCGAGCGAAGTCTGACGGAGTCGAGGGGTACCAAGTTACAACTCCACCACCGCGTTGTCGCCAACGATCAATTTGTTGCCACGAGGCAAGGTCTCACTCGCAGAAGAAATTCGCGCTTTGTTACCGATGAGTGCGTCAACGATGCGCTTACCACAATCGATGGATGCCTCATCAAACACGATCGAGTGTTCAATTTCTGTATTGGCAATCATGACGCCGTTGCCGATCGAGGTGTATGGGCCAATGAAACTATTTTCGATCGTGCAGTTCTCCCCGATCACAACAGGACCACGGATCAAGCACTTTGGCCCGATCACCGTCCCTTTTCCGATCTTTACACGGCCTTGGACAACCGCCATCGGATCAACCGTCCCAGCCTGGTCGATGTCCGTCTGCAACATTTCATTCAAAAGCAATGCGTTCCCTTCAAGAAGGTCCTCCGGCTTCCCTGTATCCTTCCACCAACCAGTAATCTCCTTAAACCCAACTTCGCCACCGTGGTCGATGACCCACGTGTGGGCGTCCGAGATTTCGTATTCTCCACGAGCGGATGGCGCGATTGAAGAAACAGCCTCAAAAATCTTTGGAGAGTAGACGTAGATTCCCGTCACCGCGAAATCACTTGGTGGGACTTCTGGTTTTTCAATCACCTTTGTAATCCGTCCATTTTCGATCACTGGGACACCAAAACGTTGAGGGTCACGAACGCGTGAGAGCGCTAACATACAATCGAGTTTCCGCGTCTCAAATTCTTTAACAAACTCTTTGATGGAACCAAGGATGATGTTGTCACCCAGATAAAACAAGAACGGCTCATTGCCGAGGTGTGGCTGTGCATTCTTGATGATGTGCGCCAAACCCTTCGGTCCACCTTGTTGCTCAAGGTACGTCAGCTTCAGACCCCACGCGGAGCCATCACCAATCGCGCGCTGCAATTCATTCTCGCCAGGATTTACGTTGATGACGACATCGGTGATACCACACTCCGCGATCTTTTCGAGCGCATACGTAATCATCGGCTTGTTTGCAAGCGGGATGATGTGTTTATTGAGCGTATGCGTGATCGGACGCATGCGCGTCGCGCGTCCACCCGCTGTCAGGAGTGCCTTCATATTCAATCGGGACGGTACAGCGTTACACGGGTTTTGTCACGCCCTGCGAGCCGTACTGCCGTTCATAATATTCACGATATGTCCCGCTCTTGATCCCCTTCCACCAGGCCGTATTATTGGTGTACCACGCGATCGTCTTCCGGAGTCCATGCAAAAACGGCGTCTCTGGGTACCATCCGAGCTCGCGTTCCGCCTTTGACGAATCAATCGCGTAGCGTCGGTCATGCCCAGCACGATCAACGACAGGTTGGATCATCTCTTTGCCAAATCCCATCTCAAACAAAATAATTTCTGTGAGCTCGATGTTGGCGCGTTCACTATGGCCGCTCAAACAATATGTCTCGCCAATCACGCCACGACGCAACACGGCGTCGATCCCCTTGCAGTGATCATCAACATAAATCCAATCGCGTACATTCATCCCGTCACCGTAGAGCGGAACCTTCTTCCCTTCGAGTAAATTCGTGATAAAGAGTGGGATAATTTTTTCTGGGAAACAATATGGCCCGTAATTGTTCGAACAGTTCGAAACAGTGATTGGCAACTTGTGCGTATGCCACGCGGCACGAACAAGGTGGTCAGAAGCCGCCTTCGACGCACTATACGGACTCCGTGGATCATACGCCGTCGTCTCACGGAACAATCCCGTTGGACCGAGCGAGCCGAATACCTCGTCCGTCGAGACATGATGGAAGCGTACATTCCCTGCATCACGACACGCATCAAGGAGCGTCTGCGTACCGAGCACGTTCGTCTTGATGAACGCACCCGCATCCGTAATCGAACGATCAACGTGGGTTTCTGCCGCAAAATGCACAACCGCATCCATCCCTTTCACAAGCCTCGTCACAAGCTCACGGTCACAAATATCACCCTTCACAAACCGAAATCGCGGGTCGCCATCAAGCCCCTTCAAATTCTCCAAATTTCCGGCATAGGTCAGGGCATCAAGCACCACAACTTCGTCCTCCGGATGCGTCCGCAAGATGTGATAGACGAAGTTTGTCCCAATAAACCCAGCACCCCCGGTAATAAGCAGCTTCATAGCGATGAAAGCCTATCTCACCATAGGTAAAAGGAGGGTGCAACCCCGGAAAAGGACGAGAACGGTTGGGCATGTGCTACCCTGTTTCCATGCTATTCACGTATCTCATTTTTCTTGGAGCTATCGTCCAAATAGCAGGAATCGTCTCGTATATCCGCGGGACACTCAAAGGGACGACAAAACCCAATCGTGTCACGTGGCTGATGTGGGCAATAGCGCCAATGATCGCCGTACTCGCCGCGCTCACAAAAGGAGTAGGCTGGGCAGTCGTGCCAGTTTTTATGTCGGGCTTTGGTCCGCTGCTGGTATTCATCGCATCATTCGTCAACCGTAACTCATACTGGAAGTTGGAACGGTTTGATTATGTCTGCGGCGTCCTCTCAGTACTCGCCCTCATCCTATGGGGAATAACAAAAGAACCGCTTGTCGCAATTGCACTCGCCATCGCAAGTGACGCAGCAGCAGCCGTTCCGACGCTCCGAAAAGCATGGTCACATCCAGAAACTGAACGGATTGGTCCTTTTGCCGGAGGAGTGTTCGGTGCATTGACCGGGTTTGCGGCAATACGCACGTGGCATGTCGCTGAATACGGTTTCCTCATCTATTTGGTTGGAATGAATTGTCTCCTTATCCTTTTCATACTTCGGCATACAATTTTTAGACAAGGAAAGCATCCGGTGAAGAAAATTATTTCGAGCATACGCGAATAGATATATGACCGACCCCATCAACTTCGTCGAAACGCGTTTTCAGTACCTTTCGCCCTTTTCTGCGCATCGTATTGAGATTTGGGGTGAAGTCTTCCCTACGGTTGAACATGCATACCAAGCTTCTCGAATAAAACCTGGTCCAGAACACGATTCCATCAAAAATGCACGGAGTCCAAAAGATGCATGGCGGGAAGGACAAAAATACAAAAATGATCCCAACCTTCAAGTCCCTAACTTCGATAAAGATGCGATCATGGAAGAACTCTTCCGTGCAAAAATGAAGCAGCATCCAGACATTATCGAAATCCTAAAAGAATCTGGCAAAAGTGAGCTTAGAAAAGAAATTGATTCGGACTACTATTGGGGAACAGGGAAGGACGGGTCAGGAGAGAATAGAATGGGAAAAATTCGGATGAAGTTACGGAACGAAACTTTGAGCTAATCCCTACAATTTCACCTTGCTAGAATCCACGATCTTCTTTGCAACAGATCCGACGAACAACCGATACGCAAGACGATTTTCTTTCTTGTAAATAAACGGGACGCCTACGTGCTCTTTGCACGAGGAACAGGCAAGTTGCGGCAATTCTTTTAGCGTCAAATTCTGGAGCTTGTCAGATCTCAACATTCGGTCGACGTACATTCGTTTCAAAATTCCTGGACCATCTTTTTGGTACAGACAAATTGCATGGCCGCACTTCGTACAACCGATTTCTAACAATCGAGAATAGCCGCCTCGCGCTTTCTTGAATTTATCTGATTTGAGGATTTGTTTTTTCATAATATCTTTGAAAAAATCAAACAAATTTTGCTATCAAGTTTTGGTATTTTTCGATATCGAGGCTGTAGACACCAATGGCATGCACGTTTCCTTTTTGGTCTTCGAACCCATGCAAGTATTCACGGGTATAGAGCCAGTTCGGAAAATCGTGGTGGTTGATCGTCGCTAGATACATTTCCTTTCTCCACTTCAACAACATCGCGCCTAACAAAAGATCTTCGAGAGAAACTCTATTCGCGAGATTTGTATCTTTACTCTTGAGAGCTAAGTAAATCTGATTTGAAGCGTAAAGATCTTCCTTCGTTGGAAATACTGACGCGGGAACGAAGCTTAGTAAAAATTCAAGCGCGTCTTTATACTCCTGCTTATTCTGGGCGTATTTTAAAAATTCGCAGTAGACCTGATCTATCGTCATCAACGCACACGACGCATCAGAAACCGTACGAAAAAAATCCTTCAAATGGTTTGAATGTTTGTGGTTATTGAACTGTACTAAAACGCAAGTATCAAGAAGGAGATGCTTGTTCTTTAGCAGGGTCTCGAGTCGATTCATCCCGTTCAAAGATATGAGCAATTTTCCCAAAAAGTGCGTCAACTTTTTCAAAATCAATTTTTTGTGGACGGATGCTGTCCACATCGACATGCTGTCTTAATTTTTCCCCTTCCCACAGGTAGTCGGGGGGCAAAGAGTGCGTCATAACTTCATCATATCATGTCACGGATCCATGTCTATTTTTTCCGATACCACTTTATCGCAGCCTCAAATATTCCACGATACTGCGGATACGTGATGTAGGTCATTGCGTCTTCTGGAGCGATAAATAACCGTTCGTGGGTCTCTCCCTTATCCGGATCCGGCTGCTGTGAGTCAACCCGCTCGACGATCGCGGCGTAACGAAGCTGATAGTACGGTGAACCTTTATCGCCAACGACCTCTTGATAGCCGATGAGTTCGTGTGCGCCAATACGAACCGTCGTTTCTTCATAGACTTCCCGGATCAATGTCTCGCTTGGCGTTTCCCCAGCCTCTGGCGTCCCTCCTGGAATATTCCAACCGTGGCCTTTTTGACGGAGCAGAAGGATACGACCCATCTCATCAAAACAAACGCCGTAAACCTGCGTGACAGGAGAAAGCCCTTCGACGTTTGTATTTTCGTGCCAAATATATTCGATCATACGTTATTCTGGATAGATAACTTCATCCTCCCCATCCGTCGCGCTCGCAACGAGCATACGCACATCCATTTCGCTTTCATTCACAATTGAATGCATCATATTCTCGCTCGGTCGAAAAATAGCGACATCGGTTGGCTGAAGAACCATCTTCTCATTTCCCTGACAAAGCGTCGGTGTTCCTTCGAGGACATACACAACTTCTTCTCGCTTCGTGTGACGATGCAATGGCGACGAGCGTCTTCCGGGTGACAAGACCTCGTAATGAAAACGGAGATGTTGTAAGCCCGCTTTTTCTGAGATATCAGCCATCGTTCCCAGTGTTTCACCTGTCGCCACGCGATGCACTTGAATAAGTGGGAGGTCACCATGGCGGAGGATCATGTAATTTGTGATGACTATTTATTTTCTGGGTCCCCGTTTTCACGGGGATGACAGGATGGAGAGGCCGAGCAATACCAACAGGAACGGCGCCACATCCACCAAATCCACAAACGGTAATACGACTCCCGGCACCAGATATTCTCCAACTGCCAACACAACGAATAGCACGCAGCTTGCAGCGGTGATGTGATAGAGGAATCGGCGGAGGAATTGGGAGAGTTCCATATTAGAGACGATGCCAGGCGTTGACGATTTCGCGGTGGACGAGGTCGATCCAGCCGGAGAATGTCAGCGCTTCACGATGATATGTGAGGTTCACGCGACGGATATCGACAGCACCAACGCGGCTCAACACGCCAGGCGCGGACAAGACGAAACGGAGCCTATCGAGGCTTGGATCGAGCGTGAATGTTTGTTTTGCGCGATACCATCCGTCGCCAAGCTCATCTGGGGCAGTATACGATGTCAGAATTCCGTTGATATGTTCCGCGTCGAGATCCGTTGCGTCCGTCAGGCGTTTCGGCTTTGGATCAAAGTACGCCTCAGGACGGAGTGCGAACCAGCCGTCGCCAACAAAACGAATATCTCCTTTTGGAGCCGAGAGCGTGACGGGTTGTGAACCTGAATCGTCACGATCAAGACGAAACGCTTCGTGCGTTCGTGCGACATTCACTTTTTTATCTCCCAACAATACAACCTGCTGCCCTTCTGCATGCAGCGTCTCTGCGACGACGTGACGGCTCGTCGTCCACGCAACTCCGGCCATCGTCGTTGTTGCGTAGCCAACGACATCACCAAAATTCAAACGAGGTCCGACAACCCAATGTTGGCTTGTGGTTTTGATAGAACGGATAAAGACGTCATCGTCCGATTGGAACGCGACACGATATACGCCAGGCGCCGCCTGTTTGACCGTCACGCGATGGTCAAACACTTTTCCCATTCGCGTATCGCGGCTTCCACTTGTATCAAGCACTTCGCGTTGGAGTTCGTCTTCGCCACGGAACACACGGAAGACAGCGACAGAGCCGCCACGCGATCGGTTCGCGTCTTGCAGTTGAAGCGTCACATCGAGTAATCCGTTTGATGGGATTAAATAAAAATCGTGCGCCCCTCGAAGTGAAACCGGTGTTTCGATCGAAGGAGAAGCTGGATCAGATAAAAGTGGCATCGTCGCTGACGCATCCCACGTTGCGAGGCCTCGTGTGTCTGAATTCAACAGGCGTGAAGCATCCGTCCCATTTCGGACAAACCCGTTCGAGACACGCTTCCAACTTTTTGACACAAGACCTTCGAAGTAGAAAGGCGCAAGGTCAAGCTCCAGTCCTGCCGCGTCTTTTACGAGACCGAATTCGAGGAGGGGCTGATGGACTGGACGGAATTCCATCTCAACGGTCACTGAATCGTACGGCCCCGGCACACGAGCCGTCATGTACGTTGGGTCTCCCGTGATCCGCTGCCCAAGCCATCCCTCAGGCTGAGCGCCCGGGCTCGTCACACGCTCTGATGGGAGAAACGGGTTGATAAACGCGCTTTGGTGCGTAAAATCCGTTGTTGCGACGAACATCCCATTTGGCGGAAACCGATTGATGATGATCCAAACAACCATCACAAGTGCCGCAACCCAAGGGATCACAAAGAGTGGGAGCGCGACGTAGCGAGGGATTCTCATAGGACCGTTGCAAGATACAACGTTTCATTCCCCGTTGGGAGAACGGGCGTGAGCAAAAAACCCGCACTCTTCCATTCTTCCATTTGCTCTGGAGTCAGCGTTCGCAAATAGAGCGCGAGCGGAGCATGCGTCTTCGTCACAAGATCATGCAGTTGTTCTTTTGAAGGCATCGGTGACACGACATGCGTCCAGGTTGGGAAGAAAATTTTGTCACTGCGTTCTGATGCAACAACCGCGTCAGATGGGATCAACGCCTGTGCATCATGCCTAATTTGGATATATTTTATGAGTTCTTTTCTTGTTTGGACGAGACCTTCATCATCGCGGACAAATGCCGTCCACAAACCAAATGCGGCGATACACGCGATGAGCACAGCAGAAAGATACGTCCCCTTCCGCTGGAGCTTCATTTGAATCCGGCTGACGAGCCACGCAATAGAAACAACGGCGATGACGGAAAGCGGCAAGAGGTAGCGTAAAAAAGAATTCGCTAACGAGACGTTATTCAGACGGACATGGTCTTGGTACAACGCTTCGCCATAAATAGCACTTAACACCACGACCGTGTATCCAGCGAGCATGATAAGTGGCCGCGACTTCTTTTCTTTCCACGCTGTAACGACAGCCGCAACGACAATCAAGAACCACGGCAGGAGGTAGAAGAGGAGATATGATTTGACGTTGAACCAGACATTCCGTGGATGGACACCGAACGGCCATGTCTCAAACCATGATTTGGTTGCTTGTTCAAGAACCTCAGGCGTTCCCCCGCTAGAGATGGCTTGGGTAACGGGATCGCGAAGTTGATATCCCGCAACAAACCAGGCGCCATAGACGTTGCGTCCAATAAACGCACCAAGCAAACACATCAAGAGACAAGGGATAAGAAATGTCACAGCACTCTTCACACGTTCTTTCAGCGGATGTTCTTTTGTCCGTTCAACAAATAGATACCCAATCCACGGCAAAACCCACACCGCTTCGACAGGACGGATAACGAGTGCCAGCCCCGTCAGCAATCCAGACAAGATGAGGGCGCGTTTTGTTTCGAGCTTCCACAAAAACCACGCGGCCCACACCGATACGCAAACAACAGGGAGGTTTGGAAATAATCCACGGTTTGCATACAAGACGACAACCGGGAATGTCAGCCAGCTGACAACAGCCGCAACTTGAGCCGTCTTTCCCCATTTGCGAGTAAATGAGATGAGTGGAATGACCACGGACAACGCGAGGAGTGGCGTCGTACACACAAGCATCCATGGGCCAAACAGGTTCACGAGGACGCTCATGATCAGCGAAATCCCGAGAAAACCGACAGGCTGGAGACGCGTCCCATGCGAAACAAAGCTGCGAGGATGGAGCCAGGGATAGTCCGGGCTGATCCCAACATCCGGAACGAGCTGATGAGCCGTTACGGCGTTCGCCGTCTCGTCCGGACTCACAAAGACAGTTGGACCCAGCGAAGGTAATACAAAAAACGTCGCTCCAAGCGCTATGGTTAGCCACAAAATAAGGGCTGCAGACAAACGATTCCTCATCAACACCCCCTATCCTACCACCCCATCGCAGATGTGCTAAAATCTTTCATATGTTTAACCGCCGTTTTTCCAGCGCTAGCTTGCTCGTCGCCTTCTGCGTCAGCCTGCTTTTACCAGTGGCAGCATCCGCCCAAATCGACCTTGACCCTGGCTTCAATCCCGACCTCATTTTGTCTGACGATGACATCTTTGATGTCAACGGTTTTCCGAAAGACCGCATGATCCGCTTCCTCGAAAGCAAAGGAAAACTTGCGACGACACAACAACCAGATATCGATGGTGTCATGAAGCTAGCGCCAGAGATTATTTGGCGCGTCGCACAATCATATAAGATCAACCCAAAATATCTCATCGCGTTGATCCAAAAAGAACAATCGCTTGTCGAAGACTCTTCGCCATCACAACGGCAACTTGATTGGGCTGCTGGATACGGCGTGTGTGACTCGTGCTCAAAAGACGATCCAGCCATTCAAAACTTTAAAGGTTTTGCTGCGCAGCTTGAATGGGCTGCTAAACAGCATCGCGAAAAATATCTGATCCAACTCCTCACCAAAGGGACGACGATCGGCGGGCAAGGCAACGGCAAAGCCGTCACGATTGATGGGATGAGTGTTACGCCGCAAAACAATGCGACCGCGATGTTGTATAGCTACACACCGCACCTCCACGGCAACCTGAACCTCTGGCGCATTTGGCAACGTTGGTTCAGCGTCTCCTTCCCAGACGGCACAATCGTCCACGCGATGCCAAGCAATAAAACGTATCTCCTTCGCTTTGGTGAAAAACGTCCGTTTGCATCCGCAGCCGTTGTTGCGACGATTATTGATCCAAAAAAATCCGTCGAAGTCCAAGACACAGATCTTTCGGCGTATCCGGACGGTGTTTCGATCAAGTTCCCAGAATATTCCCTCTTGCGTGATCCAGTAGGCCATATCTATCTTCTTGCTGGTGGTCAAAAGCGAAACATCACAAACATGGAAGCGTTTGCCAAGTTTGGATTCAACACGGATGAACTCGAAGATGCATCGCTCGCCGACCTTGCCTCCTATCCAGATGGCGCAAAAATCACCATTGATACGCAGTTCCCACAAGGGACGTTGATGAAGACGGCTGATTCGCCAGGTGTCTGGTACGTCGAAGATGGGATGCGTTACGCCCTTGTTGATGGCATCATGCTCAAATTGTATTTCCGCGGCCGCCGTGTCCAGACCGTTACGCAAACCGTCCTCGACGGGTTGACGGTTGCTGAGCCGTATAAATTGCATGATGGCGAACTCGTCAAAGCGACAGACGAGCCAACGGTATACGTCGTCGAAGCTGGCGCTCTCCGCCCGATTCCTTCTGCAGATGTGTTTGAAACTATTGGCTGGAGCTGGAAGAATATCGTTTCCGTCCCAGCACGCGTCCTGGCAATTCATGTCCTTGCAGAACCAGTTGATAGTGTGGGCACACACGAACAGCTCGCCGCCTCACCGCTATGATCGTCTTTTCCGCAATCGTCCCGCACTCCCCGCTCCTCGTCCCGTCGATTGGCAAGGAGCATCGTGACAAACTTGCCGCGACACTCGCTGCAATCCAAGAGATTGAACAGGCAATTTACGCGGTGCGTCCGGATTCCATCTGTATCATCGCTCCACATGGCGTACGATATCCGGATGCGTTCAGCATCAACCTTGCGAGTAAGTACGTTGGCAACCTAAAAGCTTTTGGTGACTTTTCAACAACCGTTGAGGCAAAGAGCGACTATCTCTTGATTGATCGTGTCCAACGGAAGCTTCGCGGTGAAGGCACTCCTTTTACGCTTACCTCGAACGAGGAATTAGACTACGGATTCGCCGTCCCGCTCCTCTTGCTCACAAGCCATCTCCAAAACTGGAAGCTTATCCCCGTCTCGCCATCGATGTTAGATGGAAAGGCGCACATGGATTTTGGCGCGCAACTCAAACGCGTCCTTCATGCAGAGCAAGAACGCGTCGTCCTGATTGCCAGCGCTGACCTCTCGCATAAACTGGGCGCGAATTCACCGGGCGGCGCATCAACGGAAGGGCCACTGTTTGACCAAGCCATCCGTGACGCGATTGACTCAAACAGCGCAAAACCCCTAACAGACCTCAGCCTAGATATTGTTGAAAACGCCGGCCAGTGTGCGTATCGTCCAATCACCACACTTCTCGGCGCGCTTGATGGCATGAACGTCCAGCAGAAGGTTCTTTGCTACGAAGCGCCGTTCGGTGTCGGCTACCTGACAGCACGCTACGACGTGCGGTAAGCTGGCTCCATGCCATTCGTCTCCGTGGTTCCCGCTATTCGAACCCCTTTTGGAGTCGACGTCTTTGATTACCGCGTCACAGAAGGCTCAAAACTCGTTCCAGGTGACCTGGTCCGCGTCCCTTTCCGTCGACGCATCCTGCCCGCTCTTGTGGTTGCGTGCGCCGCAGAGAGCCCGTATGCCGACCGTGCTGTTTCCATCACCGGAGACCCAATCTTACGGCTTGGTGGATCCGTTGTCCCCCTCCTTGCGTCAACAGCGAAGCGATCATTTTCTTCCCAACCAACCGTCTTCACCTCGTGGATCCGTCACGTTCCTGTCCGCACAATCCTAGCCCACGAACGCCCACTATCCTCCAACGCCTCCTTACGGCAACAAAAAACAATCTACACTGCCGCTCGAATCCCTTCCGTCATTGAGCAGGCAAAGCTCGCAACAGGTCGCGTTCTTATCCTAACTCCATGGCAACACCGCGCTGACCTTGTTGCAAAACACCTTGGCTCAGCTGTCTTGCACGCAGACCTGGCAGATGGTGCTGCATGGAAAGCGTGCGCGTCGTTCATAGGCAACACGACGTCCACGCTCGTCACGACACGCATAGGCGCATGGCTGAGCTGTATTGCAGATACGGTTATTATTGATGAACCAGAAAACGACGATCACAAACAAGACGAACTCTCCCCTCGCATTGACGCGCGATGGCTTGTCGATGAAGCGGCAAGAATTCGGACAGATCTCTCCGTGATAAAGATCGGGACAACGCCAATGCTTTCAAGTTGGGTCGATCGAAGGGATCCCGGATCTCTGTCATCCGCCAGCTGGCGGATCGTCCGGGATGACAATAAAATCGAAATCCCAACACTCAACGTTGAACTGACGACCGAACAGTGGCAACGCGGATCCCGTTCGCCGATCGCTGGACTCTCATCGGCGGCCGTTGAACAACTCGAAGTAGCGTTGGAGGAGAACAAACTTGTTGTGATCGTCCACCCAGTCCATGGCGACAGGTCGCGTATTCATTGCCGCGATTGCAGATGGACGATGATGTGTCCGAACTGCGGATTCCAGCTCACAGCGGAGATGACGAACGCGCGCTGTCATCGCTGCGGACAAACGAGTAACCTTTTAAATGAGTGCCCGTCGTGTGGAGGTGCAGACCTCTCTGCCGCTCGCGTTGGGAAAGATCGCGTCGCTCTCCAAATCCAACAAGCATACGGAGATCGCGTCCGTGTGGCAGACTTGCCTGAGTGGCACCGTCTCTCCCTCTCCAAAGGCGCGCTCGTGATTGTGAGTGACATCTCTCTTATTGGCGGTTACGTGGAAGACATCCGCCGTCGTGAACGGTTTGTCATTGCCTGGCGACGCATCGCAGCCGCTGTTGCCCAAGCCGAAGGAAAGCTCTATGCGCTCGGCCCAGAAACAGCGCTCGCAGACGCTCGTAGCTTCCTTGAAGCCGGGGGCGTTGCATCGACCTGGGATGCTGAATGGAAGGAACGGGAGGCATTCCAATACCCTCCTACCCATCCCCGAATCAAGCTCATTGTGGATGGAGGCCTCGAAGAAGGCGCAACGGCCGTAGACGTCGCCACAAAGGTTCTACCGCCAGACTGGACGGTCGAAGGCCCCTATCTCGTCGCCTACCGCTCCAAAACACGTAAAAGCCGCACAATCCTGCATCTTTTACCACCAAAAGGCTCCAACTTGGACCAAGAATTCAGCCTCTTGGAACCGCTCGCCAAGGCGGGTATTATAGACCTTGACCCCATCGCCTTTTTCAGTTAAGTTGCCTTGTCATGACCACCTATCCGATTGTTACCCACCCTACCCCTTCGCTTCGCGAGCGGTCCAAGGAGGTGGATCCAGCCATCATCGGAACACCTGAATTCCAGGTGTATTTGGACGTGCTCATTGCCACGATGTGGAAAGAAGACGGAGTTGGCCTCGCCTCGCCGCAAGTCGGTAACAACATCCGCGTCATCGTTGTGACGCGCCAAGGAGAAGGGCAAATTTTCATCAACCCTGAACTCACAAAGATTTCAACCGCAAAAGCCACAGACGAAGAAGGGTGCTTGAGCGTTCCTGGCATTTGGGGATTTGTGGAACGCGCAAAGAAAGTTTCGATCCGCGCACTTGATCGCCATGGCCGTCGCGTCGAGCTTGAATGCAAGGGTCTCGAAGCAACAATCTTCCAACACGAAATTGACCACATCAATGGCGTCCTCTTCATTGACCACGTCAAAGAATATACACGCGGTACCAAGAAGCCATAATGTATCGCCTTCTTTTTCTCGGAACTTCCGAATTCGCGATCCCTTCGTTCAAGGCTCTCGCTTCTGATCCCCGCTTTTCCATCATCGGCGTCGTCACACAACCAGATCGCCCCGTTGGACGTCATGCGGTTTTGACACCACCGCCTATCAAAACAGTCGCACAAGAGCTCGGACTTCCAATCTTCCAACCAGAAACAATCAAAGAACTCGAAACAAACTCGGACTTCCAATCGCTCATCGCGAATCGTCCAGACGTGTTTGTCGTCGTTTCTTATGGCAAAATTCTTCCGCAACGTTTTCTCGACCTTCCAACACAAGGCTGCGTGAACGTCCACGGATCCCTTCTTCCTCGTTGGCGCGGCGCAGCCCCGATCCAAGCTGCCATTGCTTCTGGTGATAAAAAGAGTGGCGTCACCGTGATGCAACTTGACGCAGACCTCGACCACGGAGCAATCCTTGGCGCAGCAGAAGAACCAATCACGAAGGATGATACAGGCGCAACACTCCACGACCGTCTCGCAGAGCTTGGCGGAGAGATCTTGCCCGACATTCTTGCTGGCTATCTCAATAGCTCAATCACACCAGTCGAACAAGACCACTCACAAGCCACGTTCTGCAAAACAATGTCGCGTGATGATGGAAAAATTGATTGGAACAAATCTGCAGAAGAAATTGAACGGATGGTTCGCGGCTATACGCCCTGGCCAGGGACGTGGACGGAATTTGAAGGGAAACGGCTCAAGATTCACTCCGTACGCATTGGTCCAGCTACAACAGAACCAGCTGGAACATTTTTTGATGCAAACAACAACAAATGTGTCGCTTCAGGAAACGGAACCTCTATCATCCTTGAACGCGTCCAGCGTGAAGGCGGAAAACCGACGGTAGGATCTACGCTACTCCGCTGAAACGGGAATCGGAGGTTGCCCATTCAATAAACGGAACCTATCCCTTGCCCGTTCGTACAATTCCAATTGATGCTTGGTCAAAAGACCTTTGTCCAATTTTGTTAAAAAGGCATCGAGCTCGCCTGACCCTGCACTCTCAATATCCGGCTCGATGTTCCGATATTCCCAATACTCAGGATGTTGCCGTAAAGTTTCCGTATACTCACCCATCGGAATTATGACCTTGGATGCAAACGCATCCATTTTTTTCCATACTTCTTCATCACTAAAATCATCGAATTTCGTGAAGGCTCGAGTCTTCCATATTATGGGTACTGTTCTAAAATAAATACTCTTTACTTTGGCGGACGAAATCGCATCGAACATCTCCTGGTAAAAATGAAGCGACATAAAAACGCCGGTCCCGAAACGAAGGTCGATCTCCGCACATGCCAAAAGGAATCGTTGAAGGTCGGATGGACGAAGCTCTTTGAATGAGATCCCCTCACTGTCAGATCGCGGCCCAGTTTGAAGCGCTTGAAAATGAAAGTTGCCATTCGTTTTTCGATACGCTTCCATATCGTCGATAAAGCCGCTTGGAATCCCCGAACTGATCGAAAGCACTTGATATTCGGTCTTCAGGACCTGTCTCTTTGCTTCTGGTGACCAACCTTGCATCTTGCCTACTTCCAGGGTTTCGTATGAACGATTTGGATTCATTTCAAGAGCCTGAACCGCTTTTACCGTTGGGTTAAGCAGGTGTAAGGCGTTTATTAGTCCCGGATGAGTCACCTCGGCTTCATCCAGGATATGTTTTGCAGCCTCAACGGAATCACTTTCCATCTCTATCTCCACCTCCATCGCATCAATGATTTGATCTTGAATTTCTAGCCCAAGTCTCTTCGCCTCTGCTTTCACAAAATCAGAACCCTCGAGCTCACCAGTAACAATAAATCCTGGATTAATTGCCTGATTTGTCACCACGTCGAGCTCTGGCGACGGAGCTACGATTCCTTTCGTCGCTTCATACACAAGAGTTTTTTCGGAAACCAATGCTTGCTTCAAAAAAGATGCGCCTATCTTGGCCGTTCCTGGCTCCGGCTCAGCTGTACGAGCCTCACGACCAGGTTCCAGGACAAACATCCGTTCCTCACTGCCATCTTTCCATGTCAATGTCGTTATTGGGTGTTGTTTGACGTGCATCTCACCGATGGACCATTTTACACGCTCATCTTCTGTGAGGTGCGCCAAAATCCCCTCCCAAACGATTTGCTGCGCATGGTCAATCGAAAAACAGTTATATTTTCCCGTCACAAAATACTCACTGATCAACGCCTGAAACTCTGCGTAATTCCCATCACCGTACATTTCATTTGTGACCCGTTGTATTTCTTCCTTCTCGAGCGTTTCACCGATCTCTTTACTGAATTTTTCGATTAGCTGGTCTGCGTGCTCTTTTCCTTGTTCGACTTCCTCTGGCAAAACGCCACTCTTTTTTTCGATCCCAAAGTACGACTCTTTGAACGAGAGGTCTTCGCCTCGCTCAAGCCGCTCAGAAAGCTCTTTCTTGTACGCCTTCAATTCTTCCGGATTGATCCGTGCTTCTCGCTCACGTTTCTTCTGTTCGACAACTGCTTTCTCTTCATCGGTCTGCATGTGGATCACTTTCCCTTTTGTGGACCAGTCTTTATCAAATAGCTCCGCCTTCGTGCGATTCCCTTCTATAACTTCAACAATTTGCGGTGCCACCATGGCGGCATGCAGTCCAATCGATGCAACCGCCATCTTGATCATCGTATTCTTCTTTGCCCATTCCTTGAGTTTTGATGACGTTGCTGCGCGGGTCTTCTCGGTGAGTTCCACGGCTTCTTTTTGGATCGATTGGAGCTCCGGTTCTTCGCCATGGAAGCCCTCAAGGTCACTCTTCATCTGATCATCAAGCGCATTGACGCGGTCAGTCACACGCCCAACCTCACCCTCACCGCGAGCTTCGCGCTTTCGTGCTAAAAATCCGCCCTCATGGATATTCTTCATACCGTATCCGAGAGACGCTTCTTCATTGCATCCACTTCTTGTGTTTGCTTTTCGTGCTCGATCCGTTTGAGTGCTTCTGTCTGTTTCCGTTTCAACTTCAACATCTCAACGGCGTAGGCGTCTTCAATCTCTTTCAATTCTGCAAAGAAGCCGGAAGGAGTTGTTGCTGTTGCGGCGTTCATTGTGGAAGTATACAAGACGAACGCCCATCACGAAACGTCCGGACGATGTGCGATGAAGGCTTCGAGTACCAGCAACACAGTAAATCCAAGTGGATGGTTCAAATAGGGGGTAAAGATATGCACAACCGCGAGTGCAACGATCGAAGAGACAATTGCGACGCGCACCCATCGTTCTTCATTAAGTTTCCATACTCTCCACGCAATCGAAAGAAGAAGCCACAACATCACTGGGATTCCGATAATCCCAAACTTTACCCAATGCTCAAGCCAACCCCATTCAAACGCAGGCGTCGTATACAGCCCCTCCGGATTTTTTGCGAGGATCCGTGGGTCTTTTGATTTGTAGGTAACCGTCGCCCCAAATCCTGAACCGAGAATGGGCTGTGTCTTAATCTTTGAAATGAGGACAGGAAGCAGGTTCCAACGGCTCTCCGCTGCCGCATCTGTCGTAGATCCGCGTGATCCGAACAAATCCTTCAATGAACCAACATCAACTCGGGGAAGTGGGAATGCAACAGTGATAAGAATGATGGCAAGAGCAAGACTCATCGCGATCAATACGCGACCAAGCCACATCCCAAACGCCTTCAGCAACATCCGTGCACTGATTGCAACAAGAAAGAGTCCGCCTGCGGCCAACCCGATCCAAAAGCTGCGCGAGAGGCAAACCAAAAGCGAAATCGCCGATCCGATCCCGATTGCCCACCACACGCGAGGAATTTCACGTCGTGCCTTCACCATCGCAAGAGAACAGAACGCGAGCCACGCAAACACGGCGTAGATTTGTGATTGGATAAAGATGCGGAACAAGTTACCTGTCACGAGCGTCACTTCACCAACACCCGTTCGACGCACCCAGAGATACAGCGGCTGTGAAAGCGATGGGATGCCGTGAGAAAACACGTAGATCAGCAAGACGGTCTTGATCGGTAACCAGACCAGCGCAGCCATGGCCGCCGCCTTCCCATATCGGATCAACCTGTCCCCGTCCCGCCGTGCCAGGTCAATCACCGGAACGAGGAGCACTAAAAATCCCCATGCATTTGCGTCATCGGCAAATTGTGGATTATGGAGCTGGAGCCCTCGGATTACTCCCCAGAGAACAACAAGAACCAACGCGACCCACGCCCATCGTCCACGGATTGCTTCACGAAGCGTCTTCAGGATCTGCGCGCGTTTTCCAAACCAATATTGAATTGCATTAAACAACCACCCACCAATAAACGCCGCAAGGAGCACAATACGAAGGGATGTTCCGCCGTCAACCGCACTTCCCTCCGTGATCTTGAGAAGGGCCCCTTTTGATCCCACCATGAGCTCAAGAAGCAGCGCTGCGAGCCCAAGCGAAGGCTTTCGGGACGCAAGGACAGCCATCAGAATCCCGAGGACAACCGTCCCGATGGACCGGGCAGATGGAAAAAAGACGGTCGCAAGCGAAAGCGTATCGAGCGCAATCAATGCAACAAGCCACAAAAGCCAGCCTTGCGCGCCTGTCCGAAGTGCGTCGATCGCCTGCGCAATCGCCATCGAAAACGGCATCGCGAGACGGATCAACACGCTCCGCCAACCCGGCATCCATTTTTGAAAATATTTTCCAAGACTCTCATTGAACATCCGTTGTTTTTTGACAGAGAACAGTTGGCCGAACGATTGACCACCATGATGGATAACCGTCGCCGCAGGCGCATACACAACCTTCCATCCCCGTTCAATCGCCATCTTGCAATAATCAACTTCCTCAAACCAGATGAAATATCGTTCATCCAATCCACCGATCTGCTCGATCATCTCACGACGAATCAAAAAGCACGCACCCATGACCTGGTCAACGTTCTGCTCTTTCGTGGCATCAAGGTCCGCACAGAAATACCGACGAAGCGCTGGCAACCATCCGGCGATGAGGTGGAGACGAAGCAAAATACACAACTGGCTCCACACGGTTGGGAAACATCGGACGCTTTCTTGGTAGTTCCCGTTTGGATAAATCAGCTTCGGTCCAACGATCCCCGCATCCGGTCGCGCATCCGCAGAACGCACAAGCTCAGAGAGTGAGGATGGCGGACACTCTGCGTCTGGGTTGAGCAACAACACGTATCGCGCGTCATGCCCTGCGATCCCTTGGTTACATGCTCGTGCGAATCCGCGGTTGTCCGGATTTGCGATGACCGTCACGCGTGGCGTGATCCCAATCGCATCCGCAACCTTCCGTGCACGATCGACAGACCCATCCTTCGAGTTGTTATCGACAATCACGATATCCCACTCGAGCTCCTGGCACGCCGCAGGCAACGAACGCAAACACCGCTCGAGTAATTCCTCGACATTCCACGAAACGGTCACGATGCGTATATCTTTCATACGTTCCTGTCATCACCCTTGTCATCTCGAGCGGAGTCCGACGAAGTCGAGAGACCTGTTTTCTCATGCTTCGCTCGCACGATCGCCTCTGCCTCACGGTATCTCCCAACTTCCTTTGGCTGGAACCCAAGCTTCTGCCACGGAATCACATAGGCGATACGGGGCAACCAACGGCTAAGACCCTGCTTCCTCGGTTCAATGCGATATAATTCGCGATTAACCCACACGCCTTTCTTTCCGCGTTCCGCCATCGTGAGCCACAAATCCCAATCCTGGAACTTTGTTAACGTTTCATCAAATCCCGGAAAGTCTGCGCGCCTCATGAGCGATGAGGTATGGATGTAGTTCTGCTTCTTGAGCATCGCAACGTCCCATACCTTTGCTGGAAACCGCTTCATCCCCCAAAAAAAATTTGAGTAGGCGAATGATGCATCTGGATTCTCTTCGAGCGTCTTCGCCATGACTTCAAGCGCATCCGGCTGTAACTCCGCATCTGCATCCAAAAAAATAATGAACGGCGACACCGTCTGCCTCGCTCCCTCATTCCGCGCCCTCGGCGCTCCCCCATGCTCCGCCAAACGGACAAGCCGGAGCTTCCCGTCATCCCAACGGAAGTTGGGACCCCTCTGAATCCCCTCAACGACCGATTTAGGATCGTCTGACGATAGGTCATCAACAACCACCACCTCTTTGGGCTGTAGCGTTTGACGCTGAAGAGCCTCTAGCGTGCGTCGTAAAACGTTAGAGTGGTTGTAGCATGGAATGACGACCGCAATATCAATGGGTTGCATGCCTTTCGGAAGATCTGGCTTAGCTTAGCACAACAATCCCTCAAGAGCCTCCCAACGAGCTTTCCAACCAAATTCCTGCCTTGCCCGCTCCCTTCCTTGTTCCCCCAGCTGCTTTCTCAGCTCTGGATCCAAAAGAAGCTTCTCTACCGCTTCTGTGATCTCCTCAATCCGGTTTGGGTTCACGAGGAGCCCGGTCCGCTCATGGACAACCGCCTCTCTCGCTCCTCCACTCTTCCCAGCCACAGATGGAATCCCGGCAAGTGCCGCCTCAAGGTAGACGATCCCAAATCCTTCGACGTCCGTCGTATCCTCTCGAACTGGAAGCAAAAAGACATCCGCCGCAGCAAGCCACGACTTCACATCATCATCACTTGCATTACGAATCCATGTGACGCGCGCTCTCACGTCCTGTGCAACGGTAACAAGTCGCTCGGCATCCGCACCATTTCCGACAACGAGGTACATCACATTCCGCTTCGTCTGCAAACGAGATAACGCACGCAACGAAAAATCAATTCCTTTTCGTGGAACGAGACGGCACACCGAAACAACCAGCTCTGTCGTCGTATCAATGGAGAGCTTTCGTCGCGCCTCTTCACGTGACGGATACCCTTCATCGATAACTCCAGGTGTCACAACTCGGCATTCGATATTCGACACTTTTGTTTTCAAATCACTCTTTGTCGACTCACTGTTCGCGATGACCGCTTTTGCCCCCCAACAAATCTGTTTGAGCAACCATCGCTTTGACCAAGAAGTCGCACGCCGCACGTCGAGGCCGTGGAGGATGATGACGTATTTCGGTCCTCCAAGGATCTGCGCAATCCACGCCGCGGTCCCAACCGGAAACACATGGCTCACGAGGATCGTCTTCGACTGGGATCGCTCACGCCAACACGTTGCGACAAGCGACCACCATCGCGGCATCGGCTCCCCTTCTTTCTGTGCAACGACGACGCGGACAGAACCATGTGCCGCTTCAACAAGTTGTGAGAGATATCGCGCAACGCCACCTTTTGAAGGTGGGTAATCAAGTGTGATGAGTGTACAACGTGGATCACTCATGGATGTCTTCCAGTTTTGTGGATGGACGGAACCGTTTCCAAATCCCAAACACGTCGTCAACCGTTACCAAACGCGTCGCAAACGCCATGACGACAGAAATAGCGCCTCCAAAACACATCGAAGCAAAGAGATCCATCCTTCCTCCAATCATCCGCCAAGCGATCCATGCGACAACAGCTGAGATGAGCGCCCGTGCGGTAAGCCACAATAGGCGGCCGGCTCCACCCACAGAACCAGCAATGAAACCAACGCCAATCAGATACAGCGACCAAAAACTGATGACGCCCGCCCAAGCGGCTCCGACCGGACCAAACAGCGGGACGAGGAACAGGTTCAACAGGATATTCAACACCATCGTGCAAAGCATCGCTGTCGTCTTTAAATGAGCACGATGCGAAGCGTTCAAGAGCGCACCAATCGGAAAATCCATAAAGATCGGCAAGAGAACCCATGGCAAGACGGACAATGCGGGAACGGCGGCGATAAATTCTTCCCCGTAGATCAATGGGATAATGCGCGGAGCAAGCGCTGATACTCCTGCCGTCAACACAAAACCAACTGCGGCCATCAACCGGAGTGCACCTAAAAATGTGTTGCGAACGTCTTCCTTCTCCCCTTTTGCAAACGCCGCAGATAATGCGGGATACAGTGCCGCAGTAAACGTGAGAGGCAAGAATTGCAATGCGTACGTGAGCTTATACGCGACGGCGTAGACACCAACATCTGTCACGCCATGAAAATGCTTGAGGAACAAGCTATCAACATAGGAATAGACTTTGACCGCCATCCCAGCAAGACCAAACGGAATCGCCTCGCGTGCCAACACCCGAAAGTCACTCTTCCGTGGCTCTGCCGCAATGACCTTTAAACGCTTTGCTTGATAGAGACTCCATCCAACGTTCCACACGCTCGAGAGGAGAAGCGCAACCGCAAGACCCACAGGGCCTGTTTTAAAATACGCAGCAGACGCAGCGGTCACAGCCGAAAGTGATTGCCCGATGAACATCCCTATCGCTTCCGGACGCAGGTTCTGTTTGCCACGCAACGCACCATAGATCACCAAGTGAATTGAATCCGCCGTCATCACTAAACACGCAATCCCAACCGTCGCGATGATTGTTGCATCACCTCCTGCAAGAAGCGCAAACAGCATCGCACCAAGTGATGCAAGCGGTGCAAGCAATCCTTTTGCGCGAATTGCCGCTCCGAGCAACCGATCACCATCTTCGCGATGACCAGAAATTGCACGGATGACGACGGGCGTCATCCCAAGGTCCGCGAAGGTAACGAAGATAGAGGTGATGGAGATCGCGTAAAAATACGCTCCGGTGATGTCCGTCCCTGACAATCTCGCAACGATGATAAACGAAAAAAAGGCCAAGACCTTTTGCCCTGTCGTTGCGAGCATCAGCCAGGCCGCATTTTTGGCGACCTTGGAACCGTATGGCATGGCAAGATCGTAGCTGTTTTGTGCATAATCTGCAATAAAAACCCTGCACCATTCGATGCAGGGCAAGACCCTTAGAGGCGGGCGGTGGTCAGGTAGCGGTGGTTCGTGTAGTTCATCCTTGTGTTAGACGGGATCGGCATCAAGCCACGACCGCTTGCCGTACAGCTGAGTGCAGGCAGGACCGACATGCCGCCAAACCTACCGACCGAAGCGAGTGCCAGGATGCTGTACCCCAACGGCTCTTCTGGCCAGTTTGCCGCGAAGCTGACGAGCTCAGGAAACACGATTCCCCGGAAACCGAGGTCTTCCAGCTGGATCAGCGCATCAAGCGGCGTAATCTCTTCTTCAGGCTCCGGGGAAAAAAGAAAGAGCTGTCGACACCCATCATAAAATTCGTCTGCGCCATACATGCTGTGCGGCGCATAATCGATCTTCTCGTGTGCTGGCATGACCCAGTCAAGAAACCGTTTGAACGTTTTTTCCGACGGAGGTGCACAGACCACCGGCGTCAGAAATTCCCGCCCGCAATCGTACATAGAGACCCCCAATGGTTTAGATGTGCGCCAACAGCGAACCACACACGAGAAAGAATGGCAAAAAAAATGCCGACTAGCTATCTAGTCGGCGAATGTAAGAATCCCAGAGAACGTGCGCTCCTTCTCTCCATCCTGGGCAAATGCGTGTGAAGAAGCTCCGCTTGACGTCAAAAAGTAATTGATCCGACGCAAGTAGTGGCAATCGAAGCGGCTCTGAGGAGCGAACCGAAACGAAAGAAGGAAGTGGGGCTCAGGCAGAACCGGCCATGCAGGGATGAAGTCCGCGACGCAGCCGTAGAAGACCACCTCTTCGATAGGGCGCTCGTTCACGACCTTGACGTGCTCGAAGGCCATCGTTTTACCGACGACGCGCCTGACCGTTGCCATCGTGATTGACTCTTCTGATGGGTTACCGATCAGGCCGAAGTACTTGTAGAAGATTCGGATGACTTGGCTCCTCCGTTCTTCCGTCAATTGATTGAGGGCGTCGGATTTCTGCCAAACGGTCTGCTTGAGCAGGCGCTTGTCATGGTCCCACGACTCATCTGTGCGGGGTGCAAACCGCAGCACACCACCGATGGATTCCTCTCTCGTAGAGAGAGGGTCGAAGATGCACGCTTCGCCGGGGATCCGCTCGTCGCTACGAGGCGGAATGAGCTTGATCGCGATGTAGTCACCGTGAGATAGCGCTGGAACCGGTGCAAAATAAAACCGGAGCGAATGGAGCCAGCGCGTCTCTGTGAGATCCCACCGGGCCTCGATGTTCTTGAGGGCCGAACGGAATGGGGGCAACCCCGTCGATGCGTCTGGTATGAACTCCATGATCTCGCCAACAGGGCGTCGACCACACGTTTCGTCAAAGCCCAAATCAGCGAATATCGAGAGAAGCTTCGTCCAATCACGAGTACGCTTCACGAGATCCTGGTTCATCCGTCACCGTCCTTGTTTGTCGAAAGTCCTGCCCTACTCTTACCACAAAACAGGAATTTTATCAAGTACGCTTGTCATATAAAAATGCCGCGTCAGGAAACGCGGCTGTAGCAAAGAGAAGAGGGGTTCATGATGGCTAATCCATGAATGCCTGGTTGAGAAGCTTGCTCACGAGCAGCTCAAGGAGCAACTCACACCGCGAATCCGGGTTCGTCGTACGCGCCAAGACTTCCTTCGCCATACGCACATCTCCCGTCATTGAGAGGCCCAGAGCCAGGCTGACCTGGATATCCTCGGGGTACGGCTGGAACTCCTTGATGCGGGCGAGCGTTCCAAGCGCAAGCTCGAACTGACCTCGCCGCAGCAACAGCAACGCTTCGTTGCGCAGAAGGGAGTGCGGTGCCTTGAGGGAGATCAGCCGCTTGAGGCGCTCGATGCTCCTCGCAACCACATCCTCCGTTCCCGTTGCCTGGCTGATCGTGTGCTGGAGGAGGATCTTATCGATCGCCCCCGCGAGGACGTCCTCGAAAGATCCGCCTGGCTCGACCTCGTTAGCCTCTACCGTCTTGGCAAGGAGGAAGGCAATGCACTGCTCCCTGGTCTTCTTGTCCTTGCTTTGCGCGAGGACATGCCCGACCAAAGAAGCGCGCATGTCTTCCGGGGCGTTCCGTGCATGGTCAAGCGCCTTCGGCCCCTGACCGTCATGCATCATCCGCGTCACCTTGAGACATGAGTCCCCTTCCTCCTGGGACGCATGGCACGACAACGGAAGCATGCGCCTCGCATGAGCCTCGTCCTCAGCCAGGCCCGTAAGCTCAAAGAGATGCCAAGAAGGGTGGAACTGCTCCTTCCCAGGGAGCATCTTGATCGCCACTCGGGCGACGTCCTGGTTAACGATGAGGAGCTGGCGGGAAACCCGCATGGCCAGCTCATCGTACCTCCCTTCATCTTCGACACGCTCGAGTTCCGCCATGATGGCCGTCACTTTTCCAACAATCTCATCCGAAACGATTTTTGACATCTGTCCTCCTCAAAAGTCCAAAGGGAGCATACAGGAATTACAAAAATTGTCAAGTCTCCTAGACAGCTCCATATAGTAAAAACAAGCTCTTTTCGTATACGTTTCAGTATCAAGCCACCTTGACAAAACACCCATTTTAGGATATGTTACGTCCTCAGTTGAACATTCCATACAACCAAAACCCGAGGGGTTTATGAAAAACAAGAGGCGTCGCATGTACATCGTTCTCATCACGATCCTCACGATCATCGTTGTCAGTTTCGTGGCCTTCAAAGTCATGGACTGGAAGACCTTCCCGGGCTCCGTCCAGGGCCAAAAGATCGAGGGTGACGCTACCGCCTCCCCCACCACGTGGTGGAACCACCTCTACATGGCGAAGTGGGGCTGGAAGACCGTAACGGTCTTCGAGGTCACGGAGGAGGACGCGCTTATCGGCTACCAAGTCGGCTACAAGCCCTTCGAAGGTGACGTGAAGGCCGACGGCAAGAAGCACCACGACCGGAGGTTCCGCCTCAAGATCGGTCACGAAGACTGTACGTTCTTCGCAGCTACTCTCGACGGCACCGAAGTACCGATCACCGTGGTTACGAGAACAACCAAGGACGACGCGGCCTACCAGGACGCGCCCCTCCTCTAACTCGCGCATCCGCGCGGCAATGAGCCATCTGCTCTCGCCGTCCGGATGCGCTCTTTGTTTACCAAAAAGAGACCCTTGCGGATCTCTTTTTTGAATGTCTCGTTTAGCGCTTGGACCACTAAGGTTCACGCTGCAAACCTTTTCATCGGGCCGCTCACTGGCGGCAATTTATGTAAAAATGCTCCCAACCTTGCGTAAAATATACTACCTACTTGAGCTTTCGTCAAGTATTGCGGCTTTGGAGGGGTCTTGAGGCAAGTTTCGCCAAGGATGGCCTTGGCGAGTATTGCGGCGATGTCGTTGGACGATTTTGTGGACCGTCGTCCAATGGAGGTTAAATTCGCCAGCCACCTCTCGAATTGTACTACCTGATGAACATTTTTTCGTGATTAGAAGATTCCGCTGCAATTTTTCCGGCCTGGGCATAGAATTGTTCGTTTAGCATACCGCCTTCTGTTTTTGTTTTAGCAAGCTTGTCCACTTGAGCCTCGAGTTGCGTTTCGAAGATCTTTCGATACTCGCTTTCGACATCCGAGTTCTTGTACCCCATGTAGATGGTGGTCGAACGGATATTCGCATGACCCATCATAACTTGGAGGTAACGGAGGTTGACGTTGCGTTTAACGCCGAGCGATGCGAATCCGTGCCGGCATGAGTGAGGCGTGATCCGTTTCTCTATACCAAGTTTTGCTCGTGCCGCTCGAAACGTCTTCTGAACCGCGCTCCGGTCCATTCGTTTCGGATCGGTGGCCGTATTGAAGCTGATAAAGAGCGCCTCAGTCCCACTATCCTTTCTGCCCAGAATCCTCTCCCGTACTTCTAGCCATCGTTCGAGTAATCGATTCGTCTCTTCATCCCAATATACCTCACGCTTGTGATGCTTTCTTTTGAAGGTCTTCGCTACCGCTTTGCGCTCCTTCATGTCGAGACAGTCAATATTCAGATTCAGCATTTCTCCCAAACGTAGACCCGTATTATAGAGAAATGCGACAATCGTCTTGTCGCGCAACTCCTTTGGATACATCTCGTCGTAGAGATTCATGATCGCACGAAATTCTTGCGGTTCAAGGAACGGGTGCGATTCTTTTTCAACACCTTGCGGCACTGGAATTAAATCGTCGTTGATCTTTACCTTGCCTTGACGATAGAGCCATTTCCACAGCGTACGAAGGGACGTGATGTATAGAGCGCGAGTGCCGCCGCGCAATCCTCTATTCTCCAGCCAGATGTGATACCTGGACAGATCGTCAAGGTCACAGTCCGTAAGCACCTTACCCAGTTCATTCAGATACTTAGTGAGTGAATAAATAGCGAACTTGTACGACTGAACCGTTGCTGGCGAGCGACTGCCGCTAAGCCAGACCAAGAAACTTTCGATGATCGCATCATTTTCGATCATAAACCGCCCACCCTACTCCCACCTCGGATTGCAGGCCTTGGCGGTTTCGGATGGACGGCGGTATGCAGCCCTTGTGTAGATACACAAGAGCAGAGTGATCCTATCAAAGGTCACTCAAAAAAGCATAGCCCACCGGCACCACGTCGTCTGCAATGACATTCCCTTGGGAACGCCGTCCCTTTTTAGGGACACGATGAGGTTCGCGGGTTGGAAACTAAGGAATAAGTGCTTAATTGCTTATAAGCGGCTGTACCGTAGCTTGGCTTGAAAAATAGCTCAAATCACTCCTTTATTACGATTTTAGGATACCTTTAGAAAAACTTCACACCTAGAAATCGTCACGCTCTTCGTCCAGACGCTCAGACTCGATTCTTTCATCCAAATATTTTACGTATTCATGTATCCACTCCTTGACATTGCGGTCGGTCTCACCTTTGTCGAAATCAAGAAGCTCTTTTTTTCTCGCTTCGTAATGCATACTTGCAGGACCGCTGTAACCTTCCGTCGAAAAGTTTGCCGCCATGTTCCTTCGTACATCTTCACGATCTCCATAGCGAACAAGTACTTCCCTCGCCCAACAGACTTGTCCTTCTGTCCTAAAAAAGTAGTTTGGCACGAAGGATGCGATATACCATGCTCGCTTTCCTGCATCCTCTTCAACCCAACTAAAAACATCATCGACCGAAAATAGACTGATTGGTCTGTAGATTTCCCGTCCAAATCCACCTTCACCACGCAACCAATGAGATAGATGATAAGAAATTGAGTCGATAGGTGGCCCCAGACGCTTAGTCACAGTATGCCAAACCTCCTTGGGCATGAACTGAGCCAGATTGGTTAGAACGTCATGACTTCTGCTGATAAATCCACTCAAAGGTGTCCCATCCCTACCGAATCCATCCACAATCTCTTCCAACAGAGCCGGCCTCTTGGCAGCGTATAAATCGATATACGCTTTTGCGATCTCAGTCCACTCATAATCATCTCTTGATCGATAGGGGCTGATATCTTCCTTTCCTGGATCGAGCATCGCCACGAGAGCTTCGTAGCCTAAGTCTTCTGGGATTATTTTGGTCTTATCAATATAAAAATAATAGGTGTGAAGTAACCCGAGAGCGATTGAGCTGGACCCCATCTCATGTCGGGAAAGCAAATACTGAACTATTTTTTGGAACGTTTTTTCACTGATTGAGCGTAGAGTCCCACCAGATTCAAATAGTTTAAATAAACGAATTTCAATTTTATTTTTCTGGCCAAGTGCAATAAGTATATCGGCACATCGGTCAGTCAGCCGGGCTCGCCAAATCAGCTGAGGAATCAATGGGGCTAAAATGCCGTCCTCCGCTAGTTCGGTCATCACGGTCTCATATTTGTCCACGTCCCTGTCGGCCATGGCAGACAAATAACTGCCCAACAAACACGGATCTCCTTTGTATTCAGATCGCCTCTGCGCCTCCAAGATCGCTGGCAAAAAACCAAAAGCCTCGTCTTTTTGTCCTAACTTATTACCAAAGCGATTAGTGTTAATGCTTTCAGCCTTGATCAGTCGATCAATATTTTGCAAAAACTCCTCTTTATGCCCTTTCAAGGATTGATCAGCCAATTCTCCAATACGCTGTTCGATGACATCCAAAAGCTTTCCATCATCACCGAATTCTTCCTCCATCACATCCATAGTTGCAAAACGCTCAAGCCTATCTTTATATTCTGAGCCTGTCAGTTCATTTTTAAAGGCTGTCCAGGATTCTAGGACTTCTGACTTTATCTCCTTGGAGTAGTAATGCAACAGGCTTCCAATCTCTCTTAAGAGCTGTTGCTTCTCAAGTCTATTTTTTAAATATAAGTCTCGGTACATCGGGATCAGCTCCTCCGAGATCTCAAGATGTAGAACGAGCCGAGGCAGCTCGTCAACAAATACATACGACACTTTCTTAGCTTCTGTCTCATTAGGTAGGTCTGCTGCTGCACGATTCAAAAGTCGCACGACATCCAAGAATGCGTCAATATGCTCTTGTCTTGTCGTCGGCCTCCATAGCTGTGGTTTTGGTTGGACTAGGGCAAAGCGAGAGCTCAAAAAGCGTACGAAACCATCTACTTTTAGAGCTGTTTTTGCGGCTTCGATGCCCAGACGTCTCTCTTCCGCATTGTCTGAAAAAATAAGACTCTCGAGATATGGAAGACGCTCAACAGGCGGGAGTTCGGTGGGCGCGATTTCTCCAGCACCGTTCGCGAATAGATCGGTTAAAATACCAGAAGAATTATTGGCATAGGCTTCGTTTTCGGCAAGCGCTAGGCGGGTCAATAACTTAAAAGCGCGTGGAAAGAGTCTGCCCCACTTAGCGGCATTTTCAAGCGTATCTATAACGCCCCTTCTCCCGTCATGCAGATTCTTTAATTGCTCAATACTCCATGTGCCTATTGTTTTTTCGAGTATATCGATAGCAGAATCAGGATCGATCATGCTAAGTGTGAAAAAAAAATCCGATTCTTGGCGAGCATTCAAAAAATCCGAACCAGAGAATGGCCCGTCTGCCGCGAGAAGTTTAGAAACGACTTTTTTGCATGCCTCTGAACCGCCGGCATATTCAAACATTCTCTTGAACCACTCTACAAGCTGCGGGGGCATCCCTTCGGTGAATTGGTCGGGGTCAAAAGCGTCCGCATTCATATCCCACCATTCCAACCAGAGAATGATCTGCACGGCCTTAGGTGTGATATAGAGCGTAGCTTCACCCTGAAGAACTTTCCGTTGTTGAAAAATTCGTATAATTTCTCTCTGCTTAGCCTCAGTCAAAAGTGGATCCAGCGCATGAATCCGTTTTGCAAGAAAAGAGAACTCACCTTTAAAATTCTTCGTGTATCCAAATTTCTTAAATAAGGATAGTTCTCGCAACACCATCCTCCTCTGGGAAGCCTCGGCGCTGTTCGGATCTAGGTCTCCTGCAATATAACGATTCCAGACGCGTCCAATGTCCGGTTCCCGGAATACATCCTCAGGAAATCTCTGCAGGTTAAGTCCGATTACATGCGCAACCCTGGGAAAACCATCGCAAAGATCCGACCACTTCAAGGCAATCTCACTTTGAATCTGATAACCCATCAAAATTCGACGAATTTCCTCATCTCCTAAGGGTGGCATTGAGAAGTACTTGGTCTCGCCGCTGTATTGTTCCCAATCATTTGAAATTGAGATAATTCGAATACGTGAACCAGCACTCTTTAATTGACGCCAGATGGCTGCTGCAGCATCCCCATCACATTCATCGACGACTAAAATAGCTCGAACCTGATGCGCTGGATCTTCAAGCCGTCTCAACAATTCGCTCCCTTGAAAATCGCCTCCCATCCCATAAACGACGAGTGGAGCATATTCGTCCGTACTCGTAGCCTCATAAACCAAACGAGATTTTCCAAGTCCTGGCTCGCCGATTAAACGGATATGTATCGCCTGGTCGCCTGATTCAGATAATTCTTTTCTTATTCCGTCGATAACAGTTTTTTGTGAGTCCCCTATAATAAGATCCCCTTCAAACGCTCCGATACGAAACCACTCACTATGAGGACGGAATCGACCGTCGGAAGGCCGTAGAAGAAGTACTAAGGAGGTGTACCGAGAAAGCAGGTCCGCTATATCACTCTGGCCGAGAATAACAACTTTCGGATCGAGGTAACCACAACCTCTAAAAAGACCTTCACAGACCTGTTTAGCGTCATTGCGCTGCTGATCATTAAATTCGCGTTGGAAAACCAAAACCCAATACGTTCCGCCATCATCCATGAGTCTTTTGATTGCAGATTTTAGATTGTCCTTGCCAACATACTTGCCTTGACAAAATAGCTCCGCTTTAAATCCTCCCTCAGTCGGAGAAAAATTTGCGCCGGCTTTAATTTGATAGCCGTTTCTACCCAAATGAATGACGCTACTAGATTTTTCACTTGTGTTATTAGCAGAAGCGTCGATCCCACCGTCACCATCGTTGATATTGGTTGAAGCGACGATCTCACTAATAGGAATCTCAAGTGCCCTAGCTTCGATACGAAGGAGCGCACAAAAAATATCATTAGCTCTTGCTGGTTCAAGAGCTTCTAGTTCGGCTGGCTGAATTGTGAATGCTCCTGGATTCATGTTAGGCATTCCTCATTGAACTGCTGGTATCCACTATTGATTTCTTTATAGTTAACAGCGATCACTTCAAAATGTTTTTTTGCCGAGTCGATTTTGGCGCGCTCCGATGCACGGAGATTCGTACCACCTTTGGTTTCGATTACGAAGTAGACCTTTTCCCGGTCCTCATTGCCACGTAGATCACGCTTTGCGGTGACTATGGCCCAGTCAGGGTTGTAGCCGCCCACAGGCGTCTCAATCTTGAACCAGCCAGGAAGTTTTATAAAGAGCTTGATACGCTCATCGCGATCTAAATCAACTGCAAATTTTTGTTCAACTTCTGAGTCGTAAACTATAGCATCATAGATAGAATGGTTGATCGGTTCTACGGAGTCTTTATAGCTAGGGATGTTTTCGAATTGCGCCACATCGTACTTCTCCGGTACAACCTCGTAGCTGACCTGCTCGATATAGTCTCGGACAAGCTCTTCTCGAATTATCTTCGTCACCTCGTAAATAAATCGATCCGGATTATTTGCAAGCGACTTGAAGTTACCGGACTCTTGCAGAATCGCGGCAATGGTTTCACGCGTAAGCTTCGTTTCACTTTTTATCAGCTCCACGCAATCGATCATGCGTCGAGTCTGCGACAATGCCTGTGATTGACCACCAAGGATAGTCGCATCGATGCCCTCTTTCGCCATGGCGATACCGGCCCGTTCAATCTTGATTTGTGGCTTTGAGATCTTCAGCTCTTGAATCCGTTTTGATGTTCGCTCAATGACATTGGTAGTATTAACCCGGACAACGTACCTTGTTTTTTTAGAGATGCGGTTCCAAATGGCTTGAAAATTTTCATCATGATCGAAGCCTTTTTTCAACTTAACGGTAACTTTTCGTTTTGCGTTGTGCGGTGCAGGAGCTGCTTTATAAATACCATCTTCCACGAATTCAGACTGAAGCCCGGCTACATAGCTTGAGTAGCTCTCGTTGGCGATTACAGACAGCAAGTTTACGTTCTTGAGAAAAATACGCTCGCCGTCCTGATTTACACATAGACGCATTCCGCGACCGATCTCCTGACGTTTTTTCATTGAAGATGACGTCAGGTTGAGCGTACAGATATTGAAAATGTTCGGGTTGTCCCAACCCTCTTTGAGAGCTGAGTGGGAAAAGATGAATTCAGTCGGCTCATCAAAGGAGAGTAAGCGTTCTTTGTCTTTCATGATGAGTTCGTATGCCTCCTTATTCTCCGCAATAGCAGACTCGCGTTCGATGTATTCGGTAGCGTTCTTCATGGCAAAATAGCCCTTATGAACAGCATTTACGTCCGTACCACCTTCACCATTCTCTTTTTTCAATTTATTGAACTGTTCGATGAATGTTTGACGGATAAAACCATCATCCTTCACGTAGTTATCGACACGATCAATAAAAAACAACGAAAGTACCTTGATGCCTAGTTCTTTTAACCTGTTCTTTTTTTCGAAATGCAACTTGATAGTCTCAGCGATCTGTTCTTTCATGATGTCCTCTCTATTTCCGCCGATTCCCTCCCCTTGTTTGATCTGAATGTTGTTCCGAAACCTGACGGACCCAATTGAACCGAAGTCCGGAGCATCTGCCGTAAGCTCATCGACAACAAACCCTTCATAAGAAGCGTTCCCTGTCTTCTTTGCGAGATCATCCCCTTGCTTGACGCTAACCTTTTTCTTTTTAGAATTGCCCTGGTCATCTTTTGCGACAACCTCTATCTGGGCCTTGAGGGCGGTTTTACTTGGCTTCACTTCAATTAAGTTAAGTAGTGGGGCTGCCGCAGTGTTATCTTCATCGACAACTGAAAAGACCTCGATCTTTTTTACCAAACCCAGTTGGTACGCGTCGTAAGGAGCGAGCTGGTATACGAGGTTGTATACGTTCTTGTGTGTTGCTGAGTAGCGCAAACGGAATAACGAATTAAAATTCTCAAGTGCTTTTTTGGTAGATTCCCCCTCCATATTTTGGGGCTCGTCTAAAATCAAAATAGGATTGGTTTTTTGAATATAGCTGATCGGCTGCTCTCCGTGCATCTGATCACGTTCACTGTAGAGAACGTTAGAATCTTTATTGAAAGCGCCAATGGTCATCACCATTATCTCGATATTGCTGCTGTCCGCAAAATGCTTTACTTGAGAAATATTTCTTGACTGGTATTCATAAAAGCGGTACGGAACATTGTCGTAGAGATCAGCAAAGTGATCTTTTGTGATATTGAGGGTTTTAACGACACCTTCACGAATAGCGACTGAAGGCACAAAAATGATGAACTTCTTCCAGCCGTATTTTTTGTTCAGTTCAAATACGGTGCGGAGATATACGTAAGTCTTACCGGTTCCAGTTTCCATCTCGACTGAAAAATCAAGATCGCTAATGACTCCGCCGCTTACAGTGCCGTTGTGAGTCTGAACCTTTGAGCTATTTGCTAAAATTTCTTCCTGTGAAAGCGTAAGAACATTTGGATAGATTCCCAAAAGCCCACTACCAGCGATCACTTTACTTGCAGTTTTGTTTTGGCCTTCAAATAGATCGACGACTGCTTTGATCGCGTCTAGCTGAAAGTCCTGATTTGCATCAAATTTAAGCTTCATAGTCTAGATCGTCTTCAGCTCAAGATTGAGGCTGAGATTCGCTTTGCCGGTGTCATCAAGAGCCTTATCGAGACAAATGAAAATGCGATCCTTGAAGGCGCGGCCAGTCAGCTCATTGGTTGTTTCTGTTTCAATCTTTTTATCCAGACAAATGTGCAATATGCGCTCACCGTCGGTCGCGATATAGATATTGTTTTTACCAAGCTTGCGCTTCTCTACCTTGGCGTTGAGCGAAAAACCCTCTTTCAGGATGTTCTCATAAACAATGTCTAGGCTATTCGCGTCGGCAAACAGTGATTCCTGTTTTGCCTTGGAGAGGTAGGCGTTAAATGCTTTTTGGTTCTCCTCCTCGCTTTTTTCAGGGTCAAAATCAAATGTATTTTCAGGATAGTTGGATTCTCCAAGCTTGAATATCTTGAATCCTTTATCTGAAGCCCCTTCGATTTTTTTTCCCACACGACGGACTCGCTCCTTTGTAATCTCGGCAATTGTTTTATAACCAGCTTTGTAGGCCTCGCTTTTTTCATCTGTTACTTCCGGAATTTGTACGAGTATGTATTTGCGCTTTCCGTCGTCCTCTTGGTTTAACTCCATGACCGCTTGAGCTGTCGTCCCGGATCCAGCGAAAAAATCCAATACCAGGTCATCAGAGTCGGTTGATGTCCTCGCTAAGGTTTTAATCAGATCCACCGACTTCGGTGACTGAAATATCTTCTTTTTGGCTTCGAAAAGCTGGTTAAAAGCTGCCTGACCTTTTTCGGTATAGAAGGTTTTATCGATGAAGATCGTCTTCAACATTTTATCTGCTCCGTTGGCGTAACTCTTTCTGTAGATTTTCCATTTGCCATTCACTTTCTTAGACTCAAGGAATTCTGTTTCGAGTTCACTCTTAGGCTTACCCCAGGCCCAACAACCCTCAAAACCGTCATCCCAGATAGGCAAAACCTCCACAGAAGCATCGTTTTTGGTAAGCGTTATTTCTCCAGTTTCGTTATTTACGTAAAAAGGATAGTAAAGATTCCGACGATTGTGCTTTCCGAATTCTCTATGAGTATTCCTCAATTCCAAGAGTCTATATTTTCCAACCTCGTCCTCTTCGGTGTATTCATTCTCGATTTGTTGCGCATCCTTCTCTATCGAGAAGCTTCCTTTGGGTAATGGGTATTTTGAAAAAACCAAAATATACTCGTGGTTTGTCGCAAAATATTTATCTTGGGATCTACCTTTTGGATTGCACAGCAAACTGATCTGAGCGACGAAGTTTTCTTCACCAAAGACTTCTTCCATCATTATTCGCAATCTGTGAATTTCGTTATCGTCGATACTCACAAATATAACCCCGTCGCTCCTCAATAGATTCCAAGCCAGCTTCAACCGTGGATACAGCATGGATAACCAATCGCTATGATAGCGTCCGTTGGTCTCTTTATTTGTTTGGAGTTTCTGACCTTCACCATTCATCTGGCCGGTCTGTTCTAGATACCCTTTGACTGGTGATTTAAAATCGTCCTTATATACGAAATCGGATCCCGTGTTATATGGAGGATCGATATAGATCATCTTTACTTTTTCAAAATACGCCTTCTGCAAGAGCTTCAGGACTTCAAGATTATCGCCCTCGATCAAAAGATTTTCGGTTTCATCAAAGCTAACGCTTGCTTTTTGGTCCGGGCACAGGGTCGCTGTACTTGGTACGATCACACTTCGTATTGCGTTGCTTTTACCGGCCCAAGAAAAACCGAACTTTTCAATCCGTGAATCAATGTGATCGCCCAGCACAACCTTTAATTTGTCCCAGTCAATCTTATCCTCGCTGAACGTTTCTGGAAGAATCCTTCGGAGCTCATGCAATTTTTCCTCACTGAGATTCGAGGACGTAAGGTTTACTTTTTTTTATCGACATAGGTGATTAATTATTTGTGTCAGGTGTAGCCATTTTTAATACATCCTCTCTTCGAAAGCGTCGATCTCCTCGTTCCCCTATTCGAACCGCTCTTAGAATGCCTTTTCGGTCCCAATTCCGAAGCGTATTCGGATGGCACTTTAATATTTCGGCCGCTTCTCGGAGAGTCAGTAGGGGCGGAATTTGGTTTATATCCATAGAAGATGCAGCAATTCTACCCTACCTACCAACACCACACAATACCTATATGTGCATAATTTTCAGCATCAATGCTTGACAGTTTTACTAGTCACATGTATGGTGCCGCCCAATCAGAGCCGCCCTATCTTCGGGGCGATTTTGGCTCGGTGGCTCTATAGTCACCGAGCAATTTTATTCCAAATTGTCGAAAACCAATGAATATGCCTATTTTTAGAGAAATTCTTCTGGAACAGCTTGCATGTGATCCAGATCAGCCCCGAAAGGAGTTTGGGACAGAAAGCGAAACAAACGCCTTAAAAGAGAACATCGAAGCTGAAGGCATTGAGGTGCCTTTAGCTGTACTTAGACTTGCCGAGAACCGCTACATGATTCTGGACGGCCATAGACGCTATAAGTGCGCCCAAAAGCTTAAACTCACGACAGCCCCGTGTGCGATATACGAGAATTTGGAGCCGGCTCAAATTGAGCGCAAACGCTACAACATCCAAAACAACAGACGCCCCTGGCGGCCCATGGAACGCTCCAATCAAATCGCAAGAACAAAAGAGGTTCTTGGAGGTAATAAAAGTGACGCAGAAATTGCGCGGTATCTTGGCCTTTCCGTCTCTGTCGTGAATTGCTCCCTTCGTCAACGTAATCAAAAGGTAGAGTACATTGAGCTGATGGAGCATCACGGACTGGAACAATCCTACCGAGATGAGTTTTTAAAACTCCGCTCTAAATTGCTCAAGATTAAGAATTTTGAAGTTGACGACATCATTCGGATTATTTTTGAAAAAATCGGGAATGGAAAAATTTCAAGCGCAAAGGATCTCCGTAAGCTGAAGAAAATCTTCGACCAAGATACGATCAATGAAGCGGCCATCGAAAAGTTTCTCGCTGATCCAGAAATGCGTATCTCCCAATTGGAAGCGAACGCGGCCCAAACTGGATTCTCCCACATCGTCGACAACCTTGTGAAGAAAATCGGAGAGACGCTTCAAAACGGATTAGATTTCACTCCCCAAGAGAGATCTGTTCTGTCTGATTTTCGTGTTCTGTTGAATAAAATCCTCGGATAATACGGCCATGATTTTTCTCAAACAACAGAAAAAGAAAAAAGCCGTCGCCTACTATCGCAAGTCTACTAGAGACATGCAGGAATATTCAATTCCTATTCAAAGAGAAGAGGCTCAAAAATTTGCAGCAAAGTACGGCATAGAAATAATCCACGAAGAAGAGGACAAAGATAGCGGGGTTACGGCGGAACGTCCTGGCTTTCAAAGACTGATGAACGACTGGGTGCATAAACGTGATGCTACCGGATTTGATTACATTCTCGTGAAGGACGACTCTCGCTGGGGTAGATTCCAAAAGAAAGATGAGGCTGGACATTACGAATATCTTTGCAATGAAAATGGTATTGAAGTCATTTACTTCAGTGAGGGTTTCCCCATGCAGGGCGAAGGAGCCGAAATGCTTACAGGTCTTCAAAGAACGGTGAAAAGAGAAATGTCATCTGAGTTTAGTAGAAAACTCAGTAGGGATGTTTTTAAAGGGATGCTTAAAATTTCAAGCGAAGGATATTCCGTTGGTGGCACCGCCTGTTATGGAATGAACAGACTCTTGCTTGATGAAAGAAAAAAACCGATCAAGGTCTTAAAGCATGGCGAGCATAAAGGGCTGGCAAATGACCGGATCCGTTTTGTACCTGCTGATGATGAAAAATCAAAAGCTGTGCAAGATATGTTTCTTTGGTTTGTTGAGGAGCTAAAAAGTCCGGAAGATATAGCATTAGCACTTAATAAAGTCGGGATAACTGCGCCCAATGGAAAAGAATGGGACAGAAGTAAAGTAATCCGCATACTCGGCAATGAAACATACATTGGTACCCGACTATACAACAAGACGAGCAATAAACTTAAAAAAGGTCACAAGAAAAATCCAAGGTCTGAATGGGTAATCTGCCCCAACGCCTTCCCAGCTCTGATCAATCCTGAGCGCTTTTGGTTGGCGCAAGAATATCTTTTCTGGTTGCTGCCCTCAAAAAACCGGAAGGGGTTCTTCATACTTCAAAAAATGAAACGAAATATTCAGGCTGATATTCAGCAACTTTTGAAACAAGAGAGCATTGACTCGGAATACGCTCATCTCCTGCCTTTATCCTTTGCAGTTAAGCGCACTCTACCAGATCAGACGCCCTATTGGTGCTTTTTTATTTCCAGACCAATGCGGGAACATAAAAATGTTCTCTGCGTTAGTGTAGATATCGACAAAAGCACCGTTGATTCGGCGTTCTTGATTCCAACCAGTGCATTCAGTGTGCTTGGCATGTGTTTATTCTCTGAAGCGGATGAGTTACACGCTCGCACTCTTCAAAAAGAGGAGGATACAGAAAAAATAGTGCTCTCGTTGGTGAAAAGTGTCATGTAATTTCTGAGAGCTCATTTCCGAAAACGTCGACCGTATCCGCAAGATGCAGCACCGCGAGACTTCCGTCGTATTCCACGCGTTGAATTCGCAGTACCTGCCCGGATAAAAGAGATGATGCACCACTGGGCACATTTAAGATTTTGACCGTATCCCCTGGCAGAATCGTCTCAATGGCATAGTTCGCGTTCACCGTCAGCACCGTCTTCGTTCGTGGATCTTTCAACCGAGCGATCTCTCCATTCCCTTTCGCATCGGCCGACCCGCTGTTCTGGATCCCTGAATCCGTAAGCGCCTCGTCTCGATGGCCGTAGGCAGCTTGGCTTGTGGCGTCGGAATACAGCGCATAAGTCGGACCGCTCCCCCACCCCAGACGAACGAGATTCTTCAAGTTCAAGACGGACTTGCCAGCCTGTATCGAGTCGACATGTTTTCCGAGTGCGAGCGTATGCGTAGCCGTAACGTCAGAATATTGCTGAAGATCGATTTGGCCATTCGCGCGCACGCGCCAGTACCAAGTAGCATTCAGGAATTCGAAAGCCGACTGAAGCGCTTCAAGATGGGTTTTCTGAACGAAGTTTACAGTTACGGATAAAGCAGGGTTCCCCAGATTCTTCGTGAAGAACGAACCGTGCACCGTATTCGCGTCATCTATCCCATCGGAAAACATCGTATCCACGTCCGCAGCTGCGTAGGTTACGGTGTAGCCCGTTCCAACCCAGAAGGCATTGCCAAGCAACGCATCTACTGGGAAGATTCGAAGCGATACTCCATTCCCCGTGGCATCAAAATGGGTTTCGATCTCGATAATGTGCCCTTGGTAAACCAATAATCCATCAGGGTTGGCGTCGTTCACCGCGTAGACCTTCACCAGATCGAACAGATTGATTGTGGTTCCATACCCGAAACCATCCCAAGGCAACGCAACATCGAGCGTGATCTCCCCCGCTGGCTTATTTACCTCGCGCACGATTCGCGGGACCGAAAGCAGAATTCCACTATCCAAGACACGTCGAAAAGACCCGCCGGAGCTGGAATATATTTTAGCGAGAAAGCGCGCAGCTCTTGGCATACCAAGCTATGTCTTGATGATGAAGTTGAACGTGTTGTACGGCTGTAAGTTGTTGTGCGCTCCGCCACTTCCAGCAGAACCGGATGACCAACCGCCGGCGTTCTGCGCGGTTGCGGGCGGGTATCCGCCAGACGTACCGGACGCACCTGGAATGTTGTGGGTATGAGCCGGCATTTCCGTGGTCGAAAGTGTGTGTGTCTTCGCACCTCCGGTCTTGCCCAATGCGTTGAATTCCGTCTGGCCTGAATCGTAGCCGGTCGGCACGTTGCCCTTCATGTTCGGGACATTAAAGGTCGTGGAACCGTCGCCAACCCCGTATGCAGTGCTGAGGATTGCGAATAGAGCGGCGTAAGTGGTCCGCGATACAGCCGCTCCGTCGCAAAGCAGCCAACCCGATGGAGCAGATGATCCACCATACGGAACCATGACGCCCGGAGGAAGCGAGGCGGCCGCAGTGGGTGAAGTTTGAAATCCTTGCGTCACCTTCGTAAGATCCCACTTGCTATCTCCGCCATAATAACGGAATTCCAGATAGTCCACTGCTGAAACGGCCGCAGTCACAACATAGGATGAAATGTCGTTTGAAAAACGCGTACCTCCTGCGGTGTTCAAGGCGACTGTCTTAGCGGCCGATGCATGCTGCCGGAACCGAATGAAATAGCTCTCTCCGTCCGTTCCATTTTGCCACGTAACCTGCGTGATGTTTTCCGTGAGCGTGCATTCGAAAAAATTCGCCGTGGAGCAATCACAGGTCAGCACTCCACTAGAGGATGAAACGGAAGCAGTTACGGCATTCAGGTAGCGCACGTTTCCGGAACTATCGCGCGCATACCAACCCCCGTTCTTCGCCCAGAGGTACAGATAGCCTGCCGGCGGGTTGGAGGCTGGAGCGGTCGTGACTTGCTTGATGAGCTCAATGTCGATTGCCTTGTTGACCGACTGATTGAATTCGAATCCTGCATTCGTGACCGTCCCAGATCCGGGTAATCCATCACCCATAAGCGTGATGGTGGTGGTCGGATTCGAATATGAAACGGCAGTAATAATTCCGCGATACCAAGTACCAGCGACCTTGAAAATATAGATACGCCCCACAGTGAAGATTGCCGTCTTGTCGCCGCTGATCGTATGGCTCGTCGCCGACGCGACTGTGGTTACCGCACTTTGTACAACGAAGCCACCGTCGTCGAAACTGGCAAGATAGTCTTGGATCTGGTCGTGCCCGCCTTTTGTGAAATGGATCTCGCATGTCGCCCCCGAGGCGTGCGTCGCGGCCGTAGTGCTGTCGTATCCACGGGTGTCGATGGTGCAGGTGACCACTCCGCCAGAAATCGACATGGCAGAGAGCAAAATCTGTTCGTTCTCGATGGTAAGCACGGCTTTGTAGCCGGCCGGCATATTCCATGACTGCGTACCCAATGCGGATGACGAAGATCCGGTGAAAGTTCCTGACGTTTGGGACGAAAGGAGCTGGGCATCCAAGAGAAAGGACGCGCGGTCTAAGACGTAGAGTTTTTGGTATGACATATCAATAGAAGCGTGAGTAATGGAGCTCCGTCACGGAGATTGAGAATCCCGATCCGGTGAGACTTATTTTGAAAGCGTTGGAACCGGCAGCGATTTTGGGAAGGACGCCCGTATAGTCGATCTCGACGCCGTTCTTAGTGACGCGTCGGCTTTCCCCATCGATCACGATCTGGTCGCCATTTGAAAAACTGGATGCGATGGTGACTTTGTCGCCATTCGTTGTGTTCTCCCATACGACCTGCGAAAGAGTGCCTGCCGTCACGACGGTGATATAGGCAAGCGAATCGGCTTCTGCTGTTCCACCATTCACGAATTCCATCGTGGTCGGCGAAACAGTGATGGGAGTAGGAACATCGGTAACCGTCCGTCCCGCACTCCGCCCGAACGGCTGCAGGGCGATGAGTTCGACCTCATACGGACACATTGTCATGTGGTAGTGGTCCCGTTCTTGAAAAATACGGTCGAGGCCGATGGCATAGCATTCGTAGTAACGCGAGGTTCCGGCCCACGGGATCTTCAAGATTCCGCCGAAGACGGCGAGATTCTTACGGAGCGTGTCCATACGCGACTCCATATCTGTTCGGCTAAAACCTTTAATGGTTCCACGCAGGATGAGATGTGTTTCTCGCCAATAAGCAGTTTCCGCATACGCTCCCTGCGCACGTGGATACGCGCGTTTCTGCAGGTCCAGAATAGGTGCTGAAAGCTTCACGAACCGGGTCAGGATGCTGGTATTCTGCAGGCCGTAATTATTAAACGTGATCTCGTCGGTCGATGCCGGTGAAGTCGCCGAAGCGCCGTCCAATGTGACGGTATCGAGTAGCGCGGAATCAAACTGGTAGACAGACATAAGCTACATTTGAGCGGCTAGGCCGAAACGATTGCCTTGGAGTACCTTGGCGAGTTCCTTGGCCACGCTGCGCGCAAGCCTCGATTCGTCGGCTTCGTTGGCGATATTCAAAACAGCGCCTTCCAAGATGGAAACGGAAATCGGCTGCGATCCTATGGCTGAACCGGCCCGATTCAATGGAATGACAGCCTCTGGTCCCCTTTCGCCGATGAGTGCGACCGTAGGACGGGTAACGATGCCCCCTGCCGCGAGATGCGGAATAACCGCCGCACTACCCGATGGAGATGAGGTGATAGCGCTTCGTGCCGCCTGGATGGCTTTGAGCGTCGCCTCGGCCTGATCCTGAATTGCTTTGAGTTCGGACTGCTTGATCTTGGATTCTGCAATAAGCTTGTCGTATCCCGTTTTGTATTCTTTAAGGAGTTCGTCAAAGCGCCGTACAGTCTCTTCTTTAAGCCGTTCGGTCTGCTTCTTGTATTCGTCCTCCTCTTCCTGCATCCGCTCCTTGAGCGCGGCCATCTTTTCGTCGAATGCCTGCTTATCGGCGAGGTTCTCTGCTTCGTGTTTCAGCCGCAGCCGTTCAAGGTCGTTCGAGGCGCGATATTTTTCCGCATCAGCTTTGAGTGATGCGTATTGATCGACGATGGTCTGCTCTACGTCGAGTTGCTTCTTAGTTTCGTTGACTCTCGCCTCGAGGTCGGCGCGTCGGTCGGGATCATCCGCGTTCTGGAGATCTTTCTGCAGGCTGGCGAATTCCTTTTGGGCTTCCGTCAACTTATCCTGATGTGCCATGAACAGATCAAGTCGCTGATCTTGATATTGCTTGTCCCTGTCGGCCGCAGATTTCGCAAAGTCCTCCTGGAGCTGCGACATTTCGGCATTGATCTCGGCGACTTTCTTCCGGTGGTCGTCCAATCGGTCGTTGGACTTCTGCGTATAGTCACGGATAGCGTCGGCGAGCTTGGATTGGGTTTCTTCGACGGCATCCTTGAACTTACCGAGCGATTCTTTCGCCTTGTCTGCGGCCTTGGCCGTCCCGCCGCCCACGGCATCCATGATCTGACGTGCGACGTTCGGTGCCGCGTTCTCGATGGGCTTAAAGCCCTGCTGTACGACGCCTTCTTTCATTGCCTGACCGGCTTGGATGAAAGCGTAGTCCATGTCGGTCGCAAAAGAACCGAGCGTCTTGTTGACCTGCTTCACGGTTGCATTGAAGCCGGAGAGGTCAAAGGCCGAAACAGCCTTAGCGAGCGACTCCTTCGCACCCGCGAAGTCTCCCGTCATCGCCTTAGCCAAGGCGGCAAAAACGTTCTGTCCGATCTCTCCGATGCGTTTAAAGGATTTGGCGACGTCGGATGCGAAGGCGACGGCTTCAATTGCTCCTCCGACAAGCAAAGTGCCAAGCGAAAGGACTGCATACGCCAAACCTTTCAAAACATATCCGGCTGCTTTCGCTCCGGACGCCAAGCTGTAAAAACTTCGGGACCATGTGTCGTTCTTAGTCGTGGCTTCTTGAGCTCCTTTGGCAGCGCTTAAAGCATCATTAACAAAAAGATTAAGTGCGGGCAGTACGGCCTTGCCGATATTCTCCTGCACTTCCCCAAGGGCATTATTGAGCTGCTTTATCTTTCCCTGATATGTGTTCGCTGCGGCTGCTGCCGAGCCTCCGAACTCGCGGTTCAATTCCTGCAGAATGATCTTCTGCGCTTCCATAGTCTTTCCAGTCTCGACCAGCGTCTCAATCTGCTTTTTCTGTTGATCGGAAAATGATACGCCGACGCGTGTGAGGGCAGTGAGGCCGTCAATCGGATTATTCAAGGCTTTCCCGAGCTGGACTACCGATGATTTCAGATCCTGACCCATAACGGTGCTGACGTTGAGCGCCGCTTGGATTGCATCCGGAAAAACATCCTTCGTGACTTTGGTGAAAGTCAGCATCAGGTTCTCAGCCGAAAGCACCTCGTCGTCCGTAAAGGTCGAGAGGTTGGCCATCTTCGTTGCGAGCTCATTCGCCATCTCTCCCGTGACTCCAGCCGCCATGCCGGTGGATTGCAGGACGGCTGCAAGCTGGGCTTGGCCGGCTTCCGCATTGCCGGCCGCTTCAAGCGTCCCTTTCAGGAAATCGCCAAGTGCATTAAATGCCGAACTTGCGGCATTCGCCGCCAAGTTGCCAAGTCCGATGGCTCCGACAAGCTTTCCAAAGCCGACTCCTGATGTATTTGTGGCAGAGGATACGCCGCGCAGATCATTTTCGAGGGACTTCAATTCGCCGGCTGCCTTGTTGGAAGCCTCGATAGCGATTTGCAGCTTAGCGTTGGCCATGGGTAAGAATGTAGAGAAAATCGTCGATCACATCGGCGGCAGTTTCTTCTAGCTCCGTGTAGCTCCATCCGAACGCGCGGCAGAGAGCGAAAGCGTCGAGTCTCCCGTATGCCGACGCCAGATCTTCGGGATCCAATAGAAGCGAAGAACCCCGTCCTTCGATGAGGTTCTCTAACGCCCTTTTGGGCCGTCTTCTTTGGAGCGGAAACCAACCGCTTGTAGGGCAAGGTCGAGAAGCTTCTCCCCTTCCTCGGCGGTGAGATTGATCTCAAGTGATTCCTTCGTAACAGGATCGCTGAAAGACCATGCAGCGATGAACTTAACGAGCAGGTCGGCCGACCAGTCGTTCAAAGCGCGGGGATCTACCGATTCCCCGTCCTTCGCGCGGGCAAATGGGCTGGCTTCTTGTGCCCGACGGCGTTCGCCCCAGCTGAATGAATCTTTGACGTCGGCCCATTGGGTATTTGAGAGAGTGATGCGCATATACAAGCAAAATAGCAATCCGCCCCAGCTATAAGGGCAGATTGTCCACAAGGCTGGTATTTTCTGTAGGAACGTGCGCGATTCTTGCGCGATTCTTGCGCGATTCGAGAATAAGGGGTAGAATCCCCTTTAGAACACTATGTTTCAGCCCGACTACAAAAACACGAATAAGATCGTCGAGATGCTGACCGACATCGCCGAAGCGAAGTCGGTGATTGAGCGTGCTCGCCTCTTGCCCAAACAAGAGCTGAAGCTGCGCCGCCAAGCCTTAATTCGTATGTCCCATAGCTCAACAGCTATCGAGGGCAACATTCTGAACGCGAAGGAAGTTGAGGCTATTGTTGCGAATAAAAAGATTGACGCACCTGACCGCGATGTCTACGAAGTAAAAAACTACCTCAACGCACTCCGATATATCGAGCAGGTCGTGAAAACGAAAAAACCGATCACGGAAAAGGTCGTCCTCAAGATCCATCAGCTTGTGACGGATAAAACGATGAAGGCGACATCGTCGGGACACTTCCGCAAAGGGCTCGTACACGTTGTTAAAAAGCATTTCGGCGGGCGAGTGGAAGTCATCTACACGGGTCCCGAAGCCAAGCTAGTTCCCGGACTCATGGCCGATCTCTTGGCTTGGGTCCAGGCGAGCGAAAAAGAAAATATCAGCCCGATCATCGTAGCCGGCGTCGTTCACCAGCAGATTGCGGCCATCCACCCTTTCAGTGATGGCAACGGTCGTACTGCGCGTGCGCTTGCGACCCTCATCCTCTACCAGCGTGGCTATGACTTCCGTCGTCTCTTTGCTCTGGAAGATTATTACAACACCGACCGTCCCGCTTATTACGCTGCCATCAATATCGGCAAGAACTGGGAAGTGCGTCGGACTGACTTTACGTCTTGGCTCCAGTATTTCGTGAAGGGGTTCAAGGAGGAAATTGCTCAGGTGAAGCATAGCGTCGTGAGTCTCTCTGTGAAGAAGATCGATGCGGACATTGATTCGCAGGTCTATCTCGACAAAGAACAGGTCACCATTCTCGACTTCCTCGATACCATGCAAAAGATTGCCGTCTCTGACGTTATGGATATTCTTCGTTGCCCTAAGCGTACGGCACAGCTTCATCTCCAAAAGTTGAAGAAGCTAAAAATGATCAAACAGGTCGGCAAGGGTCCGGCGTCGAAGTACGTGCTGGCTTAAATCATGATGCGCTCCGTAGAAGATCCGATCTGGTACCCGCCTCTCAATGTCGCCTATCATTTCAAGGTGCTTGAGGATCGGCTTACTGACGAAGAAAAACAGCAAAAATACTTCAGAAAAGCTGAAGAAATGTTTGCCGTTGCCCTTATGCTTGCCGGCATCCAAAAGATTCAGGATCGCAAATACTGGATGCAGCTCGTAGGAGATGCGGAAGGCAGTCCGGACGTTCGAACGGGTGCTTTCGTGCCACCAACGATTACAGCTGCCGAGGATTTCTCCGTCCAAGACGTTGAAGTCGTCACGTATGATGAGCATTCAAACGACCCGTTGGTAGACTTTCTTAAACGAACAAAATTATCGAAGACGAGTGGATACGATGAGCAGACCACGATTCTTTGCCACATCCGTAGAGGCACGCGATTGCCGCCGATGCATGAATTGCGAGACGAGCTTGCGACAGCGGGTTCAAAATGCCCGGTGATGATTCTTGGTAAGGTTTCCTCAACGGAGGAAATTTATAAAATCGTCCAAGTAAATCCGGCGATAGATCTTATCTCCGAATTCAATCTGATTAAGGAATTGCAGCAACAGCACACCGGCGTGTTGAGGCTTGTACGTGGGAGCAAGCCAGTAACGCATTCATTCCCGGACGAAAAGCACTATCCGTTCGAGAAACTTGGCTTCAATCCTGTCTAGAATTTGGAATTCTGATAATAGGCCGCAATCCCCTCGGCTGCCTTCCTTGAATCAACAGCCATATCCTCCTGATTCGTTACGAATCCCGCCTCGATAAGCAGGGCAAAAGGGGTCGTGTCACGCACCATACCGATACGCCCATAGCGGTTGTTTCGGTCGTCGAATGCTCCCCCACCCCATACTGGTACGCCGGTCGTCAAAGAATAGGCTTTGGATAATTCGATGGATTCCAGACGTGCAGCTTCGGACCCGCCCATAAAGCAGGTGGTGACGCCTCGTGCTTTGGGGTTCGTTGCTGCATTGCCGTGTAGGGATAAGAGCAAATCCGACGGCTTGGAACGGGCATTGATCCAACGAATCCGTTGAACAAGATTATTGTTCGCTGATAATTCAATAAAAAACTTGTCCGGGATGGCAATCAGCTCCCAGCCCTTTTTGATGCAGACACCCCGAAGTAGCGCCTCAAGCTGCCGGTAGATAGCACGATTCCAATCGGTCTCCTTCTTGATGCCCACGGCTCCCGGCCATTTGGCGGAGTGCCCGAGATCGACAAACAGTTTTCTTCGCATATGCCCGAAGGCCGCCAGTTAGGCGGCCTCCCCTTTCTCTTCAAGCTTCCCTTCGAGTTCAACGATCTTCTCGTTGGCCGTTTCGAGCTGGCGGTTCACCGCTCCGATGACCTGCTGGTCATGCTCTTCGGCGCTCGCAAGTTCGAAGCCATCGTTCAGGTAGCCCTGAAGCTTGGATTCGAGGGTCTCGGCATCGATGTCTCCGATACGTTCGACGTTCCCGTCCTTCTTGATGAAGCGATACAACATAGGTGTCAGTTAAATGGGTTATGCATTCAGGATAAAGAATCGGCTTGGAGGAATGGCTCGGAAATCCACAGGCCGGTTAGCCCGTGGTTTTCTGCTGCAAGAGCATCGACATGCGTTCCGTGGCTTGGGTATTGGCCTGCATGTTCTTGTCGATTTCTTTTAGGACTTCCGTCTGCCCTTGAAGCGCGGCGGAAAAACTCTCAATGGCAGCACCGTGCTTCTCGAAAATTTGCAGGAGTTTCCAGCAGATGATGCCGATGACGGCAACGGATCCGAGAGCCGGACCGAGGCTTCCAAGATCCTGTAGAAAGGATGTGGGTTCCATATATCAGGAGGCTATTTTTATTGCGTAAAAGGCGATCATGATAGCGATGGCTCCCACTCCGATAGGAACGAGGCAGCCGCGCATATCAGTAGGAAGCGACCGTGTTCCGGACGGTGCCCGTGATCATGGCCGAATCCGATTCCGAGTAGAACGCTTTGAATTTCAGCGTCTGCAGCACCACATCGCCCTTACCCATGGAGCGCGAGACCTCCGAGAGCAATGCCTTGGCAAGCTCGTAGCGCACGCGCGGGTTGGAAGCCGCTCCGAGAGTGACAGCTGCGTTCGTAAGGTCGATACGGACCGATTGGACGGTATTGGCCAAGAGGTTCGTGACCTGTGACTGGTCGTCGTAGACAAGCGTGATCTCGCCTTCGACCTGGAACATGCGGTTTAAGATGTCCTGCGGATTGGCATCGCCAAGCGCCCGATCTTCTTCCACGTTCTTTGTGACTTTTAAAGTAACCGAACGCACCTTCACTGCCGACGCGCCTGCAAGGCCCGCTAGCGAACTCGCAAAGCGAATTTCGCCATGCGTCGGCAGGAAAATGTTCTCCGCGACATAGGTCGCAGAACGGGACTGTGTCGCTCCCGTCTTGGAACGGAATCCGAACTTGCCCATGGCGTGTTTTTCAAGCTCGACCGCGAATTCCATGTCGGTCAACATGGCGAGAACATAATCCTTGCCTGCGTTCGCTTCTTTCAGGTGAAGCGAGAGAGATTGATGCTGGTTGGATTGCTGAACCGAATAGACATGGTCGTAAACGCCGGTCTCAACGGTTGAGTCTGCGACGGAACCGAATAAGGCAAGCATGAGCAGGCCAAAAGACTTGTCACGAATGGGGAGAGTGAAATTTCCCTCGCCGTATTTCCCGACAAGCTGCGCGTCCACGGAATCCTCGATCAAGTTCCGGCTGGACTCGTCGACAGATTGCATGATGTGCTCGTCGACTGAAACTTCGGAGGGACGTAGCCAGTAGCCGGGCGCAACGGCCGTACCTCGGGAGGTTTCCTTCCCGATCCCGAGATCAATGCGCGAACCGATGAATTTTGCCATAGGTTATGAGTTGGTTAATGCGTAGCGGCGGTTATATTCCGCAACCGCTTCTTCGAAAGACTTGGCACGAATGGTCGTGGGCGGACGGTCTCCGTCCGCGCTGAAGTACCACTCCTCCCCGGCTTCGTTCTGGGCGGCAAGTCGGCGCTCTTCGCTTTTCGTGCGGGGAGCTTGGGAGATGACTTTGTTTTCGGCTTTCTCGATCATACGGATACAGCGTAACGGGATGGGTTTCCGGAATGCGCGACTAATCCACAGCTACCCGTTGTCCTGGATCTTCCGGCAGCGGAGCGTGAGTACGGAAACGTAGTGCGGCTTGCCTCGCCACTCAATGACGCCTGAACGCGAAAGCGCCGGCCAGATCGCTCCGTCACAGATACCTCCGAGATCACGGTCATGGGCGAATTCGTAGACAAGGTCGTCGAGCACGGTGTCGAGCGACTTCTCGGCCGCTGACGCGCCTTGATTCCCCATTTCGGCGTAAAGCAGGATGTCGAATTGGTACTCGATCAAATCTTCGCGGTTCGTAAAAAAAGATCCTTCGCTTGTTGCCCGGCGAAGTTCGGCAACTGGATAACTCGCGATATCCATTCCCTGCTGGTCCTGTTCGCCGTCATACACTTCGCCAAGCACGCCCGCAATTTTGCGAGCATCGAGTTTGGCCTTGAGGCCGGCACGGATGGCGAGGAATGACATATCAATCTGCGAATTCAGCAATCCGGTCAGGGATGCGCGAAATGACTTCCTCGAATCGTTTATCAATAAACGGCTTGGCACGCTCCACGAGCTTTTCCATGTAGAGGCGCGGCTTGATATAACGAGTGCCGTAATTCACATAGGCTGCATACTCAACCGTCGGGCCGATGGCGCGGAATAAACGTGCGCGAATCTTTCCAAGCTCGAAAGAATTGGAAAGAAAACCGTGGCGGTACGGGACGATGCCGAAACGTTTGAGCGAAAGGTTGGAAATAATTCCAACCGCATCGTCGAGTGCGGCTTCAAGTTCCCGTTCAGCATCCGCCGGTGAGCGTTCGACGGCTCGGATCAAACGGTCAAGGTTTTTAATTTCAATGCGGATAGCCATATCAAGGCAGGAATACGCGACGATAGCGGTCGAGGGTCGCGATCTCTTCTGGCTCAAGGTTCTGCATCCAGACAACACTCGCCTCTCCGGCGGATTCGGATTGCTTGCCGTCGGCTTCGCGCTTCTTGAACGCTTTGACGATCAGGCGTTCGCATAAGTCCGAGAGATCGAATGGAAGGGTGTGCGTCGCGGTGTATGGATTCGTGAAATCAATCTTGTAGCCAGCGGTATACGACGCGCGGATATTGTTCGTGCCTTTGGGAACGCCGGAATAAATTCGGATGAGTCCCGAGGATCCGTCGCCGACAAGTTCGAATTCGCTCGCCAGATATGTCGTCCAGGACGGGTTATCAGGCGTGCCAAGGCGGTATTGCAGTGCTGAAAGTGCGGATACCGGCGAATGTTTCAGCATAAGCATTCGTCCACCGTCGGATTCCATGAGGCAAAGTTCGTTGGAATAGGTATTTTCCTTGAAGCGTCTGCCGCAATGCGACTCGATAAAATCCGTAGACGCATCGATCAAGCGCTCCAAGAGTGCGTCAAAACCGGCCGACGTGAGTCCGAGCCGGTCTTTGACTCGCTGGAGAGTCGTGAGCGCGTGGGAAGCGGTAGCCATATAAGCCGGATGGAACCGCCCCGCAGGAATGCGGAGCGGATGCCCTCTGGCCTAGACGGAAGCGTCTGGCGTATTCGCAGGGTTCGAATGCGCACGTCCGAGATTGAACAGGACGGCACATGGGATGGATGGGGTCGTCCCGCCAACCGTGAGCACCGCACGCATGTAGCGCTTACGGCTCCCGACGCCCAAACCGTTCACGCGAATGGTTTTGAGCTGGTTGTCGGCGGCGATGGCGACTGATGCGCCCGTAATGTCGGCTGCATCCGATCCGTTCGACGCGGCTCCTTCTTGGACTTTCACCACATAGGTTTCGTCCGTGTCTGCAAGATCGATGTCGCCGGCTGAAACCACGACTTCGAGGTTGTCGTAGCCCATGGTGTCGATGACGCCACCGTTTGCGTTCGCGGTACGAACGGCCGGTACGAGCGATGCCACGGGTTTGACGTTGTCTCCGATGTTCTTCATAGCAATGGGTTATGCCGACGCGCCCTCGTCGGTCTTTGGTTTGTTATCGCCTTCCTCTTGGGCTTGAGGCAGGCTCTCCGTGAGCAAGTCGCGCAATTCTCCGACGGAAGCGGATTCATCGAATGCGACGCTGAGTTTCTCGAGCACCGCGATGACATCCGGCTTCTTCAGCTTAACGATCTCTTCCTTTGACGGAAGTTCATCGCCAGCATCTTCTGAGTCGGTTTTTAGTACGACGGGTTCCAGATAATCCGGACCGAAGGCAGACGCTTCCGCTTCGGTCATCTCGATCACCTCTCCTCGCTCGCGCCTACCCGACCAGCCGATGGGTTTCAGGACTTTGTAAGTACCCATAGGGATTAGGACGCGGCCGTCTTGATGGTCGTAAGGGCGGCAGCCAGAGCGATCACGGCCGCGTGACGGTTGCCCATGACCATTCCGACCTGGCGAGCCAAGGCGATTTCCTTGCCGCCGAACGTACCGGAGTTATAGCGTTCCATTTCCATCTCGCCTTTCATGCCGAGAGCGACAGCCTTAAGGTTGCCGAACACACCGAACTTGGTGCCTGCGGCGGAAGCGCTGTAGGCCGGAAGATGACGGACGGTGTAGACCGGGAAGCCGAGAATCTCGCCTGCAGGCTTCGGACCGCCATTGCGAGGATTGGCAGACAGGATGGAACCGGCTTGCGGGAGCAAGTAGTTACCCGCCGTGTCTTTCTGTGCGCGGAATTTCGCCCAGTTAGTGCGGCTGAAATAAAAGGCGGCCGAATCAAGCACCGACTCTTCCACGTTTGCAATCACATCCGACGAATCGTCAACAACTTTGTAGTTCCCGAAACCGGTCGCACCGGAAGCGAGGCTGTAAGCGGCAACATCCGCACTCGACATGATGCCGACGAACGGATTACCCGTACCGATGAAGACTTGCTTGTCGACCATGTTGGCCAAGGCTTCCGCTGCAAGAGCGATCAACCATTCCCCGACGGCAGGCGTTGCATCGGCCAAGAGATCCTTGCCGACTACGAACGCGAGCTGCCAAGGCTTGGCCAAGAGACGCGCCATCTTGAAGGTGATGCCCGTGACGTTGCCTGCGGCATCGACGCCGAGATATTCGCCTTCGAGAAACGAACCGGCATAGCTCGGAATGTCGAGCTCGTCCGTTTTCATATCCCAGCGTGCGCACTGACTCATGGCGACGCCAACGGTCGCGGCCACGCGCAAAATAGCGTTGGCGACTTCGGTCGGCACAAGGTAGCCACCGCGAGAATCCTGCTCGCCGATGATGGTCTCGTTGGCTTTCACGGCCGACGGGATGGCGATGGATTTCACGAACTTCGCAAACTCCGACTTCTGAGCGTCCGACAGTCCGGTCTTATCGTGACCCAGCATGAGCTTTTCGACGCGCAATTGTTCGACGGCTTCACGCACGATACCCGCACGCTCGTCACCGATCAGCGTTTTCACTTTCTCTTGGAGGGCGTTATCGAGGTGACCCTTGATATCCTCCGCGAGTTCCGACTTGAACTGTTCCAATTCTTTCAACATAGGGATTATTTTTGACGAATAAAGATTTTGCTCTTAGCGAGAGCGTCCGACGTTGCCGTGTTCACGGCGCGCAAGACCTGTTTCATGAGGAGCCATTGCTTGAAGACTTCCTCTTCAGACCCTGCACCACTCGACCTTTGTTTCGGGGTTCCGCCATCGTCGGACGTTTTCCCCTCGGAACCCTGCGGATCTACTGCATCTAGCAGCTGCCGCAAGGCTCCGTTTGCTTGTTCCAAGAGATTGATGGTCGATTCAATGGACTGCCTGCTCTTTTCCGATAGCGTCCGTCCGGCCTTCTCCTCCGCATCCAGCTCCGTCTTCGCTTCCTCTTCCTTGGGTGGAATCGGATCTGGAGCGGAAGGCGTTTCCGGTTCTTCCGTCTTCGAGACAAATGCCTCGACCGCTTTCTCCTCTTCCGGCCCGATGTCCTTCACGGACAAAGTGCGGGCACTCGGGTTGCAGGGAACGGCGACGAAGCTGATCTCGAGAAGTTCATTTGCGATCCGTCCGTCCACTTCTTTCCGCTGGAACCCGACCGAAACGGTGTCGAGGAATCCCTGGACCACCATCTCGTCCGTTTCCCTGGCTGCTTGGGTGATGGCGTGGAAAAGTGGTTCGAATAAAAGCTGTCGATTCTCGGTGCGGATGTTTTCGGCGAGTCCTACGATGGACTTCACGGAATAGTCATGGTCGATGAGCAGGCGCGGGGATTTTCGGAAGTTCGCAAGATCCCATGTGTCGATGGGAATGGATTCGCCCGAGCGGTCAACAGTTTCGTCAGACGCGACAACAGTCAGCCGTCCGTTCTCGGATTTGCGTACGAACGCTTTGAGTTGGAGTTTTTCTAGTTGCATAGCGCGAGCCGTATGGTGATAAGCGTAGAGGGACGCATGGGTTAAAAGGTTGGATTATCCACAATCACTCCAAGCCTTCGATGTACTGAACGACTCGGCAGCGGCAATTGGGATGAAGCGCACCGCCTCCGATGTTCGAATAGTCGACATTCAAAACACCGCCATCCCGTCCTTGGATGACGTCGCCCTTTTCGTAATAATTTTCTTCGATGCCAACCACGCGGCCGTCTTCCGGTCCGCAAAATTCGCATACGCGCTCGTCCTTGGACGTATACCAGACAAGTTTCTTCACTCCGGCTTGGCGGTATGCCTCGCGCCCTGCATCATTGGCGACCCGGAACGCTTCCGTACGTGCCACGCGAGATGCCCGGACGTTCGACGAAAAATCTCCGATATCTCGGATACGGGTTTTCAGTTTGCCGAACCCCTCCCCTGCTTCCGTGCTGGCGTTCAATGCTTCGCGTAAAAGTCTCACGGTTTCGTCGTGATAATTCTGCGCGAGTAACGCAGCCATTCCATCCACGGCTTCTCTGATACGAGCGACCGTCGCATCAAATGCAGATCCGATGTCGGACGCGATAGCTTCGCCTTCGCTTCGATAGAGTTCGCTCAACGTCGGAGTGGAGACTTGGATAAGCAGCCGCACATCATCCTTGCGGTTAAGAAGTTTCGCCAAGTCCACATCCTTCGATGCTGATTCGAGATTTTCTTCAACACGCTGAATCATTCCTGCCGCATATTCGGCCATGCGCTTTTTAAGCAGGATCTCGTACGGCGAAACGCGCGACACGAAATTGCGCCACGCTGCTTCTTTGTGATCTTCGCCCGTACTTTTCTTCACTGTCTCGATTTTATCGGCGGCTTTGGAAACCGCTGCGTCCACGGCGTTGTGAATTACCGAAGACACGGCCGAATCTTCTTTGGCGGCTTTGAGGGCTGGATAGGCCGTTTGTGACAGCTTTCGCTGAGCTTTAGCCTCCTTAGGTGAACCGATAGGCGTCTGGGAATACGGAGCCATGACGGAATCCCCGCCGTCGACCGCAGGCAGACCCAATTCATCGCGTACTTCGTTCAAGCTTTCATACGGCGCGCCTCCAAGAGCTGCTACGCGCTTGCGTACCTGTAAGTCTTCGTCTTCCGGAACGACATTATCGAAATCGATAACCAAATCCTTGCCGAAACGGATAACGAGATATGTGTTAAAAAATGCGGCAATGCGTCGGAGGCGCGGCATGACCGTCCGGAGCGCGTAGATGTAGTTCGTGGCTTCAGCCGTCGCACGATTCAAATTCTCTCCGGCTCCAAGGCCGAGTACGACATGGGGAGTGCGAAGACCGGATAGAATATCGTCACGCGACCAGCGAAGCTGCTCGACGAAATCCATATCCTTCTGGCTCCAGCCCATTTTTTCCGGTTCGACCCCGTCGGGGAGAATAGCGATCTTATGTGCGTTCTCTGCGCCTTGGTATTTGTCCTCGAACTGCGCTCGAATCGGATCCATCTGCTCGCGTGTCTTGAACTTGGACTTGAGTATGAGATCCGGACGGGCACTGTTACGGAAAAACGCGCGATTCCAAACGCGAGCGGCGTGATCAAGGTCAACCGCATCCGCCATAGCTTGAACCGCACCAAGCCCGACAAGCGGGTCATCAGGATTCGATTCACGGATGTGAAGAATCTGGTGCGGTTGAAAAATATACTCACGCGCCTTGTGTCGATACTTGTATGAAAGAATTGTGTCAGGAAAGCCATCCGTGCGAACAATGGAAACGTGCTGAGGCTTGAGCGGATAAAGTGCTTTCGGCTTTGAGGTCGGAGAATCTGCTCCTTCGAGAAAAAGAAAAGCATTGCCGTAGAAGTCGAGCGACATGCTGACGGCCTCGAACAGTTCCGCATGCGTCGCGTTCGGGTTCGGACGGTGCAGCAGATCAAGAATCGGATTCGAATCGACCTCCGACCAAGTACCGTCCGCTTTGACCTTGTACAAACGAAAAGCAGCCGCACCGACTTCTTCCGCAAGAAGTTTGGCGGCCTTGAATTGCCAGCCGGTAACGGTGGCGCTTCGTCCGTGGAACCATGAAGCCAGCGTTTCGCCGACTTCAGACAGAGACTTGCGACCTCGAAGTACCGACCATGCATCCTTTGCGCGTTCGACGATTCCCATGTCATGAGTATCGCGGACTGAGTCTCTGAAACCGCCGCTATATCCACAGCATCTCTGGAATCCAGTTCGCTCGCTTTGCGTAATGGCAGATAGCGAGGGCGTCTGCACGGTCCGGCGAACGTAGTCCCCGCTTCTTCGCGTCGTCCTTCGACTCGATCTTGATCTGGCCCTTGGAAGTGAGGCCGTACTTGATCGAAGCGAGCTGATTCATGAGTATAGGGTCGTCAGGAATGGAGATATTTTTCTTCTCAAAATCCTCGCGTAGATTCCAAAAGATTTCCGCTTTGAGGTTGGCAAAGCGTTCTGGATCTTCCGCCGCTGAGCCGAAGTTCACGGGTACGACACTCATCCCCTGCTCTCGCAGCATATCGGTGACACCACCGCCCACGCCCGTGTCGTCAACGGCCACGAATTCCGCGCCGCTTTCCTTGGATGCGAGCACAAGCCGGCCAGCAGTCTCATTCGTCGGCCTTTTGGTAACGGCTTCGACCAAGTCGTATGTGTTCCCTTTGGATTTGAAAATAACCGTCTCGTCCTCGCCAAAACGCGCTACATCGCATCCGACGGATAGGCGTTCGTCTCCGGCTATCTCCGCATTAACCGCACGTTCGACCCAAGTGAGCGGGATGAGCGTGTCGGAGCCTTCCGTCGGGAACTGGCCAAGGACTTTGGCTTGATAGAGAGGGCTTTTCTCCCCCCATTCCGTTTTACGTTCCTCTACCCAATCCTTCGTGACTGCACCGGGGATGACCGTCTCTCCCTTCGTCACGTTCGGATGGTCCAAGCATGAAATCTCGAGCTTATGCCAAATGGGGCTTTTAAAAATATCGTAGAACGGACCGGACGGACTTGCGGGGTTGCCGATAGCCACAATGCGATTGTTCTCGCCCGTCGCAAGCGAGGTTGTCGCTGTCCAGATTTCAGGTGGAACACCGGCAGCCTCGTCTAAAATGACCAGCAGGTTCGGAGAGTGGAATCCTTGGAGTTTGGTCGAGCCGAAATCCCGTTGCTCCACGCTTTCGCGCGTCGAGATACCAATAGCAAAACAATCGTCGGCAATCTTCCATTGCGTATTGAGCAGATCTCCCCCGAGAGGGATGCGACTTGTGCGATACGCGGTTGCGATCTCTCCCCACAAAACTTTCTCGACCTGCGTCCAAGACGGTGCGGTCGTGACGACCTTCGATGGCTTGAAAACGGTGAGAAACCAAATAGCGAGCCGGGCCATGAGCCAGGACTTGCCGACACCGTGACCTGAACGCACTGCAACGCGCTTATGTCCTGCGACTGCATCCGCAACGTTCGTCTGTTTCTCCCAAAGTACGGCTTCAGGCCAACACAAAGCGATGAAAGCGGCGGGATCGCTCTGCAATGCCTTAAGAACGTCCGCGTCGCTTGCGTTCCGAGGCTTCATACGCGGCATAGATAAATTCCTGCAGGTTACCGACCTCAAGCTCCCCTTCAACTTCAATAGGCGTCGACGCCTTGCCCGCGACTTGGTCCATAATGTACTTCAGCATGTCGACGTTCGGGCTTCGGCGATACACCTTATCGCGCCTGCCATCTCTGCCTGGGACGTAGAGCGTGAGTCCTTTGGCGGAATCGAGAATTGCTTCCATGATGGGCTTGAACTCTTTACTTACGGCCGAGAGAAGTTTGCGCTTGATCTGCTTCTGGATGCGCGTCTCGAAGCTAACCGTTCCTTTCGGACGGCCACCTTTCTTCCCATTCCGTTTGCTTGCGAGTCCGGCCATAAATAAGTGTCTAGGTTTTCTAGGTTAAAAACCTAATAACCTAAAATCATTCGATTTTGCTTGCCTTTTTTCCCGTGAATTTCTCCCAACGGTCGACAATGACGTCGCAATAGGCGGGATCCATTTCGATCATGAAACAGCGCCGTTCGACCTGTTCGGCGGCGATGAGTGTTGAACCTGAACCGCCGAAAGCGTCGAGAACAATACCGCCCATAGGACAGCTATTCACGATTGCTTTGGCGCATAGCCTGACCGGCTTCATGGTTGGATGCTCAGGCGACTTCATTGGACGGTCGAAAAACCATACGTCGCCCTGTTTTCGTCCGCCGTACCACGCATGACGCGTCCATCCGTATAGAATGGGAAGCGCTTCAGAATCCGCATCGGGTTCCTGAAGCTTGGCTGAGTCTTCGGCGGAAAGGCCATGCATGATCGGCTCGGATTGATGCTGATAATCTGATCCACCCAAGGTGAACCGCTGTTTTGCCCAAACGATATACCCCTGCCAATGTCCGCCGGCTTCGGTGAACGACTGCCAAAGCGAATGGAGCTCGCCGTATGACATGCAGACGTAAAACGCGCCTGAAACATTCGAGACAAGGTTCGCCATCACCTTACGAAGAAATAAAAGAAATGCTTCGCGCGGCATGTTGTCGTTCGCAATTTCCTTGCGACGTTTTCCCGACCCGCCCATGTACCCCATGTTGTACGGTGGATCCGTAAAACACATATCAGCCTTCATACCATCGAGTAAGCGCGTAAAGCAGTCCGGATTCGTAGCATCACCGCAGAGTAAGCGATGTTCGCCAATTTGGTAGACATCCCCGAGCTTCGTCTTTGGATTCTCCGGAAGCACCGGATCGTATTCATCCTCGACCGTCTGCTTGAGCAGACGATTCAATGCCTCGGTGATCTCTGATTCGTCAAAGCCAGATAGCCGGCGGGATTCTGTGTCGAGCTCCGATAGCAACTTGGCAAGTAAATCCATATCCCATTCGCCTGAAATGCGATTGAGAGCGAGATTCAAGGCCCGTTCCCGATCCTTGGGCACGTCGACGCGAATACAGGGAACTTCAGCCATACCGAGGCGTTCTCCTGCTTTGATGCGCTGATGGCCTCCAATGACCGTATTGTCGGCATTCACGATGACTGGGTCCACAAAACCGAATACTCGGATGGATTCCGTAAGCTTCGAAAGCTCGCGTTCGGAAATGGAACGCGGATTATATTCAGCTGGCCTGAGATCGGATATTTTTACTGATTCGTATTGCATAGGATTTTTTCAACGTCTTCCCACGAACGTGCGAGCAGATAAGTGCCGCCCGCTTTCTCGATCTTGTTTTGCCAGTCGCATTGCTCTTTTCGCTGGCGTCCTGTTTCAGATTTAACCTCGATACCTATGTAGCGCCCGGCAATCACGCAGACGATGTCTGGCATGCCGACATTGAACGCGTCGGCCCGACGGAATCCGACGATACGGTTTCCGTTTCTGATCGGGACAGGTGCAGGCTGGCAGCGATACGCAAGGATTCCGCGCCAGCGCAGATTCTCAAGAATGGACCTTTGGATTTCCGTTTCCTTCATGCAAACAAGCATAGGCGCACGAAGTCGGAAATTGAGCTGGTTATCCACGAACTGGAACCGGGACAGGGGCTGTGGGCGGTTTGGAACCGCGACGAAAGCGACGGCTTGGAGGTGAAGGTGTGCGCCGTGGAACGTAGACCGTAACGACTTCGGGCATCTTCGTTCCGCGTTCGACAATCTCCGAAAGCTTGCCGGCGAGCCTGTCCGAGACATTCAGCCATTGATCGGCCGATAGCTCTAATTCTTCAGATTTGTAGTAGAGATATTGCTCGTATGCCTCTCCGAGATTTTGAATCAGCCCCGTCAAACGGTCGGGTACGCTCTCGGTGAGCCAAGATCTTTCTTCAGCCCAACGGCGCATATCTGCCAAGGTAACGTGCCCGGATCCGTGCCTCCGCCTGAGGACGAAGGCACGGCCATCCTCAGCCATGACGATGATCGACAAAGTGTCGATGTTTTCTGATTTCGGTTTAATGAGCATGATTCATGTGGTTGGAGGTCTGAATGCGGAAAGCTTTCGCTTCGGGACGAGCCTGACCTCCCAAAGGTCGTCGATCTTTCGTCGTTCAACAGCGACGGATTCGAAGTGCCGTTTGTTTGCACTTTCGGCAAACTTATCGGCGCTGTCTTTCGTCCGGAAGTGCGCGACGATTTCAGTCGGTATAAATTGTGAAATGTTCAGTCGAGCAATCGCTGTAAGCGGGAGATAATCCGGTCCATCCGATCTTGGTACCAATCATCGAACGTGACATTCGTTCCGGATCTTTCCCAGAGGCGGTAGAGCGTGGAACGTAACCGCTGGCTTTGAGTTGGTGGCCGATAATTGTGCTCGCTGGCGATTGCATGAATTTCTTTCGTGGCAGTTCGCATAGTCATTTCCAGATGAGGTTCTGTTTTACATTGCCGCCATAGTCGACCCACTCACCGGTATGGATTCTGACTCGCCAGACTCCGCGCGATTCATCGAGGTGGGCGAGGTCTCCCTCGAGATACGGTCGAGACTTCTTTTGTTTCGGATCTCCGCGTGAGTGTCTTTGCCTTGGCACGAATGGAGTCACCACTCCCCCTTGAGGGGGTAGGGGGTGATTCTTCAGGGGTCTTCTTACGGGTTCTTCTTTGTGTGCCGTTATCGGTACGGGTGCCCGTTCCGTTTGCGGTATTGCCCCGTCCTGTTTTTGGTACGGGTCATTTTCGTTATCCACACCATTGTCAGTACCGTTTTCGGTACGGGTATGGCATGTGACGATGTCGACCTCGATTACGGTGGTACAGCCCTTCCGTTCTCCGGTCCGAAGATGGATTCCGAACTTGGGACCTTCCTCGCGCCAATACTTCAAAGATTTAAAAACGCTCTTGCGGTCGCATCCGATTTCCCTAGCCAATGTCTGCGCGGAAGCCGAAGTCCGACCGTGGCTGAGCAGAATTGCGAGCACGGCGATATGAACCGGACCATGGCCTCCGCGACAGACTTGGTTGGGCAGTGCGGCGAAGGGATACGACACTTTTCCCATATGCGGGTTAGGCTAGTTCGCGCTCGGCTTCGTCTAGCGTGGCCAAGTCGCGGATTTCTCTTTCACGCTGACGTGAAACGGTACGGATCACGTCTTCGAATGCCATGCGGGCAAAGTCGCTTTTCTCACGGACTCGCATCCGTTCGACCACATTCAAAACCCAGTCGAGAGAACGAATCTGTCCCGCTTTGCGTTTCTGCATTAGACGGACATTGCCCGCCTGTTCCGTTTGTCCGAGGCGGCGGGACGGTGCCGCCTGCGGACGTGGTGCGTATACAGGTTGTTCATGCATACGAATCAAAACGGAATGTCATCCAAATTGACCTGATCGGTCGCCTGGGATGTCTGGTCAGACGGCTCGCGTTGTTCCCGCCGTTCCTCAGAAACAATGATTTGATAGTCCGGCTGATTTTCTTTCTCTTTGCGATCATTTTTGAATACAGCGATACGGATTTCGCCGCGCAGATCTTCAAGCACGCCAGAGAAATACTTTTTTCCGTCCTTGGTTTCTTTGAGCCATAAGGCTCCGATTTTTCGTGACATAGGGTTGGATGGTTAGGCTTCGAGATCACGTTTAAGCATTGCCGCAACATCGGCATAGACCAGAGCGGCGAATGCCGACTTAGCAGCTTGCTCGCCCGGATCGTAGACGCTTCGAAGTCGAGGACCGTTTATCCGCGCCTTCCATGTCTCTGCGTCCTCCTGGAACTCATAAGCGCTCGCCTGAAGTTCTTTGATGAGTTTCCCGTAGATTTCCTTTCGGATTTCTGGGAAGTTTGGGATATCTAGGTTCATACTCATGGCGTAAGCGTTTCTTCGGCGAGCGTTTCCGGATTCGTGTCCTTGAGCTCTACGGTGATCGATTCCATGGCGTACTCAATAGCCTTCTTCCACTCCAGCACCGCACGGACGGCGCTGAAGGTCGCTTCTTGGTTATCTTCGTGTGCGAGCGATGAGCTTACTTGCTGCATGAGCGCGGCTTTGAACATCTCCCCCGCCTTTGCGGATTCGATAGAGATGCCGTGTGCCTTGGCCTGAAGTTGATCGAATGTATAGAGATTCTTCATATCAGGCTTTGGCTAATTCGCGTTCACGCTTCTTAAGCGCGAGGCATGCGAGAAAAGCTGATGAATCTTTTACGAGTTCCTCCTGAGCAAGCGGATGCGGATTGCAAACGCCCGTTTCTTTATCGAATTGCAAGATCAGAGCTCCGTCCAAACATTTGCCGTACTCCTCTTCGAATGCGAGACAATACGCGGCGACCTGATAACGCATTTCGGTGTAGATGCCTTTGGACGTTTTGTAATCGATAAGAGTGCGCTGGCCGTTCACGTTTGCTACGGCATCGACCAGTCCAGCAAAACCATGGGTAGGAGAATAGATGAGTTTTTCTGCATGCAGGAACTGCACGTCGTTTGATACAAACCAATTCAGGAAGGCGTTGATTCCGGCGCGTACACGTTCGTCCGCGTCCTCCGGAACCTCCGGCACATCCTTCTTGCCGATGACGGCCAGAGCGAACGCCTCCGCGTACGCGTGAACCATGCCACCGATGGATGCAGCTTCTTCCTTCTTGAGCTGGTGTTGGCGTACCGCTTCCTCGATAACCGGGATAATCTCCTCCATGGAAAACGGTCCGGTGTTGGACTCAAGGAATGCGCGGATATGTTTTTCGGCTAAGCCCACTGCCCAAGGAATGAGCACGCGCGACTTGTCGACGATTCCGGTACACGCGGTCACTGACGGCAGATATTCTTTCGATCCCTCAATGCGATATCGATGGGAGTCGGGTAAGAATTCAAGCGATACGTGACCGTCGTATAGCTTCTCGATGATCTTTTCAGCCATATAGTTAGACTGCTGCAGCGACTTTGGATCGCGCAGCCTCTAATGCTGAGTTAGGATCAACGGCCGGCTTGGCACGCTGAGGCGGACGAGCCGCTTCGGCCGTAGCCTCAACCTTCGGTTCCTCGACCGCTTTCTTCGACCATGCGTAGTTCGCGGTGCCATGGACGGCTTTGATGATTTTCGAAAAATCCGGCTCGATAATTTTTCCGAGCTGGCCAGTACGGTCCTTGGCCGTGAACTTGTCAGATGATGGATCGACGAAAATGACCCGCTTGGATTCGCCATCGGCCGTTTGCACGACCGTCATGTAGCCGACCACGTCGACCATGTTCACGATGTCCTTCGATACCTTGGTCGTGATGAGCGGACGCAAAAGCACCCGATCTTCGTCGGGTTTGTCGTCCACGTGAGCGACCAAAAGAACATGCATGCCGGAGTCCCGGAGCACCTTCACGTAATCGCGCATCGTCTTACGCAGCCATCCCCAACCCGCTAGGCTGGGAGAGCCGTCTTTCTGAATGAGCTTGGAATCGCCGATGGCCACCATGTGGCGCATGAGCTTTTCCATGAGTTCCCCGATTGGGTCGATAACAGCAGTTTCGTACCCCTCCTTTTTGAGCGCTTCGGTGTATTCGCGCATGTCTGCCCACTTTTCGATGTGAGCCACATCGAGCTTGATGCCGCGCAGACCGAAGTACTTTGAACCGTTCTCGCAGTCCGCCATAAGCGGCTTTGGAGCCGTTGAGGCGAATGTCGACTTCCCTACCCCGCCCTCCCCATACACGAGCATGACGAGAGGCGGCTTAACCGACGGATCGCCGGTATTGATGATTTTGAGCATATAGATGTGTCCTCTAAGAATGAATTGAGTCCTCAACCGGATTGACCGCCGGCACGGTTCGACCTTGCGAGGAGGGAGCACATCTACATAAATCGGCCACAGGAAAACAAAAACTCCCTGGGGTTAGCCAGGGAGTTTTGCCCAATGAAAGGGGGTTGTATGCGACTGTGGAGCTTAGGGTCTAACGCTTTGACCACTGTGGCGAGCGACGAGCAGACTTTTTGCCGAACTTCTTGCGTTCACGCTTGCGTGAGTCGCGGGTGAGGTAGCCGAGCTTTTTGAGCGCGGTGCGGAATGTTGGGTTGAGTTCGATGAGGGCGCGGGAGATTCCGAGGCGGAGTGCATCGGACTGGCCGCGGATACCACCACCATCAACCATCGCGCTCACGTCGACGGCTGTCTCTTGGCCAACGGCCTTGAGAGGGGCAACCACTTGCACACGGAGATCGTAGTTGTTGAAAAAATCTTCCATCTTCTTGCCGTTGACAGTAACCATCCCCTTGCCGTTCTTGATGAGACGGACACGGGCGACGGACGTCTTGCGGCGGCCAACCGAGCGGATAAACGAACCACCCTTGGCGGCTTCTGCAGCCGACGTTTCTTCGGCTTGCTCAACAACCGTGTCGTCAGCTTTGACCGCTTTCTTGCGCGGCGCCTTTTTCACCTCTTCGTCTTTCTTTTTCGTCGTAGTAGCCATAGGGGTTAGACAATGATGAGGCGCTTCATGCGGACGGCCTGGGTACGGTTCTTTGGAAGCATGTACTTAACCGCGTGGCGCAAAATCTCGCCAGGGTTCTCTTCGCGGAGCTTGGAGACGGCTTTGCGCTTCAACCCGCCTGGGCGGTTTGAGGTGCTAAAGTGGACCTTCTGTTCCCACTTTTTGCCGGTAAACACGATCTTTCCGACGTTGGACACCTTAACGATATCGCCACTGTCGATGTGTGGGACGTACGTTGCGCGGTGTTTGCCGATCAAAACGGTCGCGATGCGGGTCGCCAAGCGTCCGACGACCTTACCGGTCGCGTCGATCTCGACGACCTTGCGTTGTGCTGTAGGCATTCCTGCCTTTTTCTTCCATGGCATAGGTTAGTCTTTGATCAATTGAACTTGGGCAATTTCTGCACCGTCACCAGCGCGTGTGCCGAGCTTGATGATGCGCGTGTACCCGCCAGTGCGTGTGGCATAGCGAGGACCGAGCTCTTCGAGAACCTTGTTGACGGCCAACTCGATCGTCAACACACTCGCGAGCTTGCGGCGCGTGACGAGGCTCTTTGTGCGGCCCAGCGTGATGAGCTTCTCGACGAGAGGACGGACAGACTTCGCTTTCGCGAGGGTCGTGTTGACGTTCTCGTACAAGATCACTGATTGCACAAGGTTGCGCATCATTGCTTCACGAGGTGCTTTTTCGCGGCCGAAGATTCGGCCTTTCTTGTTATGTCTCATACTGGATAGTTGTCAGGAGGTTGAAGTGGTCGAGCAGGATTGCAACAGCGCGGTTGCAGGCATCGAGGGCATCCATGGCGCCGTCGGTTTCGATGTTGAGGATAAGCTTGTCGTAGTCCGTCTTTTCGCCGACGCGTGTGGCTTCGACTTTGTACGAGACGTTGAGCACCGGGCTGTACAGTGCGTCGATCGCGATCGTGCCGAGTTCGAGCTTTTCCTTACCACGTTCTTCGGTGGAACGATACCCGCGACCAGGAGCAACGGTGATTTCCATCTCAAACGCTGCAGCTTTGTCCGTGAGGGTGGCGAGCACCTTCTCTGGATTCACGATTTCGACGTCTGCGTTCTTTTCAAAGTCTGCTGCGGTGACCGTCTGCTCACCCTTGACCGACAAGCTGAGCTTGACCGGTTCTTCGCTGTGCAATTTGAGACGAAGCGCCTTGAGGTTCAGGATCATCTCGAGTGCGTCTTCCTTGACGTACTGGAGCGTTGAGAACTCGTGGTCAACACCCTTGATCTTAACGGCCGTAACCGCCGCCCCCGGAAGGGACGACAAGAGCACACGACGCATGGCGTTACCAAGCGTTGTGCCGTAGCCCTGCGTGCAAGGCTCAACCGTGAGAATGCCTTCGTTTGGCCGTTCACCTTTGGTGAATCGGATTTTTGAAGGAAGAAGGATGGACTCCATACGGTAAAAAAGGTTCGTCGCGTTAGCGCGAATAAAATTCGATGATCAACTTTGGATCAAAGACGTGTTTGAGTTCGTCGCCTTCCGGTTTGCTCGTGATTTTGGCGGTCAAATTCTTTGGTTCGGCAGAAATCCAGCTTGGGACTTCGACGACTGGGGCGTTTTCCGCAAATGCCTTCCAAGGACCCTTGTTACGCTTCGTGTCGCGGATCTTAATCACTTCGCCAGGACGGACCTGGTACGACGCGACGTTTACCGTCTTGCCGTTCACTTCGACGTGCTTGTGCGAGACCATCTGGCGGCCCGCAGCGCGCGTTTTGGCGAGACCAGCGCGGAACAAAACGTTATCAAGACGCAATTCAAGCATCTGGACGAGCGCCTGCCCGGAGTTGCCTTTGGAGCTGACGGCTTTTTCAAAATACTTGCGGAACTGACGTTCCATCACGCCAAAGACCAACTTAGCACGCTGCTTCTCACGAAGCTGCTTGCCGTAGTCCGTCATGCGCGTGTTGCCGTTCGGGCCGTGCACGCCTGGGGCGTACGGGCGCTTGGCCAATACGCGCGCCATCTTGTCGCGGCCGTCGAGGTTGATCCCCTCGCGGCGAACGCGTTTTGCAGTTACTCGGAGTCTCATAGGTAGTTGGTAATCTTAGACGCGACGAGGGCGTGGGGCGCGGCAGCCGTTATGTGGGATCGGTGTGACATCTTTGATGGAAAGCACGCTCACGTTGTTGGCGTTGAATGCGCGGATCGCACCTTCGCGGCCCTGGCCAACACCCGTGATGTAGAGGTTGACCTCTTTGATCCCAGCTTCAGCAGCCTTGTCGAGTGCGTTCTTCACAACAATTGAAGCAGCGTACGGGGTTGCCTTCTTTGGACCCTTAAAACCCGACGAGCCAGCGCTTGACCACGAGATGACGTTGCCATTCAAATCAGCGAGCGTCACGATCGTGTTGTTGTAGGTCGCCTGGACAAATGCCTTGCCATGCGGAACCTGCGCCTTGGCTTTTGCCTTGCGCTTGCCTTTGGCTGGAGCCTTGGCACCCTTCTTTTTGACCTCGGCACCGCCTTCGGCGACTGCGACGTCCTGTTGTTTCACGTCTTCCATAGAGTTACGTCAGGTGGTGAAATTAGGTCTTTTCGAGTTTACGCTTCCCAGAGCCCATCGTGCGACGCACGTTGCCACGAATGGTGCGGGAGTTCGTCTTTGTGCGCTGCCCACGGACCGGAAGCCCTTTGACGTGGCGTGAACCACGGAAGCTGCCGATTTCTTTGAGACGTTTGATATTGGCAAGCACTTCGCGCTTGAGCTCCCCTTCAACCTTGTGGGTCTTTTCAACGATATCGCGAAGCTTGTTTGCCTCGGTTTCGGAAAGGTCCTTGACGCGAGTCTCAGCAGCGATGCCGGATTCGGCAATGATCTTCTTGGCAGTCGTTGTGCCAATTCCGTAAATGTAAGTAAGCGCGATATCAAGGCGCTTATTTGCTGGGAGGGTTACACCTGCGATACGTGCCATAGGGATGTTTCTGGTGGACAATTCAGCCGGGAAGAAGTTCGAGCGAGGCTCGATTATCCCTGGCGCTGCTTATGTTTAAGACTTTTCGTGCAAATCACAACCACGCGGCCCTTCCGGCGGACGACCTGGCAATCTCGGCACATTGGTTTGACAGAGGCTCGGACCTTCATAATCAGTGGTGTTTTTGCTCAAAATTGGAAGACGACAGAAAAGAGACCCTATCGTCAAGTGGGCTAAAGTCTATAGGTGATCCGTCCTTTTGTCAAATCGTAGGGGCTGAGCTCGACCTGGACCTCGTCACCCGGGGTCAACCGGATGCGGTGCATGCGCAATTTCCCAGCTAAATGGCACAAAATCGTGTGTCCATTGTCCAGTTTTACGCGGAACGTCGCGGCCGGCAGGTTCTCTTGAACGACCCCCTTTACCACGATAAAATCCTTGTTCGCGGAAGGGGAACTAGCTGGCATAGGCGATCGTTGGGTGAGGCATGAGGGAAAACAAAAATTTATCCACAGGTTAGATAGGACGATGATAGCAGGGGTTTTTAGAAGCCGCAAGGCATTGGAATAGAAAAAAATGCCCAAATGGGCATTTAGAGAAAGGCAACCCTCCCCTTATCGAAGCTCTGATGATCCTTGCAGATCGCGAGCCAGCCGGTCACGCCCTGGAATGGGGACCCGATCTCCATGCCGTCCCTCTGAAAGGCACGAATGAACATCGAGTAGCTGAGCGGATCATTGATTGAAACCCGGCGGACCAATATCTTCCCATCAATCACGAAAATCGCGTAAAACGCCTCATCCTGATTGACCCTTGGGTTCCACAGGTAGCATTTTGCGAGACCGAACTCGATCTTCGTTGGTGGGATCTCTGGCACGATCCCGGTCTCGAGGAACGCGCTTTCCTTCCCTTTCGCCTCTGAAATCGAGGCGGTCGGCGGCGGAGCGCCCGCGCAGCCTCCCAACACCACCATCAACGCACATACGGCCAACAACTCCATTCGTGCCATGGGACCACCTTTCGACTGACACCACTATCACACTCTTCTTGTTCTTCGTCGTCAATAAAGAAAAAGACTCCCGAGGGAGCCTGTAGAGAAACGGCCTAGTTGGCGAGTGGAGGCTCTTTAGGCGAGCCCGCTGTTCCTTTCGACTCCTTGCTGAGTTCAACACGAGCGTGTCGCTTCCAAAGCTCGCGTCTTGAAGGGCTGAATGTGCTCAGCGCGCGTTCGAGTCGCTGCCGAACCTCTTGCGGGAGCTGGTCGTATCCATCTTTTGAAGCATGGATCACCAGGAGCGCCTTCTGGATTTCGACACCGAGTTGGTTATGCTTGTCCACTTGGATGATAGGTCCGTCATCCTCAAGGCACTTCTCGTTGAGTCCCATCTGGGACTGTAGGAGCGCTCCCATCAGTGTTCCCGTCCCTCCGTTGGAATGCGCCAGGAGCCACATCAGGTCCTCCCAGACGATCCCAGAAAACCGCTGCCCAGTCTGGTCCGAAAGCGCAAAGCGCCTCCCATCCCACGTATCGATCTTCCAACGGACCAAACCGTAGCCCGGATCCCGCGGCAGGATTGCACACGTCCGGAAGTAGCCACCAACCCGGAACTGGATAAGCAGCTGGTGCTCGTCCAAGCGCCGGAAGACAGGTTGGAATGTGTGAACGTGCACGACATCTGTGTCGTCGCGGAATAGATAGCACGTCTTTCCCTTCACGCTCCTTCTCAGAAACGGACGTCCGACGTACCCGAACAAATAGATCTGAAGGAAGATGAACACGCCCCACGCGCAAATCGTGTACCCGGTCGCCTGCTCGCGCAGTATCCAGAGGAGTGCGACAAACGCGATGATCGATACGCCGTACGCGATCAAGACGGGCAACGCTGGCAGAGGAACAGGAGCCTCCTTCTTCGCTCGCCGGCAGTGTCCGCACTGCTTATTTGAAAAGGACATCGAAGCCTCCTATGACAACGCACCGTGCGCTATCACGTTTTATGTATCAAATATTGGCCGACAAGTCAACGTTACGTCGCCGGCCCCGCGACCGTTGCCTTGATGCGTCTCACACCAGCAGACACCGCTTCTTCTTTTTGGATCTTAAAGTTCCCAAGCTCCCCGGTGTGTGTCACATGTGGTCCGCCACAAATTTCCTTACTAAAGAATCCTTTCTCATCGCTTCCAACAAAGTAGACCTTGATCTTGCCACCAAGCTGCGCGTATTTATCATCAAAGAGACCGATCGCACCACGAGCTTTCGCCTCATCCGTCGTCAGCTCCTCAAAGTGAATTGGGAGATCACGCTTAATCGCATCATTCACAATATCTTCCGTTTGTTTGATCTGCTCCGGCGTCATCTTCTCTGGATTTGGGAAGTCGAAACGAAGACGTTCTGCTGTGATATTACTGCCCTTTTGGACGACATGATCGCCAAGAACAGTACGAAGCGCCTGATGGAGCAAATGCGTCGCTGTGTGAAGACGCGTCGTCTCGACGGAGTGATCCGCAAGTCCGCCCTTGAAAGCGCCAGCCGAAGCCGTGCGAGACAAGTCTTGATGCTTCTTAAACTCAGCAGCGAAAATCTCACGATCGACGGACATTCCTTTTTCTTTGAGGATTTCTTCCGTCAATTCAAGCGGAAAGCCGTACGACGAAAAGAGAACGAACGCCTGTTCACCCGTAATCTCCCCTTTCGTGACCATCTTCTCAAGCTCACGCATCCCCTTCTCAAGTGTATTCCCAAATTTCTCTTCTTCCTTTTGGAGATCGAGGATAATGCGATCGCTATTCGTTTCGAGTTCGGAATAATGCGAACCAAACTCACCGATGACGACACGAGCGACCTTGTCCGTGAAAGACTCTGTAATCCCAAGCCGACGCCCTTCGCGAATCGCACGACGGACAAGACGGCGCACAATGTATCCCTGTCCAACGTTTGATGGAGCAACCCCGCGTTGGTCACCAATGACAAACGTCGCAGCGCGAAGGTGGTCTGCGATGATGCGGAACGATCGATCCGTCACCTCGTCCTGGCCATACGATTTGCCGGAGAGAGACGTAATCTCTGAGAAGATGCCTTTGAAGATCTCTGTCTCAAACACCGTTTCACATCCCTGGAGCATCGCGGCGATACGTTCAAGCCCCATCCCAGTATCAACATTCTGCTGCGTGAGCGGAGCAAATGAACCATCTTCGAGCTTGTTGTACTGCATGAACACGTCATTCCAGATCTCGACGAAACGGCCACAATCACAGTTTGGATGGCAGATCGCGCCGAACGCAACATCATGCGGACGTCCGGTGTCGTAGAACATTTCGGTGTCTGGGCCGCATGGACCCGTAAGCCCAGCCGGACCCCACCAGTTCTTCTTTTTTGGATACGCGTAAACACGAGGACCCGTTTTCCCCTTTGATGGTTCGTCTTGCAACGCAACACCAACTTCTGCCGAAATTCCCTGCGACTCAAAACGCGCCTGCCAAATTCCGATCGACTCTTCATCTCGCGGTGCATCCGCATCACCTTCGAAGACGGTGACGTACAAACGCGTCGGGTCAATTCCGAGCCACTTCGCGTCCGTCAAAAACTCAAATGACCAGCTGATGGCTTCTTGTTTAAAATAATCACCCAACGACCAGTTACCAAGCATCTCAAAAAACGTGAGGTGGCGGTTATCGCCAACTTCTTCGATGTCATCCGTGCGCAAACACTTCTGCGCATCTGCAAGCCGTGTGCCCATCGGATGCGTCTGCCCCTGGAGGTATGGGACGAGCGGATGCATCCCCGCCGTCGTAAACAGCACGGTCGGGTCATTCTCAGGCAAAAGAGACGCGGATGGAATGATCGCGTGTCCTTTTTCCTTAAAGAATTGCAGGAATTTCTCCCGGATTTGGGCAACAGTCATGGCCGTAGACTAGCGAAATATTGATGAAACGTAAAGCGCGGGGCATTCGGTAACCCCTCGACTCCGTCAGACTCCGCTCGGGGAATATTATTTTAAATATTCCCGAAGCTAAAGAAATATTCCCCGAGCTTGTCGAGGGGTTACCTATTTCTCGACTCCCCTCCCTATTCCACTTCCCCAACCACTTGCCCTTTCGCAGCCTCAAGCAGTTCCATAGGTGCCTGGTTCACCTTCAACTGTTCTTCAAGCGTGTGATGCAACAGTTGCGCCTGGTTTGCAAATACTTTCAACAACGATGTGTCTGAGGATGTCGTCTGCGTGCTTTGTGGCAATACGAGGAGATACGCCTTGATTGGCGCATTCTCATGGTCACTTGGCACGACGAGCACTTCCTGTCCGTCATCAGAACGGAGATACGCATGTGCCGCACCTGAGTCGTGCAACTTCTTCAAATCACGGTTGTGAATCTTGAACGTCTGTCCTTTTTCTAACGAGTGGAGGACTTCGTGATGTGTCCGCAACTTGTCGAGTTCAACATAACGAATTAACGCCATCTTTGATCCCACAGCCGCAGCGGCGTTTGCGAGCAACGACGTGAGGAGGTCTTTTGTTAGATGGTCCTTTGCAAGGATGTTCATCGACGTCTGGTTTGTGACGCGTTTCAACACTTCGATCTGTCGGTTGATCGCCCCAATGTAGCGATAGGATTCAACAAGCTCGCGCTTAGCGCGTTCGTACTCGGTCTTCGCATCTTCGTGCTCTTTTTCCTTCCGCTCCATGAGCCGTTGGTAGATCGAAAATGTTGCGAGACCAACAATGCCAAACAAAAAGATCATCGCCTCTTCAATGTGCGATTCATCAATCCCAAAAAAACCGTGCGAGACGAGGGACGGCGAGAGCACTGCAAGCACAAAAAGCGCCAAGTATACGAGAGAAATCCACTCAAGGCGGAGGACGGACCGGGGCTTCATCCCGAGGAGTGTAGCCTACGGGCAAAAACTGTCCAACTAAGCAAAAAAGAGCCGATTAACCACGTCCAATGATTCCTCCGCCAAGACACTCCTGGCCGAGGTACAAGACCGCCGACTGTCCAGGCGCAACAGCTTTAACTGGCTCCTCGAATACGAGACGGAACACGTTTGGATCTTCCGTCACATCCATCGTAGCTTGAACCGCCTCTTGGCGATAACGAACCTGCGTCGCGACCTTCATAGGAAGCTTCGGCGCTTCTCCACGCGTCCAATGCAAATCATGTACCGTGGCTTCCGTTCGATAGAGAAGCGGATGCTCATCACTTGGCACAACGATAAGACGGTTCGTCTCATCGTCTTTCTTTGCGACGTACCACGCATGTCCGCCTTCCGACACTTTAATCCCTTGGCGTTGGCCGATCGTATACTGGTCGAGGCCATCGTGTTGGCCCAACACCTTTCCATCCGGATCAACAATCTCCCCCGGCTTTGAAGGGATTTTCTTGCGCAAAAACTCAGCCATATCGAGCTTGCCGATAAAACAAATCCCCTGGCTATCTGGTTTTTCTGCGACTGGAAGTTCCATTTTTCGCGCGATCTCACGGACTTCCGTTTTCTTCAATCCACCAATCGGTAACATCGTGCGTCGCAAAACGTTTTGTGGAACACGGTACAAAAAATAGGACTGGTCTTTGTCAGGGTCAACCCCACGGAAGAGACCGACGGGAACCCCCTCTAGCTCCCCCTTCGTAAGGGGGAGGACCTGAGCGTAATGACCCATCGCAATGTAATCAAAACCCAAGCGCATCGCCTCTTCAAAAAACAATCCGTACTTTGTGACTTCGTTACAAAGCACATCCGGGTTCGGCGTCTCCCCTGCTTCGTAGCCACGAAAGAGATCCCCAACGACGCGCTCACGATACGCTTGCTCAAAATCAAACGTCAAAAGCGGGATCCCAAGTTTTGCCGCAACACGAATCGCATCACGACGTTCACCGCGCCACTGGCATTCCCCCGTCCACAAATCTTTTGAATCTGACCAATTCTTAATAAATCCTCCCGCAACCTTGTACCCCTGCTCCACGAGCAACGCCGCGGTGACACTCGAGTCAACGCCACCGCTCATGCCAACAAGCACGGAAGGCTTCTGTTCCGACATGTCGTTACACTTTTTCTTGCTGCGCTTTTACTTCGAGCGCTTCTTTCGATGCCGGCTTTTTGACACGGTTTGCGCGAATCGCTGTCTTTCCTTGGGCGACTTCACCTTCCGCATCGTTTACCGCAAGTTGACCACAGGCCGCATCAATATCTTCACCAAACGAAATACGATGCGTCACTGGCTGGCCAAGATCCTGCAATTTTTCCATGAACGCCATGCGATAATCCTTGCTCGAACCAACAAATAAATCCGTATCGTGATACTTAATCAAGTTCACATGATAGAGACGACGGTTGTGTTCAAGAAGACGCGCGAGCGCTTCTGCTTCTTTTTGCGTATCGTTCAATCCTTTGAGAAGGAGATATTCAAAGAAAACTTTCCGGTTCGTTTTTTCGGCATACGCATCAACAGCCGCCATCAACTTCTTGACCGGGAACGGACGGTTCACTGGCATGATCTTACCACGCGTCTCATCAAGCGCAGAGTGGAGTGAAACCGCGAGGTTTACCTGGAGCGGTTCCGCTGCAAGCTTTTGGATCCCTGGCACGATGCCGCAGGTTGAGATCGTAATGTGGCGCGCGCCGAGACAGAACCCATCCTGGTCATTCAAGACACGGACAGCCGCCATCACCTCATCGTAGTTGTGGAGCGGTTCACCCATCCCCATAAACACGACGTTCGTGACGTGCGCTTCTTCCTTCTTCAAAAACCGCGCCATGTGCACGACCTGCTCGACGATCTCGTCAGACGTCAGGTTGCGGATCAATCCCATCGTCCCTGTTGCACAAAACGTGCACCCCATCGCACACCCGACTTGGGACGAGATACAGACCGTATTGCGGCCACCCTCATGACGCATGAGCACTGTTTCGATCTTCTTCCCATCGTGGGTCGAGAACAGCATCTTTACAGTGTCGCCATTCGAGGAAACCATTGTCTTCCCTGGCGTTAGGGTATCCCATGGGACGCCCTTCTCAAGCTCATCGCGCATCGCCTTTGGGAACGGCGTCACTTCCTGCCATCCGCTAAGTAACTCAACGTAAAACGCCCGTTTTGCCTGCGCAAACCGAAACGACGGAACCTTCAGTTCCGTGAGGACGTCTTTCAATTGAGTCAAGTTCATGTGGCCTGTATACACGAAAAATACCGAGATGGCAAGCCTTCTTGACTACTCCCACTTGTATGCTTTCCACGCCCAGTTTGCGAGCGATGTGCCAGTCTTGAATGAGGCTTCGCGCGTCGGCGATCCCAGGACGACAACCATTAACTGTCGGTCACTTGCCTTATCTGTTGAAGGACGGACCCGTACAGCCAGGTTATACATTGATTCGTAGAGGAACCCTGTCTTACCTCCTGTTACATAATATCCATCGTAGGCGCTTGATGTGAGGATATCGTTTGTATTTTTTATCTTGTGCATCTCACCAGTGTTGCGGACTTTGAAGGTGTACGAGCCAGTCGTCGCGACTTTCCGGATCGGATCGACATTGAACGCTGCTGTTGCAAGCGCCGCCATATCACGCGCCGTGGTGATGTTCTTTGGGTCCATCCCTGATGAGTCAACGAAACTTGAATGCGCTAAACCAAGTGCTTTCGCTTTTGCGTTCATTTCTTTAACAAACGTCGCTTGTCCAATCCCCGTGACGCGTGCGAGGGCGACAGCCGCGTTGTTCGCACTCGCGGTGATACTGGAATACAAGAGGTCTATGACGCGCAATGTTGCACCGCTCGCGACGCGCAGCCGTCCGCCGCCGACTTCGTCCTGGGCACGGATATCCACGATCTTATTCCAATCCGGACTGTGGTCTATAAAAACCAATGCGCCCATCAGCTTTGTAAGCGATGCGGCAGAGCGCGCATCATCTGCATGGTATTCATATAACACTTCTCCGCTCCGCTGGTCGACGACGATTGCTGCTGCAAACTCATTCGAAGAACGCGAATACGCATGGGCACCACTTATCATCGCGGGACTAACAGCCTTCGCAGAACCAACCTGTGGGATACAGAGGCACGCAGCGGTGACGAGCGTCGCAATGAATCGCTTCATACTCCCTGTGTGATATTTTTGAGGAAGGTACACGCAGCTTCCATCATGTCTGGACGCGCGATAAAAATATTCGTGCCGTGACCAGCGTTTTTTAATGGTTCAAACGTCTTTGCGTCACTTGGTGCATTTTCATACACGGCCTTCGTGCTTTCGAACGCTTCTTGGTCATCTCCTTCGGACGCTGTC
>JBDSJN010000022.1:0-2378 GCA_039917355.1 Patescibacteria group bacterium | reverse complement strand
AGTTAATATTCCAACGTGTAAGCGGAGATGATTCCCTCCCCGAGCGGCTCCACGACCACGCGCAATTTCACGTCATCGAAATAGCCATCCACCCGGAAGCGTGCTGGAATCTCCCATTCAACGTCCTCAATCGGATGCCAAGGGTTGAACATGGAGTCAGGCTCTCCACTCCAGTCATCCTCGCCTCGCGTCCATCTCGAAGATGAGTCACCGATGACCGCTTGCACCGCTTCAAATATTTTATCATCAGACCAATCTGCGGGAAAGAGTGTTTTGCTGTTACCTCGCACTCCAGCTCGACCAGAATGCAACTCGGCAATGTGATCCATACGGTACGGCGAAAGATAACTGGCAGCATTCCTGGTATCGGCCGTAATTTCCAGCTCCTCGCGTTCGACAATACTTTCCTCCCAATCCCCGAACTTTCCTGGAATCGCACCGCGACCGCTGGCTTGATGTGGATAAATTTTGCGCGAGTCGTATGGTTCGTCAACCATGCAGCATCAACCCCGTTCGCGAGACGATGTTCCAGTACCCTGCTACCAGGACATCGTAGGTGCACGGTGGGCTACAGGCGGGTTCAGGAGCTGAAATGACCACGAAGGCGCCCCCAGATGGAGTAACGACCGCAGCTCGCGTGTTGCGAGAACTCTTGATAGCAAAGTCGACTTATCGGCGAAAGTGGATGATTCACTCACAACGAACCCGGCCAGATGAAATCAACTACTCGGGTGTATGCCAAGTTCTCGCACTATATTTGTGGAATGAAGGAGTGAAGCCGGAAACAGAAACGGATCTGCCGAGAAAACTTCGGGATGTCATCCGCCTTGCATTGCAGGGGAAGCAGCTCACTCATAGAACCCTGAGTTGGCTCGTTGAAGCTTTCGAATTCGAAAAGCAGGATGCACACAGGGTATGGAACGCGTTCTCAGGGGGAAGTGTGACCGATCTAGGCGAGACCGGGATATCTTTTACGCTGCGTACAGACCCAGTACCTTTGGTCAAGCCGCAGGTGCTCCGAACGACCACACTGTTCTCGCGCTACTACATTAACTCAGCTCAATCTCTCAGTAAAATAGAAACAAGCCACGTCGTTGTTGCTCTTGAAAACGACGTAGATACATTCGCTTACAGCCCACGTGATACTGCGTACGAGGCGTTGGGGATCGCAGGAGGGACCTTCGTCCAATTTCACGAGAGCAGCGCCGGATTTATTGGCGTTGAGTTTAAACTTGACCGACCACTGCGTAAAGGTCAGCATGCCTCACTACAGTATGTGACGAACCATGTCGACACCAACGAGCCTTGCACACACATCCGTCGCGCCGTAAGAAAACGAATGGAAAACATCGACATTAGGGTGCTTTTTGCCAATCCACCCAAGCGAGCCTGGTGGTGCGCATGGGATGACTATGCAGAAGGTCGCACCGTTCAAGAGATAGAAGCAGCGATAAGCCCGCGATCTGAACTTCATCAGTTTGTGCCACATGCCGAAGAAGCCGTCATGGGCTTCCGATGGGAATGGTGATAGATCGTCAATCATACTACGCAATGCAACACAACATCTCTAATTTAAGGCTATTGCTAATGCTCGACGCTGCGGTCGACATCATTCACCGTGCCAATTAGTCGCATTTACGATATAATGACTAAAAGGGAAGCGTGCGCATGGCCACATGCGGTTACGATCGGGATCACTTCAATAGCCCAGGAAGCCCCCCGCAATTCTTCGGGAAAGGGGTGAGGCCAAGCCCGTGGTTGTGACACCCAGTAAAGAAGGTAGCTCGCAGCTTACAGTTTGGCGATCTCATACCAACGTAAGCAGGAACCTTTCTATGCAACACTCACACCGTTCAACTGAAATTAGAACTATCGGCTCGGTCGTTTTGCCGCCTGGCGGCATGAAGTCGCTTCATCTCGGCATGTACGAGTTGGCTATGCCCGAGCCCGAACTCACATTGGATCTCAAGCCGAACCAGTCAGATGCAATTGGGGCGCACGTTGTACGGCTCGACAAAGGCGATCACTACGAGTTGGTGTATCACTTCCAAAGTTATAGTGATGCGCCAGTCCGTGTCACGGTCGAAAACGCCGAACAGTGAGGAGGTAGCACTCACATCAGTTTGCTGCGCCTTAGCCCACACAATCGGCTGCCGTTATACGCGTCGCGCGCTCTAGCGATGTGCCAATTCAAACGCTTCAACAACACTCGCGGGGATGCGTCCGCGGTCGGCCAGGTCGTGCCCGTTGGCCTTGGCCCAAAGGCGGATGGCTCGCGACTGTTCCTTGTTGTGGCTAGTGCCCTTCGTGGTAGGTGCGGACCGTTTGGCGCGTCCATTCGTGCGGCGTGCCTTGGCCACGAAATCAGCCATGCTGTC
>JBDSJN010000021.1:0-34990 GCA_039917355.1 Patescibacteria group bacterium | reverse complement strand
ATCCCACGCAATCGGAGCCCCGTAAAACGCGAAGTATTTTATCTAGATGCGTCACGTGCCACGTCGTTCGCGAACGACGTGGCGGGGCACGTAAAATCCCACGTTGTGCGTGGGATTTTACGTGGTGGACCGTGTCGGATTCGAACCGACGACCTCCGCCTTGCAAAGGCGGCGCTCTACCAACTAAGCTAACGGCCCATACTAAAATGTAGGCGGACTATAGAGGAATGTGGCTGGTTTGTCTAGCAGGAAGCGAGATGTGGGAGGCTTGACGGTTTGGACTTTTTTTGATACCACACATACACGATTCCTTTGGGAATTTGCCCTTTCTACTCACCTGGAGGAAAAATGACCCCGCCTGGAAAGATCATCGCCTTCGAGAAAGACGCGCATCCCCTACTCGGACTCTACCGTCCGTTGTACCGGGATGGCGATACGGTCTACCGGACGCTAGACCAGCTGCACGACAAAGACTGGTTCATGGCAGAGCTCGCCGCTGGGCGTATCGCAATATTCGATGAGCCCATCACGCCTTCGGCAAGGCCGATCGTCCTCTGCTTTCCGGATTCGTACTTGACCGTCGTGCCGTTCCTCGAGATCCATAGCGTGCGCAAACAACCGGCCATCGCGACTTGCATCGACCTTTCGCGTTGCCACGAGACGCTGTGGAGGATCATCCACAACCTCGGCCCAGATAGCCTCGCGCACTACAAAGAGGTCTTTGCGATGATGGTCGCCGCACGCGCGCTGACGGGCAGCGATGCCGACGTCGCAAAACTCATCACGACCATCTACCGGCTTACGCTGAAGCACTCGCAGAAGCAACTCCATGACACATGGACGCTCGCTCGACTCTTCGGCCATCGGTTCGGCAAGTCTCTCCCCACCGAGCCGCCCCTCATTACCGCCTAATCAGCGGTTTTTTATTACACAAAAACCCCATTATGGGGCTTTTGTGGAGTAATCACTGTTCCTCGTATGAGAAACGTTAGTTACTGCTGGGCCATCATGTGAGTGACATGATGGCCCGAGCGCGATGCTGATCTACGAGATCAGCGTTGCGAGGTGAGATCCTTGGTGCTGTTGGGAACCATGCGCGTTGCAGGGGTCCCATGTTCGAAGTTGCGAGGCGTCGAGTCCGTGAACTCGACGATCATCTCGCCGGGACGACCGACGGGCGAGAGCGGTGCGAACTCCGTGGAGGTTGCGGCGCAACCAGAGGCGAAGAACGAAACGACGATGGTAACGACCAACAGACAAAGAGCGTAGAGCTTCATGGTGTATTCTCCTGAGAACGAGCGGTTGTTTTTGTCCCTGTTTGCCAATGTGGCGAGAGGAACGGGTATCGAATCTTTAACGAGCTACTATAGCAGGAAATAGGGATTTTGTCAAGTATGCTTTACTAAGCCATTTTTAGGCTATTTGGCTAATATTAGCTGTTTTTTATACTTTTCCACCGGAGGTTAGCCATTTTCTATTTCACCTTTGGGGCTTGCGTAGTAAACTCGTTGCCATGCGACGTGCAGCAACTATCCTTCTCGGCATTTTATTGGGCGCATTGGCAGCAGGACTCGGGATTGGGTTCTTCTTGATGAAGGCAAATACGGACCGTGCTCGACTCGCGGATGAGGTTGCGGCAACTGTTGCTGAAGCAACGCAAGCGCGTGATGAAAATACCAAAGCGATCCAGGCCGCGAATACAAAACTGAACGCCTCAAACACAGAGGTCGCCAAAGCGCAGGCGCTGATCAAATCGCTCCAAGAAGAACGTGACCAAATTGCGCATGCAACCGCTCTCGTTCCTCCACCACCAAAAGCCATCCGTGGGTGGCAGGACGCGGTGAGCCTCGGTCAGGAACTGTCGCTCAAACTACCAGCAACGCTCGTCGTTGATGGCAACACAACGAATGCCCTCACCGCATCACTCAAAGGGTCAACGCTCGCAGATGCACGGATTTTGGGCATTACACCGTATGATGCGGCCCGCGAAAGCGAATTATTGGCCTCGTTTACACATGCGACGTCCGTTTCATATCTCGTTGATAACCGCCTGCTGACTGGATCCGAGGGAAGTATCAACGGAACGGATGGGACACTCTACGTGCTCCGCATCCGGAAAGACGGCGTTGCAACACACCTCTTATGGCTTCGTGTATCAAAGAAAAATGGGCTTGATGCGACCACGGCATTGACCATCCTGGCAAGCATCCGGTTTGCATCGTAAGCTCGTGGAATGGATAGACGGATCAACACGCTCCTGCGCTGGTACCGAGCCCATGGCCGGTCGCTCCCCTGGCGTTCGACGCGGAATGCATACCGTATTTTTATGTCGGAGCTGATGCTCCAGCAGACGCAAGTGTTGCGCGTGATCCCTAAATACAAAGAATGGCTGCGCCTGTTCCCGACGTGGAACGCGCTCGCGAACTCAAAAACAGCTCCCCTGCTCCACGCATGGGCAGGTCTTGGCTATAACCGTCGCGCGCTCCAAGCGAGAGAGGCGGCACAGACCGTTGTGCGAGACGGAGAGCCGATAACAGAAGCGGGTTGGCGGACATTAAAAGGTGTTGGACCGTATATGGCGGCGGCACTGACGGAGTTTGCAAATCACCATCGCGCCATCGTGATTGATACGAACGTGCGACGCGTTGTTGGTCGTGTCTTTCGTGGGATGCCACACCCAACGGTGATGGATGATGAATCGATTCATGCCATCCTCGACAAGGTGACGCCGCACTCTGGTCGTCACTGGGATATCCCGCAAGCGTTTATGGATCTTGGTTCTTCGATCTGTACCGTCCGAAACCCGGCATGCGCGACATGCCCTCTTCGCTCGCAATGCAAGGCAGCTCCCATCTTCCTTGCCGGAGGCGGACAAAAAACACGTTCATCGAAACCCCGCGAACGAATCCATGCAGAAAAGCCGCACCCAGACCGAATTTATCGCGGACGAATCCTTGCGCTTGTTCGTGCAAAAAAACTTCTCAATCCAGAGATGCTTGGAACAAATTTCGATCCCGATTTTGATCCAATTCGAGATGCAGAGTGGCGTAACGCAATGATCGCGAGACTTATCAAAGATGGATTGCTCGCAATGCGGCGAGATGGGACCCTTTCCCTTCCCCAATAACAAAACACCCAGCCGAAGCTGGGTGTTTTGAAAAGGTTGTCCTTTAGAAGCGACGCGGAGCGCGTTCTTCCATTGGGCGGGCCTTGTTGACCGCGATTTTGCGACCGCCCATGTCTGAGCCATCGTACATCGAGATCGCCTTGTCCGCAGACTCGTCGTCCGCCATCTCAACGAAGGCGAAACCACGAGGGCGTTGCGTTTCACGGTCCATAGGGATGAACACGGAGACGACTTCGCCACACTGGGAGAAGAGCTGACGGAGTTCCTCGTCCGTTGCGCGGTACGGGATACCACCGACAAAAAGCTTTGTAGGCATGCATTTCTCAACTAAACTAATTAGAAGGAAACCGTTTGCGCATGACCCACTTCCCCGACTCGGACGGACCTTCGCACGTTATTTCCTCTACTACTCTAGCAGTTTTATGGGGTTTTGTCAAGCGCCCCTGTCTTCCCGCTTCCGCTGGAGTATGAGAGGATACGCTCATATGACCGCAAAAAAGCATCCCGCGAGCCACCCATTGGCCCGTTTCCCGTCCTGTTCGGAGCTCGATCGGTTCCTTGATGACCGTATCGAACACCCTGGAAAAGCCAAAACGATCGACGCCCGCATCAATAAACTGTTCCAAAAGGAGAAGACGATCTTCGTGCTCGATATGTCGGGCTTTTCACGCCTCGTCCAGCGCTACGGGATCATCCATTACCTCTCCATGATCCGTCGGATGCGCCGTTTTGTGGGTCCAGCCGTGGAGCGTAACAAGGGAGCTGTCGTAAAGTTTGAAGCGGATAACTGTTTTGCGGTATTTGATACGCCAGACCAGGCGCTTCAAGCCGCGTTCGACGTCCACCATGACCTTGGTGTTGCAAACGTTGTCACGTCAGACGAGAGTGACGTCTATGTTTCAATCGGAATCGGTCACGGGCCTGTCCTTCTTGCGTGCGATGACATGTACGGCAATGAATTAAATCTCGCGGCGAAACTTGGAGAAGATGTTGCGGAGAAACAAGAAATTTTATTGACGGCGGCTGCAAAACGAAAATTAAAAAATAAGCGTGTGCTGTTTACAGAAATTCCAATCACGGTGAGTGGTGTGACGATGAAATTGTTTAAGGTGAAGAGTGTAACCGCTTGACACGTGTTTAAAATCTTCTTGACACAAAAAAAGTGTGCTATGCTGTTCGCATGATCGTAGGGATGCGCCACACGCACTCGCGAGCATCGATCTCGACACTCGTCGGGACGAACGAAAAGAAAGGATGGTGAACTAACATGGCAAAAAAGAAAAAGTCGATGAAGAAGGCGGCCAAGAAAACCACGAAGCGCAAAACGACCAAGAAGAAGGCTACGAAGAAGAAGGCCTAATGGTCACCAACGTTCTTTGTTAGTAGGAGGAAACCTCTCAGCTTGCTGGGAGGTTTTCATTTTGCATGCATGAGAGAGGGAGTCGCTGGCAGGTAGTGCGGAATTTTTGCATGCGGAACTCGCTCAACGTAAACGCGACAAATTTATGCGTTTACTAGATCGCTCTATCAGTCCTATGCAAAAAATTCCACACTACCTACCAGCTCCTGGGGAGCTGTCCCTGAGGGAGAGAAGAAGAAGCTAGAAAAGAACGGTTTGAGTGGGTTTTTTGATGGAAACGCGGGGTGTGATGACGCCATATTCGCCGTCATATCCAGGAGTGAGATCTACTTCTCCGCGACGGACTGCGAGGATAGCCGCGGCGATTTCTTGTGACGTTGCTTTGAGAAGTTCTGTTTCTGGAAGATCGAGGAGAATCGAAAACTCACTCCCCGCTTGGGTGAGTGTTGCGAGTTCTTTTGCCACGCGTTTACTTTTTGATGATGTCCCAACAACAGAACCGATAATTTCTGCGAGCGGAACAATAGAACGGAATGCAGCAGATGTTGCAGGGCGCGGTGGACGTGGCGGACGGTCTGCAAGATTACTGATGCGATTCAGTACGCCGATGGTGAGTGGTTTTCCACATTTGGGACACATTCCTTTTCGTTTCTTTGTTTCTTCTGGTTCGCACCAAAACCCACACGCACGATGTCCATCAACGTGATATTTTCCTTCTTCCGGAAAGAATTCAATTGTTTCGATGAATCGCGACGTATCGTGTGACGCAAGAATCGAATGCAACGCATCGTATGATGGTAATTCCATCTCAAACACATTTGCTTCGCGACCGAGGTTTTCGAGTGAGTGCGCGTCGGAGTTTGAAACGAGGAAGACGCTGTCGAGCGAAGATATGCGCCAATTCATCGCCGGATCAGATGACAATCCTGTTTCAATCGCGTAGATGTGCTTCGCCATCTCGTCAAAACATTCTTCGAGGCTGTTGAAACCGGATTGTGAACCGAAGATCGCAAACCATGGCGTCCACGCGTGGGCTGGAATGAATAAGTTGCGTGGATCGGCTTCGAGCGTGAGCTTGAGAAGCTCTTCAGAATCGATTCCGACGATTGGACGTCCGTCGCTCTTGAGGTTACAGCCTCGATCGTTCAAAGCCTTTGTTAGCCGATCGAGCGCACCAAGATCTGGAAAGAGGATGAGGTGATGGACGCGACGAACCTTGTCCGCACGCTTGTAGATGCTCGAAATCTCCACGGAGAGCATAAAGCGCGTTGTGGATGAGCCATCCTTGAGCATAAACGAGTTTCCACCCGCTGGAACCAGCTCTGAGCCGATATCTGCCCGCCAAGCGGGGTGGAAGGCGTCGGACGTGCCGACGAACCCAATCCCCTTCCGCTCGCACATCTTGGCGATATTTGGCAACGTGAGCTCCTTTGAACAGGCCCGTGACCACTGGGAGTGAAGATGGAAGTCAGTGATGATGCGCATACAAAAACGGTAGGACTCTATCCTACCGCTTTTTTCTTATTTTTGCTTGTTGACCGCTGCTTATTTTTTGGCGTCAGCTCCAACGACCACAACGATATCCCCCTTCAAATCAAGCTCTCCTGGCAATTCGCTGACGATCTGGCTTACACCGAGGACTTCTTGAAGCTTCGGAAGCCACGTTGGGAATTCTTTTCCTGGCGCGACATAGACGAGTGTTGTTGGAAAGACGGACTTGGATGTGGTGTTTCGAGCGGTAAGCGTCGTCATCCCTGCAGCTTTTACGTCGTCGGAAAGCGTTCGACCAAGACCTGCAACACCTGAACCATTCCGGACCTCAACAGAAGGCGCGGATTCTGGTAGTTGAGACGTCGTGGTCGCTTCCGCTGTTGGCTGAGGCGTTAGTTCTACCGCTGGCTTTTCAATCATGAGAACAGCCATGATCTTGTCTTGACCTGGGGAGTACAGCACTGCTTTGTCTGACCAAACGAGCAAACGATCACCTTTTGAGGCATTCGCGTAAAACTGGGCATTTTGCAGACGAAGCGCGTCCGGGTCTTCTACTGTTGCGATAGATGGGTTCTCAGTCGTATTTACAAAGATATGACGGGAAACGCGCTGAACAAGATTATCGAGTTGTGCATCCCCTGTTGTCTTTGCCTCTTGGCCCGCCATTGAGCGGGATGAAGGCACAAACATGTTATGGACGGCGAGCGCAGCTGCTGCCAACACGACCACCACAACGACAATAAACGCAAATGCGGGTGGACGATTCGCTGGACGAACATCTGGAGTGCTCTCTGTTGCTGCGGCAACAGACGAGCGAGCACGTGGTGAGGATGGGCGACGGGTTGTCATATCAATGAGAAGTATATCACATGGATTTGATGAATGAACTATGGCGAACCGACGGGAATGTTTTCTGTCGTTGTTGAATCTCGCGTATTAAAATTGAGGGGCGCAACTTCAACGACTTTGTGCGCTTCGACGTCATACAGGATCGCCTTTTTTGCCTTTGAGTAGATCAATACTTTGTCACCGATTTTTGCGTTGGCAAAAAAAGGCTGGTCTTTAAGGCGCTCCAGATCGAATACGGTCGCGATTGTCGGTGTTTCATCCATCGGGAGGACGATCACCTTTGACACTTCAGCTAATAAATCGTCTGTTTTCTCTTTTGTTAATTGCTGAGGATGGTCTTTTAGTGCGGCTAACTCCTTCTGGGTTTTATCATTCTGGTAGTACAGATACCCCGCTCCAGCCACCGCAGTAAAAAGCGCGATCCCAACAATCCAAAAAATGAGTACGGGCAGTTTTTGCTGGCGCATATGTAATTGCGAACAGTTTAGCACTCTCACGTCAGAGAAGAAACTCTCCTTTTAAGGCGTAGGCGCTGGATCAGCAGGCGGCTCTGTCATAGGAGCAGGGTCTGGGACCGTCGGACCTTCATCCGGTGTTACTTCTTCTGCATCTGGAACTGGGACCTCTTCTGGGGTCGTTGTTTCTTCGTTTCCGATTACCTCAGGAACTGGTTCTGTTGGCGATTCTGGTTCTGTGGCTTGCGTTGAACCCGTAGAAGAGCTCGCGCCAGGATCAATTTGTGGTGGGGTTGGATCCAGAGCTGGACCAAATACTGGGGCGTTGGGGTCAACATTCCAGGTGCTTGTTGCTGCGGAGAAGAATATCTTCGCATCTTTGACCGCAAAGGCATTCCAGCTGAAGACAACATCTTGTTCGGCGCGCTTGTTCAGCAAGATGGTGAAACCCTTTGTAGATTTGTTCGTGATGACAAACGTCAGGTTCTCTTGGAAGAGCTCCTCCTCACGCTGGCCTTGGATATAGGTTGGATCTTGGGTTGCTTCTGACGACTCTTCGTCCAATGAAATCGTGGCATTCGCAATCGGCTGGGCCAAATATTCTTTCTCAAACACGATATCAACGGATCGGTGGTTCGCTTGGACTTTCGCGAAGCCCGCTGTGTCTACGTTGAAGTATGGGCGACCAATGAAGAAGGTATCACTCAAGATCGTAAGCTGATCGCTGATAGAGCTAATCGTATCGACCTGCAACCCCCCATTCAAGATCGTCGGCTGGCTTTCGATAGACAGGCTGCTTGTGGCCTGCACCAAATCCTCGGCATTTACCGCTTCAAGCTCCGAAATGCGGGCAGAAAGGCTTGCCGTGCTCGATGTGATCTCATCCGCACGAGCAAATAATGTTTCGAGAAGAGGGCTTTGGATCTCGTTTGCCACTAAGCGCGTTGTCGATACGGTCCCCGTGATAATCGCGTCTCCATTGACTGTAAGGGCACTGGAAGTGACACCCGCAACTTGCAATGTGCTCGTAGAAAGCTGAGAAATCACTTCCGCAATGCTTTGTGCGGACAAGGTAGAAGACGCAATGGCTTGCTGGATTAGTGTCGAAAGGCCCGCAATGCTGTTTGCAGTAATAGTGCCCGCAAACACAGCATTCCCGAGGCTATCGATTGAGAACAGCACGCTACCGGTCGAAGAGGCATTTTCTGGATCTGTTGATGAGGCATTCTTGATGACGAATGAGTTGTCATTGCGAAGGTTCATGGTGAGCGCCCCTGACTGACTTAAGACGTTGATCGTGTCGACGCCTAATTCTTGGGTCGTGACCTTTGGCGCAATGACTTCAGCTTCGGCCATGACGCGGCGGGTCAAGATATCTACGGTCGAGGTCGAAGACGTGAGCTGCTGGTTCAACAGCCAGGAGAGCATGCTGCTACCCGTGACTTCTGGTGCCACCAAAGACGTTCCGCTATAGAATCCATTCTCGACAAACATCATTACTTTTCCGGTTGTTGCCGTCTCTCCCGTCTCAGGGTCTTCTGCGCCGGTGAAATCAGATAAGGCGCGTCCAAGCACCATCCCCGCCTTCGTCGCCTTCATGGCGTATCCCGGCTTCGATGCTGGTGCGAGGGAATCCCCGGCATAAATCGGACCATTTTCGAGCGAAACCTTCACAGGGACACGACCAGCAAGAGCCACGGTATACGCAGTCCCCGACCCATCAAGCTGACTGATCACGAGTCCTGGACGCGTCGAAACGACACCAAGAACATTTGCGTCATTTCGTCCATTGCTCAAGAGGATCTGGCCTTCCTTTGCTGGGTCGAGACTCACAACGTCAGCAGCCATCAATGACTCCTCGCTGTAATAGACTTCCGCAAGGTCCGCACCAACGTTCACTTCCGTCAGCGTCAGGGAGCTAGCTGATACGGTTGGGATGCCGCCGTTCTTTGAGCTGGTTTTTGCACACAGGGTGTAGCCAGTCGCCGTCGTTGTTGCAGGTGAATCAACGAAACTCAATGTCACCACCGTTCGGGCCGTTGCCGCGGCTGCGAGGTTATCGACCGTTGTTGTTGTCGCCAATACTTGGTTTGTGCTCGTACAGCCGTTTTCGGAGCCACGCCAGACCTGCGCACCCACATCCCGGAGGACCGTTCCTACGTTATTGAACTGCGCGACCGCTACAACCCAGATTTCGCTGTTGGTGCTAAACGGCGTCGTCGTTGCCGTCATCACGCCCTTGAACGTGCCAGTGGCCTGTCCTAATGCCAAGACAGAATTCGTCGTCGTTGAAACCACGTTTCCTTCCGTATCTCGACCGCACGAGAAGCGCTGTGTCGTTGCATCCCACAACAACTTGGAGTCGATTCCGCTGCAGGAAGTGAGCCCAGCGCCAGCAAAACGTGACGAGGAAACGGTGCCTTCAGCGTAAATATCGCCGTTTGTATAAATTGAGGAGGCACTCCCAATAGATCCAGCCACAAAGATATCGTCGCCACTCAACTGGAACCCAGTATTTGTGATGGTCGATGTGCCACTACCGATGACGACGTCCGTCGAAGAGCCATATGCGCCAATATAGAGACGCGATGATGTGCTCTGCGTCTGGAACCAGAATGGCGACATGTTCGTGAATGCCCCACCAATCAAGAAATCGGATGTAGAGGTGGTGAGTCGCACGATATCGTTCGCAAAATCGTACGTCACGGCACCTGAACTCCCACCTCCACCTGGTGGACAGTTAACGCTGTTTGCAAGACACACCTGCTGACCGTTGACCGTCAGCGTCGTCGTAATGACGGTATCCGCTGTAAGGGTCTGAGTGACCATCGAGCTTGATGACACGACGCCTGCGGCAAATACCCCGCCATTTGTGTAGACAGAACCGGCGCTCCCAATGCTTCCAGCGACGAACAGGTCATCTCCGGTCAGTTGGAACCCCGAGTTCGTGATCGTCCCCGTTGTAGCACCGATAAGGACATCTGTTGATGAACCATAGGCACCTACAAACAGCCGAGAGGTCGTGCTTTGGGTGTTAAAGTAGAACGCCGATGTCTCCTTTGTTGCACCACCAATCAATACATCTGCTGTCGTTGTTGTTAAGAATGTAATATCCCGTGCCGTATCATACGAGAAGAAATTGCTCCCACCGCCGCCAGGTGCTGCCGGGCAGTTCGTCCCATTTGCGAGACAGACCAGCTGACCGTTCACACGCAAGTTGGTTGTCGTCACTGTGACGCCAGCAATGGTACCGGAAGCATAAATATTCGCCCAAGAACGGGTCGCGGAGCCAAGGTCATACGTGTTGTTGCGATGTGGGAGAAGGTTACCAGACGACATCCCTGTCGAGGACGTAATCCCATAGACTTCTAAGCGAGTGACGGCGTCACTCGTTGTCTTGCCAATGCTAAAGTTACCAATGGTACTGACATTGCCACGGATCGTGTTGTCCGTCTCAAAAAACAGCGGATGTGTCGTTACGGTACCTACCATTAATGCCTCAATACCACTCGCAAAACCCATTAATACTTCACCCAATCCGTTCGTACTATCCACGAGCCCAAGACCAGCACGTCCTGCACTATTGATACCGATATCGTAGCTTCCCCCCAATGTAGCACCGTGCGTCCCGGCGCCAACTTCGAGCATCGCTTGCGGGGCATCCGTCCCACCAATCTTCATACTTCCGCCATCTGGCTGGACGTACACAACTCCTGCCGCATCGACCGTAAAGTCACCACTCGACTTGGTTAAGAACCCATTCCCAAGCAAGGTCTGCGTCCCGGCATTATACGTCCCGTTGGTATAGACCGAGGATGCCGAACCGATGTTGCCTGCCACGAAGAGGTCACCCCCATCAAGCTGGAAGGCGGTATGCGTGATCGAGGCGGTTGCGGCACCAAGAACGATATCTGTACTTGAGCCATATGCCCCCACAAACATACGAGAGTTTGTTGTCGTAGCGAGGAAGCGGAACGGAGCAGAAGCGACCGTTGCACCTCCAAGCAAGACATCAACGGTCGATGATGCTGGGTACATCGTGTCATTCGCTGAGTTGTAGCTCCAGTAGTTTGAGCCTGAACCACCTGAAACCGGACAGTTCGTGCCGTTTGCGAGACAGACTTGTTGACCGCCCACCAAAAGGGAAAGGCCCGAAGCGGAGCCAAATGTGAGGCCCGTGGCGAAGAGGCTTGTCGCTGTCGCGTTTGTAGCGGTAAGGGTTGTGATCGTCCCACTCGTTGCAAGGAAGTTGGTGCCGGTTGCGGAGGTGAAGGAGAGGGAGGTGATGGTTCCATTGGACACCGTGCCATTTGTCGCGACCAAATTCGTCGCAAAAAGGTTCGTAGACGTTGTGTTCGTCCCGGTTGCGTTGGTCCAGGTGAGGCTTGTAGGATTAAAGTTTCCAACAGAGAAATTCGAGACAAACAGTGTTGAGGCCGTTGCGTTTCCTGTTACGAGGTTCGTGATCGTGCTATTCGTCGTGAAGAGGTTGGTGGACGTGACATTGGTTGAAGTGACACTGCCGAATATAGCGTTCCAACGGAGAGCGGAGGAACCAAGAGAGAGGACTGCATCAGCCGTTGGAAGAAGATTTGTGGTGACACCCGTCGTAATACCAAGGAAGGAGGAAGTCGCGTTTACGATGGCACCTTTGGCTGCTGTCAGGGCACCCAAAACCCCTAGATTGGTCGTTGTGACATTCGTTCCAGACGCATCCGTGAAACTGATACCGCCAACATATAAGTTGCGCCAAGCCGCGTTAGCCAAACCAAGGTCATTTGTATTGCTCCCGAATGGAGCGAGGGTCAGACCCGCCTCAGGCAGATAGACACCTCCTGGACCATTGGTGGCAAATGCAATCTCCTGCTCTGGAGTAACAAACGTTAAGAATTCGTGTGAATCTCCTGCTGGGCCATTCACGGACCAGAACTGGAAATCACCCTGGTCGCTTACAAAGTTTGCCCACTGTGCTGTTGATGTAGGGAAGTTGGCGTTGGCGGTTTCGTTTTGATATACCTGGTTCCAATACGTTCCATCTAACGAAGAAATAAGGACCTGCGTTGGAGAACCTCCAAAGTTTCCAATCCCGCCAGCCGTGCTATTTACGACGAGTTCAGTCGTCGTAAACGCCGCTGTTGATGTGCCTCCATTAAATTGGATTGCGTTCGTTGTGGTGTTTCCTGCATTGGTGACGGTCTGGAAGTTGGCCGCGGTTCCGGACGGACAGTTTGTGCCGTCCGCGAGACAAACCTGTTGTCCGCTCACCAAAAGTGAAAGGCCTGAAGCGGAGCCGAATGTGAGACCCGAAGCAAAGAGACTTGTGGCTGTGGCGTTCGCTGAGAGAAGAGTCGTGATTGTGCCATTCGTTGCATTCAATGTGGCGATCGTGCCGTTTGTCGAGGTAAGGTTCGTGATCGTGCCGCTTGTCGCAAGGAAGTTGGCGCCTGTTGCTGATGTAAATAAGAGAGAGGTGATGGTCCCGTTCGTCACTGTGCCGTTTGTTGCAAACAAATTTGTTGCGAAGAGATTGGTAGACGTTGTGTTCACGCCCGTTGCATTGGTCCATGTGAGACCAGAGACCGTCAATGGATTGGTGAGGGTAAGTGAACCGATTATTGCATTTGTTGCACTAAATGTTGTCGCAAACAGGTTGGTGGAAGTTGAGTTTGTTGAAGTTGTATTGGTGAAAATACCAGTAGAAGGGGTTGTGCCACCAATAGATGTATTGTTGATCGTTCCACCGCTAATTGTGACATTGGACGAGAGGAGTGTTGGAGCCGTAAGTGTATTGATGGTACCGCTAATGGCGTTGATCGTTGTGCCGGTTGCGGTTGCAAAGCCGAAGATGCCGGTGGAAGTACCACTGCCGAAGGAGAGTGTTGTGATTGTTCCGTTGGTAATCGTGCCGTTTGTGATTGTTCCATTTGTAGTGAAACTATTTGTTGTTGTGACGGAGCCGCCTTGGGAATTCGTGAAGAAGAGGTTGGTCGCAAAGAGGTTGGTGGATGTGGTATTCGTCCCCGTCGCATTGGTCCACGTAAGATTCGTAGGGCTGAAATTCGTCGCAGAAAGGTTGGAGACAAACAATGTCGTAGCCGTGGCATTTCCAGTTACGAGGTTTGTGATCGTTCCACTCGTCGCGAGGAAGTTTGTGCCGGTTGCGGAAGTAAAGGAGAGGGAGGTGATGGTTCCGTTGTTTGAGTTAAGCGTCGAGACTGTTCCATTCGTAATCGTTGCGGTGTTGATCGTTGCGTTTGTCGCACCAAGAGACGTTGCGAAGACACCAGTTGATGTGACGTTTTGGCCAGTTGCGTTCGTAAATGTGAGGGTTCCGAGAGCAGAAGCGCCGTTTACCGTGAGTGTCGTCAAAGCACCACTTGTCGCAAAGAGGTTTGTTGAGGTGACGTTTGTGAAGACACCTGTAGAAGGAGTTGACGCACCAATCGTCGTGCCATTGATCGTTCCTCCGCTAATCGTTGCGTTCGAAGTGACGAGAGTTGGAGCGGTGAGGGTTGTGATCGTTCCACTTGTCGCAAGGAAGTTCGTACCGGTGGCTGAGGTGAACGAAAGTGAAGTAATCGTGCCGTTATTTGAGGTAAACGTTGGGATCGTTGCATTTGTCGCGTTCAACGTTGCGATTGTGCCATTCGTCGCGAAGAGGTTGGTGGACGTGACTGATGTTGACGTCACGCTGCCGAATACAGCGTTCCAACGGAGAGCGGAGGAGCCGAGAGATAAGACGGCGTCCGCGGTTGGGAGAAGATTTGTTGTGACGCCTGTCGTAATCCCTAGGAAGGAGGAGGTTGCGTTTACAATAGAACCGTTGGTGATTGAGGCATTTGTTGCACCAAGAGATGTCGCAAAGATGCCAGTTGAGGTGACGTTTGTGCCTGTCGCGTTGCTGAACGTGAGCGTTGAGAGGGTGGTGCCCCCCGTGACAGCAAGTGTGCCCGTTACTGTTAAATTATTAGTAATCGAGAAGGCTCCAGTAGATGTTCCACCAGCAAATTGAATGGCATTTGTCGTTGTATTCCCGGCGTTTGTGACCGTTTGGAATGTTTGCGTTGTCCCTGTAGGGCAGTTCGTGCCGTTCGCGAGACAGACTTGTTGGCCACTCACCAAGAGCGAAGCGCCGGAAGCAGCACCGAATGTGAGACTCGAAGCGAAGAGACTTGTCGCCGTGGCATTTGTTGAGAGGAGAGTCGTAATTGTGCCATTCGTCGCATTTAATGTCGCGATAGTCCCGTTTGTCGAGGTGAGATTCGTAATTGTTCCACTTGTTGCAAGGAAGTTCGTGCCGGTTGCTGAAGTGAAGGACAAGGATGTGACTGTGCCGTTTGTTGAAGTAAGGTTCGTGATCGTTCCGCTCGTTGCAAGGAAGTTGGCGCCTGTCGCACTCGTAAATGAGAGGGACGTGATAGTTCCGTTCGTTACTGTGCCATTTGTCGCGAATAAATTGGTTGCAAAGAGGTTTGTGGATGTTGTGTTTACGCCTGTCGCATTGGTCCACGTGAGGCCGGAAACGGTGAGAGGAGCTGTGAGAGTAAGGCTGCCGATCGTTGCGTTCGTTGCCCCAAATGTAGTGGCAAACAGGTTGGTTGAAGTCGAATTTGTTGAGGTTGTGTTGGTGAAGATGCCGGTAGATGGGGCTACGCCACCGATTGAGGTGTTATTGATGATTCCACCACTAATAGTCGCATTAGAAGAGATCAACGTTGGGGCCGTGAGTGTGTTGATAGTGCCACTGATGGCGTTGATCGTTGTGCCTGTGGCAGTCGCGAAGCCGAAGATGCCGGTAGAGGTACCACTACCGAAGTTGAGCGCTGTGATTGTTCCGTTCGTGATCGTCGCATTCGTGATTGTTCCGTTGGTTGTGAAGCTATTTGTAGTGGTAACAGATGTGCCCTGAGAATTCGTGAAGAAAAGGTTGGTCGCGAAGAGGTTCGTCGACGTCGTGTTTGTGCCGGTTGCGTTGGTCCACGTAAGGTTAGCAACTGAAAGGTTCGTTGGAGTGAAGTTCGTTGCGCTCAAATTCGTCACAAACAATGTCGTAGCCGTGACATTTCCAGTTACGAGGTTTGTGATTGTTCCACTGGTTGCGAGGAAGTTTGTGCCTGTAGCGGAGGTGAAGGAGAGAGAGGTGATCGTTCCGTTTGTTGAATTGAGTGTCGAAACTGTTGCGTTCGTAATCGTTGCGTTGGTTGCACCGAGGCTCGTGGCGAAGACGCCAGTTGAAGTAACGTTTTGACCAGTTGCATTGGTGAATGTAAGAGTTCCGAGGGCGGAGGCGCCAGAAACAGCGAGCGTCGTAAGCGCACCGCTCGTCGCGAAGAGGTTGGTCGAAGTGACGTTGGTGAAGACACCTGTAGAAGGAGTTGACGCACCAATCGTCGTGCCGTTGATCGTTCCTCCGCTAATTGTGGCGTTTGAGGAAATCAACGTTGGAGCTGTGAGCGTCGTAATTGTGCCACTCGTTGCAAGGAAGTTGGTACCAGTGGCGCTCGTGAAGGAGAGGGACGTAATCGTACCATTGTTGGAATTCAATGTTGGAATTGTTGCGTTTGTCGCGTTCAATGTGGCGATTGTTCCGTTGGTGACGAAGAGGTTTGTCGAAGTAACAGATGTTGAAGTCACGTTCCCAAACACGGCGTTCCAGCGAAGAGCAGATGAACCAAGAGAGAGGGTGGCATCGGCAGTTGGAAGAAGATTCGTGGTGATCCCCGTTGTAATGCCAAGGAAGGAGGAGGTTGCGTTTACAATAGAACCGTTGGTGATGGTCGCATTTGTCGCGCCGAGAGACGTAGCGTAGATGCCAGTTGATGTGACGTTTGTACCTGTGGCGTTTGTGAACGTGAGCGTCGAGAGAGTCGTGCCACCGGTTACGGAAAGCGTGCCAGTAATCGTAAGGTTGTCCGTGATCGCAAATGGACCGGTAGATGTTCCACCAGCAAATTGGATCGCATTTGTTGTTGTATTCCCTGCATTTGTGACGGTCTGGAAGTTGGCTGCAGTTCCGGACGGACAGTTCGTGCCGTTGGCGAGACAAACTTGTTGGCCATCCACTAAGAGCGAAGCGCCTGAAGCGGAACCAAACGTAAGATTTGATGCGAAAAGGCTTGTTGCTGTCGCATTTGTCGCAAGGAGAGTTGTGATCGTTCCATTCGTTGCATTCAACGTTGCGATGGTTCCGTTTGTGGAGGTGAGGTTTGTGATCGTGCCACTTGTTGCGAGGAAGGTGGTACCTGTTGCGGAGGTGAAGGAAAGTGAAGTGATCGCTCCATTCGTCACTGTCCCATTCGTCGCGAATAAGTTTGTTGCGAAGAGATTGGTGGATGTGGTGTTTGTCCCAGTTGCATTCGTCCAAGTGAAACCTGAAACAGTGAGCGGGGCTGTGAGGGTTAGGCTACCAATCGTTGCATTTGTTGCGCTCAATGTTGTCGCAAAGAGATTGGTGGAAGTCGAATTTGTTGAAGTTGTGTTGGTGAAGATGCCCGTTGAAGGAGTTGTGCCACCAATGGATGTGTTGTTGATCGTTCCTCCGCTGATAGTGGCGTTGGAGGAGATGAGGGTTGGAGCTGTGAGTGTGTTGATGGTGCCGCTGATGGCATTGATTGTTGTGCCCGTAGCGGTTGCGAAGCCGAAGATGCCACTGGAAGTACCGTTTCCAAAACTCAAATTTGTAATAGACCCATCGGTAATGGTCGCGTTCGTGATCGTTCCGTTGGTCGTAAAACTGTTGGTTGTTGTGACGGAAGTTCCTTGGGAATTGGTGAAGAAAAGGCTCGTTGCGAACAAATTCGTGCCGGTTCCAGATGTAAATGTCGTTGCTTGCAACGATGCTGCCCCTCCAACCGTCAATGTTCCGGTGACAGAAAGGTCATTCGTAATAGCAAGCGCGCCTGTCGAGGTGCCGCCCGCAAATTGGATCGTGCTTGTGGTGATATTCCCTGCATTTGTGACGCTCTGCAGTGTCCCACCAGAAGACGCAATACAATTCGTCCCATCTGCGAGACAAACAGCTTGGCCATTCACGAAGAGAGATGACCCGGATGCAGATGCAAAATTGAACAAACCGGTCGATGTCCCATTCCCAAACGAGAGCCCCGAAACAAAGAGACTTGTCACCGTCGCATTCGTCGCCGTCAAATTCGTGACCGTTCCATTCGACGCGAGAATGCTGGATCCTGTTGCGGATGTGAACGAAAGGGAGGTGATCGCGGCAGAGTTCAACGTGCCGTTTGTCGCTCCAAGATTGGTCGCAAATAAATTCGTGGAAGTGGAATTTGTTCCTGTCGCGTTCGTCCAGTTCAAGCCGCCAACGGTGAGAGGGCTCGTCAGCGTGAGGTTCCCGATAGACGCGCTTGTTGCAAACAGGTTCGTCGTTGTTGCATTCGTGATCACGCCATTGGTCACGAATGCATTTGTGAGAGAGGCGTTCGTCCCCGTTGCGTTGGTCCAAGAAAGATTCGTGGAATTGAACGATGAAGTAAATAACGAGGCAAAACTCCCTGTTGATGCCGCGATGCTCGACCCCGTTGCGTGAGCAAATGTCACGTCCTGCAAGCTTGAACTCGCGGTAACGGTGAACGGACTCGCAACTGTGAACGCGCCCGTCGATGTCCCTCCACCAAACTGGATGTCGTTCGTCGTGGTATTGCTGCGGTTCGTAACGGACTGGAATGTTTCCGCTGTTGCGCTTGATGTGCCCAAGGTCCGCCATGTCGCCAACGTATCGTCGTAGTACTGCAAGGAACCATCTGTCGTGTTGTAAAACATTCGTCCTCCAGTCACGGTCGAAGTAGGAGCAACGGGGTTCGAGGACACCCCGCCGGCCGTAAACGCATACGGGACAGTGTTGATTGTGACTCGTGGCGCCATTTCTCCGTCACCATTCACCTCAGTCGAGAGGAAAAGAGCCTCATTAAAATCGAGAGTTGTTGGGAAAGGGGTCACCGAACCGAGCAAAACACTAAACGCACCGGCCGAAGCAGAGACCGTTGGTTGAGTTTCAGTCCAAAGCGATGCACCGCCAGTCGATGCGTTATACAGCCGGAACGTAAACGAGTACGTCCCCGTCAAAAAATTGTTGCTGGAGTCTTTTAAGCGCCCCTGATAGCCAACAGTCGAAGGGATTGCCGCGTTTGCAGCAGGGATAATCAGGTTTGCGGGAACGCTAAAATTTACCGTTATGGCAACGATAAAGAAAAGGGCAAGTTTTTGCCGAAGTTTCTGAAGGATCTTACCGATCATAGTCGACCGGGGACTAGCCGCCTCCTGTTAGGGAGGATCCGAAGCACGTTTTTACATGCGCCGAACCTCACTACCGCAAAGGCTACTATCTGTAGGATATTATAACATACAAAAAACTAACTTTTATCGCTCAACCATGGTAAAAAATGCGCTTTCGATAGAACAAATCACTTTAGTGTGGATAACATAAGAAAAATACCTACTCTTCGAGAGTTTTTTGAGTAAAAATACGCACGTCAGAATAAAATTTGTTTCGCAAAAAAATCCGATTCAAGGTGAATCAGATTTTCTTTTTTCTTTTTAGAGCTTTTATATCTGTGGATAATGTCTGGACAACCTATTTCTTCCTCTTACCTTTTCGACGTTTTCCAACGATCCAAAACCACCACGCGAGTAGACCCATAACCAAGAGAAGTGCAGCCAACAAGAGATATGGCCACATGTCCTGGAGCCAATAGAGCGTGTTGCTCGTTATCGGTGCTTCAGACGAAAGAAGTGTCACGCTCGTGTTTCCTGTTGCCGTATTCCCAGCACGGTCAAAGGCAACGACACGGATGTCGTATGTGCCTGCTGCCAGACTTGCGAGGCTATATGCAATTGCCCGTGTTGATGTGACGAGGATATTATTGAAATAGATATCGTAATGATCAATGCCGGATGCATCATCTAGCGTCGCAAAACGAAGTACATTCGGATTTCCCGCTATAATATTTGTCTGGTCAGCGATTGGAACGATGGCGTGCGGTGCCTGCGTATCGATCTGCACCCTCAAATCAACGGTTTCAATGCTTCGATCTTTGAAAACAACTTTGAGATGGGCATACCACACCCCGTCTTCTGTTGCGATAAAGAAGGTATTTGAACTGTCTTTTTGCGTTTCTGCTGGGCCTTCTGGCGCCTGATCAAAGCCAACGTAGATCTTATCGACCTCTTTGCCCTGGACAACCCATTCTACTGCAACGTTTCGATTTGCATACCACAGGTTCGGATCAGGATGTGAGCTGCTCTGTAGCGATATTTCAAGCTTACCTGGCGTCGCAATTGGCGAGATAACCTGTGGCTGCTCCGGCTTTGGTGTCCCTTCTTCAACCTTGATATTCAAACGACCTGTCCCAGCTAATTGGTCTTCACCAGCAGAAAGAATGCGTGAGTTTGTTGTGAGTTGAACATACGCATCACCTGCTTTTTTAGCGCGGAAGGTTAAGACAGCGATTGCTGCGCTTCCATTCGCATGCGAGCTGAGTGTGAATGCACCAAAAGAGAAAATGCCTTTTGCTTGGTCAAAAAACGTGCCAGGCGAAATATTTTGGAACACCCCAGCAGGCGCTGAACCTTTGTATTCGAGCAGGTCTTGGGTAAATGAGCCGTTCATGCGGATCGTATCAACATCTTTTGCGTTACTAAGTGTCAATGTGACACGAAAGGTTTGCCCTACCGTAACCGTCTTTGGCCCCGTTGGTGTTGCTGTGGCACCTGCAGCAAACACAGAAACCGGCAGGAGTAGCCCGGTAACAATCAGAGCGACAATCGCTTTCAAGAAGGGTCGTAAAGACATATTAGTAGGAGGCATTCCAATGACTTGCAAGGAGTGAAAGGTCGGCGTCATCGATCACGCCATCTTCATTAAAATCGGCAAAAAACGTGTAGGTTTTCCAGGCACGCGTAAACAAGGAGAGATCGATGTCATCAACGAGTCGGCTGCGATTTACGTCGCCAATCAGGATCCGTTCGATCGTGCCTGTAATGACGTCTGAGGCTCCTTTTCCGTCATCTTTCGCTTGGACATAGATTGTATTGAGACCCAAAAATAATGGAAGATCGCGCTTCCACTGCAACGAATCAAAAAGCGTCACGCCGTTTGTTGAACCATTCACTTCGATCTTTGTTGCTTCCTTTGGCCGCGTCCCCTTGATCGTTTGGATCGACTTGAAAGTGTACTGACGATACTCCAATGTTGGATTTGGAATTTTGTATGCTCCTGGCGGTGGGACAACTGGTGGCGTTGTTGTTGGTGCCGGTGGTGGCGTCCCTCCACCCCCGCCTCCTCCCCCTCCTCCAGGTGGCGGTGGGGGCGGTGGGGGCGGAACGACAGGCGTAGGACCTGTCAGCGGAACGCCAGATATGATACCAAAGTTCGCACTGACTGCGTTTCCAACGAGAGCCTCAATAGATGCATCAACTTTAAAGTTTGATGAAGCCGCAGAAAAAACGGCTGGTACCGTTGCGGAATCACTGTTCTGAAAATTTGGACTGCTCGGGGTCTGCGCATGAGCAACTGCACCGATACTAAAAATTGCACCTGCAACAAAAATGTATCGGACGCCCCTCTTCATGTGAGCAGGATAGCAAATAAAAAACAGCGCGTCATCCGTGACGCGCTGTTTTGATCTCTCTTCGGTTACTTTGTTTTCTTGCTCGTAAAGACTGTTTTCAACTCGATGCCAGATGCATGCCAATCAAGCAACACATCTTTCCCTTGTTTCTTGTTAAATTCGATCGTAAATCCGTTCTTTGTCACGTTCGTGATGCGATACGCACCATCGATGAATTCACGTGGCGTTGCAAGGACCGCTGGAGCGGAGGCATACGCCTTATTGAAGGTCACAACGACCTCCGTGTCTCCCTTTGAGATTTTTGCCTGGCCATCAACATCATCATTTGCCGCTGGTGGCGGAACCTGAATCTGTTGCGCCTGTGCCATGAACATCGACGGGCAGTTCGTGCCGTCCGCGAGACAAACGAGCGTGTTATTGATCATCGTATCTGATGGCAAGCGCGCTTGCGAGCTCACATCGAGGCCCACGGTATACACGGTGCCCGAAGCATAGACGTTCTTCCATGAGTCATCTGGCTGCCCAAGTTCGATGTCATTATTCGAGGTCGGACTCAACGTCCCGCCTGTCGGACCAACGTATAAGCCACCGAGCTCTGAGAGACCGAGGTTTGTCACTTGCTCCTGTGTGATCATCTGCATGTACAGCTCATTGGTATTTACCCCGTAGAGAGCGTACGACCCGTCGTTCGCGATAAAGGTTCCCCATGTTTCAGCAATCGAAGGGTTGTTCGCATTTGCTGTCGCGTTCTGTTGGACCATGTTCCACATCCCTTCTGTCGGATTCGTCACGATGAGCTTCGATGGATAGCCACCAAAATCCCCAATCCCTTGTGAACCAGAGATGTTGGCCGTATTTGCAGACAACGCTTGAACATTTCCCTGCGTGGTAAAAAGATTGGTTGTCGTTACATTGACGGCCACGACCGAGGTCGCGCTGACGCCACCAACATACAAGTTCCGCCACGCCGCATTTGGCAAACCGAGATCATTTGTATCGCTCTGGAATGGACCAAATACGAGGCCTGCTTCCGGCATGTAGACACCACCAGGCCCATTCGTCCCAAACGCAATCTCCTGTTCTGGTGTTACAAATGAGAGGAATTGATGGCCTAGACCCCCTGATTGCACGGACCACATCTGAAGATCACCGTCGTCGCTTACATACTGGCCCCACTGTGCCGTTGATGTTGGCGACGTGGCATCAGCAGTCAGATTTTGGAACATCATGTTCCAGGAGCTTCCATCAGGCGTAGAACTGAGAATTTGGGTTGGAAATCCTCCAAAATCTCCACTTCCGGCTCCATTTGTAACTACCCCTGCGCTTGTGATCCCATTTGTCGTCGCACTCCCCTGATCGGTCACTTCTTGCAGTGTTTCTGCGTGCGATGCAAGTGGCGACATGGCAAGCAGAGCCATAACGCTGAAACATGCAGCTTTTATGGAAGTATTCATATTGTTCAGAATATCAAGGAGTTATGCTTTGAGAATAGCACCTGGTATACAAAACGGCACGTCACACCAACCTCGGTTATGACATGCCGTTCCCGCACGTCTGATTCACAAGCATGGAGTGAAGCAGGGTGCGCATCTTTCGTTGTTTGTTTTCGCCCACAGATTTTGGTGGGGGTGACTCCAGTGTAAGACAGAACAGAGAAACGCCAAAACTTGGCTAGATCATCAAGAGAAAACGCATTTTAGCAATAAAATGATTCTGTGGATAAGCTGTTGAATAGTTGGCTCTATTCGTGAGGCTTCCATTCAGTGAGAAACAAACTTAGATATGGTCGTTAGAAGACATAAACGCGTCTTTAAACAACTCATGTACTGCCCAAGAAGAGAATATGCCTCTTTTCATGCAGGATCGTTTATATAGAAGCTTGGAGACTTTAGGAGGGTGTTTTCGCTTGTTGTCATCCCAGCCAAAGCTAGGACCCATCTTTTGTCGTCCCCGTGAAAACGGGGATCCAGGAAATCGAACAGACCTCACCAATTAATCAGTAAGGATTTTTTATTTCCTGGGTTCCCGCATTCGCGGGAAAGACAGTGGTAAGCAAGAAAGCGATAGCACGAAGAGACCGAGAGCGAAGCCCCAGGGCATAGCCCTGAAACGAAGCGACGCCTGTTGAACATCTCCAGTGTGAATCGGAAGCGAGTGGAAGGGCTATGCCCTGGGGCTGAGCGATGGGACATGAAAGCGTAACGGAGCACGGGGTGGGTCCCCGCCGGAATTTACCCCGTACTGAGTTACGGGGCGGAGATGACAGATCGAAAGCGGGGATGACAAAAAAGAATGACGGAATGGCGACCGCGACGGTCTCCCCTACAACCTCTCACCTCCAACCTAACACCTAATACCTAACACCTTTTTCTTCGTCCTCCTCCCCTTCTCCCACCCCTCACCCAAAACGCAAATCCCACACCGTAGTGTGGGATCGCGTTTTTTTGTTTTGATTTTTTTTCGCTCCGTGGTGGGCGGAGGGTTTTTGGAGTCACGCTCGCAGTGGGTGGGTGGAAAATTTTTGGAAGGAACGGGCGATGTGTGACTTGTTACCATTGTATCGTGTTGTTGTTCAATAACAGAATCTTCTCTCAGTTGAGAGAAGATTCAATGATTCAACGCGTGTGGATAAAATGGCTTTAACCCGCTCTTACGATAGATCCACTCCCAAAGACGTACATCAGTGAGACCACCATCACAACGGCGACGAGGAGGGCATGCCAGTGCGCGACATGCTCCAACCAGTAGAGAAGATCCGTCTCGACCGGACCATGTTCGGCAATAATCTCGTGGACTGTTTGGCGTTGCTTCATGCGAGCATCATACCAGATAAAAAAAATCCGCCGAAGCGGAAAGAGGAATGAGCGATCAACTTTGGCTACCGAGCTTAGAGGGTCGTCCATTCACAAGGCCAAAGTACTCCGCCTCGTCCAGGACGGTCCCTTCTTTAACCCGGGTATTCTTTGCCAGAACTACCGCTGGAGAGATGACACTTCCGCCACCTATCCATGTCCCATCCCCCGCAAAGAAACCGATCCGAGGAAGGAGAGCGCTCCAAGGCTCATTGCGTGGCCGGAAGCTTTCTTCTTCTGAAACAACCCCCGGCCCAATCCGGACATTGGTCCCGACCATGGAATAGCTAATCCGAGTTCCGTAGACGATGTGGGAGCCAGGAAAGAGAATGGAGTGCTTGATTCGGCAGCCAACCCCGATGATAACCCCATCTCCAATGAGGCATGGGCCCGTAATAACGGCGCCTTTCCTCAAAATAACGTCTTTCCCTAAGATAACTGGACCTTTTATCTTCGTATTTTCGTCACTTTTGAGGTTTTCACCTCCTCGAACGTGTATAGAACCGAAGCTTTCAATGGTTCCATGTGTTTCATCCCCTGGCTTGCAGACGGCGGGCAATCGAGGCCAAGGCGTCAGAGACTCAGAGGTATGGCTTTCGAGGTGAGCCAGAACTTTCGCCAGAGTCTGCCATGGTTCATCATCCGAGCAGAAGAGGCTCGCATTCTTTCCGCGCAGGAGGTCTCTTCCTGTATGAGCAACGTTCGCAAATAAAGAACGATTTTTCTGCACAGTTACGCCCCTTTCTAAGGACATAGTGCAATGTATTTCGCTGTGGACAACCTGTCAATAAATAAAAGGCCGACCCATGTGGATCGGCTGTGGATAGTGTTGAGGCTATCCGATGAGAGTTCAGGGCGAGACGTCGACGTGAATCGACTCCGTCGTACCCGTGAGAGTGGTCGAGATGATCAGGTTACCCAGGTCATCGTAGCTCATCTCCGTGTGGAGACCCGCCCCGATGTATGCCTTGTCCGTGACGATGTTCCGCTCGACGACGCCCGTTTTGAAAAGTACGGGCAGCACCGAGGAGTAGCTCGCGTCCGGCAGAGACTGCCAGTCGATGAGCTGCTGGATACCCTCGTCCCAATAGGCGATCGTGGGAGGAGAGACCATCGCGGTGCAGTTCGCATCGCTGGTGGCTGACTTTACGACGTAGATCACGCCGTTCGGAGGCTGAGTAAGCCCCGAGATGAGGACGTCGTCCGGCAGAGTGAACTGCAGGGTGACCGTCCCATCGAGCGCGACCTTGTAGACCTTGCCGTCGAGCCGGTCGCTCACGAGGAGCGTGCCGTCTTGCGCAAGCGCGGTCATGTTGGCTGTTCCTGCGATGTAGAACGAGGTGGGATCACCCATCACGTCCTTCGTCGCCGGCGTACCGTTCTGACCCTTCACCCGAGTACCGCCCGAGATCGTTGCGATCTCGACCGGCATAGCAGGCATTGCGGGATCGTACCGCATGATGTGGATCGGCTCCGCTTCCACGAGGGTCGCGGGGTCGTTCGACGCGGAGTTCCAGCTGTCGACCGTGAACGAGCGGACGGTGGTGAAGACCAACGTCCCGTCGCCCAGTGCGAGGAGTCCGGAGACCCCCTTCGTGCCGAGCTCGAGATCCGTGCGCGCGAGCGCAGGATCTGGCTCCGACGTGTCGTACTTGATCAGCTTGGAGCTGACGTTGGACACCGCGTAGATCGTGCTTCCGATCATCGCGGTCTTCACTGCGACGCCCGAGACGAGCGTCACCTCACTCCCGTTGATCGGAAGCTCGGTTGCAGGGAACAGGTCCGTGCCCCCACGGAAGAACGTCGTGACGTCGTCCTCGGTGAACGGCTGGAAGGCCGTAACCCCGTGACAATCGCCGACGTAGACCGTGCCGAGGCTGAGCACCTCGTACTCGCCGCCGCATCCTGCCGGTCGAAGGACCGGCAAGGACGTAATGACGAGAGGCGTGACTTCCTCCGTCTGGAACGACGGATTAGCATCCGCGAACGTCGCGGGACACATATCCATCGTCGGACCGGAACCTCCGGTGCCAGACGTTGTCGCGCCGCCAGCACCACCGGTGCCGGGGCCGTTGCAGATTTCTGCATCCTTCGTCGTCACGGCCCCCGAAGGGACGATGTGACGCGAGAGACCTTGGGCGAAGGTCATTCCCTTACCCAACAGCTTGTGGGTTCCCGGCTTTCCGGGCTGGCCCTGATGCCACGCGCTTGGCGTGTTCGTCTCGCCGCCCGTTCCCGAGCTGACAGACGAAGTGGAAGACGAGCCCGAGCCTGACGTCGTCCCGTTTCCGTCGCAAGCTGCGACGGCGAACGAGAGTGCCGCCAAGACGGACATGAAACGGAACCGTCGGTCCATGACTGGACTCCTTGTAAACACCCAACCGAAATTGGAAGGTGCTTGCTAGAACATAGCAAAAAAAGACCATTTTGTCTAGCCCTAGCCGTGAAATTACTCACGGATAAGCGACAAAATGGCCCTAGCGAGCTTGACCGGATCATGGCGCACCAGACTCCGTCGGAGCCGGTCACCACTGACTGATGGGACAGTATTTGGAGCAAGGAGCGACTCGCGACACACCCGCTGGAGCGGATGCGTGGGATGCGTATAGTCATCTTCTACAACCGCTTCGCCCTCCGCGGCGTACAGAGCAACCACTTCGTCAGAAGGAACGCTGCGGTTGATGATGACGTAATCCATTCTTGCCGGGGACGAGTATTTCTCGAGCGTCTGGCAGAACCGGGTGACCGAGTAGCCTTCTGTCTGGCCACGCTTTGTCATCAGGTTGATCACGTACACCTTTTTCGCCTTCGTCCTTGCGAGCGCCTCATTGATCCCTGGGACCAAGAGCACCGGGATGATGCTCGTAAAGAGGTCGCCGGGGCCAATAACGATGAGGTCTGCTTCCTCGATCGCTTTTACGGCCGCAGGGTTTGCAGGTTCCTCAGAAAGAAGCGCGATCGCCTTGATGGGAGACCGCAATGCGGCGCTTTCATCGATCTCGTGTTCCCCCTGAATCAGGGTGTCATCCTCGAGTGTCGCTTGGAGCGTCCCCGCCCGTGTCGTCACGGGGATGACGTTTCCTTGCACCCGCAAGAGCTTGTGCGCGATGCTGATCCCTTCGAGCGGATCTTGGTACTGCTTCTGTAGAGCGGCGAGGAACACGTTCCCAAACCGATGACCTTCGAATTTTCCGGCATCAAACCGGAACTCTAGGGTCTGGCGCCACTCCGGCTCCGCGTCTGAAAGGGCGATCATGCATCGCAGGATGTCTCCTGCGGGCAAGACGCCCAACTCGTCACGCAGTTCGCCCGAGGAGCCTCCGTTGTCTGCCATCGTCACGATGCATGAAAGGCTAACGACCTCGCGTTGACGGAGGCCAGAGAGAACGGTGTACGTCCCCGTCCCGCCTCCCATTGCAAGAACTTTCTTATTGAGACGGATCATTACACCTCCGAACAGGCATCTCGACAAACGTGTCGAGGCGCCTAATTCACCACAAAACGCATAAAAAGTCAACCCGCCTATTCAAGGGTGGATTGAAATAAAAAGAGCCTCCAGTGATGGAGGCTGAGTTACTCTTTCTTTGCGATCGAGTAAAGGACATCGGGGTACTTCCCTCGCGAGACGATGAGATTTTTCTTCTGCATGTCACAAAGGATCCATTGGACATCCGTGGGATGTAGCTCCCCGTTTGATGCCTCTGTGATCTCCGCGATGGAGGCGACACGGAGGCCTCGCAGAATGTGCAGAACCAGTTGAGGCTGTTCCTCCTTTTCTCGCTTCCATTCGCGATACGCGATGACCACGACAATGGCTACTACGGCTGAGAGAACAGCCTGCACGAACATCACCACAACCACCTCCCCATCTGTGTTGTAGCAAAATAGAGAAAACTGTCAACGAGTTCAAGAAGAAAATAACACGGACGTATCCCCTATAAAAAATGCTTCACGGGGAAACTGATTGAAGAAAGGCCAGTGGCCGACGTGAACGGTGCTCTTTACCGTGACTGGTGAAGGAATACACGATCGAGGCTTGACAAAACGCCCATTTTCCTGTATATTCCCCCGTTATCCTGAATCTGGGATGACGTGCACGTTACACCCAATTTTTTCGAGGTCTGTAGCGGGAGCCTTGAAAGAACAGTTCATCTCTAGAAAGGAGATGCTATGTCCCGCTTGTGTTTGCCCCCTGTGTGTTTTTGTTTGACCTGTGAAGACTGTCGCCCGAAGCGTGCAGGATCAATCCGTACTGTTGGCTTCTACTTCTGCAGCCCAGAGTGCGCTCTCCGTTTCTTCGAAAAAAAGGTGTCCGCAAAGCTGTGGAGCCGCTTCGGCCTCCCCCTCTCCTTCCCGTACCGCGTGTGTCACGCGTGTACTGGAGGAGAGTTCTGTGAACGCTTTCTTCCGGTGCGAGCACCTCACGACTCCGTCCTACACCGGTACAACGCGCCCGGCCTCTACTGCTCTCGAGCGTGTCTCCTCGAAGTCTTGCACCGCGAACGTCAGGACTTTGAAAGAGCTGGCCTCCTCGCTTGGTACGAACGTCCATAACCATTCTTAACCGGAGCCTCATCGCTGTTTCTAGCGATATGGCTCCGGTCGATTCCCGAAGCTATCAGCCTTTGCTGGTGGTTTCAGAGATCGATCGTCCATCCTACAAAGGAGAAACACATGCGCTATCCAAGCCCTCGGGCTTAGGACCAGCAAGGCGTGCGGATTGTCCGCACCATTTGCTGATCCGGAAAGTCAGCATGAATAGTACACGTTCGAACCTTGGCGCTGCCGTCTGTCGTTACACTGTCGAGTTGTCGGAACTTTCCCTCAAGAGTGACGACGTTGGTCCGCTTCACCGGACCTGCTCGCGGAGCGTACGAACCGGAGACGTACCTCGTCGCAAACGCAACGCTCGAGAGAACAAGTGGCAAAAGGCGGGCTCAAAGCGACTTCGCTCCTGGTACAGGAACCTGAAGTGGCTCGACACGCTCTACGACCCGCGGGTCTGGGAAGACCTCTCAAACTTCAGCGACTGCCCTCACTGTGGCCACGTTTGTCAACAGTGCGGAGGGTGCTTCCGGTGTACCTGCCCTCCCCTTGTCTGCTTCCAAGAGTTCTTTGACGCCAACGTCGCATTCTAGCTTACGCCGCATCCCAACCGAAAAACCACACCATGTGGCTTCGGTCTCGGGGTGCGGTTTTTCTTTTTGGGAAAATAAAAAAGACCGGACATGAAAAGTCCGGTCCACGAAAGGATCAACGAAAGAACGACTGAAGATCCTTGACACAGTCTGGACAAAACGGCCCGTACTCCAAACGATCGCGAGTATGGAGCGCCCATTCCTTGACGGAAAGCCCCTGACGCATGATGCAACGCCTCGTTGGAGGACAGTGTTGCCTGTGCAACCAATGCCCTTCCATGGCTCGCTCACCTTTTACGAGACCGAAGACGTGTCCCAACTCGTGCATGACCGTTGTCTTGAAGCACTCCGTCGCGTTCCGGGTGTTCAACTCCGTGCTGATGAACCGATATGTCGAAAGAACTGTGCCCACTCCTTCGATCGACATCCCCAATACAAAATTCGCATTCTCTCCCGCGCTTCGTGGATGGAGATCCGGCGACACGACCATCATGTCGTAGTGAGGCTCTTTGTTCTGCCATGGCTCATCGATACACTCGTGCAGCATAATCTCACAATCCAGCTGCGTCGTACGATAGGCAGACTCACGACCTTGTGCCACGTACCAGTCGATGCTCCGATACGGCACCAAGGCGTTGCTCACCCTCCATCCTTCCATCCGCCATGCGCGAAACGAACGGATCGGAACATACGGTGTCGCACCAGCAATTGAAATCACCTCCTTCACACCTTCAAGGATGACGGCGTATTGGAGATCGGACACGTCTTGATCACACGAAATGTACACGGGCTTGTTGTTTTTCACTTTTCACCTGTTTGCGTTTGTACGACATACATAGCTCATTTTTCTTCTTTTGTCAAGAGTTACAGCAATAAAAAACACCCGCGAGGGGTGAAGAAAACTACTCCGAGAAGAGACGGGGATGCGCTTCCGCGAGCGTGAGCAAATCGTCGTTGGAGTAGGTCGTGCGCTGGATTACTTCCCACTCGTTCCGCGAGGTCGTCAGATCCCACGGATTGATGGAACGCATCCACTCGAACTTATCCGACATACTGCTGTCGGACGGCGCCTCGCGCGTATAGTGCAGGATCTGGCAGTTGTTGATGCGGTCCTTCGGATCGGTAGATGTCTGGAGTTCCGCGAACCGATGCGATGAGAGGCGTTCGAGACGTACCCGGAACGCCCACATCATCTCGCCATGCAGGATGATCAATACACGCTTATCGGAACACGTGCGATGGAGCGTATCGAGGACACGATCGACGCGCGCACAGATCGTCGCCACGGATTCGCCGTTTGGAGGCGTCCAGTAGAACGGTTCTGCGTTGCGCGTCTTGAGACTCCTCTCATACCGTATCGTCCGTTCTTCATCTGTAAGACCTTCGAGGTCTCCTCCGTCCCGCTCCCGAAGGTACAGGTTCATGTACCATCGCACATTCGGCAACCCAAGATGGGCGGCGGTCTCCATGGTGCGGACATAGGGAGATGCATAGTGACGATGGAAACGCTTATCCGTAAAGTGCTCGCGTAGCCACTCACCAGCTCGCTGCGCTTGTTCGCATCCTTTCGGCGTAAGCCGTGCGGTCGAACTATGTCGCTCACGGAACTCCGGGGTGAAAAGCGAGTGATCCCCTTGGCGCGAACGATGCTGGGCCACGTTCCATTCGGACTGCCCATGCCGCACCAGCACCAAATCAATTGGCATTGTCATGTAAAAAGAGCCTCCTTACTCCTACGCTTTAGCAAAGAATGTTCGAATCGTCAACGGTTGACAAACCCTCCGATACTCCTCAATATTCGTACCAGGAGGGCGTCATGACAACGTCAGAACATGCAGACTTTCCGCTTGATGAAGAACAGTGCGCAGCACTACGGCGCGAGCTGCATCGAGTCGTGTGGGAAGGTCGCACGGATGCGTTGCCATCCGCCCACCCGAATGACGATCCGAACGTGTCAGCAGCGAGACTCTTTGCCGAAGCACCGAACAGCATCCTCGTCCTGAGCAGAACCGTGTGCGTCGAGCTCGCCAACCAATGGCGCATGGGCACAGACACGGAAGCAATCCTGGACCGTATCTTGATCTTTATCGCATATCTCGAAGCACGAGACGCGATCCCAACTCTGCTCGCGCTCGCCGAGAGCATGAAGCCCGCAGCGCTGGATGTTCGAACACTCTGCATCCGTACGCTTGCGTGCTTTGCAGATCACCCCGAGGTCGAGACGCTTCTTGTTTCGGAACTCACCGAGCCAAAACACGCAGCAGTCTGCTTCCGGACGCTATGCGTCCACAACCCACCAAAGGCGGCTGAGCTGTTCCCTCTCTTCCTGGAGATTATGCATCCGAGTGCGCTACTGCTCGCATCCATTCTTCGTGGAATCCCCGAGGGAACACGCGCACAATTCGTGGAAACCGTTCGTCCCTTCCCAGTGGCACTCGCTGCCCTCACCGAAGCGGGTTTCCGCCCGGCAATCTGACGCATTCCGAAAGGAGTGCGATTTTTTTATGCACACCAAAAACACTAAAGAGCCTCTAGCGTCCTGTTGAGGTCGTGCGCCGTAAACCATTCATACTTTTGCACGATCTCGATCATGATGTCGCAATAGCGAAGACGTTGTTCCGTCGTACCGTCCAATCCTCTGGAATTAGGAGGGATACGTCCCTTTTCTTTCTGCAAATCTTGCAAAGAATTTTCTCGTGCAAAACTAAACGTGTTGTGATGAAGAATGAGGATGTTCTTTGGAAGTTCGCTCAGCTCCTTCAACAAGGGTCGATCCTGTTCTTGTATGTGACGCCTTTGGAGAAATTCTTGAATTTTCGTATTCGTAAAAAATGCATCTTGCGTCGGTTTTAGATCCTTCCTGCTCTTTTTGTATAGGCGAATTTCGGGGACATGGGACTGTACGTCATCAAGCTCTTCCGTGCCCTCTTTCAAGACGGCTGCAACTTTTTTCTCGTCTTCCACAATCGGAATATAGCCGAAGTCAGCTCCTTTTGTTTTTCGATATTCCGCGAGCCCATGTTCATCAAGCCATGTTTGGCTAATTGCCAAACGCGTCAATGAGGAAAGGCGGGTATCAAATTGGATCCATTCTGAGCGCAGTTCTGGGTAGCCCTTGTCTATCAGAGCGGTAAGCTCCTCAAACGCACGTAAGCTCGCGCCTCCCATCCCCTTTCCTCGAAGTTTCTTTCTCGACCCGTCTTGTAAAAATGTGCCAAAATAGATGAACATTTTTATCTCGGACGGGATTTTTTTCGAACTGTTGCCCTGCATTCAGAGCGCCCTTAAAAGAAGCGACCAGACGTTCTGTTGAGGGACTGTACACCTCGACTCCGAGCTTCGCCTTTTGTGTCGGAAATGAAAAAGGCTGAACTTCTTGCTCTGTAAAACGTTCAAATGTACACATGGTTGGATATGCCACATTCCCAACGTTCAAAATCGTTTTTACCTGCTTCTCTCTGTGATGCTCACCTTTTGTAAGAGGCGAGAGATCCGGTATCTCGATATTTTGAAACAGTGGCTCTTCTCCTCTTTTTTGCTCCGGAATTGATTCAAATTGAGACATAATATCACATCCACTCTACCCGAATCGCCGCTTCTGTTCAATCTGGGATAACAAAAACACGCCCTTTTATAGGCGTGTCATTGATAGTCCGGCGACGGGCTACTCTTCCAGGACCGGGTTGGGTCCAAGTACCATCGCTGCTGGTGGGCTTAACTGCCGTGTTCGGAAAGGGAACGGGTGTGACCCCACCGCTTGAGCCACCGGTCTTGATGATTCGATACGTATCGAATAGCCAAGATCGATGGCTCAGAACTGTGTTTTTTCGTTTGTAACGACGATCGAAAGTCATACGTACAAGGCATGTTCCAGAAGTTGGAAGCCCGTTGTGAACCGAAGTCCACAACAAGTACACGATTACGTAATTTCGTCTGATGATGGAACCGAAGTCCCATCCCAGAAGATCGAAGCAATGGACTATTAGTACCGCTCGGCTAAAGTGCTCACGCACCGTACACCTACGGCCTATCAACCTCCTCGTCTCGGAGGGTCCGTACTGAATACTAATCTTAAGGACGGCTTCACGCTTATATGCTTTCAGCGTTTATCCGTGCCGAACGTAGCTACCCAGCGATGCCCTTGGTAGAACAGCTGGCACACTAGAGGTTCGTACATCTCGGTCCTCTCGTACTAGAGATGTGTCCTTTCAATATTCCACGCGCGTAGTAGACAGGAGACCGAACTGTCTCACGACGTTCTGAACCCAGCTCGCGTACCGCTTTAATAGGCGAACAGCCTAACCCTTGGGACCTTCTACAGCCCCAGGATGCGATGGGCCGACATCGCTGTCGGACTTACTTACTCCATATTTTCATATGGCACAGACTATATCTTCATCTCGCGCCGGATGGTGAGCACGTTCTAATGCATCATCTCGGTGGTTTGTTCGCGAGTGTCGGCGTGTTAACCGGTGACTCCACCAGTTCTCCCCTTTCGGGTCAGTCGTTACGGGGTCCTCGATATGATTCGAGGACTTCCCACGGTATTGCCGGGTGACATATCAATTTCCACTGATGTCACTGACGGTTTCACCGTTATAGCCGTATTTTTTGGAACAGGATCACTCCTGCTGCACCCCGATGTTATTTAAGGTGCCAAACCTGGTCGTCGATGTGGACTCTCGGACCAGATCAGCCTGTTATCCCCGGAGTAGCTTTTATCCGTTGAGCTTCCGCCGTCCGATATCGTACGGTCGGATCACTATGTCCTGCTTTCGCATCTGCTCGACTTGTTGGTCTCGCAGTCAAGCCAGCTTATCCCATTGCGGAATCGGCGCGATTTCCATCCGCGCCTAGCTGACCTTGGTGAACGCCTCCGTTACCGTTTGGGAGGCAACCGCCCCAGTTAAACTACCCAGCAGATACTGTCTCTCCACCCGGTTTCACGGGCGGGGATCAAGAATCGCGATAGAGCAAGGGTGGTATCTCACTGGTGCCCGAAGGCTCCCACCTATGCTGAACATGCTAAATCGCGACCCAATATCAACTTATAGTAAAGCTTCACGGGGTCTTTTCGTCTGACTACGCGTACAGGGCATCTTCACCCCACTTGCAATTTCGCCGAGGACATTGTTGAGACAGTCGCAAACTCGTTATGCCATTCGTGCGGGTCGGAACTCACCCGACAAGGAATTTCGCTACCTTAGGACGATTATAGTTATCGCCGGCGTTCATCAGCGCTTGGCTTCAAGGCTGCCCCACCGAAGTGGATGACCTCTCCGCTTGACGTTCTGACACTGGCCAGGCATCACTCTCTATACATCACCTTGCGGTTTAGCAGAGAGCTGTGTTTTTGGTAAACAGTCGGTTTGCGTCTTTTGTTGAAGGCAGCATTGCTGCTGCCAGGCCTTATCCCGAAGTTACGGCCGCTGTATTGCAGAGTTCCTAAACAATGTTTCTCTCGTACACCTTGGCACACTTACGCCCACCCACCTGTGTCGGTTTACGGTACGGGTACCATAGAGTTAGCTCTAGAAGTTTTTCTTGGTGCCCCATTCTCTTCTCTTACCCGACTTGCGTCAGGCTCGCGCTCACGGCGAGGCTTATGCGGTACGGATTTCCCTATACCACACCCCTCCGCGCCCAAAGGATCATTCCGGGATCCTCAGAAGATGCAAGAACACGTCACTCCATCGAAACTCTACGGTAGCGCAGGAATATTTACCTGCTATCCATCGGTTACGCCTTTCGGCCTGGCCTTAGGACCGGCTAACCCAGGGACGATTCGCGTTGCCCTGGAAACCTTGGGTTTACGGTGGACAGGATTTTCACCTGTCTTTTTGCTACTTATGCCGACATTCTCACTTCGCACCGCTCCACGATGGCTCACGCCTTTCGCTTCAGCGCAGGTACGAATGCTCCCTTACCACTCTAGAGATCCGAAGATCTCTCAGAATCCGCGACTTCGGTAGTATGCTTAAGCCCCGGTAAGTTTTCGGCGCAGAGCAGCTTGACCAGTGAGCTATTACGCTTTCTTTAAAGGATTGCTGCTTCTAAGCAAACCTCCTGGCTGTCAGTGCTTCTCCACTTCCTTTTCCACTTAACCTGAATTTGGGGACCTTAGCTGTTGGTCTG
>JBDSJN010000020.1:0-1880 GCA_039917355.1 Patescibacteria group bacterium | reverse complement strand
CGTCGCACCCATCGCATTTACCTCGCAGCGGCGAAGTTCGACCCGGCGACCAACGGAGAGCGACCTAAAATGATCCCGGGCACCATGAAGGTTTTGATCTATGGGTTGAAACGCTGATTGTGGCGTCCCACAGATAACGTTCAGGAATGCATTCTGTCATTCTGAACGAAGTGAAGAATCCAGTGAGTGCCGCCTTGCCGTTCGTCGTCGTAAAGACTTTCGCCTGCTTGTAATTCCTGGCTGTGACGGTCAGGTTCGTTGCGCTGGACCTCCCTGGCACAACGTGAGCTCCTCCTCGCTCTAACCCGGATTCATCACACATTCGTGAAAATCTTTTTCCCACAGAGCGCCTGGAGCGGCGGAGCTGCAACCAAAGCAATTTTACAGGAGATCGCCGAGGGAGCAGAGGGTCCAAACCAGAGTTAACAACGACAACATCCTCTCTCCTATCTCTTCCTTCCTCCTGTGAAATTTCAGATTCTGAGAACATGTACGCAGCACAAAAACATGCTCTGGACTTGCCTCGTCGAGCGCCTCTTCGTTCCCTTTGTTGCCTTCTGTAAAACGGATTGGTTTCCAGGTTTGGTTGCGGCTCCCGTCGCGCTGTGTCCTCTGTGGTTCATGCCTTGGCTGATTGAGATGTGAATTTTCAGGCTAACCGTCCCTTCCTGCAATGAACCCTGGCCAAACCTTTCGCACTGCCCTCCAACGCGAGCGTCCGCTCCAAATCGCCGGAGCCCTTAACGCCTACTCCGCTCTGCTCGCACAGCGCGCGGGTTTTTCCGCGCTCTACCTCTCCGGCTCCGGCGTCGCGAGCCACGTGTTGGGACTGCCCGATCTCGGCATGACGAGCCTCGATGACGTCCTGACTGAAGCCCGCCGAATCACCGGACGCGTCGACCTCCCTCTCCTCGTCGACATCGACACAGGTTGGGGCCACGCCTTCAACATCGCGCGCGCCGTCCGGGAACTTGCCCGCGCCGGAGTGGCCGCGATCCACATTGAAGATCAAGTCGCTGCGAAACGTTGCGGCCATCGTCCTGGCAAGGAACTCGTCTCTCCCGCCGAGATGTGCGACCGGCTCCGCGCAGCCGTCGATGCCAAACCCACCGCCGACTTCGTCGTCATGGCGCGCACCGATGCCGCCGCATCCGAGGGAATTGCCGGTGCGATCGCGCGGGCGCAGGTGTATGTCAGCGCGGGCGCCGACATGATATTTGCCGAGGCGCTCACCACGCTTGATGACTACCGGAAATTCACCGCGTCTGTCTCCGTGCCTGTGTTGGCAAATCTCACTGAGTTCGGGAAAACTCCCCTCTTCACCGTGGACGAACTCCGCTCGGCCGGCGTGGCAATGGCGCTGTATCCGCTTTCCGCCACACGCGCTGCCGACGCTGCCGCTCTCGCAGTCTATGCCGCCATCCGCCGCGAAGGCACGCAGCGCTCTGTCGTCCCGCGCATGCAAACGCGTGACGAACTCTACGAGGTCCTCGACTACCACGCCTACGAACAAAAGCTCGACCAGCTTTTCCAGAACCAGCCACCTCCGACACAAGAAAGCGAAGGATGAGTGATGAATGTAGAGTGAAGAAGGACTCCGATTCTTAATTCACCATTCATCATTCTTCATTCATCCTTTGCCCGCCGCCCCACTCTCATGAACGACGAAAATTCCCCTCCGGCCAAGGGCAAGAAATCGGTCGCTCTTTCCGGCGTTTCCGCCGGCCATACCGCGATCTGCACCGTCGGCCACTCGGGCAACGATCTCCACTACCGCGGTTACGACATCGTCGACCTCGCCCGTGAGGCCACGTTCAAGGAAGTCGCCCACCTCCTCATCCACGAGCGTCTGCCGACCCGTGGCGAACTCGACGCCTACG
>JBDSJN010000019.1:0-27191 GCA_039917355.1 Patescibacteria group bacterium | reverse complement strand
CCACGTCGTTCGCGAACGACGTGGCGTGGTAGCCAAGTGGTAAGGCACGGGTCTGCAAAACCTGTATTCGTGGGTTCGATTCCCACTCACGCCTCCAAGTAAAATCCTCCGTACGTATCGGGGGATTTTTGATTTACCTGTGCGTTTTTTTCATATAACCTATTTGTAACTATGAAATTATCCCTCCCTGTAAGGAAAACCCTCAAACTGCTTGGGATATTTTTGGCCTCTTTCGCGCTTGCAAATACAATCATTTTCTTCAGCCAGCTATTTATTGGATTGCCCAACACGGCAGCGATTTGTGAGAGTGATTGCAATATCCAAGAACAAACCACGCTAACCGCGGCATGGGGGTCTTACCGTCAACACGGTCTGATCCTATTCGTCTGTCTCGCAGTGGTCTTCATGATTGCAGCAACGGCGTACAAACAAAGAGGTGTGGTAAAACTTTTGGGCTACTCGATTACAGCCTGGCTTACTCTCGTAGCTCTTGTAACAGCAGTGAGCGGAAGGGATTTTTACATTCAGCTCGCGAATCCGACACCCTCGACTCGCCAGTTAGCATGGGCAGCGTTTCAATGGCTGATTATCGCCCTTATTCCTCTCGGCCTACTCTTCCTCGCACGCCCTCGCACAAAAGAAAAAACCTAAGCAAGGCAAACAAAAATCCCTGCCGACTGGCAGAGATTTTTTTTGTTTGCCTCGCGAATTAGTCGAGGACTTCAACCGTTACGTTGCGGACACCCCACTTAAGGGCATCCTTGTGACTCAACATCCAGAGGTCGATCTTATAGGTATAGCGAGAGTTCATGCGGTCATGGACCTCGAACACCTTATCGCCGAAATAATCAGGGATACGGATACGCGTACCGTGCGGAAGGAAGTTTGCCGCAACAATACCATCACGGACCTGAGAGCCGTCAGCCGTCGTAAACGGTGAGGAGTCGGTCTGGCCAGCTTCTGAGTTATAGGCAGAAGTTGGGACCTTGATCGTACGGACGGCAGGCTCCGAAGAGTGCTCCACCGGGGTCGTAAGGTCAGGGGCGTTGATTTTGTTCCAAACCTTCTTTGGCTTGGTTTTGGTTGTGAGAGTAGACTGGGTTGAGACCGGGGAAACAGCTTCCTGCTTCGTAACCGGCACAACAAGCGTACGGGCGTCATCCTTTGAGACCTGTTCCGTTGCCCATGAAGGGGCTTCCGGAAGAGGTTCAGAGGCATGAGCAGCCTGGACGTTCGTAGACGAAAGAGTCACCGCCATGGCAAGAAAGGCCATCAAACGACGAGCTTTCGGGCTAACATACTTAACGTTTGAGAGTATATTCATAGTGGTGACAGGCGTGGGACCGCACTACGTTGCCGTAGGTGGTTTTTCAGCCTGACGCAGCACGGTATCATATTTGACCGTTTTTGTCAAGGGTTATATGCTACTTTTTGGCTCAATAGAGCGAAAAAAAATATGCCAATTCATCACCTTACATCGCTTGGAACCGGTTCTAACGGCTCAAACCCGCCACCCAAGAAGATCGCCTTTCGGCCCCGCTGGAAGACCATTTTCCTATGGATAGTGACGATTGGTGGGGGTCTTGCGGTCCTTGGAGCCCTCGTCTTTACGATGCTCCTCGCTTGGTTTAGCCGGGACCTGCCAGATCCGAACAGCCTCATGGGACGGAACGTGCCGCAATCGACCAAAATCTTTGATAAGACCGGCCAAACCCTCCTGTATGAGATCCATGGTGATGAAAACCGTACCCTCATCCAGATTAAGGATTTGCCGACGTTTGTGCCGGCTGCGACCGTCGCTATTGAAGACAAACGTTTTTACCAACACAACGGCATCGACTGGAAAGGACTGATTCGCGCGTTCGCGATGAGCATCCTAAAAGGTCAGCGCATCCAAGGGACGTCGACGCTCACACAGCAATTTGTCCGCAACGCAATCCTGACAACGGAACGTTCATACGTGCGTAAGCTCAAAGAGATCGTGCTTGCACTTCAAATCGAACGTCTCTATACAAAGGACCAGATCCTCCAGCTTTATTTAAACGAAGTCCCGTACGGTTCAACAATGTACGGCATCGAGTCTGCGGCGCATGGCTATTTCGGCAAGTCCGCAAAAGATCTCACCGTTGACGAAGCCGCGCTTCTCTCGGCACTTCCGCAAGGCCCCGACCTCTACAACCCATACGGCACAGGCGCGCGTGGTGATAACCGCGACAAACTCGTTGGCCGTCAACACTACATCCTCGACCAGATGGCAGAGCAGGGATACATCAAGACGGAAGAAGCCGAGGAGGGGAAGAAGGTCGACACACTTTCCAAACTCATTCCAAAGAAAATTGGTGACATCAATGCACCGCACTTTGTCGACTACATCCGCGCTCAATTGAACGACAAATACGGACAACGTGTCGTTGAAGAAGGCGGATTGAAGGTTACGACGACACTTGATTGGAACCTCGAACAAATCGCCGAAGAAGAGGTACGGAAAGGCGTTGAGTCCCGTGGGCCACAATATGGATTTACGAACGGCGGTCTTGTGGCGCTTGATCCGACAAACGGAAACATTCTCGCGATGGTGGGCTCAGCCGACTACTACGACAAGGACCACAGCGGACAGGTGAACATCGCAACGCGTTTGCGCCAGCCTGGCTCATCCTTCAAGCCGATCGTGTACGCCGCAGGTTTCTTGAAGGGATACACCCCAGAGATGACGATGTGGGACGTCGATACAAAATTCAAAACAGACTTTAGCCGCGACTACGAACCAAAGAACTACAGCTTCAAAGAAAACGGTCCGGTGTCTGCGCGCATGGCCCTCCAGGGCTCGCTCAACATCCCAGCTGTAAAGATGCTGTATCTCGTTGGTGTGAGCCGCGTCCTCGATTTTGCGGAACAGCTCGGCTACACAACATTCGCGGACCGTTCGCGCTTCGGCCTCGCTCTCGTGCTTGGTGGTGGGGAAGTGAAGCTCTTGGAGCACGTCCACGCCTACGCCACGTTCGCAGCAAATGGGAAGCAAGCGCCTCTCGTCTCAATCCTCAAAGTCGAAGATCCAAAAGGCTCGATCCTCGAAGAATGGAAACCGGCGGATCCGAAAGATGTCCTCGATAAAAACGTTGCATTGACACTCACGGATGTCCTGATCGACAACAATGCGCGTGCCTACATCTTCGGAACAAAAAACTCCCTCACGCTCCCTGACCGTCAGGTCGCCGCAAAGACCGGTACGACAAACGACTTCCATGACGCATGGACGCTTGGGTACACGCCACAGCTTGCCGCCGGCGTCTGGGTCGGAAACATGGATAACACAGAGATGAAACGTGGCGCAGACGGCTCCGTCATCGCTGCACCGATCTGGCAGGCATTCATGAAGCGCGCAACGAAGGATATGCCCGTGCAGGCCTTCGAAAAACCGGCACCGTCAGATACGAACCGCCCGATCCTCCTCGGCAAAGCCGTCGAGGCAAAGGTGAAAGTCGATAAGGTCACAGGGAAACTCGCAACACAATTCACGCCACCGGATCTCGTCGAGGAACGTGTCGTGCACCAAGCGCACTCTGAACTCTGGTATCTCGATAAGGACGACCCACGTGGCCCGCCACCATCCAACCCAGCCGAAGATCCGCAGTACAACAACTGGGAAGCCGGCGTCCAAGCCTGGGTCATTAAAAACAATTGGAACACGACCTCGAGTGCACCAACAGAAAGCGATGACGTGCACACGGCCGAGAACCAACCAAAAATCACGATTCAAAGTCCAAGTCAGAACCAAACATTCACGAGCCGTGAACCAAACGTGAGCGTCTCCGTCACAGCGCCTCGCATCATCACAAAGATTGTCGCAACCATGAATGGCGTTGATGTCGGCTCCGCGATCGGAAATGTCTCAAACTTCACGCTCCACATCCCAAACACGGTCTCGATCGGATTCCACGACCTTACCCTCACCGCCTACGACGATGTCGGCAACCAGGGGAGCGCAACAGTCACGATCAACCTCACGGCAGAAAGCTTGCCGATGTCCGTCACCGTCGCGTCGCCTCAAGCTGGCAGTTTCCTGAGTCCAGGCAGCTTCCCAGTCCAAGTCAAAGTCGTTACGTCAGACCTTGGTGGCGTGATGAACCTCAGCATCTTCCAAGAAGAAACGCAGAGCGGCGACACCCGCCTCCTCGCCTCCGAACCCGCGCCAACCACCCACGAGACAACCGTGAGCTGGCAACTCCCGCCAAACGGCAACTACTATCTCTATGGCGTACTGACGCTACAGGATGGGACGAAGGTTGAAGGATCGAGAATAACGGTCCACGTGCAATAAGAAAAAGAGCTCCTCACGGAGCTCTTTTTCTTATTGCCGGATCGGCATCACCAGATATCTGTACCCTTCTTTTTCATCTTCCGGGAGAACGAGGCATGGATTGTTCCCATCAATCACCTGGAGCTTCACCTTGTCCGATGCCATCGCCGCGAGGCCGTCGTTCAAATAGCGGAAGTTGAGCGTTACGACGTTCGTATCACCCGTGACGGTGCCCTGAACCGTCGAACGCGTCTTTCCCGTTCCTTGATCCGCAGACTTCACTTCAAGCCCACCCTTTTCCGCATCAAGCGTCAGGTGGACATCGAACATGCCTTGGCGAGAGAAGAGGCTTGCGGCACGAACTGCTTTTTGGAGTTCCGTGCGCGGGAGCAGCCCTTCGGTCTTGAAGTTCTTTGGGATGATCTCGTTGTATGGAGGGAAGTTGCCTTCGATAAGACGCGTCACAAGCTCGACGTTGCCGAACGTCACGACGAGCTGGCTTTCGGTTGTGCACCACATTGCCTCGTCAGCGCCACCAATCTCGTCTTTGTATGAAGAAAGGATGCGAGCGACCTCGAGAAGCGAGCGAGTCGGCACGATACAGCGCGATTCCTTGCCACCTCCTGCGAGTGGGACACGGCGTTCTGCGAGGCGATATGAATCCGTTGCCGCAAAGGTCACCGCGAACCCACCCTCAGAGGCACCAAACGCGCACGAGACGCCCGTGAGCTCCGGACGCGACTCAGAGGTCGAAGCAGCGAACGCCACCTGGCCGATCGCCTTTTTGAGCTCCTCAGCTGGCATCCGATATCCCTCACCCTTCGTCAGCTTTGGAAGAAGCGGGAATTCACTGGCCGCCATCCCTCGAATAATCGTCTCCTGGTCGTTCGAGCGGACCTCGAGCCCTTCTTCCTTCAATTCCATATCCACCTTTCCAGACGGAAGAAGCGAGACGTAATCCTGGAGGAGCTTCGCTGGCACGGAGTACTCGCCTTCGATGTCCACCTTTCCACGCACGACACAGCTCACCGCAACTTCAAGGTTCGTCGCTGAGAGGAGGAGACTGCCATTCACCGTCTTGAGCAATACATTCCCGAGCACAGGCAAGCTCACGTTCTTTGCGGTGACGTGACTCACCATCGAAAGTCCTTGGATCAAGTTCTCTTGGGTGCAGGCGATTTTCATATCAGTTTCAACTTATCCCTGTGCTTAGGTATTAGATATAAATAGAATATAGAAACAGTAGTAACAGTAGGCTATGTGGACAGTGTGGACAGCGCATCGATCAACCGATATCCATTGTCCAAACCAGACGGAATCTATCCCCGCGTTACCGGGAAGGACTCGTGACAACCATCCAACCGGTGGGGATCCTTTTTCGAACGAACACCCGCTATCCCCACAATCCTCTCATTATCCCCACGCGCTGTGCACGGTTATGTTGCGCTCGCGCTGTAGAGTTTTTCGCGTAACAGCGAAAGGTCACGCTTGAGCTGGTCGTCTTTACTGAGCAGGTCTGCGATCTTGGAGCAGGCGTGCATGGCAGTCGTGTGATCGCGTCCACCAATATGCCCGCCGATTGCTGGGAAGGAACACTTGGCTTCATGGCGGAGAAGGTACATCGCGACTTGGCGAGGGAACGCGAGACGTTGTTCTCGGCTTTTACCAAGAATCTCTTCCAAGCTGATTTCGTAGTAGACCGTTACGATGTCGAGGAGCCGGCGTGGAGTGACGTTTCGCTTTGAAACGTTTGGCGCATAGCTTTGAAGAAGCGCCTGAACTGAGTCGAGCGTTGGGGCCGTGTTCTTGAATTGATGATAGGCCAACAGTTTATTGAGCGCCCCTTCGAGTTCACGGACGTTGGATTGGATGGCTCCAGCGATTGTTCGCAAGATCTCATCACCCAACACAACGCGTTTATCGCGGGTTTTTGCTTCAAGGATGGCAACACGCGTTTCAAAGTCTGGGCACGAGACGTCTGCCATCATGCCCCATTCAAAGCGGGTCAAAAGACGGCTTTCAAGAGCTTGGATTTCTTTCGGAGGACGGTCTGATGTGAGAATGATCTGCTTGTTGGCTTGGTGGAGCTCATTAAAGGTATGAAAAAACTCCTCCTGTGTACTCTCTTTACCGCTGATGAACTGGACATCGTCGATGAGCAAGACGTCGACGGTGCGATATGTGCTCTTAAAGTCCTTTCCATGCCCACTGCGTACCGCTTGGATGAAATCATTCGTAAACCGTTCACAGCTGACGTACAACACCTTAGCTTGCGCATTGTTTTTTCGGACGTGGTGACCAACAGCCTGCATCAAGTGTGTTTTTCCAAGGCCAGAACCTCCATAAATGAAGAGTGGATTGTATGCATCGCCCGGTTTTGTCGCGATAGCCATGGCTGCGGCGTGTGCGAGCTCGTTTGTTTTGCCAACCACGAAGTTTTCGAAGGTGTAGCGTGGGTTCAAGCCGGAATCAACGCCAATATCGTTGCTCCGTGCGTCTGATGGGGTGAAATAGGGGACAGCGTCAGTGATCTCTGATGCGACAGCAGGTGCGTCATTCGAGAATCCTAGGATTGGTGTCGTGTTTCGAACCTCAACCTTGTAAATGACCTCGCGTGTTGTATTGCTCGTGACGTTCCGAAGTGCCTTGATGACCGAATCGTGGTATTTCTTTTCGAGCCACGCCTTCGTAAAGGTGTTCGGCACGCATACAGTCACCTTCCCCTCATTTATTGAGGAGATAAAGGTGTTTTTAAACCAGGTGGTGAAGTTTGCCTTGGATAATGTGAGCTCGAGCTCACCCAGGGCTGCTTGCCAGGTTTCAGCGAAGTCCATAGGTCAAAAGAGGTGCGAGAAAAAGGTACTAAGAATATCAACAGCCGCGCTTGGAACCGTCAAATGTGTGGATAAAAAGTGGATAGGTGGATAGAGTGCCACACTTCTTGCCAAAAATCACGTTTCTTGCCATACTGCCTGCATATTCAACTGTTGAACTGACATGACCAAACGAACCTACCAGCCGAAAAAGCGCCGACGCGCTAAAGTCCACGGCTTCCGCTCACGTATGAGCACCAAAAAGGGACGCCAAGTGCTTTCCCGCCGTCGCGCGAAGGGTCGCAAGAGACTCACCATCTCGAAATCGAAGTAAAAATGCCTGTCCCGACACCCTCGGGACAGTCTTTTTATCCGAATATGCTCGAAAAAGCCCACCGTCTGACCCAAGATCGTCATTTTGAGAAGCTTTCCAACCAAGGACGGTCGGTTTTTGGCCCCTTTGTGACCATGCGAGTACGCCAAACCGGCGAAAACAGCCCTAAAATTGCATTTATTACCTCAACTAAGGTGTTTAAGCTCGCCGTTGACCGAAACCGCGTCAAACGCCGTCTTCGTGAGATTTTGCGCCAGTTATTGCCAAAAGTCCCAACAAACGTCCATGTCCTCTTTGTCGTGAAGCCGGAGGCGCTTAAGGCAAAACATATCGAATTAGTGGCAGAAATCGAACGTTTGCTCACAAAAATCCCAGAAGCGCTGCTGAAACCAGCAAAACCATCCCCTGGAGCCGTCCGCCGAAAGGCAAAACGCTCCGCAAAGGATGCAGCTAAGCCAAAGCCTTCCGTATGATCCCAATCCGTCGCATTCCAGCCCGCGCTGGTCAGATCCTGATCGTCATCTATCAACGCACGATCTCCCTCGACCACGGCCCATTCGCCCGCCTCGTCCCATATCGCATCTGCGGCTACACCCCAACCTGCTCTGAGTACACCTATCAAGCCATTGGCAAGTACGGGCTCCTCAAAGGATCATGGCTGGGCATGAAGCGAATCCTCCGCTGCACGCCGTGGCACGCCGGCGGTCACGACCCCGTCATTTAAAAAACAGTCGCTTGAGGCGACTGTTTTTTATTTCTTCCCGCGAAACTTTTTGAGTGTCTCCAAATCCTTCGTTCGCGCATCTCCCGGCTCCGTCTCAAGATAAAAGTTTACGTGAGAGAGCTGCTTCGATGTGACCATTGCTTTGAATCCTTTGAGTCCGATAAATCCTTCGCCGAGGTGTTCGTGGCGGTCGCGGCGTTCGCCAAGATCCACTTTTGAGTCATTGCAGTGACTCATCTTCAAACGCTCTAAACCAATCAGTTTATCAAAGGTTTTAAAGGTTTTTGCCACAGCGTCTTCGTCGCGAAGATCGTAACCAGACGCAAATGCGTGAGCAGTGTCGAAGCAGACGCCAAGCTCTGGATTATCAACGCCATCAAGCATTTCCGCGACTTCTTCAAACTGGTCACCCATGACCATCCCAGCTCCCGCTGAGATTTCGATGAGAAGTTGCGTTGTCCCTTTGTATCCGTCGAGAACGTGTTTGATCCCATCGATACAAAATTGCATCGCTTGTTCTTCACCAACATCCTTCGCACTTCCCGGATGGAACATCACATACTTCGCACCAAGCATCGTCCCGCGTTCCAACTCATCACGAATAATCCGTGCCGTGTTCTTCCGTGTCCGTTCTTCGCCCGATGCAAAGTTGATGTAGTACGGCGCATGGATCGCGCATTCAACGAGTTTATTATCCTCGCAATTCTTTTTAAACGCATCAATAATCTCTGGCGTAAGCTTTTGCGCCGGTCCACCCTGCGGCGAACGGCTAAACATCTGAAAGACCTCACACCCAAACTCCGCGGCATTGAGCGGCGCGTTTTGGACTCCGCCAGCAATCGATACGTGTGCTCCGAATTTCATATGGAACGATGGTAGCATCAACCCAGAAAATAAAAAATGCACTCAAGTGACACCCCATTCCTTTTTGTAGAAGGCGGGATATCACTTGGTGCATAGGACTTTAGGCGGGGCGTTGTGGCCCGCGAAGCGTATCGGCTAACTGGCGCAGGGGTCCGCGGTTGACAGCGCGCCAAACGACAGAACCCCACCAGTCATCGCCAGACAAGGACAGGACCCTGTGGAGCAAGACATTTTGTGGAGCGTGCAGTTCGGCGAAGCAGCGATCATCGAAATCCGCGACAAGCCGTTCGAGGCCTGCCTCAATATCGACTCGCGCGTCGATTTCCTTCGCGGCAGAGCTGATGCTTTCGAGGGTCTTTTTCCATTCGTCACCTCGATCGCTCGGGACTTCGGTGGAAATCTCGACCATGCGCAGCATGACGAGAAGGCTCTCGATGACGTCGCGCGACGCGATCAGTTTGAACGAAGACGGTCCATCTTCTGCATCGCTGGCCTGGGTTTGAAAGACGCGATACCGATCGAGAACTTCCGCACAACGATCTGCGTAGACGTCGGCATGAAGCTGGAGCTCGTGAAGAATGTTCGGTTCCTCGAACAACTTCTTCGACACGAGCGTTATGGTATCCCGTGCAAGGGCTGCATTTCCAGCCATCCGCACGAAACGCCCCATCGCGATGAAGAACGTTCCTTGGTCAATCTCTTCATTTTCGTCCAAGGCACAGAGGCACTCGAACTCCTTGCGAGCGTCAAAGGGACTCACTCAATCCTCCATTTTTAAGGAACGGGTCCGATGGAGTGCTGTACGCACCCGTCTTCTCCATTCGAGACCACTGTATATACCAAAAATGAAGCAATATGTCAACCATTGGTAGATAAGAAAAACCCCGGGAATCCGGGGCCTCTCTTATTCACTTTTGATCGCTTTGTCTTTGATGATCTGGAGCGCCTTACGGTTTTTCATCTGTGCCGCGACATAGTCACGGTAGTCGGTCGACGTAACGCGTTCGCGCGTTTCCTTGTCTTGCACGCCTTCGAGAATCCGGTCGATTTCCGCGTTCACTTCTTCGTCCGCGATCTCGACACCCTCTTTTTTGGCGACTTCTTTGACGAGGACGGCAGTCTGCACGCGCTTCATCGCTTGGGGCACCATCTCAAACTTGATTTCATCGGCGCTCTTTTTGAGCTGGCTGAGATAATCCTTCATATCCATGCCTTGCTGTTCGGCATTGTGTTCCAATTCACCAAACATGCGACGCACTTCTTCGTTAATGAGGAGTTCCGGCACTTCGCTGAACTTGGACCCTTCAACGAGTTTTTCAAGGAGTTCGATTTCAGCCGCTTCATCCATTTTCTGCGCTGCTTCGTTCGTCATGTTTGTTTTGATGAGCTCACGAAGCTTGTCCATCGTGTCTACGCCAAGGCCAGAGGCAAACTCGTCGTTCAATGCTGGCAATGCAAGTTCGTAGACGTCATGGACGGTCACGCTGAATTCAACGTCCTGACCAGCAAGATGCTTTTGGTAGTGATCCTTCGGGAACGGCAAGACGAATTTCTTGACGTCATCCTTCTTCAATCCAATGATTTGTTCAGAAAAACCAGGGATGTAGTGCGGTTCGTTCAAATACACCTTGTAGTTGATGCTTGCACCGCCTTCGAGCGAGACGTTATCTTTTTTGAGATCAAGATCGAGCACGACCATGTCATCCTTCGTCGCCGCACGGTTCGCGATGACTTCTTGGCGGCGCATCTTCCGCAAATCTTCGAGCGCCGCCGTAAGTTCCGTGTCACCAATTTCCTTTTTCTTTTTTGTCACAAGTGGTTTGTCGTACGCAATGAGCGACATGACAATCGGCATGACTGGAGCCGTCACCGTGAATTTGAGATCCTGGCCAGGAACGAGTTGCTCAACAGAAATCGCAGGCGAACCGATCGTATCAATTTGCTGTGCGAGAATCGTCGAAACGTAACGGGCGCGGACAACGCGTTCGAGCGCCGTTTCCCAAATACGCATCTCACCAAAAGCACGCTTTACTTCGTCATACGGCGCTTTGCCTGGGCGGAAACCCGGGATCGGCTTACCGGCCTGGAGGTCTTGAGCGGCTTGGTCCAAAAATGGCTGGGCTTCTTCTGGAGTCACTGTAAACTTGAGTTCCACGAGCGACTTCGGGAGCCGCGTAACGATTGGTTCAATCATAGGGATAGTGTGCGGAGGATAGGCGAAAATGGAGGAGATGTCAATGCGAGGGATATGAAAAGACCGACGGAGGCGTCGGTCAGGAGGTGTACTTTGTGAAGAAGAAGCAGGCGATGTTGCGGACGAGCGTCAGAGCCGTCGCTTCTTGAGCGTAGCGGCCCTTCCGTTTGGTGGGGTACTTCTTGAAGAAGTCGGCGCAGTGCGTGCCTTCCTCCACATCGTCCGGAAGCTCCAGACTCCACCTCCCATTGCAGAACAGGACGGAGATGATCTGCAGCTCGGACAGCGATTTGTCCGTGAGGCTGAAGTTGACGTCCGGTGACTCATCCTTCAAGGACGCGTCGAAGTCCCAGTTGAGGGTCATCTCCTCGGCATCGAGGCCCATTTCAGTGCCTCTGTCACTCGACGGCCGAGTCCGCTCGATCAGGGCGGCGGAGGGCGCTTCCTCCCGCAGGACGACAAGGATCTTCTCCAGAGCCGCTGCGTACGGTACGACCTCTTCCTTCTTGAGATTCAGTTTGCTCATTCATCTTCTCCTGTGCAGAATACGTATCATCTCATCTTGAGACTGTCAATCCTCCTTGTCATACAAAACTCCCTCGATTGTGTCGAGGGAGTTCCATTTCTTATTTGATGTAGGCCAGTGGGTTTGCGCGCTTTCCGTTGACGTAGACCTCGAAGTGCAAGTGCGAGCCGGTTGAGTGTCCGGTCGAGCCCATCATGGCGACGACCTGTCCCTTCTTGACCTCGTCGCCGACTTTGACGAAGAGTTTTGAAGAGTGGGCGTAACGCGTGATAACGCCGTTCGAATGCTTGACCATGACCTGGAGGCCGTAGCCACCCGTGTTCCAACCAGCTGTCGTTACGACGCCATCAGCGGCGGCGTAGAGAGGCGAGGTAAAGTCACCATCGATGTCGACACCCGTGTGGTTCCAACCATAGTATTGAGTGATCGAGTGGCCAGATGTTGGCCAAGCGAGCTTCGTGGATGGGACAGCTGCAGTGTTTTCATCACCTGGCTTTTGCGTGTTCACGTTGGCGCTGATGCCGTCAGCTTTGCCGTAGGAATTGAGAGTCTTGCCCTTGGCGATTTCAGCTTGGGTTTTTCCAGCAATTGCGATAACGGTCTGGCGCACTGCTTCTGGCTTGCCATCTGGAATCATGACTTCTGTACCAATAGCCAGGCTGCTTTCGTCCGCAATTTTGTTGAACGAGCGAACTTCCTCTGCGTCTGCGCTATAACGTGCCGCAAGTTTGGTAATAGTGTCGCCCTTCTTAACCGTTGTGAGGATGCCTGAGACTGGTGGGATCTTGAGTGAATCGCCTGGGCGGATGTATTGGCGTTCCGTCAGGTTGTTGTTCCAAAGAATTGTCCCGACGTTCACGCTAAAATCATTCGCGATTGAGCCGATCGTGTCACCTTCTTTCACAAGATAGGTTTCTGTCTTCGTGCGTGGGGCAAGTGGCTTACCAGTCGCATCTGTATCCGAGACGGTTGGGGCACCGATGGCTCCTGGCACGCTCAAGTCCGCAAGTGTCGCGTCTTGGTCTGTGGTGTTGTAGTCAAAGTCGACGTGTGGGATCGCCATTAGAGCGCCACTCCCAAGGTAGCTTCCGTGTGTGGAAGCCCCCTCATGAGCAACTTCTTGGACGATTTCGATATCAGAATCTGTTGCCAACGCGTAGAGCAGGCTATTTTGTCCGACGTCTTGGGCAAGTGCTTGGCGCGCTCCAAGGTTCATCGCGATGGTTGCGAACGAGGCGATCGCAAGCACAGCGTGGAACAGGTAGCGGTTACTGGCAAAAAAGAGGAGCAGTCCGCGGGTTGGCAGGACAGTCCGTTGAAACTTGAGATGCAAGGTGACGATTGCGCGATAAATTGGCATGACGAGCCAGCCGAGGATGACTCCTCCAATCGGCGCAAGGACGCGTCCAAGAAGTTTGAGCGCGGTTTGCAACCCACGTTTCAACGCGCGAGCCGCCCGGAAGAGGGCGATCGCGAATGACGTGGCAAGTTGTTTGGTGAGAGGGGGGATATTGGATGTCTTGTTAGACGGACTCGCGCGGACAAAGATCAATTTTGAGTCTCGTCAGGTTACCATTTTAGAGCCATTTGGTCAACCCTTTTAGGTCGAAAAACCTAGAAAAAAGGCTTATTTAGGCCATTTTGATACCCTCACGCATCAGCCATTTGGCGGTATTGGAGGGCCTCTGCGACATGTGGCACGTCGACTTCATCAATCGCAGCTAAATCGATGATCGTTTGCGCGACTTTCAGAATCCGGAAGTACACACGCGCAGATAGTCGGTATGTGTCGACCGCTTGGGCTAAAAGTCGACGTGCCGACTCCGTCATACGGATGGATTTTCGAACATGGTCGCTTGTGAGCTCTGCGTTCGTGACGATACCGAGCGTCGAAAGCCGTTCGCGCTGTCGGTCACGCGCTGCCTGGACGCGTTCTTTGATCGCGCTCGACGATTCACCCGGTGCAAGGTCGATCAACCGGTCTGTTGGTACCTTGGGGACGCTCACCATAAGGTCGATCCGATCGAGCAACGGTCCGGACAATCGCTTGCGATAGTTCGTGGCTTGCGTCGGTGTGCAGCTGCACGGCCTGTCCGGGTCCGTCGCATATCCGCATGGGCACGGGTTCATCGCGGCAACAAGTGTCACTCTCGCGGGGAAGACGACCGTGCCGTGTGCACGGGAGACGGTGACCACGCCATCCTCTAACGGTTGTCGCAGGTTCTCGAGGACGGAGCGCGAGAACTCTGGGAGTTCATCCATGAATAGGACGCCACGATGCGCGAGGGAGATCTCTCCAGGCCGCGGAATTGTCCCACCACCGACCAACGCAACGCCACTTGCGGTGTGATGTGGTGCACGGAACGGTCGGTCTTGAATAAATCCGTCACGCGGCAACAAGCCGGCGACAGAATGAACGCGCGTCACGTCGAGCGCTTCATCATGCGTCATGTCTGGCAGGATTCCGGGGAACGCACGAGCTAAAAGTGTCTTGCCAGAGCCTGGTGGACCTTGAAGCAGGACATTGTGTCCACCCGCAGCCGCAACTTCGAGCGCGCGTTTTGCCTGTTCTTGTCCTCTCACGGCAGACATATCGGCATAGCTGACTGGTATCCGCTCACTTTTGAACGAACCTGCCACAGCAGCGTCGATCAGTTTCTTTGTTGTCACATGGTCAACGACATCGCGAAGCGTCTTGGCAGCAATGATGCGCATGTCTGGTACAAGAAGTGCTTCTGCTGCGTTCTCTTCAGCGACAACAAGCTCGCGGATCCCAAGCTCCTTCGCGAGAAGACATGCGGAGAGCGTCCCAGGTACCGGACGCAAGTGCCCATCGAGCGCAAGCTCGCCTAAAAAGAGTCGGTCCGACGAAGGAAACGCTGGAAGGTCTCCATGGGCGATCAAAATGGCGATCGCCATTGCAAGATCAAAGTGTGTTCCTCCTTTGCGCAGGTCGGCTGGCGCGAGGTTGATCGTAATCTTCGTCCGCGGAAAGGGGAGATCGGAATGCTTCAGTGCACTCCGCACACGTTCCCTCGCTTCTTGCACGGCAGTGTCCGGTAACCCTACAACCAAAAAGGATGGAAGGCCTTGCGAGATATCACATTCCACATCAACGCGATACGCGTCGAGTCCAATGATGGCAGATGTTAGTGTTGTTGCGCTCATACATCTACCGCTACGCTATCTGCCAGAAATGTCAATAGTGGATATCTCGATTTCGGTGTTCCCTCGACTCCGCTCAGGAAATAAAAGTAAATATTCCCCGAGCTTGTCGAGGGGTTACCGATTTGAAACTTCCCCCGAAGGGTTACCGAAATACTCCCACTTCGTCCATTCACCAGAGATCAGCTTTTCCTTTTTCGCTCTCGACCAATTCTTGATTTGTAATTCCCGCATTCTCGCGAGTTCTAATTGTTCGTATTCTTCGAGATAAACGAGTTTCTGAACGCCTTTCCTCGCGGTATATCCAGTTCCTTGCTTTGACGTGTGCTGGTCCCACCGGGCAGACGGAGACCATGTCATCCCTGTGTAGTAGCTTCCATCGGAGCAGAGAAGAATATAGACGTACCATTTCCACGGTTGCATATATTTTGAAACCCCGCGACAAGCTCGGGGAATATTATTTTCTTCGAGGAATATTAATTATTTCCTCAGCCCTTCGAGCCCTCAGGGCATGCTTGTCGAAGGAATACAGAAGTAAATTGGTAACCCCTCGACTTCGTCAGACTCCGCTCGGGGAATATTTAATATTTCCCGAGCTTGTCGAGGGATCACCGAAAGAAAAACCCCGCTGCATATGAGTAGCGGGGCAAGAGAGTCACGGCATGACGCGAGTCATGGTCCAGCTTCCGGCAGAGGTGTCCGTCATGAGTTCGGTCACATTGCCCGTGATGGTGTTGCGATCCAAGAGGTCGCCTTCGAAGAGGTAATCACCGTAGTTGAATGTGACATGCGTCCCGTAGACCGTTCCGTTTTGGGCGTGCGCGACCGGGTCTTTGAACAAGCGGCCGTCCTGAATGAACGTCAGTGTTTCGTTTTCCGGCGCAGATGCCCACGAGTTGGCCCACGTCCCTTCGAGGTTCACGATCGAATGGACGACGACGGAGTTGCAGACGATAGGCTGGCAGTCGGGAGGCTCATTCGCGCACACGTTGTTCACGCACGCCATGACGAAGCTCGACGGCTCATTCCCATTCCACGAGTCGAACACATCGTGATGGCCTACAGCCCAGCAAAAATCGTCGTGCGGGCTGTTCTTACAGCTGATTGAGATGTCTGCCGCCGCCGCACTGCTCCAGTCGAACTCGCAGCCGACATCATACGTATCACCATGGTCATCGACGACGCCAAGAGCGATGATGTGTTCGCATGGCGCCGGCGCCGTTCTTCCGGCGACGACATCCATCGACTCGGGGTTCATGTCACACGCGGCATTGAGGTACACGTATGAGATGAACTCTGGCGGACCATCGTCCGTCGTCGGTTCGGGGAGAGGGATCGGCTCTTGGAGGATGTCTCGCGGAAACGTGATCGACGTGTCCGGTTGTTCCGGCATCGGACGCGGGGTCGGCGTGATGGTCATGTCACCATCATCGATTGCCTGCCCGGTCTGTTGAACGCGACATCCGATCGCAAAGATCGAAATGAGCGCGCTGAAGAAGAGGAATACGATTCGTGATTCCACGTGTTGCTCCTTGTTGATTGTGTCTATCTTCGGTTCGCTGGATCGCGACCCGCACCTACATCTACAGCTACGCGGTATTGAAAATTGTGTCAAGAAAAAAACCCTGTACCAGTCGGTACAGGGCAAGCCCTGCACCGCAAGGTGAAGGGCGAGCGTTCAACCACATGCGGGCTTGCCCTGCACCGCATGGTGAAGGGTGCGGTCAGGGATCTCCTCCTCTTGTTTCCCGTCATGTTTACGGAGAAGAGTATCTGCCCACATGCGAAAGTTCACGGTGTAGATTTCCGCCGCGACGCCTTTGAACGTCCTGGTGAGTTCGAAGATGCGCGCATGCTGGTTGCGGAGCACGTGCACCATGATACGCATGTTCCCGTTGGTCCTGCACTCATGGTACGCGTAGAGGACGTAGTCGATGCGTTCGATGAGTTCAAAGAGAGCTACTTCATTCGCGTGAAACGCTGCAAGCTCGTCCAAACGCGCTCGATGCTGCGCCGAGAACTTATCTCGCTTTGAGACATGTTGGAGCAGGTACGCCGTGAGCCACTCGTCCCGCATGTACTCTGGGAAGGGCATGATGTATGCGATGAATTGGTCGAGTTCAGCCAGGTCTTTGTCGTGCGACTTGTCGGCGTAGAGCGTGTCTTGCCCTTGTGGGGCATAGATCGTTTCACCGAGATCGTGCACGGTGAGCGCACGCATGACAAATGCTTCGTCAAACGGGACTTTTTTTCCGTGTTTGCGTTCCGCCGACATGACAGCCATGCCGATGATCTGCACGGTCGCGGTGTGCGCCAGCGTTGTCTGTTCGCGGCCCTGGAAGTTCTTCCAGCGCCGCACCTTACCGAGGTCGCGTTCGATTGTCGCTGAAAGTGCGGCGAGTGTTGCGAGCCGATCCATCTCTTCCATGGCTATTCTCCTGAAGGTGCGTGTATCCTGACGCCAAGATGTTACCCCACCGTTCACACGCGTCAAATGATCGGCTGTTTTGCAGGGCGTGCAAGTAAATACACGAGGAGTCCAACCGCAATCGCGATATCCGCGACATTGATAATGGATCGGTTAAAGAGGAGTATCCAGTCAAAGACGAATGACCACTGGAGCCGGTCCCATAAATTGCCGAGCGCACCGCCGATGGCGATAGCGAGGCCAGCAGCTTGGAGCGTCGTCCCTTTATCGAGTGTTCGTTTCAGCAAGAGGACAAGTGCGAGGAGCGCCGCAAGCGTGAGGAGGACGATGATTGGAAGCGGGACTGGGAGGTTGGCGATCACGCCATGGTTTTGGTGCTGTGTGAACGTTAAAATATCCCCGATACGCAAAACGTCCGCCGGAGCGGACGCCTTCATGAATGCAAGTTTGGTGAAACGATCGATCGTGAGGACGGCCGCGAGAAGAATCCCGACGATCCAGAGCCGCTTCATATTACATTTCTTGCGTGAGCAACTTTTTGCAATCAATACAGCTCGAGGATGCGGGGCGTGCTTCGAGGCGTTTGATGTCGATTTCTTTGTGGCAGTACTTACAGGTACCGTATTCGCCTTTGTCGATCAAGCCGAGAGCTTTTTGCACATCACGCAATTCGCTTTCAAGACGTGCTTCGATCGAAAGGTCATCCGCGTATTCGCTGATTTCTGCAGCGTTATCATCAACGGAGTTGCTACCGCTTTCTGGATACTTTGGTTCAAAGTGCCCCGGATTGTTTGGGTCCTTCGTTCCAATATCAGAAAGTTCCTGTTCAAGGCGAGCTTTCTCTTCGATGAGCTTCTGTTTGAAGTGCTCCAGCTGTTCCTGGGTCATAGAGGTTGTAAGAGAGTTTAGCGGGGTTCCAGGAAACGGGCAAGAGTGAGGGGGATACTCCAAATAAAACTTCGGAAATTGTTCTATTTTGAGTATTTTAAAGCCCGCGACGTGGCCCGAAATGCGAGTAGCAAATATGGCTGCGCGGGCTTACACCTGGACGCGGGTCCGATTCGTCGGTTATGGGGTTTCCCGTATGGCGGGAAAGAAGGTGTCGAGCGAGGTGCTCGAGATCCATAAGGACAAGGGGGACACAGCGAGTGTCTAGGTGTGAAGGCGACTGTAGTCTCTACCGAGCCCTGGTAATGCCTCAGAAAGTCCGAAGACTTTGTAATCTCCCATGAGGAGCGAGGATATACCCGAGAATTTTTTTTTGGCTTTTTGGTTTAAGATGAACCACATTGCCAATAGGCAAGAGTTCGGGGGCCAAGTTGAGACATAGAACCGACGTCCGTTGAACAACGGGAGTCGGCCCAATAACAGTAAAAAGGACGATTTTCAGGTAGTCAGCGCGCTTGGCGCTTCCGTGGTTCAAGCCTTGCCGGCTTGAGGGCACTAGAGGGGGCTGCGGTTCGCTAGCCCAGGAATCCAACGAAGGAACAGAAAATGAACGATGTTTGTATGCCCTCCTATAATAGCGTTTTTTTGCACACCTTTCAATACCCACATGTGGATAAACAAAAAATTGCTGCTTTGCTCAGCGATTTTTCTATAAACAGGTCTATTTTACTGCTGTGGATAACTACCAACAGGCTTCAAGTTTTCCTCCAGCCTCCATCCAGAATAGGGTGCTGTGGATATCTGGGATGAAGATGCCTAATGCGTTTTGGATTCGGTTCTGGGACTCTGGGTCAAAGGCTGCTACCAACCGACCTGGGCAGCGGTCAGGGATTTGGACCTTCGTCCAGCCCACTAAGCCAGAAGAAAACAGCGCTGTTCGAGAGCTGAGGGTTAGCTTCATACCGTCGACCTCCCAGGAGGTTGAACTACTCGAGGCGAGGAGATCTACTGGAGGTTTGAGGTCGGTACGGATTGTGCCGTCTGGGAGCGTTACGAGGACGGTATCATGTAGCCCAGCTGCTTCAGCTAAACTGACGGCTGTAGACGAGGGGATCTCGTTTTCGAAGTCAAATGCAACGGCCGTTGTCGATGCCCCGTTTGCCCATCGGATTGCAGATGCGCCAAGTGCATTTGGGATATCGACACCAAGTGTCCCAACGGCAGCAGTAATCGCTTCATCTGTTCCTGGAAGCGTACCAAGATCGAGATAGTTATCGCCTTCAAACGAACGCGTCGCGTTGTTGCTTGTTGGGAGCGACGCATCCGTTCGCCATCCATGCGCGTCGATCGTCCCGCTCACACGCATGCCGTCTGAGTCCAAACGAAGCCACGCGCCATGGAGATACATCGTCACGTGTCCTGGAAGTCCAAAGAATGATTTGGAATCTGTGGCAAGCGTCGTTGTTGCGATGAGCTTCCATCCAAACGTGCGCGTTTCGCTTTGAAGTGATGACGAGCGCTGCACAATCGCGAATGGGGTGAATGCGTTCTCCGCATTTTTTTCATATCCGACAAACACTGGCCATCGTCCGGCGTGCGCCGTTGCGTCTTGCCAGAGCTGCGGCGCGTCGCTCGGGAGCGTTGTTCCAGCTGGGAGATAGGCGAGTGCGGCAACGTTGCGTGGGAGCGGTACTTTGTTGATTGTGAGTGCGAAGATAATTGAGAGGCTAACGATGATCCCAAAAATCCCCGCGATGACCGCGAGGATTTTTGGGAATCGGGAGCGTGATGACGGTGATCCGTAGGCCAGGATCACGCTGCCCGATGGGATGGACGCATCAATGATGAGGTTGTCCATCTGCTGTTGTTAGAAGCGGGAACCGCCAGCGCGAGGGCCGCCGCCTGGTTTGCGGAGCGGCTTATCGTCGTGTTCTGCTGGCTTGTATTCCGGATTTGCACGTTTGATCGAGAGGTTGAGACGACCCATCGCATCGATCTCGTAGACTTTGACGGTCGCCATGTCGCCGACGTTCACAACGTCAGTGACTTTTTCGACGCGATTCGGTGCGAGTTCGGAGATGTGGACGAGGCCTTCTTGCTTTGGAAGGATTTCGACGAACGCGCCGAAGTCCATGACACGTGTGACGCGACCGGTGAAAATTTCACCGACGGCAACTTCACGTGTGAGCTGATGGACCCGGTCGACGGCTTTCCGCATCCCTTCTGGATTCACGGACGTGATCATGACAAGCCCGTCGTCTTCGATGTCGATTTCAACACCACACTCTGCAATAATTTCGTTGATTACCTTTCCACCAGGACCAATGACATCGCGGATGCGTTCCGGGTTGATACGGAAGCTCTCGATGCGAGGCGCCCACTTGGAAAGTTCTGCGCGAGGTGCCGGGATGCATGCTTCAATCGCGTCCAACACTTTAAGACGTGCGGTGAGCGCTGCAACGAGCGTCTCTTTGACGATCGCGAGCGGAATCCCGTGTGTCTTTGTATCCATTTGAATTGCGGTGATGCCGGCGCGTGTCCCCGCGACCTTAAAGTCCATACCACCATTTCCATCTTCAAGGTCCTGCAGGTCTGTAATCACACGGAAGCGTCCGGTCTTTTCATCACTCGCACAACCCATCGCGATACCAGCGACAGGAGCGGAGATCGGAACACCGGCGTCCATGAGTGCGAGGGTTGAGCCACAGGTTGCGCCCATCGAAGACGAACCATTCGAGCCCAACACTTCGGACACGATGCGGATCGTGTATGGGAACGGTTCTTTTTCTGGCATGACGGGCATGATGGCACGTTCTGCGAGTGCGCCGTGACCAATTTCGCGACGTCCTGGGCCGCGGTTGCCCTTTGTTTCACCAACGGAATAGCTTGGGAAGTTATAGTGGTGGAAGAAGCGCTTTTTGACCTGGTATTCCATCGTATCAAGCGTCTGTTCCATGCCTGGCGCACCAAGCGTCACGGCTGAAAGCACCTGCGTTGATCCACGCATGAAGAGACCTGAACCGTGCGTACGCGGCACAAAACCGACCATACACTGGAGATCGCGGATCTCGTCGAGAGCACGACCGTCTGCACGGCGACCTTCTTCGAGGACAATGCGTGTTACTTCGCTATCGATGAACTCATCGATACATTCTGCGGCGACTTTGCGGTCATCCTTCGAAAGTCCTTGCAACTTAAGGTGTTCATCCAATTCCTTCTTGAGGTTTGAGACAGCGTTCTTGCGGTCCGCCTTGCTCTTGAGCGGCACGGCGAACAACGTGGCTTGGCGCGTCTTCAAAAAGTCTTTCCCCGTCTGGTGCAGTTTTTCACGGGCTTCGCGCGATGCCTTCTCTTCATCCGTTTTTGGTGTAAGGACATCAATCTTCTGTTTGCCGCTTGCAGTACAGACTTTTTCGATGAGTCCCATGACCGGTGCCATCTGGGCGTGTGCCCATTCGATAGCCTGGTACGCCTCGTCTTCCGAAAGTTGGTTTGCACCGGCTTCGAGCATGATTGTCTTTCCATCCAAACCCGCGACGACGATATCAACGCCGCCCTCCGTTGTTTCACGGTACGTTGGGTTCAAGACCCACTTTCCATCAACACGACCAACGCGCATCGCGGCGAGCGGGCCTTCCCATGGGATGTCGCTCATGGCGAGGGCACACGATGCGCCGATCAGTCCTGGGATATCTGCATCATTCTCTTGGTCGTGCGAAAAGACACTCGCGACGACCGCGACTTCGTTGCGCATGCGGCCGTCAAACAGCGGACGGATCGCACGGTCAATCAACCGACCAGACAAAATAGCTTCGTCGGTTGGACGGCCTTCGCGCTTGATGAACCGTGAGCCTTTGATTCGGCCAGCGGCGTAGAGGCGTTCCTCAAAGTCGACTTGGAGCGGGAAAAAATCCAAGCCTTCACGAATGCCACCCATGGTTGCGGTACACAAGACGACAGTGTCGCCATAGCGTACGGTGCACGACCCATTGGCTTGCTGCGCCAAAAGACCGGTGCTGATCGTCAGGGTGCGGCCACCCCAGTCGATCGAAAAATCGTTCTGCGTTTGCATACGGATGTAAGTCATCCGGAGACTCAAGACCACGTTCGAGGTCTCCCTGTCTTCGGACGACGGTTAGATTGGTTTATATCCTCCCCCTTACGAAGGGGGAGCTAGAGGGGGTTCTGTCCGTTCGGTCGAACGGGGGAACCTCCCCTAACCCCTCCTTCGTAAGGAGGGGGAACTATCTAGTATGAGATTTTTACATGGCTTTTCCGGTCTGTCGATACGTCGCCGGAATCGTCATGGTCACCGTGCTTATCGGATGTTGAGCGACGGCTGCGGAGCAAGACCTGGCGAGTCGTCGAGAGGTCCGTGAAACTGTCACAAATGGTGCGGAGCTGCGCGTTTGTCGATTCGCCGAACGCGACGACCTCAACCATCACGCCATGACCGTGGAGATATTCCACGAGCGGGCAAAAGTCTCCGTCACCTGTCAGCAAAATGATGACATCGACCTTCTCCGAAAGCATCACGGCGTCGATGGCCATGCCAACGTCCCAATCCGCTTTCTTTGCGCCGGAGGAAAACTCCTGCACGTCCTTAATCTTCGGCTCGATCTTCGCTTCTTTGAGGGCGTCAAAGAACGCAGCTTCTTCACCAGTCTTCGACTTGGCGACGTACGCAATCGCACGGACAAGCGGCCGTCCTGCAACCGCTATTTCAACGGCCTTCCCAAAATTGAGACGCGCACCATGGAGGTGCTTCGCGGAGTGGTACATGTTTTGTGCGTCAACCAAAACGGCAACGCGTTGTGAAAGATGTTTGATCATAAAAATAGTCGAACAAGTATTAAAAATGATGGACGATCCATCACTGCGATCCTACCGTAAAACCAGGGTTTTGTCAACGGATACAACAAAAAAAGACGCTATTCCGATTAATGGTCGGAAAAGCGTCTAAGCATGTCTTAGGTCCTGGGTCTTCAAGGGCCAAGACTAACGGAGTAACAGGCATAGCCAACGCGTAAGCACGGTTTGCTGGGGTCCTCGTAATTCGGAACATCGTCTGTTAGGTCCCAGTTATCCGAGCTGTTACGAGGATCTATACCTGTAAGAGAGATCTTCCCGAACGGTTTCCCATGCCCTCCACAGTAGGTGTCGCACTCGTTCAGAGCGCTACAAATGCCGTCCGGCGACTTGGGGTCTGCGTGCAGGAAGCGGTAGGACATGCACATCGAAAGGGGGAAGTCTGCGCTGCAGCTCCAGACGCCAGATCCGGGCGAGGATTCTTTCATGCGGCAGAACGTTTGTCTGGGAACATCCGTTGTAATCATTGTTTCTCCAGACGGATCCGCCTCGAGGTCTGGCACCGAAAAGGCATAGGCGCCTTCCACGACCACGTCAGAGTTCGGTTGGTCGTAGCCGTCCGGCTCGACCCACGTGAAGAGGATGCGGAATGAATCCTGCCGCGGTGCCTGCTTCGGCATTGTGATCGCTTCCGCGGGAACGGCGCCAAACGATGCAGAAACGGCAGTATGCTGTGAATAGCGTCGGATCTCGATGGGGAGCGCTACGAACACGGCGATGACGATGACTAGAAATGATCCGGCCAACGAGATACGTCCCAGTTTTTTCATTTGGATCCTTATCTTTGCCCAGCTGGAAGGAGCATGACCGACGCTTGAAGATACGGTTTTTTTGAGGTTTTGTCAATGGTGCCTGCCTTCGTATACAAAAAATCCCCCGAACGATTTCGGGGGATTTTCTTAGACCTTCAACTTTGTCATCAACTCGTCGTAGCTCTTTGCGTCTTCACGCTTGAGGTACTTCATGAGGCGGCGGCGTTCGCTGACCTTCTTGATGAGACCGCGGCGGGACGAGAAGTCCTTCTTGTGGCCCTTCAAGTGTTCCGTGAGGTCCTTCACTTCTTCTGTGAGGATCGCGATCTGGACCTGCGGCGAACCGGTGTCGGTGGCGTGGGTCTTAAACTTTTCAATAATGCGCTTCTTCTTGTTGGCGTCCAACATGTGATTGTCGGGACCGGTCGTCCACGATAGATCCTTGCGAATGCATCATGGACGGCTGAGCCCGGGTTCGCGTCTCACCGAGCCGAAGCCTGGCGGACGTAGTGGGTTATTTGTAGCCGCAGACTACCAAATACTGGGGAAATTGGCAAGAGGGAGGCCTGTTTGACGTCCGGTTACATCCACGCGACGGTAGGCATGGAGGGAAAAATGACGAAGTTTGTCCTTTACCTGTTGGCGGTGAGTATTCTGCTGACGGGCTGCCTCCCGTCGACGTATCAAGAAGGGATGACGGTCATCGGCATCCCAGACGCGCTGCCTTCTGGGCAGGAGGGGCGTTCCACCTCGTCGGCAAAAAAGCACGACCAGGAGGAACGGATCCATTTCAATAACTGGATGGAGGAATGCCAAGGGCGGCTCGGGACGGAAATTCCGGCCCAGATCTACATCGGCATGCACCTTCCATCCTTTGATCTCGAAGAGGGTTGGTCGGCGACAACACCGCGTCTCTCGCTCGAAGTCAAAGAAAACGCACCGTTCACCGTGACGCGATTCCGCGACGACCTGCTCCGTGAGTCAGGTGACCGCGCGATTGGTGTCACGGCAGTGTTGGGGAGATTCCAGCTCCAACACGGAAACACCTCAGCGCTCTCGCGACTCTCGGACTACGTCGACACCTGGAACAAGGGTCAGAGCGACGAAGACCGTCTGTGGTTCTCGCGAACCTCTGCCGAATTCTGGACGAGCGGACTGATGGCTCTGAGCCTCGAACGCGTCGACGAAGTATCAAAGGCCCGATACAGCACGTTCTCGCACTGGTTGAGGGAGACCCAAGAGCATGAAGCAGTGACGTGGCCGCGATTGTTCACGCTTCGGCTCGATGAGCTCGTCTCACAAGAAGCGGTGATCGGCCCGAGGCTCGTCGGCGCATCAGGCCGCGTCACCTTCACTGCTCTCGCGGTAACACTTGAACGTCACGGCGACCCCATTGGTTGCCTGCGGGTCAACATCATCTAACGGACACAGGTCCGTTTTTTTCTTTCCGTATTTCTCTTGACGCTCACGACGATATCTGGCAGCGATAGATAGATGGAGGATACGATTGTCCCAATCCCAGAAGACCGGATCGAGTCTAAGATCTATCTCATCCGAGGCAAAAAAGTCATGCTAGACCGTGACTTAGCGTTGTTGTATGGCGTGACAACAGGGGCTTTAAACCAAGCGGTCAAACGAAATGCCGAACGGTTCCCAGAGGATTTTATGTTCAAATTATCGCTAAGCGAAGCGTCAAACTTGGAATCACAAATTGTGATATCAAGTTCTGTTAGACGGTCGGATCGTTCAAGATCACAATTTGTGATCTTGAAGCGTGGGATGAATATCAAGCATCTTCCAATAGCTTTTTCAGAACTTGGAGTTGCAATGCTTTCGAGCGTCTTGCATAGCTCAAGAGCCATACAGGTAAATATCCAGATTATGCGGATGTTCGCAAAGATTCGAGGAATCCTGGCAGATCATGAGCATCTGAGGTTGAAGCTTGAAGATATGGAGAGGAGATACGACGGCCAGTTCCGAAGCGTGTTTGAAGCGCTACGTCTTTTGATCGAAGAAGACGAGAAGCCAAAACCAGAAATTGGATTTCGTTTACCCTAGAAATCTTTAAGGTCACAATTTGTGACCTTGAACGTATTTTCCGACGCATCTGCTATACTTGCGTCATGGCTAGCAAGAAAATCTCCACCTATCTCCGACCGTTTCTTGAATACTTGGAAATCGAGAAAGGACGGTCGTCGCTCACGGTTCGGAACTATGAGTTTTATCTCAACCGGTTCATCACGTGGGCAAAAGACCCAATGGCGGACACGATTGATTTTGAGCTTGTGCGACAATACCGTTTGTACCTGAACCGTCTCGAAGACCCACAGCGCGGTCCACTGAAAAAGAGTACGCAGAATTATCACTTGATCGCGTTCCGCTCGTTCCTCAAATATCTTGCACGCCACGACGTCCAAACAATGGCACCAGAAAAGATCGAACTCGCAAAGCAAGGGTCACGTGAGCCGTCGTTCCTCGACGCGACAGACCTCGAACGTCTCCTCGCGGCACCAGAAGCCAGCGACGGATCAAAGATTTTGAAAGCACGTGACCGCGCCATCCTCGAATTATTCTTCTCAACCGGGATGCGTGTGTCTGAACTCGCGAATTTGAAGAAAGACCAGATCAATTTGGATCGCGAAGAATTCTCTGTCCGTGGAAAAGGGGACAAGGTGCGTGTCGTGTTCCTTTCGCATCAGTCGCGACATTTTCTCAAAGACTATCTCGACCAGCGCGAGGATGAATCACCGTTTATGTTCATCCGCCACGATCGCGCAAAGAGCAACGTTGATGCGCCGAGCGCGATCACGCCACGTTCGATCGAGCGCCTCGTCACGCACTATGCGACAGCCGCCGGAATCCCAAAGAAAGTATCGCCACACACACTCCGTCACTCATTTGCGACAGACCTCCTCATGAACGGCGCAGACATCCGTAGTGTCCAAGCGATGTTGGGCCACTCCTCCATTACAACGACGCAGGTTTACACCCACGTCACCAACCAACAACTCAAAGAAGTCCATCAAGCGTTCCATGCAAGAAGACGAGGGGAGTAGGATGGACAAGAACGCGAAAAAATGATATCAGTATCTCGTTCCCAAACGCACGGATGCCACGGCACGTCGTTCGAGAACGACCGTGCCCTGGTAGCTCAACGGATAGAGCGCCGGACTTCTAAGCCGTGATATGTTGGTTCGATTCCAACCCGGGGCACCAAGCATGAAACGCGCGTTCGCGAGCATCTCGCGGGCGCGCGTTTTTGCGTACCTGTCTTGCGATGCGCGATGGCGGAGGGTAGTTCGGGCGAGACTCGCTGGGCGATGTGGGTGAAGGTCGA
>JBDSJN010000018.1:0-3736 GCA_039917355.1 Patescibacteria group bacterium | reverse complement strand
ATCCCACGCAATCGGAGCCCCGTAAAACGCGAAGTATTTTATCTAGATGCGTCACGTGCCACGTCGTTCGCGAACGACGTGGCGGGGCACGTAAAATCCCACGTTGTGCGTGGGATTTTACGTGGTGCACTAAGTTAGAGGAAGTTCGAACCAGCCAGAACTCAAGGGAACCTACAGTAGTGATTTAACTTCGTTCAGCAGCGCGCGAGCGTTTGACTCCACGGATGGGTCGTCGAGGTCGAAGGCTGGCACACCCCTGTAGCGTTCGGCCGGGCGGACGCAGGCGTGCCGAACCAGAACGTCGACTAGTCGATGGCTGGCGGCTCCCCACACTTGTCGGGGATTGCGCAGCATCCCGTGGATAAGGAGGTAAGCTTCAACACGCCCATCGTAATCGAGTTCGGCGAGTGCTGACGCGGCGCTTTGGTGTGTCGACATGAAACCTCTTGCTCGAACATTACTCCGACTATCCACAGGCTAACAAATTAGTAGCCGCCAAGCCCGTCCCGGCTCCGAAACCAGACCTCACGACTCGCACGAATTCACGCTACTTCGACACGAACAGTATGGCGTCCGGCTCACCGCCAACATAGTAGTCACCAGACGCTTGAAGGTTGCTTGCGTTGAACCGCCGCACGCACGCGCATCCAAGGCTATTCACCCAGACTGCTCCTCCGACCGGGTCGAGGGCCAGGCCTCTAACGTTAGGAAGGACACTCGCGGTCGCCTGTACCACACCCGTGCTCGCATTCACTCGGAGCGCGGCACCGTTGGCTGAGACGAAGAGCGTCCCCGCGCTCGCGCTCACCCCATACGGATTCATGAACTGCCCTCCACCCGTCCACGTACGAAGCAGGCTAATCGTGTTGGACAGACTGTTCGCCACGTACACGAGCGATTTGTCAGGACTCACCGCAAACCCTCTCGGGCCATCGCCGACCGAAACGACGGCCACGCCACTCATCGTCGTGCCGTCGATGACGTGCACCTTGTCGCCCGTGAAGTCTGAGACAAAAAGGCGCGACGCGGGCGCGCAGGTGCCGCAGTCCGCTGGGCACGAGCTACAGTTCTCCGTGCACGTTCCGTCACCGCAGAACGGCGCGCCGACACAGGTGTCATCTTGGCAGACTCCGTTTAGCTGGCAGCCGCCTGAGCAGGACTCCGGTGTAGACGCGAAATTGTTGCCATCGAAACAGTAGTATCGCTTGCTGGCGTCCAGGCCCAACGTCTGGCCGCAGTACCACCCGTTCGCTGACATACCCCTCGTCTCCGTCGATCGGAAGAACACCCTCGCTGGTGCACTTCTCATCGATCGGGATCTCCGTAGGGAGGTAGAACCAGTAGTTTACGTGATTCGAATAATCTGAGTTCAGCGCCGCAGCGTTGCGAACGCCGACGGAAAAGTTCCCGTTCTTGTCGGCAATCGTGTTCGTGCTCAGCCAATGGCGCAGACCCAGGTCGATTTCGAGGGCCAACGGGTTCCCGTTGTTGCAGTGGTCCTGGATCTCCAGGATGATTCCGTCTGTCGTCGGCGGAGTCCAGTAATTCCAAACGTCTCGGTACGGTTCCGCACTCGATGGGAAATTGTTTGGCACGCCCACGAGCGACTTGTTGTCGTCTTTCCCGCCGATCGGCTGGGTGAAGCATTTGGGGTCGATATGGACCTCAAACTCGACCGTAGTGTTCGCGGGGAAATTGGGTTTGCTCGCACTCGTCCAGTTGAAAGAGAGAAACACGCCGGTTCGGCTGACAGACACTGACGCGAACGACGGCGGATGCGGGTCCTCCGCGCGGGCCGCGGAAGCTCGCAGCACGGACGGGAGCGCGATCAGAAGAAGCAGCGCGAAGGTACTACGACGCATTGTTACCCCACGATGAACGGCAGCTAGGGAACCCGGCAGTCGGGACAGTAATCCAACTGCAATTTGTCCACCTGGTCTACGAGTGGCTGGATGAGGCGCACGTCCTCCAAGTGGCGATCTAGCCACAACTTGACCTGCGAGCTTGGCGCTATGACGTTCATGTAGAGCACCATGGCATGGTCCTGTGATGCTGCGTCATTGAGCTGCTGACGAATCGGAGTCGGAACTGGCAGTGCCTTCACCGTGGCAACGATCGCTTTGTCAATTGCTTCGGCTTTCAAAGGAACGGCTTCGTCGAGGACCACGGGGATCTTGACACCGTCGGAATCGGCGAAGATCAGGCTGATGCTCATGACGCGTCCCGACTGGAGATCATCAACCAACGTGGCGGCGTCGCGCGCGCTCAGGTACCGGTGGAAGACCAGCCTATACTCGTAAGCGGCGTCACCATTCTGAAGGGCCAGTTCGTTGACGCGCCTGTATTGCCCCCATAGATACGCCTCGAAGCAGGTCATCCCCTGCGCAAGCAGAAGCGCTGCCTCAGCCTGAATTCGCACCGTTTGGGAGAGATGAGGACGCTTGAGCAACGCCTCGAGTTCGGCGTACTCCTTGGCGGTAAGGGCAAGAGGCGCCACCACACGCGCGGGCTGAACCTTCTCCTGGACGGTTCCCACAAGGAATCGCCAGCGCCAGCTCGATACGATTGGTAGCGATGCGCCCGTGAGGCGTGAGACGTCCGCGTTTGTTGCGCCATCCACCATCAGAAGAAGCGCCTCCGGAGGCGCCGCGACACCGGAGCACACGAGCGCCTCTGTGTTTCCGTAGCCATCGATCGGATCCCAATCGCTGCTCGCATCTTCGTCGCCAGTCTCATCTTCTTGGTACACCGTCTGCGTCAATTGGGAGAAGGTCGGGCCGCTCTTCAGAGCAAATAGTCCCGATCCGGCAATGACCTCCTCTTGAGCAAAGGACAGTCCGGCGCCCTCGCTCATGGGAACTGCAGTCCAAGCCTTGAACTTGCAGCCGCAAAAGAACAGTACGGTCGTGCTTACTGCGAAGGCGATGCGATGGTCCGTCTTCATTCGGCGTCCTTTTGAACAATGCTATAAATGTCTGTGGCGATCGATACCTGGCATCTTCGTGCCCACCGGCTGAGTGCGCCCAGGCGGCGAAAGCGCCTCGGCTACTCCACCTGGAGCCCCGTGCTCTCCTTGAAGTACTTCGAGGACGCGAAGGCGATTCTTGGGCCGCGCATTACCGAGCTGCGGGCCCGTATCACGAAGGAGCCAAAGAGTTGGGACCTGCACACGCTCGAAGATGCGGAACGCGAGCTCGCCGAGATCAGCGTTCCTCGAGCAGAACGGCGCGAGCGCAAGCGAAAGGAACGGATTGAAGAGATCGAAACGCGGATCGCGACCTCGCCGAACGAAATTGAGGACCTCCAGCGCTACAAGGCTTCCCCAGAGACGGTCAGACGACATCACGCGCTAATCGCGTCCTACGCGAAGGAGTTGGCAAAGCTTCGGGCACCAGTTCCAACTCGCTCAGAGCTACGCGAGATCGCCCGCGACGAGCGCATCGCGGAGCTCGAGAGACGGATCGCGAACTCCCCCAACGAAGTAGAGGATCTGCAGCGATACGGAGCATCAGCGGAGAAACTCAAGCGACATCAAGAAGTGATCAAGTCGTATGAGGAGGAATTGGCCGCCTTACGCGATACGCGCAATCGGTCCGCGCGGTGAGGCGCCGATGCTCGCTGACCCGACTCGCGAGCTCGTCGCCTGGAGGACCGCGGTCACCGATACCCTGACGCTCGGCGCGACAGCTGCGACCAAGTTCAAGAACGGGACCGATGACGAGCGTCGGGCCGTCCT
>JBDSJN010000017.1:0-1921 GCA_039917355.1 Patescibacteria group bacterium | reverse complement strand
TTTTCGGAGCGCGCGCAAGCGCGCTGGCCTACGGGGACATCCATCAATCCTCCCGCTCCTCCCGGAGCGGGCCACGCTTACGAGCGCAACGTGACGAAGAAACTCGTCAGACCGTGCAGATCTTCACGCCTTGAGCGAGCGAGGCGAGCGGATCACGGACGGGAATGAATTCCTGGGCGACAAAGCCCTTGAAACCCGTTCCTTGAATTGCGCGCATGATCGCCGGGTAAAAGAGTTCCTGCGATTCATCGATCTCGTGCCGGCCCGGATTTCCGCCGGTGTGGTAATGGGCGATGTAGGGGTGGCTCTCCTGAATTGTGCGAATGACGTCACCTTCCATGATTTGCATGTGATAGATGTCGTAGAGGAGCTTGAAGCGTTCGGATCCGATCCGTTTCACCAGCTCAACTCCCCATGTCGTGTGATCGCACATGTAGTCATGATGGTTCACTTTTGAATTCAACAGCTCCATCGCGATCGTAACGCCGCGCTTTTCTGCCTCAGGAAGAATCCGCTTCAATCCGACGACGCAATTTTCCATCCCTTGTTTGTCATCCATGCCTTCGCGATTGCCCGAAAAACAAATGAGGTTTTCGAATCCGGCATCGGCGGTTTCAGCGATTCGCTTCAGATAGATCTCCACCAGCGTGTCATGATGTTCGACGCGATTCCACGCCTTCGGGATACCGCCTACGCTCACGCCTTGAGACGTTTTGCCCGTTGGATTGCTGACCATCGCGCACACGAGCCCGTATTTCTTCAGAGTAGGGAAGTCTTCCGGGTTCAACAGCTCGATCGACTGCAGACCGATGCCTTTCGCGGCTGCGGCCAGAGTTTCGAGCGGGATATCCTTGTAACACCATTTGCAGACGGAGTGGCGAATACTATTCATGGAAGGAGCGCTGGTGGCCGTGGTTGGCGCGGCAGGGCTGGTCTTGACCGCGTCAGCGGCGCGGAGACGCGGGACCGTCGCGAGGGCGGCAGCTCCGGCAATCGAAACAATGGCTTCACGACGAGTTAGAACGTTCTTCATAGGGGATGTCTCAAGGTCAGTAACGGACGTGCGGTTGGCAAGGCCCACTTGCATCTTCGTCGGCGGACGCTAGTATTCCGCATGGACATCCAATCGGCCCGTGGTCTCTCGCGTCGTGATGCTTTAAAAACCATGGGAGCGGGAGCTGCGTTGCTCGGATTGGGAGCGCTTTCGTTGCGATCGAATGCGGCAGAACCTTCGTCCTCGGTCCCGGGCGCATCGGCCGGGACTAAGTTGACGCAGCCATTTTCTCTCCCGCCACTCGGCTTCTCCTTGGACGCGCTCGAGCCTCATATCGATCGAATGACGATGGAGATTCACCACGGCAAACACCACCAAGCCTACATCACGAATGCCAATAAAGCGCTGGCGGACTTTCCCGAGCTGAAACAAAAATCCGGCGAGGAACTTTTACAGAATCTCACGATGGTTCCGGAGAAGATTCGGACCACGGTCCGCAACAACGTCGGAGGTCATGTGAATCACTCCTTTTTTTGGCGGACGATTGGGCCCGTGGCGGCGCACACTCCGGAAGGTCCGGTTGCGAACGCGATCATCAAAGCGTTTGGGTCGTTCGACGCGTTCAAGACCCAGCTGAATGACGCTGCGATGAAGCGATTCGGCAGTGGTTGGGCGTGGCTGAGCGTACAGAACGGCACTTTAAAGGTGCATTCGACGGCCAACCAGGATTCGCCATTGAGTGAAGGAGCGACCCCGCTGCTGGGAGTCGACGTCTGGGAACACGCGTACTACCTCCATTATCAGAATCGCCGGGCTGACTATTTGACCGCGTTTTGGAACGTGGTGAATTGGGCTGAGATTGGAAAAAACTACGACCTCGCCGCCGTCGCGTGAGATGGAGGGTTTCGGGGCGCGATAACGACTCCG
>JBDSJN010000016.1:0-234143 GCA_039917355.1 Patescibacteria group bacterium | reverse complement strand
TCCAGACGGGACGCTTGACGCTCGTTCTAGGGCACGTGACCTCTTGAGGACGAGATGACCCGAACGAAGCGTGTCAGTGGTCCGGTAGGCCACCTCAGGATCCTCGGCCAGCGCGCGACGGAGCTCGTTGACGAGACGAAGACCGGCCGTCGCCGTGTCGTCCCTCTCATCCCCGCGACGGTCGAGACGTTGCTCGCCCTCGACCGGTCCGGCGAATACCTCTTCACCCGAGCGGACGGCTCGTTCATGAAGCCCGCCCACGTCGCGCCGGTCCTGCACCGCGCGTGCAAGGCGGCGGGCATCAAGCGAATCGGATGGCACGCACTTCGCCACACCTTCGCGACCACGCTCGTCAGTCGCGGAGCGCCGCTCCGCGTCGTGCAAGAGCTCCTCGGCCACACGACCATTCAGATGACGTGCCGATACGCGCACGCCGCTCCGTCAACTCTTCGCGAGTACATGCGATACGCCCATCTTGCGACGCCCGAAAGCACGAGTGTCCACCAGGTGGCCACCAAGCCGGGAATCGGGCCCCGAAGGCCACTAATTACCTCGGGCGACGTCGCTCAACCAACGCAAAAAGCGACCGCATAGGTCGCTTTTACACTGGTGCTCAGAAGAGGACTCGAACCTCCACGGGATTGCTCCCGCCAGCACCTCAAGCTGGTGCGTATACCATTCCGCCACCTGAGCCCATCAACTACGCACGAGGCGTATATCCAGAGAGGTATGCTCCGAACGGACGGAAGGTATCATTTCTTCTGGGAGATGGCAAGACCTATTGAATATAAAAAACCGCCAGAGTGGCGGTGAGGGGGACGCCTATTTAGAAGGCGTTTTTGGTCCAGGCCGAAACGGGATCGTGACGTTCTCTCGTTTGCTGGCCGTTTCTGCCTCGATAGGTATTCGGGGTGGAGGCGGGATATTCACCGGAAGCGCGGAAGGGCTAGGAGGTACCGAAGCTATTCCGGGCCGTACGGAGACGTACTCCACGCGGAATCGCACGCGGGCAATTTCTCGTTCTTCGCGAAGAGCGAGGATCGTGTCATCGAGTGCGCACATGAGCTCTGCGCCGTTTCCGTTTTTTGCCGTTTCGAGAATGAGTTTCGCATTCTCTATGAGTTTCGCCGTGAGACGTACAACGAGCTCCTGTCGGAACTCGTCGAGTTCCGTTTCTTTCATAGATTCTCCAATCAGCTTTATTATTCCTACAACAAAAAGTCTCCCCGGTCAAGGGAGACTTGTTGCTGGTGGACGCTGTAGGATTCGAACCTACGACCCTCTCGGTGTAAACGAGATGCTCTAACCAACTGAGCTAAGCGTCCGTATCGCGCCAATCCTGACATACTTTCACGGAAATGTCATGGACGTGGTATCATTCCGAGTAACCTATGGGTATTTTCCTTCGCGTTCTGATCGGTCTCGCTGTCGCTGCTGTAGGGGCGTTCCTCGTTATCCGGACGCGTAAACTTCTTGAATGGTTTGGTCCGATTGAATGGGCGGATGCGCATATGGGCGGTGGGGGATCAAATTTGATGTATAAGTTTATCGGGATCTTTTTGTGCTTCATTGGGTTCATGGTCGCCACAAATTTGTGGACGGCTTTTCTGCAAGCGACACTTGGTTCACTCTTCGGCTTCACGAACCCAGCGACAGGCGCATAACTATGACAACCCGTAGCGGGACGGAACTTGTTAACCCATTCAAGTTACTCGAACGGGTCGGGATCAGCGCAGAGATGCGTGTGGCGGATTTAGGTTGTGGCGCACTCGGTCACTTTGTCTTTCCTGCAGCCCAACTCGTCGGACCAAAAGGAGTCGTCTACGCCGTGGATATCCAGCGCGCCGTCCTTGAACAAGTTGAAAAGACTGCCAAGAGCGAGCAGATGTTCAACATCAAATGTGTCTGGTCAGATATCGATGTCTACGGCGCCACGCGAATTGATCCAGGATCGCTCGACCTCACCCTCCTCATCAATAACCTGTACCTGTCCCAAAACCGTCCGCAGCTCGTGCGCGAGATGGCGCGTTTGACGCGACCTGAGGCGCGCCTTGTTGTTGTAGAATGGAAGACGATTTCTACACCAATTGGTCCTCCGGTTGCGCAGCGCATCAGCCATGACGACGCCAAGGCGGCTCTCGTGTCCCCATTTTTTAAGCTTGCGGATGAGTTCGAAGCTGGTCCATACCATTACGGCCTGATCTATACCCGGACCAAGCTTCCCGTTGACTAAACGTCTCTTTTTCGGCAGGCTATTCGCCATATGAACCTCCCTCCGCTTGTCCTCCCTTCGTACTGGTTTGCCCTGACGCCTCCACCGATTGCGCCAATTTTCCAATACATCCTCGTTGGCGTGTTTGGTGCCTGCCTCATCGCTGCGATCGTCCTGCGCCTTGTGGCGATGCGTGATGGGATCGAGAAGCTGATGCGCCGTGCACTTGGGGCGGCTTCCAATCGTCTCATCGTATTGGCCGTATTCGGTGCGTTTTTGTACGCAATGAGTTACGAGGGGATCTACGTTCTCAGCATGCGTTTTGGGTTTATCCTCTGGGCCGCGCTCTTTGCATGGTACGCCTGGCAAACGTACAAGACGATCAAGCGTGACATCCCAGCGATGAACCAGCGCCGCACAGAACGCGACGCTATCAACAAATGGCTCCCGAAAGCCAACAAGTAGAAGCATCCGATCCGCGTCGCCGGTTCGGAGACAGCGGCGAAGATCTCGCCGTTGTTTTTTTGATGTCTCGCGGGTTCACAATCTTGCAACGCAACTGGTCATGCCGACTTGGTGAGATCGATGTAATCGCAGAAAAAGAGGGAGTGGTTCATTTTGTGGAGGTAAAAACGCGACGGACGCGGATGTTCGGGAATCCGGAAGATTCCATCACACGGAAGAAGCTGCTCCACATGCGACGGACCATTGATGTGTACCTCGCCCAAGCCCGCATCCAGCCTCGAGAGTACCAAATGGATGCCTTGGCGATCCTCGTGCTTCCAGGCGAAAAGCCGGAATATCATTTTATTGAGCAGATTGGATAGAAGACAAGCTCCCTTGACAGGTTTTTAGCTCCATGCTAAGAAGGGGACGCACAGAAGAAAAACGTTCCGTTCCTACCAAGAAGCGGAACCACTCACAGCCTCACATGGGGCAGGAGAGAGCGACATGAGGAAAAAGCGGTCCAGCACGTTCGAAAGCATTCATTCGATGAAGTTCGACGCCAACCTGTCTTCTCCCCACGCCGGCGCGATCGACATCAGCCTCCACGACGCGGACCCCGCGGGCACCTGAACCCTCCACGGCGGCGCGCGAAGCCGGATCTTGCATGAGCAAGCCGGCATCTCGTTCTTAACCCCAACCCTCCCCCAGGACTGCAAACTGGGGGAGGTATCCACCGGCATAGCTCAGTTGGTAGAGCGCTCAAGTAAACGAACGAATGGAAGCCCCCTTCCTAAGTAGCGTTGCTTCTTGAGAGGTCGCAGGTTCGAGTCCTGCAGCCGGTACTTTCTGAGAGCCTCCACCCCCTTGGGTCGAGGCTCTTTTTTTATACGATCAGCATTGCGTCACCGAATGAGTAGAACCGATACTCATTTGCGATTGCTGTTGAATACGCTTTTAAGACATTGTCCCGTCCCGCGAACGAGGAGACGAGGACGAGGAGAGTCGATTTTGGAAGATGAAAATTCGTGACCATCCCGTCGATTGTTCTGAATTCAAATCCTGGGGTGATGAAGATACGGGTGAAGCCATGACGGATCCCTGACTCGAGGGCGCGGACTGTCGTAGTCCCAACGGCGATAACGCGGCCGCCGTTCTGTTTTGTTTCTTCGATGAGCTTTTTTGTCTCATCCGGCACATCAATCCATTCTTCGTGCATCACATGCTCTTCGAGCGTTTCCGTTTTCATCGGGCGGAATGTGCCGAGTCCGACGTGAAGTGTCACGCTTGCGAAGCGGATGCCTTGAGATTTTAGTTTCTCAATGAGTTCCGGCGTAAAGTGAAAGCCCGCTGTCGGAGCAGCGACGGAGCCGATGCTTTTTGCGTAGACCGTCTGATAGTCGCTCTCGTCTTTGGGGGCCTGCTCGACGTAGGGTGGGACGGGGACGCTCCCATGGGCGTCAGTCCACGCGAATACCGCGTCTGAATCTTTGTGGAAATCAATGACGACCGTGCCGTCATCTCGCTTGTCGAGAACGGTCGCTGTTGATTCGTCTTCGAATGAAATGGTTGAACCGATTTTCAATTTTCGTCCTGGTTTTGCAAGGGCGATCCAGCCCGTTGGTTCTGGATGGAGTAAGAAGATTTCGATCCCATCCGTCGTCTTGAGACGTGCCTTGAAGACTTTACTTTCGTTCACGATGAGGAGGTCGCCTGGCTTCAAGAATTCGCCAATCTCATAAAAGTGATGGTGCTCGACTGCGCCCGTTTTTCGATCCAATACCAAAAGCCGCGAGTGGTCGCGTGGTTTCATTGGTGTTTGGGCGATCCGTTCCGGAGGGAGGACGTAGTCAAAATCTGAGGCGAGCATGGGCGGAGACTAGCATAGGCCGGTTGACTTTGGCGAGGGTTTGGGGTAGGTTCCTTTCGGAGGTATTGATGCAACAGGAGCATGTGAAGCGGGCCAATGCGTTCTTCAGTGAGATCATCAAGCAGTTCGAGAAGCAGGAGTTCTCGCTTCCAACGGTCGAGTGCAGCGCGGACGAGATGACCAAGACGTACACCGTGGCACTCACCTCGCGAGGGGATAGCCACGACTTCTCCTGGTGGATCTCGCACGGGGAGAGGACGAGTACGGTCACCGTGCGGATGGATCTTCCGGGGTGTCGCTGTCTCACTCTCGTGTACGATGCGGAGACCGAGCATGCGACCTTTTCGTCGCAGGAGGCGGATTCGTCGCCGCCAGAGTCGAGCACGACCAAGGCCGACGACCTCGATCTTGCTGGCGTGGTTGTGGCCCTCGTCATCTACCACAACCAAGCTCTCTCCGAGTCCGCTGAGATGGCTGCCACGGCCGTCTAGGCCGTTCTCAATTCCCTCAATTCTGAGGGTTTTTTCTTATCTGTTTCGGCTGGGAGCGGGTCTTGTCAAAAATCGAGGCTTCTGGTATCGTTGCCCCCGATATGAAGGCAGACATCCACCCAACCTATTTCCCGGCCGCCAAGATCGTGTGCGCCTGTGGCAACGTGATCATGGCCGGTTCAACCGTGGAAGAGATCCACGTTGAATTGTGTTCCAGCTGTCACCCGTTTTACACGGGCAAACAGAAGCTTATCGACACTGCCCGTCGCGTCGAGAAGTTCCAGGAAAAGGCTGTCGCCAAGGCCGCCAAGGGCGAAACAGCGCTCGGCAAGAAAGCGAAGACCGCCAAGCGTGCAGCGCAGAAGGTCGCCAAGAAGGCACAAAAGAACCCGACCAAGCTCAACGAAGCGTAGCTTCGCGCTGGATGAGAACCCGCTATCACTTGGTAGCGGGTTTCGTGTATTCTTGAACGATTCCCATGTCTGACCTTCTCAAAGCCGCGGCGACTGCCCGTGCCAAGCTCCTCGAGCTTGAGACGAAGATTTCTGCTCCTGAGACGCTTGCCGATTCGCGTCTGCTTCGTGATGTCTCACGAGAGTATTCGCAGACAAAGGATGTGGTCATCACGGCTGATCGGTACGTTGCGGCAGCAAAGGCGCTCCAGGATCTCCAGGCCGCGGCGTCGTCTGAAGATGCGGACATGCGTGAGCTTGCAACTGCGGAGCTCGCTGGTGTGACGGCAGAATTTGAGGAGGCGAAATCTGTATTTGAATTGAAACTCGTGCCACCAGACCCGCATGATGGGAGCGACGTCATCGTCGAAATCCGCGCGGGGACGGGCGGGGAGGAAGCAGCGCTTTTTGCGCAGGACCTCTTCCGGATGTACGGCCGATTTGCAGAACGGCATAACTGGAAGACCGTGCTTGTTTCTGAATCACAGGCGGAACAAGGCGGATACAAAGAAGTCGTGTTCGCGATCCAAGGCAATGGCGCGTATGGCGAGCTGAAGATCGAACAGGGCGTCCACCGCGTTCAGCGTGTGCCGGTCACGGAAAAACAGGGGCGAATCCATACCTCAACGGCGACCGTTGCCGTGCTTCCGGAGATCGAAGAAACAGAAGTTGCGATCAATTTGAATGACCTTCGGATTGATACGTTTTGTGCCGGCGGAAAAGGCGGGCAGTCGGTGAACACCACGAAGTCTGCCGTGCGCATTACGCATATCCCAACGGGCATTGCGGTGTCGTGCCAAGATGAGCGTTCGCAGCTCCAAAACCGTGAACGTGGCATGACGATTTTGCGTTCCCGTATTTGGGAGATGGAAGAAGAAAAGAAACGGAGCAAACTGGATGCAGAGCGTCGTTCCCAGATCGGGAGCGGGGACCGTTCAGAAAAGATCCGGACATACAACTATCCGCAGGACCGTATTACGGACCACCGGATCAAGCACTCCTGGCATAATATCGCCCAAATTTTGGATGGAGAGCTGGCAGAAGTCATCGCCGCCGTCAAAACGGGCAAAAAGGGGACGGACGAAGACGAAGACTAATAGACTTGACATTTCTGGCTAGATCTGATAAAGAGGTGGCACCTCAAAAAGGTAGAAAGGAGTGGCACATGCGCCACTTTTATCTCGCTTCTTTCATCATGATCCTCGGTATCCTCGGTGTGGGCTGCTCGCCCCAGATCGACGATGGTTCCGGCGGTTCCGGCGGTGCCAGCAGCTCCAGCGGGAGCGGCTCGACCACGATCAACTCGACGGTTTCGACGGGTTCCACCACGGACACGAGCTCCACCACGAGCGCTACGACCGGCGCCACGACGGCTTCGTCCACGGGGACGGGGATGCAGGAGTTCTTCTCCTGCGCCGACGTTGCCGCGCACAAGTTCGTCATCAAGGTCCGGGCCGACGTCGTCCCGGATGCGCGCCAGATCCGCCTCGGTGGTCAGGTCGTCTACCCGCAGGGCCAGGGCTTCTCGAACACCAATTGGGGTGTCCGCGGTACCGGTCCCCAGGGCGCGGAGGAGGTTACGTTCGATCTCGGCGAGGCGCCCTCGGACTCCACGGCGAATCTCACGCTCGGCACCATCGGTCCGGGCGAGACGACCTCGAACCCGGACGGGATCGTCGATGGGTACTACTACTGCCCGAACACGCAGCCCTTCGCCTGCGGCCTCGACATTCTCGGCTGCTACGGCACCGCGGAGATCGGCCGCTACGTGGATGGCGTCGCCTACGGCGGCTTCAGCTTCATGTCGGGGAAGCCCAACCCGACGTTCGTCACGCCCTAAGTACGGGCACGTTGCGTCTGTTCCAGACTCTCTCAAGAGAGCTGGGACAGGCGCTTTTTTCTTATGCGCAGCTTGTAAAATGATCTTGACATTTTGGTCAAAAAGAGCTAGGATCGCAGTACGAACCTTACAAGGAGAAGACCGTGAGAAACACCGTTTGGATGATCATCATCATGTGCATCCTCGTAGGCGGTTGCCTGCAGGATTTCGACAAGTTCAGGCCCGTTGGGAGTGGCGGCAGTGCCTCAAGCTCCACGGGTGAGACGACCACCGTTTCGACCACCACGACGACCGTTTCGACCACCGGTGAAACAACGGTTTCATCGACAGCCTCTGTTGGCGGGATGGGTGGGATGGGCGGCGCCATGACGACATCGATGAGTTCGAGTGACGTCTCGTCGAGCGCTTCGACGGTAGCCTCAAGCTCGTCAGCAGATGTGTCATCATCGTCATCGGCGAGCGTATCGTCCTCTGCATCGAGCAGCACGGGCGGCCCTACGATGATGACGGTCAACTGCGGAGGGACAAACACGGACTTCCCAGAAGACCATCTGGTGGTCTGTTGGTACTTCTCCGTGTCGAAGCATGCCGCAACGACGGTGATGAAGCTCGGCGGAAGTATCAATGGAGGTGCAGCGTCAAATCCGTTTCCGGGTTGCGTCGCGATGCTCGGGACGGACGAATACGTCCTCTGCGATCTCGGGATGCAGGCGACTGGGACGGATGCACTGTTCCACCCGTTTACGGATGACAGCTTCCCAGGCGTGTACGACGTCTGTGACGTGTCGAACCTTCCTAGCCCCAAGTGCTACGACCAATTCTGGGTTTGGCATGACGGGGTGCTCAAAGGCCACTTCGATTTTGCCATTGGGCCATCGGCACCATTCGGCTATGTCGACGTCAGCGGCCTCCAAACCCTCAGCTATACCGAGTAGCACTCCCAAAGAGGGGCTCGCCCTGCACCATTCGGTTCAGGGTCTTTTTTTGGCTAAAATGTCAAGCAGGATTGACAAAATGGGCGTTTTCTGGTATAGTGCGGGCACCAGATTTGTTCATTTCATGCGCTTTGCGCAGGAGGTCGAAAGATGAAAAACACGTTCTCGATCGTTTTTGTCGTGCTTTTGCTCGGCGGTTGTCAGCTGTTTTTGCCGAATGGCGAAGAAGATGGAACCGGTGGCCACCGTTCATCCACGACGACTTCTGTCGGTGAGATGGGTGGCGGTGGTCCCACGACGAGCTCCGCAACCTCCGATGGAGGAGCGGGTCCTACCAGCAGCACGCACACGTCTTCGACGGGTGAGGAAGAGACCGTCTCGACGGGCTCAGGTGAGTCCTCGAGTGAGTCGTCCACCAACGCCTCGTCGTCCGCTTCGAGCAGCACGGGTGGCGAACCCCTCGTCGACTGTACGATCAGGTGGCAAGCGCCTGACCACACGGCGGGGATGTATCTCGGCGTCGGGGGCATCATCAACCGACCCGTTGGTGCGGACATCGTTTCGACGCCGTTCCCGGGCGCTGGTTGCATGGCGGCCTCGACCGACTCGAACGACGTCATGTGCCACGTCTTGGGTCCGCTGCCCACGGGGACGTACCTGCAGTTGAACTTGTACAACTACAGCGACGCCCTCGGCGCGCAGAAGCAAAACTCCCGGTGCGACCAACCCGGCTTTCCTTCATCGGACTGCCCGGGGACCGTCACGGTCAAGTGCGACAACATTTCGGTCGTCGCTCCGTATGTGAGCAACGGCACAGACGCGCCCGCAGCTCCGTGGTCGACGACCGTTGTGAACAACTACCTCGAGATTGCGGTGACGGTCCCTTAGACCGATGCCGCGCTCACGCTCAGCTCCGATTCCCCTCACGGGTAGAGTCGGAGCTTTCTTTTTTATGTGTCAATTAGAATTGACAGAACTGCCTTTTGTTGCTAGGTTTTATATGTTCATTCGGTTCTTTTTCTATCGCCTTGGAGGCCTTTGATGCGAATCCATTCAGGTGTGTGCGTGGCGGGCTTCCTCATGGGGCTCAGCGGATGCCAGTATCTTCTGGACATCCAAGAATGGGACGCGGGCGCGACAGCATCGTCGAGCAGCGTCTCTTCATCAACCGGCTCTTCAGAAGGAGGCGCCGGCACAACCTCATCGTCCAGCGCAAGTGTTGGAGGTGGGGGAGCGGCTTCTTCTTCGACATTATCGACGGGTTCGATGTCGAGCAGCACCGGAGGTGGGCCAGTCATGGTCGACTGCGGTGTCCCAGGCGATTCTGTCATGGTTGATATCCCGTCGCAGGGTGACGTTCTCTGCTGGTACTTGCCAGACGGCAAGCATCCGCAAGGAGTGACGCTGGCAATCGGCGGCAAGATCGACCAGCCGACCCAGCCGGACGTGACGCAGAGTCCGTTCGACGATGTCGAAACGATGATGCCATGCGTGGCGATGTCGTCCACCGACAAGGTCGTCGTCTGCGCTTTGGGCGACCTCGAGGCTGGCACGGTCCTCACACTGAGTCCCTTCACGGAAGGCGTCCACTACGACATGTGCGACGACATCTCACTGCCGACGAAGCGTTGCTACGGCGCCTTCCACCATTTTCAGGATGGGGCGCAGAAAACGAGCTTCGACACGGAGTCGCCGCCACCGGTTGCTCCCTGGAGCTACGAGAATCCCGTGTCTGGGCTTCAGAAAGTCATCTTCACCGGTCAGTAACCTCGCCGTCCAGGCCATCTGGACGGTTTTCTATACCCATGGTACCGTCCTCGCGCCTCATAAATCGCGTTGAACGCGACTTTGGGCATTTATCCATCCCGCAATTTCCCCTTACGCGCTTGTCACCACCTCCCCGGCCATTTGCCAGGGCGTGCCGAGCCGGGAAAAACGCGTCTAAAAGGTATGACCGATAACCTCGGTCGCCAATCACCCATATGGCGAAGTCTCCTTCGCTGGTCGACATGCTCCAAGCCGGAGCACATTTCGGCCACCAGACGTCCAAGTGGCACCCAAAGATGAAGAAGTTTATCTTCGGCAGCCGCCAGGGCATCCACATCATTAACCTTGAGGAAACGCAGAAGGCGCTCGAAACCGCCATGTCGTTTGCCAAGCAGACAACGTCGCGCGGCGGCATTGTCCTCTTTGTTGGTACCAAAAAGCAGGCATCAGACATCGTCAAAGCGACGGCGACTGATGCTGGCATGCCATTCGTCGACAAGCGTTGGCTCGGCGGTACCCTCACGAACTTTGCCGTAATCACCCAGGTGCTCCGCAAGTTTAAGGATTTGAAGCGTAAGCAAGAGAAGGGCGAACTCGGCAAATACACCAAGTTCGAACAGCTCAAGTTGAACGAACAGATCGAACAGCTCGAAGAGAAGATCGGTGGTATCCGCGATCTCTCCCGTATCCCAGAGGCTGTCTTTATCCTCGACATCAAGAAGGATAAGACCGCGCTCGAAGAAGCAAAGCGTCGCGGCGTCAAAGTGATCGCGCTCTGCGACACGAACGTCAACCCAACGGAAGTCGATTACGTCATCCCGTCCAACGACGACGCGGTCAAGACGATCGACATGATGGCCAAACTCATGGCGCAAGCCTGCAAGGAAGGCCGCGAAGAATGGGAATCCGCCCGCGCACGCCTCGGTGTCACGCTCGGTGCCCCATCGCAAAAGGCAACCGCGGTCTAAGTTCGTCACAAAAATAACGTAACAGCACTTTCTATGGCAGACGCAAAATTGGTTGTGGAACTCCGCAACCGCACCGGCGCCGGGATCGTGGACGTGAAGAACGCCCTCGATGAGGCAGGCGGTGACATGGACAAAGCAACCGAAATTCTCAAAAAGAAAGGCGCCGCCAAGGCCGCCAAGAAAACGTCGGAACGCACGACGGCCGAAGGGATCGTCGCGTCGTACATCCATCACAACAAAAAGCTCGGCGCACTCGTCGAGCTCCAGTGCGAGACGGACTTCGTCGCACGTACCGATGAGTTCGTCGGTCTCGCCAATGAGATCGCGATGCACGTCGCCGCGATCGATCCGCTTTTCCTCTCGCCAGAAACAGTTCCTGCGAACGAACTCGAGAAGCAGCAGGAGATCTTCAAAGCGGAACTCGCAGAAGAGAATAAGCCAGAAGAGATCCGCGCAAAGATTCTCGAAGGCAAGATGAACAAGTGGTTCTCGGAAGTGTGTCTCACGAAACAATCGTTCTTCAAGGACGAAGACAAGACCGTCGAAGCCTACATTGCCGAAAAGATCGCCAAGATCGGCGAAAAGATCATCGTCTCGCGTTTTACGCGGTACGTGATGTAACCAAACAAGAAAAGAAAAAAACCGTCCCGGTGTGCACCGGGACGGTTTAAGTTTATGCAATCCTTTGTCTCTGCAAAAAGATCTAGCAGGCTTGACATCATAATAGAAAAATGATGAGCTGGCCGCGCTCGTCTGCACTCTTACAACAAGGAGGTTCCCATGAACCGTCAAGAGATCGAAGAGAAGCTCACGTCCCAGACGTGGTTCAAGGCATCCAGTTCTACGGTCCAGCTACGTCTTCTCAGCCTTCCCGGTGACCTTACCGAGGAGGATAAGAAGGCGAAGAAGCCGGATCAGAGCTGCAACGGCTACCTCGCCGATCTGGCCATGCGGCCGGAGTCGGAAGGCGGCGTGAAGGTGCGGCGCATCCTCGAGGTACTCATCCCCGAAGGCCGCATCTTTGGGATCTTCACGAACATCGAAGTGGAGATCATCAAGAAGCCGGAGGTCGTGTTCGCCTACCAGTACTTCAGCTGGCGACAGGGTCCTCAGAGCGGCGCGAAGGGCATGGTGCTCATCCGCGACAAGGCGGGAAAGTTCACCCACACGGTGGTGCTCCAGGGATACTCGTTCGGGCCGGGGAAGAACACGCCAGACCTGCCGGGTGGTTTCGCCGAGGTGAACGAGGCGGGCATTGCCGGCATGCTGACGCGGTTCAAGACCGAGCTTTGCGAAGAGCTGGGTGTGCCTGACCTCAAGGTGACTGAGGTGATCTCGCTCGGGCCGTTCTATTCCGACCGGGGAATGACCAACAATCATCCCGAACTCTTCGCGGCGATCATCGACGCGTCCGAAGCGACGAAGAGTCCCGAAGGTCAGCACCGCAACCCCGACCCGTACGAGATGCAGTTCGTCCCCAATATCGTGCCTATCAGTGCACTCTGGGGTCCGAACGGGTTGCTCGCCACGAGCGAGGACGGCTACTTCGCTACCTGCGCGGCGCGTCTCATCGGCCGCGGCATCCTGAACTTCGACGCGATCGGCGTCACGTCTCGGTAATTTCTTCACAACCTCCCCATGCGGAGGTTTTTTCTTTTGTGCTATACTCTTCGCATCATTTTATGCCAACTCGCTCTTCCCGTTCCAAGCCAGCTGCCGCGTCGTCTTCTGCCGGCCGTGAGATGCGTGATGCCGTCACAACACATGGCAGTGCGATCCTCGCGCTTGCGGTGTTTACGTTGCTCACGACATTCGGCCTCGCACTCTGGATGCTCAAGATCACTGTCGCGCAAGCGCAGCTCCAGATGACGTTGAATGCCGTCGCGACGCACGTCGTGGCTGCGACACGCTAATCCGGGTCCTTCACCTCATTCATTTCTACGATTCCCACTCACGTGGGGTTCGTTCCTGTATATGCCTACTATCGCTATCAACGGATTTGGCCGTATCGGTCGGAATGTCCTCAAAGCCGGGTTTACGATGCCGGGGTTCAATGTGGTTGCGGTGAATGACCTGACGGATGCCAAGACGCTGGCGCATTTGTTGAAGCACGATTCCACCTATCACACGTGGGATCACAAGGTTGGGCACGACGAAAAGAATTTGATTATTGATGGCAAGAAAATCCCGGTCTTGGCCGAGAAAGATCCAAAGGCCTTGCCATGGGGCAAGATGGGCGTTGACATCGTCCTCGAATGCACGGGTCGTTTTACGGATCTCGAAGGCGCGTCACAGCACATCACTGCTGGTGCAAAGCGTGTCATTTTGTCCGCTCCGGCGAAAGGTGATGGCGTTCCAACACATGTGATTGGTGTGAACGAAAAAGGGGCGGGGAAATCGGCAAAAGTCATCAACAACGCGAGCTGTACGACAAACTGCATCTCTCCAGTTGCAGCCATCATCCATGAAGCATTTGGGATCAAAAAAGCGATGATGACGACGATCCACTCGTACACCGCTGATCAGGTATTGCAGGATGGCCCACACAAGGATTTACGCCGTGCTCGCGCTGCTGCCCAGAATATTGTGCCAACAACGACCGGAGCTGCGCGTGCAACCACCGAAGTTATCCCAGAGCTCAAAGGATTATTTGATGGTATTTCGATCCGCGTCCCAACACCATGCGTCTCGCTTTCAGACTTCACGTTTCTCCTCAAAAAGAAAACGACGATCGAAGAAGTAAATGCGGTGATCAAAAAAGCATCGAAGAGCGCACTTTATAAAGGAATCGTCGAAGTGACAGAAGAAGAGCTCGTCTCGAGCGACTTCATCGGCAACCCAGCATCATGCATTATCGACCTCCCGTGCACGCAAATCGTCGACGGCGATATGGTGAAGATTCTTGCCTGGTACGACAACGAATGGGGATATTCGAACCGTCTTGCAGAACTTGCGGTTCAGGTTGGCAAGGCCGTTGCATTACGCGCCTAATTTGGGATGTGGTACATCGTTGCACTGATTTGTCTTCTCTCGCTCTATGCGTTCGTCGTTGAACCGCGTTGGTTAAAGGTACAACGGTACCGTGAAGAACTGCGTCCGAATCCGACGACGAAGTTGCGGATCGTCTTTTTGTCTGACTTCCATGCAGGCGGGGGGATCCCAAATGGATGGTGGGAACGGATCACGCTTGAGGTGAATGCGCTTGCGCCAGATGCGATTGTCTTGGCAGGGGATTTTGTTGTCCATCACGCAAACACCGTAAAGCTTCTCCAGCCGTTTAAAGAGCTGCGTGCACCGCAAGGCGTCTATTTCGTCCTTGGGAACCATGACCATCTCGATCGTCCCCAGGATATCCGCGCATTTTTTGTTGGACTTGGGTTTATGGACCTGACAAATCGGACGATCCAGCTCAAACGAGAAGGGAAGGAGCTCGACCTCCAAGGAATTGATGACCATTGGTACGGCGCGCCACAACAGATTACGAGGACATCAAAAGATATTGCGCATCTCACGATTGCACATGAGCCAGACATCGCATTGGACCTCGAAGAAGGAAAGACGGATTTGGTGCTTTCTGGCCACACGCATGGCGGGCAAGTGTGTTTGCCGATCATTGGTGCGCCATGGATCCCAGCGAAGCTCAAACAAAAAGTGATTGGAGGAAGAAAGCTGTTCCATGGGATCCCGCTTATTGTCTCGCGCGGCTTGGGTCAAGAGGTGTGGCATCCGCGTTTTGGAGCGAGGCCTGAGGTCGTGGTTGTAGATGTTGGGATTTAAGCCGACTGTCATCCCGGACGTAGTCATACGGAGATCCGGGATCCCTTCCGATCGGATGGGGATCCCGGATCTCCGTCGAGCTGAGCTCGACTGCGTCCGGGATGACAGAATTATGGTATCCTTCTGATATGAAACTTCGGGTTTTGCCAACTTCGCTGTCACTGAAAGGCAAGCGTGTTGTAGTGCGTGTGGATTGGAATATCCCGCTCACGGGGCAAGCGACGGATGACGATTCGCTCAAGCTCGAACGGTCGTTTGCGACGATTCGGAATTTGTCAGAGCGTGGTGCCGTTGTGATTCTGCTCACACACCTCGGACGGCCAAAGGGACGGGAGGCGAAGTACTCGACGAAGAAGCTCGCGCATATCGCGACGGTGTTGTCTGGACTCAAGGTCCACTTTCTTGGAGATGTCGTTGATACGACTTCCGGAAAAAAGAAGCTTGAGGCGTCCGTGTGCAGTGCGAAGAATGGCGAAGTATTCCTCCTCGAGAATGTCCGGTTTTATGCGGGGGAGGAAAAGAACGATCCAAAGCTCGCGAGCGCGTTTGCGTCACTTGGCGATTTTTTTGTAAATGATGCATTCGCCTCGTGCCATCGTGCGCATGCGTCTGTCGTGGGGATCGCAAAAAAGATGACGTCATATGCTGGGCCGTCGCTCGTTATGGAGGTTGCAGGGCTTGAGCGCCTCCTTTCAAAACCAAAGAAACCATTCCTCGCCATTATCGGGGGATCAAAATTATCAACAAAGCTCGATGTGCTCGCCGCACTCCTCAAGATCGCAGACCGCGTCTTGGTTGGAGGTGCAATGGCGCATGCATTCTTTGCTGCCAAGAAAATGCAGATTGGGAAGTCGTATATCGAAAAAGAGGGGATTGCGGCGGCAAAGAAACTGCTCAAGAATCCAAAGATCCTCTTGCCGATCGATGTAGTCGTTGCAAGTAAAATCGATGCGAAGGCGCATCCGCATGTTGTCGCCGTCACTGACGTCAAAAAGAACGAAGCGATGGGGGATATCGGGACCGAGACAATGCGTTTGTGGTCAGAAGAAATCAAGAAAGCGAAGACCATTGTCTGGAACGGAACGCTTGGCGTCACGGAGCTTCCCGCGTTCTCACATGGCTCGCTCGTCGTTGCGCGGGCGATTGCGTCTCGCAGCAAGGGGCCGTGCTATGGTGTTGTGGGCGGTGGCGATACACTGCCTGTGATGCTCCGGAGCGGTATGGGAGAATGGATCGACCATCTCTCAACGGGCGGGGGCGCGATGCTCGAGTTCATTGCAAACAGCGGTGTGTTGCCAGGAATTACTCCACTTATTCAATCTCCGTCTAAAAAGAAATAATTTATGCCTACTTCTCCAACTCCTATGAAAGATTTTACGCCGGTCAAATGGCTCGCCGCACTGGTGCTCGCGATCCTTTCCCTCTTTTTGGTCGCCAAGACGATTAACACATTCGCCGAACGTGACTACATCGGCAAAGCCGTTATTGACCGTGACACGATCACCATCAACGGCATGGGTAAAGTGACAGCAACGCCGGACCTCGCGCTCGTGACCCTTGGTGTCTACAGCGATGGTTCGACGGTTGCGACGGTCCAGCAAGCGAATACCACAAAGATGAATGCAATCATCGCCGCACTGAAACAAATGGGGATTAAGGATGCGGATATCCAGACATCGAATTACAGCCTTCAACCAAAGATCGATTGGAGCGCCAGTACGCAACGTGTCATCGGCTATACGCTTAGCCAAACGGTCACCGTCAAAGTACGTGATTTGACGAAAGCTGGTGACGTGCTCGATACCGCGACAAAGCTTGGTGCAAATGATGTCGGTGGCGTACAGTTTACGATCGATGATCCATCAACGCTCCAGGATGAAGCACGCATCAAGGCAATCAAGGATGCTCAGAAGAAAGCAGAAGCCCTCGCAAACGCGACCGGCCTCCACTTGATTAAAGTTGTTTCGTTCTCCGAATCAACCCCAGGCGTCCCAAGCCCAATCATGTACGATGCACGCCAAGCAAATTTGGCACCTGAGTCCGCAAAAACCCAGATTGAAGCAGGTAGCCTCGATGTGAATACGAACGTTTCCGTGACCTTCGAGGTCCGCTAATCGAACGTTTCCAGGAAAGGGCGGAGGATATCCGCCCTTTTTTGTTGCGCGTGATACAATGCGTTCATTATGATCTTCTCTTCATCGAAGATTGCGTCGATTGTCGCTCGGGAGATTTTAGATTCTCGCGGCAACCCGACCATCGCCTGTCGTGTCACTCTTGCATCAGGTGCGTCTGCCGAAGCGAAGGTCCCATCGGGCGCATCAACTGGGTCACACGAGGCATTAGAGCTTCGTGATGGGGGAAAGCGATATGGCGGCAAAGGCGTACTCAAGGCGGTTAAAAACATCAATGAAGAAATTGCGCCCGTGCTGCGTCGCATCGATGCACGACGGCAACAGGATATCGATCACGTGATGTGTGAGTTGGATGATACGGAGAACAAGTCATCGCTCGGCGCGAACGCGACACTCGCTGTTTCGCTTGCCGTTGCGCAAGCGCTTGCGATCCATCGGAAAGAGCCGTTGTGGAAGTCATTGCGACAGACGTACCATTTTCATAAAAAAGCATCGCTGCCTGTGCCGATGATGAATGTGTTGAATGGTGGCGCGCATGCGGATTGGTCGCTCGATGTCCAAGAGTGCATGTTGTTACCGAAGCAGCGGACATTCGCGGAGCGCCTTCGCGCGGGCACTGAGACGTTCCACGTCCTCGCCAAGCTCCTCAAGGAGCAGGGGTTCGTAACAACGGTGGGCGATGAAGGTGGGTTTGCGCCGAAGCTCCCGAATGTAGAGGCGGCGTTTTCACTCCTCGTCCAAGCGATTAAAAAAGCGGGGTACAAACCTGGCACAGATATTGCGCTTGCAACGGACATCGCCGCGAGTGAGTTCTACGACAAAAAGCGAAAGGTGTACGTATTCAAGGCAGAAGGTGGGACGGTCTATACATCGGCAGAGTTACTGAAACGGTACGAGCAGCTCCAGCGTGATTTTCCCCTCACTTCGATCGAAGACCCGTTTGCAGAAGATGATTGGGCAGCGTGGAAAAAAGCGGTTCCTGCACTCAAGCAGAAGAGCCTCATTGTGGGCGACGATTTCTTTGTGACAAACGTTGAACGTCTCGAGCGCGGCATCGAAGAGAAGGCGGCAACCGCGATCCTCATCAAGCCAAACCAGATTGGGACACTCACCGAGACGATTGATGCGATCAAGATGGCGCAAGAGGCACAATTTGCCGTCATCATCTCACATCGTTCCGGGGAGACGTCAGACACGACGATCGCTGACCTTGCCGTTGCGTGCGGTGCAGAACATATCAAAACCGGATCGCTTTCGCGGTCCGAGCGCGTCGAAAAATACAATCGGCTTCTCGCCATCGAAAAAGAGCTCTAGGAGCTCTTTTTTTGTGTCAGCTGTTGTTTGATCGCATTCGCTTTCCGGACATCAACTTCTGTCATCGCGGCGCGGACACGCTTTTTATGCGTCGTGACAATGCTGCGTAGCTTTGCCTTATACGCACTCAGGACTTGTTGGTAGTGCTGGAGGTCTTGCACCGAAGGGGGCATATCCCTAGGAGTATAGCCAAAAACGAAGAAAGATGGTAGCTTTTCCGGGAAATGGTATCCTAAACCAGACAAGACTGAGTGTTCATGCCGAACGTCCGACACCATAGACCATCTACAAAGAGACAGCTCCCACGTATCGTCTGTGTCGTGGGTCCGACGTCGTCCGGCAAAACAGCCCTGGGGATCCGGCTCGCCAAGCAGTTCGAGGGCGAGATCGTGAACGCCGACGCACGGCAGTGTTACACCCACTTTTCGATCGGGACGGGAAAACCAATTGGGATGCGTGGCACCTTTCAGGGGCGTCGCGCATTTATTGTTGAAGGCGTCCCGCATTACCTGATGGATTTTCTTGACCCGAAAGTTCAGCTCACCGCAGCAGAATGGCGCGAGTCTGCGCTTACCGCCATCAAAGGAATTACGGAACGGGAACACCTTCCGATCGTTGTTGGCGGGACGGGATTGTATGTCCGGTCATTGATCGATAATTTTTCTTTTCCAAAGGTAGAAGCTAAACCGCATTTGCGCGCGGCGTTTGAACAAAAATCACTCGAAGAACTCGCGACGCTCCTCGTGAAGCTTGATCCGGAAGCCGCGCAGGCGGTTGATCTCAAAAATCCCCGTCGCGTGATTCGTGCGCTCGAGGTGGTTACGTTTACTGGCAAACCATTTACATCGCAAAAGAAACTCGGCAAGCCAATCGTTGACGCCTTCCAAGTTGGGATCAAGTGGTCACGAACGGATTTGAATCATCGGATCGACACGGCGATTGAAGAGATGATCGATGCTGGATGGATTGATGAGATTCGCGAAGTAATTGCAAAAGACATCCCGCTCGATGCACCAGCGATGACCTCGATCGGCTATCGCGAACTCCTTGGATATATCCGAGGTGAAAAGACGCTTGATGATGCGATCGCAACGTGCAAGATGGCGGTGCATCGCTATGCGAAACGCCAAGAGACGTGGTTCCGTCGCGATAAACGGATCCAATGGGTAACGTCAGAAGATGAAGCGGTTGAACTGGTGGGGAACTGGTTCCATCCATTAACGGAACAGAACACTTGAGGCGCAAGAACGCTAGATTTTTTATACACCAATTTCTTTCTTGACGATCTCTTCTGCGATTGCCGGATTCGCTTTCCCTTCCGTGGCCTTCATCACGGCACCAACGAACCATTTAATGATCGCAACTTTTCCAGCTTTCACCTGCGCGACTTGGTCTGGGTTTTCGCGGACGATGCGCGCGATCGTTTCTTCGAGGGCGCCCGCATCCATGTTTTGCCCTAAGTCATGTTCTTCCATCAAAACGGATGGGTCTGTCCCTGTTTCAACCATCATGGCGAGGAGCTTTTGCGCATTAGAGCTGTTGATCTCACCTGCATCGAGAAGATGAAGGAACTCCGCAAAATCTTCTGCGGTGATTTTGAGGTCTTTGATCATCAGATTTTTCTCTGCCATAAGCCCAGCGAGTTTGGACGTCAGCCAACCACCCGCAAGTTTGGCGAGTTTCTTTTTCCGCTCGTTCAGCAATTCACCTCCGCTCTTTCCGGAATCATCCATCGACTCGAGCCAGCCACCCAGTTCTCCCATGACGTGTTCGGCGTAGTCAGCCCATCCTTCGTTCGCGACGAAGAATGCCGCATCCGCTGGCGTGAACCACCATTCGTCCGCGAGACGATTGCGTTTTTCGGCTGGGAGTTCGATTCCACGTGTGGACTCTTGTTCACGGATTGCGACAAGGTCTTGTGGCGGGAGGTCTGGTTCCGGGAAGTAGCGATAGTCTGCTCCGGTTTCTTTAGAACGCTGTTCAAATGTCACGCCACGGTTTTCGTCCCAACCGCGCGTCGCACCGGTTGGAGGTGTATTGGCTGCGTAGAGTTCGGTCTGTCGTTCGATCTCGTACATGATCGCGCGTTCAACGGCACGGAAGGAGTTGAGGTTTTTAATTTCGATGCGTGCATTCAAAAATGCTTGCGTCGGCATGTTCTTATCGTCGACCTCAAGGAGCGAGACGTTTGCATCGCAACGCATCTGTCCTTTTTCCATATCAGCATCAGACGTCCCTACGGCACGCATCACGCCGCGGAGTTCCTGGAGATACGCTTTTGCTTCTTGTGGCGAGCGCAAATCTGGTTCGCTGACGATTTCGAGGAGGGGAGTTCCGGCACGGTTAAAATCGACGGCGGTACCGTCTGGAGTGTGGACGTTCTTCGCGGCGTCTTCTTCGAGGTGGGCACGTGTGATCCCAATTCGGATCTTGTCGCGCGGCGGTTTTCCGTCTGGGACGGTGATGTCGAGATATCCATTCACTGCGACGGGTAACGCAAATTGAGAGACTTGGTATCCCTTTGGCAGGTCTGGGTAGAAATAGTTTTTTCGGTCGAAGGCGGATTGGTCAGGGATGCGGCAGTTAAGCGAAAGACCCGTACGGACGCCAAGCGTCACGGCATGGGCGTTAAGCGCTGGGAGTGCGCCTGGTTGACCGGTGCAGACCGGACAGATTGCGCTGTTGGCGTCTGCGCTATCGTCGACGTTTGGGCAGTTGCAAAACATCTTGCTCTGCGTCTTTAGTTGGATGTGGACCTCGAGACCGATGATAGGGATCATGCGCATATCGAGAGTATGGTAGGGATTTTGGAGGGATAAGACAAGTCTTGTGGATTCAAAAACGCCCCGACGGGGCGTTTTTGTTCTTGGTGTTTAGCGTGTTTTTTGGAGCGCGCGATACATTTTGACCTGAAAACCGATTGTAAGTGGCATAAAGGCAGCAATGATGACCATCTCGACCAACTGGAGGATGCCCATGACGAGTGGGTCACTTGCGCCACTTGAAAGGCTGCTGGACCCGATCAGGACTGCCATGCCCCCGATCACGACGCCGATGACTACCGAGAGCAGCAAGCCGAACACGAAGCCGCCGGCAATCAAGCGCCAGAACGTGCCCCACCAGCGACCACGGACAAGTGCGCGTGAAGCGCCAAGGGCCTGTGTCCCACGGATGTTTTGGTCAACTAAGACGAGTTGGCTGAAATAAAGTGCAACACCAAAGTAGATCCCAGGAAGGATAAAGAGAAGCGACGCACCGAAGACCACAAGGCTCGTCAAGATCGCAATCCAGATCAACGACCAAAACATCGACCACGCTTTTTTCCCTTCTTCAACGGCTGGCATTGGCTGTTTGCCAGCTTCGAGGTTCAGCATCGTGAGGAGAACCCGCAACGAGATCCAAACGGTAAAGACGACACCTCCGATGGTGATGACCAGCGAAAGGACACCAAGGTTTTCGTTGACGCGCAGAAGCAAGCCGCCTACAAAGTAGGCAAGGCCAACGTAGATGAGCAAGCTCGACGTTTTGACGCTGGTATTCCAGGTCTTTGTAAAGAGATTCCAGGTGTCTGAGATAAGCTGGCCAGCACCAGGAAGGGGTTTGGAGGTATTTTCCATATGGCGAAAGTGTAGCAAATTTAGCTTAAAATGGACAGGAGCGGTGCAACGGTCTCCCAGATGCGTTCATGGACCGCTTCGATCGGTAAGAGCTGTCCGTTTTCGATGCACTCGATAAGTTTCCAATTCTCAAACGTGTCGAGGGTGATGAGGGAGAGATAGGCCGTTTCTGCGTCACGGAGGTGTTCGCGGTCACCTTCGTGGATGTCGCGGACTTTTCCGTTTAGGTATGCGCGTTCGTCTTTCTTTGCGATTAAATCAAACCCCACGTCAGCTGGGACGTGGAGGAGGATTGTGAGGTCCGGTTTTGGGATGCCGAGGATGCCGTATTCAAATCCGTTGAGCCAATCAAGGAATCGCTTCCGTTCTGCCGGTTCTTTGATCTTTCCCATCTGGTGTCCTTTGTTCGCAGAGACGTAGCGGTTTGAGATGACGGTCGCGCCACGCTCTAGTGCCGCACGGATTTCGAACGAGGCGTCGTAGCGATCGAGGGCGTAGAACGTAGAAGCGCGATATGCGTCAATCGTTTTCAGTTCACCGTATTCGCCACGGAGATATCGCTCGACGAAAAAGGCGGATGGTTTGCCGTAACGAGGAAAATCGACAACGACAACGTCATGGCCCTCGGCGACCAAGCGTTCGTGGAGCCGTGTGGTTTGTGTGCCTTTGCCGGAGCCATCTGTGCCGTCAATGACGATGAATCTTCCGCTCATACGTGTGAATAGGTGACGAAAGAATATTCGTCGTGGTCTTCGCGGAATGTTTCTTTCCAGATCGCAGGATCGATTTTCGGGAAAAATGTGTCACCTTCTACATCGCGATGCACTTCGGTAATTTGGAGCGTTTGTGCACGTCCGATTGATTGTGTGTAGATTTCTGCGCCACCAATCACCATGACGGTGTTTGTCGCAAACGCATCAAGTGCCGCATCGAGTGACGAAAACCGGTCCACGCCGTCAGGGAGTTTGTAATCAGCTTGTCGCGTCACGACCGCGTTGTGGCGGTTGGGGAGCGGACGGAATTTTTCTGGGATCGATTCCCACGTCTTGCGGCCCATCACAACTATGGATCCTGTCGTCAGGTCTTTGAACCGTTGGACGTCTTCGGGGATACGCCATGGCAACTCACCACCTTTTCCGATACATCCGTTTTTTGCGACAGCCGCGACGAGTGTGATCATAGTTAGACAGCGATATCGAATTTGATCGTCGGCTGAGGGTCGTAGCCTTCGATTTTTGAATCCTCGTATTTCCAGTCAAAGATGGACGTGAATGGGTCTGTGACGATCTTTGGAAGCGCTTTTGGTTCGCGGGCAAGTTGTTCTTTTGCGCCATCCACGTGATTGACGTAGATGTGGACGTCCGCAAGGAAGCCGACGAGACGACCTTCCTTGAGACCGGATTCTTTTGCGAGGAGGTGGAGGAGCAACGCGTAGCTCGCGATATTGAACGGCAACCCAAGCATCGTGTCGACCGAGCGTTGGTTCCAAAGCAGGTTGAGTTTGCCGTTGACGACCGTCACTTGGAAGCCGTAATGGCACGGCGGAAGGGCTTGAAAGGGGAGCGCCTCCGGATTCCACGCCATCACGATCATGCGACGGTCGTTGGGATTTGATTTGAGTTTCTCGACAACGCCTTTGAGCTGGTCGATCCCTTTTCCTGTGTAGTCCGAGTCGAAGTTTTCGTATGGCGCGTTCCAATGACGCCATTGGAAACCGTAGACGGAACCGAGATCGCGTTCTTCGAGCATCCGTTTCTTGGATTCTTCGTCGTGACCGTACGGAGTTTTCTTTGGGTTCGCCCACTCATCCCAAATATGGTTATTCCGTTCTTGGAGCCAGGTCTTGTCACTCAAGCCTTTGATGAAAAATTCCAATTCGCTTGCGACGAGGCGGAATGGCACCTTCTTTGTTGTAAGTAACGGGAACCCATTCGCCATATCATGTTCGAACATGGCGCCTGCAATGGTGATCGCATCCATTCCCGTACGGTTTTCCTTCCGTTCACCTTCGTCCAAAATGCGGCGGACGATATCGAGATAGGTTTTCATAGAGGTTAGGGTGTCATGTGATCAATGTCCCGTCGAGCCAAACCCGCCTCGGTCCGTCCCCGTCGCTTCTTCCTCAACCCACGTTACTTCTGGCCGTTGCAGGATCACGCCTTGCGAGACCCGTGTCCCTGCGGCGAGTGAGACATCTTCGTCACTTGCGTTCCAGACGGAGAGGAGGAGTTCGTCTTTCGGTCCGGAATAATCAGAATCGATGACACCGACGCCATTTGCCAGCATGAGTTTGTGTTTTTGGAAAAGGGATGAGCGTGCGTGGATGTAGAGGACGTGGTCTTTCGGAATTCCGAATCCAAGTCCGGTGCGGAGCAGCGCTTGCGTCTTTGGTGGAATCACAACGTCTTCGATCGTCGCGAGGTCGAACGCTGCCGCGCCCGGCGTTTTGTATTCCGGGAGTTGCGCGCGTGGGTCGAGCTTCGTGATACGGACTTGGATCATGCGTGTTTGATGCGATTGACGAGGTCGTCGACTTTTGTGGCGAGATCGTCGTAGCTGCCGAGATTTTCAATCTTTTCTTGCGCCCTTGCTTCAACATCCGCGATCGTGATTTCTGTCGGCGCGGTTTCCGTCGCTTGGAATTGTTCCATGGTATCGGTTGATTCGCCCGCATTTTCAACACGTTGCTGGATGCGTTCGTAGCGGAGCTCGATAGGAGCGGTTACGTCCACCAGATGAAAATCGCCAAGTTCGTCGAGACGCGAGAGATCGTCCAAACGACGGATGCCATCGATCACAACCAAACGGCTTGGGTCTTGTTGAACTTGTTTGACCATCGCATCTCTGAGGATCGTTTGTCCAAATCCATCACGAAGGATCTCGGAGAGATGGATCAGGTTGTCACGTGATTTGTCGATGTAGAGGCTATCGAGGATATCGCGTAGCAAATCGCTGAAACGATAAATCGTCGCGCCGTAACGATCCTTAATCAGGCGGGCAACCGTGCCTTTGCCTGAGCCTTTGCGGCCTACGAGCCCGATCACGATTCGTTTATCCGATGTCATAACGGTTTGGATTTTCCCACAGCGGCTTCGATGGGGCAATGAGAGGCGGTTGGACCAGCGGAGGGGGAACCTCCCCTTGCACCTCCTTCGTAAGGAGGGGGATTGGGGCGAACCATTTTGCGAGCCGTGGGCCGCTTTGGCCGGTGTAGTTGGATTTGAGTTCTTGGCCGTAGGCTTTTTCTGGCGGTGCGAGGAGGCGCTCGTACACCATCAAGCAAATTGGCTGGCCATCGCGGAGGATGATCTCATGGCCATACGCTTCGACCTCGAGAACAGCGGCGGTGCCACGATCTTCTTCGCGATCACTCCAACCCCAGCCCGGGTCAAAGAAGCCGGCGAAGTGTGAACGGAATTCGCCTTTAGACGGATCATAATTCGCCATCTCTGCTGCGAGTGTCGGAGGGACGATGATTTTCTCTTTTGTGACGAGGATATAAAACGTTTCTGGTCGCAACGTGAGTTCGCCGTTCTTCGGTTTCACGATTGGCTCAAAAAACTCATGTGGATCATGGTCGAACTTGTGGGTGTCGAGAATGCTCGTGGCTCCTCGCTTTGCCCACCAACCAACGATGCCGTCAGATGCGAGGTCGATCGTCATCGTGATCCCGTCGCGGACAACCTCATCCGTTGGACGGATCGTTTCGCCGACGCGATCACGCAAAAGGCGATAGCGGTCGTACATCATGCGATGTTCGAGCGAGGAGAGGCGAGGTTCGCCATGGAAGAACCGGATTTGGTTCACGCGGTCGCCAGGGTAGAGCTTGACCGGGAAGCTCATCGGGACAATCTCAAGCCACAACGAACCGATGTAGCCGGCTGGGATTGAGTCGTAACGCGCGACACCGTCTGCAAGGAGACGTGAACGGAGGTCGATGCGGCCACTCGAAGACTTGTTCGACGAAGACGCGCGGATGCTGAGCGGAAGCTCGAGTGATTCTTGGAGACGGACCAAATAGACGCCACCGATCTCGAGTGGTAAATCCAAGTTCGTCTTGTAGAGTGATGCGTGTTTGGCAATGTCTTCGACGCGTTCGCCAGGACGGGGGAGGTAGGAACCGCGCAAGCGATAGACTTCGTTCGTGACAGTGAGGTCGAGCGAAGACGGCTGGATCGCGTTCGGGTCAGCATCGCGGATGTAGCCTGAGGCCATCATCTCGCGGACAAGCTGAAAGGGGATTGCGCCAGGACGGTTCACCATATCGACGGCAACCTTATCGAGAAAACAAAAACAGGGCAATGCCCTGTTTTTGGTTGGTTTTACGGTTAGACCTTGCCTGTATCAACGAGGATCGCTGGACCCATGGTGGAGGTCACGGCGAGCGTCTTGATGTAGGTGCCTTTGGAGCTAGGCGGTTTCACCTTGCGGATCGCGTCAACGACAGCGTTGAAGTTCTGGATGAGCTTGGCGTTATCGAGCGACGTCTTGCCGATGGCCTGGTGGATGTTCCCTGTGGCATCGTTCTTGATCGTCACTTTGCCGCGCTTGAGTTCTTCGATCATTTTCTTGACGTTCGCGCCGACGGTTTCTGTCTTTGGGTTCGGCATGAGGCCCTTTGGACCGAGGATTTTTGCGACCTTGGCCATCTTCGGCATCATGTCTGGCGTTGCGACGGCAACGTCGAAGTCGACTTTGCCCGTCTTGAGGATCTGTTCAAGGAGTTCTTCACCACCAACGACGTCTGCGCCAGCATCCGTCGCATCCTTCTCTTTGTCAGCTGGGACGAATGCAGCGACGCGCTTGGTCTTGCCGATCGAGTTTGGCATGACGATGGTCGAACGGACTTGCTGTTCACCCTTCTTTGGGTCGATCCCGAGGTTCATGTGGACCTCGACCGATGCGTCGAATTTGGTTGTCGACGTCTGTTTGATGAGCTCCATGGCCTCTGCAGGCGAGTAGAGCTTCTTTGAATCAACGAGCTTCTTGAGCTCATTGTAGCGTTTAGAACGCGGCATAGCTGTGGTGCGGACGACCCGTTTTTAGGGGTCTCCCACGGTTAGTTGTTAATGCCGGCACTCTATACGAAAACCGCCCCAGGGTCAAGGGGCGGTTTCGAGCTATTTCTCTTCTCGTGATTCTTTCCGAATCGTCTTCCAATGGTAGGCAAAGAGTGGGATGCCGACGACGAGGAATGCGAGGTCGCGGACGGCGTCACGTTGTTTTTGGGTTTGGTAGTTTTCTTTTTGCTGGGCATTGTTGTCTTCGCAGCTCTTTACGAAGTCTGCGCGATTAAAATCGCCGGTTGGGGCTGGGACAGGGACCGTGCATGGCTGGAGGTAATAGTCGGCTTGGTCTGCTTTCGTAAAGACCCAGGTCTTGAGTCCAAGGTTCACAAGATCAGCTGTTGAGAACGAGATCATCATGAGCGCGATCAACGAGACGGAATAAAAATAAATCGTCTTGATGATAGATGACTTGTGAGGAGTGGAGGGCATATTGATGAGAGTGTAGCACAAACAAAACACCGAGACGTGCTCGGTGTTTTTCTGAACGGTCGTTAGACGACGTTCAATCCCATGTTCTTGGCTGTGCCCTCGACCTGCTTCATGGCAGATTCGATGGTGTGGCAGTTCAAGTCTGGGAGTTTCTTTTCGGCAATTTCGCGGATCTGCGCTTTGGTGACTTTACCGACTTTCTCTTGAAGTGGCTTGCCAGAACCCTTTTGGATCCCTGCAGCCTTCTTGAGCATTTCGGCAACTGGCGCGATCTTGAGAATGAACTCGTACGTGCGGTCCTCGTATACCGTGATGATACACGGGACGACTTCGCCGCGGCGGTCTGCAGTCGCATCATTGAAGCGCTTGCAGAACTCCGCGATGTTGAGACCTTGCGGACCAAGGGCTGTACCGACTGGAGGCGCAGGGTTTGCCCCGCCACCAACGATCTGCAGCTTGATCAGTGTCTTGATTTTCTTAGCCATAGCTGTGGCGAACGATAATTTCGTAAGGAGTAATCAGGAACGACGAGAAGCGCATCAGTCCTGAAGACCTTGCGATCTTCTTTAAATCTTTTTGACTTGGGTAAAGTCCAATTCGAGTGGGGTTTCGCGGCCGAACATCGAGACGAGCACTTTGACCTTGCCGCGGGCGCCGTCGATTTCGTTGACCTTGCCTTCGAATCCTTTGAATGGACCATCGCCGATCTTGACCGGCATGCCTGGCTGGATGTCGATCGAGAACTGAGGTTCGTCGCTCGTGCCCATCCGTTTGACGAGGTGCTCGACCTCTTTTTCTGAAAGGGGGGAAGGGGTTGTGCCGGTGCCGATGAAGCCCGTCACGTTCGGTGTGTTTCGGACGACGTACCACGAGTCATCCGTCACGACCATTTCGACGAGCACGTAGCCTGGGAAGATTTTTTCTTCGACGACTTTGCGCTTGCCGTTTTTAATCTTGATTTTCTTTTCGGTTGGGACGATGACCGCAAAGATCTTGTCGCCCATGCCGAGGGTGTTGATACGTCGGTTCAAGTTGTCTGCGACGTTTTCCTCGTAGCCGGAGTACGTGTGGATCGCGTACCAGCGGCGGCCGAGTTCGAGTGTTTGCTTGGCCATATGTTCAAAAGAGCAGAATTATTGAGCGGAGTTCGTGTTTCCCGTCGTTGGTTCCGTCTTGACGTCTGTTGGGATGAACGTGCCACTATCGTTTGTGATGTCGAGGCCAGGGACGACTGGGGTTGTGACCGGTTGGTCGGTCGTGCTGGCTGGAGCCTGGGTTCCGGCGTTCACGCGGAGCGTCAGGAGCTGGGTCGTGAGGGCGTTCAAACCGTAGTCGAGGCCAGCAAAGAAGATGGCGACGACGAGGCTGATCCCAAGCACAAGCGAGCTGTACCGGATCGTGTCCTTGCGGGACGGCCAGGAAACCTTTTGGAGTTCAGCTTTCGACGAGCGAAGGTAGTCAGTAACCGCAGTGATGGCATTCATAAATATTGTGGTTTCTAAAAAGCCCCTCCCGGGCCAATGGGTGCAAGATACCATAGGATGTAGTGGTTGACAAGGGGACGGGGATGGGCTATAAGTGAGATCCAGGAGGCTTGTCGTAACTTCACAGTAGAAAGGGAATGGAAGGTCGTGTGTGTCTATATTGCGGGGGGAGTTCTCGGAAGTCGTAGAGATCTCGAAACAGCGTTCCAGACGCTCCACCAGGTATGCAACTCGACAATTCCAATGGGGGAAACGGAATTTTGTCCAGGACAGCTGTACGAGCTGACGGGCGCCGTTCGTGTGACTCAAGCGATGTGCTATTGGATGCTCAAGCTTGGGAAGGTTGATCTGGATGTCCGTGTCCTCCAGGACGATGATGAGCCATGGAGTATCCAACGTGCGGCAGAGGCGTTCTCTGAGCTGCTCGAGAGCCTCAACAGGCCATTCGTCCGGATGTATCGGGAACACGAGCGTCTCCGTTGGAGTGCGTCCCACCAACGGGATGCACTGAGACTCGGCATCCTCGTCGACAACATGGGCACGGTTATGGGCTCGCTCGCACATCTCGAAAAAATGTGCGGTTGCATCCTTGCGTACGTCAAACGCATCGACGTCGTCACTCAGCAACTCGCCGCATAGCGCAGACCTCACTCGAGGTCTTTTTTCTTTTTCTAAATATCGAGGTTCGCGTTCTTGGCGTGTGTCTGGATGAATTTTTTGCGAGGGGCAACTTCTGCGCCCATCAAGATGTCGAAGGTTTCATCGGCGGCGGCTGCGTCATCGATCGTCACGATCTTCATGATGCGGTTCTGTGGGTTCATTGTCGTCTCCCACAATTGCTCTGGGTTCATTTCTCCAAGACCCTTGTAGCGTTGGATGTTGATGCCACCGATTTTCGTGACGCCTTCTTCTGCTTCACCTTCGACGGGTTCCGTTACAGCGACTTCTTCTGTTTCCTCTTCGGCCTTCTTTCCTTTGGTGAGCGCTTTCTCTTCTTTCAATTTCAAGAACTCAGCGACCGTATCGTCACGTTCCTTATCCGAGAACGCATACTTCATCGTGCGGCCTTTTTGGATGCTGAAGAGTGGCGGCTTGGCGATGAACAAATGTCCTTCGGTGATGAGCTGCGGGAAGTACCGATAGAACAGCGTCAACAACAGCGTTCGGATGTGCGCTCCGTCGACGTCGGCGTCGGTCATGATGATGATGCGGTTGTAGCGGAGCTTTGAGATGTCGAACATCTCGCCGATGTTTGTGCCAAGCGCGATGACGAGGCTCTTGATTTCGTTGTTGCCAAGCATCTTGTCGAGACGCGCGCGTTCAACGTTCAGGATCTTTCCTTTGAGCGGCAAGATCGCCTGCGTCTCGCGGTCGCGGCCTTGTTTTGCGGATCCTCCTGCAGAGTCTCCCTCAACGATGTAGATCTCAGAGATTGAGGCGTCCTTCGTTGAACAGTCCGCAAGCTTGCCCGGAAGCGTAAACCCTTCGAGCGCGCCTTTGCGTAGCACGGTATCGCGTGCGGCACGTGCAGCAGCGCGAGCGCGTTGTGCGAGGACACACTTGCCCACGATCCCTTCCGCATCCCTCGGATGCTCTTCGAGATACATCGCAAACGCCTCACTCATCACGGTTTCGACGGCGCCACGTACTTCTGGGTTGCCGAGTTTCGCCTTTGTTTGTCCTTCAAACTGTGGTTCTGGAATCTTGATGGAGATGACGGTCGTGAGCCCTTCGCGGACGTCTTCACCTGTGAGGTTCTCATCTTTTTCTTTGAGGTACCCTTTGCCGCGAGCGTAGTTGTTCAAGACGCGTGTGAGTGCCGAACGGAACCCCATCACGTGCGACCCACCTTCTGGGTTGAAGATGTTGTTGGTGAATGCGTACAAGCTCTCGCCGTAATCTTCGGTGTACTGCAACGCAATTTCGACGGATGCTTTTTCGACCTCTTTTTCGATGTAGAAAACGGTGTCGTGTTTGACCTGCTTGGAGTGGTTCAGGTGACGTACGTATGACGCAACACCACCCTCAAAATAGAAGCCGAAGTTTGCAAACGGGGTGGTACGCGCATCGACGATCAACATCCGGATCCCTTTGGTGAGGTAACACTGCTGGCGGAGGTGATCTATGATCGTTTTGAGTTCGAATTCAATCGTCGTAAAGATCGATGCATCCGGCAAGAAGGTGACTTTCGTGCCATGGTTTTTGCTCTTCCCGATCTGCTTTACCTTGTAGACGGGCTTCCCGCGTTCGTATTCCTGTTTGAACATGCCACCATCGCGTTCAACGATCACTTCGAGATGGTCAGAGAGCGCGTTTACGACGGAGACGCCAACGCCGTGAAGACCACCAGAGACTTTATAGCCGGAAGCATCGCCACCAAACTTTCCACCTGCGTGGAGTTTTGTAAGGACGAGTTCGAGCGCAGAAACTTTGAATTGTTTATGGATGTCGACAGGGATCCCACGACCGTTATCTTGGACGGAAACACTTCCGTTCGCGTTCATCGTGACGGTGATGAGGTCTGCATGGCCAGCCATCGCTTCGTCGAAACAGTTGTCGACAACTTCCCAGACCAGGTGGTGTAACCCTTCCGGACCGGTCGAACCGATGTACATGCCCGGGCGCTTGCGCACCGGGTCGAGGCCTTCGAGGACAGAGATCTGCTCTGCACCGTAACTGCCTGATTTCTTCTTGTCGTCTTTGGCCATAGGTTTGATGGCCAAATGGTAGCGGTTCGAAGCGCATGGAGCAAGGGGTGCGTGGTACAATGGCCGCATGGCATCATCACCCGTCGAGATCGGCGGTGGGTTCTCAGAAGGCGAACTCAAGTTTGCATCGTTTTGGGTTCGGAACCACTTGGTGCTCACGCGTGCCCTCTATGGCTTCTTGTTTACGATCGGTGCCATTTTGTGGCTGTATATCTTGTGGGGGTTAGCCGACGCGTTCCTTATTTCGTATCCACGCGAGTCGCGGCTTACAACAGAAATCGCGCTGAACCAAGTGATGATCTCTGCGCTCGCTGCGGACCAGCCAAAAAATATCAGCCCAAGCGTCGTCACGGTGCTTGCAGAAACGGATGGGCGTTTGGATATGGCGGTTGACCTCGAAAACACAAACGACCAGTGGTGGGTCGACTTTACGTATCACTTCAATGTCTCAGGCGAGCAGACGCCGGCGCGTCATGGCTTTGTGATGCCGCTCACCAAGACAGCAGTTACGGAGCTCGGGTTCCGGCCAAAAAATCGTGGTGGGGCAACGGCACAGCTTGTCGTCGACGATATCCATTGGCATCGTGTGGACCCGTCCGTCGTCGGATCAAAATATCCGGACTACCAAAATGATCACTTTAACGTCGTGTTCGAAAATATTACCTTTAACCAAGATCTCGTGATCGGATCGCAAACCGTGGGCCGTACGTCGTTCGATATCAAGAACCGCGGGTCATATGGATATTGGGGAATGGACCTCATCGTCCGCCTCTACCGTGGGGCTTCTGTTATCGCGATCAACAAGATTAACGTCACGCACCTGGTTCCAGGCGAAACACGCCACATCGACATCGATTGGTTCGAGCGCATCCCAGCCGTCACAAAAACTGAAATTCTTCCTGTTATCAACTTCTTGGATAAGAGCACCTATTTACCCACGGAAGAGTTCGCAAGATAAAATTGGTACCCCTCGACTCCGTCAGACTCCGCTCGGGGAATATTATTCTTACATATTCCGCTCGAGCTATTTAAATATTCCCCGAGCTTGTCGAGGGGGTACCGACATGGCACCTTTGAGTTATGCGCCGCGGTTTTGAGTTATTCATCCATTTTGATTGGACGTTGTTGCTTGCTTCGACCGCGCTGACGGTGATCGGGCTTTTGGCGATCTATGGGATTGGTGTGTCGCAGGATGTAACCGGTCTCTTCCAGTTCGAAAAACAATTTGTTGCGGCGGCAATTGGGTGGGCGCTCGTGTTTGGTGCGGTCTTCCTCGATTACCGGCACATTCGTTCGTTTGCGTTGCCACTCTATGGCGCAGGAGTCCTGCTCCTGACGTCCGTGCTCTTTCTTGGGGAGACAATCCGTGGGACGCGTGGGTGGTTCGTGATCGGCCGGTTGTCATTCCAGCCGGTTGAGCTTTCAAAAGTGTTGCTCGCCATCTTCCTTGCATCCTACTTGTCTCGTCACGCGCACAAACGTCTTGGATGGATTCCATTCATTGGAAGCGGTGCAGCGACGGCACTCTATGTATTTCTCGTCCTGTTACAGCCTGACTTTGGATCCGCGATCGTCCTTGTCATGATGTGGCTCGTTGCGATCGTTTTTGCTGGGCTTCCACGTCGCGCATGGCTGGTCCTCTTTGGTGGTGTTGCGATTGCTGGCACATTGCTCTGGACGGTTGGCCTCAAGCCGTACCAGCGCGCGCGTCTTTCATCGTTTGTGAATCCGGCGGCAGATCCCCGAGGTGCTGGGTACAACGTCACGCAAGCGCGTATCGCGATTGGTTCCGGTGGGTTGTTTGGGAACGGGTTAGGGGAGGGGTCGCAATCACGTCTTCGGTTTTTGCCAGAAGCATCAACGGACTTTATTTTTGCCGTGATCGGAGAAGATTTAGGTTTCATTGGTGTCACAATCGTCCTCCTGCTGTTTGGCGTTCTGGCGAGGAGGTTGCTTTCGGTTGCAAAGGCCTCCGCGGACCCGTTCGCGCAGATCCTCCTTGTCTGTTTTATAGCCCTGATCGGTTTTCATTTACTTGTGAACGCGGGGATGAATTTAGGGGTGATGCCGGTTACCGGGATTCCGCTCCCGTTTGTTTCGGCTGCCGCGTCTTCGCTTGTTGTGGCGTTCCTTATGGTGGCGCTTGCAGAGTCCGTTGCAACACGTCGTCCGTCTGTTGCGGGTGAGCGTTGACCCGTCCGTTCAAGTCAGATATCTTTGAGAGGTATGGATCACGCCCATCCCTCGCATTTGTTGGCACAATGTCCGTTGTGTCACACGAATTATCCCGCCGCAGAGGTGCGGTTGGTTGGCGAGAAAGGGACGACGCGTTTGTTCCACTGCACCTGTACGAACTGTGGACATGCGATGCTCGCGATCGTCCTCGAGGCACAAGGCTCAGTCAGCTCCCTTGGCCTCATGACAGATCTCGAGGCGAAAGATGCCCTCCGATTCCATGAGCGCGAACCGGTTTCGGCGGATGAATGTATTGCGGCGCACCGGTTATTTGAAGAGTCTAGTAAAGAGTTTTGCCACGCGCTTCGAGCGAACGGCATGGCATAGCTGGAGCACGTCTTCTCGCTCCTTCATTGAGTGAAAAGAAGAACATCCATCCGAAGAGTTGACAGATTTGCTAAGATATCGTATCTTTCCGGCACTGATTTTTGCCTGTTTTTGATATGACTTTTGCCCTCACCGCCACCACACGCGCTGCCACAGGTAAGCGTGTTAAGGACGTCCGCAACGCCGGATCCCTCCCTGCCGTCGTTTACGGCCACGGCACCGTGCCAACCTCGCTCACGCTCGGCGTGTCCGAATTCCAGAAGCTGTACCGCACTGCTGGTTCTTCGTCGTTGATCGACCTCTCGATCGATGGTGCCGCGCCGGTCAAGGTCCTCATCCAGGAAGTGCAACCGCACTACCTCACCCTGAAGCCGTATCACGTGGACTTCCGTCAGATCAACATGAAGGAAGAGCTCGAAGTCGAAGTGCCGCTTGTGTTCAAGGGCGATGCGCCAGCCGTGAAGGAACTCGCCGGGACCCTCGTGCACGCGTACGACTCCGTCCTCGTGAAGTGTCTCCCAGCTGACCTCCCACATGAGATTACGATTGACCTCACGGTGCTCAAGACGTTTGACGACGTGATCACGGTTGCCAACCTCGTGCTTCCAAAGGGCGTCACCGTCCTCCTTGATGAAAACGCATCACTCGTCTTGGTTGAAGCCCCTCTTACCGAAGAGCAGCTCAAGAAGATGGAAGAGGAAGGCGCTGGCGACGTTACGGCAGTCAAGACCGAAGCCGAAGAGAAGAAGGCTGCGGATGACGCCAAGGCGGCCGAAGAGGCTGCAGCGGTTGAGGCTTCCAAGTAAGCCGACGGTGGAGGTACAATGGCGTAACTGCCATGAAGCTCTCCATCTCCAACATCAACATCGAGAAATTTTTAAAACGGTCCTGGCCGATGCTCATCGGCGGGGCCGTTTTTGTTGTCGGACTTGCGGCCCTGCTCTTCTACGTCGCGATCAACGGCAACGTTCGCTCCGATGCGACGGGTGCGGACTCCGGTCCGGCGATCGTTGTCGCGACATCAACAGAAGGCTTTGTCCCTCGCCATTTGGACGGCGTCCTTGTTCCGGAAGGGCAAGAAGCGCTCCAGCCGATTGCGATCATGGTCGAAAACTCGCCAGATGCGCGTCCACTGTCTGGTGTCGCCGAAGCGAATCTTGTTGTCGAAGCGCCGGTCGAAGGGGGGATCACGCGGTTCATGTTGGTGTTTGATGCCACGACAACATTTGCGCAGGTCGGTCCGGTTCGGAGTGCGCGACCGTATTACGTCGAACTGGCGGATGCGCTTCATGCCGTCTATGCCCATGTCGGTGGAAGTCCCGAAGGGCTCGACCTGATTTCGAAGATCAGTGGATTCCGGAATCTCGACCAGTTTTATAATGGTCCCACGTTTTGGCGATCATCACGCTCTGCGCCACACAACGTCTACACAAAGAATGACTTGGTTGCGACAGCGGTTGCGCGCAAAGGTTGGCAGCCGCAACCATTTACACCGTGGCGGTATGTCGCAGAACTTCCAACTTCGACACAGAATGGGTTGAGCATCAGCGTCCCGTATGGCGGGGCATTCAACGTCTCATGGACGTATGACGAGGCTTCGCACCGGTATCTCCGCCGCCAGGCAGGGGTGACCGAGCGGGACCTGGACGGCGCAACTGTGAGTTCTACAAACGTTCTTGTCCTCAAGACCGATGCGCAACAGGTCGATGATTATGGCCGGCTGCATCTCCGTACGACGGGGAGCGGAAAAGGCGTCTTGTTCCGTGATGGGGAACGATTCGATATCACGTGGCATCGGAGCGGGAGTGGTTGGTTTACCTTTGAATCTATTGATGCGGGTGACGTCTTCTTTAAGCCAGGGCCGACCTGGATCTCGCTCGTGACGACGCCGGATGAATTCCCGGCCTCCCTCGAGAGCGATGGGGTTGTGGTGCCGTAAGGCGGATTGACAAAAAGCCAAAAAGTGTATATCATATGTGATATAAACCTTTTTGTTATGCCTACCTCTTCAAAAACCTCCCTTGCTGACGAGCGCCGTGCCATGGGCGCCTTCGTCCGCCGCATCCGTGAACAACGTGGGTTGACCCAGGCGGAAGTCGCGACCGCACTCGGCACGTCACAAAGTGCCCTTGTCCGTATGGAAAAGGGGGACCAGAATATGGGAATCGAGTTGCTCCGCAAGCTGAGCGACGTCTTGGGGCATAAGATCATCTCGGTGAGTGACTCTGTTGATTTTGAGATTCACGGAGGCAAAAAGCTGCATGGGAGCGTCACCACGGGTGGATCAAAGAACGGGGCAATGGGTTTGCTGTTTGCGTCGCTCTTGAACCGGAGTGCGACGACCCTCCACAACATTCCACGTATCGAAGAGGTGTTCCGTATCCTCGAGATCTTTCAGAGCATTGGGATCCAGACGACCTGGAAGGAAAAGAATACGCTCGAGATCAAACCGCCAAAAACATTCAACCTGAAAGGGATGGATTATAAGGCGGCGGGGAAGACGCGCTCGGTTATCATGCTGCTCGGCTCGATGATCCATCGGTTCAAGGAGTTCGATATCCCGTCCGCCGGTGGATGCCGGATGGGGATGCGCACGATTTCGGCGCACCGATATGGCCTCGAAGAGATGGGTGTCAAAATTATGTCAGGTCAAAATGCGTATGCCGTCCGTGTGGGCAAGCTCAAACCAGCGGATATCGTCATGTATGAATCGAGTGACACGGCCGCTGAAAACTTGCTCATTGCTGCAGCCCTTATCCCAGGCAAGACGATCATCCGTTACGCACCGCCGAACTACCAAGTACAGGACGTCTGTTTCTTCCTCGAAGCGCTTGGCGTGAAGATCGACGGGATCGGTTCGACCGTCCTCACGGTCCACGGCATCAAAGACATCGACCAGCCGATCGAGTGGTACAACAGCGAAGACCCAATCGAATCGATGATGTATGTGAGCGCCGCCGTCACGACGGGCTCGGAACTCATGATTAAGCGTTGTCCGATCCGGTTCATGGAACTTGAACTCCTCAAGTTGCGAAAGATGGGACTCAAGATGACATTGTCGAAGTCATATCTTTCTACAAACGGTCGGACAGAGCTTATTGATTTGACCGTCCGTCCATCAAAACTCAAGGCATTGCACGACAAGATCCATGCGCAGCCGTATCCAGGGATCAACAGCGATAACCTTCCATTCTTTGTTCCGATTGCGACGCAGGCAAGCGGCGCAACGCTCATCCACGATTGGATGTGGGAAAACCGCGCCATTTATTTTACCGAGCTCAACCGGCTCAATGCGAACGTAAACCTTGCGGACCCGCACCGCGTCTACGTCCACGGCCCAACACAACTCAAAGGCGCGCAGGTCGTCTGTCCGCCAGCGCTCCGTCCAGCGATGATCATTTTGATCGCGATGCTTGCCTGCGAAGGGAAGTCGGTGTTGCGCAACGTCTATTCAATTGCACGTGGGTACGAAGAAATCGCGGAAAAGCTCAATGCGATCGGGGCGGATATCCGAGTGATTAGAGGACTGACGTAAGTTATCGAGTGAGTTTGAGGATTCTGTCTCGTCCGGCGAGATCCTTATGTATGGTTAATTTCGCTTTTGGAAAAATGCTTCGTGCCAATGCACGGAGCGTTTTTGTTTGTGGGGGATCGTATTCTAGGAGGAGGGTATCGAAGTGGATGTCGAAGGATGCGAGTTGTCGTAAGAGTTTTTCGATAAGTTCGAGGCCATTCTGTTTTGCGAAGAGGGCGTTCGTCGGTTCAAATGCGACGACGTCTTTGTCCAATTTCTTTTTGTCTGAGAGCGGAAGATAGGGGAGATTCGCTGTGACAACCAGGCGGAGTGGGTTTATTTTTTCGAGTTGGCGACGAGCTGATGCATCGAGGAGATTCGCTTTGATGAACGAGACATTCTTTATCTTGAGACTTCGCGCATTTTGTTTCGCGACGGTGATTGCGCCCATCGAAATATCTGATGCAAGAACATGACGTGGTGCGATTTCTTTTGCAATCGCAAGGGCAATGGCGCCGCTTCCTGTTCCGATGTCCCACGCAAGATCGCCCGTCGTCGGTTTGCGTTTCAAGATCTCGAGGACGCGTTCGACGATCAATTCGCTTTCTGGCCGTGGGATCAAAACGCGTTTATCGACACGGAAGGGGAGTCCGTAGAATTCTTTTGTCCCAAGAATGTATGCGACGGGTTCGTGTTTCATCCGCCTCGCGACCATTTGGGAGAAGAGACGAGAGACGGTAGACGAGAGACGAGAGCTGTCGTGGATGCGCAACCAGGTCCGGTCTTTTTTGAGGAGATGGGACAAGAAGAGTTCGGCTTCGAGTAAGCCGAGGTTACGGTCTTCGTCGCACACGATCCGTTTTGGTTGGAGGCATTTGGCGGCGTGACCCAAGACGACGCGTACGGTCAGGTGGGGAGACTTGTCAGGCATGGGGATATTGTGTACCATCCGAGCGCATAAAACGAGGGGACGCATAGCTCAGTTGGTTAGAGCGTTCGATTCACATTCGAAAGGTCCCTGGTTCGAACCCAGGTGCGTCCACCACATGAAAATGACCCGAATGGGTCATTTTTGTTATTCCAGTTTCCAGGGTGAGCCTTCTGTTTGGAGTTTGCGCAACAGATCGTCTAGCTCTAGCCCGACCGTGACCGTTTTTTCTGATCCAAGTTTTTTGAGTTGCACGACCCGTTTTACCTCATTGTATAAAACGACGCGATACGGATCTCCGCTGTCTCGTTGGATGAGCACGCGTCCCATAAGCTCTTCGCCAGAAGTGATATGTTCAGGTTTGGGTTTTTCTTTACCGATATTCAATCCCGACCCTTTCAATTTTGATTCTGTTTTCGGCTTGGGTTTTTCTTCGCCCGTGTTCAGTCCGTTTATCCGTAAACGTTCAGATGGGGATTTCGGTTTTTCGCTCATCATATGAAAACAACTATACAGCTGATGGCTCACCCTTTCCACTTCTTCAGAAAATTGGTTAGAACCATAAACTTTCGGTTGGCCGACGGGTGCCGAAGAGGCTGGTGCATGACATGCCAACCGCGCGAACGATAGCTGAGTCATCTTGCCAAAGGCGTTCAAAATCCGTTGCACGTCCTTGTAGGGTAAAACTGATAATGCGCGTATTTTCTGAATTGAGTGGAGGGATCTCCGGTATTTTTGGCATAGTTTTGTTCTGTTCCTCAAGCCACGTTTCAAAGGTCGACGTCGCAAAAAATTCTGGCACGGCTTTCCATCCCATGGTTCCATCGCGGAGATCAATCCCATTTTGGATATCAGGGATTTCAAATTGAATCGACGGTGCGAGGAGTCCGTTTGAATAATCGGCGTCCAACTGATAACGAGTCGTTAGGTCAATAAATTTCGAAATAGGAATACTTCGCGTCAAGAATACCTGACCAACTACTTTGGCATTTGGTGACGTCGCGACCGTGGAATGGACATTTGTCTTCATTGCCTTGATTCCTTCTTCGTCCGTTCTTGGGCGTGTCCTTGGACAGATGCTTCCCCGATAGGTGTACATCGTTGCAAGAATCGGTTTTAGAGAAGGCGAAGCGATATACCAAAGGACGACCGCGCCACTGAAAATGGCAGTTGCCCCAAAAGCAGCCAAGGCGATAAGAATTTTTCGTTCCATCTGGCTAGCTTACACCTCTTTCCACTTCTTCAAAAAGTCTGAGCTCGACCAGTTCTTTGGTTCTCCAATCCCACTCTCTACTTTAATCCCAAGTTCGCTGCACACGTCCCATTCGGGGATTGTTTCTGGTGAAATTCTGTCTCCGCCTTTTGTGAAGACGTGAGGCTTTAGTCGACGCAAGGCTTCGCGGACTGTTTGGTCTCCTTCGATGTTGAAAGGGAGGACGTAGTCGACGCCGCGGGCGTAGCTCATGATGCGACAGCGTGTTTCCATGTCTTGGAAGGGTTTTCCTTTCTTGGCGGTCAAGAATGCGTCGCCGTTGACGATAACGATGACCGTGTCGCCGAATTGTTGGGAATCTGTGATGCAGCTGAGGTGCCCTGGGTGCACAGGGTCGAATCCACCGGAGGTGCAGACGATTGTCCCGAGTTCAGCGCGATGCGCGTCGATCCAATCAAAGTCGACGATCGGGGCGGGGACGGCGGGTTCCTTCATAGGTGGATAGTCTCGCAACCAACGGGCGGGGTGTCAACCACGTCGTTCGCGAACGACGTGGTCAACGTCGTGTTACAATCCTGCCATGCCCAACCTCCAATCGATGTGGTCGAAAATCTGGCCATTCCGTCACCCGACACCGATCGACCGGTTCCATGTCACCGTCGTAACAAACCCAATTGAGCTTGAAATCGCGGAGGATCTGCCGATCGAATTGCGCTATGTGATGGCCGTTCGCCCGTCGCGGCACGAGACATTCCGAAAACTCCTCGAACAAGGATATGGGATCGGCGTCCGTACCGTCGACAAGACACCCGAGCGTGTTCTCCAAGCGGTCGACCGTATCTCCCGCGAGACGCAGCACAATACCGTCTTGCCGTGGCTAGAGCGGTTGCTCCGTCACGAAGAGTTGCCCGTGTTCAGTGAGGAGGATCTGCGACGTGCGGAAATGAGCGGCGTCAATTTGTACGAAGAAGTGCGCATTATCGTGGCAAAGCGATATGAGTTCAAAAAGTTGATCCTTGTTGCGCTTGAAAACCAATGCTTCACCGAAGCAGAACAGCGGCTCATGGAAGAGGTGAACCGGGATTTGTATCCATATTCAATTGATGTGATCGTGAATCGCGTGACGTTCGACAATGCACATACGCGGACGGAAGCGGCACAATCGATCATCAAAGCGCTGATCATCGTGGGTCCGATTGCACACGTGCTCGAACACTTTTTGTCCGGCATCGGAAAAGTGTTTGCCGCAACCGTGGATGACCTTCTGTCTGAAACAGCGGAATTGTTCGCGCTCCGTGGATCGGGATTCACTTGGAAGCAACTCCTTAAACGGTCGCGCATCCTCATCCCGATTTTTTTCCTTGCGTTATATGGCGCGTTCCAAGTCGAACCGCTCATCGAAGAAGGACGAACGACGCTCGCTGGTGTTGTCTTTGGCCTCTCGGCTGTGGCGCTTTCGCTTACGACCGCGATCCAGTCCATCTTTTTGTATCGCAATGCCTTCACCAAGCTTGAACAAGAGGGGAAGCTGCGTCGCGAACCAGGCAAGGGGATTTGGGGATACGCACTCAAACAAGATTTTACGAACCCTGCACGTCTCGGTCTCTTCATCGGCGCGATGTCCTCGCCATTCATGGCGGCGATCGTCTTTACGTTCTTTCCTGAGCTCACTAAAAACGGTTGGATCCTCGCCATGCTCGGCTCGACGGAATCTATCGTCGCGAGTCTCACCGTGATGGCTGCTAGCCGCATCAACCGCAAGCTCTTCCACAGCAAAGTCCGTCGCGCAATATTGCGGCAGAGGGGGTAGGATCGCAGGCTCGACAAGGCATCGAAACTACGATAAACTGGGCAATACCTATGTCTTTCTTCCGTCGCAAACAGGAGGTGCTTCCAGGCCAGACGGTTTCTGAAGAGAAGCCGAAGATGGCGCTTGGGTTCATTTTTGAACTGATCCAGGTCGCGGCGGTTTCGCTCGCCATCATTTTGCCGGTGCGATACTTCCTTATCCAGCCGTTTTATGTGAAGGGTGCGTCGATGGAGCCGAACTTCTTTGACCACGAATATTTGATCATCGATGAACTCTCGTATCGTTTCAAAGAACCGATGCGCGGTGATATCGTTGTCTTCCGTTATCCAAACGATCCAAAGCAGTTCTTCATCAAGCGTGTGATCGGTGTGCCAGGTGAGACCGTTGAGATCGCTGGTGGCCAGGTCAAGATTTTTAACACGGAACACCCAAACGGGTTTGTCCTTCCAGAACAGGAATATCTTGATCAGGATTTTACGGCAACGACTCGCACGGTCACGCTCAAGTCAGATGAATTCTTTGTGATGGGTGATAATCGCATCGCAAGTCTCGACTCGCGCTATTTTGGTCCGATCAAACGGACGGCGATCGTTGGACGTGTCTGGCTCCGTGGTTGGCCACTCGACCGATGGAAGATTTTTGAAGACCCGACCTATTCTACTCCTGCTACCCAATAATCCGGATGAACCATATGACTCCAAAGAAACCAGCTCCAAAGAAAGACGACGCACCAGCAAAGAAGGCCCCATCACCAATCGCGCCACCACGTGGCATGCGTGATTTGTTGCCTGCAGACCAGCCGTATTGGAAGCATGTCCGTTCGACGTGTGAATCCGTCGCCTCAGCGTACGGGTTTGATCGTATCGAAACACCAATCGTCGAAGAGACGAACTTGTTCGTGCGTGGTGTCGGCAAAGCGACGGACATCGTCGAAAAGGAAATGTATGCGTTTGAAACGACGGGTGGCGAAAAGTTGTGTCTCCGTCCAGAAGGCACGGCGTCGATCATGCGTGCGTACATCCACAACGGAATGTTGAACCTGCCGCAGCCGGTTAAGATGTGGTACGAGGGCCCGATGTTCCGCCACGACCGTCCGCAGCACGGCCGTTACCGCCAATTTTCCCAATTTGGATGTGAAGTGATCGGCGAAGATGATGCAATCGTTGATGCGCAGCTCGCGCTCATGTGTCACATCATCCTCAAAGAGCTTGGGGTGGATTCCGTGATTCGTATCAACTCGATCGGCACGCCAGAATCACGCGTCAACTATAAGAACGCACTCGTCTCATACTTCCGCACCAAGCGCGCCAAGTTTTCTGATGAAGACAAAAAGCGTTTGCTCAAGAATCCGCTCCGCATCCTTGATTCGAAAGATCCAGCAATCGCGGAGCTCAAGGCTGAAGCACCGCAGATCGTCGATTGGCTCGACGAAGAATCTAAGACGCACTTTATGCGTGTCCTTGAATTTCTTGATGAAGCAAGCGTGCCGTACCAACTCGATCCGTATCTCGTGCGTGGCCTCGACTACTATTCAAAAACCGTTTTCGAAGTGTACGCACAGAGCGATGACCAGGAGCTCGCGCAAGCTGCACTTGGCGGCGGTGGGCGGTATGACGGGTTGAGCGAAGTGTTAGGTGGCCGTCCGACGCCAGCCGCTGGGTTTGCCCTTGGCCTCGACCGTATCGTCTCGCGCATGCGCGAGTTGAACGTCGCCGTCCCTTCCCAAAGCATCGACGTCTTTGTCGCGCAATTGGGTGAGCAGGGAAAGAAGCGTGCGCTCGCGATGTTTGAAGAGCTCCGCAAGTCAGGGATTAAGGCAGGGGAGGCGTTTGCCAAGGAGGCGATCAAGGCACAAATGGAAATCGCCAACCGTCGCAACGCCAAATGGGCGATTATCGTGGGCCAAAAGGAAGTATTGGACGGCACGGCCATCATCCGCGATATGGATGCTGGGACGCAAGAGATCGTTGATGCCCGCAAGATCGTCCACGAAATGAAGAAAAAACTGGGGTTGAACGGGACGGTTCAGGCTTGACCAATTCCTTAGCATAGGATATCTTCATCCGGTCGAAGCCCCGGTCTCTATCGGGGTAACCTATCTATCTATTTATTGAAAGGAGTTGCGATATGGCTGAAGTAAAACGGAAAAAGGGAGAAACATTTGACGCGCTCTTCCGGCGCTTCCAACGCCGCATTCAATCAAGCGGTAAAGTTCTCCAAGCAAAGAAAGTCCGGTTCCATAAGAAAGACGAAAAACAGAACAAGCGCCGCGAAGGTGCCTTGCGCCGCGAAGAAATGCGCTCCAAGTACAACTACGAGCTCAAAACGGGGAAACTCAAACCAGAAGTCAAAAAGAAAGGCCGGTTCTAAACACCCATGACCACTCTCGAGCGCATCGACGCTGACCTCAAAGAAGCAATGAAGGCAAAAGACGAAGCGGCGCTTTCGGCGCTCCGCTTGGTTCGTTCCGCCCTCAAGAACAAGCAGATTGATGTCCAGCACGAGCTTTCGGAGGATGATGTCGTTGCGGTGATTCGTACGATGGCCAAGCAATATCGCGATGCCCTCGCAGATTTCTCTGCTTCTGGGCGCCAAGACCTTGTCGACAAGCAAACCGCAGAAATCATGCTCCTCGAGAAGTATCTCCCGGCAGCCATGCCAGAGGCGGAGCTCACGACGATCTGTGAACGGATCATCAAAGAGCAAAATGCGACGGTCAAAGACATGGGAAAGATCATGGGACTCGTCATGAAGGAAGTAGGCGGCCGCGCAGATGGCACAACCGTCCGTACGATTGTCCAAAAGCTGCTGAACATTTAGGTCATAGCTCTAATCCCAAAAATGCTCCGATGTATGTCGGGGCATTTTTGTGATATTGGGTTGAGAATGCTACGCTTCTTCCTATGGTCACAGATACCTATCACTGGTTGAAAATGAAATCAACAAGCATCATCGTAACTGTAATCGCTGTTCTTTTAATTGGAGCCGCATATTCCTTTTTTCTCGTCGCCCCGCAAAAGAGTAGCGTATCAGAATTTTTCACCCTCCCATCGAATAGTCCTATTGCCTCTTTGGCGGATAAGCTTTCTTCGGAAGGTTTTATTAAGAGCTCATTAGGTTTTCGAGTGGTTGCTTTTTTAAGAAAAGAAAAGAATATTGAACCAGGCGTATACCAACTTTCCAAATCCATGAATGCATGGAAGGTGTCGGAGGCGCTGCAGCAAGGTCCAGCACTGAAGTGGGTGACGATTCCTGAAGGGCTGAGAAAGGAACAGATCGCCGATATTTTTTCAGAGAACCTCGGATGGAGTGAGCAAGAGACCCGAGACTGGATTACGACGTTTAGTGCGATGAAGTTTGACTATCGCGAAGGTGTGTATTTCCCGGACACGTATCTAATCCCTATACATGAGTCACCGCTTGATGTGGCTGAAAGGCTACGGAGGCATTTTGAAGAAGAATTAGCGCCCTATACACTAGAGCTGCGAAGCCAGAATATTAAATGGACGACGGCGCTAACGCTCGCTTCCATCGTTCAACGTGAAGCAGCAGGCCAGGAGGATATGGCACTTATCGCTGGTATCCTTTGGAATCGTCTCGAGAAGGGAATGCAGCTTGAGGTAGATGCGACGGTACAATACGCGCGAGATACGAAACGCAATTATCCCGATGACCCATGCCTAAATACGGAGAGTACGGAGTACAAGGAGGGTCTTTGCGGCGATGAGGTATTATTGCATGCGAAAGCCGCGTACGTCGGCGGGAAAGGTTGGTGGACCCCCATTACCCCTGAAGATAAACGTATCGTTTCAGAATACAATACATATCTGAATAAGGGTCTTCCTCCCCAGCCGATAGCCAATCCGGGAATTGAAGCCATCCGTTCCGTCATTTTTCCGGCAAAAACGGACTGTCTCTATTATCTCCATGATGGGTTAAAGAATATCCATTGCGCCAAAACCTTCTCGGAACACCTCAAAAATATTGATGATTATTTACGTTAATACCCGGGAAGGATTTGGTAGAATCCCTGCTTAGTTGAAGCCCCTCATACTTCAATTTTAAGAGGTCGACAGGGATGTATTCATTCACCTTATTGTAACTATTAAGAATATGTCATCTAAATACAAGAAATACATTTTTCCAGTCGGAATCATGGCGGCACTTCTTATCGGTGTAGGAACTGTTCAAGCGGTAAAATTGACAAAAAAAGAAGAGATACAGCTTAAACAAGAGATGAAGCAGGAGATCCCGGTCGGTGAAAGAAATATCGATCTTATCGGTATTTTCCCTCCTGGTTTCAGTAAGGATGTAGACACTGCTTTTTCTGATTACGAGAAGGAGTATGGGAAAGATAAGACGCAGAAGATTCTTTACAAAAATTTTACGATACTTGTTCCTCCTACAAAATTGAATGAGATTCCAGCGACAAAAGTCGATATTGACCTTCAAGTTGCTGCTCAGGCGGCAAATGTTCCGTCTGCGTCTGTTCAAGACTCTCAAAAGAAAATGATTCGAGAAGCCTTCGGAACCACGGGTGAGATCGTCTATAATTCTCTTCTCGCTGCCTATACTGATGAGGATGGTTTTCAGTATAATTTCGAGAAAGGCGAGCTTGTGAATAAGCAAGTCGGAGCAACGAATGATCTGGGAGAAAAATTTATCGCTGCCTATCCATACTTTAAAGAAGGAGCGTCTTTGCCAACTCTACGATTAACAGAGGAGCAGGCGAAAGTGTCTGCTAATAGAGTTCTGGAAAAAGTCTTCTCCAAAGAGAAGGCTGTCGAATTGGAACACGCAGTTGATATTCTATCTTTGGGCGAATTACGTCTGGGCTTAACCTATGGCAATGATGAAGTAAAGATATTAGTTGATAAAGTCACAGGAAACATTATTCACTTTAGTAAAGTGAAATAGTATGAAGAATATTAAATTGGTAGCGGCTTCATTTTTCCTCATCTTTACAATTGTATTCCTTGGGTCAGGCGTCGCGCGTGCTTCTGTACAGGGCTTTTGTCCTGGGACTTCGAACCTTCACGGATGGTGGGCTTCATTCACGCCCTCAACTAGAGTCTGTCCGACTTCCTATTGGACATACAATACGAATAACGGACTGGCGGGGGTAGAGAGCTGGTACACGAGCGATCCTCACTATCTCTTGTGTAATTACTCTTCTCTTAACGATCCGGGAGTTATTTCTGCGAAAGCATATATTCCGTCTCCACATTCAACGCAAACGAATAATGGCGCTAAGTATTATCGATGGGGTAATTCCAGTAATTACGTCATTATTGGTTCCGTGAACCAATATTCCGTTTTTGGGTGGGCGTATCTATCGTCCGTAGATTGGAGTCAATTTGATTCATTCAGGCTGGTCGATCTTACAAATGATGCCGTTAAGTACAGTAAGAGTGTCGATTTAGACGCGTTTTATTTGGAATGCTATTTTAATTAAATAATGAAGCGATAACAAAGGCCGCCATGAAACAGTGGCGGTCTTTGTATAAGCGATTCAGAGGAGCCTAGGAGTTATCCATAGTTTGGATGGTTGCATCTTTGATTTTCCGCTATACTGCCGGCTAAGGAGCAATCTCCAACCCATGCGGAACCCCTCCTTCGTTTCATCTCGGTCAACAGTTCTCGCAAGCGTCCGAAAGGCGCTGGTTGTTTTTGTATTATTTGCGGCATTCGCGTTCATTGTAGCGCCGGTATATGCCCAGGCGCCACAAGCCGCAGAAGGTGTCCAACAGGTCGCGCAAGCTGCAGGGGTTGGAAACGTAGACCTCTTTCAGTTAATCGGTCGCATCATCAACATCTTCCTTGGGTTTCTCGGGGTGATCTTGCTCGGACTCTTGCTCTACGCAGGATTCACATGGATGACAGCGGGCGGGGACGAAACAAAGGTGAAGTCCGCAAAGACGACGATCCGGAATGCCATCATTGGTCTCGTGATCATTGCGTCTGCGTGGGCGATCACCGCATTTATTTTTAATTCTTTGACAGGGGCTGGGATCGGGGGTGGAGTTTCTGGGACGGGTGGTGGTGGGTTTGGTGGTGGGCTTGTCGGTTCATCCGGTTCGCTTGGAAACGGCATCATCGAATATCACTTGCCGGAACGGAATGCGACAAACGTCCCACGAAATACCCCGGTTATCATTACGTTCAAGCAACCGATCAATCCGGCATCGTTTATTGATGGATGGACGGAGGCGACGAGCAGTACCGTGAACGGATTGAACGTTGCAAACGTCAAACTCTTTAAGACGGGGGATGCGAGCACGGCTCTGACGTCAGCGGATGCACGGGTCAATGTGACGGCAGATCATCGAACATATGTGATCCGTCCGGTGAGCCCACTTGGGAGCACGGTTTCTAACATTAAATACACGGTGCAGCTTGCGGGCGGGAATGCTGGCATTTTGCTCGAAGCGGGTGGAGCTGCTTTTGCCGGTGCATTTAATAGCGGCTATGAGTGGGGCTTCGAAGTCTCAACGTTCCTTGATACGACGCCACCGAAAGTCGTTGCGGCCATTCCGTATGTCGGTGGGACGTATGCTCGGAATATCATTATCCAAGTCACGTTTAACGAAGCGATCGATCCAACCACGGCAAGTGGCATCTTCCAGGGCGGCGCAGGATTCTCGAATATCCAAATCCGTCCGGATAGCGGGGCCGGGACGCCACTTGATGGGGAGTTCCGTATCAGTAACCAATACCGTACTGTCGAGTTCTTGAGTTCAAGTAAGTGCGGAGTTAACTCCTGTGGTCGCGATGTATTCTGCCTTCCGCCAAGCGCAACGCTCGAAACGACGGTCAACGCAGCGACACTTTCTTCGCAGCCGCCACAAGCGCAGTTCACAAACCAAGGGTATGACGGCCTCACAGACGTTGTTGGCAACTCGCTTGATGGCAATGGCAATGGCAACGCCGAAGGAACCCCACAGGATAACTATGTTTGGAGTTTTGGGACGACGAACCAGGTAAAACTCAGCCCACCTCGCATTACCGCAACGGTTCCGGAGTCGATGCCGGGAGCCGGCCAGTCCAACCGGCCTCTTGATGAAACGGTTAACGCCACGTTCGATGGGTTGATGCAGGCATCATCATTTACGAGCGACGCTGCTTCGATCGAACCAAGGGGGCCAAATGAAACGGATCCGGATACCTTCTGGTGGATCGTCGGGATGGAACTCGTGAACGCGACTGGGATGCCGATTCAGCCTGGTGAACAAGCCGCCGCTTCCCAATTGACGATCCGTCATCGACCGTACGTCCCATCGGGCTTGTTGCCGACCGAGTTGAACTATTACAATCCGTTCCTGCTCTCTGATCTCCAGGACGCGTATCAAAATTGTTTCAACCCATCGTCATCCGTGAACGCCCTGAACCCTGCCCAATCGTGTACCGGATTGCCCAACTGCTGTAACAATTCACCAAAAACACAAGCCTGTAGCTTTACCCCGTAGCCATGCGCCGTCTCTTTGCCACCCTTGCGATCCTGCTCTCCCTTTCCATGGGAGCGATTGCGTTTTCTGCGTTGCCTGCTTCTGCACAGGTTGATCCTGGTTTGAATGCTGTTGGCCAGACCGTCAAGCTGAGTTCAGCAGACCCTCGTGTCATTGCGACGAACATCATCAATATTGCGCTTGGTCTCGTGGGGATCGTGCTTGTGAGCCTCATTGTGTACGCCGGGTTCCTTTGGATGACATCTGGTGGCAACGAAGAACAGGTATCCCGTGCAAAACGGATCATTACCTCATCAATCATCGGACTCATTATTATTTTGTCGGCGTGGGCGATCGCGCGGTTCGTCATCGAACGGTTACTCCAGGCGACGCAGAACGGTGGAGGGACGTCGCAACAAGGCGGCGGTGGTACTGGCGGCGGTGGATTCGGCGGGGGCGGAGCATCAAATTCGTTTCAGGTCAAATCCATCTCGCCGCAAGGGAGCGTGTCGATCCGCAACATCCAGATCAAGATGCTGTTCTCGCGTCCGGTGGATGACAACACGGCGAGCGCCATCGTCATCACAAAAAATGGTGGTGCTGGTGTTGCGGGAACACTCACGGTTAACGGGGCGGTGGTCACATTCGTGCCAAGTGCAGCGTGTCCGGCACCCAACGCTTCGCTCTTCTGTTTTGATGGGGACAGCGATTATACGGTTCAGATCGGCGCATCCCTTCGTTCCGCACAGGGCCAGGCGATCGTGTGTGGCGGGTTTGCCCCGGCATGTAGTGCGAACTTCCACACGGGAAATTCCATCGACACACAGCCTCCAACGGCACAGGTGACAGCACCACAGGACGGCCAAGGTGTCCCAGCGGATAGCCTTGTGACGGTTAGCGGTGCAGCGACGGATGATAGTGGCGTCTCGTACATCGAATTTACAGACAACGGAAACGTGATTGACCAAGCCGCGCCAAGCACGAGTTCCACACCGACGAATTTTTCTGGTGACGTCCAATGGGACACCGCAGGAATTCCGCTCCAGTCAGTTCATGCGTTGGTTGCTCGTTCATACGACATCGATTCGCACGATACACAGAGCACTCCGGTAAGCGTCGTTGTTCGTGCACCGTCCTGCTTTAATGGCGTCAAAGATGGGGCAGAGACCGATATCGATTGTGGCGGGACACCAAATACGCCTGGATACTGTGGCGTCTGTTCCGGTGGAAGTTGTACAGCAAATAACCAATGTTCTTCTGGTGTTTGTCAGACGGGATCCTGTGTCGTTCAGCCAACGATCACGTCCGTTTCACCGTTGAACGGTCAGGTAGGAACATTTGTGACCATGAAGGGCTTGAACTTCGGTTCGTCAGGGACCGTGCTTTTCTTGGGTGCGCCTGGGCCAGGTGATGACGTGGCAGCGCAAGCTCCAGCTGTTTGTGCGCAATTTGCTTCGCAAACCTGGTCACAAACAGAGGTGATCGTTGCCGTACCAGCTGGTGCGGTGAACGGGCCGATTGAGATCACAAACGCGCAAAGCAACTTGAAGGACGGGACGAATGACGGTCGCGGCCCACACATTGCAGATTACATCATCGATAACTCGGTGCATCCTGGTTTGTGTGGACTCGATCCAAACAATGGGTTTGTGGGTGAGCAGTTTAAGGCGGTCGGCCAAGGGTTTGGTTCGAGCCCGAGCTCTGTTATCTTTGGAACGTCGAGCATCACTTCGTTTGCCGGATGGTCAGATGGCCAGGTCCTTGCGAACACCCCGGTTGTTGGTACGGGCAATTATTCCGTCCGCGTAAAAGTTGGAACGGAATTCAGCAACCCAGCGTCGTATCTCGTAAAGAGTAAATCAAGCGCGGCGTCGCCTGTCATTGGAACGATCGACCCGTCCACCGGGCCAAAACAAGAATATGTGACGCTGACAGGGACAAATTTTGGTGGCAGCATCGGTACGGTCCGGTTTAAGAACAAGACATCGGGTCAAGAAGCACTTGGCGATACGGCCTTCCCGGCCGCGTGTACCGAAGGATATTGGAAAGACAACACCGTCATCATCAAGGTCCCAAATTCCTTCATCACCGCAGGAGCAGTCATTGCAGGTGATTACGCCGTTCGATTGATCCGTTCCGACGCCGTTGAATCCAATGAAGTGAATTTTAGTGTGACGGCAGGAACGCCAAAGCCGGGCATCTGTGCGATTTCGCCAACCGTCGGTCCACTTGGGACGCCGGTGACAGTTTCTGGTGAGCATTTTACGGGGACGACAGGAAGTGTCACATTCCAATCAAGTATTTCTGGCGTGGCAGGTTCATGGGCAAACACTGAAATGAAGACAGTCGTCCCGACAGGAGCCGTTACCGGTCCGGTCAAGTTAAATGCGGCAGGGCAGGATTCCAACAACGTCAATTTCCAGGTACGGAATTGTAATGAACAGGCGGGGATTTGCAGCCAGAATGAACAGTGCTGTGGCAACGGGACGTGTATCTCAAAGACACAGATCTGCGCTGCTATCACACAAAAAGCGATGTTTGCGTGGCAGTCTTCGACGGGTCTCATCCCGATCGCGCCACGCGTCGTTGAAGAATGTACGCCGAATGTGCCACAGGCACCGCTTCCATCGCCGTCGCCGTGGAACAAACGCGCGGGAGGTGACCAGGTCTGCGTGAGTGCAACGATTACGATGCGATTTACGACCAAGCTCGAACCGACATCCGTTGTGCCGGGGAATTTCCATCTCAAAAAATGTACAAGCGCGTCAACAGAGCCATGCGCAACGACGACGGACGTTCCATTCAAGGCCGGTTCACCGCTTTTGCAGGCCGCATCGCAAAGCCAAGACGCTGTCTTCCTTGATGCCGCGACGAACCTTGATACGGATAGCACATATCTTGTCGAAGTCCTGACAGGGATCAAAGGATTTGGTCCGGGTGGTGCAAGCATGGGCCCGTCCTCCACGTGTGGTACTGGTGTGGGTTATTGCTTCCGGTTCAAGACCCGTGCATCAAACGCGGCTTGTGCGGTGGGTGCGGTTAGCGTCGCGCCACAGCCGTATGAATTGAATGATGCAGGTGCGACCGTCGGATATACCGCTTCGCCACTTTCGAGCGATGACCAGTGTGTCGTGCTTAAGTGTGATGCGTACGATTGGTCATGGGAAAACGGGGACGGTCCAATCCCGGATGGCCGCGCCGTCTTTAAGCAGCCGTTGGTTCCTGGCGTCCTTCCGAATTCTGCCTCGTGTCATCAGGTTGGTATTGCCGTTAGCGAAACAGGGAATGTTCCTGTCCACATGAATGCGACAGTAAAGCCGGACAACGTCAAAGGAACGGGTGATTTGTATGTGAAGTTTGTTCCGCCGCATGTCGTTGACTACGCGCCAAAGTGTGATCAAGCATGTAGCAACGCGTTGGTCTGGGCATCGTTTAATACGGAATTGGATCCAGCAAGCATTGCAGGGAACATTGAGATCCGACCATGCGCAAACGAAAACTGTATCGAAGGTGATTTGGGTACACCGCTCCCGATTGTCACCGACCCGAACCAGCTTACGACCGTTCCAAAATCATCTGATACCAAAAAACGATTCCTGCAGATCAAGGCAGTGGATTCGAATGGGACGCTCTTGCTTTTGCCGGGGCAGTTCTATCACGTCCTCCTGAAGGGCGGGACGGAAAACGGTATTCGTGGAGCGAACGGTGTTGCAATGACGGGATTAAACCATCCAGATGGTTTTACCTGGAACTTCCGGACCAAGCTTGGCCAGGATGCGTTCTGCACGGCGCAATCCGTTGACGTCGCTCCAGGAGAAAAATTTGAAACACAGATCGGCGCACGCCAGCTCTTTACGGCAACCGCATTCGGGACGCCGGACCAGTGCAGCGCGCAAGGCCAGATGCTGATCCAGACGGACAATGCGTCGTGGGTGACCTCGGATAACCAGGTTTCTAACTTCTTCAAGGGCGGAGCGATTGATACGGGAGGCACGTTGCCAGCGCGTTGTGATGCGCATTGTTTGGCGATGGGGTCGCAAGGGGAGTTTGGGAAGGTTGCTGCATGTGGGAACGGAATTATTGAGACGACGGATGCCGCATACTGCGCTGTCTATAACGCCGCACATCCAGGAGGCCACTGTTCCGTGTTGCCAGCTGGGGCGAAGGATGCGGAACAATGTGATCCAAACCTTTCAGAAAATGCAGGATTGTGTGATGCCATCACCTGTTTGTGGAAACCAGTTGCTCAAGTCGGCCAGACCAACGGGACCTGTGGAAACAGCACGCTTGAGATTGGTGAGATGTGTGATTTTGGAAGCTTCTGTATGGGCGCATCATCCACGGCGGACATGACGCCATGTAATGCTCCAGCGGATAAGGCGTCGTGTGTGGCCGGTGGGGGATCATGTGCGCCGCGTGCGTATCAAGGATGTTCCGCGTTTTGCCGACACACCGGTTCTGCAGCGGGTGGCTCAATGTGTGGCAACGGCAGCCTCGGCAACGGAGAAGATTGTGATGACGGGAATAATAGCAGCAACGATGGGTGTAGCTCCGCGTGTCTTCATACCGGTTCAAAAGCTTCCGTTGCATCTGTTTGTGGAAACGCCATTCTCGAACCAGGAGAAACGTGCGAAAAAGTCCAGGCAAACGATCCAACGTTCCCGGCTGGGTGTGACGCGAAGATGTGTCTCCACACGGGGGTAGGGTTGTGTGATAACGACCCGGCAACACCAAACACCAATTGCTGTTCAAACAGTACGATCGATTCAGGTGAAGATTGTGATGACGGGAATAAAGATGCGGGTGATGGGTGTGGACTGACGTGTCTCCTTGAAGGGTCATCCGCGTCATATGTGAACCCAAGTTTCTGCAGCGACGGCATCCTCGAAGTTGGTGAGCAGTGTGAAGTGGCGATTGCCTCGAACAACCAGGCGCTCCTTACCGCTCCGAATAACGCCGCTTCTCCTGTCCCACCTCCGATCGGTGTTGCTGCAGGCGACGGTGTTGTGGACGGTGTACAGCTTGCTTACATCGTCGGGAACGGGACACCAGATGCAACGGGTCTCATGTCTTCAGAGTTGAGCACGACGCTTCTCGGCAAGACGGGGAAGGCGACGTATGGCCTTCAGTGTGGGTTTACCTCCGAAACATCCTGCAGCGCCGGGACCGGTTTGACCGATCTTGGTTGCTGCGACCTCCGTCCAGAAATCGAAAAGAGCTATCCACCAAGCGCTGCGACGAACGTGTGCCGTAACGTCCAGGTTTCCGTGACGTTCAATTCGATTATGAACGCCCCGTCTGTGGTATCAAACGTACAGATCGCGGCAGAGTTTTCAAATCCTCCATGTGCCAAGGGGACTACCCAAGTCACGGATGATTTTACGCCGGTGAAGCATGGGATCAAGGGATGGGCATCAAGTGTGTACCGTCGTGTCGTCGCGTTCGTAACAGGAAACCCTGCCTATGCCGCGGTGTGGTGTGTGGGCACGGCTCACGGGAAGCTCGTGCCTGTCCCAGGGGATGCGAAATCGTTTACGTTCCAGCTCGATACCGCGCTTGATCCGAACACCAAATATCGCATCAAGTTCTTGGGTGATGATTCTGATCCGGCAAACCCGCTTAGCGACAACGATATTTTGACGAACAAGAAGGGAATTCGTACGGCAAAGGGAGTCGTCACTCCATACGACGGATCCTCACAATCTGGCCCGCTTACGTGGACGTTCACCACAGGGAACGACGTGTGTACGTTGAACCTCGTCCAGGTTACCGACACCTCAACGGAACATCCGTTACTGTTTACGAAACAGGGTGAGTCACATCCGTTCATCGCGACGCCTGTGTCGATCCAGACCGGAGTTTCTGTGCCGATTTCACCAACAGCAGAATATTCCTGGACCTGGGACCCATGGACAACAGCAGATACGGATGTCCTCCAGGTAAACACTCCTGTTCAGGGCGGCGACAATACGAACGGAATCGCGCAAAAAAAGAATGGCAACACCTTTATGGTGGCGTGGTTGCATATCACGGCTGACGCAGTCTCAACCCCGAGCACGACCGGCCAAACGTTTCAGGGGACGGCGCCGGTTACAGTTTCGCTCTGCGAAAACCCGTGGCCGAGCCTGAGTGGTCCGGGACCGCTCGCTCCATTCCGCGACAAACAGCCAACGGGGAACGGTCAGGACTCAAGTCTTACGGGGAGCATCTTTGAGACGGGTCCGTATTTCAACTTCTCTACGACGTATTGCCGCGACGCTGGAGGGACGGGTGTTGGTGATGACCTGCCGGGCCTCTTGATCAATTTTGTTCCAACAACAACCGTGGACACGACAGAGGGGATCTTGCGTCAGTATCTCTTTACCTACGGCCCAGAAAACCAAGATCTCAAAAAAGATGGGATCGGTATCCGTATCGCCGCAAACCCACTCCACCTTTCTCCAGAAGATTGGTATCGCTGGCGCGGGTTTGGTGGCAGTCCGAAACCGATCACGATCGATGGGTACCATGGGTTGCAGGATGGTAATACAACGTATATCGCGGCGGCGAATGTCCTTGCACCTGGGCAAAGTATTTACTCCAATATCTACCTGATTTCGCGTAACCCGGATGCATCACAAACGACGCAACAGATCTATGACCAGATGGTGAAGTCGCTGGCATTCAACATCAACCTGACGACCGAAGTGTCGAACGTATGTGAAACAGGGAACGACCCGAACGTGTACGGGACCGGACAGTTGGTGGTGCCCAAGATCGACCATGCGATTACCTGTTCTACGGATGCGCAGTGTCTCTCTTACGGTAATGATACACATTGTGGTAGCTTCAAACTCAAGCTCGCACGCGACACGGTCCGTTTGTCTGATTACCAAAAGATGTCGCGCAATATTGAGAGTTACTATCAAACGCATGGGTTCTATCCAAAGTTGGATGGCGGGACCTTCTTGCAAGGGTTCAGCACATCGCGCTGGAGTTCGTGGACCGATGAGCTTGGGAGTACCGTTGGGGCCACGCTTCCAAAAGATCCAGTGAACGTATTCCTCACATGCGGTCGCTGTTCCGAGAGCCAGGGTGTGTGTACGGTTGATACGGATTGTCCCTCTGGCCAGGCCTGTAAGCCGCAGCAGGTGGGTGATGCAACGTACGATCCGCAAGCCTGTTGGGATAACGTCAAACGCAAATATTTGTGTCCGACAGTTGGTGTGTCGCCGTCACGCATGTACCAATACCGTGCCATCGACGGTGGCGTCCGTTATGAACTTTCGAGCGAATTCGAAATTCCGAAGTCGTCCTCGCCCGGTTCCAAGTGGTGGACGCCGAGCCTTATCACTGAAATTAAACGGTGTAGCAACGCCGCAACACTTGGGTTCCTTTGTACGACAGATTCAGATTGCCGGCCATGTCCAAACCCACAAGATCCTGTGTCGTGTCCGGCTGCGCAATTCCCGATTCCAAATGCGGCATGTAAACCAGCAAATGGGCGGTTCATCTACCAAGACAGCTGTATCAATATTCCGTATGGACAGGGTGGTACCTGTGGCGATGGTGCGATCGGGTCGGTGTGCGTCGGTGGGCCGAACGCCGGAAACGGGTGTTCTGTTAACACTGATTGTCCAAGCGGTGCTTGTACCGGAACCGAATTTTGTGAGGTGGGCCAGACCCAGGTTGTTGACTGTAAGACGGATCCTGCCCTTGCAACGACCGACGGTCTGAAGGTTCAGGTGTGCAGTGAATGTAAGGCGTATGTGGATGATGCAAACCTTTCGCAGTGTACGGCAGGGGTCAAGTGCGGCAATGGACGTGTCGATAAAAAATGTGTCGGTGGCTCGCGCGATGCACTTGCCTGTTTGAGCGATTCGCAGTGTCCATCAACCATCGCAAGCCCGAACGCATACTGTGGGCCAACCGGTGAAATGTGTGATGACGGTAGCCTCAACGGTTCCTATGGTCACTGTAACCTCACCTGCTCAGGATATGCATCCTACTGCGGTGACGGGCAACTTTCGCCAGGTGAAACGTGTGATGCGGGTGCTTCAAACGGAGCGTACTGCAGCGGAAGCTGTGGGAATACGTGTGCAATCAACTGTAAGGGCAAGGCGCCGCAGTGTGGGGATGGGATCGTCGATGCACCGAATGAAGCATGTGATGGCCAAACAGTCACAACGGTGCTTGGGATCTGTACGGCTGGGACGGCGGTCAACGAACCATGCAGCACGAATGCGGATTGTGGCACGGGTGGGATCTGTGCGTCCTCAGGCCCGCTCGCAACCTGCCAGGGTGTCACGCTCAATAAGTGTTCAACCAACCTCAAACTTTGTCTTGATCCGGGAACAACGTATCAGGGAAGTGCTTTTGATCCGGCAAGCTTTACAGTTTGTCAGGTAGATTCTGAATGTAACAACGGAAAGATCTGCCGTCCTGTTCAGGATGCGGTTGCCAACTGTACGGACAACAGCCAATGTTCCGCTCCTGGGTTCACTGGCACATGTGACCAGTATCCGACCGCACATATCCGGACATGTAGCTCTGCGGGTGCAGATAAATGTACATTCCCTATTGATCCAGGAAGCAGCTCTAGCTGGTCATCATGTAAGGTCTTGAACTTCTGTGGTGATGGGATCCTTAATGCCCCTGGTGAAGCCTGTGACGATGGTGCAGGGAATGGTGATACAAAAGCATGTACCTCAAGCTGTAAGAAAAATGTGTGTGGTGACGGCAAGCCGTACATCAACGTCGAAGAATGTGACAATGGTGCACAGAACGGGTCGATTACTTGTAACGCAGATTACGGTTCGACATGTGCGTCATGTAGTAACCAGTGCAAGTTCCTTACGACCTCTGGTGGATATTGCGGGGACCAGACTAAAAATGGCGGTGAACAGTGTGACGGCAATGAGACGGTTGCAAGCATTACCGATCAGTATGTGTGTCCAAGCTCTGGAAAGCCGTCGCAGGTCTGTCCGTACGTCAATGCGGACTGTCTCCAGAGCCCATGCCAAAAGACGATTGAAACAGGGGTCACGTGTAAGTCGCTTGGCTACGACTTTGCAAAGAACGGCATCAAGCCAAAGCTCAAGCTGTTGCTTGACCCTGCTGTAACCAGTCTGGATGACACGATCAGCGGCTCCAACTGCTCGGCAACAAACGGCATGAAGGGGTATGAATGGCTCATGTACAAGCAATGTCTGGGGGCGAAGTGCATAGCGATAAACGTAGGTCCGCAGCAAATTATCGTTGCACCGGATAGCTCATGGAAGCCCGGAACCTATAAATATAAACTTGCGGCTGGGGGACAGGACCCGGAAGTTCTCAGCTTCGCGAACCCATTGCCATCAGCGAACGATTTCTGGGCGTGCGTCAAACAAAAGGGTCCGGCACTTGGTGTTGGGATCACGACGGATAACACGGCAGAACTCCTTCAGTGCGGCAACTCCTGTAACTTCACGGGTTGTGGCAAGTGTAGCGATGAGGTAGGGACGGGTGTGATCACGGGGCAGATCGTTGACTCGGTCTACAACCAGGTTGTCCCAACGGCAAAGATCTCGCTCATGTACAAGGGTGTACTCGTCTCGCAGACATCGACGGATGATGATGGGAACTTCAGCCTTATGACATTGAACGATCGGTCAGAGTGTTCGCAGTATAAGATCGTTGTTGAAAAGTATAGCGATAACCCATGTACTGGTTCTGGTAACGGACGTCCAAGTTGTGATCCGAACAAGTCACCGGACTGGAATTATCCATACACGGTTGATGAAGGGAGTCGCGGCGGATACTGGCCGCTCACAAGCCAGCCATTCGGAGTCGGGACATTCACTCAGAACGTGGGTTCGCAAGGGTCAAACCGCATCTACCTGTTCCCACGTCCAGGCGTTGGGGAGGCGTATCTCACCGTTCTTTGGGACTTGCCGTGGTCGGATACGAATGGGGTGATCTGGGGTGCATCAGCGAACCACGTTGTGATGCCAAAATCAGGCGCAATGACGATGGCAAACGGTACAGAAGCAAGCAGCCCAAACTTCCCGAGCAACTACACGCCATTGATGTGTGATTATGACAGCCGTCCAGCATCGGTCGCGCCTGAACTCAAGCAGTGTGTCCGCGACGTGACGTTCCGAACTACCCTGAAAGGCAATACAGATTTAAGCGTCCTGCCAAATGCGTATTACGTCTGTCTGCATAAGGCGGGCGAAACGATTCAGGGATTTGGTGACTGGGTTTCAGCTCCAAACAATTGTCCTGTGGAAGGTCGCGACAAGTGTCTTCAGGCGCATCCAGGCGACCTCGCAAGATGCAACCGCGGTCAACCAGCGGGAGATCCGGCATGTGCAAAAGAATGGTGGAACTCGTGTGACGTTTATTCAAACGGTCCGCTGACAACATATTTGCGCTATTCCGCATACACGGGTTCTGTCGATCCGATCCGTTTGTACTGGGGGAACTGGGACAAGAGCGCGCATCCAGAGCTGAACGTAGGGGTGAATGCGCTCCTGAACCGTCTTCAAGAGAATAAATATCGCGCGGTTGTCTCGACGGATACGCAGCTCATTGAACTTTCGGCAAAAAATGTTCAACAGTCGTGTGGAAAGGATTGTAAGTTCTGGAATATTGCCTCTATCAACCCAACCGATGGATCGGTTCAAGCGTTCAACAGCTTGGTTTCTGGTCGACCAGAGGGTGTTGCGATGTACGACTTCATTCTCCAAGACGCACCTCCTGCGAAGTTCTGCATGAAGAGCGGCGAACTCTACAACCGTTGTAATTCACAGACAGACTGTACGGTCGCAAATACCGTATGTCAGAGTCCGACGGATGTGGAATGGTCACGTGTAACCTACTAATATGGAACGACGAACTCTCTTCTACAGTGTTGCTCTCGCGGTCCTCGGTATCGCGATCGCCGTCGTCGTTGTGCTTATCTTGCGCAAGCGTGCGATGGGACCGGAGTATCTGATCATTCCATCGGTGTCCACATCCTCTGTGCAGGCAGGTCAAGCGCCTCCGCAGGGAACGCAAACCGGGGAGCCAACAAAGCCGCATAATACGTATCAAACGGCTCCTGCGTGGAAGGAGGGTGATGGGGGTCATGCGGAATCGTTCTTTCAACTGAACCCCTTCCATCCCTTTGAGCGCCCTAGTGCCTTGTGACCTGATACAATACCTCTACTATGTTTGACTCCGCCCCATCCAACCTTCCTGTCGAACCAGCTGGACCAGCTCCCGCTCCTGTCTTACCGACCCCTGAGCCGGAGATACAAGTTCCAAGCACGGTAGCGAGCACCGCGCCGCTTACGCCACGCCCGACCCCACGTCCACTCTCAACCGCTCCACTCAAAAAAGAGCCGGAGGATATTTTTTCTGGATTAAATACCGGAGGAGATGATTCCTCGGGGTCTGCACCAATCGAGATGGAGCCGGAGCCGCACCAATCACCCGTAAAGTTCATCGCGCTCGCATTCCTGATCATCGTCCTCGTTGCAGGGATCGGGTTCGCTGTGTGGTATTTCTTCATCCATGAAAAACCGGTAGAAACGGGGATTATCACGCCAACATCGACGAACTCGCCAGTTGTTATTGCGCAGGATGAGCCCGTGATTGAAACGCCACCAGCGCTCCCACCTGAACCAGGGACGAACACGCCACCGCCAAACATCCCGCCGCCTCAATCGATCAACACCAGCACGCCGGCCACCCAACAGCCGCCAACAATTCAGATTGCAGAAGCCGCAGATTCAGATGCTGATGGTGTGAGCGATCCAGAAGAGGCGACGCTTGGGACGGGTGCAACGATGCCAGATTCTGATGGGGATGGGTTTACCGACGGGAGCGAGTTGCAAAATGGGTATGACCCAGCAGCAACAAACCTCTCTATTGCTGGCTCACCGCGTTATCACAATGTTTCGATCAGCTCCACGCTTGGTGTGTATGTTCCTGCCGCATGGTCTGTCACATCTGACCCGACGGCCTCGGGGCGATCTGTCATCGTGACGGGGACGCCAACGAGCTTTATCGTAGAGATCGGCTCCCGTCCGGTAGGGACAGCGTTCGCGGATTGGTTGAATGCAAATGATCCTTCAGCCGATGCATCCGCCATGCGCTCATTTACGACGCGTGCGGGGTACGCTGCGCATATGACGTTTGACCGGTTACACAGTTATATTGAGGTCCCAGGTTCGATGGTCGTCATTACCTACAGCGCCGGCTCTGCATCAAGCTACGACTTCCGCGCAATCTACGATTATATTGTGCAGACAATGCGGATCCGTTAACCGTTGCCATCTATGCCAGACGCCCCAGCGACGAATCCACCCTCCTCACCCGTTAACGCGGATGAGCTAGAAATCCACACCATTCCGGATTCGTATTATGGCGTCGCTTTAAAAGCCAACGTCCAAGAAAAAAAGCCAGAGCATCCTGAGTCCGGGCAGCCAGTGCGACGAAGCCGATTGCCAGTGATCCTTGTGATCGTCTTCTTGTTCGCGGTCATCGGAGGAGGGTTCGTGTATTTTAACCGCGATCTCCTTTTCCCAAAACCACCGACTACTCCTATCGTCCAGGCGCCACCGGTAACAACGGCCCCCGTCGTTCCGAGTGCTCCAACGGATGCAGTCGCGACATCAACCAATCCGCAAAGCGTCTTGATCAGCTGGACGGACACATCGTCCAACGAATCCGGGTTCCGGATTGAGCGGAATGATGGCAGTGGCACGTTCACATCGCTCACAAGTCTACCTCCGAACAGCACGTCGTTTTTGGATGTTTCGGTCCAGCCAAAAACAGGGTATGCGTATCGCGTCCGGGCATTGAATGCTGCCGGTGAGTCAGATCCGAGTAATGAAGCGGTTGCGACGACGCCAGATGTTCCCCCGCCACCGCCAGAGGCGCCGAAGCTTCCTCCTGCAGGGCTTGATACGGATTCTGATGGGATCACTGACCTCGAAGAGACGCTCTATGGGGCTGATGTCCATAACCCAGACACGGATAACGATGGATTCTTAGATGGGAACGAAGTGTTCCATTTATATAATCCTGCGGGCAGCGCACCAGCCAAACTGCTTGACCTCGCGCTTATCAAGACGGTTGAGGCGCCGATTGGCTGGGTTCTGGGCGTCCCATCCGGATGGGCTGTGACGATGGATAAGACGGACGGTTCCAAAACAACGGTTGACTCAAAGCACGGTGAAACGTTTGTCGTGACGGTTGAAGACAATACAAGCCAGAAGCCTGTTCTTGAATGGTATCTCGCCACGCATCCGGATGTGACCGCTGCGCAGGTGCTCCAATACCGTTCAAAGGGAGGGTACACAGGAATCATTGGTGCAGACTTGCTCTCTACCTACATCCCATGGGGGAACAAGATATTCGTCTTTACCTATAACCTGAACGGCCAGACCTTCATCAACTACCGCACGACCTATTCAATGATGTTGAACTCGTTGATGCTCTCTGGCCTGCCGCAGGTCCAGGCGGCGAGCACGGAGCCATTGCCATTTGAACCGTCAGCGACGACGAGCGGTCTCGTGGCCCAACCGGTCCCGGTAGAGGCCGCACCGTCGTCCCCGGAATCGACGACGACACAACCATGATGAGCATCTTGATTTCTGGACCGCTTCCACGCGGCGTCACAAGTAAGGACGTCCATGACACCGTCGTTGCGACATTCCGTGGTGCAAAGAAAACTGCAACCGGCAGCCTTTCTGTGCAGTTCGTGACCGAAAAAAAGATCGCATCGCTCAACGCTACCTATCGCAACAAGCGTCGGTCTACAGATGTCCTTTCGTTTTCGTCGATTGAGGGAAAGGGGATGCCTAAGGCTCCGTCCAAAGAGTTTGAGTGGGGCGACCTGTTCGTCTGTGCGCCATATGCAAAGCGCGAAGCGTCGCGACGGAGCATCCCGTTGTCTGAAGAGATCATTCGGCTGGTATCGCATGGAACATTGCATCTGCTTGGATACGATCATGCGACGGAGCCGGAGGAGGCGAAAATGTTTACGATCCAAGAAGCGGTCGTTGAGCGGATGAGCGACGACGTATGAACACAATCTTTCGTTCGATAGTCGCAAGCTTCCGTCACGCCTCCCGTGGATTGCTTTTGGCATATCGCACAGAGCGGAGTTTTCGCATTCAACTCGTCGTGGGCCTCATCGTCATGGTCGCTACCATCTTATTACCCCTGAAGCAATGGGAGCGCGTGGTGCTGCTTCTAGCGATAGCAGGTGTCCTCGTGCTAGAATTGCTCAACAGTTCGCTTGAGAGGTTGGTCGATTTGTTGAAACCCCGGCTCCATGAGTATGTCGCAGACATCAAGGATCTCATGGCAGGGGCGGTGCTTCTCTCGGCTGTGTTTGCCGCGCTCCTCGGTATTTTGATCCTTTGGCCGTACGTCGGTACGGTACTTGCCCGTGTATGAAGGAACGCATGCTTGTCGGAATTGACCTTGGGAGTTCACACGTCCGCATCGCGGTCGGGCAACTTGTGGTATCCACAGAACGGCAAACGTCCCTCAGTATCATCGGCGCGACGGAAACATCGGCTCAGGGCATTTCGAAGGGAACCGTTTCTTCCCTTGAAGATGCTGTGAGCTCGATTTCGACCGCCCTTGAACAGGCAGAACGCCAAGTCGGTGTGCCATTACAGGAGGCGTACGTCGGTATTGGCGGGACGCATATCGCAGCCCAGGAAGCGAAAGGCGTTATTGGTGTCTCGCGTCCGGATGGCGATATCCGCAGTGAAGACGTCGCGCGTGTCCTTGAATCTGCTCGCGCACTCAGCAACCCAGCAAACCAGGAAATCCTCCATGTGCTTCCACGTGGCTTTTCGGTTGATGGCCAGCGTGGCATCAAAGACCCGATTGGGATGCAGGGGATCCGTCTCGAAGTCGAGGCACACCTCATTCAGGGCCTTTCGAGCCATATCCGAAACGTCACAAAAGCCGTCTTCCGGACGGGGATTGATATTGCAGAATTAGTGTACGCCCCGCTGGCTGCCGCCCAGGCGGTCACGCAGTCACGCCAGCGCGAGCTTGGCGTCTGTGTCCTCGTCATCGGCGCTGGGACAACCGGGATGGCGGTGTATGAGGAAGGGGAATTGCTCCACGCAGTGACTCTCCCGATCGGTTCGGACCATATCACGTCAGATATTGCGATCGGACTCAAGATTTCCCTCGAGGTCGCAGAGCGGCTTAAGCAGTCTATCGGTTCAGCGACGCCCGAGATGGTGAACAAGCGCGAGGATGTGGACCTCCGGTCGTACGGGGCGGATCAGACAGAAATCGTCTCCCTCCATTATGTGAGCGAGATCATCGAGGCGCGTGTCGAGGAGCTCTACGAAAAAGTAGAAGGGGAACTCCGCAAGATCGATCGCTCGGGTCTCTTGCCAGCCGGAGCGATCCTGACAGGTGGGGGATCTAAGTTGCCGGGGATGGTCGATGTCGCAAAACGTGTGTTGCATCTGCCATGCGCAATTGGATTCCCATCAGTCCAGACTTCGATGCCAGAGCTCTCGACTGATCCGCGATTTAGCACGGCGGTCGGTCTCGTCCTTTGGGGCTTTGACGCCGAACGCGGATCTGAATCCGCAAGCAATCGCGGTGGATGGAATCCGCTGAGTGGCAAGGGCTCCGGATTCATGGATAAGATTTTTAACCCACTGAAAAAAGTCGGAAAAAGTTTCATGCCATAGCGCGGTAAACAGAGAAGGACGGTCTTCACGATCGTCTTTTTTGTTTGCTTGACGTATGGCGTGCGCGTTTGTATCGTTAGCTTTATCGAGAACACTTTTGTGGCTCAATGAAGCCATGAATGATCACATCTCGTATTCAATACTATGGCTGAAATCAAACCTGACATCGAGACCTTCGCCAAGATTAAGGTCGTTGGCGTTGGCGGATCTGGAGGGTCGGCACTTAACCGCATGATCTTATCGAAGATCCGTGGTGTTGAGTTTATCGCCATGAATACAGATGTGCAGGCGCTGCATCACTCGCAAGCGTCCGTGAAAATCCATTTGGGGAAGACGGTTACGCGTGGTCTTGGTGCCGGCATGGATCCAGAGGTCGGTGCGCGCGCTGCGGAAGAAAGCCAGAACGAAATCCGCGAAGCCTTGAAGGGTGCGGACATGGTATTCGTGACCTGCGGTCTTGGTGGTGGAACGGGCACGGGAGCAGCACCGAAAGTTGCCGCGATCGCCCAAGAGATGGGAGCGCTGACTGTCGCGGTTGTCACTCGTCCGTTTGCGTTCGAAGGCGCGCAGCGTCGTGTTGTCGCAGACCAGGGATACGAGAATTTGGCAGAAGCCGTCGACACAATGATCACGATCCCGAACGACAGGATCCTCCAGATCATCGATCGCAAGACCTCGTTGCTCGACGCATTCGAAATTGTCGACGACGTGCTCCGCCAAGGCGTGCAAGGGATCTCAGAACTCATCACCGTTCCTGGTCTTATCAACGTCGACTTTGCTGACGTGCGCGCCATCATGGCGAACCGCGGCTCAGCTCTCATGGGGATTGGTCGTGGTCACGGCGAGAACCGTGCGGCAGATGCCGCCAAGAGCGCCATCGCCTCTCCACTTCTTGAAGTCTCGATTGACGGAGCGAAAGGCATTCTCTTTACCATCACGGGCGGATCGAATCTTGGCATGTACGAAGTATCAGAAGCCGCCAAGGTCATCACTCAGTCCGCTGATCCGCAGGCCAAGGTTATCTTTGGTGCGATCATCGATGAGACGATGAAGGATGAAATTAAGGTAACGGTCATTGCAACCGGGTTTGACCAACGTATGGAGCGTACAAAGGCAAAGACCGTTCTCGGCTCTGGCGTTTACGTCCCTCCGACGACGCGTCCAACCGAACCGTTGGAACGTGTCTCGTTCGCCTCGCGGACCGTTGGAGAGCGACCAGCACCGACGCGCCATGATTCGGTTGTGGCACATGAGCAGCAAGCGCAGCGCAATGCCGCAGAAGAACAGGCGCCGCGCCCTCAACCTGAGGCGCAACCGTCAGCCCGCCAGCCACATGTGCAGACTCCATCGTATGCACCTGTGCAGCAGAGCCGTCCACCGTCACCTCCGCCAGCACAGATGTCGACCCCAAAAGCGGACAGCGACGAAGACCTCGAAATTCCAGCATTCATCCGCAAGAAAATGATGTAAGGTTTGTATGCATTGCCCTTCGTGCAGCCATGAAGACTCGAAGGTCGTTGATACACGTCTCGCGTCTGACGGGACATCTATCCGCCGTCGCCGAGAATGCGATTCGTGTGGCCACCGGTTTTCAACCAACGAGGAGATCGAACTCCTCGATTTGCGTGTCGTAAAGCGCGACGGGGCTCGCGAAGGGTATTCACGGGATAAAATTGAACGAGGGTTGAAGCGTGCACTCGAAAAACGGTCGCACGTCGAAGCGGAGTTCCGTGGACTCGTCCATGGGATTGAACGCGACATCCAGCGCGAGGCACAGAGCGGTGAGATCACCAGCGCCCAACTTGGTGCGATTGTGATGAAACGTCTGAAGGTATTTGATCAGGTCGCGTATATCCGTTTTGCATCCGTCTATCGGTCATTTGAAGACGTGCAGTCGTTTAAGAAAGAATTGGAGGGGTTGTAGTATTGTCATCTCGAGCGAAGTCTGACGGAGTCGAGAGATCTGTTTGCAGGTTTGTTATTTCATGTCCCATCGGTCGGCCGCAGGGCATAGCCCCTCAACTTCGCAACAATGCCCTTTGGGCAGCGTGTTGCTCGTTTCGGAGCTATACCCTACGCCCTCCCTCGTACTAGATGAGGGAGGTTGCCTTTCTGCTATGATGTTGGGGATATGCCAGCACTTGTCCCAAAGCGCACGAAGATTGTGTGTACCATTGGTCCGGCGTCGAAAGACGTGAATACGTTGTATAAGATGGGGCAGGCGGGGATGGACGTGGCCCGGTTAAATTTTTCGCATGGGTCGTATGAGGACCATCGGACCATGTTTAAGCATCTTGGACTTGTCGGCAAGCGTCTTGGAAAACCGTTTGGGGTGTTGCAAGACCTCCAAGGTCCAAAGATTCGTGTAGGGGATTTGCCAAAAGAAGGCGTGAAGCTCATTTCTGGGCATCGCGCTGTGTTTGCGACGGGGTCGTCCGTTGCGTCTGGGGATATTCCTGTCACACTTGATTCACTCCATCATGACGTCAAAAAGGGGGAGCGGTTGTTACTCGATGACGGGTTGCTCGAAGTACAAGTTGAACGAGTTGACGGCCGTCGTATTTTTACGCAGATCGTCCAAGGCGGACTCCTTACGTCGCACAAAGGGTTGAACTTGCCAGGGACGAGGCTTAAGCTTCCTGCGATGTCAGACAAAGATCGTGCCGATGCCGCATTTGGGGTGACGCTTGGTGTCGACATGATTGCGCTTTCATTTGTCCGTTCGCCTGATGACGTCAAAGACCTGCGTCGTTTCCTCGATCGGAAAGGCACAGCTGGAAAGCAGATGAAGATTGTCGTGAAGATCGAAAAGCAAGAAGCGGTTGACCGCTTTGATGAGATTCTTGCGCTGACAGATGCCGTGATGGTCGCGCGTGGTGATTTGGGAATTGAGACTCCTGCGGCAAAAGTTCCTGTGATCCAAAAGCAGTTGATTGATGCGTCGCGTGCGGCAGGGAAGCCTGTCATCGTCGCCACACAGATGCTCGATTCGATGATCCGGAATCCGAGACCAACGCGCGCAGAAGTTTCGGACGTCGCGAACGCCGTCGTCGACCACGCGGATGCGGTGATGCTTTCGGCTGAAAGTGCGGCAGGTGCGTATCCCGTCGAATCCGTTCGCGTCATGGCTGAGACGATCCGTGCGACGGAAGCGTCACGTTATGATGATGTGAATCCTGTTGATCTGTCCGTTCCGAAAGGTCTCGAAGAAGTTGCCGGCGCAACCGTCCGTATTCTTGTCGAAGCACTCGACCATCCACCTGTTGTTGTGTTGACGGATGATGGGCACGCGGCGCTCGAAGTCAGTTCGTTCCGTCCAGAAGTCCCGATCCACGCGATCGTTACCGAGCCACATCTTGAGCGGTACCTCCGGCTGGCGTGGGGCGTTGATGCAACGTGTGTCACAAAAAAGAAAACACCTGAGTTGATGCTCAAGGCGGGGATTGAAATGTTGCATCGCGAACGTCTATTGAAACGAGGACGTGCGATCCTTGTGATCGGAACCGCAGAAACACGACGCGATGGAGAGATCCGGATCGAAGTCGCGAAAGTCTAGATTATCCTTACGGCTCCAATACGTGGCTCCCAGTCCGGTGCCATTTCTTTCAAGATCGGCAAGTGCGATACATAGACCGTGAGGTCGTTTATCGTCTGGTCGCGGGCGGTTTTGGTTGAGTCTTCACCCCAGTTCTCATCAATCGCAACCGTGATGCCGAGTTCGTCGGCAATTGTTTGTGCGGTTTCTACGCAGCGTGGTGATGGGGACGTCACGACCTGTTGCCACGCACGGCCACGCAACCCATCAGAAATGAGTTTTGCCTGGCGACGGCCGAGGTCATCGAGGGATCCGGTTGCCGTATCGTACGACCCGTGTCGGACAAGTGCGATCATAGTTCAGTTTTTGCGATTTTGAGAATAAGTTGCCACTGCTGTTCCGTGACAGGTTGTACCGAGAGGCGCGCCTGTGTCGCGAGCGGCATGACGTTTAAGAGGTATGTACTTTTTACTTCATCGAGGCTGAGCGGGCGCGAGAGCGGTTTGACCGCTTCGACGTCTACGACGGACCAATTTCCCTCACTCGAGGTCGGGTCATCATATGCAGCACTCGTCACCTTCGCAATTCCCATGATCATCTTTTCATCACCGGAGTGGTAGATAAAGGCGAGGTCACTAGGTTGCATGAGGCGTAGGTTGTTCCGTGCCTGGTAATTCCGCACACCTTCCCAGCGCGTCGACTTGTCTTGTTCGAAGCGTTCCCAGGAATAGACCTCGGGTTCTGTTTTGAGGAGCCAATAGTTCATACGCGTGTTGTTTCGTATTTTTCTGTCACAAGGTCAGCGAGCGTGATGCCGCGCAGCGTCTCTGTGATCTTATCCTGCACTGTCTTCCAGATCTTCCGATTGGAGCAGCCATGTTCGGATGGACATTCGACGTCACTCATCAAACAATCAACGAGGGCGACGGGTCCATCGAGTGCATCGAGGATTGTCGCAACGGTGAGCTCACGAGGGTTACGTGTCAGCACGTAGCCACCCTTTGCGCCGCGCTTCCCTTCAATAAAACCGGCTGTTTTGAGGCTCAATGCAATCTCTTCGAGATATCCCTGTGATGTATGCTCGCGTTCCGCAATCTCTTCGAGGGCAACAGGAACACCCGCCTCATAGTTGGAGGCGAGATAGGTCATGACCAAGAGACCGTTGTGGACCCGTTGCGGGACTCGGAAGAGGGTCTTCATGTATCTAGGAGCAGCGTACGGGGCATAGGGGAGGGGCGTCAAGCCGGGTCTTGCCAAACGCTATTAGCCATGGTACTTTCTCGCGGCCTGGCACGTCGTTCGAGAACGACTGTGTCACGAAAACCATCATGGATGCGTGGTGTAGCCCGGTTAACACGTCTCCCTGTCACGGAGAAGATCGAGGGTTCGAATCCCTTCGCATCCGCCATACAAAAAACGCTTGCAAAGGGCGTTTTTTGTATGTAGTTGCCTCCGTTGGTCAAACAGTATTTAATATCGGCATGTCAGATTTGTGGGAGCGCCGGGAAAATAAACAAGCGAAAGCAAAGAAAGACGCTCGTTTTAAGCATGGCTTCGATTCTCGTGAATCCAAAAAAAGTGACCCTTGGGTAAGAGCAACTGAATCGGGAGTGAACGAAAAGATCGCTATCCTTTCGTCCATTCATAAGAACCGGCTGGAGATCCTATACGAGGGGATTACCCATGATGCAAGGCTCGATTCCGGTATTTCTCCAGGCGTTCTGAGAGATTTAGCCGTTGGAGATCAGGTTGCGATCGGCGAGCAGGATAAAAATGGAGTTGTTCCGATTCTGTGGAGAAAAGAACGTCGAAGCTTTATCGCTCGCATGCGAGGCCATCAGACCCGCAGTACCGCATCACTTCATGAACATGTTTTGAGTGCAAACGTTGATATCGGTGTGATTGTTGTTGCGCTGCAAAATCCGGATTTCCATCCTCGATTCATTGATCGATACCTTGTTATTTTGCAAGACGGAAACGTTCAGCCAATTATTTGCCTCACAAAATGCGACCTGTCCTCAGAACGGCCAGGTATCCTAAAATCCTATCAAGGTCTTGGTATCTCGGTTATCGAAACATCTTCCATATCTCACGAAGGTATCGAGAAACTAAAGGAGCTCTTACAAGGACGAATTTCTGTCTTTTTAGGCCAGAGTGGAGTTGGAAAATCTTCACTGGTTCATGCCTTGAATTCCACGCTTGAAGTGAAGACCGGTTCCGTGAACCCGAAAACCAACGAAGGAAGGCACACGACAACGGGGAGTAACCTGTATAAGTGGTCAGACGATTCTTTCATTATCGATACGCCAGGAATCCGCTCCCTTGGTCTTGAGGCGATCCCAAAGGAGGAAATTCGTTTTCTATTCCCGGAATTCTTATCCCTCGCATCTTCCTGCAAATTTACAGATTGCCTCCATCTTTCAGAGCCGGAATGCGCGGTGAGAGCGGCTGCAGAGGGAGGCGACACTCAGATTACACTGTTTCGTTACGAGAGCTACCAGAGGATGATGAAGGAATAGCGCCCTGTCTGAGGGGTTGAAACATAGTGCAAAACGCCTTCTTGAAGGTTTTTTGCATTTGTTGGTTTTGAAATAGGCTACTGCAGGGTATGATCAGATCCAAGCCTTTTATGGAAAGATCACCTGCAGAAGGTTCCCGAATAGTACGTACCATGAAAAAATACACAAAGCACAAAGTAATTACTCGCTTACTTATTGGGATACCTGCGCTGATGGGTATTCTTGTTTTGGCCGTTGTTGTTCCTACTCAAGTTTTTATCTTTCACGATCGTTCTTATAGCAAACTGCCATTGGTTTTTTTAGATGTTCTCCTATTCGGAGGAATGATTCTTGCATTTAGTGAAGCAAGTCGCTATGTGCAAGGTGAACTGGGAGAAATAAAAATCGGCAACCTGCTGTCTAAGTTACCGTCACGCGTTCATGTTTTAAAAAATCTTGTTTTGAATGAGAAGTACGGAAATATCGATTATGTGGTTGTTGATACAAAAGGTATTGTGGTCATCGAAGTAAAATCTCATTTGGGCAGAATCCTTTTTCAAGGGGGTCGACTTTGGCGAAGAGGGAGGCCCTTTAAAAAAGATTTTCTTCGACAGGTCCATGGACAGGTCTCAGATATACGAAAAGAGTTGAAGAAGATTTTTGGAGCAGATGTGTTTATTCATATTCAGCCAATCATTGTTTTTTCAGACCCGTTTGCTCGAATGCGTTTTGGCATGAAACCACTAGTAGGTACGGATGTTATTGTTATTAAATCTGAATGGATAAATAATGTTGTTCTCGGACGAAAAGGGTTTTTGCAGAGTAGCCAAAGAGTTGAACAGACAGCTGAGTATTTACAGAAGTTCTCTCAAGAATGAGCTAATTGATTCAACGGTTTTGTCATTCCTTCCAACCCATGGTTAACTTCCCCCATGGCCGACGAAAACCGTCTCAATATCATCAGTCTCAACACCTGGGCCGGAATGGCTGGGAGCGAGTTGCTGCTTTCGTTTTTTGAGACGTATCGTGATGCGGATATTTTTTGTTTGCAGGAAGTGCAGAATGGTGGGATCGAAGATTCTCGGAGAGTTGCGGCAGGACGGAGTTTGAAGGGGATTGAGGTTGAACTTCTTGAGAAGTTGAAAGCGACATTACCGGATCATGTTGTGATTTTTACGCCGCAATATGCGAGGTACTATGGCGTTGCGATGTTTATCAGAAAAGGGTTGCGGATCGTCAGCCAAGGCGATTTTTGTGTATATCGCGAACCCGGGTTTGTCTCGACGGTTGATATCGCAGATCATGCACGTGTCCTCCAGCACGCGACGATTGAGATGCCGCAAGGATTGGTTACGGTCTTGAACGTCCACGCCGCGTGGCAAGCGACAGGGAAAGTCGACACACCGGAACGACTCGAGCAGTCTCAGCGGATCATTGATTTTACAAAAACGATTTCTCATCCGCTCGTCCTGTGTGGCGATTTCAACCTCCTTCCAGAAACACAAAGCATCAAACTCCTCGAAGACGCAGGATGGGAAAATTTGATTACGACACACGGCATAACCTCGACGCGAACATCGTTGTATAAAAAACCGGAACGATACGCCGATTACATCTTTACGAAGAACGGCGTGAACGTCCACGAATTCCGGACGCTTCCAGAGGAAGTGTCTGACCACGCGGCGTTATTCCTTGATTGCTCCATATAAAAAACCCGCGGCGTGCGAGCAGCAGGTGAGGTTATGCCGCGAGCGGCAGCGGTTCGAGTTCGACGACATCCTTTTCTTCAACATCTTCTTTGAACAAGTCGTCTTCGAAGTCGTCGGGGTCACACCACGGGAGATGACGAAGCCAGGTCTGGATCTCCTTTTTGACCCGTCCGTCTTCTTTGAAACGGACATGGATTGTGACCACTTCTGCCTCGTACTCATCTCCGGTCAAGATGAGTGCGTGGCACTGGTCACAGTTGCGAGTGTGTTGTGAGATGCTGCGAAAGGTACGGAGCGTGCGTCGGTAGATGATCTCACGATCCAGATACATCGATAGCCTCCACGTGGGAGTTTATGTTGTTTCTCTGTTCGTTTCAAGCCGGCTAGCGGTGTCGCGACGCGAGTGCTAAAAGGAGCAGACAATTCTTAATGCTGATCTATGAACCCTCTCTATCAATTTACCGTTCCAGTTTTTCAAAAGAGTTTAAAGGCGCTTGATGGGTTGCTCGTCAAAGCGGAAGCGTTCGTAAAAGAAAAGGGGATTGAGGAATCCGTACTCCTCGATGACCGCCTCGCGCCAGACATGTTCCCATTCAAGAAGCAGATCCAGATTGCTTGTGATAATGCAAAGGGTGTTTCCGCGCGTCTCGCCGGCCAAGAGGTTCCGTCGCACGAAGACACGGAGATGACGATCGCAGAACTCCGCGCACGCATCGCGAAGACGCTTGAGTTTATCGGGACGATTTCTGAAGATATGTTTGCTGATGCGGCAACGCGCAAAGTCACGCTTCCGTACTTCCCAGGAAAATTCATGACGGGCTTTGACTACGCGCGCGAGTACGCGTTGCCAAACTTTTTGTTCCACGTCGTGACGGCCTACGCGATCCTCCGCAAACAAGGTGCCGTAATCGGCAAAGAGGACTTCATCGGCGGCGTGCCGTTGCAGGACGTTTAATCAGTTTTTGTTCTATGTGGACATACCTCGCCGTAATCTTCATCGTTGCTCTGATCGTAGGTATTGTTTTACTGAAGCTGGGATTGTTAGCTGAAGTGTTCGGTCTGTCTGGTGTTGGTTCAGATGAGAAAATGTCGTATCGAAAGAAGGATTCTTTGCTCACGGCAGCTGAGAAGAGTTTTTATCGAACGCTACGTCCTATCGCAGAGAAAAATAATTATCTTTTGTTTGCGAAGGTCCGTTTTGAGGATCTCCTTTGGATTCCACACGGAGTAGAAAATCGGTTGGCGTTGCGAAATCACGTTCAATCGAAGCATATCGATTTTGTCTTCTGTGATAAGGAGAACGTGAGACCGGTTTTGGCAATTGAATTGGACGACGCATCGCGCCAACGTGACGACAGATCTCGTCGCGATGCGCAGGTTGATCAAATATTACGAATCATCGGATTGCCGATTCTTCGTGTTCGTGTTCGAACGAGCTATGACGCAGTTCTGTTAGAGGATGAGATCAGAAAAATGTTTACCTCTGGAAACAGATAATATTCGTTGATCAACAGATTCGGACGGGTGTATGCTTCAGCCATGGTATACACCTGTCCGATGCATCCAGAGATTGCCCGTGACCAACCTGGTGCATGTCCCAAATGCGGCATGGCGCTCGTACCGTCTGACAAGGTACAGGCGATGAAAACGATGGATCGAGGGCTTGGACCGATAACATGGAAGAGTTATCTGCCGCTTATCGGGATCTTTGCGGCGATTCTTTTTGTTTCAATTCTTGTTGGTGGTGACGTCCTTCTCCATTTCATGACCGGATTCTTTTTGGTCTTTTCTGCGTTCAAGCTGATCGATCTCAAAGGGTTTGCAGAAGGATATTCGACGTATGACCTGCTGGCATCTCGGGTGAAGATATACGGGTTCGTTTATCCATTCATCGAGCTCGGGTTTGGGCTTGCGATGTTGTTTGGGTTCCATTCGTCACTTTTATTCATCGTGGAACTCGTCGTCATGGGATTTAGCGGGATCGGCGTTGCGATCAAGATCGCGAAACACGAAAAATTCCAATGCGTGTGTCTTGGTACGTTTTTGAAAGTACCACTTACAACGGTGACGCTTGTCGAAGATTTTGGGATGGCGTTCCTTGCGCTTGTGATGTTATTCCGTTAATCCCTTTTGTCTTTCCGTTCGACTTGCCGTACTCTACCCACATATGAAACTTTTTTTTGCGACATTGATCGCCGTTGCGTTGGTTGGTGGGGGATGTTTGCCTTCGGCCAAAAAGCCGATGAATACGTTACCAGAAGCGGCGACAGCGACGCAGGGAATGCCATCCGGTGAGGACGCGGCAACAAAGCCCGTCGTAAAGCCGGCCGCAAAACCAACGACGGATACGAAGCTCCAGCTCCAGCCGAGCGCAGGGACGACCCAGGTGAAGCCAGGGCCGCAAACCTACACCGTGACGATCACCGATACCGGGTTCTCGCCGGCAACGATGGCTGTGAATGTTGGGGATAAAGTGATGTGGATCAACAAGAGTACCAAGCCTCAGACAAGCGCATCCGCAGGGAATACGCTGTGGGACTCCGGGAACATCGCTGTCGGAAAATCATATACGCGCACGTTCACTGCAGTAGGAAGCTACAATTATGTGAGCGGGTCAACGCATTTGACGGGGACGGTCGTCGTACACTAGCCCTACTTGTCATTCCCGTGAAAACGGGAACCCATGAAATAAACAGTCCTTACCGGTTACAGGTAAGGACTTGTTTTATTTTCTGGATCCCCGCATTCGCGGGGACGACATTGTCGTTTTGTTTGTTTCTTTTATAGAATCGGTGAGCCGATGTGGTAGCCCGTAAAGAAGGTGTCTGGCACATCGCGGACAAAGCCGGCCCACCCATCACCAAAGAGTTCGCGTGCGCGTGTTTCCGTTTCGACCCAGCGGATAGTGCCGCTCAAGTCCGTGACGAGATAGACTTTTGGATCTGTCTGGATCTTGATGAGTGTCCCTGGTTTCATCGGGACGTTGTTGCTCACGCGATACGGGGCAAGTTCTTGTGGTTGGAGGAGTTGGACGCCAGAAAAATCTGAAAACCACGTATAGTAGACATCGTCGTTCGGGAAGACGGAACGCGTCCCGTCATTTTTGAGACAATAGACGGTTGAGTCGATCGGGCTTCGAGCGAGGAGTGAGCAGCTGAGGTTGCCCGTCGAAACGTATGTCGTGGGTGCTTGATAGCGGACTGGGTCTGCGTGCGTGACGTAGAGTTCGGCCGTACCAGCGCCAAATGTGTTAAGCCAATCTTCGATGGCACGGATGTCGACAAGTTCATAATCCACGACTTCTTCAACGCCTGGCGATACCTCACGCAGCAGGATGCGCGTGGCAAGCCCGATCAGGTTATTGTCAGCATCAAGCCCGGCACCACCCGAGTTGCCTGGCGCGATCACTGCGTCTTTACTCACAATAATCCCCGCATTCAAACCGCTGATTGTTCCATTCGTGACGGCGAGCCGGCCGTTTGATGTGCCAGGGTATCCAACGATAGAAAGGGGATCGCCGACCTTCGAGAATTCATCCGTTTTGATCATCGGGAATTGTGAGAGATGTTGCCCTCCCTCTGGAGCCATGATTTTGAGGACGGCGAAATCACGGTTTTGTGATTCATCATAGACGTACTTCACCGGCGTCGCAGAATAGAAAATGCTTGGGAGCGTCGAACCATCATGTGCGAGGAACGCGATTTCGCAATCATCGTGTGGTTTGAGTGTATCGATATCGAGCGCGATGTGTCCGTTTGTGAGGACGTATCCTTCGGTGCTGTTTACCACGACGCCAGAGCCCTGGTAGTCTCCGCAGAATACTTTGACCACAGCTTGGCGGACATAAAAAGGAAGTTCGGCCGCGTATGTTGGCAGAGCAATAGCGAGTATGCCCAGGATGAATGGGAGGACGCCAATTCGGATGGATTGCCGCATGAATACAACATGGTACCATGCCTTTGAATCCTATGCCTACACTTTTTTCGCGGATTATTGCGGGAGAGATTCCATGCCACAAGGTGTGGGAAGATAACCGGTTCTTTGCTTTTCTTGATATCAAACCAATACAGCCTGGGCACACGCTCCTCATCCCAAAAAAGGAAATTGAGAATGCGTTCGATATGGATGATGAATCCTATGCCGCATTTTTTCTTGCCGCAAAACGCCTCGTGCCGGCGATCAAAAAGGCAATGGGGAGTGGGCGTGTCGGACTTGTTGTCGAAGGACTTGAGGTGCCGCATGCGCATATTAAGTTGATCCCGATTTCAAACCCGCATGATCTGGCACAAGAGAATGCAAAAAATGCGACACCGGAAGAACTTGCTGCTGTTGCAGAACGGATCAAGGCCGCCCTCGCATCCGCATAACGATGGTATGAAAAAAGCTCGGATCTCATCTCCTCGAGTGTGAGGAGAGAAATCCGAGCCGAGTTGTCGATCACCGCTACGGGAAAAACACCGTACAGCGTTCGACATTGAGGCATTCGTTGCCGTACGTGTCTTTCAACAGCTTTGACTGGGCACCGTCTTTGCCGCAGTCCACGTACGGCTTGACCGGGGGTAGCTCCACCTCCGGCGAATGCCAGCAGGTTGGGTCACCATTGGTGCTCCGCGCCAGGTTGACGATGTCGAGGTTTTCTTTCGACATCGGCTGATGGCTCTTTTTGGCCGGTGCAGGCGCAGCGGTCGTGGTGACCGTCACGGATGTCGTGACCTGCACCTGCGTACCCATCGCACTCATGACCACCTGCGCCGAGGGCTCCGAGGAGATCTTGGCAGAGGGGTGAGCCTTCGCGATGGGGTGAGGCTCGTTCGTCTGCTGCTTGATGAGGAACATGGTCATGTTCCCCAGGATGAATCCAGCAAGCAGCGTGATGCCCATCTGGATCCAGTTCTCCTTCAGCCACATCCGAGCCTTCGATGCAGACGGCGGCTTCTTCGACAGCTCGTTCTCCTCGACCCTCGCCTTCGAGTCCTCCGCGTCCGAGCTGTTCGGTGCGGGATTCGAGGGCGGGGCCGGGGCCACCGCATCCTGGGGATCGGTGCTGAGAACGGTGCGTCGAGGCCTTGGGAGCGGGGGCAGGGGAGGCGGGGGCGGCTTCGGCTTCGAGGACGGTGCCAAGAGAGTCGCCGACGTCGCCATCCGCCTGCTCTCCGTTTCCCGCTCCTCCATCTTTCTGATGAGGAAATCGATGTCACTAAGTGCTGCGACGATGAGTATCGGGTCACCGTTTGCGTTGATGTCCGCCGACTGGAGCACTTTCAACGCATTCTCGTAGAAGATCCACTCCTTGAGCGTCGAATGAGCGCCTTTGACCATGTTCATGGCACGGAGCAATCGGTCGCTCAGGCTGCCCTCCGTTCCAACCAGCTTCGAGGTGTAGGTCTCGAGGTTGGCGATGGTCTCGACGGCTTTCTTTGCCGCGAGGGTGTACGGACTCGGCTTGCTGCCGGTGTCCGCCGTCCCGTTTCCCGAGAAGAACTGCTGCTCTTTCGGGTCGTCCGTGACGTCCTTCGCCGTGGCCAACTTGAGGTTGGCTGCAGGCGAGTTGAGGGTTGCGCCGAGCTTGTTCTTCTCGTCTTTCACGTTCTGGTCCTGTTCTTTCTTGGCAACCGCGGAGTTAATCGCGGTCGCGATTTTGGTTAGGGCCGCCGCAGCGACCCGCATCTCGCGCGGGGGCATGTCGGTGGCAAGCATGCCAGCGTCTGCCTGTTTGGCATACGTGACGTACGTCCTGAAACCATCCTGCCCTTCGAATGGCACGCCGTACCGTTGGCAGTACAGCGGTGTGAGCGCACGGAGTTCATCGGGGTTCCCCCCGTTGCTCTTGATCGCGTCGAGCAGGAGCGTTCGAGCTTGCTTGAGCGCATTGATCGCGTCTGCTCGTTCGACCTTGGCATCCGCCATGGCTTTCGCGAGCGTTACGGCAGCTTGCCGATCTTGCTCCGCTTTCTTGAGCACTTCGACTCTCGCCCGTTCCTTTTCGCGAGTCTCCTCGGCGAGCCTCTGGTGTTCGGCTTCCGCTTTCGCGTCCGCCTCTGCCTTCTGGCGCGCTTCGGCAGCAAGTCGGTCTCGTTCGGCTTGGGCTTGCTGCTGCGCGATGAGAACCTTCTCGAGCTTCTTGATGTGCCCTTCGAAGATCGTCGTGATCTCCATGAGGGAATCCGACAGAGTATCGAGATCCTCTTTCGAGGTCTCGATGTGCGCGCTCGGAGAGAGGATCTCTCCGCACATCTGGATATCGAGGAATTGGTCTCTCGTGAGACTCTCGAGGATCGTGGACTGCTCCGTGTCTGTGTCAGTACACAGTCCTTGGAGCTGGACCAAAACCACTTCGAAGCTCGCGTGCACGGCACGGAGCTTCTTTATCGCATTCTCGACCTTATCGGAGGCCGCATCATCTTTTTGCATGGGAGCCTCCTGCTGTGTCGAGGGTTTCTTGAAAGGGAGTACCTTTGCGAGTTTGTCGGCCATCGGATGGCCTCCTTCTGTTCGGTTGGCGCCCCTTTTCAGAGGCTAAAGTACAGTCATCACAGTGGTGTGATGAAGGAGGAAATATAGCAGAAAATGACGATTTTGTCAATCTGACCTGACATACCAAAAAAGCCCGTAACCATGCGAGTTCTTGTGCCCCGTTTGCCTGCCTAGTATGCTCATTCAACGTGTGACCCCTGCGACCTCTTTTAATGCTCTGCGAGGCCAAAAGCCCCGTATTTGCCTATGGCGCGTTTAAAACCCGTCATTTTGGCGATTTTGGACGGCTTTGGGATTGCCCCGGATGCTGAGGGGAATGCTATTCGAAAAGCCAAGATGCCGGTCATGCAAAAGCTGGTGGAATCGTATCCAGCCATGACGCTCCGCGCCTCTGCTGAAGCGGTTGGGCTTTCGTGGGGTGAGATGGGGAACTCCGAAGTGGGTCACCTGACGATCGGGGCGGGGCGTATTTTTTACCAAAGCTTCCCACGTATCACGATGTCGATCGAGAACGGAGAGTTCTTTAAGAATCCCGCGTTGCTTGGGGCGATCGAACATGCCAAAAAGAACAAGAGCAACTTGCACCTGATGGGGCTTGTCTCGCCTGGAGGCGTCCATGCATCGGACGAGCACCTCTATGCGATTCTCCAATTGTGCAAACAGCAGAAGTTTGACCGCGTGTTTGTCCACGCGTTTTTAGATGGACGCGACTCGATTTTTAATAGCGGACTCAGTTTCATCCAGGCGCTGGAAGCAAAGATGGCAGAGCTCAAAATTGGCAAGATCGCGACGCTCTCTGGTCGGTTTTATGCAATGGATCGTGATAACCGTTGGGACCGTATCCAAAAAGCGTACGAGGCAATCGCGCTTGGGATTTCAAAAAACCACGCCACGTCTGCCGAAGAAGCGATTTCTGCATCGTACGCGGCATCCATTTACGACGAAGAATTTGAACCAACGATTATCACGAAAGGCTCAACGCCAATTGCCACAGTCAAAGAGAATGATGCGTGTATCTATTTTAATTTCCGTCCGGACCGTGGTCGTGAATTGACCAAAACATTCGTCCTTCCGACGTTCGATAAGTTTCCGCGCGAAGCCATTAAGAACTTGGCGTTCACGACATTTACGGAGTACGAAAAAGATTTACCCGTGCAAGTTGCGTACCCACCTCAACTGATCGATTCCTGTTTGGCACGTGTGATTTCTGACGCGGGCCTTACGCAGCTCCACATCGCGGAAACGGAAAAATACGCACACGTCACGTTCTTTTTGAATGGGATGCACGAAGAGGAATTCCCTGGCGAGACGCGCGTCATCATCCCGTCACCTCGTGTTTCGACGTACGACAAGGCGCCAGAAATGTCTGCGATGGAGATTGCGGACAAAGTTGTCGACGCGACGCTCAAGGGCGCGTACGATTTTATCGTGTTGAATTTTGCGAATGCGGACATGGTCGGCCATACAGGCGATGAAGCCGCGACAATCACAGCGTGTGAAACGCTGGATAAAGCGCTCGGCAAGATCGTCGATGCCGCTCTTGGCGTCGGTGGCGCCGTCCTCATTACCGCTGACCACGGCAACGCAGAAGAAGTGAAAAACCTGACGACACAAGAAATCGACAAAGAACACTCAACAAACCCCGTGCCATTCATCATCGTGGGCAAACCCTTCGAAGGTCTCAAAGCGCCAACAGGAGACGTGCTTGGCGGCGACCTCGCGATGACGCCTCCAGTTGGTATGTTGGCTGACGTCGCGCCGACAGTGCTCAAGATCATGGAGATTCCGACTCCGCAGGACATGACGGGGCGGTCGCTTGTTTGACGTATTTGACAGTGACTGTTTAGCTGGGGGCGGAGGAAATATGAGATTGGAATTCGATGCCGATCTGAAGATTCAGAAGGGGGATTTCGGAGCCGTCATCAAGGACGGCATCCTGATTCTGCCAGCGGTTCTCGAGCAGGCATATCCGCACATGCAAGGGAGTGTAGCGGTGTTCATCTCCTCGATTCGTACGTTTCCATCAACATACATCGCGACCCTCGGCTGGACGCTCGAGGAGCTCGCCGAAGCCGACAAGAAGCTCACGCTCATGCTTGAAGGGAAACTCCCAGAGATCATCCTTCATCCGCAACCACCAACGCGCCGAACGTACGGTGTTAATCCTCGTGGGGGATCTCGAGGATGAAGATCATTTTCGCGGAGATTTCGGTCCAGAAAGAAGATTTTGGGATGGTAGTGGACGGCGATACCCTCGTTGTACCTACTGATCTCAAATGGATCCTCGAAGGCGGAAACCTTCACAGCGTCGAACAGCTCATCGCCACGCTGCAGTCGGCGCCGGACTCGTGGGCGATGCAGCTTCGTTGGAATCTCGAGGAGGTCAACGGGGCCTATCAACAGCTCGTCGTGATGTTGGAAGGGAAGGTGAGAGCAGATATTCTGCATCCCGGCCCTCCCGTCGACTACCCGCTCGGCGTCCCAATCTCGAAAGATGACTGACCTCGCGAGTTCCTCTGTGGACTCGCTTTTTTATATCTCCCTGTCGTCCCCGCATGCGCGGGGATGACAATGGGGGTAAGCTATTTAAATGAATCAACTGTCCATAAAAGCCTCTAGGGTTGTCCAAACGTTAGCAAAAACGTACACCAAAAAGGCGGATATGGATTTGGGGAACCCGAAGGATACGCTTCTTGGTGTGCTGCTTTCGGCACGGACAATGGACAAGCAGGTGCTGAAGGTTTTTCCGGCGTTTAAGAAACGGTTCCCGACGTTTCAGTCGCTTGCAAAGAGCACGCCGCATGAGATTGGGAAGTCGATTAATACCATTGGGCTGTATATCTCGAAGGCAAAGGCGATCCATGGGCTCGCGAATATCGTCATCAAAAAATATAAGGGGAAAGTTCCAGGGACGATGGAGGAGTTGATCGAGCTGCCTGGTGTTGGACGAAAGACGGCGAACTGCGTTCTTTCACATGTGTTTGGTCAAGATACGGTGTGTGTTGATACGCATGTGTTTCGGATTGCGCATCGTCTTGGGTGGTCAAAAGGCAAAACACCCGCGAAGGTTGAACAAGATATTCAACGCCTTCTCCCACAAGAATTATGGAGCGAAACGAATCGGACGTTTATCCAGTTTGGGCGCGATATCTGTAAGGGAACGCCTCAGTGTTGGCGATGTCCGGTTGCAAAATGGTGCGCCTATTCACCAAAGACCCCAAAGCCGGATTCGGCATGATATCCTACATGCCATGCCCGAACTCGCGATTGTTTCTGCCGCACAGCGCCTCATTCTGTCTTCGCCGCTGCTGATTTCGATTGCCGTCTTTGCGGCGCGATGGATGATTCTTGCGTTTGCGCCGCTTGCCGTGTTTTGTCTTGTCCAAGGTAAGCGAGGGAAGCATGCAGTTGTAGAGGCTGTTTTAGCACTCCTTGTCGCACTGCTCGCAACGTCGCTTATTGCGTCTGTTGTGCAACGGCCTCGTCCGTTCAATGCGCCGACTGACCCGTCCGCACCGATCATTCGGTTGATCCCACCGCCATACAACACATCGTTCCCATCCGGGCACACGGCTTCTGCATCCGCGATGGCCGCTGCGTTACTGTATGTGAACCGTCGCGTTGGGTTTTTTGCAGTCGCGGCAACCGCACTGGTTGCCCTGGGTCGTATCCTTGTCGGTGTTCATTATCCAACAGACATCATTGGTGGCCTCGTTGTTGGGATCGTTTCATTTATGATTGTTCGCATCTTCCATCGCTTGATCCGTCGTGCAGATATTGAACGGTCTGCGCGCCATCATCACCATCCTGCATGAAATATTTTTTTGTCGTTATTGGCTTTGGGATCGTCGGGGTTGCGTTCGCGCTGCTCCTGTTTGTCTCTGCAGCATGGACATCGCATCCGGCAGCAAATGCTCCTGTGCTCCGTATCGAAGTCTCGCAAGGAGCAGGTGCGGCAGGGGTGGCTTCCATTCTGGTCGAAAAGAACATTTTGACGAGTGCTGCGGGGTACCGGCTGTATTCGATGTTTAACCGGAATGCGAGAAAGCCGAAGCCAGGAAAATACGGCATTGAGTTTGGAACGAGTTATCGCGATATCGCAAATATGCTCGCGCTTGGGCCAGGGCGCCAGGAATCGAGCATTCGCGTTCAGGAGGGATGGACAATCCAGGACATCATCGAAAACCTTGCGGAATTGAACGCAACATCCACCCCGGCAGATTTTTTGGTAGATGGCCGCGCAACAGATTTTCCGTTTCTGAAAGGATTGCCAAGCTCGACGCCGCTTGAAGGGTATTTATTCCCAGATACGTATCGCGTGTGGCAGGACCAACTGCCGCAAAGCCTCATTACGCGCCAACTCGCGGAGTTTGCCTCAAAAACCGATGGGTTTGCTGAAGAGGCAAGAAAGCAGGGGAGATCCTTTTATGATGTCGTTATTTTAGCTTCGATTATCGAAAAAGAAGCAGGGCATGATGAAGAACGTCCGCTGATTGCTGGGGTCTTTATGAACCGGTTGAATAATAGTATGCGGCTGCAATCGGATGCGACACTGAACTACATCATCCGAAGCGGGCGGGCGCGTCTCACAAACGACGACCTCAAGAATGCCTCCCTGTACAATACGTATACACATGACGGGTTGCCACCCGGTCCAATCAGCAATCCGAGCCTCGCCTCGCTCGAAGCGGCGCTCCATCCTGCAAAAACGGACTATTTTTACTTCTTGGCAGATACGGCAGGAAAGACTTATTTTGCAAAAACGCTGGATGAGCACAACGCCAACAAATACAGGGCGTATGGCAAGTAGGCTTGACAAAACAGCCTAAAAATGGTATAAGGTTTCTTCTCAGAATGCCTAGAAATGGGCACTTTGAGCACAAGTTTCCTGCTGTTTTTAGTCCAACAACTCAGAAAGGAGGCCAGAAATGGCCAAGCCCACTCGTCAACAGCGTCGAGAAGCGAATGCAAAGGTGCGTCAGACGCGCCTTCAGACGGTTGTCATGGTTGCCGCGATGATCGCGGCGACAGCGGCTCCCGCTGCGGAAGCTTCGAAGGACGTCCACGTGGATGCCCAAGAGGAGCACGTCATGGAGGAAACTCCGATGACCGATTCAACGCCCACGATTCCGCCGCCGCCCCCATCGGGCGTCCGGCTCGTCGAGCCGATCATCGAGCCGGATACGTCCGACTCGACCGAGTTGCTCGAGGAGATCCGCAGCCATCGGCTGTTCGATCGTCACCTCGCGACGCTCATCGGCGTCTGCTTGTCCGCCGAAGATGTCCTGCGCATGGCGTACTACACGTCCATGCGGGACTTCCTCACCAGCTGCGGATGGCGTGCCTCGGCGCTCCAGTCCATGCGTTTCGTTAACAGCGTCGCGCTGTGGACGAAGGGGCTGAAGCCGACGGCTGCCGGTGAAGCAGTGTGGCTCGACTTCCGACGGCGCGTCCGTCGGGAAGGCGCGCACCTCCGTATCGCCTACAAGCGGATCGGAGAGGAAGGGTCAGCGCTGTCATACACGACAGAAGTAAATCGCAGGCCGCGTTCACGCGCAGCCTAACGCTCATTCAAGGAGGACTTAGACCCCGCATTGTCACTGACGATGCGGGGTCTTGTCTTATATTGGGAAGGGGAGAGTTGAGAGCGTAGAGGGTAGAGGGTATGGTAAGATTCCACGCATGCCAGAATTCGTCCTCCAAGGAACAGGGAAATCCGTCTCGCGAAAGATTGATTACGCCGCGGAATTAAACCAGGAACAGCTCGATGTGGTGCTTCACGGCGATGGGCCGTGTTTGGTATTAGCCGGGGCGGGTTCCGGCAAGACGCGGACCGTCACCTATCGCGTTTCGTATCTCCTCGAACAAGGTGTTGATCCTGCGTCGATTTTATTACTGACGTTCACGAATAAAGCATCACGCGAGATGTTGGAGCGCGTCGGTCGTCTGTTGGGTCAAGAAGCGCATGGGTTATGGGGCGGGACATTCCATTCCGTCGCAAACCGGATCTTGCGGATGAACGCGAATGCCGCGGGATTCTCGCGCGGGTTTTCTATTCTTGATCAAGAAGATTCACGCGCACTCGTCAAAGCCGTGATGAAAGATTTGAGTATCGATCCAAAGGCGCGTCGTTTTCCATCACCGGCCGTCGTGCAAGATATTATTTCGTTTAGCCGCAACACGATGACCTCGGTCCAAGTAGCGATGGAGGTGAAGCACCCGTCATTCGAAGGGCTCGCGAATGAGATCGAGGAAATCGCAAAACGCTACGACGCGCGAAAACGGGCGGCACAGGGGATGGATTTTGATGACTTGTTGCTGTATTGGCTGACACTCATCGAAGACCCGCAGATCGGCGAAGCAATCAGCCGACGTTTCCAGTATGTCCTCGTCGATGAGTACCAGGACACGAATACGCTCCAAGCGCGGTTGGTGCGTGGTCTTGCTCGGGTCCATCGGAATATCCTCGTTGTTGGTGATGATGCACAATCGATTTATGCGTTTCGCGGCGCAGATGTGAAGAATATTTTAAGTTTCCCGGATCAATGGGAAGGCGCACGTGTCTTCAAGCTTCTCACGAACTACCGATCCGTCCCGGAGATTCTTGACCTTGCGAACGATTCACTCTCGCATAACATCGGACAATTCGAAAAAGACCTTGTTGGGGTCAAAGCGCATGGAAAGAAGCCGCTGATGGTGCCCTGCACGTCTGCCAAGCAAGAAGCGCAATACGTCGCAGAACAGATTTTGATGTTACGTCACAGCGAAGGCGTCGCGCTTGGCAACATGGCGGTGCTGTTCCGTTCGTCCGCGCATTCGCAGGCGTTGGAATTCGAACTCGTCAAACGGGATATTCCATATGAATATCGCGGTGGGATGAAGTTTTTTGGACGCGCGCACATCAAAGATGTCCTCGCGCATTTACGGATTATCCAAAATCCACACGATGAACCGGCGTGGCTTCGCGTGCTCAACATGCAACAAGGGATCGGTGCGACGACCGCATCTGCTATTGCAGGGCAAGCCCACGGATTCCCAGATGCGCAGCGCATTATCGACACAGACGTTTCGATGTTCATCCCATCACGTGCAAAAGCGGGATGGAGCACGCTCGTCTCGACGGTCCAATCCATTTTGGTCCATCCGGATGATCCAGGAGCAATGATCCGCGCGGTCATCGAATCACCATATCGCGATTATCTCGAACGGGAATATCCAGATTACAAGGATCGCCTCGAAGATTTGGAGCAGCTCGAATTATTTGCACAAAGTTATAAAGGCCTCGAAGCATTTTTGGCAGACATCGCGTTGTATGATGATGCGGCCAAGACACAGGAATCAGGAGGGGACCCAACGGAAGAAAAGATGGTGCTCTCAACAATCCACCAGGCAAAAGGGTTGGAGTGGGATACGGTGTTTGTGATCCATCTTGCAGAGAATGCATTCCCAAGCGAACGTGCGATCTCAGAAGATAATCTCGAAGAAGAACGTCGTCTCTTTTACGTTGCCGTCACGCGTGCCCGATCGAGGTTGTTCCTCACATACCCCATGACGATTGGGTATGACAGCATGAGTTTTGCGCGACAATCGATGTTCATCGAAGAGGTTGCACCGCGCCTCCTGGAGCGTCTCGACCTTCGAGAACCATCCCGTCCAGCTGCACGGCTGCGTCCGACGGGTGACAACTGGGCATTTGATGAACCGTTTTCTGATGATGGGGATGTGATCCGGCAAGACCGTTACGGTGATCGAGCGCGTCCGTCCTCGCCAACAACTGGTACAACCGTCTGGAAGTCGACACCCAAAAAAGAACCACCACGGATATGATTCAGGTGCTGATCTTTTTTGCATCAGTCCTGCTCTGCGCGTGTTTCGCCGCGATCCTCCTGTTGATCGGCGAATTGTGGCGCGTGAGTTTTTGGGGAGGTGTTCCATCCATCTTCTCGACATGGGCGATCGTTGATGCGATCATTTCGGCAAAGGTGTTGCCTCGCGATGGCTTGATCCTTGATCTTGGCGCGGGGAATGGATGGACGCTCCGGCGCATGTGGCGTTCTGGGATGAAGGGGCCATTCATCGGATATGAAAAAGAATGGTGGCCATGGATTGTGGGGACCGTCTGGAATTCAGTGACGGGTGCACCGATCATTTTGAAGCGTGAAGATTTTTTGAATGCCCCAATTGAGGATGCACGAGGCATCTATCTCTTTTTGTTTCCATCTATCCTTAGCGGATTAGGTGGGTCGATCGAGCAGAAGGCGCACCATGGCATACCGGTGGTTTCTGCAGAGTTCGCGGTCCCCGGATGGACGCCGGAACGGACGCTTGAAGCCAAAGGGATTACGAATAAAAAGGCCAAGGTATTTTGTTACCGCACCCCTTGAACAATTGGGGATAGTAGGCTACCGTCGCCCTGATGCGAACTGCCATTGCCAGGCTTCCGGGACACCCCGACGAGGCGTGTGACTTCATTGCGGAAGCCATTGTTGATGAGTATGTACGCCGCGATCCGCTCTCTCGCGTACGTGTTTCTGTTTCTGGCGGTCGAGGCGTGATGTTTGTGGCGGGAGATATCCTTTCGCAAGCGGATTTTGATGTCTCTGCCCTCGTCAAACGGACACTTGGGTCACTTGGTGTTACGGATGATGTCGAACCATTCGTCTCGCTTGAGCCGGTTGCGACGGAACGTGTGGCGGCTGTCCAACTCGCGACGGAGCTTCCGCTTACGGTGACGGGATACGCGACGGATGAAACGGATGTATTCATGCCGCGTTACGTCGTCCTTGCTCGTCGTATCGCCGCGCAGCTTGAGCGGCTCCGTGAATCTGATACGGATTGTTTTTGGTTGGGGCCTGATGCAGAAGTGGTGACGATCGCGCAGACGGACGGGAACTTCCGTGTCGTCGTTCGCGTTGAGCACGGGATTGAGCCGCTTGAACGTGTCCGGACGATGCTCACAGAACGGTTGAACTCGCATCTTGATGGCGCGATGCTTGAAGTCAATCCAGCTGGCCCATGCGAACGTCGCGGCCTTGCACTCGTGACGGGTTCATCAAATGTTTCCCGTGCAGTATACGGTTCGACACTTCCATCTATCTCAACGGGCGTTGGCCGCGACGCGCATGCGATCGAAAAAGCTGGGGTGTGGCTTACTCGCGCTGCGGCGATTGCGGCGGTCAAAGCTGGCGCGCATGCGGCGCTCGTCCACGCGACGTATCTCCCTGGCGAAATGAAGCCGATATCATTCCGGATCCGCGATGAACGTGGTCGCGACCTGACTTCAACGGTCCTAATTGAGTCGATGTCACTTGAACGCGTCGCAAAGGAATGGGCGCAGCCAGGTCTTGGCGGCGAAACGCTTCGTGGCGGTATTGTCGGCACCTCATCCCTTCCATGGGAAATGTAGGGCTTGCCCTGCACCGCATGGTGCAGGGGCTTGCGTCCCAAATCCCCGGGGTGGATAATCCGACGACTATGAATAAACGCCTTCTTTTTTTTGCGGTGGCGTCGATTGTCGCCCTCGGTGCAGGGTGTGCGTCGTCAACCCCTTCAGTCCAGACGGATGCATATGGGACCAACCCGACGGATTCACAAACCGCTCCCACGCCTGAGGCGACGAGCCCAGATGTGATGGAGGATCATTCAACAACCTCAAATTCTATGATGGACAACCAGCTTGCGTTTCCAGGCGTATTGCCAGAGGCAGAAACTGCCAACAAGATCGTGCGGGTCAAGACGAACAAAGGCGAGATCGTATTTGAGCTCCTCCCAACGGAAGGGCCGAATGCCGCATCGAACTTTGTGTACCTCGCATCAAAAAAGTTTTACGATGGGTTGAACTTCCATCGTGTTGAGCCAGGTTTCGTGATCCAAGGGGGCGACCCGCTTGGCAATGGTACAGGGGGCCCTGGGTATCGCTTTGCGGATGATAAAGTCAGCATGCCATACAGCAAGGGCATTGTTGCCATGGCGAATGCGGGACCGAACACAAACGGTTCGCAGTTCTTCATCATGTTGGCGGATAATCCACTCCCGCCAGCGTATTCCATTTTTGGCCGCGTGATTTCGGGCCAAGAGGTCGTTGATAAGATTGGTGTTGGCGATACGATGACAACGGTCACGGTCGAAGCCAAAAAGTAAGCAAATACAACAAAAAAACCAGCTGTCATTTGACGGCTGGTTTTTCGTTTCCAACAAAGATACACTATGGCTATGCCAACCATAAACCGTCGTCGAAGCCTCTGGGGTCTCCTAGCGGTTATTCTTATTGTCGTTGCCGGGGGAGGGCTGTACCTCGGCCGCCACAAGATCAAAGATGCCTGGGCCGCGTTCCGTGCTCCTAAGCTCCCGCCCGCATCGGTGTATGTGCCAGGATCGGGAGCTCCGGTTGCAAGCGGCCAAGATGTAACCTCGCCATTTGAACCGGGGTATTCGACGTCTGAGCATTACACGCTCGAGACTTCACCTGGGACGAAGCCTGTTGCAAAAGACCCGCTCGCGTTTAAAGGGACGTTGCCAGCAGAAACAAATCTTGCCGTGCCATTTACCACACAGGCTCCATTTACAAATTGGGACTTCCCGTACCAAGAAGCGTGTGAAGAAGCATCGGCTATCATGGTGAATGCGTATTATGATGGGAAGACCGGGCGCATCCCAGCGGCGGATGCGGATAAGGAGATCTTGGATATTGTCGCGTATGAAAAAGCAACACTTGGGTTCTACGAAGATACAAATGCCGCTCAGACGGCGCAGTTCATCAAAGGGTTTTACGGATATGACAATGTGATCGTCAAGCCGCTTGGATCAGCGGATGACATTAAGCAGGCGGTTGCGCTTGGATATCCGGTCATCATTCCGTTCTCAGGCAAAGCATTGGGGAACCCGAACTTCCGGAACGGGGGCCCGCCGTATCATATGCTTGTTGTTCGAGGTTATACGCCGACGCTTTTTATTACGAATGATCCAGGGACACGAAATGGCGAACAGTACACCTATACGTACGACCGGATTCTGTCGGCTGCGCATGAATGGGTTGGGGATGCTGCCTCCATCAATAATGGAAAGAAGATGATGATCGTTGTGATCCCGAACGCTACGAAATAAATATGGATAAGAAAATTATTGGGTTGATCCTTGTCGTCCTCGTCTTGGCCGCATCGTTGGCATACATCGTGCAGCAGGTGAACCTGTATCACATCGACAAACAGCCGATAGACACTCCTGTCGTCACTCAGCCGACGCCAGTCCCGACACCATCGCCAACAACGACACCTTCGGTTCCAGCATCTCCGAATTCAGCGCTGACGTTCACGAGCAAGGATGCGGTGACGACAGTGACGTTCCCAGCAGCTGCGATGCATGACGGGTTCGTGATGATCGATAACCCAACGATGCTGAACGGGACAACGACCGCGTTTGAGCAGACATTTGCGTGGAAGCTCGTCGATACGTCTGGTGTTGTTGTTGCGCAAGGATCCGCGATGACGCATGCGCCTGATTCTGGGATTCCAGGTCCATTTTCCGTCACGATGTTCTACGATGTTGCTCCGAAGACAGAGCGGGGGATGCTCACGGTGTACGAAGCATCTGCAAAAGACGGGACACCGATCCATGACGTAAAGATTCCGATTGTATTTGCGAAGACGGTTTCGAAGGGATGTAGCAAGAAAGTAGCCGTCGCGTTTGTCGAATCTGGCGGTGCACATCTTGATTGCAGCAAGACGAAAGCGGTGACGCGAACGGTCTGCGCCGATGCATCGACGGCACAAGACGTCGCACTCTATGAGCTCCTTGCAGGTCCAACGACAGCAGAGCAGGCGAGCGGACTCGAAACGGAGCTTCCGGTAAACGTCACATATCCAGGACGCGATGTCCTAACGGCTGTGGGCCCCGTCGATTACAATTTTGACTACACGCTTGATGCTGGTGTTGCAGGTTCATGTCGCGTGACGGCGATCCGTGCGCAAATCGCGGATACGGTTGGAAAGAACGCTGTCATTGGTATCGACGGCCGCACAGAAGACATTCTCCAACCCTGACGTATGATCGCGACGTTGCCGGCTATTGCCGCAGGAGTTTCAGCGGGAGCAATTATGCTGCTGTTCTCGCACGTTGCTCCGTATATCGGTGCTGGCAACTTTATCCGTGACCTTGATGAGCCCCGCCTCTTTGGGCGTGAGATCACACATCGCGAAGGTCACATCGTTGGGATGCTCGTACACCTGCTCGTCTCCGCGGTGTGGGGCGGGGGATATGCAGTACTCGTTGCGTATGGGGTCGTTGAAGGATATACGCTCATTCCGATCTTTGCATGGGGTGTAGTCCTCTTTGTTGTGATGGGTGGGATCGTTTTGCCGATCGAAGGTCATGGTCTCTTTGGGTTGAAAGAAGACAACTGGTTTCCGATAGATATTGGTATCACAACGGTTTGTTGGTCAGTTTTATTTTGGTGGCTTATGCATATATGGATCGGACTCGGCGCTTTGTCATAGCCGCAGCATATATCGCTGCTATTTCCGCGTTCCTTGGCGTGGCGTCGTTATTGGTTTCGCATTTCATTGTGATCCATGCTGCGGGCGTGGTTGTTGCAGCAACAATAACGGAGGATGCGTCACTGTTCCTCTCAACGCTGCCGACATCTCCATCTCGCGCTATCTCTCTGTTCGTTGCGGGAGATGTGATGCTTGATCGCACCGTCGCCACGCGTATCGCACAATCCCGGAACGACGCGTATCCGTTCCTCAAGATCGCATCCGATCCTCGGTTTACGCTTCCAGATATCCGTCTGGTCAACCTCGAAGGTCCGGTGACGTCCAAGCGTGCTCCTCCAGAGAAGACAATTGATTTTCAATTTGCTCCGCGGTTTGTCGACGTCCTGAAACGTGTCGGTATCGATGCGGTTTCACAGGCGAATAATCATACGCTTGACCAAGGACGTGCGGGCGCAGAAGAGTCTCGTCAGTTGCTTTCCAAGTCAGGACTTATCGTATTTGGTGACGAGGTGCGTGATGACACAATCGCTCTTGCGACAACGACGATGCGTGGTCACACGATCGCCTTTGTCGGATTTAATGAGACATCAGATTCAATCAACGAGGATGATGCGGGAGAGGCGATGAAAACGGCACGCGCCTCTGCCCAGACCGTCATTGTGCTGATGCACTGGGGGGAGGAATATCAGAACCATCCAACGATACGTCAGCAAGAACGGGCACGGTGGCTCATTAACCACGGTGCGGATATCGTCCTGGGTTCGCATCCGCATTGGGTCGAAGGGATCTCGCTCTACAAAGGACGACCGATCGCATACTCCCTCGGCAACTTCGTATTTGACCAAGATTGGTCCGTTGAGACGAAAAAAGGATTGGCGTTGGGTCTCAAGTTTGATCAGAGCGGTGTAACGATGGACTTGTATCCGGTCCAAATCGACGCGAGCCAGCCTCGATTTGTCGATGGGACGGAGCGGACGGCACGGTTGCGCGACCTTGCCTCTGTGTCTGATGCTGCGCTTATGCCACAGATCCTGCAAGGAGAGCTCAATTTTCCGACACCGTAATATGCGGCTGCTCCAGGTTTCAGAATTCGTTGAAGTCGTCAATACCATTCTCCGTGAGACGATGTCTGTGGAGTTGTTTGCGGTTGAGGGCGAAGTTTCCGGCTATCGCGTTTCACAAGGGCAGTGGGTGTCGTTTGACCTCAAAGACGACGCCGCACTCGTCAACGTTTTTTTACCGCTTTGGAAACTGGATGTCCCAGTCGAAGACGGGATGCGCGTCAAAGTGACGGGATTGCCTCGCGTGTATCCAAAGTACGGGAAGTTTTCGTTGTCAGCAGAAAAAGTGGAGCTCTCTGGCGAAGGTGCACTTAAGAAAGCATTGATGCAGCTCCGTGCCCGTCTCGAAAAAGAAGGATTATTCGATCCATCACGAAAGCGTGAGCTTCCCCGGTTCCCAGAACGGATCGCGCTCGTCGCCTCACGTGAGAGTGCGGCATACGGTGATTTTATTCGTATCTTGAAAGAGCGATGGGGCGGACTCTCGATCGACGTGTACCACGTCCTCGTCCAAGGCGAGCGCGCGCCGCAAGAAATTTGTGGTGCGATTGAACGCGCGCAAGCAGGGGAGTATGACGTCCTTGTGATGACGCGTGGCGGAGGGTCGTTCGAAGAATTGATGGCATTCAACGATGAACGTGTCGTCCGTGCGATCCATTCATCAAAGATCCCGACGCTTGTTGCGATTGGTCATGAACGGGATTCTTCCCTCGCCGAAGAAGCGGCAGATGTTCGCGGCTCAACGCCAACGGATTGTGCACGACGCTTGGTCCCAGACCGACGCGATGTTCAGTATGAACTTGCAACACTCATCGGATCTGTCGAAACGGGATTGGTCGACCGGATTGCCGATGGACGTATCACGATCGATCGTGCGTTGTCCGCTCCATCACTTTGGATTTCGCGTCAGCAATCGGAGCTGCGCGAACAGGCTTCTCGCATCGAAAGTGCTGCACGACAATGGCACCGCGCTCTCAGCGAGCGTCTTGCGGCATCGATGCGACTCCTCTCATCGCTCGATCCAAAATCCGTGATGTCGCGCGGCTATGCGATTATCCGCGATGCGGCGGGAAAGGGGATTACGAGTATTGCCTCAGTGTCTCCTGGCCAGCCAATACGCGTGATGTTGCAGGATGGTGAAGTTGGTGCGAAGATAGACGGAAACCAAGGGCGTTTGCTCTAAATACTATGCCACCAAAGAAAGATATAAAAGCCATTGATGTCGCCACAGGGTTCAGCGAGCTCGAAGCAATCGCCACATGGTTTGAAAAAGGCGAAGACGACCTAGACCAAGGGCTCAAGAAATTTGAGCGCGCGATGGTCATCGCGGATGCGCTCAAAAAGCGTCTCGACGCCGCAGAAAATACGATCAAAGACATCAAAGAACGCTTCACTTCCTAAAACCTAGAACCTAATACCTAACACCTTCATTATGGACCTCCTCATCCGTTTTATCTTGAATGCCCTCGCCGTCATGGCGGCAGCGTATATCGTGCCTGGGATTGATATTGCCAACTTTTGGGTCGCGCTTATCGCCGCGATTGTCATTGGTATCGTCAACGCACTCATCCGTCCGATTCTCCTCATCCTGACGCTTCCGATCAACATCATCACGCTTGGCGTCTTTACGCTCGTCATCAACGCGCTGATGTTTGCGTTGGCTGCGTATCTGGTCAAAGGATTTACAGTGGCGGATTTTACCGCCGCGTTTCTCGGCGCTCTCGTGTTCTGGATCGTCTCGTGGTTTACGAACGCATTGCTAGGGACGGCGACGAAGAAATAAAAAACCTCGGAATCATTCCGAGGGAGAGGGGATCTTGATGCGTCCGTAGCTGTACACCGATTGGTACAGCATACCGGGCTTGTCCTTAAGCGTTGGGAGCGTCGTGAAGACTTCCTTTCGCTCCTTGGCTTTTTCGAGCTGCGCCCAGAGGTCGAGCGGGTTCGGATGTCGTGTCTTCTTGGGCTTCCAGAGGACGCGTTCCATCCGTACGGTGGTGAGGGTCGCATCGGTGAAGTCCATACCCTCCACATTTGCGTAACGGAGATCCGTCAGCTCGAATTTTGCGCGCGCCGCATTCGCGCCGATGAAGCACGACCTGGGCATTGTCGCGCAATGGAAGTTTGCCTCCTCGAGGCGGGTCTGAGAGAAGTCGGAGCTGATGGCCTCGACGAAACTCAGGTCGGCACCTCGAAGGTCGGCGCCGCTCAGACGGGATCTGCTCATCTTGGCGTGACGCAGGTTGGCGCCCACCAGCGTTGCGCCATGAAGCATCGCGCTGTGAAGCCGCGCATCAGAAAGGTCCGTTCCATCGAGGTTCGCTCCCTGTAGCTTTGCGCTTCGTAGGTTCGCTCCACTTAGGTTGATGCCTGAGAGATCCATGCCCCACAGGTCTGTATCCCAGAGCGGAAAACCGATGACCTTAAAGTCCTCGCGCGCACGCCATTCTGCGATGGCATCCCTGCCTTTTTCTTTGATCAAGTCGAGAAGCTCATGCTTCGCGTCTTTCATACGTTACCCCTTTCAAAGATCGATGTGTACGTTGCTTGTAACACGGATTGGGGTGATTGTCCATCCATCCGCTCGTCCGAGCTTCTCGCTCGGTTTTTTTATTTAGTCGTGGATCTTAATCGTTCCTTTGAGTTCCGGGTGGAGCTGATCGTGGAATCCGTATGTCCCAGGCTTCAGGTTTTTTGTGTTGAATGTTTTTGTGCCACGGGGGAGCATGACGCCAAGATCAAACTTACCGATATCTGATGTGACGGAGTGGCTGATCTTGTCGAGATTCTTGAAGGTGATCGTGGCACCTTGGCCGACCGTGATCATTTTGGGGCTATATCCTGAATCCCAGATGGAAACGCTCGCATTGATCTTTGCAGAGGCTTCCGCGCCAAGATCGTGCTTTTCGAGTTCCTCAAGTGTTGTCGTAGGCGTCTTTTGGGTCGTGGTGGCAGTTGGGGTCGGTTCATCCAGTGAAAGGGAGGTGATGGCATCAAGCGGGGCACATCCTGCGCCTAAACTGGCCAGAATCACAAGAGAAACGAGCATTTTTTGCATATGGTGACAGTATACCGTATGGAACCTTGACGCAGGAGGTTGGGTCTGGTAGTCTCCCGTTAACACTCAAGGTCCTGAGACAGTAGGTGCCATCGGTTTATCCGATGGCTCAATATCCTACCGAGGAGCTTTCCCAGACGATTTTACGTCTGACGAAGCACCCACAGGCCGCCTGTGGGTGTTGTTATAAAGGTCGAAGAACATTCAGTAACCAAGAACTATGCCGAAAACCCGTCAACAAAAAGCAGACGTTATTGATCGGCTGGAACGGGAGTTCAAGGGCGCGAAGTCCGCAGTGTTTGCGGATTTCCAAGGTCTCACGGTAGCCAAGGCGAACGAATTGCGCTCAAAGATGCGTGCATCGAACGTCAACTACATTGTGGCCAAGAAATCGCTCATCACGCGTGCTGCAAAGAACGCGGGACACGAACTCAGTGCCAAGTCCTTCCCAGGCATGCTCGGCGTCGCCTTCGGTCTCGAAGACGAAATCGCCCCAGCAAAAGTCTTGGGTGACATGGCGAAAGGAACGACCCTTAAGCTCGTTGGTGGCATCTTCGAAGGTGTCGTCGTCGCGCAAGAGAAAGTTGTTGCCCTCTCCAAGTTGCCGTCCAAGTTGGAACTCCTTGCCAAGGTTGTCGGAACGATTTACGCTCCGGTCTCCGCCTTTGTCCGCGTGTTGAACGCCATCAAAGAAGCCAACGAGAAGCCAGAACCAGCCCCAGTCGCCGAAGCCGCTCCTGCGGTAGAAGCCCCTGCAGCAGCTCCTGCCGCTCCGGTTGCAGCAGCCCCTGTCGAAACCCCTGCTGAAGCGCCAGCCCCGTCTACCGAGGCCCCGGCTGCTGATGCCGCCGCACAGTAATTACACCCATTCACATTTATTATGTCTGAAGAAACGAAAGTCGAAGTGCCAGCGAAGTTCCAGGACCTCGTTGCCTCGATCGAAAAGATGTCCGTCTTGGACCTCGCGGAACTCGTGAAGGTCCTTGAAGACAAGTTCGGTGTGTCCGCCGCTGCCCCAGTCATGATGGCTGGTGCTGCTGGTGGCGCTGCCGCTGCGGAAGAGAAGAGCATGTTCAACGTCGAGCTCACCGAAACTGGCGCCAACAAGATTGGTGTCATCAAGGCCGTGAAGGAAATCACGGGCTTGGGTCTCAAAGAAGCCAAGGACATCGTCGACGCCGCCCCAAAGATGATCAAAGAAGGCGTTGCGAAGGCCGAAGCCGAAGAGATGAAGAAGAAGATCGAAGAAGCTGGTGGCAAGGCTACCCTCAAGTAATCGATCCATTCGATCAAAAACCTCCCATGTGGGAGGTTTTTGTTTATGCCGGAGCTTAGAGAAGGGGATCGTCCCGACGGATATCGCAAATTGCGCGCTGCGGGTCTCGTCTGGTTTATCTCGAACACATCCTCGCTGCGCAATTTGCGATATCCGTCGGGACTCTGAGGAAGATTATGGAAGCGGAATCAAGAGGAGGCGCGTGCCATCAATGATGAGGAGACGTTTGTTGGCGTCGTCGCCGTCGACGTCGCGAGGGCTTGAGAAGCTTGGGGAGGTGAGTTGGGCTTTGAGGGTGCCGTCTTTGTTGAAGACTAAGACACGTTTACCGGCTGGGTCGGTGACGACGATGCGCCCCGCGTCTGCGTTCGTCCAGATGCCGGAGGCGGCGCGGAGGGCTGGGTCGACTTGTGAAAGGCTGAATCCTTCTTGGCCGCCAGAAAGGAAACGGGCGAGCGTGCCATCAGCAAGCAAAACGTAGACGTTGCTGTCGATCGCCATGCCGACCGCGTTTTGGAGAGGGATATTCGCTGCTTTGATGTAGGCTGTCGCAGTCCCAAAGCCTGAACCACTCGATGCCGCGCGCCAGATCTGGCCATTTGGTCCGTCGAGCGAATAGGCTTTGCCACCGTAGAGCACGAGGTCTGTGGTGCTTGAGGCGTGTGGGGCAGAGCTGATAGCTGCAACTTCGTCGGTCTGTGTGTTGACTGCGTAGAACGTGCCAGCGCTTGTCGTGAAGACGACAGATTTGGCACCAAGCGAACCGGCAATGACCATGCCTGCTCCGGCAGGAAGTGAAATTTCTTTGGTTGTTTTATCTTTAACGTCCACCTTTAAGACTTTGTGCGCTGAGTTATCGACGACATACGCCGTGTCTTTGACGAGGACCGGGGCGACGAGTGAGCCGTCAGCAACACCAGAAAGCGAGACGAGTTCTGTGACCTGATCGATGACCTGGACTTTACGTAACCGTTCGCGTAATCCTGCCAGGCTTGTTTGCAGTGTCGTGACTTTTGTCTTGTTTTTTGGGTCAGAGAGGTTCAGGCCAGAAAGCAGCTGGTCTGCCGTTTGGATTTCTGTCCGAGCCCTCGCGTCATTTGCATAGACGAGGTCTGATTCCGCGCGGTTGGCGTTGTCTTGTGCCTGGTCAAACGTGGCCTGCCACGCGGCGGCTTCGGCGGCGAGTTTCTGGCTGTGCTTCCAGTATGAAAATCCGATCACGAGCAGGACAACGAGCACAGCACCCGCAATGGCCATCATCTTGTGTTTTTTGGTGAAGCGCGAACCGTGACCAGCGCTCATCCCACGAAGGCTCGTCATGGCGGCAATATTCTTGTTGCGCCCATCCGGTGAGACCTTGGCGCGCATCGTCTCGAGCAAGCCAAGGATCCCGCCCATCGCTTTTTTGGCGATCGTGGTTTGCGTTGCCTTTGGCTTTGATGGCGCGATCGCAGGGGAGAGGTGCGTGTTCGCGTCTTTCTCTGCATCGCGCAGCTTGTTGATGGATACGGTGCTCTTGTCTTTTTCGAATGCCGCGACTTTTTCTGCAATACCAGTCGGCATCTCGAGCGCAACCGAAGCGATGACGACACCTAAAAAGTCATCTGGGATTCCACGGCGTTCCAGGTCTTGTTTGATTTCGAGCGCGGCAGAAACTGGGGGGAGGGTCGTGAGGCGTTCCTTGATACGTAGTTCATTTCGCAGCCGTTCCAGGTTCGTCGTCCCGGCGATCAGGACATCGCCCGGTTTCATGTCACCACAAATGAGTGAGGCGAATGGTTTTTTTGGGTCGATCTCTGCTGGTTGTTCCAGTGAGCCGAAGAGGTCAAATGTCTTGTAGCTCCCGTCTTCCTGCTTTTGGAGGAAGACGTTCATGAGCCGACCAGTGCCAGTAAGGCACACGTGGTCGGAGGAGAGTTCGAGGACGTACAGGCTGACGCGGTTCCAGGCGAGCGGCGTTGGCTCACCTTCGAGGAAGGTTGCAATGGCTTCGTTCAACCGTTGGATCAGTTTTTCGAATCGGGCAACCGGGTCTTGTTCAACAGCGGCAACGAGATGCTTGGCCTGTTCCGCGGTTGAATTGATTATATCGAGGAGCCGTTCGTACACATAGAGTGTTGAGGCTACTTCGGCAATGATTACAAGGCTATTCCCTTTTTTGGACTGGCCAGAACCCTCGAATCGAAAAATGCCAAGGATCTTTTCATCCGTGGGGCTTTTCGAGACTTCAATTTCCGCGATACTGAACTGTTGTTCTGCCATGTTTAGAGAGTATAACGGCGGCCTTCAAACACGTCTATCCTAGACGTTCCGCGGGACTCTTGGCAGCCCCTTGTCAAGGGGCGTCGAAACGGGCAGGATAGGAGAGGTCGTATGCTTGAACACCTTTTTGGGTCAAAAACCAGAACCAAGCTATTAACGCTGTTTTTACATAACCCTGAGAAGGCTTTTTTTGTCCGTGAGTTGACCCGTCTCATCGATACCCAAATCAACGCCGTCCGTCGTGAACTTGAAAATCTTGTAGAGCTTGGGCTCGTCAACGAAGCAGACGTCGCAGAGGCAGGAGCTGCCAAGCGCCCAGGCCTCAAGCGGAAGTACTACAAGATGAACGAGGTGTTTCCTCTCCTTGCAGAAATCCGGACGCTCGTCACAAAAGCACACGTACTCATGGAGCGCCGTTTGGATCGTGAAGTCTCCGCATTGGGCGATATTCATTACTTTGCATTGCTCGGTGCGTTTATTGGACGCACGGGTGCGCCCGTTGATTTATTCATCGTTGGAACGGTGGATGAGGACGCAATCCGCAAGCTCGTACAGCGTCTCGAAAAAGACATGGGGTTTGAGATCAACTATACCTGCATGACCCCCCAAGATTTTAAATATCGCAAAGAGATCACGGATCGGTTTTTGTACTCGATCCTCGAAGCGCCAAAGAACGTGATGGTGAACACGCTTGACCGGTTGGATGACAAAGCCGCGTAGCGTCTCCGTTTGCATTGAACAGTCTTATGATCCTTCGTCCTTCCCAATGGCTTTTCATTGACACGTCTATTACCGGCGTTTGTCGCGTCGGCATGTTGACGTCACATCGTCGCACGGTGACGGAGCTCAAGGCGCGGTCCGGTGCGTTGCTTCCAGCAATCGCCAAACTCGGAGCGCGAACGCTCAAACAAATGACAGGAGTATGCGTGGTTCAGGGGCCGGGTTCCTTCTCCTCTGTCCGAGCGGGTGTCCTTATCGCAAACCTCTTGTCACGAACGTTTCATGTCCCACTTGTTGGGATCGATGTGAAAGAAGCGGACAATCTTGACCAGGTGTGGGACAATCTTGAACACGGACGTATTGCGACGCGTTCATTTGTCGAGCCGGTCTACGACGCAGAACCAAATATCACCGTTGCACGCACATGAAGAAGGAACGCACCCCATCTCTTAAAAAGCACTGGACACAGCGCCTGCTTGAGGTTATCCCAGGGACATTGTTGTGGGGGACGATTATTTTTTCGATCGGGCTTTCGTTTGTACGACCGCTCTGGGTTGTCTACTTCGTGATCGTGTTCGACCTCTATTGGTTGTTTCGTGTGTGCTACTTCATCCCGTTTGTCCTCATCTCTTGGTGGCGGTTCCGTCGGGATACGCGGACAGATTGGCAACCGAACGCCGAGGCATGCAAGGGATATGAGCAGATCCGTCATTTGATTTTTTTGCCGACATATAAAGAGGAGCTTGGCGTGATCCGTGGGACGCTCGAATCGCTTGCGTCGAGCCGCTATCCAGCTGACCGGATGATTGTTGTCCTTGCGGGCGAAGAACGTGACCGTGAACGCTTTGAGGCAAATGCGACGCAGCTCGAGAAGGAGTTCTCTGGACGTTTCATGAAGATTATCTCAACCCTCCATCCAAAAGGGTTGCCAGAAGAAATTCCGGGCAAAGGCTCGAACCTCAACTGGTCTGGCTTTGCGGTACAGCCGCAGATCGATGCGCTCGGCTTCTCGTATGATGACGTGATCGTCTCGTCCTTCGATGTTGATACGGTTGTCCATCCAGAGTATTTTTCGCGCCTCACACATCTCTACCTCACGATCCCGAACCCGACACGGAGCTCGTTCCAACCGATCGCGCTGTATAACAACAACCTTTGGGAATCTCCAGCTGCTGTTCGCGTCGCCATGTTTGGGACAACGTTTTGGTTGCTGAGCGAACTCTCCCGTCCTGAGGGGACGATGACGTTCTCCTCGCACTCGATGAGCTTGCGCATGTTGGTTGATGTGGGGTACTGGCAAAAAGATATCGTGAGTGAAGACTCGCGCATTTTCCTCCAGGGCCTCATCCGCTACCACGGCGACTATCGTGTTACGCCAATGTATATTCCAGTCTCGATGGATACGGTGATGACGGGGAATTACCTCGAAGCACTTGTCGCGCTCTATAAGCAGTTGCGCCGATGGGCATGGGGCGTCGAGAATTTTCCGTTCATGGTACAGGCATTTGCCCGCGATAAGCAGATGCCGATTGGGACAAAATTTTCATTCCTCTGGAAGCAACTTGAAGGCATGTACACCTGGGCGACCGCGCCAATCCTCATCTTCGTGATGGGGCAATTGCCATTCTGGGTTGCGCCAGAGCAATTCCGTGAGTTCGCGATCTTCCAGAACACACCATTCACGCTCCAATGGCTTATGCGGTTTGCGATGGTGGGTGTGTTCGTCACGGCGGCGCTTGCGTTGACGCTCCTGCCGCCACGCCCTGCGCACATTCCTCGCCACCAGGCGATTGTCGTTGGCCTCTTGCAGTGGTTGCTCTTGCCGATTACATTCGTCGTCTTCGGCGCACTTCCGGCCATTGATGCGCAGACGCGAATGATGCTTGGAAAGAACCTCGGGTTTAACGTCTCGCCAAAACGGAACGTCCCAACCAAGTGATATGGAAGAAGCAAAGCGTGTTGCACTCAACGTCGTCACCTGGAACTCCCAGGCATATTTGCCAAACTTGCTCTCGTCACTCGAACAGCAGGATGCGCGTGACTTTATGGTCACCATCGTCGATAACGCGTCGACGGATGGGACGGTCAATTGGATTCAGGAATCGCATCCAGGAGTTGCCGTGCTGCGGAATATCCGGAACCAAGGATTCGCGCGCGCCCACAACCAAGCAATCGCAATGGTGCTCTCACGTTGGACCGAAGCGGAACTCGACAAGCGCTACGTGCTCGTCTCGAATCCTGATTTGGAGTTTGGGCCAACATCGATCCGATTGCTCACGGCATACATGGATGCGTATCCAGATGTTGCGGCGTGTACACCAAAGTTGCTCCGTGCGTTTTTCAAATCCGCCGACGAAGACCGACGCGAAACGGAACAAACAAATGTCATCGACTCGACGGGTCTTACGATCACAAAAGCGCGACGTGTCTTTGACCGTGGGGCAGGGGAAGAGGACAAGGGGCAATACGACATGAAGACGGATATTTTTGGGTGCAGCGGGGCGTGCGTCATGTTCCGCGCTTCCGCACTCGTCGCATCAAAGTGTGCTGGAGAAATTTTCGACGAAGATATTTTTGCGTACAAAGAAGACATAGACCTCGCATGGCGTATGCGTCGTTTGGGCTATCGTGCATCGTTTGTCCCGGAGGCTGTTGTGTGGCACCACCGCCGTGCGGCGTCTGTTCCAAAAGCGAACTGGCTTAAGATGCTTTCACTTCGCCGGACAAAATCGCCGTTCGTCAATTATCTTTCAACGCGGAACCACGGTTGGGTCCTCATCAAGAACGATGAAGCCGTGAACGCGTTGATCCATCTTGTGTGGTGGTTGCCGTATGAGATCGCGAAGTCGATTGGCGCGCTGTTCTCGTGGTCCAGCATCAAGGGAGAGGCTGCGTCACTCGGGGGAATCCCAAAGATGTTGAAGAAACGGGCGGAGCTTGCACCGCGTGTCAAAGTCCAAGGAGCTGATATCCGGAAGTGGTTTGTATGACGCCAAAAGTTACCTTTGTCACGGTGTGTTTTCGCACGCCCGGTCTTGTCCGACAGCTCCTGAGTGGAGTTGAAGCGGCGGCGTTGCCGTTTCCATTTGAATACATTCTCGTCGATAACGCGGCAGGAGATGGGACAGGCGCGATGGTCCGCGAAGAATTCCCATGGGTGAAGATCATCGACAAGCAGGGGAACGTCGGGTTTGGCGCGGGGAACAATTTAGCGTTCCGCGAGGCAACAGGCGACTACGTGATGCTTGTGAACCCGGACCTCACGTTTTTCAAAGGTGAGATGGAAAAGTTGCTCGCGTTCGCAGATGCGAATTCAGACATCGGTTTTATCGGACCAAAATTGTTGAACCCAGATCGCACGCTTCAACATTCCTTTCATCGGTTCCCAAGCCCGTTTATCCCAATTTACCGTCGCACACGCTTGGGTCGCACGGCGCGAGGGAAGAAAGCGGTTGAAAGCTATTTGATGCAAGACGCGGATCCAAACGTCGTCCAAGATGTCGACGGGCTATTTGGTGCTGCTATCCTCATCCGTCGCGCCGCGCTTAATGCGGTGGGGGAGTTCGATGAGAAGTTTTTCATGTATTTCGAAGACGTCGACCTTTGCCGTCGCGCTTGGGAAAAAGGCTGGCGCGTAACCTACGCCCCGATCGCAGAATTCGTGCATTATCACCAACGCGAGAGCGAGGTGAAGCATATTTGGGACCTCGTTATGAAGCGGGTGCCACGTGAACATATCAAGAGTGCGATCCATTATTTTCGGAAGTATTCAGGGAAAACGCATCCTCGTGTAAAGGCGTCGTAAGTGCTAAACTTCGGGGAGACATGGCACAAGAGTCTCCGAATTTTTTGACGTGTCCGGTTGAACCATGGCCGGGGGATTTGCCGTCGAAAAAAACGGTGCCTCCGATGGCACCAAAGGAGCCAAAAGAACCGAAGGATGAGAAGGAACCAGAGTTTAAACCGACGTGGCGCTTTAAAAAACGATGGATTGGGTACGCGCTTTTGTTTATTGTCGTGTTGGCGCTCCTTCCAGCGATCATTGGAGGTGTCCGTGCGGGTATCGCAGGCCTCGCAGCAAAGAATGCGTTGACTCGGGCACAGCAGGATATCAAAACACTGAACGTTGATGCTGCAAAAGCGGATGTAGAAAAAGCACGTGCATCCCTTCAGGAAATGCGAGCGGCGCTGCAGGCAATGGGATTCTGGCGTGACTTGCCAGGCGTTGGGACGCAGATCCGTGGCGTTGAAGATGCGGCAGGTGCCGGCTCAGGGACGCTTGATAGCGTTTCTGACCTGCTTGATGTTGCAACGACGATTGTTGACGCACTTCGCGGTGGCGCGGAAGCGGAGACATCGATCGGGGTGGGGATTGCGCCGACACGATCGTTCAACGACCTGTCGAAAGAAGAAAAGCGCGACTTGCTCCAAAAGTTTTCCAATTCCTTGCCGCAACTTCGTCTGGCGCGCGACAAGATGGGGATCGCGCTTGAATACTGGAACCGTGTGCCGCAGACAGAGCTTGCATCGCCGATCCGCAAAGCGATCCAGCCACTTGCTGATGCGTTGCCGGTCCTCAAGAGATCTCTTGATGAAGCGTTGCCGCTTATTGAAACGATCGTCCCGATGTCTGGGTATCCGCAATCGCGTCGCTATTTGATGACACTCCAAAACGCGACAGAACTTCGTCCAGGTGGGGGCTTCATTGGAACTGTCGGAACAATGACGATGGATGCGGGCGATCTCTCAGAGTTTTCATTTACCGACGTCTACAACATCGATAACCCGGTGTCCGGTGTATGGAAAGAGACGCCACCCGAACCGATTAAGACGTATCTTGGGATCGATAATTGGTTTTTGCGTGATGCGAACTGGTCACCGGATTTTTCGGTGTCAGCTGAACGCATTCTCGACTTCTATATCCGTGAATCGGAATTGCAGCTCCACGCGCAGCTCCCGCAGCGTCCTGATACCTATCTCGCGTTTGAGCCAGGGTTCTTTGAAGGATTGTTGCGCATCACGGGGCCGATCACGACGGATGGTCTCACGTTTGACGCGGACAATTTCCTCGAGAAGATCGAATATGAAGTCGAAATTGATTGGCTGCAGAAAGGTCTCGCCGTCGATGAACGGAAAGCGATTTTGTCTCGCATCGGCGACCAGATGAGGGTAAAAGTGCTCGCGCTTCCAGCGAGTCGTTGGCCAGAAGTTCTCGATCTTGTCACGAAAGCGCTCGCACAAAAGCAGATCATGGCATATTCACGTGACGCAAGTCTCCAATCAATCTTCCAAGCACGAGGCTGGAGTGCACAAGCGAAGCCGACGAATGGGGATTTCCTTTGGACAGTTGATGCGAACCTTGCCGCGCTCAAGACGGATGGCGTGATGAAAAAAGCAGTGACGTATTCGCTCAACATGAATGACCCACGTGGTTCGGTTGCGACGGTAAAACTGACATACACGAACACCGCAAAAGGATTAGCGGATTATCGGTACACGCGCTATCGGACATACACCCGAGTCTACGTCCCGGAGGGAGCGCAGCTACTCTCATCGAGCGGTGCAATGAAAAATGACATCCATATAACAGGCGGTCGCGTTGTTCCGGGGGTTGTTGATGTCATGAAGGAGTTGGGGAAGACGGTATATGGGGCATTCTGGTCGATTGAACCAAACCATACTGGCGAACTGACCTTCACGTATCTGTTGCCACAAGCTGTCGCGGACCAGGTCGCTACAGGTGCATACCATCTTGATTGGTTGAAGCAAGCGGGTGTGGACGACGAAGAATTGACACTAGATCTCTCTCTGGGTAAGAACATTACATCAGCGGTCCCGGCAGAGGACGAATCCAAGTGGGGAGATGCACGGTTTGAGTACGAGACGGATTCATTGACGGACCGGAGCTTCGACATCCAGCTCCGCTAACAGCTACACACATGTTTGCAAAAAAAGTCGGCATTGACCTTGGCACGACCACGGTTCTGGTCTACATCCCAAAGAAAGGGATCATCCTGAATGAGCCTTCGGTTGTCGCCGTGTCCCTCGTAGACAAACGCGTGCTAGCTGTCGGGAAAGAGGCAAAAGAAATGTTGGGTCGCACACCAGATACGATCGTCGCACGTCGTCCACTCAAAGACGGAGTGATCGCCGACTATCGCACGACAGAGGCGATGTTGCGGTATTTTTTGAACAAGGCGCTTGGCGGCATGCGGTTTTTCCGTCCAGAAGTGATGGTGGCCGTTCCTGGTGGGATCACGTCGACCGAGCGTCGTGCGGTTATCGATGCAACGATCAGTGCAGGAGCCCGCGCCGCGTACATCATCAAAGAACCGGTTGTTGCGGCTATCGGCGCAGACATCCCGATCGGGTCCGCATCAGGCCACATGATTATTGATATTGGTGGTGGAACGAGTGAGATCGCTGTGATTTCGCTTGGCGGCGTCGTGTCGTCGTCTTCCGTGCGTATTGGTGGAAACAAGCTTGACCTTGCGATCCAAGAGCATGTCCGTCGCAAGTACGGCCTTGCGGTTGGAGAGCGTACCTCAGAAGATATTAAGATCCGGATTGGGTCCGCATTGTATCTTGAGCAAAAGCTGGAGATGCAAGTGAAAGGTCGTGACATGATCAGCGGTTTACCTCGACTGATTACGGTTACTTCTGATGACGTGACTGACGCGGTTCAGCACGAGCTCCAAGGGATCGTCGAAGCGATTAAAGAAGTGCTCCATAACACCCCACCGGAACTTTCTGCCGACGTGATGGAAAAGGGGATGGTACTCTCGGGCGGCTCATCGCAGCTCCGCAATTTGGACCGTTTGTTCTCTGATGCAACTGGCGTCCCAGCATTCGTCGCGGATGACCCACAGCTTTGTGTCGCCAAAGGCACGGGGATCGCACTTGAGAACTTGGAGAGCTACAAACGAAGCATCTTTACGTCGTAGACGCCCACTTCTGTTATACTTTTGACATGTTGATTGGGATTGAGGCATCGCGGGCCAATAAGCCTGGAAAAACAGGTGTCGAATGGTACGCTTGGCACGTGATCCAGGAGCTCAAGAAGCTGACGCCAGGGGATAAGAACTCCTGGATTTTGTATACGAACGCGATCCTCCAAGGTGGGCTTGAAGCGTTGCCAGAAAATTGGTTTGAGGTGCGTGCCAAGTGGCCGTTCCCGTTTGGATGGACGCAGTTTCGGATGGCGTGGGAGATGGTCCAGCGTCATGTGGATGTGTTGTTTTTGCCAGGCACAACGATGCCGCGTGTCATCCCAAAGAAGACGGTCGTCACCATTCATGACATGGGGTTCCATCATTTGCCGGAACTGTATAAGAAACGGCAGATTCATATTCATGAGATCGCCGTCCGTGAAGCCGTCAAACGCGCCGCGCGGATTATCACCGTTTCTGAATTTACGGGGCGCGATTTGGTCCAGACCTATGGCGCGGATCCGTCGCGCATCGCGATCACGCCGCTTGGTGTTGATCACGACCTGTATCGTCCGATTGCTGATGTGAGCGCCATCGACGAATGTCTGACGCGACATCACTTGTCCCGTCCATTTTTTATGACCGTTGGTCGGATCGAAGCAAAGAAAAACATTTTGACGCTCATTAAGGCGTTTACGGAATTTAAGACGAGACGCGGGATCGGCGACCCGTACAAGCTTGCGCTCGTTGGGATCCCAGGGTTTGGGTATGACGCGATCAAGCGCGCCATTGCGGCATCATCTGCAAAAGACGACATCGTTGAACTTGGGTATGTTGCAGAAGCGGACAAACCACTCCTCTTGAATGCGGCATCCGCGCTGATTCATCCGTCAAAATACGAAGGCTTCGGTATTCCTCTCCTTGAAGCGATGGCGTGTGGCTGCCCGGTTCTTTCGTCGACGGCCGCGAGCCTACCTGAGGTCGCGGGAGACGGCAATGCGTTATTTTTTTCACCGGATGATACGGAGGCGATGATTGCACAGATGGAAATGGTCGTCTCAGATGCAGAGACCGTCGCGAGGCTCAAGGTGGCAGGGCTTACTCGCGCCGCAGGGTTTACATGGGAGCAAACGGCAAAACTAACGCTTCCGGTCTTAACGGCGTGGTGATGTATGGGTGAACTCAAACAGAAATTGATCGACTTCGGATTCTCAGAAAAAGAAGCGTGCGTGTATCTCGCGATGCTTGAGCTCGGGCCATCGAGTGTGCAAGACATCGCAAAGAATGCAGGTGTGAATCGCGCGACAACGTACGTGATGATCGAATCGCTCAAGCGACGCGGTTTGCTTTCGAGCGTGGAACGTGAGAAGCGGATTTGTTTTGTTGCAGAATCACCGGAGCATCTTGTTGCAATCACACGAGAGGAGGAGTCTCGGATTGAACGGAAGCGGCTCAGCCTCGAATCGCTTATGCCGCAGTTTTTAGCGTTGTATAATTCGACGGATGCAAAACCACGCGTCCGTTTTTTTGAAGGAGAGGAGGGCATTGCGGCAGCGCGTGAAGTACAAGCGGAGCGCGTGAGGAGCCAAACATCCTGTGATGTGTTTATTCGTTATGATGCGGCAATGGTGCGCTTGGCGCAGATTGATCAATCCGGACGCCTACGGCTTGGGAATCTTGTGCCCGCACTGCGCGTTCTCTATGCATTGGACGAGGGGCTGACTGTTCCGGTGTTCCCGCGGAATATTGCGCTCCGCCAGGTACCATCATCGCTTGCTCCATTTGATGGGGAGTGTAGTATCTACGATGATTTCGTCGTTCTCTCTGAGCCGGCGCCTAGACCGATCGCTGTTGTGATCGACTCGCGTGAATTTGCGACACTCTTTAAACGGTTGTTTGATCTGGCGTGGATGGCCGCCATTCCTCCAGGAAAATAAAAAAGGCGGCGAAGGGATTCGCGCGCCGAGTCGTGCGGAGCGATGGTACCCAGGGCCGCCTGAACATCAGGAGACCATGAGAGGTGAGTGATCGTTTGCTGGGCAAAAAACCTTGTACACGCGCATGTAGCGGTCAGAGCAACCGCCGGGACCCAGCTCGATCAGTACCGTACTGATCGTCGCAGGAACGTTGTTGTCGTTTGCCGCCCTCGTCGAGGTTGGCAGTGATGGATGAATCAAGGACCACGAATCATGAGAACCTCCGTACATGGAAGTGCCCACCTTTCCCTCAGGACACCCGAATGGGTGCCGGAGCCTGGATAGCCATGGTTCGCAACCACGACGTCGTAATACTCTGAGGACCCAAGGAGAGCGTGTTTTGCCTGCGACTCCCACCGTATGTGGTGTGCAGCTGGGCCATGATGGCCATGTAAGAACATCGCTTTTCAGCGACTTTTTTTAGTATAGCATAGAATTTTTGGCTGATGATAGCCTTTTTTGATATGCCAAGTATTCTTGACAAAACCGTCAATTTGTGCTATATTACGCGGTCAATTCTCTACAGATTCCAGGTGCGGAATTGACCCTCTCAGGAGGTAAAACGCACCTTAAATGTCCGAAACGCCCCGAAAAGGGGAGAAAGGGGTAGCGATGAAAAATCGTGCCCTCCGTCTGTTCATCATGTTCGTCATGTTCATCATGGGGATCGTGGCTTGTACGCCTGATCCCTCGTTCTTCCCGGATGACGGGGAGGGCGGTAAGGATGCGAGTGGCAACTCATCCACCGTCTCCGTCGGTTCTGGTCCTGCGGACCAGTGGCCGTCGACGACGGACACCGCAACCGTTGGTTCTGGTGATGTCGCCACTGTCGCAACGGTAACGACCGGTGGCGGCGGGATGGGAGGCGCGGGTGGTATGGCAGGCGTTGGTGGGATGGGCTCGACCACCGTCGTTTCCACAACCGCCGCGTCGACCTCGGTGTCAACTTCGGTTTCGACGTCCGCAGTCACCTCAAGCGCAAGTTCGACATCCGTGTCGACGAGCGCTGCGAGCACGTCGGCGTCATCCTCGGCTTCGACCTCCGTGTCGGCGTCGGCCTCCAGCTCAGCTGCGTCGGGCGGCGGCATGGTGACGGGGACGTTCACGGTTGCGGTCTATGACCCCAACCAGACACAGAACCACGTGTACGAGTACACCGACTGGATCACGTCGATCCCGACGCAGAACGCGAAGTTCTTCGCGAAGAACATCATGCTCAACGAGGGTATCGACTACACGTTCAATGGAACGGTCGACGGCACCAAGTCGTGGTGCGGGAGGGTCAACGGTACCGACATGAGGACCGTGGTCATCGCCGCGACATGGAACGGCAAGGCGCTCCAGATTTGGATCGTGCCGAACCAGTCGAATACGGGATGCAACTTCAAGGTCCACACGACGTCGCCAGCTTCGTGCCCGGTGAACGACCAGGATTGCGATGGGTATTTCACCGGCGTGAACGTCGCGCAGAACGTCAAGGACTGCGATGATACGAATCCGCTCCACTACCCGTCGCAGATCGAGTCGTGGGGTGATACTTATGACTTCAACTGCGACGATCACTTCGATCCATCCTCGTGGGTCTACCGCATGGGTGGACCGTCGGGGAAGAGTTCGGTGCAGCTGGTCGACGGTAACTCGTGGGACGGCTCTCTCGGGGTGAACGGGGACTTTGCCAAGGTCTACACGATGGCCTGGAATGGGTCTACCGGCTACTACGAAGCGAGCGTGGGGAGCTGGATCGCGCCGACGAACTACGTCGAGCGCTACAAGCAGAACGCGGGCGACGCCTGGTCCTGGGATCCGCAGCACATCGGCAATTCCTGCCCCATGCTGTTCTCCCATCAGGTCGTCGATTCCTACTCGCCTACAGTCATTGGTTTCGATGGGCCGACGGCTGCGAGCAACTGTCACTTCATCAAGCAGTAACGCTCCTTTCTTAGAACTTCACTCGAAGGCTTGTCATGCTCCCGGAACTCCGTGAGTGTGGCAGGCCTTCTTTTGTTTTTATGCTAAACTCTAAGGAGTTATGTCCGAGCTTACCTGGGGACTTTTTGTGGCATTGGCCGCCAGCGCTATTCTCATTGCCCTTGGGTTACCGTTCGGTCCTGTCTTGCTGTTTGGGTTGATTATTGTTTTTGCAATCGCGTTCCGATATCCCTATTTCACATTTTATACTGCGATCGCATTGATCCCATTCCTCGGCCTCACGCTTTCTGTTCCAACGGGAGAGCTCGCGTTCGGTAAACGTGCGTTTGGTGGATCGATTGATATTTCTGTCGCAGAAGGGATCCTGCTTGTCTTATTGATCGCATGGGCATTCAAAATTATTTGGTTGTGGCTGCGTCGTCGTGACCGTAACTGGAAGCCGATCCTCCCGATCGTGTGGTCGTATGCATCGCTTGTTGCGGCGCATCTTGTATCCGCACTCTCACCACTCGCACCGGACCGCATCCTCGTCATGAAGTTTGCACTCCGTCCGGTGCTATTTTGTTATCTCGCGTACGTCGCGCTCCCAGTCAACTTTATCCGGTCACGTCGCCGTCTCGTTGGGGCGCTTAGCGTGCTCACAACGGTTGGAGTGTTTGCGGCATTGAACGGCCTCTTGTCGTTGTTTTTTGTAGACGCCTCGAGTCAGTTCATCCATCGTGCCCATCCGTTGCCGCTCTTTGGTGTCCCGGTATTAGGCGATAACCATAACCTTCTTGCAGAGATCCTGGTCGTGTCGGTGATGGCGACACTTGCGCTTATCGAACTCGTAAAAACGCCACGCGCAAAACGTATCCTCACAGCTGCCGCTGCATTCCAATTTCTGATCGGGTTGCTCACGTTTTCGCGAACCGCGTGGATTGTGTTTGCGGTACAAGCCGCATTCATCGCCGTCATGGCGTATCGCGATGTGGTCCGTCGTCATCTTTCCAAAGCACTGACGGTTATCGTCCTCTTGATCCCGCTTGGCCTCGTGATGGCATCGATTGCGACATCAACCGTTGCAACGAGTAGTGACTCGACACGTATTGCTCTCCTCGAGATTTCGGAGCAAGTATTTTTCTCGAGCCCATGGATTGGCGGTGGTGCTGGGACGTTCATCGACCGGGTCGGATCGGCGTACGTATTTCGTATCGAGTATGGTCAGCCGTTTGATTCGCATGGCATCATCCAAAAGTTAGCGGCTGAGACGGGCATCTTTGGCCTCGCGGCGTTCCTCTTTATCTGCTTGACGCTTGTTCGCGAAGCATATGAAACATTCCGTCGCTTGGGCCCTGGTGCGTTTCGTCGTGCGGCGATATTTCTGACAGCGGGTGCGCTTGGTGCGATTTTGTACCAATTGTTCAACACCAATTATTGGACCGGCAAGATGTGGTTACCGATCGGGCTGATGCTCGCGGCATTCCGTGTGTTCCGAGAGCATAAAGAGGAAAAGGAGCTGCTATGAGCACGTCGATCCATCGTTTTACGTCTGCCCACCGCCAAGCCGGTGGGTTGCGGCGTGTCGCGTTTGTGCTCCGTGCTGTCGCGCGTCGGCAACAGGTATCGTCACGACCATTGAACATTGCGCTGATCGGATGGGCGCAAGGGAGTATTGCGTTGCCCCTCCTCGATGCGGGATATCACGTCGCACTCATCGAAAACGATATCTCGATCCGTCGGGATGCAGAGCAGGTTGCGGAGGAATGCGGCCTCGAAGGGTTCAGCACAACGGCAGAATTCTCGCTCGAGCGGAACGAAGCTGTGTTTGATATTTGCATCATCGACCTTTCACGTCGTGACCTTATCCAGACGGCATTGGCTGTTGTTCGTCCACACCTTGAGGCGCATGGGCGGATCCTTGTTTCTGGTGCGTGTAGCGAGGGGATTGCGGGATGGGCATCTTTCCAATCGATGTTGTTTTCTGCTGGTTGGCGAATGCGTGACGCAGCATCAACGGTCGCGTTGCCATCATCGTTGCTCCGTCGTCCGTCAAAAAGCGGTATTGTTGCACGAACTATCGAAACGTTGATGGTTCATCTCCTCCCGTTCCGACGCGCAGCCGCGTGGATGGGGGAGGCGGTGCCTTGTGATCCGGAGCGAGCATACGCACTTCACCTCATGCCATCACTTGGCGTCGGTGGTGCGGAGAAGCTCGTACTTGATTTGACGACGGGCTTACGACCAAAAGGATTTGAGACAGGCGTCATCTCGATCATTAGCGGTGGTGATCTTGCACCTGCGTTCCAAGAACGTGGAATCGAAGCTAGATCGCTTCATCGTCGTGACCCATTTGGGGTGAGTACTGTCATCGATCTTGTTCGCATCTTCCGCCTTGAACGTCCTGCCATTGTCCATACGCATTTGTTTGGTGCGGATGCGTGGGGGAGGCTTGCGGCGTTCATTGCTCGTGTTCCCGTTGTTATTTCGACGGAACACAACATCAACCCGAGCTATTCATGGATCAAGCGTCTCGTGAATCGCATCTTTGCAAAATGGACATCCGCGATTGTTGCGGTGTCTGACGCGGTAAAAGGTGTCAGTGCGACGCGTGACCGCATTCCCGAAGCGAAGCTTCGCGTCATTCCGAATGCGATCGACCTCTCTCGTGTGGTTTCGCGTGGCGGCCATATGTTCCGTGATATCCCGCGATTATTTATTGCCGCACGTCTCTATCCGCAGAAAGACCATGCGACGTTATTGAAAGCCTTGGCGCTCATCAAGCGTCCATGGCTGTTACGGATTGCTGGTGATGGTCCACTCAAACACGACCTCGTACGGCTTGCAGAGCGGTTGGATATTTCCTCGCGCATCGAGTGGCTGGGTGTCCGTCACGATGTTCCGCAGCTCCTCGCAGACTCTGATGTGTTCTGTTTTCCGTCGCGATGGGAAGGGCTGGGGAATGCGGTGCTCGAAGCGGCTGCGGCTGGTGTCCCCGTCATCTGTTCGGACCTTCCACCACTCCACGAAGTATTCCAGGATAACGATGTCACGTTCGTCGAATCGGGGAACGTGCCCGCGTGGGCGCATGCAATCCAAGATATCCTTGATGATCCGTCAGACGCGATTATCCGCGCAACGCGACTTGTACCACGGGTCCACGCCGGAGCGTCACTCGACCGGATGGTGGATGCGTATGCCGCCTTGTATCACGATTGTCTCTCACACCTATGAAAATCCTCCACGTCAACAAATTTTTTGACCTCACCGGCGGCGCGGAGGTGTACATGCATGAGTTGATGCGCGTGCAGACAGAGGTCGGGCATGAGGTCCATGCGTTTTCGACGCGATCTCCAAAGAACCTCCCGTCACAAGACACCTCACGTTTTGTGGCGCGTTATGATTTAGCAAAAAGTGATGGGTTCCTCACAGATGTTAAAAAGGCGGCCAACTTTTTGTGGAACCGCGAAGCAAAACGTGCGATGGAAGAGTCGCTGCGCGAGATCAAACCGGACGTGGTGCATCTCCACAATATCTATCATCACTTGTCGACATCGATCCTTGGTCCAATCAAGCGTGCCGGGATCCCGTGCGTACAGACATTGCATGACTTGAAACTCGCGTGTCCAAATTACCGCATGTACACCGAAGGATCGCTGTGTGAACGGTGTAAGGGCGGAAAATATTTTGAAGCGGTCAAGCACCAGTGTTTGTGGGATGGGTTTGTGCCAAATATGCTTGCGGCCGCAGAAATGGGATTTACGAAATCGAAGCAAGCGTATGAGCGGACGGTGAAGACATTCATCTGTCCGTCAGATTTCATGGCAAATAAAATGATCGAGTGGGGAGAGCCTGCATCAAAGCTCACTGTTGTCCGTTCGCCGGTGCCGCGTATGTCAGATCGAGCAACACGACGGGGAGGATATTTGCTTGCGGTCGGGCGTCTCTCGAATGAAAAGGGATATGAGTCGTTGTTGCATGCGTCGCGAGCGGTGCCAGAGCTCTCGATCAAGATCGCTGGGCGTGGGCCGGATGAAGACCGGTTGCGTTCGTATCTCCGGTCGAATGGGATGGAACATGTTGAGCTGGTCGGATTCAAACGCGGTGAAGACCTTGCGACGCTCTATCGCGAGGCAGAAGGATTTATCGCATGTCCGATCGGATACGAAAACGCGCCACTTGCCGTGCTTGATGCCTTGGGATACGGCCTGCCGATTCTCGCAAGCGATATTGGTGGGTTGCCGGAGCTTGTGCGGGATGGGGAGACGGGATATCTCGTAACGCGTGCGGATGTTGATGCATGGACCGCAGCGCTGAAGCGGTTTTCAGTTCTTTCATCAGAAGACCGGTCACGCATGGCAGACGCGAGTTATCGATTTGGGCAGGATTCGTTCCCGGACTGGAACGCGCATGAACTCATGATCCGTGAGATCTACCAACAATAATTTATGCGACGTGCGATCGGATCAATCCTCCTTTTGGCAAGCATGCTTGCAGGGATGTTTCCGATTCCGGTATTTGCGGCGCGAGGGACGCAATCGGCACCAAAGTTGCTGAATCTCTATCTTGATTGGCGAATGAAAGATGCAGATGTCGCGCTTTTGTCCCGTTGGGACCTTGTGGTTCTCGATATGGATCTTGCGTGGTCTGCAGCAGATAAAATCCGTGCGATCCGTGCTGCTAATCCGAACATCAAGATTATTGCGTATGTGAGTGCAGGCGAGATGGCAGAGGCGCGTGCACGGGGTAACCAGACGTCGCCAGGATACAAGTTATCCCAGGTCGCGCCAGAATCATTGTTCATGCATTCGCATACTGGTTCGAGGCTCACATGGTGGCCGGGTGCGCATTTAATGAACGCGACAGATCTCGGAAGTGCTCCGCATTGGGCGGATGTTCTTCCGACGTTTGTGCATGATGAAATGATGTCGACTGGTCTGTGGGACGGCGTGTTCCTCGATGCGTCGTACAGCGACATCACTTCTTTTTATGGGACGGACATCGACCCGGATGGCGACGGAAAGGCGAACAGCTCAGCGAGCGTGAATGCCGCATGGCGTTCGGGAATGTCGCGTCTCCTCAAGAATATGCGGACGGCCGTTGGGACGAACGGATTGATTTTAGTAAATAGCAGCGTGGTATATGCGTCACAGGTTAACGGCATCCTGCTCGAAAACTTTCCGCGCTACGGGTGGGCGTATCCGCAGGGGCTGTTCCAGGATGCGATCACCAAGAATGTTCGTCCGTCGATCACGGCGTATAACACGAATACGAATAACGCCGATACGCCGGCGGATTATCGCGCAATGCGGTTTGGGCTCATGAGTGCACTTCTGGGTGATGGGTTTTATTCTTTTGATGCGGGGCCTGGTGGCCATGCGCAGGCGTGGTGGTATGACGAATATGAGGTCGCGCTCGGCAAACCGGTTCGCGCACCGCAGCGGCTTGTCGGGTCCGGCAGCGGGGTGACGACAGGTGTATGGTCGCGACAGTTTGAAAATGGGCTCGTCATCGTGAATAGCGATACTATTACGCATCACATCACGTTGCCGAGGACGTATGAGACGTTGCATGGCACGCAAGATAAGAAGACGAACAGTGGCGCGATTATCCGGTCGATCGATGTACCGCCACAAGACGGGGTCATGCTCCTTGGACGGCAGGATGTGACGGATGTTCGTAACGGATCGTTCCAGAACGGGAGTTTTATACGGGTGTATGAAGCGAATGGTGGGCAGCAACGGAACGGGTTTTTTGCACAACGTGATGATGCACCGAGTGGGGCACAGACGATCGTGACCGATCTTGCCCAGGACGGTAGTACATCAATCGTGACGGCGGCGAAGGGCGTCGTGACCGTCCAGACGGGATCAAAACGCGTCACGTTCCGCCCGTTTGGAGCGACGTATACGGGATCGCTTTCCATTGCCGTTGGGAACGGTAACCTTGATAAGGCGCTTGAGATTATCGTTGGGCGAGACAAAGCAAAATCAGCGGATGTCCGAACATTCACGAAAGAAGGAAAGCAGCTTATTGGATGGACGGCGTACAACCCGGCATTTGCTGGTGGGGTGCGTGTCGCCATCGGAGACCTCGACGGCGATGGGCTCCGTGAGATCGTGACAGGCGCCGGTCCAGGCGGCGGACCGCATATCCGTTTGTTCAAGACAGACGGCAAGCCATGGGGCGGAAGCTTCTTTGCCTTTGACCAGTCTGACCGCGGCGGAGTGTCTGTTGCGCTTGGCGATATTGATGGTGATGCGAAAGCGGACATCATCGTGGGATCTGGAGAAGGGGCGATTCCACGTGTTCGTGTCTTTGATTATCGCGGGACGCTCAAGCGTGAATTTACGTTGGGAACAAAACCGCTCCTCGGCGGCATCACGGTGACGGCGGCAGATATGGACGGGGACGGGTCCGCAGAAATTTTAGTCGGTGGGTTGCCGGTGCTGTAACACGCTATACTTTGAATATGCCTCGACAACGCAAACGCCAATATCAAGGGACGGGGATCGCGCGTCACACTTCAACAGTGGCGCTTACGGCCGCACGTGCGGTCACGTCCCATGCACGCACGCACTACCACAAGCGCTATCGTGGTCGTTATCGCAACGCGTGGTTGGTCTTTTTGTTCGACATGGTACTGCTTGGTATCGCGCTCGCACTCCTGATCGTGAACCTGTTGTTATTTGGAAACCCGTTTGCAAAACCGATTGGCCTCACATTGTCGATGACGCATGCAGACGTTGTTGCTGAAACGATGACACCGATTGAAGTCACCATTCGTTCTACAGACGGACTTGCTCACGACGATGTGCGATTGAACTGGCGGTTACCTGCATGGGTCGAGGTTGTCCGCGCTGACCCGCCGCTTGTGAAGGGCGTCGTGCAGCTTGGACGAATTGCTCCAGGTCAGACGAGTACATCCCGTCTCTATCTCCGTGCCCGAGCAACTCCAGGAACCCAGCTTTTGCTTGGGTTCGAACTGCGACAGGGGAGTTTTTTTACGGAACGTTCGACTGAAGGGGCGGATATGTTGGTTGTCGCTTCGAGTGCGCTGACCGTGGAGCCGGTTATGCCTGTTGAAGGTGTCATTCCCGGCGGAACGATCCCGCTCGAAGTATCAAATAAGGGGACACTCCCGGCTCCCGCCGTGATCGTTCGGCTCACATCAAAAGATGGCGCGCCGGAATCACATTTTGACCAAGGAAACGAAACGGTGCTCGGTTCTATTGCCCCGGGTGAGCGACGGCTCGTCCTCCTCGAGGTTGATCCTGCGGCGCACGGCCGTCTCGATTTTTCGTGGGAGGTCCAGGATGCGTCGCGTGCTGTTTCGGTCTATGCGTTCAACGCAGAGAGCGTGGACCAGATCGGTGTGGATGTGACGTCCCCACTCACATCGATTCCAGAAGCGGCATCAACGGATATTTCGTACGAATCGAGTTCGACCGCGCGTCTCCTCGTTTTTCATCCGCTCCAGGCAACAACGACTGATGCCCTGCTTCGCTCGTATGACCTCGCGCCTGGCACCGGTATTGTGCATATCCCGCTTCGTCGTGACCGTACAACTGATGCGCGATGGTGGGTGTTGCCGTATCTCGATCATGATGGTCGCGCGGTGTTCGGGAAGCGACTCACTGGAACGCTTTCGACCGCATTCCCAGTCTCACTCGTCGCCCGATACTATTCTCCGTCAGGCGACCAGATTGGTGTTGGTCCGCTTCCTCCAGTTATTGGCGTCGCGACAACGTATTGGGTCGTCTGGTCCGTTGGGCCGACGGATGCGGACCTGAAAGATATCGACTTGCGCGCAACACTTGGCGCAACTGTTCGCGCAACTGGAAAATTCGCCTCTATCATTCCAGGGGAATTTTCTTCTGACGGTAATCAAGTCCATTGGACCGTTCCATCACTTCCGGCAACTGGCGCATCACCCGCAACGTTTGCATTTGAAGTTTCATTTACACCAAGCGTAAACCAACGCGGAACCATTCCATCTCTTGTGACGGGAAGTGCCGCGCGAGCTGTCGAGATTCGATCGGGACTCGATCTCCAATCGAGCGGAAGCGTCGAAGACACGAATCTGTCGCACGATGAACAAGCGAAAGGGAAGGGAACTGTTCAGTAGAAAGGCTACCGCGTCGTCGGATTCCTCGCAAAGACGGATTAAGAATGCGCTACGCTCCAGGAGCTCGCGGCGAAAATTTTGGATTCTTGATTTTCCAGTGGTCGACCCATTGGCCGATGCCTTTGGAGTCACGTTTGTTGCGCACGGTTGTTTGGCGCTGAGACCAGTTCACGAGTGACTCAAAGTGGATGGAGTACCGTCCACGAACGACGATATATCGGACCTCGCCTGCAGCCATTGCGCGGCGGATCGTTCGCGGGTTCACCCCAAAGAGGCGAGCGGCCTCAGAAACAGAGACGCGGACAGCGGTTGCCTCCTGCACATCTGCTGCATCCAGATTTGGACGTTTTGGCATATCCAAGCTTAGTCCGGGATAGCCTGATTTGTCAACACTAGTATGGACAAATAGAGGTTAGAGGTGAGAGGTTAGAGGTGAGAGGGGGCTGAGATGATCCAGTGGTGGATAGAAATGCTTGAAGAAATGGGGCTTTTAGGCTACTCTTGGGCAACTCATTTTGAGGTTGCATGTCGAATCTCATCGATCGCTATCTCCTGTTCCGTATCCGCACAAAGCGGGATCCTGAGGCCTTCGCGAAGATCTATGATCGCTACGTGAAGGCCTTGTATCGTTTTACGTTACTCAAGCTTCCATCGCAGGAGGAAGCGCAGGATATTACGTCTGAAACGTTCACAAAAGCGTGGAAATACCTGCAGGATCACCAGCATGTCACGCATATCCGCGCCTTGTTGTATCGGATTGCCAGGAACCTTATTGCCGATTTTTATCGGAGTAGACCTGTTTCCAAAGGGGTGGACATCGCGACTATTTCTGTAACAAATGACCTCGGAATCGCGTCACAACTAGTAGAGCTCGATGCCGAAGAAATATCGGACAAGGACTTTGATGACAGTGGCCGTGAAAAACGCGTGATCGAAGCGAGAGCGGAGCTCTCGCTGATCCTGAAGCGTCTCGAACGGCTTAAAGAGGATTATCGTGATGTCGTCACATTACGCTTGGTCGATGGGCTTGCATTCGAAGACATCGCACAGGTCCTGGAGAAGTCTCCAGGGAACGTCCGCGTGATCTACCATCGCGCGCTCAAAGCCCTCAAAGAAATTGATACCTAAAAACATGCCTAACGAACTCCAACAGCGGATTAGCGCCTTGCGCACCGCCGAACGCCGCTTCGAACCCGATGCGGCCTGGATTCGTACTACGCGTGTTTCATTATTGAAAGAAGTGTCCCGTTCGTTGCCGACAGAGCCTGTTCGTGCCCACCGTCAGGTCTCGCAGTTCTTCCGCCATTTTGTCCCACCTCAGATCTCGCAGATGCTTCGCGGTCCAGTGATCGCAATGGCTGCCGTTATGGTCACGGCGCTCGGCGGCTCGGTCGCGTCTGTCTCTGCAGCGGAACAGTCGTTGCCAGGAGATTTTCTCTACTCGTTGAAGCTTGCCACGGAGCAGGCGCGTTTGGCGTTCACAGCGACGAAAGAAGATAAGCTCAAACTGAAAATCGAATTTACCTCCCGCCGTGGAGATGAGCTTAAGACTGTCGCAGAGAGTGACGCTCCAGAAAAGCCGGGCCGCGTTGTCCAAGCAGCGGAGATCCTGAAACGTGATCTCGACACGATGAAGCAGCAGCTTGATGATGTGAAATCAGATTCGTCTTCAAAGAATGTTGTCGAAGTCGCAAAACTTGTTGACCAAAAGACGGGGGAGCTCGTGCAGCAATTGCAGGATACGAAGTCTGATTTGCCAGCAGAGACCAAAGAGAAGATCACCGAAGCGCAAGTCGCTGCGGCGGACACCGGCGTGAAGGCACTCGAAGTCCTCGTTGAAAAACACCAAGAATCAAGTGATGCATTGGGTGCAAGTGAAGTCGTCCAAGCGATCCAAGACCACACCAAGGTATTGGCGAACGTGACGGGTGACCCAGCGCTTGTTTCGTCAACGACAGCGATTATCAGCACGACCACGACCACCGCTCTTCCGGTTGCGATGGAGCAGTTGAAGGCGGCAACGCAGAATGCATTCGCCACACAAAAAACACAGGAGCAACTGATGGCGTCATCGTCCACCACGGATGGAACAACGGCAGCGTCTTCTTCGACGAGTGCGACGATGAGCGCAACCTCAACATCCGGAACGCCAGTAGGAACTACGTCATCAACGTCTTCAACAGCGTCATCATCAACCTCGTCATCCGTTCAAAAAACGACACCACCATAATGCAGCGGCGTCCGCCGCCTCGCAGGACAATCGAGCGCTGCTCGAGTGTCCTGACGGGCGGGGGAATTCCTCTTGCCCGCTCGTGTCACATCCTCGCCAATGGCTGGTCCAATAAAGGTCGAACTCTGGTGAAAACCAGAAGGCCCAGTCACTTCAAACACTATCGCGGTTCCTGGATCCCACCGGATCTTGGGCTGCAAACCACATACAAGGTTCTATCCTTATGCAATCATTTAAGAAAATCTTCTCTTCCTTCGTGACCTTGATGACCGTCGTGTCGTCGGTCGGCGTTGGCTCACTCGGCTTTGCCGGTGCAGCTTCTGCCGCCACAACGGGCGATCTTCTCAAGGCTTCGGGGCCTGCTGTGTATTTCTACGCACAGGATGGAAAGCGCTACGTTTTCCCGAACGAGAAAACATACTTCTCTTGGTACAACGACTTCTCGTCAGTTAAGACCATTTCCGACGCAGAACTCGCCTCCATCGCGATCGGAGGGAACGTCACGGTCCGCCCGGGCACCAAGCTCGTGAAGATCCAGACAGACCCGAAGGTCTACGCGGTCACCAAGTGCGGGACCCTTCACTGGGTTGAATCCGAAACCATCGCCAAGAACCTCTACGGAGATGCTTGGGCCACGCGCGTCATCGACGTGCCAGATGCGTTCTTCGTGAACTACAACATCGGTTCTTCCGTCTCGACCTCCGTTCACCCGGATGGCCAGACTGTTATGTACTCCGGCGATGCCAACAAATACATCGTTTGGGGTGGCCAGAAGCGCAAGTTTGTCTCGCAGTCCGCTTGGGACGCGAACATGCTGAACGCGATCAACACGGTCATGACGACAATCGTTTATCCAAACGGTTCTGACGTCACAGGTCGTGAAGCTGACATCGCTGATGTCGTGTGTACCTCCGGTGTCGCCGTTGGCGGCAACGTGACGGTTTCACTCGCCGCAGATACGCCAGCTGGCGCAACAGTGCCGAAAAATGCAGCCTCCGTTCCTCTTGCGAAGTACACCTTCGTCGCTGGCTCTGAAAGCGCCATGATCAGTGGCCTTACGATCCATCGCGTGGGCGTCGGTGCGGCGTCGGACTTGTCCAACGTCTACCTGTACGACCAAGACGGTACTCGTCTCACGACGGGCCGCACGATCAACTCGACCCTCCAGACAGCAACGTTCAGCTCGCTGAACATCTCTGTCCCGGCTGGTCAGATGCACTCGGTCTACGTCTACGGTGATTTCTCCAGCCCAGCTTCAACGGGTGGTCAACACTCGTTCGAAATCATGGATGCGGCTTCGGTCGTCATCACGGGTAATGGTGTTGTCTCCGGTTCCTTCCCAGTGCGCGGCAACGTGTTCACTGTCGGAACCACGCTCTCAGCTCGCGTCGATGTCCAGAAGGGTGCCATCCCGGCAAACCCGACGGTCGGTGCTGCTGAAGCTGAAATCTCGAACTTCAAGCTTACGGCCAACACGAACGACGTGAAGGTCAACCAAGTCACGTTGTACCAGGCCGGTTCGATCACGAACTCGGACTTGACCATGATGAAGCTCTACCAGGGCTCCACAGTGGTTGCGACAGCTGACGCGGTGAGCTCGAACGGCCGCATTGTGCTTAAGTTCAACCCGTCATACCTTCTCACGAACGGGACGACGAAAGTCTTCTCGCTCCGTGCCAAGGTTGCTGGTCGCGCTGACCGCACAATCCGCACCTACGTTGAATACACCACGGACGTGAGCGCCACGGACATGGTCTACAACGCTGGCGCAGCTGTCTGTATTGCAGACACCATCAATACTGGTGGCTGTACAGCCAACAGCCAGGGTTCCTTTGACGGTGACACGAATGGTGCTGGCGTCGCTGACGACAACGCTATTGAAGTCACAACGCAAGGTGGTACTTTGACGAACGCGTTCAACGGTCCTGCGACCTCGAACATCGCCAAAGGCCAGCTCGCTGTTCCGCTCTACAAGTTCTCCCTCACAGCTGAGAACAACCTTGAAATCCGCAACTTGCGCTTCAAGATTGATGTCTCGGCTGGTTCCGCCGCTTGTGCGGTAAAGGGTTCGTTGGGCACCAACTATTTCCGCTCGCTCAAGGTGAAGAACCTTGATTCGGGTGTGACAGTTATGGGTCCGACGGAAATCCCGTCCTCTGTTACGGTCACGGATACGACGAACGGCGGTGCAGACAGCACTGGCGTGATCACGCTTTCCGACTCCTTCAACATGACGGCTGGTCAAACGTTGAACCTCGCCATCGCTGCTGATCTCTCCAACTCGGAAGATCGCACTGGTGAATTCTTCGGCAACAGCGACTGTGGCTACAAGGTTACCTTGAGCGCCTTCCAGTCGTCTGATGTCCGCATCACGGAAACGGGCGAATTCCTCGCCACGGACAAGATCATCCCGAACCAAGACACGATTGGTAACCAGATGAACGTTAAAGCTTCCAACCTCTCCGTCGCCTTGGCCGGTACGCCGTCCTCGGGTACGTTGGTGAAGAAGGCTCAGAACGTCCCGGTTGCTGGCATTGTCCTCACGGCTGGTCAACAGTCAAGCGTGCTCATCACCAACCTCACGCTTACCTGTCAGGCGGCTCTCGCTTCGACCGGTGTCGCGTTCGGTTCAGCTGGCGCCCTCGCCAACTGCGACCAGCGCATCATCTCGCTCTCACTCTGGGACGGCGCCACGCAAGTCGGCACCGCCAAGGCCCCTGACACAACGTCCGGTGCTGCCCAGATCACCAACATGAATTTCACGATTCCTGCTGGCACGAGCAAGAACCTTACGATCGCTGCAACTCTTAGCTCGACGGCGTCGACAACGGCTCCGTTTGACAAGATCTCGGTTGGTGTCGCTGCTGTTAGCGACATCCAGGCTCAAGATCAGGACTCCAACACGGTGACCCCAACATTGGCAGCAAGCCTCACGGCCAACGCCAATGGTGCATCGCCATCTGTTGTCCAAACGATCTTGAACAGCGGTACGATCACCATCACGACGGATTCTCATCCAGTCTCGACGATTGTCGTTGCTGGTAAGGACGTCTGGGTGCCGTTCGCTCAGTACAAGGCATCAGCTCAGTTCGAACAGATGGAAATCGATCGCGCCGCGATCCTTGCCAGCTCGACGGCTGGGTTGAGCTCTGACAACGCGGTCTTCTCGATGATTGCAGTCGCCTCGGGCGGCGCGGTCAAGGGCAGCGATATCCTCTCGTCTGGTGCATCCGGTACGAAGGACGTTGACCTCTCGTCGAACAAGCTCATCGTTCCGAAGGATGGTTCAGTCAACTTCCAGCTCTGGGGTAAGCTCAGCAACATCCAGTCGTCATCGTCGGTTTCCGGCGCGACAACTGGCGTGCACCGCTCGGGCATGGCTCCAGCTCTTGGTCTCAAGTCCGGTATCACGACAGGTGAATGGGACTCGAACTACGCTGGTGCAGTCTTGAACATCCGTACGACGGGTCAGGCTTCAGGTGAACGCGTCTATGCCGCGAGCACCAACGCGACTCATGGCAACGCCCAGGTCTCGCGTAAGACGAAGCCGACCGTCACGAAGCAGTCTCTTTCCTCGACCACCCTTGCAAACATCGACCAGGATCTCTTGAAGTTCCAGGTTGCTGCAGACGCACAGGGCTCGGTAGCTGTGAAGCAGATGGTCTTCAACCTCTCGGTAAACGGCGTTACCCTCAGCAACTTCCGCCTCCGCAAGGGATCGACGGATATGGCCTTGGGTGACATCGCTGTCGTCTCTAGCAACGGTACGGACCTGGAAGCAGGCACCACCTCCACCGGAGGGTACGTTGTCGTGAGCTTCACGAACGAAGAAACGATTGTCGGTTCGGGCAACGTCTACACCCTCCACGCCAACGTGTCTGGTGCAGGCTCCGGCGATAACGTTTCTGTCTCGTTCTACCGCGATCCAGCCGCCCCTGTTGTGACTGGCTACCTCGTAAACAGCTCGGCTATTGCCCCGCTGCCTTCGAACGCCAGCATCTACAACATCGATACGGCTGTTGCACCGGATGGTACGGCCGACGCTCTCGGTTCGTTCCTCTGGTCCGACAACTCGGAAGTCCCACACAGCTCAGCTGTTGGTACATCCGGCGGATCACGCGACTGGACCAACGACGTTTACGTCGAGGACCTTTCGCAGACTCAGACCGTCAGCTTGTAATCCGAGAATCGTTTGACCCTCTGGGTCAGCGCCTCAGAACCTACATCTGAATGGTTACCAAGACCCGGCTTCGGCTGGGTCTTTGGTATATGGGGGAGTTCGGGGGGTGGAGGGTGAATTTGTGCGCTGCGGGTCTTCTCGTTCGGTTGTCGGACAACCTCACTTCGGCGAACACATCCTCGCTGCACAAATTCACCCTCCACCCCCCGAACTGGTGGGGGAGGATTTTTGGGAGGTTGTGTCTTTTAGGAGAATGGCTGGCGGAATGGTGCGGCCGTGTTATGCTGGGCGCCACGAACTCTATGCAACGAAAAGACGCACTCCGCCTGCTTAAAGTCATTACGTATATTGGGATTTATGGGGGGCTGCTCCTGCCTGCCGTATTTATTCCAGTGGTTATTTTCCCGTTCGTATTCTCGAAGCTGATTATTTTTCAGATCCTGATCGGGATCACCTTCCCCGCGTACGTCGCCCTGGCGTGGGCGGAGCCAAAATACCGGCCAAAATCGTCCATCCTGTATCTTGCGATTATCGCGTATTTTTTGGCGATGGCCGCATCAGTCGTTTTTTCTGTCGATATCGCTCGGTCATGGTGGGGGAACCAGGAACGCATGAACGGGTTATTTACGTTGTTACATTTTTTGGTGTGGCTCACGATGACTATCGGTGTGATCAAGACATGGACGCAGTGGCGCCGTTTGTTCAACTATGAAATCGCGTTATCGGTATTCATGGCCGTTGTCGCGATCCTCCAGAAGCCGTTTCCACGACTCTTGTTGTTCCCTGCAGGAGACCGTGTTGGTGGGTTGCTTGATAACCCCATCTACATGGCGGCGTACCAGATCTTTAATCTGTTTTTCATTTCGTTGCTCTGGATGAAGGGCGCCACACGGAACCAAAAGATTTGGTATACCATCGCCGCATTAATCGACATCGTCGCCTTCATGCTCGCGCAGTCTCGTGGCGCACTTGTCGGGCTTGGAGTAGGGATTATTGTCTTCGTGGTTGCGTATGCAGTCATGACGCCTAATAAAAAAGCGAGATACGGCGTGATCATTGCGCTCATCTGCTGTGTGCTTGCGTACGGCGGCCTCATTGCGCTCCGGAATACCGAGATTGTCCGTAATTCGCCTCTCGAACGCTTTACCAACCTAACCGTTTCATCACAGACACGTCTCATTGCATGGGATATTGCATGGCATGGGTTCCTTGAACGGCCGCTTACCGGTTGGGGATTGGATACGTTCCATATCCTGTTCAATAAGCAATACCACCCCGAGTCATTGCGGTACGGATACTACGAAACATGGTTCGACCGTTCGCATAACACGGTGCTCGACGTGCTCTCCATGACGGGACTGTTCGGATTTGTGACGTTCTTTTCGGTCTTCATTGCGCTGTTCTGGCTCGTTATCCGTGCGTACCGAAAACGATGGATTGATATCTCCATCACGAGCATCTTGCTGGCACTGCCGGTTGCGTACTTTATCCAGAACCTATTCGTGTTCGACCATCCGGCAGGCTTCTCGATGAGTTATCTGATGTATGCGTTTGTGATCGTCGCGACGACTGCGCAATTTAACGAAAAAACGGATGAGACGACAGCTGAACCTACAGGCACATCGCATAACGTCCCATGGATCGCGTTTGGTGTGTTGCAGCTCGCAGCCTTCTTGCTTGTATGGCGGACGTCTGTCCTCCCATTCAAGGCATCCGTCGTTACGATCAAATCGAATAATGCGTTCGGTTCAGGTGCATACCAGCTATCGTATGACCTTGCAAAACAGGCTGCGGCAATTCCAACGCCGTATCTTGATGAGCAAACCTTCCTCCAATCGCGGAACATTATTTCGCTTTCCGATACGGGGAAACTGAAAGAGCTTTCATTTTGGCGAGAGTGGCACGATCTCGTTGTGGATGTTTCGAAGCGACAAACTACGGCACACCCTGCGAACGACAACCCTCATTTCATTTTTGCACGATTTGGGGACTCTCTTGCCTCGCTTGTCCCGGAAGATGCCGTTATTGCGGATACAGAATACAAAACGGCTATCGCTCTTAGTCCAAAGCGCCAACAGGTTATTTATAGTTATTCTCGTTTCTTGATCAACCAAAGTCGCCCAGATGAAGCATGGGACCAGCTCAAGCAGGTCGTTTCATATGACCCGAAACTCGGGGAATCTCATTGGTTGCTTGGCTTGCATGAGTTCTTTGACCGACAACTCATCGAAGAGGGGGCGGATGAGCTCATTGCCTCTGCGGAAGCGCCGTATCCCTACTCGTTGAAAGAAGCGCGTGAGGCGATGGCACTTGCAATGGCCTATGACGTCCGTGGCCGCAAAGATGGCCTTACGAAGGTGATGACCCTTCTCCCAACCCTCCCGCAAGGAGCTCCGGAGGTGTACCTCCAGATTGCGCGTGTCATGGAGCACCAAGGGATGACCGAAGAACGGAACCGGATCTTGAGTGCGCTTGCACGTATCGACCAGAATCTCGCTGCGCATCTCGCGCCGCTTATGAATGGATCTGTGACGAGTATCCAAGCGTCATTCGTTGCAACGCAGAATGTGACGACGACTCCAGCTGTCGCGCCAACGTCACAGGCGCCGAATACGACGACGATCGCATCGACAACTGGTGGAACGGGACCACGGAAATAGTAAAACAAAAAAATCATCGAACTCAGCTCGATGGTTTTTTTAATTGTCGAACAATGCGAGTGAGGCGCGAAGCGTGTCTTCCCATCGGAAGCGTGTCTCGACGGCACGACGGGCATTGGCGCCCAGCGTCGCGCGTCGAGCAGGGTCGTTGATGAGTGATGTGATGGCAGACCGCATGGCGTCCGCGTCGTTTGGTGGGACGATGATTCCGGCATCTTGTTCGAGCATCCATCGGCACGCGCCGACGTCCGTCGCAATGCAGGGTAGTCCTGCGGCCATCGCTTCGAGAAGCGACCATGGCATTCCTTCTTTTGAGGAGGGGAGAACGAAGAGGTCGAAGGCGGAAAGAAGGGATGCAGCGTCTGGTAGGCGTCCTGGGAGGCTGAGAGATCGTCCGAGGTTCAGTTTCTGCGACGCCTCTTCGATCATATGGCGTTCCGGACCATTGCCGATGATTGTTGCGATCGCCTTCCCATCACGCAACAGCGGCGCGATCGCATCGAGATACCATGGGATATTTTTCGGTGGATAGAAATTTGCGAGTGTGCCAATCACGAATGCATCATCCGCAAGACCAAGTGCACGACGAGCATCTGCACGATTTTTTACTCGCGTATCTAAGGCGCTCAGATCAATTCCATTCGAGATGGTCGTGAGTCTTTCTTTTGGAAGGATGCGCCGACCTTTCGCTTCTGCCTCGTCACCCGGATGGACGGTCACGACGATGTCTTTGTTCCTGGCGGTCCATTTTTCACTCCAGAGATAGAGTGATTTTTTCCAGGTCGGGATGTCCTCAAGGAAAGACCATCCGCCAATGCGATAGATCACAAGTGGGATGTGGTCGAGCGAGGCAGCGATGGAGCCTACGACACCCATCTTGGAGCTGTTGAGATGGACAATGTCCGGTTTAAAATCTTTGATGATTGTCCGGATTTCGTGAATGGCTGCGAGGTCGTGGAGTGGCGAGAGTTCACGTCGCATCGTCGTGAGAGGTTCAAAGTGGATTCCGTCTTGGGTGCATCGCGATCCCAATTCTCCCTCGCCTCCCGCAGCAACAATCACGCTGTGTCCCTCTTCTTTTGCGGCCTTGGCGAGAGCGTGCACAAAGAACTGCGCACCACCCCAATCGGAGGTCGTGATCAGAAACAGGATGCGGTGCTTGGCGCCGAGCATAATTGCCGCTAAGATAGCGGAATACTGGCTTAAATACAACGTATGTGCGGAATTGCTGGGATTGTTACGAAACATGGGAACCAGCCCGACCAGGGGCTGCTTCGTGGTATGTCTACAGCTATTGCCCATCGTGGGCCGGATGGGGAGGGGATTTTCGTCCAAAACGGTGTTGGGTTTGCGCATCGCCGGCTCGCGATTATTGATGTTGACCACCGCGCTGACCAGCCATTCACGGATCGTTCTGGCCGGTTCACGATCGTCTATAACGGCGAGATGTACAACTATCGTGAACTGCGTGATGAGCTCAAGGCGGATTGGAAAACGGAAAGCGACACCGAAGTAATCCTTGAAGGCTTTCGCGAATGGGGTGTGGATGTCTTAAAGAAACTTCGCGGAATGTTCGCGTTCGCAATTTGGGATACGGAGACGCAGCAGCTCTTTATGGCGCGTGACCGTGCCGGTAAGAAGCCATTTTTTTATGCGATGACGAATGAGGGTGATCTCGCCTTTGCATCAGAGATCAAGGCGCTTCGAGACGTCGTGCCACTTACACCAAGCATGGATGACGTGCGGACATTTTTGGGTCTTCAATATGTTCCGTCACCACGCACGGGATTTGTCGGTGTGACACAACTCGGTGCGGGGACCTACGCGACATTCGGTCGTGGTGTCTTCAAGACGAGTTCGTATCACGAGTGGTCACAAGAATCTCTCGAGTTGTCGAACGACCAGATTGATGAAGGAATCCGTTCTCGTCTCGAAGATGCGGTGAAAGTGCGGGTGTTCGCGGCGGATGTTCCCGTTGGTGCGTTTTTATCTGGCGGTGTCGATTCTGCGGCCGTGGTCGCGTATGCATCAAAATATGCACGCGGTCCGTTCCATACCTTCACGATGGGATTTGCTGGCGCGCCAGAGATGGATGAACGAAATGAAGCGGCGGCTATCGCGTCACAATTCAAGACAAATCATCACGCGTTCGAAGCGCGTCCAGAAGATTTACTCTCACTTCTTGATGAGATCGTTACGCATTACGATGCTCCGTATGCAGATTCATCCGCGTTACCACTTTGGTTGCTTTCGAAAGAAACTGCGAAACATATCAAAGTCGTGCTGACGGGTGATGGTGGTGATGAGACGTTTGGTGGATATCGAAGGTACGCAGCGTTTCAGTCTGCAAAACGGCTAGAACATATGGGTCTTTCGCGTCCTGCTGCATTCGCTGCTGGAATTGCTTCACATATCACACACGACCCACGCTACCGTCGTTTTGGAACAGCGCTTACGGATGGGTACGCCGAACTGTTTACGGGTTCTTATTTTGACAGTCATGCGATATCGTCTCTTGTGACCAACGAGTTTTGGCAATCAACTAAATCGTCTGATGCGGCTGCGTTCATCAACCAACAGCTCGCAGGAAAGAAGTCGTTGCATGACGCGATGTTTTTCGATCTCACCTCCTATCTTGTTGATGACCTCAACGTCAAGATGGATCGGGCAACGATGCGGTTTGGGCTTGAGGCGCGATCACCATTTTTGGACCAAGAGCTGGTCCAATTCGCGTTAGGCCTTCCGTTGAGCCAAAAGGTGGATCATGGTAAGACAAAGATTGCGCTGAAACGAGCGCTTTCTTCAGTGTTACCACCAGAGGTTTTGGCCAGAAAAAAGCGGGGTTTCCAGGTGCCGCTTGCGGTCTGGTTCCGCGGTCCATTGAAGGAACTTGTCCGCGAACGTTGCCTCTCGTCATCGTCTCCCTTGAATGCGATTATGCATCGTGATGCGATCGAGAAGCTCATTGCAGAAAATGAACGCGGCACAGACCACGGCAACCGTCTCTGGATGCTGCTGACACTTTCAACGTGGTTGTCACAACATGGCTAAAAAGATTCTTGTCACGGGAGGTGCAGGATTTGTTGGTTCACATTTGTGCGACCGACTTCTTCAGGATGGTCACGACGTCACGTGCTTGGATAATTTATTTACGGGTTCTCGCGCGAATATTGCGCATCAGCTTGGCAATCCAGCGTTCACCTTTATCCAACAGGATGTACAGGTCCCGCTCACCGGGAAATGTGATTGGATTTTTAACCTCGCATGCCCTGCATCGCCGCCGCACTACCAGCATGACCCTGTCGCAACAGTGCGGACGAATGTGCTCGGAATGATCAATTGCCTCGATCTTGCGCGATCGAATGGGGCGCGCGTGTTGCAAGCATCAACATCAGAAGTATACGGAGACCCGTTGGTACATCCGCAAACGGAAGACTATTGGGGCAACGTGAATCCGATCTCTCGACGTGCGTGCTACGACGAAGGGAAGCGTTGCGCCGAGACATTGTGTTTTGATTACCACCGCGAGCACGGGGTCGACATCAAAGTGATCCGTATCTTCAACACGTACGGGCCGCGCATGGCAAAAAATGACGGTCGTGTTGTTTCAAATTTTATTTTGCAAGCGTTACGCGGCGAAGATATCACGATCTATGGTGATGGGTCGTACACGCGTTCCTTCCAATACGTCGATGACCTTGTTGATGGCATGGTGCGCATGATGGAGCTCGAGGGATTCACAGGTCCGGTCAACATCGGGAACCCGGGAGAATTTACGATCCGTGGACTCGCAGAAAACGTTCTCGCGCTCACCGGGTCATCATCAAAGATTGTGAACTTGCCAGCGGTCGAACATGACCCAAAGCAACGAAAGCCCGATATTTCACTGGCAACATCGAAACTGGGATGGGAGCCAAAGGTTGTGCTTCGCGATGGCCTTGAAAAAACAATCGCGTATTTCCGTACAACACTATGAAGCGCGTGATTGTATTTGCAACGGCTTATTTCCCTCTCGTTGGTGGTGCTGAAATTGCGTTGAAAGAAATTACGGATCGGTTACCAGATTGGCAGATCGATCTTGTGTGTGCGCGTATCAAGCCAGGACTGGCGTCGACTGAGAAGATCGGAAGCATCACGGTGCATCGGGTTGGATTTGGTTCGACCATCGATAAGTTTTTATTACCGCTCCTTGGAACGTGGCGTGCGCTTCGTCTCGACGGGTCGCGTGGAGCTCCGGTGTGGTCACTCATGGCGAGCTTTGGTGGATTCACCGCGCTGACGTATTGTTGGATTCGGCCAAAGACGAAGATGCTGCTCACGTTGCAAGAAGGGGATCCGCTTGAGCATTACAAGAAACGAGCCGGAGCATTTCAGTTTTTACATGAGATGATTTTCCGTCGTGCGACATCCGTACAAGCGATTAGCAATTTTCTTGCGACATGGGCGACGGAGATGGGATTCCCGCGAAAGCCGACAGTCATCCCGAACGGTGTTGATGTCGCGCGGTTCGCACACCGGATAACGTCACAGCAGCGAGCTGAGTTACGTCGGCAATTCGGATTCGCTGAGAGTGATACGGTTCTTGTTACTGCATCTCGTCTTTCGCTTAAGAATGGTGTCGATGATTTGATCCGTTCGCTTTCATCGCTTCCAGCGAATGTGAAGACGCTCATTATCGGCGATGGTGAAGATCGTGAGATGCTGAAGGCGTTAACGACGTCGTTACAGCTGGAAGGTCGTGTCGTGTTTGCGGGGCAGCGAGGACATGATGAGCTTCCGATGTTGTTACAAGCAAGTGATATGTTTATCCGTGCGTCGTTGTCTGAGGGATTGGGAAACTCGTTTCTCGAAGCGATGGCGTCAGGCGTCCCAATTATCGGAACGCGGGTAGGAGGCATTCCCGATTTTTTGACGGACGGCACGACAGGAGTTTTTTGTATGACGCGTGATCCTGAATCAATTGCCGCGGCAGTACTACGCATACAGAAAAATGAAATGGGACTTCGAGAACGGATCATTGATAATGCCTATCATCTCGCAACAGAAATATATAATTGGGACGGTATTGCCGTGCGTATGAATGAACTCCTCACATCACTCCTATGATCTACGAACGTGGCAATGCGGCAAAACAATGGATGCTTGCGGAACTCGACCGCCGATTTGGTGATCGTGCGTTTCGAGCGTTAGACCTTGCGGGTGGAAGCGGCCGTATCTGGGGGACGTTTTTGAAGACGCATCCAAACGCGAAAGCTATCGTTGTTGATACGGATGCGGTCGCGATCAAGAAGGGGAAGGAGATGTACAACGGGAACATGCAGATCGAACATCGCGTTGCTGATGCGCAACATCCAATCGAAGGGTCGTTTGATGTTGTGACGGCGATGAGTGCGATGGAGCATGTCGTTGATCGTCCGGCGTTTTTGAAGACGGTCTGGTCCGCATTGTCGTCCGGTGGTGTTTCGTATCTCAATTATGACGTTGGCCATTTTCGTTCACACAACATTAAAGAACGGTTGATGGTACCGTTGAGCCAACTCCTCGCATTCCTCAAGATCGAAGGACCGTATATGAAAAAGGTGGATGATGCGCTGTTTCGTCATCAGGCTGAGTCTATTGGGTTCCGTATCGAAAAGACGACGAAGCATAACTTGCATCCGCTCAAAGGGTTTATGCGTGGAGCGAATGATGCGTCGCTCGAAGCGTGGTTTGTATTTGAAGATGCGATGAATGCGCAATACACCGCGGATAAACTTGATGGCGTGATGTGGTCAACGACGCTTATCGTTTCGAAGCCATGAAGATTCTTCTCGCGACGGGAATTTATCCGCCAGAGAGCGGAGGGCCGGCGACGTATACCGCTGGTCTGTCTTCCGTGTTGCGCGAGCAGGGGCACGAGGTCCATGTCCTCGCGTACGGTGACCCTTCGCTCAAAGAAGAATATGTCACGCGCATCTCGCGTCGCGGTGGGGCGTTTGTTCGATATATTCGATATGCATGGTCTGCCTTCTGGCACGCCTACCATGCAGACAGCGTCTATGTGCAAGGCCCTGTGTCTGAAGGGTTGCCAACAATGATTGGCGCGTGGTTTGCCGTGCGTTCGTACACGATGAAAGTTGTTGGGGATTATGCGTGGGAAATGGCGATGCAACGTGGTGAAACGGATTTGCTAGATGTATTTTTGACGAAGCGCCATCGTGGCGTTATTGGATGGTACGAACGGATTGAACGATGGACGGCTCGTCGCGCGGATCGTGTCATCGTACCAAGCCGATATCTCGCCACGGTCGTTGAACGCTGGGGTGTCCCACGCGAACGGATCCATGTTGTATTGAACGCGAATGAACCATTGCCGCCGTCACGAGGTCGCGAAGCTGAACGGAGTGCGCTTGGTGTATCAGACCGTGTCGTCGTGATGACGGCGGTCCGTGCTGTCCCGTGGAAAGGTGTTGCAGAGCTCATCGAGTCGGTTGTCGGATTGCCGCCATCACACATTCTCGTTGTTGCGGGAGATGGGCCAGAATTGTCGCGCTGGAAGGCGTTGGCAGAAGGCCACGGCGTCTCTGACCGTGTCCGATTCCTCGGACGAATCGATCGCACAGCGCTCGCCGGATGGTATGTCGCAGCAGACGTCTTCGTTCTCAATTCGGGATATGAGGGGTATCCACATGTCGTTGCAGAGGCAGCGTCTTGTGGCGTGCCGTGCCTCGTGAGCGACCAGGGTGGAAATCCAGAAACAAAAGAAATATTTCCTGACTTGGTCCGTGTGTTGCCGTATCGGGATATTGCCGCATGGACGCATGCGCTTTCTGCGGTAACGAAACGAGATGAGCGAATGCCAGTTGCGCCATCCTGGACGTATTCCGAAATGGTCGATCGTACGATTGAAACGCTCCGCGGTACGCGCGATCCGCTCTCAGTCGTCATGGTGAGCTATGATCGTGAGCTTCTCGATCCAGCGAGCGTTGCATTCCATCGTGTCGCGTCATTGGCGAGCACAGGTATCGTGATTCATGCACTCGTCATCTCGAAAGCGGATGGAAGCGCCTCGACGCAAGATAGGACGTTTTCCGCGCGAGCTGTTGGATCGGTTGGAATATTCCGCATCGTTTCAGCGATCAGTACAGGGATCAAGCTCGCTCGTTCCGGTTCCCATCGTGTACTCGTGACGGCACAAGATCCGTTTGCCGCTGGACTCACAGGATATGTGATTTCTCGATATTCAAATGCTCCACTCGAACTGCAGGAGCATGGTGATTTTTATTCCGGTGCGTGGGCAACAGAATCGCTGCGTAATCGATTGTTCGCGCCGATTGGACGCTTCCTCTTGCGCCATGCGGAGCAGGTCCGAGCGGTGAGCGATCGCGTCAAAGCGCATCTCATTTCAATCGGCGTTGATGTGTCGCGTATTTTTGTCATTCCTGTTGCGCAGAATGTGACAGCGTTATTGTCTCGTCCGTTTGGAGCAGTGTCCCCAGTTCCACACATTGTTGTTCCATGTCGGTTTGTTGCGCAGAAAGGGTTAGATGTTCTGCTTGAGGCGCTTTCACGTGTCGCGAATCAACGCGTCCCGTTCCATCTGACGCTTATCGGGTCCGGTCCACTTCAGGCTGACCTGATGCGGCAGGTTGCGAAGCTTGGTCTGACGGACCGAGTGACGATCGAGCCGTGGCGCGAGTCGTCGCGTCTTTGGGACGAGGCAGATCTTTTTATCCTTTCATCCCGGTACGAAGGATGGGGGAGGACGATTGTTGAAGCGATGGCTGCAGGTGTCCCGGTCGTCACGACAGACGTCGGATGCGTGGGATCTTTCTTTCGGCCGCAGGTTGATGGACGTGTCGTGCAACCGGATGATGTTGCCGGACTGACGAGCGCGATCCTCGAACAGCTGCGTGAGAGTGACCGGCGCGATGCGATGCGTCGTAGCGCACGAGAAGCGACGCACCGCCTCCCATCAATCACTGAGCTCCATGCACGCCAACAGGACGCATGGCGCATGCTATAGTTTTCACCAACGCTATGACACATCTGCCCTATTCAGAAGCGATCAAACGAGCCACGGAAGCGGTTGACCGTGCGTATCTCGCGATGCCAAAAAAGGATGCATCAAAGTATCGCGTGAACCATCGGTTATATATCGAGGTCCTCGCCCGTTTAATTATCGAGCTTGGCGATCTCAAAGGCAAGCGCGTGCTTGATGTTGGCGCTGGTCGTGGGACGCTCGCGCTCGCAATCCGGATGATGGGGGCAGAAACATTCGCGCTAGAAAAATATGTGTTTGACCACACGACGAGCGAAATGTTCAAAGAGGGAAGCGAAGACGAAATCCTCGCCATTTGGAAACAACATGGCGTGACGCCACTTGTCGAAGATATTTTTGCGATGGGCACGGTTGTTGCAGATGGGAGTATCGACGCCGCCGTCTCCGTCGAAGTTATTGAGCATCTGAAGGCGCCGAAGCGGTTTCTTGATGGAATCCATCGTGCGCTGAAGCCGGGCGCGCCTGTCGTGATCGCAACACCCAATTATGGTCGTTTGCATGCGCGGCTCCGTCTCCTTGCGGGGCAAAACCCAAAACTCGACATGGAGCCATTCTTCCAACTTGGGGAGAACGGATTTATCGGTCATTGGCGCGAATATTTGCCATGTGAACTGACGGATATGCTCCGATGGTCTGGTTTTACGCCGACATACGAAGGGACATTTTGTGACCCGTGGTACGCGGTACAGAAAAAAGTTTCGATCTACTCGATCAAGCAGATGGTGATCCATCTGTTGTCGTATCTTGTGCCACACGGGAGATATGAGGTGATGGTTGCGGGACGAAAACACGCATGAAGATCATCTACGTCGAAAACGTTCGCATCCCGTCGGAGAGGGCGCATGCGTACCAAATCATACAGACCTGTGCGTGGTTTGCGCGTCTCGACAACGAGGTCCTGCTTGTGAATCCGGATCGTGCGGGCGACCGTGATGTCTTTTCTTTTTTTGGGATTGAACAAGGGCTCTTTGAACACGTCCGTCTTCCAGTGATGGATCCGTTGTCATGGAAGTGGTTCCGTCTCAAAAAGATTGCATACCTATGGCAACGGTTTTCGTTTGCGAGAGCGCTCAAAAAGTGGGCAGCAGGAAAAACGGCAGACGTGTGGTATACGCGTGATCCTGCAATGGTCGACATCCTCCAAGACGCGTCGAGACGATTTGTGTTGGAGTTGCATGACCGTCCTGATGCACAACCTGCGCGCTGGGAACGGATCAAGCCGTTTGTGGCGCAATACGTTGTTATCACAAATGGTCTCGCGGATGAGTTGGTTCGACTTGGGATCGATCGTCGCCTGATCCATGTTGCACCTGACGGATATGATCCAGCGGACTTCGAACACCCAGGTGATTGCGAAATGGAACGGACACAGCTCGGCGTACCGACGGATGCATTCGTCGCGATGTACACCGGGAGCTTTTATCCATGGAAAGGTGTGGATCTCGTCGTTCGCTCTTGGAACCAGACAGATCCGATGGCACATCTCGTGCTTGTTGGCGGTCCGGAAGGTGATCGGAAACGAGTCGAGTCTCTCGTCCCAGAGGATGCGGCATCCCGTGTCCATATTTTGCCGTCCGTCGATCACGCAAAGTCTATTCGTTTTCTTGCGGCGGCAGATGTCGCGCTCCTTACGACATCTGATACGCAGTCCATCGGGCGCCTGTATACCTCACCGCTGAAACAATTTGAATATCTCGCGGCAGGGTTGCCGATCATTGCGAGCGATGTGCCGTCTTCGCATGAGATCCTCACGGATCGTGTCGCGATGTTTTTTTCATTGACGGAACAGGGGATTGCAGAAGCGATCAAGCGCGCAATGCAAGACATATCTTGGCGGATGTCGGCAGGGGCTGATGCAAAAACGCTTGTTGCTCCATATACGTGGCAGGCTCGTACGACGGCAATCGTGTCGCACTTGTTGGCGTGACGCGGAGTGCTATTTGACCGCGTAGATGACGAGGTCGTTTTGTTCGTAGAGCCGTTCAAGGCCGGGGTCGTTTTCGGTCTGCCATGAAGGGTTGCGTTGTTTATCCCAGATGACGTAATCCACGCGATACCGTTTGAGTGTGTGGAGTGTGATGGGGACTGTTGCCGTGAGATTGTTCAATACCTCGTGAGCGAATGATTGTTCGTGTGTAATGCCGTATCGGTCGTCTGGTGTATAGGGGATATGGAGGGTGTGGGCGACGGCCTGGGCCGATCCCTCAATCCCACGAGGAGATCCCCACAGGACGCCTTGGCGGCCTTCTTCGATCCCAAGATGCGGGTCTTGGAAGAAAGTCGGATCTGCGAAATTGTTGAGGAGATATCGCTCCATGAGTTCTGTGTTGCTGGCAGGTAAAAAATTTGTGATGTACTCCGTGTAGTAGATATTATTGTGCGTGTACGTCGGGATCAGGTAGGCGATTGCTGAATGTGCGAGCACAACACTTTCTGCAGGGGTGTGTTCCTGAAGATATTCCATGATTGGTTGTGTGCGCTGGATCTCGTCATACCGCGCCTGGAAGCTCTCAGAGAATGGGGAGGGGAGATAGGACCAGAGACGATACGCGGCAAACGCAAAGACACCGATGAAGAGGACACCGCAAATGAGAATGCGGCGTGATCGTGTTGGACGGATCCGCGTTGCGATATACGCGACCCCAAGAGAGAAGACAAAGATGGGCATGAATGACCAATGCGCTGCCGTCTCGATAATAATTCCAGTAATGACTTGATGGTTCGGATAGATCGCGTTTGCGAGCAGAAGCGCCAAGACACTTTGCCCCACGTACGAGTCGCGTTGCCGGATGGCTCGAAGGAACCAGAAAAAAAAGAAACACGCGAGCAAGGCAATGACTGTGCGTGGGAGCGTTTCTGGAAGGTGGGAATGGTAGACGCCGAGACGTTCAGAGAGTTCGGTAGCAAACGGGAAATGCGTCGCTCGATATGCAAGCACCGCGTACCAGACGAGAAATGGAGAAGAAATCGCGAGGATGATGCTGTTGAGCTTGAGAATGGCCCAATCCTTTTTGATGAGCGGTAATAGTGCCGAACAGCCGAGGACGACCCACAGGAATGACCAATCAAAAAGATAGGTGAGGTAGAGGATTCCTAATGAGATCCCGCATACGATGATCCAGCCAATGTGTTTCCGGAAGTCTGCCCAGCGCGGAATGCGATGTTCTTTTTCGAATAGACGTAGAAGAGAAATCCAGCTCAACAAAAAAATCAGTAAGATTGGAAAATTGATTTGCGGATGAATCGGTTTCTCAAAATGCCAAAGATTCGTGACCAATAAGAATGCCGGAATGAGGCACGCGACAAAACGCGATCCAGAGAGCTTGAGCCACAATGCGTATGCGAGCAGCGTAATGACGAATGGAAGGAGACCATCGAGGATGATTTGAAATGTAATAGGATCAACGTGGAGGATGCTGCCCGCGACTGCTTCGATTTGCTCTCCGCCAGACATGCTCGGATACGGATCGGACGCGTGCTCGATGAGGAATGGATTACCGTCTCCTGTCCCTGTGCGGAGGTTGTTGACGCGAGCGACGTAGTAGTACCAGTCGTTATTTGCCGAAACCCAGAGAGATGATCCTGGGGTATCTGATGGTTTTGCGAGGAAGGATGGGAGGAAGGAGCAGGCACTGGCTAGGAGGGCGATTGGGAGGATCATCCAGTGGCGGGCCAGTGTTTTCAGTGGTTTCATACGAGTTGTAGCAGTGTACTGAAGTCCGGAACGGAGGGTCAAGCGGGACTTGAAGAAAACGGGCTTTTCACCTACCATGCGCGAAGTATGAAGCGGTTATTGCTATTGGTCGGCGCACGCCCAAATTTCATGAAAGTAGCCCCATTATACCGGGCGTTAGCGGAGCGTGGCGCTGAGCTCACCCTTGTCCATTCTGGGCAGCATTTTTCGCCTGGGATGTCTGACGTCTTCTTTTCTGATTTACAGATCCCAGACCCGCATGTCCACCTTGGGATTGGACAGGGTGACCGGGTCACCCAAACGCGGAAAATTACGACCTCGCTCATCGACTATCTTCGTGAGCATCCGCAGGATCACGTTGTCGTGTTTGGCGACATTACTTCGACAGCTGCCGGCGTCCTTGCGGCAGTTCAGACCGGTACGCCTGTCGCACACGTCGAAGCAGGTCTCCGAAGTTTTCATTGGCCGATGCCAGAAGAGTTGAACCGGATGATCGCGGACCATTATTCTGACCTCTTGTTTGCGAGCGAGCCGTCTGGTGTTGAGAACTTGCGACGTGAACGAATTCCGGAAGAGCGCATCCATTTTACCGGCAACGTCATGATCGATACGTTACGCCGCGCAGAACCGCTTGCGGAACGATCGACTATTTTGTCGACGCTTGGTCTTGCGCCGCAATCATACGCCGTGCTCACCCTCCATCGTCCGGAGAACGTCGACGACCGTCATATTTTTGAACCACTCCTCCAGACGTTGGGGTATGTCGCAAAGCGTATCCCGCTTGTCCTCCCACTCCATCCGAGAACGCAGGAACGGATGGGTACGTTTGGTCTCACGCTCCCGGAAGGGATCCGCGTGACAGAACCATTGGGATACATGGATATGCTTTCGCTCACAAAACAATCCAAGATGGTGCTGACGGATTCTGGTGGGTTACAAGAAGAATCGTACGTCCTGGGTATTCCGTGTCTCACGCTTCGTGGTGAGACGGAACGACCAATCACTGTCGAGTACGGAACAAACGAAGTCGTCGGCCGCGACCGCGTTAAGATCCTTGATGCCGTCGAACGTGTGTTGCTCGGCCGTTGGAAGCAAGGAACGCTCCATCCGCTTTGGGACGGCCACGCATCAGAACGCATTGCTGATATCCTTCTCCGCGTATGACCCCACCGCGCCAACGCCTCCTCTTCATTACCCCAAAGATCGACGAAGCGCACGATGACCTCGCGTTTGCGAGTTTGTGGGCGCGCGCATTCCAGGATGCGGGGTTTGATGTCGACGTTATTTGTACGCAGCAAGGTGTCTATACGCAACCAATGCCTGTCCATTCACTTGGTGGCGAAAAGGGTGCGTCGCGCATCGTTCAATTTCTTCGTTTCCAAAAGTTAATCGTGACGTTGAAGTACGATCGTGTGTTCGTACACATGACCCCACGCTGGCTTGGAGCCGGGACTTGGTGGTGGTTGCTCCGTGGGATCCCAACCTATTTGTGGTTTACGCACTACACGCGGACGCTGTCGCTCAAGATCGGTGAGCACGTCGTGAAGCGTATGTTCTGTGCTACGAAAGATTCGTTGCCACAGTACGAGGGCGACCCACGCAAGGTTGTGACGGGTCACGGTATCGACACTCGTTTTTGGGACGTCCCAGAACTCTCGGAAGCAGAACGTGAACCCGCGACGCACATGCTTGCGGTCCACCGTATCTCGCGGTCAAAGCGGTTTGAGCTCGTCTTGAAGGCGCTCGCACTGTTGCCGACCGAATATACGTTGACGCACTACGGACGCCCTCAGGATCCGACACAAGATCCGGAATACGCTGCCGAACTCACGCGTTTAACAAAAGAACTCCATCTCGAAGATCGCGTGACCTACATGGGCTCTGTGCCGATGCCATCGCTTCGCGCGATTTATCCGCGTTTCCGTACCTTCATCAACATGGTGCCTCGGACGATCGATAAGACCGCGCTCGAAGCCATGTATGCCGGTCTCACACCGATTATGGCGCCAGATCAATCCGAAGCGATCGGCTGGAAGGAACATCCGGTTGATGAATCTCCAGAAGCGATTGCCACGTTCATCAAACAGCTTCGTATTGTCCCTCGCGCAGAATTACGGCAGATCGTCCAAGAACGTCATAGTTTGCAGGCGCTCGTCGAAAAAATGGCGGCGTATATCCGGCCAGGCAATTAATATGTGCGGGATCAACGGGTTTACGTTTTCTGATCCGGATCGCTTGCGCTTGATGCATGCCGTGACGAAACATCGTGGCCCTGACGACGAAGGGTTTTTTGAAACGGACGGAATTTCTCTTGCGCACAACCGACTGTCCATCATTGACCTTTCACCTGGCGGACACCAGCCGATGACATCATCAGACGGCCGATACACAATCGTCTTCAATGGTGAGATTTATAATTATCGCGAATTGAAAGCGCTCCTCGAAGGGATGGGGACGCAATTCCGTACGTCATCAGATACAGAGGTGCTCCTCGCGGCGTTTGCGTGTTGGGGTGAGGAGTGTTTTAAAAAAATGAATGGGATTTTTGCACTCGCGATTTGGGATCGCGACGAACGGAAGCTGACGGTTGCGCGCGACCATATTGGTGTGAAGCCGCTTTACTATCATTGGGACGGTTCACGCTTCTCGTTTTCGTCAGAACTCAAAGCATTATTTGTCCATGATCTTTCGCGTGAGATCGACCGTGACGCGCTCCAGCTCTATTTCCGGTTACTCTACGTCCCAGGGCCACGGACGATGTTTGCGTCGATCAAAAAACTCCAACCTGGTCACATTGCGACGATCCAGAACGGGACGCTCACCATTCGGCAATATTGGCAGCTTCATGAGGGCACGCCGTTTTCTTCGTATCGCGAAGGTGTCGAGGCGGTGCGAGAAGGGGTAAAGCGCGCGGTGTCACGGCAGCTCGTCTCAGACCGTCCACTCGGTGTCTTTTTGTCTGGCGGGATCGACTCGACCGCGATCCTCGGTGTGATGCGTGGGATGACGAACAGTACGATCAAGACGTTTACGGTCGGATACGACACGGACGTCCAATCTGAACGCTACAACGCAGACGCGGATCTCGCTGCAAAGACAGCTACGACATTTGGCACGGAGCATCACACATTCAAATTGTCAGCCCATGAAGCGATGGAGCATCTGCAAGAGATCGCATTCCACATGGATGAACCGATCGCGAACCACATTCAATCTTCCACATTCCTTCTTGCGCGGCTCGCAAAGCCTGAGATCACCGTTGCGCTTGGTGGCGACGGGGGAGATGAGCTCTTTGGTGGGTATCCTCGGTATTGGTGGAGTACGCAGATCGATCGTATCCAGCGGCTGCCGCTCATGAAGAACCGGCATGTGATGTCATTTCTTGTCGGAACGGTTCTTGGTAAACCCCAAGACCTTCCAAAGTTTTTGTCGCGCCCGGGTATTGATCGACATCTCGCGTTCATCGCCCAGAAAGAAGAGGCGATCCGTCGCATCGTGAAGCCCGGTGTCATTCAAGGTGACATGCTTCGTGAGACGTTTGCGCCGTTATTCGAGCCCGCTTGGAAGGACGCGACGAACCAGCTCATGGCGACGGATATCGCCACATGGTTGCCAGATGAATCGCTTATCCGAACCGATAAACTCACGATGGCATCTGCACTTGAAGAGCGCGTCCCGTTACTTGACCCGGAGCTCGTCGAACTTGCATTCCGTATTCCTTCTGCATGGAAACTTGGGACAAAGAAGCAGGGGAAACGGATTTTCATCGATGCGATGCGTCCATTTTTACCGGACCATATCTTACGCGAAGAAAAACGCGCGTGGCTTTCACCGATGGCAAAATGGATCCGCGGGCCGCTTCTTCCGTTTATGCGAGAGGTCTTGTCGCCAAGCTATAATCCAGAGACGGTCGCGTATCTTGATTTTGAGGGACTGGGCCAGATGTTGACGGACCACGTCGAGCATCGGCGGTACGCGCTGAATGAATTGTGGGCTGCCGTCAGTTTCCAACTTTGGTATAAGGCATTTTCGCGTCTATGAAACAGTTTCTCTTGAAGTGTTGGAAAGAAGGAAAATGGGGGATCCTTGTTGTGCTGTTCGCGCTCCTTGTCCGTTCGGTATCCCTCGTGTTGTTTTGGCATTCACTCGAGTCGAGCCGTGAATGGGGATTCTTTACGCTCATCGAACATTGGTTCCAAGGATATGGATACTCGTTTGCAACACAGCTCGGATGTGCGTCCGCGTACCGTTCACCAGGATTCTTATTCTTCTTGACCGCCGTCTACTGGGTATTCGGCTTCCCGAATTTCTTTGCACAAGCCGTCATCCAGAATCTTGTTGCCGTATTGATTTCATATCTCGTCTATCGTCTAGGGTGGCGTCTGACGAATGACCGTCGTGTCGGGATCATCGCCGGACTCCTCATCACCCTCCATCCGTATACGTTCTATCACTACACGCAGTACTATCACACGGGACTCGCGAGCGCATTCCTCGTTGGGTTACTCCTCGCGCTGTGTGCGCTTGAACGGACAAAACAGATGCGATGGGCATGGGTTGCTGGGATCCTCGTTGCTGGTTCCGCATACATCCAAGGCACGATGTTGCCTGCGATGCCGTTCATGGCGTTGTGGCTCGTGTGGCGTTGGCGGAAGGAATGGAAGCGCGCTGTTATCGCGGTGTTGATTATGGCGGGGACGTCCATTGTTTTGATCGCGCCATGGACATACCGGAATTGGACGGTGTTCCATCGCTTTGTCCCGTTCACGACAGATCTTGGTCTCGCAGCATACAAAGCGAATACAGAAAATTATCCACGATTGCTCACGGCGGGGTATCCACACGAAGCGCTGGAGGAAGAGGCGAGTTCAACGAATCCGTTGTACGTCCGTTACCACTATTTGCCGGAGATTGAGGCGATGCTTGAGCAGACGGGAGGGATGCAAGATGCGGCATTTTGGACCCAATGGCATCCGATTGAACCAAAGACCGCGACATCATGTGCAGCGCTTTCACCGATGAATGAAGCGGATCAAAATACCGAATGGATGGACTTGGCAAAAGAGTGGTACACGGGTCATCCTGCGGACGGTATCCGTCTCCAGGCCATGAAGGCGTATGTGTTTTGGCGACCATCGCTGTATCCATCTATCAGATACGGCGCGCCTTGGTCCTTTGGGAATACGGGCATCCTCGCTCTTCTTGCGCGGTATTCCCTCACGCTGTTCGTTGGTACGCTGGAACTCTTTGCGCTTGGCGGTCTATATCTCGTCGGTCGTCGAAAGCAGTTCGGTGTGTTTGCACCAATGCTCATTACGTTCGGGACGTTTACGGTGATGCATTCGCTCTTTGCACCGTACACAAAGTATCGCATCCCGCTCGATAACTTCCTGGCAATCCTTGCGGCTATCACGGTTGTCGCCATCATTGATCGTTGTATCGCGAACTGGAAGCGCAAGTATGGAACGATCCCTTCTTCTTCGGAGCGCATCCGTTCTGTGGAGCGGTTCCAATCCCATTTGCCTGCGGCGGATTCACTCGTCATCATCCCAACCTATAACGAACGGGAGAATATTGATGCAATCATCCGCGCTGTCGAATCGTTGCCAACGCGTATCGACGTGATGATCGTTGATGATGGGAGTCCGGATAAGACGGCCGAGCTTGTCCATGAACGTTCCGGCGCATCGCTCCGCCGCACCATCTTGATGCGTCGTGGTGGGAAGTACGGCTTGGGGACAGCGTATCTCGATGCGTTTGCATGGGTGTTGGCGAATGCTCCGGAATACCGCGTGCTCATCCAGATGGACGCAGATTTTTCGCATGACCCTGCGATGCTCAGCGCCCTCTCTGATGCGGCGAATGAAAAAGGAGTCGCCATCGGATCTCGCTACATACAAGGGGGATCGTCCCCGGATTGGGAATGGTCACGATTCCTGATTAGTTGGGTCGGGAACACGTATGCGAACGCGATCCTTCACCTTGGCTCGTGGTCATATGGCGTAAAGGACAGTACGGCTGGCTTTGTTGCGTATCGTCGAGATGTTCTTGCAAAAATCCTCGAATGGTCGATTTACGGGCAAGGATACGCGTACCAGATCTCGATGAAATACGCGGCGTCACGTCTTGGGTCTCAGCCGGTTGAGGTTCCGATTACGTTCCGTGACCGCCGTGTCGGCAAGTCGAAGATGAACCGCAACATTGTGCTCGAAGCAATCGGTGTTCCGTGGCGGTTACTTTTTGAGTTCAAGAAACAACCACATGACTGAAAAGATTCGGTGCTCTGTCCCGGTTCTCACGTTGAATTCAGCGACGTACCTCGCTGATTTGTTGCCGATGCTTATCGCAACATTTGATGACGTTTTCATCATCGACGGCAACAGCACGGATGGGACGCAAGAACTGGCACGTTCACTCGGTGTCCGTGTTGAACGACAGTCTGAGAGCACGGAGCCAAATCTTCGTATCACGCACTTTGCACGTGCTCGGTTGCATTCGTGGTCTCTTGCGAAACATGATTGGATCTATTGGATTGATGCGGATGAAATGCCAACTCCTGAACAGCTCGAGAAGGTCCGCGAGATCGTTGTCGCAAATGACACGCGCATCGTTCATCGATTCATTCGCCTCGCGCAACTTCCGGACGGACGGATTGTCCGTCATGCGTTGTTCTATCCGGAATATACGCCGCGGCTCTGGAACCGGACCTCTAGCGCGACACTTGTTGACCGAGCTGTCCACGAAAAGTTTATCATCCCGGATGGAGTCCGCCTCGTTGACCATCCAGAGACGTACATCGCGAGATGGGGGACGCCGCAAGAAATGTGGAAGCGGCAGCGTCGGTACATCTTGATGGATGCGGAAAGCGTCGCCACGACGTGGTCCGGACTCTTCCGATGGGTCTATCTCTATAACCTACGTTCTTTTTTTGGTCAGCTCTATCGCGCGATTCGTTCGTCGTTCATCGGTCTCATCCGTCACGAGACGGCGTTACCGTGGACATACAGTTATTATTTTTTGTTGTATCGGGTCCTTGTTGTCGTTGAGAGCACGAAAGCGTGGACAAAAAAACGAGTATAAACAAACCAACCAACGTAGGATATTTTTTTCGATGAGGCTGTCCCCACGATTCTCCAACCTGGCACGAAGGTGCTGGATATTGGTGTCGGTTTGCGCATCGATCCGTCGCGCGGCAACGTCGAAGACCCCACGAAATAAGTCTCGGGATATTACTTCACCGCTCGTGCGTGAAGACGTTGCCTCGTGGCACGGAACACGATCACGAGACCTGCGCCGGCGAACGGCAGGAGGAGGGCTTCGAATGGCACGCGATATTTTGTAAAAAAGAGGAAGATGGCGTAGGCGGCTGTCCCGGAGAGGGCAAGGCCGACAAAGATCGCGAGTTCCCATCGCTTTTTTTCTTTCCACGCAAGCCGAGCGCCAAGGAGAAAGAGGATGAACATCGAGACGTTCCATGCTGCAAAACCGTATGTCAGAACGACGTTCAAGATTGGGGAAGAGAAGAACGTTTTATGCGGCGTCAGGAATGGTGACCAGATCCCTTTGAACCGCCACAGACTCAGGCTCACAAAATCGACGGGATGGGCTTTGATCCACACCATTCCCATTGCTGTCAGCTCTTTGCTCTCTTCATACTCGCTGACCCCGTCACGACAATTGCTCACTGCGCATCCAGCAAACCGTTCTGGGATGTTGAAAGCGGTCCCATCCGGCACGGGAGTTTCTTCTTGCCGATTTTGCGCGAGATACTCCTTTGCAAGTGGATTATTCCCCATCCAAAGCGTCACACCAGATTCTGTGGTGAGTGGAACGAGGTGGTGGAATGCGAGCTGGTTTCGGACGATCCATGGTCCCCATGCAAGCATCATTCCAATGACGAACGTTCCAAGAAGAATGACACGCGTTTTGAGTGCGACTTTCCATGCAATGAGAGCGACTGCAAGACAGAGCGCGACAAACGGGACGATGACGCTCAGAATGAGAATACAAAGTCCACACAACAGACCGCTCCAAAAAAAGAGTGATGTCTTTTTTAATTCCGCACCACGCAGAAGTAGGAAGGAACATCCGAGGAGTAATGCGGTCGTCAAAAAGGTGTGGTAGAGCGCAGGGTCGTGATAGACGGTGTATGGATGGACCGCCAGGAGGAGTGCGGCGGCGTGTGCAACGTCATTTCGTTTCCATAGTTGTCGCGTCAGCAAAAACAGGAGGAAGATATTTGCCGTGCTTACAAGGATTTGTAGGAAACTCGGTCCAAATGTGGCAAACGTCCCAAAAATCTTGTAGTCCATCGCGAGCCACAAGACGTAGAGCGGAGGACGATAGGCGGTCGGTCCCGCACCATCCTTGAGTGTCAGGCCTTTTCCTTCCAGGATGCGTGAAGCAGGGATTGAGACGCGCGCGTCATTTTGCCAGCGCATGTCCTCATAATTCACGGCCATCGAACCCAACCGGAGGAGAAATCCAAGGAGGATGATCCAAACAATCGGGCGGAAGGGGAGTTTCATAGGTCGCTGTTTGCGCGACGGATTTTCCAGACGGCAGTAAATGCTTCTTTGATTTCTTTGAGGGTAAGGTTTGATCCGCCTCGTGTCCGGTTGACGAACGTAATTGGACGCTCAACAAACCGAACGCCTTTTTTATAGAGTTGGTAGCTGATTTCAGAAAGCACGATATAACCAACCGCTCTGATCCGGTTCATGTCGAGTTTTGCGATGGCATTTCGTCCATACACGCGATAGCCGTTCGTATAGTCATGGATCCCGATTTGGAAGGCGAGTCCGGTGTACACGTTCGCGAACCGGCTGAAAATCCGACGCTTGAGTGGCCAGTTTTCGATTTTGCTGCCACGCACATATCGCGAACCGATCACGACGATATCTTCTGTTGCTGCTTCCATGAGCCGTGGGAGTTCATTTGGGTCATGCGAAAAATCTGCGTCCATCTCAACAAGAAAACGGTAGCCTTTTTCGAGACCAAAACGGATGCCTGCAAGCACCGCAGATCCGCGTCCGCCTTTGCCTTCGCGTTTGATGAGGAAGACGTGTGGGTCTCGGGTTTGGAGATCACGTACCATCTCTGCCGCGCGGTCTTTGCCATCGTCAACGACGAGGACATCGGGCGAAATCGGGAGCGCGCGAAGCTGCTCAACGAGCTTGATGATGTTTTCTTCTTCGTTGTAGGCAGGGATGATGACGAGGGTCTGGTTCATATCAAGAATGCATGATGGTTTTTTTGAGTCCTTGCGCGAGCGAGGTCTTCATCGGGACTGGGTTCTCGAACCTGTTCAACTGTGATGGTTTGTCTGGCTTGGTGAGATCATGGCGGACGGTCTTCTTCTTGCCAAGCTGCACCATGATCATCCGCGCAATGGCGTTCACGCTTGCGGATTCATTATTGCCAACGAGAAACATGCCGCTCTTTTTTCCATTTCCGATCGCGACGAGGTTCGCTGCGAGGTCGTCAATAAAAATGAACTGCAACTTGCGCGTTCCCTTGCCCCAAATGACGAGTTCCGTATCATCCGTTTTGAGTTTTCGAATCATGGACGGAATGAAGGTCGCGAGTTCTGGTTCCGTCCGGTCGCCAGGGCCGTATACTGCCGCAGCACGCACGATGCGGACGTCCCACCCGTACTGTTTGGCAAATGCTTGGAGCGCGAGTTCGGAGGCGTATTTGCCGAGGAGGTAGCCATCGTTTGAGCCTTCTTGTCCAACGTACCCCACGAGCACAGAGCTAACGTATACGAGAATCGCTGGTGGACATGCTTTGAGCGCATCAAGGAACGTGAGGAGCGGTTCGAGGTTGTCTCGGTAAAAATCAAACGGCCTCGATGTATGCTGCGCGATATTTTTCCGTGCGGCAGCAAGATAGTAGATGATGTCTTTTTCGGCAACGGCTTTTTTGCAGAATGTCGGTTTGCGCAAATCGCCAACGATGGTCGTTGCCCCATCGAATGACGTTTTTGTTCTCGACGTTGCCGTCACGTGGTCGTGTGATGCGGAAAGGTGTTTGAGTAACGCGCGGCCAACAAAGCCGTTCGCCCCTGTCACCAGAATCGCGCGGCGACGAGAGGGCATATTAGTCGATGAGGGGGAGCCCGTTTCGTTTCAGATCCGCAAGGTCGTACTCAACCATGAGCTTGACGAGTTCTGAAAAGTTCGTCTTTGGCGTCCATTTCAAGACACGAGTCGCTTTTGCGTTATCGCCCAAAAGGTAATCGACTTCAGCCGGACGGAAATAGTGTGGGTCGATCTCGATGACGGTCTTGCCCGTCTTCCGGTCAATCCCTTTTTCATCCTTCCCCGTGCCTTCCCAGGTAAGCTCCATGTCGAGATGTTTGCATGTTTCTTCAATAAATTCACGGACGGTGCGTGCGACACCCGTTGAGATTACGAGGTCATCCGGTTGGTCTTGCTGCAACATGAGCCACATCGCCTCGACGTATTCTTTGGCATAGCCCCAGTCACGTTTTGCTTCGAGGTTGCCGAGCTTGAGGACGTCTTGCTGCCCAAGTTTTACTTTCGCGAGACCGCGCGTGATTTTCTTTGTCACGAAGTTTTCTCCGCGGCGAGGGGATTCGTGGTTAAAGAGAATACCGTTCACGCCGTAGAGGCCGTATGCCTCGCGGTAATTTTTGACGATCCAAAATGCGTAGAGCTTGGCGACGCCGTACGGGCTTCTTGGATGGAATGGCGTCTCTTCGTTTTGCGGAATTTGCGCAGCTTGTCCGTACAGTTCGCTCGTTGACGCCTGATAAAATCGTGCCGTTTTATCGAGCCCCAAAATGCGCATCGCCTCGATCATGCGGAGTGTGCCAATGGCATCGACGTTTGCAGTGTATTCCGGTGTCTCGAACGAGATCTGCACGTGCGATTGTGCGCCGAGGTTATAAATTTCGTCCGGCATCGTCTCCTTCATGATGCGGAGCAAGCTTGATGCGTCATTCAAATCCGCATATTCCAGCTTGAAGTTCTGGTGGTGGTCGCCCATGTGGCGATAGATCCGTTCGAGGCGCCATCGGTTAAATGTCGATGCGCGACGGACAAGGCCGATGACGCGATAGCCTTTTTCGAGGAGAAACTCTGCGAGATATGATCCGTCTTGTCCGTTGACACCGGTAATGAGAGCGGTTTTCATAGCTTAATTTCCGTAGCGTTCAATGTATTCAAGGAGTGTATCGCACACAATATCGAGATGGGAGCCGCCTTCGTGTTCCGTGTCCATTTCTTGGTGGCAGCCTACATAAAATCCGTGCGTGTTGATCCAGTGTGCGACGGGATAATCTTGTTGGCGGATATTAAACGCTTTGCGATAAAACGGTTGGTTGATGAGCGGAAGCATGTCGCGCGTCTCAATGCCGCGATGTTCAAGGTAATGCACGAGGTGCATTTTTTTAATTCCACTCCCACGTTTCACGACAATCGGGAACATCATGAATGAATGGTCGCGATCATCTTCTTGGATCGGAAGTTGAAGATGCGTTTCGAGATCTGCGAGACGGTCCAGCATGTAAAGGGCGTGTTTTTTTCGTTTGGCAAAAATCTGGTCGGCAATGTCGAGCTGCGCACAGCCGAGCGCGCCTTCGAGTTCCGTGACGCGGTAGCTATACCCATTCCGGATGAATCTGAAACGCTTTGCGACGATCTGCTCAAGAGCACGGCCTTTCTTTTTCTTGTCATCATCGATGCTGATGTAGATCCCATCACGTCCGTGGTTCGCGAGACTACGGAGCACGGTCGCATATTTTTTGTTGTTCGTGACGGCAATCCCACCAACACCTGTCACGATCAAATGTGCGACGTATGTTGAAAAACAACCAATATCGCCAAAACTCCCAACGGACTTACCTTTATATTTGGCGTACATCGTCTCGCACGAATCCTCGATCACTTTGAGTTTGTACTTTCGAGCAATCTTCATGATCGGGTCCATGTCTGCCGGTTGACCAAACAAGTGGACGACCATGATTGCCTTTGTGCGTTTCGTGATTGCCTCTTCGATTTTGGAGGGGTCGATGTTGTATGTCCGCGAGTCCACATCAACGAAGACTGGTTTGAATCCTTGTTGGATGACGACGTTTGAACTTGCGACGAACGTCACGGCCGGGACGATCACCTCATCGCCGGTCTTCCATTTTCCCGTTTCCGCAAGACACGCAACCGCTATCTGGAGGGCAGATGTTCCACTGTTGACCATCACGCCAAACGCGCAGCCGTGGTCCTTGCTGAACCGGCGTTCAAATTCCTGGATAAATGGTCCATATGAAAGGCGCCCTGTTTCGAGGACTTGTTTGATGTTTTGTTCGGCTTTCTCGGTCAGTGTGAGGCACCCCACCCCAATGCACACTTTCTTCATATTCTGGGCCAATGATAGGGGAGAATGGGTGGAAAGGCAAGGCTGATGGATATAAAAAAAGAGGACACAGAATGTGTCCTTTGCTTCTCCTTTTATCGGGTCCCCTTTTTGTCAACGAAGGAAGGAACAGCTATCATGCTGCTGCATTCCATATGATCCATCCCTTGGTACGAAAATATCTCCCGACGGTCCTCCTGCTTCTCGTCCTGCTGTTTGCGACGGGGATGGCGACATACCGTCTCACAGAGAGTCCGATGACTGGGTATGACGAAGGGATTTTGGTTCAGATGGCGAAGAATTTTTCGGAACGAGGAGCATTTGTTTTGCAGATCCAACCTGACGTTTTTGCATCCGGCGCGTACATGTCAACCGCATATCCGATTCTTGCGCCTGTCGGCGTTGCGATGCGTCTGTTCGGTCCGACGCTCCTCACGGCGCGCGGGACCATGGTTATATTCTTGTTGGCGTTTCTTTTCTTTTTTCACCTTGCTTCACGTCGTGTGTTTGGAAAACGGAATGCGCTCATGGCGACGGCACTCATGGCGACGCACGCGTCGTTCTACGTCTACGGCAAACCGGTGATGGGTGAGATCCCAGGATTGATGTACGTCGCCTTATTCCTGATTGGGTTAGAGAGGCTGTCGCGCCAACCAAAGCGGTATTGGCTGACGCTGGTCTTAACCGCCGCCGCTCTCGGTCTCGCTGCCGTCACAAAACCGATTTTTTTGTTGGCATTGCCCGCCGCGGCGATCACCCTCCTGATCTACCGAAAAAAACTCCCTGTGTCATTCGCGACAGTGGGAGCAGTTGCCGCGATCATTATCGCCTGTTTTTTGGCATGGTTCGCGACGCAATTCTTTGCAACCGATGACGCTGCCAAGATCCTATTGTTTTATCGCAACCCGTACCTGACGCAGGATGTAGGTTCCCTTGTCATTGCGAATATCAAACGATTTTTCACCGAAGCGACCCCGCTTTACATGGTCGGCCTGCTCATCATTTGGGTTGTGTCGTACGTCGCGCGTATTCGTGATGCGCGACGTTCCGCACAGGCACTCACCTCCGTGATCTCCGCCGTCGAGACGTTTTGCCTCGCGTTTGTCCTCCTGATTCTTGCAGCGTATGTACGCACTCCGGGCTTCTACCGTTATTTCTTTTTGGCCAACGTCTTCATTCTGCTGCCGCTTCCGTTTGCGATCCAGGACCTCGTGACCCGTGTCCTGCGACGTGTTCCGTCACTCAAGACTGGAATGACGAGCAGGTACGCGGCGGTCTTCATCTGGGGCATCCTCCTCATGGTGCAGGGATATCGTTTGTTCTTCGGTTCGTACATCACGACGACGTATGCCAGCACACAGACCGCGGAGCTTGAACAGTATTTTGGGCACGATTTTGAGCCAGAGAGACGTGTCTACCTCTACGATGTCCCGGAGATCATGCCGTTTTTGCCGACTAAAAACTATTCACAATGGATGGAATTGAGCGGGGGAGGCGGTTTTCAAATGGGCATCCCTCTCCACGAAGCGCTGTCCGCAAAGCCGGATGCGATCATTGTGCATGAGCATCGCTACAACGAAGAGCTCGATCATTTTCCGGGCTATCACCAAGCGGCGTTCGTCGTTCGGTACGTCGTCCTCGAGCCGGACACCGTCACATCCACATCTCGATGAATGAGGGGAGGGAAGCTGTTTCCTTCCCAAGGAGGGCGAGCTGCTGTAGGATATCCGCAACAAAAAACCGACGTATGGAAGAAGTCGCACTCGTCTATAAGCACCCCCAATTCTGTATCGAGCTCCGATGCGGAACATGCAATGGTTTTTTGAACGAGCAAACTCGTTGCTGCAATGCCTGTGGGTACATGTATCGCGAGGAGGACGGACGCCCGGTGTTCATTGATCCGGCAGACATGAGTGCTGCGCTCGCCGACCAGAATAGCGATTCGGAAAATTCCTTTAAAAATTTTTTTAAACGTTGGCCCCGGCTGTACCGTTTTTTTGTCTATCTTGTTGCGCCCGTATTGTTCAGTGGGTTATCCGCCAAACGATTCTTGGACGAGCTACCCGCGGTCCCAGAACGAGTCTTGAATATTGGTTCAGGCCCAACGTTCCTCCATCCGAATGCCCTTAACGTCGATATTTTTCCGTTTCCGAATGTCCATATCTTGGCTCGTGCGGAACGGCTGCCGTTCGCTGATGAGACGTTTGATGTTGTCTGCAGCGAACAAATGCTTGAGCATGTGCGTCAACCAGCGAACGTGGCACGTGAACTCATTCGGGTCACCAAAAAAGGAGGCTTGATCTACACCGCGACTCCGTACATGTTGCCGCTCCATCCTTCGCCGAAAGATTATTCGCGATGGTCGATAGATGGGCTGCATGACTTATTTGATGGGTGCCGACCAGTCAAATCCGGCGTCCTGAACGGTCCGGTCTCTGGCATGTTGATTGTGATGGCGGGAGGTTTGGCAATGATTTTTTCATTCGGTTGGACACCATTGCGTAAGATCAACAATTACCTGTTCATGCTGTTGCTTAGCCCGTTCAAGTTGTTGGATTACCTGTACGCAAAACTCCCGGGCGCGGAAGATGTGGCCGGGGGGTTGTGGACTATCGTTCAGAAACCTTAATTCAGGTTGATTTTTTCTGCCACGATGTACGAGGGACGCCGACGCGTCTCATCGAATGTCCGCCAGATATATTCGCCGATCATTCCCATCATGATCATTTGCAGCCCGCCGATGATCAGCAGCGCCACCATTAACGAGGTGTAGCCCTGGACGGGGATGTTCAACCAGATGCGCGTCACGAGTACATACAGCGCAAACGCAAAACCGATGAGCGCGGTGACTGCCCCAAACAGGCTCATCGCTCGGATGGGGATGAACGAAAAGGAAATTGACGAGTCGATGAAGAGTTTTAGTTTTTTGGAAAACGTCCATTTTGATTTTCCGGCGGTACGCTTGCGACGCGTATAGGGGATGATGGTTGGTGGATATCCCGTCCACACGGTTTGCAGCATGAAGTGTGAATTTTTTTCACGCATCGTCCGCAAGATATCGGCGATGCATTTATCGAACAAGACAAAATCGAAACCACCTTTTGGGACCGTCTTGATGCCAAAGCGACGGATGAACCCCCAAAAGACACTTGCAAAGGCACGGTCGATGAATGCATCTTCGCGGTCCGTCCGTTCCGCCAGCACGAGTTTTGACCCGGCGGTCCATTTTTGTGCCATCTCGACGATGAGTTCTGGTGGGTCTTGGAGGTCAGCCATGATGACAGCTATACAGTCACCCGTCGCATGGTCGAGTCCTGCGAGGAGGGCCATGTACGCGCCGAAGTTCCGGACAAGACGGACGATTTTGATGCGCGGGTCGCGAGCGGCGAATTCTTGCAGGATCCCAAATGAGCCGTCGGCTGATCCGTCGTCCACAAATACGAGCTCACCTTCGAACTCCGTCAACAACCCAAGAACGCCTTGTAGCGCGGGGATCGTTGTAGTAAGGTTCTTCTCATTGAAATAGACCGGCACGATGATGGAAAGTTTAGGCATACGGGTTCTCTTGAGTGCCAGTTAACCAAGTTTCATGCCGCACGTCCAGCTCCCAACCACCCCGCCTTCGCGATGGATCCTTACCGGAGGGTCCGGGTTCCTTGGCACTAATTTTTTGCAACAGTCACGTGCCGAAGACGGCGAGATCGTCGTCATCTCACGCCATCCGTCGCGCTGGCCGGTTATCCGCCCATGGATCCGGTATATCGAGCAGGATATCCGTGAGATCGAATCGATCCGCCAAGAGCTTGTCCCTGGATCGGTGGTCGTGCATATCGCAAGTGGTTCGTATCCTGGAAAAGCGGAAAAGATGATCGAATCAGATATCCAAGACAACGTGCTGGGGACCATCCGTTTGGCGCAAGCGTGCGCGGACCAGGGGGTGCGATCGTTTGTGTTCCTCTCAAGCGGTGGGTCTGTCTATGGCGACCAGACGATCTCGCCGATCCGCGAAGACGCAAGTCCACTGCCGATCAGTGCGTATGGCGCGATGAAGCTGACCATTGAACATTATTTATATATCATCCACCACCTCAAGGGATTGCCAGTGGTGTCCTTGCGCGTTGGAAATTGTTTTGGGCGTTGGCATACGGGTTCCGGACAGGGAGCCGTGAATGTTTTTTTGAAGAAGGTATTAGACGGTCAATCGATCGAGATTTGGGGAGATGGCGAACAGGTGCGCGATTATGTTTCGGCCGAAGACGTCTGCTATGCCATCCGCACGGTCGGACTTCAGCATGTGAAGGGATATGATACATTCAATGTCGGGACGGGTACGGGATATTCTCTGAAAGATATCTTGGCACGTATCGAGCGTGTGACGGGAATCACGCCTCAGATCACGTACTTACCTCCCCGCAACGTCGATGTTCAAAGTAACGTCCTCGACACGACCAAGATCCGTGAACGCTTTGGATGGGAGCCATCCCGTCCGTTCGAGGCGGCACTTGCGGATACGTGGGAATGGGTGAAGGCACAATAACCGTGTATGGACCGTTCTTTGTATCGTGATCATCATCGGCTCGAGGAATCACATTGGTGGTTTTTGGGGCGTCGCAAGATCATCCGTACCTTGCTCGAAACACTTAGGCTACGAGCGCCGTCCCGCGTTCTGGACATCGGTTCTGGTGCTGGAGGCATGCTCGAAACCCTGCTCCCATACGGCAGCGTTTCTGCCCTCGAAGGCGACGCAGAAAGCGCGACGCACATCCGTGAACGGTATGCAGACCGCGTCACTGTCCTTCCTCAATTTTTTGAGCAGGCCAACATCCTTCCAGGTTCGTTTGACGTTGTCTCATTATTTGATGTCCTGGAACACATTGAGGATGATGAAGCCGCGTTGCGCAAGATATTTGCGATCTTGTCTCCGGGTGGGACGCTCATCATTACGGTCCCTGCGTTTCCATTTTTGTGGAGTGGCCACGACGTCCTCAACCGGCATTTCCGACGGTACGTTGGAAAAGAGTTGCGCTTCAAGATCGAACAGGCGGGTTTTAAGATCCGTCGTTTGTCTTATTTCAATTTTTTTCTTTTTTTGCCCATCGTCATCGCACGCCTCTTTTTTCGGGCGAGCGGGCGAGTCGAATCCGATTTCCATGTGCCAAATGCAGGGACGAATACGTTACTGATGAAGATTTTTTCCGCGGAACATGCGTTCGTACGCCGTGTGAATCTTCCTATTGGCGTCTCGATCCTTGCTGTCGCAAAAAAAGAGGTATGAATATCCGTTCGCACTGGATGGTTCTCCTGCACGCGATCGCGACGGCATTCCTTGTGAGTCTTCCGCTGATCCTGTTCCCGCTTCTCGCTGGAGCGGAGTATGCGGGGATCAACTTTTTGTCATTTGGAACGGACCAGCAGTTTTATCTTTCTCGCGGACGCGAGGTGCTGGATGGGAATGGGCTGGGTAATAGCATCTTGCGAGATGGGAAAGATAATCCAGATCCGTTTTCGACGATGAATGAACGGGTGCTGCTCGCGCCATACCAATGGCTCGGTGTCGGCGAGAAGATCAATGTCGCGACGCTCTACACCGTCATGAATATGGTTGGGATCGCGATTCTTGTCTTGTTGATTTATGCGCTGGCGTATCAGCTCACCGAAGACAAGTTCGTTTCATCCCTCATTGGCGTCTCCGTCATTGCGGGGTCTTCGATCGTGTTTACCCATCACCTATTTTCGCAGGACCCCAATATCTACGGACGTGCGATGACACCGTATCTCAGTTCGATCGCGCTTTTTGCGTTCCTCAATGCGCTTGTCCGTACCATGGTAAAACCAAAGATAAAAACGCAGATCTTGGCGACGCTCCTTTTTGGTGCGTTGTTTTATGTGTACCTGTTTGCCTGGACGTATGCACTCGTCTTGAGCGGCGTGTTGTTCTTGGTATCACTCTGTGTCAAAAAACGGAAAGAGGCGATTCGTGTCTTGTATATGACGCTCGGTGGGCTCGTGCTCGGAGTGCCGACGCTCATCCGGTTAGCAACATCCTTGTTCGTTCATCCGGACCGGTCGCTCTCCTACTTTGAATTTTTGGAACATTCACGTGCGCCGTTGTTTAGCATTGTCGGAGCCGTTCTGCTTGTACTGTTCGCGGTCTCTGTATGGAAAAAGCGGAATGATGAACGCTTCCCATTCCTTTTTGCAATCATTCTTTCTGGCTGGATCGTTTTGAACCAACAGTTGATTACTGGTATTCGTCTCCAACCAGGCCACTACTATTGGTATTTCGTCGTCCCGCTCGGCATTGTCGTTGCGTTGGTCTTACTGTGGCTGCTCGCTCCTCGTCGTTGGAGGATGTGGGGATGCGCTGCACTTTTCTTCGTGATGTATGTGAGTATGGGAGGAAGTCAGTACCTTGCTGCGAACGCAACCAAGAGCAGGCTTCTCGAAGAACAACGTTTCCGTCCAATGCTTGATGCGTTGAACGCAGAGCTATCACCCACTGTTGTATTTGCAGCGCCGAACGACCATGCGTTTTTATATATCGTGTATACGCATGACGATTTGCTTTGGCACGATGCGGCAACGCTCTACCACGGAGATCCTGAGCGGATGACGGATATGATCGTGGTGATGATGCTGATGAACCGTGATGCGCGGCAAGATGCACTTGGGTTTTTGCATCGGATGGCGGCGTATGACATCGAGCCACGATACTACGCGGACATGTACCATACGCTCGAAGGGTTTACGACGGGGCTGGACTACGCGGCATATCGAAGACAAGTGGATACGAATGACTCCGCTCTTCTTCCGCATCGCGAGGAGTTGATCACGACGATTGCATCGAAGTTTATGGAAGCACTCCATGATCAAAATGGCCTCACATCCCGTTTACAGGCGTATGGCGTGTCGTATCTTGTGTGGGATGAAGCAAGTGACCCCGCGTGGGACGTCTCACTGGTCCCTGGCCTCGTCGAAATCAAGACGGACGGGCAATTACATCTTTACCGTGTCGAAGGAGAAACAAGTGACGTGAGATGATCTGCAAGGTTTTTTGTCCACGTTCGATGGGTAAAATAGCTGACGCGTGAAGCAGCGGCTGCAGACATCGTCGCGAGTTTTTCTGGATGGTCGTAGAGGTTTGCAAGGCCGCATTCGAGGTCTTCGGCGCTTCCCATTGTCGTTGCGATCCCTGCGTCTCCTGCAACCCAGGCGGAACCGCTTCCGATGGTCGTGACGATTGGACGCCCGAAGAACAGCGCTTCGAGGATCGTGCGGCCGAATGGTTCAGGGAAGCGGCAGGAGTGAACGAACGCATCGCATGCGGCGTACGCAGGTGCGAGATCGCCTTCTTCTTTCCACGGGGCAAACACGACTCCGTCTTCCACATTCAATTCTTTGACGAGGCGCTCTAACCGTTCGCGTTGCGGCCCGTCACCGAGGACCGTTACGATTGTATTGCGTCCCGAGCGTCTGAGTCCAGCAACGGCACGGATTAAAAGATCGACGCCTTTCATACGGAGCAAGCGGCCTGCGTGAAGGAGATGAAGTGGCCGCTCCGCACCAAAGGCGGTTGGGATCGGTCCACCATGGATTGTATCGATATGAAAGCGGGAGCTGTCGATGAATTCAGGCATCACAAAAATTCGGTTCTTTGGGAATCCAAAACGCGCATAGTTTTCACCAAGCACGGGCGAATCAGCGAAAATCGCATCAAGCCGCCGCGCGTATTTCAATCCAACGAACTTTGCCCAGGACCAATGTTTGAGCCACTGGAGGTTGATGATGAAATGGAAATGGAGCCACGGCACAATCCCTTTTGTGATGTCGGGAGATTCCGGCGTCAACAAGTTGAGCGCTTCCATATACGTCGGCAAGTACACAACGGTAGGGACACGGCCGCCTTCCATCCGATACATTCCTCCTGCCCACAGGCACGTGGCGCCATCGATGTGATAGATATCTGCGCGAGATTCGTTTTGTTTGAGGAGTTCCACGACATGCTGCTGGAGCGCTGGGAACGCGCGGTTCTTTGCTGGCGCTTCTTCAATTGGGTAGGGGACGCCTTCTGCTGGCAATCGATTCAGTTCAGGGAAAAGCGTAATAAGCCGCACATCATGGCCCAGCTCCTGCAAACTCCGTAATTTGATGTCGAGTCCGCGGTTTGCGCCGCCGCCGACAACGATATCTAGTTTGAGCGTGATGAAGATGATGCGCATACGTATTACCGTTTCATCGCTTCGGCGAGTGCCTTAGCGAGTGGCGTGATCCCTTGTCGACGTTTTTCTTGGTTCGTTTCTTCTTCCCAAATTTGTTTGAGGTCGATTTCGAAGGAGTGACGCTTGAGAGCGGCGAGATACGCGACGACGTCCAACTCATCGTATGCGGGATTACTCAACCGTTCGCGGATGACGCCTGGGAGTTTTTCCATGTCCGTGCAACGTGTCACATTGGAAAGTGCGTTAAAGTTTTGGTTGCCAAAGCTTACGACGGGGACGCCAAAGAGACAGGCTTCCCAGCCAACGGTGCCGGTAATCGTAAGGACGATTTTTGCGCGTGGGGTCACATCAAAGCTCAAGAGCGTCGGTGGGAGGAGCTTGACGTTCGGGATTTTTTTGAGCCGGAGATAGTATGAACGCGGGCGATACTGCGCCATTACCGGATGTTCTTTGACGCATAGCGGCATCCCGGCAGGGAGTGACTTGGCGATATGCGCGATGAGTTCGATCTGGTCCGTGAATTGCGGCGCGAGCACGAGCAGCGAAAGCTCTGGCTCGTAATGGAGTGGGAAGAACGCGAATGCTTCTTTTGGATCAAACGTATCGTAGAGATCGTTGTTTCCGCGAAGGTTACGCAATTTTCGTTTGAGAAGGTCAACGTTTTGCCAGAACGGATGAATATAGTCGTAGTCCTGACGATCAACGTTTGTCGAGTGGCTTGCGATTGCACGGCTGGCTTCGCGTAAGGCGCGGAAGGCATTTTTTGGGTTTAAAAACCGGAACTGTTGGCGACGAGTGACGGGTTGGTGTGTTGGTGTCGTCTTTTCAAAATTCGGAATGGGACGGTTCCGGAACTCGGCAAGATGCCGTCGCGCCCAGTCGCCATCTTCTGAGGCGAGTAATTCGGCTTGGTTGGTCCGGAACGCGGCATCGACAGGGGTGAAGGTCCGATAATCCTCTGTGAGGACGTAGCGCGCGAGTAGGTTGCTCGGGACAACATAGAAGGCTTTCGCGCCATACGACTTTGCGATATGGTAGAACAACATGCTGCCAAGCGCGCCTGGCGGGATGCCGAACACAACATCAGGCCGTTCGCGCGCCATCATTTCGTCAATCGCTTTGGCACGGACCTGTAACATTTTGAGGAGATCTTCGTGCGAGTAGCGAAGCGTGTCATGCGGATATTCACGCACGAGTTGTTCCTGCATGATGACACGGTCCGCAATGAGATATGGCCAGAGGTTCGGTAACCCAATGCGGCGTTCGAGGTCTGTCAGATAGGCCTGATCGATTTTTTCTTCACGCCATCGGTTGTGGATTTCTTGATCGAGGAGTAACGTTGAGTATTGGATTTTCTGTTGTGATTTTAAAAAGGCCTCACTTGATCGGAGGTAGACATACCCACTAAAATCCTGTATCCCATAGTCTGCCTGCAGCGCCTCCGCGAGGTACTGACCAACGTAGGCGAACTGCCGTTGGAGGAGAAAACTGCATTTCATATACATCCATGCCTGATAAAATCTTAGCCGAGTCAGCGTATCCGAGTTCCGATGAAGGGGCAAGCTTGTCCGCGCCCGCATCGAGCGGCGTCTATGCAAAGACGGTGAAGGGGAGTGTGTGGCAATTTATCAATGCGGGCGGCCAAAAAATCCTCCAGATCGGTATTTTTTTTGTGTTGGCGCGGCTTCTTTCGCCGACAGACTACGGCGCGCTTTCTGTCATTTTTATCGTCAATGGATTTTTTAATCAGCTAACGGACGTTCCGCTTGGGACAGCGTTGATCCAGCGACAGGGAGATGTAGAAAAATATCTCGACGCGTATTGGACGCTCGACATCCTTCGCTCCGCTTTGAATGCGATCTTGATCGCCGTGCTGGGCGGTCTCATCGCGCACTGGTTCGGCATCGTTTCGTCGGTCAACGTCATCCGCCTGTGCGGCATCCTGCTCCTTATCCCAACATTCTCGAACGTACGCACCATCCTCATTTTTAAGAAGATGGATTTTCGAATTATCGCTGTCCGCGATCTGTTGACGCAAACGGTCTTCGGCGTTGTTGCCATCGGCTATGCGTTCCTTGTTGCGAAGAGTGTTGCAGCGCTGCTCGCGGGGTATATCGCGATGTATGTCACGGGAGTTGTCTTGAGTTACATTCTTATTCCAGGACGCCCGCGGTTTGCGTTTTCATTTCGTCCGCTTTTGGAGCTCGTCCCAAAGGCGAAATGGCTGTATGGTCAGGATCTTGTGACGTATGGCGCGCAATTCGCTGACAAGATTCTTCTTGGATTGATGTTGACGCCAACGGATCTCGGGTTCTATTCAAAAGCAAAAGACCTTTCGACAAGTCCTGCGGGGTTCATTGTCTCAATGGCGCGGAGTGTTGGAATTTCGGCGTTCGCGCTTGTCCAGGATAACCGTGTCAAAATTCGCGAAGGGATTTTGCAGAGCATCGACATTTTATTTTTGACGGCAATCCCTGCCGCATTCGTGTTCATGCTCGAAGGCGGGACGATCGTCCGTATCCTTCTTGGGTCTGCATGGCTCCCAATCGTTGTCCCGTTTAAGATCATCGCATTCGGGAGTGTCTTCTTTGCGTGTATCCATATCATGAACACGACGGTCATTGGTGTTGGACGACCAGATGTTGGGTTCAAGGCGAATTTGATCCAGACCATTATCGCGATCCCGCTTGGCATCCTTGGGGTGAAGCTGGCTGGTGTGAGCGGGTTGGCATATTCGACCGTCCTCGTGTGGATCGGCCTTACGTCGTATCTGTTTGTTGCGGTGCGTCACACGGTGCAGGTCTCGCGTTTTGATGTCTTACGGTATGCAGTCATTGGATTGGTGACAGCAAGTGTCTTGGTGACGCTCGATCTCACGATTGGCCGCCTTATCCAGGCGTCTGGAACGGTTCTGTATGATGGGTTGTGGGCTGTTAGCCTCGGCTTCATCTATTTTGGGGTGTTATACCTCATTGGACGGCTCTGGAGCCGGAACCCCTGGAAAACCGGTATGGCCTTTTTGCAGCACGTCCGAAAGTAGCCCCCTTCGTTGACAAAGAGGGGTTTGAGCGCCTAAGATGCGGATTACCTGTTTATGCGGATCCTCATCACCGGCGGCGCCGGCTTTATCGGTTCTTACCTCGCAGAACGCCACCTTGAGCGAGGGGATGAGGTCTATATTATTGATGACCTTTCGACCGGGAGCATGGAGAACCTTGCGAACATCAAGGACCATCCCCGTTTCCACTATACGATCGATACAGTCACGAACGAGCAGCTGACCGCTGGGCTCGTCGATTTGTGTGACGTCATTTACCACTTGGCTGCTGCGGTCGGCGTGAAGCTTATCGTTGAAAGCCCAGTGCGCACCATCGAGACGAACATTCATGGAACCGACGTCGTCCTCCGCCATGCGGCCAAAAAGCAAAAGCGTGTCATCATCACATCGACGTCAGAAGTGTATGGCAAGCAGGTCAACGTTCCGTTCAACGAAAACCATGACCTCGTCATGGGGCCAACCCACATGGGGCGTTGGAGCTACGCGTGCTCAAAAGCGATCGATGAATTTTTGGCGCTTGCGTATTGGCGTGAGAAAAAAGTCCCAACCGTCGTCGTCCGTTTGTTTAATACCGTCGGCCCACGCCAGACCGGACGGTACGGGATGGTTATCCCGAACTTTGTGCGTCAGGCATTGCTGAACGAAGATATTACCGTCTTTGGTGATGGCACGCAGACACGTTGTTTTAATCACGTTGCAGATACTGTGAAGGCGCTCATGGACGTTGCGCTCAATCCAAACGCGGTTGGGGAAGTCTACAACATCGGGAACACCGAAGAAGTTTCTATCACACAGCTCGCAGAACGGATCCGTGCCTTGACCGGGTCAACCTCGCGCATTGTGTACGTCCCATACGACAAGGCGTACGAAGCGGGGTTTGAGGATATGTTCCGTCGTGTGCCGGACCTCTCAAAGATTCACGCGATGACGGGGTATCGCCCAACATTCACCCTCGACCAGATCCTCGCGACGGTCATCGAAGACCAAAAAGCGCGACTTGAAGGCACGCCCTTGCCAGTGACGCAAAAAGTTGGTACAGCAGAAGCTCAGGTTCCATTGTCACCCTCATCTCCTATGTCATACGACTTCCTCAAAGGCGCGAACGTGCTTGTTACCGGTGGGACCGGTTCGTTTGGGCAGCGTTTCGTGCGCAAGCTTCTCCAAGAAACGGAGGCGGCGCGTATTGTCGTATTTAGCCGCGATGAGCTCAAGCAATCACAGATGATGACGGCATTTGCTGGCCACGAGGACCGTCTCCGGTTCTTCCTTGGAGATGTCCGCGATGTTGAGCGTCTCCAACGCGCCTTCCATGGGGTTGATATCGTGGTGCACGCCGCAGCGCTCAAGCAGGTGCCAGCAATTGAATACAACCCATTCGAAGCCATCCAGACCAACATCATCGGGACCCAAAATGTGATCAACGCGGCAATCGACCAGGGCGTCAAAAAAGTCCTGTTGGTCTCAACGGATAAGGCAGCGAACCCAGCGAACCTCTACGGCGCAACAAAGTTGTGTGCGGAACGGTTGTGCGTCTGTGGGAACAGCTACTCTGCAGGCAAGACACGCTTCAGCGCTGTCCGGTACGGCAACGTCCTTGGAAGCCGTGGTAGCTTGCTCACGATTATCGACAAGCAGCGCAAGACCGGTGAGGTCACATTGACGCACGAGGAGATGACCCGTTTTTGGATTACGCTCGACCAGGGTGTTACACTTGTGTTGCGTGCGCTTGAGCAGATGTTGGGTGGAGAGACATTCGTCCCAAAAATCCCAAGCATGAAAGTGAAAGATCTGTTGCGTACGCTTGCTCCAGAATGCCGCATCAACGTGACGGGGATTCGTCCAGGAGAAAAGTTGCACGAAGTGTTGGTCACCAACGAAGAGTCACGCCGCATGCACGAGTTCGATGAGTACTACGTGATTCTGCCAGAGATTCAGATTGGAAAGGTGGCTGAGCAGTACAGTCATGGCAAACGGCCAGCAGCAGACTTTGCCTATACAAGTGATACAAACACGGACTGGTTGGATGAAAATCGTTTGCGAAACTTGCTCGTCTCTATTAATTCTTCAGAAGAACATACACATTAGTTATTCTTCCTATGGAACATCGTTTTTCATCCACATTTAAGATCGGCTCACGGCTCGTTGGGGAGGGGCAACCGACCTATTTCATTGCCGACATTGGAGCGAATTTTGATGGGAGCATCGAAAAGGCAAAAAAGCTTGCGTACGAGGTCAAGCAAGCCGGTGCGGATGTTGCGAAGATCCAAAGTTTTAAGGCAAAGAAGATTGTATCTGGGAAGGCGTTTGCCTCGATGAGTCTTAAGGGTGTTCATGGGAGCTGGAACCGCCCTGTTGACGAAGTCTTCAAAGAAGCGGAGTTCCCTCGTGAATGGCACGAAGAATTTTTTGCGTACTGCCGCGAGATTGGGATTACGCCGTCTTCCTCGCCATACGACATGGAAGCTGTGGACCTCATGGATAGCCTCGGGACAGATTTTTATAAGATTGGTTCAGGTGACATTACGTGGCATGAGATGATTCGGTATATCGCAAGCAAAGGCAAGCCGGTGGTTCTTGCAACAGGTGCGTCAACGCTTGCGGAGGTTGATGAAGCGGTGCGTGTCCTTGAAGAGAGCGGCAACAAAGATATTGCCATCCTTCAGTGCATCACGAACTATCCATCGAAGATTGAGAGCGCGAATGTCAACGTGCTCAAAACGTACCAGAACGCTTTCGATGCGATCGTTGGATATTCTGACCACACACCTGGCGACACGGTGATCCTGGGTGCGGTTGCGCTTGGCGCAAAGGTCGTTGAAAAGCATTTTACGCTCAGCAAGAAGGATAAGGGACCAGACCATCCGCATTCCATGGAACCGGATGAGTTCGCAAAGATGATCGAACGTACCCGCGAGCTCGAAAAGGCGATGGGATCAAGCGTGAAAGATGTCGTGGCAGAAGAATCGGAGACCGTCATCGTTCAGCGTCGTGGACTTTGTGCCGCACGTGATTTGCCAGAAGGGACGGTATTGCAGGCGGACGATATTGAAGTCCTTCGTCCGGCCCTCGGTATTCTTCCAAACCTCAAATCCGCCATTACCGGCAAACTCGTCAAAACAACGCTTGCCGCAGGTGCGCCGATCCGTTGGGAAGATCTCGGATAAGATCCTTCAAAAAGGAAGGGACATCGTATGATGCAAGGCCCAACATCCGTACCAACGGCAGGGAGTTCACGCGAACGGTTTTTCGCGTTGCTCTCTCCTGCCGTCCCGGAAAATGCGGACGTATTGTTTCTGGCGGAGGGCGATGGTTTGAATCGCACGGCGTACACCGCTGAGCTATACAAAAATAAATATGCACCACAGATCGTTGCGGTTGGTGGTGCTTCAAATCGGGAGTATGGGAGTTTTTTGAGTCTTGAGTTGAAGCAGTTATTGGTTGAACAGGGCGTCCCGGAATCGGCAATCCTCGCCGAAGAGACGGCGATGCATACAAAGGCGGAGACGGACCGGCTCATGGAATTGGCCCGCGAACATGGATGGAAACGCGTGCTGCTTGTGACCTCGCCGCATCACCAATACCGCTTGCTGCTAACGGCAGTTCGTTCTATGCGGAACGCCGGACTCGAGCTCACGCTCATGAACGCACCAGCGCCACTCTCTTGGTTTGCAGAAAATCCGTGGGGACGTCGGATTGATTTGTTGGATGGTGAGTTGGAACGGATCCACGCCTATCAAGAGAAAGGGGATATCGCTTCATTTGACCAAGGTATTGAATATCTGGAGCAACTTTATCGCGCATAGCGCGTCTTTTTTTATGTCGACAACATACGCAAACGCAAAATCTATCCTTGGAGAAAACTGTATCGGTCCAGAGGAGCTCGCTGTGCAGGGTTCCTCGTTTCGTTTTGGGTCGGAGTGCCCTCCGGTTCCATATTCTGTGGAGCAGCTAGAACAACACGCGGTGTCCTCGGTGTTGGTGTTTACGCCGGCGCATGATGCGGACGGTTCCCCGGTCACATTGAATTCGTTGCGTACCTTGTTCGGTATCGATCCCGCTGTATCCGAACCCTGTTTTTATAACCAGGATTGGTATCTCAAAGAGCCGTTCGCCGCAGAGGCCACGCTCGATGGTGGGTGGCACTTGATCCGGCGAGAGGCGCTTGAGGAAGTACGCGCAATGCTTCCCGAAGAAATCGAGAACGCGCTTCCGGCAACAGAGGTATTCCCGACCGCGGTGACCTGCGCATTCGCTTTTTTTGCGTATTGGTTTGCAACGGGAGGTAACATGTTGTGGCGTCATGACTTTATTTGGTGCAGTGACCGTGATCATAACGGAGACCGTATCTACGTTGGCCGATATGAAGATCCCATGCAGATGAATAAGAACGGATTTAATATCCATCGGCATTTACGTCTCAAACCAATCCATACCGCGGCGCCCGAGACCGTCCCCGTTGATCATTTGGGCAAGATGTGACAAGATCCATATACTTTTTTCTATGAAAACAATGCCTCGGGTTGGTGATGCGGAACGTGCGTATACAAAGGAGTTTTTGGATTCGGATTTTCATTTGGTTCCAGGTTCGAACATGTGCGCGCGGCTCGAGTCCGCGTTTGCTAAAAAGTTCGGTACGGAGTTCGCCATCACGCATGTGAACGGGACCGCTACGCTCCATTCTTGCCTCGCCGCAGCTGGCGTAGGCCCTGGCGATGAAGTCATCGTCCCTCCACTTACGATGGCGAGCACGTCGCTTGCGGTTCTCCATCAGAACGCCATTCCGATGTTTGCGGACGTTGATCCAGAAACGTTCCAGATCGATCCAGAGTCAATCCGTGCATTGATCTCTCCTCGCACAAAAGCCATCATCACTGTTGCGCTCTATGGGCTTTCACCGGATATGGATCCGATTATGGAGATGGCGAAAGAGCATGGCATCCCAGTGATCGAAGATGATGCGCAGTGCTTCCTTGGTTGGTACAAGGGCAAGCTCGTTGGCACGATCGGTGATATGTCGAGCTTCAGTTTCCAGCGGACCAAGCACATGACTTCCGGTGAAGGGGGGATGGTGATTACGAACAATGAAAAGTATGCGGATGCGATCCGTTCGTTTGCATGTTTGGGATACGGACAATATTCCGGAAAGAAAATTGAATTTTCGAGACGCGACATCATGAACCCGAATGTCGATCGCCACGTGGCACTTGGGTGGAATTACCTCATGCCAAAAGGTTGTGCCGCAATTGCGTTGGGCCAGCTTGAACGGTTGGACGAGTTTGTCACACAGCGGCAAGAGATCGCAAAGGCATACGAAGAGATTGTTTCGCGATGTTCTTGGCTTGTCCCGCAGCGCATTCCTGCAGATTGCGTCACGAGTTCTTGGAGCTATGTCGTACGTCTCGAACGCGATGACATCACATGGGAACAGTTTTTTGACGCATTCGTCTCACATGGAGGCGATGGGTTCTATGCCGCATGGAAACTGACGTATATGGAACCGATGTTCCAACACATGCGTATGGGTGGTCGTGAGATCTTTTTTGAGCAACCGTTCTTTACGGGCAAGAAACAGGAATACAAGGCAGGACTTTGTCCTATCGCTGAACGGTTACAGAAAAAACTTATCCAGTTCAAGACGAGCTGCATGGACGCCGAGCGGTTCCAGAAACAGCTCGATGCACTTGAGAAGGCGATCGCACAATTTTCCTAACCTATGGAACGTCCTCGCGTCATTGCGTGTATCCAGGTCCGCATGGGTTCAACGCGCCTTCCTGGGAAGGCGCTCATGAAGATGGAAGGAAAGAATGCGATTGAATGGATCGTTCAGCGTCTTTCGCGTTGTACCTCTATCGATCAGATCGTGATGGCGACGAGCACTAATCCAGAAAACGACCCGCTCATCGAAGTAGCGGAACGTCTTGGGATCAAATGGTATCGCGAAGCGGATGAGCGTGATGTCGTAGGACGTTTTTTGCACTGCTGCGAGACGTTTGGAGCTGATGCGGCAGTGCGCGTCACCGCGGATTGTCCGCTTGTCGATCCGGAACTCGTGGACAAACTCGTCGGTCTCTATCGAGAAGATCCAACGGGATATGATGCGGTGACGAACGTCCTTCCTCCAACATTTCCGGACGGGAGCGACCTCGATGTCCTGCCAAAGCGGACGCTCGAACGTCTTGACCGCGAAATCCCTCTTGATGACATGCACCGGGATTGGTTGACGCCCTATTTGTATAACCCAAAGCATGGATTCCGCATCCGTCCGTACCGCTCTGAGCACAACCTCTCGGGATATCGCATTACGATGGACTATCCCGAAGACATGGCGCTCATCACGCGTGTCTTTGCGCATTTCAAAGAGCAGCCGTTTGGGTTGAACGACATCATTGCATTTTTGGATGCGCATCCAGAGATCCGAGATCTCGTCAAAGACCGCGTCGATACGGCGATCACGCAAGGCGCGCAGATGCGGAGCGCGGCATACAAACGCCTCGAAGAAAAAACGAATACACACACGGGCACCGTTTCGATTGTTATCCCTGCCTATAATGAAGTGAATACGATCCGTGAGATTCTGAAGCGTATTGAGAACGTCGATTTATCTGGCTTGCAAAAACAAGTCATCATCGTGGATGATTGTTCGACAGATGGGACGCGTGCGATCTTGGCCGAGTATGAAAAACAGCACACCGTCATTTACCAGGAGCGGAATCAGGGGAAGGGTGCGGCGCTTCGGCGAGGGTTCCAGGCAGTGACGGGCGATTATGCCATCATTCAGGATGCGGACCTTGAATATAACCCAGAAGAATATCCCTTTTTGCTTGCGCCGATGCTCGAAGGCCGTTCGGACGTGGTTTTCGGTTCCCGGTTTGTCGGCGACCGCCCGCATCGTGTGCTGTTATTTTGGCATTCTATCGGAAACAAGTTCTTGACATTCCTCTCCAATTGTTTGTCGAACCTGAATCTCACAGACATGGAGACCTGCTACAAGGCGTTTACGAAGCAGGCGTTGTTCGCGATCCGTGACCAGCTCGTGAGTGATCGGTTTGGGATCGAGCCAGAGATTACTGCGCGTGTCGCGAAACAGCGATTCCGTATTTATGAAGTCGGTATCTCGTATAGTGGACGGACGTATGAAGAAGGAAAGAAGATTGGCTGGAAAGATGGTGTCCAAGCTATTTGGTGCATCATCCGTTTTAACCTCTTCTTGCGTTAGCCTCCAGCACGAAAGACCCAACGGAAAATGACGCCGTCGATGAGCGTATACGCCATAACGAGGCTGATGAGGATGAAGACGATTTTTTTAGACATGTATTATAGGTTCGGGTCGCGAGGACGTGGATTGTAGGTGTTCACAAAATCGACTTCCCATTTTGTGCTGAATGGGTCTGTTGTGAGTACGCCACCGTAAAAGTAGGTGTGCGCAGGTGAGCCGAGATACGTCATCACAGAGAGGACGGCCATCGCAAGTACGGAAGTCGCGATGGCGAGCGTACGCATGCGTTTGAGATATGTGAAGATGTACCAGGTCCCAAGCAATAGGACGAGCGGAAGCATCCCGGTAAAATATCTGAATTTTGTGACGGGCCAAATGGTAGAGATGAGGATATGGAATCCAAGCAAGACGAGCAGCGGCATCAGACGTTCTGTCGTTTTTGCATCGATCGTTTTCCACCATCGTCCAAACACAAGATGCGCGGATGCAAACAGTGCAAAGAAGTAGGTGATCGGTGCTAAGACGAATAGTTGCCGGTTCACAAAGTAGAGGTTATCTGGCAACCATTTTGTCAGGATGCGGATCGCGAGCAGTTTGAAGGTTGCAGCGCCTGTATTGAAGTTTGAAATGTCACCATCCATGATGGGCGGGATGCCTAATTTGAGCCAGACATAATTGGTGTCTGTTGGCGGGAAGAAATCACCAAGTAGCATTGTGTTTCGAATTCCCCACGGAAGGTAGAGGAGGATAGCGGTCGCGATGCAGATCGTAAGGTCGCGCAAAATCTTTTTCCAATTCCATTTATGGGTAAAGAGTAGATAGATTGCATAGGCGGGGAATAGGGCGACAGATTGGTGGACGGTAAGAAGCGCACAGCCGATAAGGACGCCCATCAAGATCGGGTGTGTCCAGCGGCCACCCCTCCAAAGACAACAGAGGAATACGAGATATAAAAACGCCTGGAAGATGTAGAACGACCCGTTTCCGGAATAGTCGATCAGGAGAAACGAGAAAGAGCCGAGCGCAAGTGTCGTGAGTCCGGTTTCCGTCCCATGCATGAGTCGGCCAGCGTAAAAGAGGAGGAAGAGGACTCCGATGCCAAAGATGAACGAGAGAACGGCAAGGGCGTCATATCCATTCAGCTTTAGGTGGGTGAGGACGGAGATTCCGGCACTAATGGTTGGCCAGAGCGGATTGTGTGACAGATACTCGCCATGCAATGCCTTGACAGAATAGTGGAGTGCGTCGTTCGTGACTTTGACGGTCCCGATCTTAAAATCACCGCGCTCCGCAAGCGATGTTGCTGCGTTTCCATAGAGGTCGTTGTCGTGGAGGTAGGGCACGTTCCATGCAACGGATGCGACTCGTGGGATTGTCCCAATAAGGACGATGAGTACGATGAGGATCCAGGTGAATCTCGTGAGTTTTCCATTCCGTTCGAGAGCCGGAATCTTCAGTGCATCTATCATGGGGTCGAGTATAGCAACCCACATCCCTCCGTCAAACACGGTTGCTTCATCCAACCTGGGCTGTTATAACGTGGAATAATCAACCTATGAATCCACTTTCTCCAAGCGCGGTCGTCCGTCATACGGATATCGACGCCACACTTGCATCCGACTCAGTCGTTGGGAAGCGCCTGCTTGAACCAATGAAGGCTATCGCGGCGGCAAATAACCTTCCGTTCAAGATTATCGAAGACCATCAGGTGCCGGTTTCGGAATGTGAAGTCCATATTCTGGAAGGGGACCTTTGGTGCTGCCTTGAAGGATCTGTCCGGTTTGTGACGGGTGGAACGCTCGTTGACCCAAAACACCGTCCGAACGCTGACGGCACACCAAACCCCAATGAACTCGTTGCTGAGACGATCGAAGGTGGAAGCGAAACAATCCTCGAAAAAGGCGACTGGCTCTGGATCCCACCGGGCCAACCGCATCTCCACACGTGTGAGGGGACGGCACGCCTGTTGATTGTAAAAATCCCTGTTGCAAAATGATCGCCATCTTTCTAGCAGCACTTGGTGCATTGTTTGAAGAAATTTCAAACTCGCTGGAAAAATTTGCAATGACGCATAAGCTGGAGCATCCAGCGGTGATCGGATTGTTGAATAGCTCGTGGACCGTCGTGTATTTTCTTGCGATTGCGTTCTTGTATAAGGGGTCGTTTGTGTTGGTGAAGGAGACGATCCCGTGGTTGTGTATCCTTGTCGTTTTGTGCATTGCGCAAACGGTGTTGACGTTGCTTGCGATTCAGCAGGCGACTCGAAGTACATTTGGATTACTCCGGACGCTGACAATCCCAATCCTCGCCCTTCTTGATGCGTTGACAGGCGCAGCCGTTTCTCCTCTGAAGTTTGTTGCGATGGGGATCATGTTTGTCACCATGGCGTGGATGGAGTGGTCGCATACGATCGAACGGAAAGGGGCGGGGCTCGTGATCGCCACCGCATTGAACGGGGCAGTCACGCTCGCATTGTTTAAATATATCCTCACGGCGGGGACGAGCGTGACGGCGGCACAAATCGTGATCCTCCTCCCGGGAGTCTTGTTCCTTGCGATCTGGTCACGTCGCGGCAAACGACCTTCGTTAAAAGGAAAAGTGAAACTGATGGCCGTCCAGACCGCAGCCTACGGCGCGGCGACGCTGGTTGAGAGTTACGCCTTGCTTCTTGCACCAGCTTCAATCATGACGGCTGCGCTGCGTTCGTCTGCGGTGCTCTGGTCGGTCATTTCTGGAAACAAAATATTCCACGAACAGGACTTTAAGAAAAAAATTATCGGGAGTGGGGTGATATTATTAGCGTTGGCGTTGTTGGTAGTGGGGTAGTGCTGCTTGGATCAAGCTCCTCATGCCTCCTTGACATTAGGGAGGTTTTTTGTTAGGTTCATACGTCCGTCGAAACCAAATTAAAACGCACGTTACATCCATCGGAGATTCAATGATCGCGTGGCAGATCCCCGTCATTTGTCGAATCGTGGCGGCACACATGGTGACGCCCATCCTTTCCAAGAAGTTGGCCGGTGAGCGATCCCGAACGCGGAGCATCCGACTGATGTTCTTTGTGTGCGCTTTACTCGCCGCGAGCGTGACGCTCATCACTCGCACTCCCATCGTGTTCGACACGAGTCTCGCACTCGTGTGTGGCCTCGGAGCGCTCAATAGTTTCGCGGTCTACTCCATGTGGCGGGCGCAAGCCATCAGCCTGAGCCGGCAAGCGCTGTTTACGATGATGGATGATGTCATCCCTGTCGTGATGGGGTACTTCCTCCTTGGGGAGAAGAAGCTCTTCAACCTGTGGCTCGCGGTCGGTGTCCTGATCTGCTTCGGCGGCGCGTTCATTAACACGCTCTTCAGCCGCAAACAGGAGGCGGCCAAGTCCGGTGAGTCGAAAGACTGGCACATTTTTATATGGATCGGCTTCTATAGCTTGATCTGGGGTGTGGCACGTTTCGCCTTTCGGTACTTCGCTGTCGATGGGATGCCGATGTCGACTTTCATCATGGCGTGGTACGGGGGATCCTTCATCGGTTCCAACATCGTGATGTTTCTCGCGGGCAAGAAGGAGATGGGCCCGCCCCTGCCTCGTAGGCAGATTGTGCCGGTTTCGCTCCTCGCGATAGTGATTGCGCTCTGCCTCGGACTCGAGTATTGGGCCAGCACGTACGCGCCGCTTGCCGTGACTCAGCCCATCTTCCAAGTCACGGAGATGATCTTCCCGGTCCTCATTGGGCTCTTCTACTTCAAGGAGGCGAAGGCGCTCACCTGGCAGATGAAGGCCACCTTCGCGGTCGCTTTTGCGGGGAGTCTCATCATCGCGCTCAGTTACTAGCATCGGTCGCCGTCTGCCCTCGCAGATCGCGGCCGATTTTTTTATCGCTGGATTTTGACCGGGGCTTTTCATTTGACGCATCACTGCAATTCCGCGAGAGTATAGGGACTTTTTTATGCACTATCTCGTTACTGGCGGCGCAGGGTTTATTGGAAGCAACCTGGTTGAGGCATTGCTTGCAGAAGGACACGTGGTCCGCGTGCTTGATAACTTGTCGACCGGAAAGCGCGAACGCCTCCCTTCGACGGTCGATTTTGTCCACGCAGATTTTACAAAACTCGACGAGATCCGAAGTGCCTTCGATGGGATAGACGGCGTTTTCCACGTCGGCGCATTACCGCGCATCCCGTTTTCGATTGACCATCCAATTGAATCCGCTGAAGCCAACATGATGGGGACGTTGAATGTTCTTGTTGCGGCGCGAGATGCAAAGGTCAAACGTGTCATTTATTCCGCGTCGTCATCTGCATACGGTTCCCAGACAGAATTACCACTCCGTCCAGACATGCGTCCGAATCCGTTGAATCCATACGCGATGCAAAAGTTTGTCGGCGAGATGCTCGCGGAACAATTTTCGCGTTTCTACGGACTCGAGACGGCGTCACTTCGCTACTTCAACGTCTACGGTCCTCGGATGGCAGACGAAGGCGCGTACGTCACGGTCATCTCGGTCTTTATGCGCCAAAAGAAAGCCGGCGAAGCGCTCACAATCGCGGGTGATGGTGAACAGACGCGCGACTTTACACACGTGAGCGATATTGTCCGCGCAAACATCCTCGCGATGACATCCGAGAAGGTTGGAAAAGGAGAAGTGATGAACGCGGGAGCAGGGGAGCGTCACTCTGTGAATGAGATCGCATCGATCATCGACGGTGAATCCGTCCACGTCCCAGCGAGACAAGGCGAAGCGCGCGACACGCTTGCGGATATTTCAAAGACAACCGAGCTTATCGGATGGGAACCGAAGGTAAAATTTACGAATGGGTTGAGAGAACTGCTGAAAGAGAACGGATTGTAAATAAATAAGAATGTCGTCCTCGAGCAAAGCGAAGGACCTTCAAATTTAAAGGTCCTTCGTCGGACTCAGGACGACAGCTTTTTTAATCGAATTTCAATACGACATAGCCAAGCCCGATGAGAGAGCAGGCTACCCCAAGGATCGTGGCGCTTGCGACAATGAACGTGTATTTTATGTTTGGAAGAAATTTTTGAGCAAGCTGCATGATGATCCATCCGACGATCGTCCAAAAGGCAAGGTTCAGAAAAAATGGGAGCCACATCTCGAATGGAGGCATGTCATTTCCCATGGGCGAAGGAGGGTACAGGAACGCGATGAATGGAAAACCAGCCTTTTGTATCGGTGCAAACACGTCCACTGAAAGCGCTGCCCCTGGAAGGTTTCTTGTCGAAATCCATAACGAGATCCACGTTAGCAGTGATCCGATGCCTACAACGGAAATACTTTGGATCGCGCGGTCTTTTGTTTTTGACCGCTTCATTGAGAGCCATATAGCTGCGCAAAGAAGTGTACAGACGCCAATAGAGGTGAGCGAGAATGGGATGAACCCCATCAGAGAAAACGCGCCAATAAATAGATAGAGAGACGAGAGGGGAGGTGCCATAGCGTTATGTCCCTTGGCGTCTCAATACAATTCCCACGGTCCGTAACAAGATTGCGAGGTCAAGCAACAGCGAGCGGTGTTTGATGTAGTAGAGGTCGTATTGGAGTTTTTGGAGGTTGTCTTCGACGTTGCCAGCGTAGCGGAATTTGACCTGTGCCCAGCCGGTGAGGCCGGGGCGTGTCAGGTGGCGGAGTGCATAGTACGGCATCTGGCGTGTCAGTTCTTCGACAAATTCTGGACGTTCAGGGCGTGGACCGATGAGTGACATTTCGCCGCGCAGCACGTTCCAGATTTGTGGCAGTTCGTCGACGCGTGAGCCGCGCAAGAACTTTCCGACTTTTGTGATACGTGGATCGTCTTTTGTTGCCCAGACTGGTTTGCCGAATGCTTCCGCGTCTTGTTTCATCGTGCGGAACTTCCAGATCTTGAATGGTTTTCCCATTTTTCCGACGCGCATTTGCGAATACAAGATTGGGCCAGGAGAAGACATTCGGATCGAGAGTGCCACAAATGGATAGGCGATGAGCGTGAAAAATCCAAACGGGATGGCAAGGAAAATATCGATCAATCGCTTCAATCCTTCGTACCAGGTTTTTTCGTGTTCGCGGAGGTGTTCGAGGAACCAGGTTTGTGAGACGTATTCAAGCGGTACGCGTCCCGTCGTTGCTTCTTCGAGTGCAGCGCGGTCAACGAGCGTCACCGGATGGAAGAGCGTTCGGTAGAGCGCATCGCGGAGGCCGGGAACATCTTCTGGCTCTTGGCCAAGGAGGACGGTGGTGATGCGTTGTTCGCCTAAAATATCTTCAAGACGTTCGATTGATGAAAACCAGGCGATACGGTCATCTGTAAACCGTTCACCAGCACTTGTTTCTGCGATGGCGACAAGTTCAAATCCGAGACCCGAGTGGTCGATCAGGTTGCGGACTTTTGCCGCGTCTTGCGAAGAGCCGATGAAGAGCAAACGGTTTTTGAATAACGTCGTGACGATGGCGCGATTGTAAAAGAGACGCCAGCCGTATCCCAAGAGGAGCGCGAGTGCAAAATAGAGCACGAGGTTGGTGCGTGGCGCGATCCCAAAAATTGGGATCAGGTAAAAGAAGGCAAACGCAACGGCGAGGTTTGCGAGCATCCCCTCGAGATACAGACGAAAGAATTTAACCCCATTCTTCATTTGATTGAGATCGTAGAGACCTGCGACGTATGCGCCGATCACCCACAGTACACTCACGATCGCAAATGGAACGACGTGCAACTCCCAGTCGCGGGCCGTGAGGCTACCGTACCGAATGAGGAGCATGAGCGCCAAGGCGGCCTGGTATACCGCGAGGTCGCCAGCAAGGAGGATGAGCCGTTTAAGGCCGAGTCCGAATCCAGGCATATCTCCATTATCCTTCCATAAAATGGCTGTATTGTCGAGCGATTCTAGCCATCCAGCTGCTCGAAGGGTACGATAGATCCACACATGGCTTTTGTGGCAATCAGAGAGGGAATTACGCGTGAATGGAAAACATTTATGCGGTTTGCGTTGGTTGGTGGTTCATCTTTTGCAGTGAAGGCGACGGCATATACGTTGCTCTCGCGTGTCATTTGGAATGCGGGGCCGCGATGGGTTGAGAATATTATCGCGCTTGTAATCTCGATGATATTTAACTACACGCTCCATCGGCTCTGGACATTCAAGTTCCAAAAGTCACATTCGGGCTCAGCGCCACGATACGTGGCGGTTGTTGGCGTCGCGAGCCTCCTCGACGCGGGGTTGTTTTATATTGGCCATGACATCCTCAAATTTTACGACCTGCTCGTGCTCGTTGCGGACGCCGCCCTCATCGCCGGATTTACGTTCAGCGCGCATCGACTCTTCACCTTCCATCATAACCCATATCGGAAGAAAGCGGACGTGGTACAATTGCCCTAACTATGGCGGACCAATTGTTTGAACGGAAGAATGTCCTTGTCACCGGAGGTGCAGGATTTATCGGGTCGCATTTGTGTGATCGGTTAGTCAAAGAGGCAAACGTGATTTGTCTCGACAACTTCATCACGAGTGCGGTCTCGAATATCGATCATTTGTTGCGTGATCCACATTTTCAGTTCATCAATCACGACATCATCAATCCGTTTGATCCAGCGGCGTATCCTGAACTCGAAGCGTTCAAAGTTCGCTTCCAAGGGATCCAGGAGATTTATCATCTTGCGTGCCCAATCTCAAAACGCCACTTTGATGATTTTAAGATCGCGACCGTGCTCACGAATTCGATCGGTGTGAAGAATGTGTTGGACCTCGCCGTTTCGAACCGCGCGAAAGTGTTGTACGCATCCTCCAGCGTCCTCTACGGCCCACGCCGTGAAGATTCTCAGTTTGTCCGTGAGACGGATGAATGCCATCTCGACCACCTGACGACACGTGGGGCATACGATGAAGGAAAGCGGTTTTCTGAATCCATTTTGCAGACGTACGCAGATGTCTACGGTCTCGATATAAAGATCGCACGCATCTTCCGAACGTACGGGCCTCGCATGAAGATTTTTGATGGCAACCTTGTTCCAGACATGGTGCTTTCAGCCCTCGAAGGGAAAGACCTCACGTTGACGGGAAATGAAGAGACGCGCGTCTCGCTCGCGTATGTGAGTGATATCGTTGACGGTCTTGCGCGCCTCATGGCAACTCCGGTTGATGTGACGCTCTTGAACCTGGGGTCAGACGTCGACGTTCGTTTGGTGAGCGTTGCGCAACACATCCTCAAGATCACCAACTCCGAATCACGCGTCCGGTTTGAACCGGCAAGCCCATCCGCGCCAGAAGCCGGGCTCCCAGATGTGACGCGTGCCCGAGAGATCTTGGGATGGGTACCGCTGGTGCGCCTCGAAGATGGCCTCAAGAAGATGATCGACTATTCCAATTCACATCGCCAACTTTTGACCTTCTAACCCTATGGCCGTCCCCATTTTCGACAAGAAAAATATCCTCGTGACCGGTGGGGCAGGCTTTCTCGGGTCCCATCTCTGCGAAAAACTGCTCGCAACCTCGCGTGTCATTTGTCTCGACAACTTTTTGACATCGAGCGAGGCGAATATTGACATGCTCCTCAAGAATCCGGATTTTGAATTTATCCGGCAGGACATCAATGCACCGTTTGATATTGAAGCGTTCCCAGAGCTTGCGCGATTCAAGATCAAGTTCCAGGGGATCCAGGAGATTTATCACCTTGCGTGTCCAACAAGCCCAAAGAAATTTGATGAGTATCGCATGCAGACGTTGTACGCAAACTCGATCGGCATGAAGAACGTGCTCGATATCGCGGTCAAATATAAAGCTCGCGTCCTTCATTCGTCTACATCCGTTGTGTATGGCGCGCGTCCTCTCGATGGCCGATTGTTCCGCGAAGATGATGTTGGCGCGGTCGATATCCTTTCACCTCGTGCGTGTTACGACGAAGGAAAGCGGTTTGCAGAAACGTATTGCGCGACGTATGGCCAAGTCCACGACCTTGATGTCCGCATTGCACGTATTTTTCGGACGTATGGCCCACGCATGCCGTTGTTTGATGGACAGATGGTGCCAGACTTTATTACGAATGCGCTCGATAACAAGGAGCTCGTTGTGTACGGCGATGAGACATTCAAGACGTCACTTACATTCGCGACGGATATTATTGACGGCATCATCAAGCAGATGGGGATGAGTGAAAATATTGGACCAATCAACTTTGGGTCAGATCTCGATATGCCAATCGTCGATGTGGCACAACGGATCATCGAGATGACGGGTTCAACATCACGGATCACGTTCCAGCCGCCACTGCTCTTTATGTCTGAGCTGGGATTGCCAGATATCAACAAGGCAAAAGACCGCTTGGGATGGTTGCCGCTCGTCGGACTTGATGATGGCCTCAAAAAGACGATTGATTACACGATTGCGCATAAGGGGTTGTTGGGATTCAAGATGGGATAGGGGATCGCTGAGAGGATGCGGCAACTATTCGCCTGCGGGTCTTGTCTGGCGTATCTTTTCAGTTGTGCTTCGAACACATCCTCGGCGAATATTTGCCACATCCTCTCAGCTCATTGGAAAAAATATGCAGCGTGAGGGAGGCTCGACATGAGGAGATTTGTCGCGTAAGCTGCAGGAAATGAAGGTGTTTGCAGTGATTCCGGCGTACCGGGAAGCGGGACGGATCGAGAAGACGATCGCGTCGGTTTTGTCGTATGTGGACGGTGTCATTGTTGTAGATGATGGATCACCCGATACCACAGCGGAGGAGGCGAGAACGACGGGGGTAAGGGTGCTGCGACACCGTGTGAACCGCGGGCAGGGAGCGGCGCTTCGGACAGGGACAGAGGCCGCGCTTCGGCTTGGTGCGGACATCGTGTTGCATGTGGACGCGGATGGGCAACACGACCCAACATCAATTCCAACCGTGCTCGAGCCGATCCGTCGGGGCGAAGTAGATGTTGTCCTCGGATCACGGTTCATGGGCGAAGAAGCGCAGGGGATGCCAGCGACGCGACGGTTGCTTCTGATTGCTGGACGCACGTTCAATGCGTTTGCGGTTGGCGTTCCGCGACGCGTCACAGATCCACAATCTGGGTTTCGAGCGTTGTCTGCGGCAGCTGCCCGTCGACTTGATTTTCGTCAGGACCGGTTTGCGCATTGCTCCGAAATTTTGCGCCTCGTGACGCGTGGTGAGTATCGCTGGGTAGAAGTACCCGTGCGGATTATCTATTCGGCGGACTCGCTCAAAAAAGGACAGAAGCCGTGGGATGCCGCGCGCATCGCGTGGCAATTATTCCTTGGGGCATTTGCACGCTAGCCTATGTTGATCCAACTCATCCTCGTCGGCACGATGGTGCTTGCGCTCATCATGACCTGGCGTCGCTTCAGCGAACGCGTCGTCTCTCTCCGAGAGGCATTGTTTTGGTCTATCCTTTGGCTCGCTGCGGCATCGGCCGTCATGCTCCCATGGGTCACGTCGCGGATTGCGCAGTTTGTCGGCGTCGGACGGGGTGCAGACCTTGTGATCTATGCGTCGGTCTCGATTTTATTCTTGCTCGTGTTCAAATTGTTTGTCCAGCATGAAAAACTGGAACGGAAACTCACAGAGCTCGTGCGTCACGACGCACTTCGTGACCTTGTGGATTCGACAAGCTCACCACGTGAAAAATAACTATGGAACCGTTTGTTGATGTCATCGTCGTACTCTGGCATAGCGCCCCGTTTATGGAGGCACTCTTTGCGGGACTCGAAGCACTCGACTATCCCAAAGACCGTGTCGTTGTCCATTTTGTCGACAACTCACCAGGCGATGGCTCGCTTGATGAAGTAAAGGCACAGATGAAGAAGCGTGCGGGTAAGATCCCGCAAATCGAACTGCACGAACCGGGAACGAACACCGGGTTCAGTGGCGGCAACAATTTGGTGATGCGTCTCTCGATGGAGCGTGGCCACGCGTATTCATATTTGTTGAACCACGATGCGGCATTTGAACCGAACGCGTTGAAAGGCGTTGTCGAACTTGCAGAGTCCGATGCGTCGATTGGGTCTGTGCAGTCTCTTCTCGTTTTGCAACAGAACCCGGAGGAGATCAACTCGACAGGAAACTCCATCCACTTTCTTGGCTTCGGTTATTGCGCGGGCTATCACCTCAAGCGTTCAGAAGCACCAACGGTCCCGACGCGGATTGGATATGCATCGGGTGCCGGCGTGCTCTTCCCGAACCGCGTGTTGAAAGAGGTTGGGTTGCTCGACGAGGTTCTCTTTGCCTACCACGAAGACCTGGACCTCGGATGGCGCATTATGCTTGCGGGATACAAGAACATGCTCGCGCCGAAGAGTGTGATCCAACATCGCTATGAGTTTTCGCGGTCGATCAAGAAGTGGTTTTGGATGGAACGGAATCGCAATGCGGTCATGTTCAAGAATTATAGACTTGCGACGATCCTCCTGATTTTGCCACAACTCGTCGCCATCGACCTGTTGCTTCTCGCGTTTGCAGTATCTGGCGGCTGGTGGCGAGAGAAACTTCGTGCGATGTCTTGGTTTTTGAAGCCGTCGACGTGGATCTACATCGCGCGAGGACGAAAGGAGAGTAAGAAGCTTCGCAAGGTCTCGGATGCGTCGATCCTGCCTGTATTCACGCCTGTGATTGCGTATCAGGAATTTGAAAGCCCCTTTGTCCGTACGATCGCAAACCCTCTATTCAAGCTGAGCTACACGGTCGTTCGCGCGATTGTCCGTTGGTAGTATGCGCGTTCTTCATTTGTCATGCATCGCTCCGCCTGAGGTCGGTGGGATCGGTCGCGTCGCGTCGATTGAGGTTGAGCAGCTCCAGGCGCGGGGTATCGATGCGCATCTTGCGTCACTCACGACGCATACCGGTTTTCGCGTGGGGAATGCGGGACGGATCTACGCACTCGACCATCTCGTGCGAGAGCAGGACGTCGTCCATTTGCATTATCCGTTTTTTGGGACAGCGGAACTTCTCCCCGCACTAAAAGCACGGGGTCTCTTCAAGCGCCTTGTCATCACACTGCACATGGATGCGACAGCTGCCGGATGGAAGGGCAGTATTTTTTCGATGTACCGTTCGCGTGAGCAAAAAAAGATTCTTGAGAGCGCAGACGTGCTCATTGCCGCATCGCGAGACTACACAGCGCATTCATCGTTTGCTCCGTACGCCTCCCGGGTCAAAGAGCTTCCATTTGGCGTGGACGAGGCGCGGTTTTCGCCTGGTCCGTCAGACAGAGGTCGGTTTGGTATTTTGAGTGATGTCCCGCTCATCTTGTTCGTCGGTGGCATGGACAAGGCGCATGACTTTAAAGGTGTGAAGGAGCTTCTTGAGGCGCTTGTCGGCGTCCCCGATGCGCATTTGTTGCTTATTGGTGATGGGGAGCTGCGGAAAGGGTATGAAGCTCGTGCGAAAGAATTGAAGATTGCTGCGCGCTGCCATTTCGTGGGAAAGGTTGATGAGGATGGTCTCATCGCTGCGAATCGGAGCGCAGACGTTCTGGCATTCCCGTCGACTTCTGGCGCGGAAGCATTTGGTCTCGTCGCTGTCGAAGCACAGGCGTGTGGTATCCCGGTCGTCGCGTCAAACTTGCCTGGTGTACGAACCGTCGTTCAAGACGGAAAGACGGGGATGCTCGTGAAGCCTGGAGACGTCACGTCACTTCGTGAAGCGCTTGTCGGATTGTTGTCGGATCCTGTGCGACGGAAAGAGATGGGAGCTGCCGCGCGGGAACGAGTACTCGAACACTATACCTGGACGAAGCATATTGATGGGTTGATGGAGATGTATGAGAAACTGAACGGAGGGATCCCGGATCTCCGTCGTCCGCCAGCTGGCGGATCGTCCGGGATGACAGAACTATGAAGATCGCCGTCCTTACGAATGATTATCCGCCAGCGAGAGGTGGTGCAGGTGTCATCGCTGAAGTACAGGTCAAAGAACTTGAACGCCGTGGCCATGAGGTGAAGGTATTTTTTCATGCACCGACATTTACTACGCAGCCACCACTTCGGCGTCTTATTGCGCATGTGGGTGACCTTCGAGCAAATCCCAAGCTTGTCGAAGAGATCCTCGCTTTTAAACCAGACGTTCTCCTGTCACACAATGTGACGGGATGCGGGATCGGAACGGCGTGCGTGATCAAATTTCAAGGGATTCGTTGGGTGCATGTGCTCCATGACGTGCAGCTCGTCGAACCGTCAGGACGGATTATTACGGGTGAACGCTTTGGGTTTTTTCGCAACGTGTGGCGGCTTGGATGGGCAAGGATGCGGAGCGTCGTGTTCGGGTCACCGAATAGCGTCGTTTCACCAACGCGGTGGCTTTTGGAATTCCATCGAAGTTACGGCTTATTTTTGTCGTCGAAAACAGAAATCATCCCAAACCCCATTTCATTCTCGTCGGCTGCGGTGAGTCCATGGGCAGAGCGCGAGCCATCGATCCTCTACGTCGGGCGCGTTGATGTCGACAAAGGGATCGATGTATTGCTTCGTGCGTGGAAGGCGCTGGGGGACGCACGTCCACGTCTCGATATTGTCGGCGACGGTCAGAGACGTTTTGGGATCGAATCGATGCATGATGGACGCGCCATTATCCACGGGCCATTGCCGCATGATCGCATCCGCTCACTCATGGCAAAGAGCCGCGTTGTTGTGGTGCCGTCACTTGTTACAGAAAACCAACCGACGGTAGCTCTTGAAGGGCTTGCAGCGGGTTGTAATGTCGTCGCAACGAACGTGGGTGGGATCCCAGAAACGATAGGGAAAGCAGGACGGGTCGTGAAGGCCGGTTCTGTTGACGAGCTCACGGCAGCGTTACGTGACGCGCTCGTTTCTAGTCCGGATGATACCGCTTCGCAAGAAGTCCTTCGCTCGCATCAATTGGAGCCCGTTGTGGATGCGCTTGAGGCGGTATTGAGTTCAAATTTGTAGACCCACACCTTTCCGTTTGCGATGGTCCAGTCTTTGTTTGCAATTGCCCGGAGGTTTTCGGACACCGTCGAGGCCTTCCACCAATACTCATTCAATACGACGTAGACGAGATCTGTTTTTCCAAGTGAGGCTGCATCTCTTGCCGTGTCGCGTGACGGTTCGTTGTACGTCATTTTGAGATACGTGTCGTAGAGCGGACCACCTGTTGGGATCGGATAAAAGAAGACGTCACCCGCATAGCGTTTGAATCCAAGTGATGCGACGGCTGCCGCAGAGACGCTTTGGTCGGCGAGTACGGTGTATGGCCGTTCGCCTGCATCGCGGTCGATGAGTTGTACTGCATCAAGGTCTGCGCGACTCGTGCTCCAGCCGTGGCCTGCAACGAGCGCGTCATTCCGAGGAAGCGCGTCATATGTCAGGGCTGTTGCCGTCGCAAGGAGTGCGATTACTGTAGCGCCAGTCAGGAGTTTTGGAGAGAGACTGAGTTTTGAACGGATGACCTCGAATGCTGGAAGGATGGCAGGGAGGAGGCAGAGTACCGCGAGGGTATCAAGGCGATTGGCGTAATTCCCGCGTTCGTAATCGATGAGGAAGGTAAAATCTCCCGTTGTTTTGAGGACAGTCGCGGCGATCCAGAGGCCAACAGCGGAGAGCAGGAGGATGAATGCTGTGTGGCCTTTTTCTCTCCGTTCACGGACGATTGCGACGATGGCGAGCGCGATCAGCAGGAGTGGTAGCATCGCTTCAACAAGCGTTGACCATGCTGGCCACAAGACAAAATGGTTTCCGATATACGGTGCAAAATTTCCGAGCAGGTCAATCCATGGTTTGGTTGCAAGGAGAGAATGTGGATCCCATGCGATTGTCGTCCCGCCTTTGAGACTGATCACGACGAACATAACAGGAACACTGATCGCAGCAAGAAGCGCGAAGACGGGAGATAACGAAGAGAGTTTTAATTTCCAATTTCCTATTTCAAATGAATGGAGGAGGATGAGCGCAATTGTGATGCAGAGGAGTGGAATGCCTGCGAGTGGATGTGCCGCGACGGACCAGAGAGCAAAGATGAGCGGGACGAGAGCTGAGTTACGGGTGCCGGGTTGCGAGAATGAGGAAGCAAAGAGAAGCGCAATCAATCCAAACAGATACGCAACACCCTGTGGCGTTGTTGCGATGAATGCGCCGAGGGGGATGAGTGCGAGGGTGAGGAAGCTTGCGGATTTGTGGCGCGCGGTTGAACAATAGAATGTGAGTGGAAGTAGGACAGTCGCCACGACAGGCAGGAACCAACGATCAATATCCGCGATTGGGAGATGCGATAACCGTGCGAGCCACGTCGTCAGAACGTATTCCCCGATGTAGTACAACGGTTTTGGGGAGAGCGTCCCTGTTGTCAGGAGGATTTTTTCGCTCGCGATATGCAAGAATCCATCAAAGCCATAACCGATGCGATAGATGAGTGCAGCGATGGAGAGCGTCGAAGCCAACAAGAGCATGCTGTGGAGCGTGGCGAGGATGCGTGATCGTACGAACCAGATGGATGCGATAAGTGCCGTCCAGCCAAAGGCGACCATCCAGAGCGTTGACGATGGCAAGAGCGGCCATGGTGTGCGGATAGATTCGACCGTTCCAGCCTTGAATGCGGCATTGATGATCCAGCTTGTGGAGATGAGCGCGAGGAAGGCGAGGCCGATGCCAAGAATGAGACGGCGTTTTGAAGTTTTTTCTTGCATGACCGTCTCATCGTGCTCGATTGGGTGTCGATCTTGCCAGGTGAGGAGATGGGTCAGGGCAATGGCAATCGCAAGAGATACGAGGTCGCTCGTTTTACCTAGCTTTCCATCCGCGTAGTACCAGACCGTTTGGATGAGGCTTTGAAGACCAAAAAAGAGGGCGATGCCCGGAACAAGCGAAAAGATCCAGTGCACGCCACGGATCAGACGGGAGCCTAGGAGATGGCCGTGGAGAAGGACCAAGACGACCACCGCGAATAACACTGGATAGGACATACCTTTCCACGCATGGTAGCATATGGCAGGAACAGGGGAACGACAGACGCGAAGGCATGTTGATGACCAATAAAAACGTCAAACTCTATCCACACGACCGCGTGTTGGAAAGATTGCTTATCCGTTTTATTCCTGAGTGGCTCACGCCGAACCAGGTCACCGTCTTACGGTTTGCGCTTATCGCACCTGTCGCATGGTTGATCTCGCGGGAGCACTGGCAGATCGGTATCCCGCTCTTTTTGTTTGCGGCGTTCACGGATCTCGTGGATGGTTCACTCGCACGGCTCCGCAAACAGATCACGACATGGGGGACGCTCGCAGATCCGGCAGCGGACAAATTACTGATCGGGTCCGTCGCACTTTTGATCGTCGTCAAGACGCTTGGCGCAACGATGGCATGGACGATCGTCTTGGTTGAGGTCGCCATCGTTTGTTCTGGATTGATCCGTCGCAAAAAGCAGTGGGCAATTAGCGCCAACTGGGCAGGGAAGATTAAGATGCTGCTCCAGGTAATCGGAGTCAGCGCGTTGCTTCTTTCTCAATCGCTCGGAATCCCGATTCTCATACCTATTGGAGGGGCGATTTTGTGGGTTGCGATCTTTGTTGCCGTCGTGTCATTTTTTACGTACAGTCTCTGACGATGTTGCATCGCCTCAAATCACTGGTGCCGGAAGCCTGGCTTCTCCCATATCACCGCGCGCTTTCCTGGCTTGCGGCTGTTTGGTATGGAAACCCGTCAGAGCAGCTTATTGTCATTGGAGTGACAGGGACGAACGGAAAGACGACGACCTCATATCTCATCTCAAAGGCACTTGAGGCGATGGGAGCAAAGACCGGTTGTACGACGACAGCGCTTTTCAAGGTCGCGGATCGTGAATGGTTGAATGATACAAAGATGACGATGCTTGGACGGTTCCAGCTTCAGCGGTTGCTGCGAGAGATGGTGGATGTGGGATGTCGTTACGTGGTCGTTGAGACATCGTCACAAGGAATTCTTCAGTTCCGACACACCGGGATCAATTATGATGTTGCGGTCTTTACGAACCTGACACCCGAACACATCGAGGCGCATGGCGGATTTGAGAATTACAAAAAAGCGAAGATCGAGTTGTTTCGACACGTTGCGTCTTCGAAGCGAAAGATGATGGATGGACGTCGTCTCGAAAAAGTTGCAGTGCTCAATGGTCGGGACAAATACGCCAAAGAGTTTGCGGTGCCTGGATTTGATCGTGTTGTGTGGTTTGCGGCAGAACCGATTTCGTCGAATGGCGAGACACTCGTCGCATCGAACGTGAAACTCGAAGCAGATCGCGTGTCGTTTGAGCTGGATGCCCAGCGATACGACCTTCAACTTCCAGGTCGCGTGAACGTCGAGAATGGACTTGCGGCTGCCGCTGTCGCCCACGTTTTTCATCTTGATCCTGAGAAGGTTGCGGAACGGCTCGCGTCCGTTCCGGGAATGCCCGGACGCTTTGAGCGAATCGAAGCAGGGCAGCCGTTCACGGTCATCGTGGATTACGCACCAGAACCGGAATCCCTCGCACGGTTGTATGAGACGATCGCGCCGGTCTCGCGACAGCGGACGATCCATGTCCTTGGGTCTGCGGGTGGTGGACGCGACATTGCGCGCCGTCCTGTTCTTGGTCGCATGGCGGCTGAACATGCCGACATCGTGATTGTGACGAACGAAGATCCGTATGACGATAACCCTCGGATGATCATTGAGCAGGTTGCGGAGGGGGCGCGTGCCGCAGGAAAGAAAGATGGCGAGTCGTTGTTCCTCATCGAGGACCGTCGTGAAGCGATTTTTGAGGCCATGCGCCAGGCCCAGCCAGACGACCTCGTCTTGTTGACGGGGAAGGGGAGTGAACAGGCGATTTGTGTTGCAGACGGTAAGAAGATCCCGTGGGACGAACGGAGGGTTGCCCGGGAAGCGATTAAGGCTTAACCTACCCGCATGTTCCACCTCGAAGACGTGCTCCAGCTCAAAGATGACGAAGATGTCCAACTGATCGTCCGCCGGCATCCGGTGACGCTCTTCGTGGGCCTTGGGATCTCATTTATCGGGATCGTGTTGCCGTTCTTCTTCCTGTTTCCATTATTCGCTTGGGGGATCGCAGGAATCTCGCTCTTTGGCATCTTGATTATTGGCGGGATCTTGCTCGCCATGCGGACGATCCTGCTCTGGGATTCGGATGTCCTCGTCGTGACAACATTACGTCTTGTTGATGTCGACCAAAAAGGGTTGTTCTCCCGTTTCGTGAAAGAAGCGCCACTTACCGCCGTGCAAGATATTGCGTGGAGCCGAAAGGGATTGATTGACACGATGTTCCATGTGGGGACACTCGACGTCACTGTGACTGGAGCCGCGAATATGACGATCACCCGTGTGGCGCATCCCGAAAAAATCAACGAACTCGTGAACGATTTGCGGCATCACACGTCGCCAAAGCGGACAGACCTGCCGCCGGACCGGCGTGAGCGGATCAAGAAGCTCGTCGCACAGCTCGAAGGATTGTCTGACGAAGGTCTTGACCGCGCAGAACGTGCCATTCGTGGTGAGGGTCGTGAGGAAGCGGTTGCGGGGTTCCTTCAGCACAAGATTGGGGGCGACGAGTCCCAACCCTCGTGATACGATTCTGACCGCCATGCGACGCCGCGATACTCTGGGGAAAACTCCGCGTAACTGGCGCACCATCGTGCGCTTGCCGGCGTTCCTGATTGTCAACGCAGCATTGCTTCTCGTGATCGGTATCTCAACGGTCCGCGAATCGTATCGCGGCTGGTCGGTTGACCACGAGATCCACGCCCTTGAGGCACAGGCGAGTACGCTCGAAGGGCAAAAGATCCAACTTGATGCGTTAACCAAACAGCTTGGTTCACCTGACCACATCGATTACGAAGCACGCGCAAAGCTGGGCCAAAAGAAGCCAGGTGAACGCGTCGTCGTCCTCGAAGGGTATGAAACGAGTGCGACGTGGACTGGGCAGGCCGGTCAGGACGATACGCTGCTCGATGCACCGACGATCGAACCAAAAACCAACCCGGAACGATGGTGGTCCTACTTTTTTCAACGAACGTAACCTATGAACCCAGAAGAGACTGTGAGCCCGCAAAAAGGACGTCGATTGGTCGTGACGATATTGGTTGTCATTTTCGCCTTGCTTGCCCTCATCGGTGGCACGGCATTCCTCGGCTGGAATATTTTTGTGAAACGATCGGATGGCCCGGTGATCCGAAAGATCACGAACATCCTTCCGATTCCGGCGGCTCGCCTTGGGTCGCGCGTGGTCCTCTACCGCGATTTTGTCCACGCACGCGATACGCTGAAAAAGTTCTTGGCATCACCAGCCGCAAAGGAAGAAAAGTTGGATGTCCCGTTTGATGCAAGCCTAGAACAGAACACCCTCGAGAAGCTCCTTGTCCAAGAAGCGCTCGAAGAAATCGCAGAACAACAGAAGGTCACTGTCACAGACGACGAATTGCGCCAGTACTATTCCGAGGTGCTTTCCGCGACGTCGAGCACTGACCGGGATCCAAGCCAATATCTCCTCGAAAACTTTGGATGGGACGAAGAAGATTTCCGCCAGAACGTGCTCCGACCAGCGCTGCTTGAGCAGAAGCTGACCGCCGCCATGACTGGTGAGAATGCGGCGGACGCAGATGCGTTGAACCGTGCTGTTGCGGCGCGGATGGAACAGAAGGATGTGGTCCGCTACGTGCGTTTTTAGCCGTGCACCATTCGGTGCATGACAAGAGGCCTGCCCTGCACCGAATGGTGCACGGGCTTGATAAAAAATCCAAGAGAGGGTACACTCCCGACGCTGTTTTAAGAGATGTGATCGGACGGTGTCCCGTTAGGCGGGTATCGTATAGTGGCTATTATGAATGCTTCCCAAGCATTAGAGGCGAGTTCGATTCTCGCTACCCGCTCCAGGCCAGCTTAGCTCAGCGGTAGAGCAATGCTTTCGTAAAGCAGAGGTCCCGGGTTCAATCCCCGGAGCTGGCTCCATCAAAAACCGACGTTCCAACGTCGGTTTTTGAATACCTGAGAGTTAAGAGGGGTTACGGAAATCAAGTCCTTCCGCCTCGCTTGAGGAAGGGAGACGAATGAGAGGAGGGGCTTGGGATCCGAGGCTTGGAAAAGGGAAGAGACTACGCTAATATATGCGCATGCTGTGGAAAGCTCCGCGTGTGTTATTTGTTCTTGCGATGTTGATCGTGTCTTGCCTTGTATTTGGGCACACGACGCATGCCGCAGAGGTGACGGAGAGTCATATTTTTTATCTTGATTGGGGATTTGTGGGGCATCCGGTTTCGCTTGATATTAATAGCAAAACGCGCGTGAGTTGGGACGCCGGTGATTTGAATGGCCAGACGACATTGCTTGTCGAAATAGAGAAGGGTGATACGGGAGATGTCGTCCATATCACGTGGGCAGATCCGTATTTGTTGTCGTCACGTGGCGTAATGGTGACGGATCCAACGTGTAAGACGGATGGATGGACACAATGCTCGCTTGAGCGTCTTGATGGTGCGACGTGGGTTCCGGCAAAAGACAATCGTGCGTATGGCCACGTCCGTGTCCGGATGGCGACTTCGAAGGCTGCGTATATGCAAAGCGGCTCGGCATCTTGGTATAAGTACAAGAATTGTTTGTGCGCGGCGTCTGTTGATTTTCCAAAAGGAACTCGGCTGCGCGTCACAAGTGTTGCGAACCCAACAAAGAAGGTTATCATTCGTGTGAATGATTACGGCCCAGAGCGCGATAAGTTTCCAGAGCGTGCCATTGACCTCGATGCCGTTGCGTTCAAAGCCTTGGCGCCGCTTGGAGCAGGCGTCATCAATGTGAGAGTCGAGCCAGTTGCACCGACGGATCCGGATTATGTATTGGCGGATATCCTAGTCGCTCCTGTCACCCCCATCGTTACCGCCCCGAAGCCCGCGTCTGTTGTCGTTGCTCCAGAGCCGACCTGGTCCTACTGATTCCATGATTACCCTCCACGGTGTTTCAAAAACGTATCCTCCTGACGTGCATGGCCTGCGCAATATTTCGTTGCATATTGAACCTGGGGAGTTTGTGTCGATCGTCGGGCAAAGTGGTGCAGGGAAGACCACGCTCGCGCGTCTTTTGATTGCAGAGGAGCGTCCGTCGCGTGGCAAGATTGAGATTGGCGGATGGGATATCACGAATCTTCGTTCGCGTGACGTCCCAGACCTTCGCCGTCAGATCGGTGTCGTCTTCCAAGATTTCAAGTTGCTCAAAAAGAAAACGGTGTGGGAGAACGTGTCATTTGCACTCGAGGTCGCTGGCACGCCAACAACGCGCATCCGCGATATCGTCCCGCAAGTCTTGAAGATTGTCGGCCTCGAAGAAAAGGCGCGACGTTTTCCGACCCAGCTTTCTGGAGGTGAGCAGCAACGCGTTGTGATCGCGCGTGCCCTTGTGCATCGTCCAAAAATTTTGCTTGCGGACGAGCCAACGGGGAACCTCGATACGATCAATACACGCGATATTATCGACCTTCTCTTAAAGATCAATGCATTCGGCACGACGATCGTCCTCGTGACGCATAACCGCGAAGTTGTGAATGCGTTGCGCCGTCGTGTGATTACGCTTGCGAACGGACAGGTCGTTGCGGACCATAAAGAAGGTAAATACCTCCTTCCAAGCTGATATGGCTGCACACGTTACTATCTGGCGGGTCGTGAGCTATGCGTGGAAGAATTTTTTTCGTAATGCGTGGATCGGCCTTGCAACCGTATTCGTCCTCGTTCTTGCGCTTCTTTCCGTAAACGTCGTCATTGGGGTTGGTGCGATCCTCGATCGGGCAGTCAAGACGCTTGAGGACAAGGTAGACGTCACCGTGTTTTTTAAGGACAAGACACCGAACGCCGTAGTCCAGCAAGCGCAGTTTTTTATGGCGGGGTTGCCGCAAGTCCGGAACGTCGAGCTGAAAACGCCAGACCAAGCGCTTGAGGCATTCAAACAGCGACACCAAAACGATCCAAAGATTGCCGCTGCGCTCGCCGAACTTGATGGAAACCCGCTGGGGGCGTCGATGGTGATCAAAGCGAAGTCGACCGATGATTATCCCTTTTTGCTTGAAACGCTTAAGAATCCACAGTTTGATTTTGCGATTGAATCAAAAAGTTACGATGACCACGCTGCTGCGATCAACAAAGTGCGTGAGATCGGCAGCTCCGTCCGGCTGTTCGGTATTATCTTGATCGTGATCTTCGGCATTTTCTCTATTCTCATTGTGTATAACGCCATCCGTGTTGCGATCTACACGCAGCGCGAAGAAATTGGGATCATGCGGCTTGTCGGTGCATCTGGAGCGTTTGTGCGCATGCCCTTTGTTCTTGAGGGGATTTTGCTCGCTTGCCTCGCCCTTGGGTTTGCTGGGCTATGTGTCGCGGGCTCTGTTGCGTTTGTGGAGCCGCGTCTCGTTCCTGTTTTTGATGGCGCTGATCCTGGTTTGCACGTATTCTTTTTGCAGAACGGCCTTCAGCTTTTGATCATTGAAGGAAGTACCCTGATCGTTCTCGTTGCACTTTCTTCGTGGGCGGCTGTTGGGAAGTACCTCAAACGTTGATATGAAAGAACGATTCGCAGAACAGCAGCCACCTTCGCCCATTCTGAACGGCGAGCGGGTTGGGATTTCTGGAGCGGCGTTTTCAAAATATGTTTCTGCGCTTGAGGAGCCAGGGAAGAAAAAATCCCACCTGCATCTCGTTGTCGGTGAGTGGAAGGCGCCGCATGGAAAGGTTCCAGCGACAACGGAAGCATATGTCACGGCTCGGAAGGTGGGTGGCGAGACGAAGCTCGAGTTACACGCGATGCATCCAGAAGAACTTGATGAAGATACGCTTGGCGGACTACTGAGCGAAGCAGTTCCACGGGCAATGGACATGAAGACGTCACCGAAGGCGAGGTTGGCGCTTGAAGCAGTGATGGTGGAACGAAGAAGGGAGCAGGTGGTCAAAGAAATCCAATTGAGGGTGGTGGATACGGGGATCCGATATATTTGCGAACAACTCATCAAAGAGGCGGTAAAAGGTGAAACGCACATGAAACTGCCGGGTTCGGAGGTGCACGATGCGGGGATCGAGTTGCTACGCTCCATCAAGACAGCGCTCCGCGATGGAAGCCACTTGGCCCTGCCGGAATTACAGCGTACGGCGGAGAAGTTTGCCGCGCTTTGGCAGACGCTTGCTCCAAAAGAACGAGATCACATGCGCCGCAATCTCGCCCATCTTACTGCTTGATATGCACGCTGTTTCACTCCTCTTTGACCGACATCACGTATTTCTTGGTGAGATCATGTCTCGCGACGGTGGTCTTGAGCGTGTCTTACTGAATGCCGAAGGAGAACGTCAGGTTGGTCCGTATATGTCTGATTGGCAGACGCGTGGCGTGCCGATTGTGCGTGAGGTTATCCAAGCGACACAAGGCGATACGCTCGAGGTGTTCTTCCAGGAGCGCGTCCCTGTCCGCTCGCATGAATTCTGGACCGCGCTCGACAGGTGGAGCGAACGCCACGGGATGGTTCTTCTCCGCATCCCAGCAGAATGCATGAGGGCCTGGGAAGGTCTGCTGCGCCTACCGCTCACGGACGTCGAACGATTCTCGATGACGGTTGCCTTGCGCGCCTCTGACAACGACCATGCGGCGTGGCACGAGGCTGTTGCTGAAGCAGTGGGGGCGCTCGAGACGAAAGACCCTTCCCTCAAAAAGAAACTCATTGAACTCAAGAAGATGATGACGGGAGGGCTGATGAAAAAGTTGCAGGAGGCGTAACCGAAAAGAAAAGCTGTCCGCAATGCGGACAGCTTTAGGGGCGTTTAGATATAAACGTCATACGTTACTGGGAATTAGGCGTCGGATTTGTGTTTGCGCCTCCCGAGCCTTCCGGCAGCGGGATTTCCGCATTGATATTAATACCTGGTGCACTTTGCGGCGCCCCACCATTCCGGATGAGAGGAAGCGCAAAGACGAAGAAGGCGACAATCAAAACGATTGCAGCAAACACTCCAACGATGAGTGCCATCCCTGAGCTGCTGTCGGTTTGAGTTCCAGGTGTGTTGATGACGGTTGCCATATTTTTCACCCCCTTTCCGAGCCGAAGCCCTTCTGACAAAGTATCTCCCCCTCAGATTATTTTTGCAAGTACATGTCAATATCCTTCTACGTTCCCCGTGATACATATGGCTATCTCTCGAACTTCTCATCACATGGGGTGGAGTTTGAAGGCGTATATTGGCCCACGGTTGAGCATTTTTTCCAGGCAGCAAAATTCGAGGGGATGGATGCGGAATATCAAAGATTGATTCTTCGAACGAAGACACCAAAAGACGCAGCGGAGCTGGGACGCAGCCGTCGCCATCCGATCCGTACAGATTGGGAATCGGTTAAAGAGGAGGTGATGCTTCGTGCGCTCCGAAAGAAGTTTGAGACACATCTTGCGATCCGTGAACAGCTCCTTGCGACAGGGGATGAAGAACTCGTTGAGGCTTCACCAATGGATTTTTATTGGGGTGTTGGAAACGATGGTTCGGGGCAGAACCGACTTGGGATATTGCTCATGCAGGTACGGTCCGACTTGCGCCAGGTGGGATAAAATAACGCAAACCAATACAAAAACTCCCGTTGTGCGGGAGTTCTTGTGTGGCTCGGGGACTTGGGCTCGAACCAAGATTCACGGCTTCAAAGGCCGCTGTCCTACCATTAGACGATCCCCGAATGGATCTGAAAAGCAGGCCGAGTATCGCGTAAAAACGGAGGGATGTCAATCGCTAGACAGTCTTTATGCCCATTGTTACCCTCGATCTATCATTCTTCTATCGATATTGATATGGACCCAATGCAGCCAATCGCAGGGATCTCGCTTGAGCAGCACGCCAAGCTTTCTGCGCTCATGAAAGATACGGGTGGGGATATGGAGAAATGTGCACAGATCGCGGAAGCGAATGGTGTCACCCGCGCTAACTGGGAAGAGGCGATGAAGGGCTGGCAGGCTCGCATGACGGACCCAGCAATCGCTATGCAGGTTGCGACCGCCTTTACGCCGCTCTATCAGAAGGCGATGGAGGAGATGCGCGGGGGAGGGGAACCGCTCGACATTGAAACGTACACCAAGGTCGTCGCAGAATATTCGTTTGAAAAAGATGCGAGTGGCAACCTCGTACCAGCGGCAACGATCCTCGCGCGTCATGGGTTTGACCAGACGAAGTGGAACGAGATTACGTCGTACTGGACGCCAAAGGTCTCGAACGGCGCGGACCCTTCCCATGCCAAGTTTGCGGAATTGATGCAAAAGGAATCAGATCGGATCCTCGGGATCCAGCGGTAAAATAAAAAAACTGTCGTCTTGAGTCAGACGACAGTTTTTTATTTCTTACGCGGCTTCCTTTTCTTGTCGCCACTTGATGATCATTGTTTTGCTGATGATCGTGAAGGCGACGAAGCTTTGAAGCGGGATCGTGATAAAGCCGAGCCAGGACATATATTTGGTGGTGCATGAGACGCCGAGCTGGCATGGGGCGATCGCCTCTGGGAGAATGTTGTAGTAGAGAAGGTTGTGGTAGAGCGCGATCGCAAAACCAATCAAGGCAAGTGGCATGATGTAACGGTACGCTTTTTTATCATCCGTCCAGACAGCGATGCCAGAGAGGAGGACGAGTGGGTACATACAGATGCGTTGGTACCAGCAGAGCACACAGGGCGTCAGGTGCATCACCTCGCTATAGAAGAGGCTCCCGCTCATTGCGACGATTGCCTGTGCAAAAACGATGGTATACGCGTTATTTGAGATAAACGTCAGCAGTTTTTTCATATCTTGAGGCAGTGTATCGGGCTACGGGCGGCGCGACAAGACGGCATAGGTCACAGCTCCAATGCCCGCCATATCCGTTGCCCCTCGCCACGCGTCAACAAGTGGATGCGTTTTTAGTGTTGTTTCGACGAGGTGTTTGAGTTTTTCTTGTCCACGGCCGTGGATGATTTTGACGGCGGGAGCTCGATGCATGAACGTGTGGTTCAAAAATGACTCAAGATCATGCCTTGCTTCGTCCACAGATGAACCGTGCAGATCGATCGTCGGTTCGTAGTTTGGATCCAATTCTGCTGCAAACATGGCAGCTTCTGACTGTTCTCTCATAGCCTTCGGATATGCTAGCATATAAAAGACATGAACAAGCGCCGCATGACGTTTGTGAGCACGTTGTGTTTTACGGCGCTATTTGGCGTATGGCTGATCCTGACGGGTCAGGGCACGCATCCCGCCGCCGCTGTTGCCGAGGCTCCTATCGATTCCTGTTCGGCGGATGGTGTCTGCGTGCCTCGCGCGACATCAACGAATGGCCAGCCGCTTGCACGACCGACGTCCACCATTCCAACAAACGCGACGGTTGTTCGTGTGGTTGATGGCGATACGTTTGTCGCGATGCTTGATGGCGAACGGGGAGAGTTCAAGGTCCGTATGCTTGGAATTAACACCCCGGAAACGGTTGACCCACGAAAACCCGTCCAATGTTTTGGGAAAGAAGCTTCAAACCGACTTAAATCATTGTTGCCCGCTGGTGTACGCATCAGCCTGAAAGAAGACCCGCAAGCGGATGAGCAGGATAAATATCAACGTCTGCTTCGCAACGTATTACTTTCTGATGGGACGGACGTCAATGCGTCGATGGTGCGCGACGGATATGCAGAAGCGTATCTTTCATTCCCACTGAACCGAGACCGTAAACAAGAACTGAAAAAACTCCAGGAGATTGCACGCGCCTCACAAAGCGGGTTATGGTCGCCTGCATCCTGTCCACAATCCTAAAATCGTCTATGTTTTCAACTCTTACCTCTCTCTCACCAAAAAAGCGTCTAATCCTTATCGGAGTCTCTATCCTTCTTATTGCGCTGGGAGTGTTTCTTTTCGTAAAACCGAAACCCACGGTTAACCCAACGGATACGCAGCTTATTGTTGATACCAATGTGACGACAACGACAGACCTCGTCCCATCGTGGGCGCCTGTCGAAGGACCATTCAGTGCAAAAGTAACGGTTGTTGAATTCCTGGATTTTCAGTGCCAGGGATGCGGTGGATATTTTCCAGTCCTCAAGCAGATGCGCGAAGAGTTTAAAGGCAAGATCAAGTTTGTTGCCCGCCAATTCCCGCTTGTTGAGATCCACCAGTACGCGCTTGGTGCGGCGATCGCTTCTGTCTGCGCCGAACGCCAAGGAAAATTCTTTGAATATGCGGATACGCTCTTCCAGAACCAGCAGTATCTTCGTCGCGATGACCTCACGAAGTATGCAGAAGAGTTGAAGCTCGATACGAACACATTTAATACCTGTCTCGACGACCCAACGGCAAAAGCACAAGTGATTAGTGACCGAAAGTCAGGTGAACTCATTGGCGTCAAATTCACCCCATCGATTTATATCAACGGGAAGCTCATGGAAACGCTGGTGTCACCAGAAGAGTTGCGGAAACTGATCAATACGGAGCTTTCGAAATAACATTCCGTCATCCCGGACGTAGTCTGACGAAGATCCAGGATCCCCATCCGATCGGAAGGGATCCCGGATCTCCGCATCCGCTACGTCCGGGATGACAGGTTCGGTCTTGTGCATTTGAATCCTCTTCCGTAAGCTCGATCTATATGCAGATCGAAGCGACACAAGGGGAACTATTTGGGCATACCGTAGACGTTGCCGTGTTGCCTGTGTTCTCAGGCATAAAGCGGCTTTCTGGGGTGATCCAGCTTGCTGATAAGGCGCTTGATGAGATCTTGTCTGGCGCCATTGAGTCAGGCCAATTTGAAGGCAAAGAAGGGGAGCGGTTTACCGTTACGACGCTTGGGCTGTTAAAGGCAAAACGTGTCGTGCTTCTTGGGCTTGGATCAAAGGATGGCGCCTCAGTCGATACACTCCGTAAATTTGGAGGCCTGTTGGTCCGCGTCGCGCGTGAGACGAAAGCGTCATCGATGGTCGTCGCGATGCCTTTGGTCTCGGATGTTCCGTCGCGTGCTGCAGGACAAGCCATAGCAGAAGGTCTCGAACTTGGGTCTTATCGTTTCCATACGTTTAAAGGAACACAACATAAAAAAGAAAAACCGTTGCGAGAGTTGAAGCGCGTTTCGCTTTTTGTTGAAGATGCAAAGACATTGAAGCTTGTGACGGAGGGGATTGCGCGTGGGAAATCGTTTGCAGAAGCGACGATCTTGGCACGTGATCTCGTGAACACGCCGTCCGCAGACATGACGCCAATGCATATGGCGGAAGTTGCGAAGTCACTTGTGACACGAGGCTCTGGCATCCATTGCAAGGTCCTGGACCAGAAAGCCATGGAGCGGATGGGGATGGGCGCTGCGCTTGCTGTCGCGCGTGGCTCGATGCATGCGCCTGTTGGGATCCATTTATCGTATCGTCCTGCGAAAGCAAAGAAGCGTATTGCTATCGTCGGCAAGGCTGTCACGTTTGATTCCGGTGGACTTTCGATCAAGCCATCTGACGGCATGATGACGATGAAGATTGATATGGCGGGCGCTGCGGCGGTCATTGGATTATTCAAGCTCTTGCCGGTCTTGAAACCGAACGTGGAAGTCGAAGGAATTTTTCTCGCCGTCGAAAACATGCCGAGTGGATCGGCGTACCGTCCAGGCGACGTTGTGACCGCGATGGATGGAACGACGATCGAAGTGTTGAACACAGACGCGGAAGGTCGCGTGACACTTGCGGATGCGTTGACGTATGCGAAGAAACAGGAGCCGGACATGATTATCGACCTTGCGACGTTGACGGGGGCATGTATCGTCGCGCTTGGTGAGGATGTTGCGGCAGTTTTGGGAAACAACGAATCATTGACGCAGAAGCTTATCGTTTCTGGAAAAGAAACCGGTGAGCCGCTCTGGGCGTTACCTCTCTATGAGCCGTACACGCAGTTCATTCGCTCCAAGATTGCGGACATTAAAAATATTGGTGGTGGCCACGGTGGAGGTGTGATTACTGCTGCATTGTTCCTCAAGACATTCGTCGGCGACACGCCATGGGCGCATTTGGACATCGCTGGTCCGTCATACACAGAAAAAGAAACACGACCGGAACAGCCGTACGGCGCGAGTGGATACGGCGTGCGATTGCTCGCAAACTTTTTGTCGAACATGTAGGTGTGCTATACTCGCATCAATCGTCTACGCTTGTGGACAAAATGCTTGTATGACCATTAAAGTCTATTCCACCAAGACCTGCCCGTACTGCAAACTCACCAAAGAGTTTTTGACCGAAAAAGGGATTGCGTTCAGCGACATCGATGTGGCCGAAGATCCAGCGGCTGCAAACGAGATGGTAAAGAAGTCTGGGCAGATGGGCGTGCCAGTCATCGACGTCGAAGGCACGATCATTGTGGGATGGAACAAGAGTGCCCTCGAAGACGCACTTGCGAAAGTCGCGGCGTAGGTACACCGTTGACGAAACAAGTCCGTCCAGGTAAAAGTCCTGGGCGGACTTTTGTAATAGAAAGAGAGGATTCGTGGACCAAGGAAAACGAGGCGCTGCATTCTTTGACATGGATGGGACATTCTTCCGTCGTCAGCTTAGCTTACACTGGGTAATGCAACTCGCGGCCACGAAAGATATCTCTCGCAAAGCGCTCGAACGCGCGATGGCTGCAAAGGCAGCGTGGGAGCGTCGCGAGCAATCCTTCCGGGCGTATGACCGGACACTTATCGACATCCTGATCTCACAGGTCAAGGGAGTTCGCGCCAAGGCGAGCATCACCGTTGGGAAGAAAGCGGCGAAGCAGTACGGGGCGCATGTCCATACGTTCCCGCGTGAGCTGGCCGGCGCGTTCACCGATACGGGTCGTCTCACCTTCGCGATCTCCGGCTCGCCTGGTGATATCGTGCGGCCGTTTGCGGCACAGCTCGGGATCCATGACATCCGTGCGTCAGAGTTTGTCGTGGGTCCAGATGGGTGTTTTACCGGTGAAATCCAGCAAGATTGGATTAGCCGCAAGAACAAGGGCGACGCCATCCAAGATCTGGCGAACACATACAATATCGACCTCAAGGAGTCGGTGGCGATCGGGGACACGCTTAGCGACGTCGAAATGATGAAATGCGTTGGGTATCCAATCTGCTACAACGCGAATCCTCAGATGACGGAAGCGGTCGAACGGCGAAGGTGGCCGATGGTTATAGAGCGTGCAGGAAGCTGGACAATCCTGACGTGGTACGGCCACGCGCAGCACTACATGCGGATCATGAATGCTGCTTCGATCCTCCCGTACGACATCCGTCGTTCGTTCCTTGCTCGTGCAACCGCTCTGCACAATGAACCAAAACCCGCCCCATAAGGAGGCGGGCTTTTTCTTTGTGTGGAGTTTATGCTTTTCCGAGTGTCTGTTCGCCTGGATGCCATTCCATTGGGCAGAGTTCGCCGGATTGGAGGGCTTCGAGGACACGGATTGTTTCGGAGACGGATCGGCCGACAGAGCCAGCGCTGACCAAGAGATACTTTACGATACCTTCTGGATCAATGAGGAAGAGACCGCGTTGTGCTTCTCCACTTTCTTCATCGAGCACCTGGTAGTCGCGCGCGATTTTGAGATTCGTATCTGCAAGAACTGGGTATTCAACGTTTGCAAGGTCGCGTTCAAACCAAGCCTTGTGACACCATGTCGAATCCGTCGAAGCCGCGAGGATTTCGCAGTTCATCTTGCGGAATGTCTCGATGGCGTTATTGAAGCCCTTGAGTTCCGTTGGGCAGATGAAAGTAAAATCCCGTGGATAGAAGAAGAACGCAACCCATTTACCTTTGTAATCTGAGAGGCTGACCTTTGGGTTTTCTTTTCCTTTTTGGTAGGCCGGGATATTGGTGAATTCCGGTGCTTTATTGTTGATGAGGATCATAGAGGTGGTGTGCGGGTCCTGTCGCGGCTCACCCATTTTCTCATCGCTATTCGCGCTGAAAAATGGGATCGCCACGCCACCCGCACACGTTACTTTTATTTATGACTGAGTCGTGAGGAAGAGTTCGTCCGCTTTTTTCCAGTTGAAGTTTTTCCAGAATTCGGCGATGTAGGATTTGCGGTCTGAGCCGAAGTCGATGAAGTAGGCGTGTTCGTAGACATCGAGGACGATGATTGGCATGCAGCCCCAAATGCCGCCTTGGTTGTGGGCATCTGCTTGGTAGACACGCAGATCCTGTTCTTTCGTGTCCCAGCAGAGGACGACCCAGCCGCGAGCTGCCATGCCGCAGGCGCTGAAGTAACTGAGGAAGTTTTCGAGCGAGCCAAAGCGCTTAGTGAGTGCATCGACGAGCGAGCCCTCGGCTTTTCCATCGCCACCGAGGACATCAAAGTACCATTCGTGGAGATAGACGCCATTCGTTGCAAACGTTTCACCGTCTTTTAATGCGCGGAGATCTGAGTACGACTGGTTCGCGCTCGAGACGTCGCCGCCTTGTTCAAGTACAGCAAGTTTTTCTGTGATTTCATTTTTCTTTGCGACATAGCCCGCATAGAGCTTGTCGTGGTGGATCGTCAGTGTTTTTTCTGAGATTCCTTGGAGGGAGGACGCCGCAAACGGAAGTGGTCTGGATTCTGATTTCATAAATATTGTACTTAAGAAGGAATAGCTTTAAGGATGTCTGTATTTTTTGGCATGCCTGCTTTGAGGTACACAATCTTTCCTTCTTTGTCGATGACGATGACCGTGCGTTTGATGACCGTGGCTTTGAAGAATTTTTTGAGTGCGCCATATTTGGTCGCTACCTTCTTTTCTGTATCGACGAGGAGTGGAAAGGGGAATGAGTGTTTTTTGATGAACGTCGTATGGCTTACGGCATCGCCGTGGTTCATCCCAAATACGACCGCATTTACTTTGGCGAACTTAGACCAATCATCGCGCACCGCACAGAGCTGCATGGTGCATCCTGGCGTCATATCGCCCGGATAAAAGATCAGGACGACGCTTTTCTTTCCCTTAAAATCAGAGAGGGAGACGTCCTTTCCGTCCTGGTCCGGAAGCGTAAACTCCGGTGCGTTGTCACCCACAGCGAGTTCTTTGAGTGTTGTGGCCATAGTTCGTGGATTCAGTCTACGCCGGCCGGCCAAAGGGGGCAACCTGTATAAAAAACCCGACGGGACACGTGTGCCGTCGGGTATGGAGTGTTGGGCCTAGTTACTCAACAGAATGCCGTCCTGCCAAGTCTCGGCCCAGGCCATGAGTCGCTCGTGCTGCTCGGGAGCGCCGTGCGCGAGCTGGAGCAGGAGGTAGGTCAGCACGTGCTTCGGGCCGCCGTTCTTGATCGAGATCTCGAGGACCTCGCGGTTCTGGATGTCGAACACCCAGGCGAGATACTGGAGCATATACGCCTCGTACGACTGGCAGTCGTCGCGGACGAGAGCTTTGCCTGCGAGGAAGGTGTCGAGCATCGTCTCGGGGTCGATCTTGCCCTTCTCGTCGCCCCAGGTCGGATCGCTCTTGCGCTGGACCGAGAAGTTCGTGTCGATCTGCTTCTGCTTGAACTCCTCGTCGCTGACGTACTTCAGGGCATTCTCATACCCCGTCATTTTGTCGAAGTCTCGCAGGAGGCAGATGAGCGCGTGGGTCGCTTTGTCACCGATCGCCTCGAGCAACGGCGTCTCGATGTCGCTGTGGTGGTGGATGGCGAGATACATCGCGAGACAGAGCGGATCTCGTCGCTTCGCCCCGAAAATGTGCTGCGCGAAGTTCGCGCTTTCGACGCCATGGGGCCACGGGAGTCGCTTTCCGTTCGCGCGCTGGACGAGCTCGTGGATGAGCCGCCCGGTGTCGTGCGCCGTCACGAGGAACACGACGACGTCGAGCTCCTTGCCCGTGAGGCCGAAGAGATCGGCGTACGTGCGGACATCCTTGGCAGCGTGTCCGACGTGTTCGAGCTTGCCGGTCTTCCAGGCACTGTTGTTGGGGAGCCCGTGTGCATAGTCGATGTAGACGCCGCGGATCGCCTCCGTGTAATTGAGCAGCTGACCTGACGCGATCTCGGACGCTGCGATCAATTCGCGCAGCTCGGGGTTGCGCTCCATGAAGTTCATGCGGAATCCTCCTGTGGTTTGGGTATCAAGATAAGAAAGAGCAAGGCTTGCGTTTTACCAGAAAAAGGCCCGTTTGTCAAGAATGATTGACATTGTCGATTCCTGCCTTCCGCGCTACGATCTGAGCAACTATGCCAAGTGAATATCCAGCAACGCCGGGGTTAGATGAGGCGCGACAGGGCAGGCCATGGTGGAAAGCGTGTTGCGTAGGCTGTTTCTTCTTCTTACTCGTGATGATTATCGGGTTTGTCCTCTTTTGGCGTGGGCTGGGTGGAGGCCGCGGACCCCAGGTCTTGAGTTCGTTGCCATCAAACTTCCCGCCAGCACTGACACTTTATCGGATGGATAAGGCGGCATCCATCACCTATTTTTCAGGGGAAGAAAAACAACGGACGATCTCCGCGTTGCTTTCTCCGGTGCGGTGGCTGAAGGGCGACCGATCTGTGGCGCCAAGCACAACCTCAACGGTGACGGTAGGGCAAGCGCTGGATGCGCAAGGCTCGTTGATCGCTCAAGTCGATACGGTCTCTGTCGTCTGGCAGAATCTTGATGTCCCTCGTATAGACCTTCTCGAGTTTTACCAGGACGAGTTCCGTCGAAACGGTTTTACGGTCCAGTCATCCCATGATGACGTAACGCAGACCGATTCTATTGTTGCGACGCGGAATGACATTATGTTGGCGCTCAAAATCCAAGACCTTGCGGATATTGAAGGGATTGATACGATTACAGCAGTTGTGGATTATCTCAATTAATGACTCTCTATATGACTCACCGAACCACGCTTGCCGTCCTCTCCATTGCTGCCTGTCTTGCCTTGTTTGGCTTTGGTTGTTCCGGCACGGGCGTACCAGCTCAAGAACCGTCTGGTCCAACAGTATCAACGTTTGAGAACGTAACGCCAGCGCAAGCAACGGCGCGTATCAACCTCGTGCCTGGGAGTATCATTGAGCTCCGTTCTACATTCCTTGGGTTTGGCGCAAAGATCGCGGCAGCCCTTGCAGGTGATAAAAAAGAAGGGACGCGCATTATCACGATCGACCGCTTTGCACCGGGTGAAGTCGCAGGCCTCACATGGAGCCTTTCGACAAAAGTAGAAGCGGATTCGTCGATTAAAGCTCGCGCCGATGCAAAGAAAGCGAACAAACCAGAACCAGAGCCGGTCATGGTTGACCAGACCGAGTCCGGAAAGTTACTTGGGATCAACTTGAAGAGTGCGTCAAGTTTGATGTTGCCTGCCTATTGGCCACAAACAGACGATGCATCTACTTTTGGCACAAGCGCAATTTGGCTTTCGAAAGACGCGTTTGATGGGCTCTCCCGCAACCGCGTGGCAACATTGAGCCTCGGCGTCCTGGACGCGTCCCTCCAAGGAGACGTCAAAAAGGCGAAAGAATTTGCGGATGCGCTCAGTAAGCTCCAAGGCCAGGTTACGAAGATCGAAAACCGTACCGACGTTGTTAAACTTGAGGGGGACAAAGACCTGATCGAGTGGCCACTCAAGGTGAATGGCAAGGACATTAAGGTTGAGGTCATCAAGGCGCATACCTGGTTCGGTGAAATCGTCGTGTTGAACAGCCAACAGAATCCACTTGTCCTTAAGGCGACCTTGAATCCAGCGGCTGAAGGTCTTTCTAATGTGTTCAATCTCGGTGCGTTGCAAGCACTCCTTGGATACGAAGTGACGTCGATCAGCGACGTCCAGATGTAAAGAAAAACCCCGACGTATCGGGGAGTCAGACGAGCACGGTCCACGTGCCTAGTTTGGCATTGTTCACCTGCGCGAGAGGGATGGTATGCGCGATGAACCGCAGCAGTGGCTTGAGCCTTGTACGGAGCGTGGGGCCCTCGGCATACACGGTGAGGTTGAAGTAGCACTCGAGCACGGCGAGTATTGTCTCGCGTGTGTGCTCCATGACTGCCTTCACGGATTCCGGCGTATGTCTGTAGACAACGTGCAACTGCTGCCAGTCCGGGTTCGCAAAGTTGCGTGAGACCACGGTGCGTAGCGATGGGCTGAACGAATCGGTTGGCACTGTGACCAAACGGCGTCGTTTTACGTGGCACGCGGCACGAACCACCTCGGAGAACAACTGCCCTCGATAGCGCGGGTCAATATACTTGATATTGCCGTTGTTGAAGTTGTGACGGATGAGATGGGGATCCGCCGTGGGTTCTTGGGTCACGGCGCAGATGGCGTTTTGGATATCCGAATCGTTCGGGGGTTTTGAAAGAGGAAACCCCGCGTCGATATGCGCGAGGAATGGCTCGATGGACTCCATCGCCGGTTCAACGATGGTCTTGTCTTGCCCACGCGCCATGAGGACGGTGGTGATTTCTTCGCGACTGATTTTCACGGCATCCTCCGAGGAGAGTGTTGGAAAGGACGGGCACGTTTCTTATCTATCCTGCCTAGCGTCCGTCGTCAAGCGGTGGCTGCAGGCTGCGCGGAGCCTGTCCGGTCAATGGTTTCAGTGAAGAGCATTTTTCGTGCAAAGGCTGGATGCACAAGGCGGAGGTAAAGCTGGTCGCGTATTGGGCGCAGCCGTTCGATTTCAGTACCAAGTGCGTCTTTTATGGGACCTTCTTCATTCGCGCTCCAGCGGGCCATTAGCACATTGTAGCGTTGCTCCATGAGCGTAACGGCATATTCTGCATTCTGCCCGAGTTCATTATGCAGTAATGATGCTTCGATTTCTTCCCAGCGTTCGTCATGCAGCCGGATGTCCGACCCGACGCCGTGAAGCATTTCTGGAAGTGAGCGATGGTCAGGCGGGAAGTTTGAGACCGCACGGATCAGCCCGCGGATTTTGTTCCGTTTCTTTTCGTCCTGTTCTTGTGCGAGTTCTTCGAGAAGCACTGGTTCAACTTTCCATTTATCACAATGGAACATGTCGCGGCAGAGCTTCTCGCGTCCGGTGTCTTCGAGGTATGTGAAAACATCTGTTGAAACATAAATCTCTTTCGCTCGATCCTGTGTGTCAACGCGAGGTGGTTTGTATTCTTGAGGTGGTGGAAGGAACGGGTTCTCCATATTAGGCAAAGCGTTCCGGCCACTTTGGATCGACCTTCACACTCATTTCAAGAAATACTTTTTTTTGTAATACGTCTTCGAGTTCTTTGCGTGCCTTCATCCCGATCTCTTTGATCTTTTGTCCTTTTGCGCCGATGATCATTCCTTTGTAGCGGTCGTCTGTTGTCCAGATATTTGCCTGGATGTACACGGAACCGTCCTCGCGATCTCCAATATCTTCAACAGCGATCTTCGTCGAGTAGGGGAGTTCTTGTTCGAGCGAAAGGAACACTTTTTCACGGATCAACTCTTCGAGCCAATCCTTATGGCGCATGTCGCTGAATTGTTTGTCCGGATAGTACTGGTCGCCTTCGCCAAGCATCGCGAAGATCGTATCAACAAGTAAGTTCAGGTTCTGATGTGTCTTTGCGGAAACTTCGAGCGTTGAAAGTTGACCGACACTTACTTCCATCATGGCGAGTCGGTCTGTGCGCTCAGCGATCGGGACATCTGACTTGTTGACGACGGCAATAATCGGGATGGTCGTCGCGCGGAGCATCTTACGGATCATCTCTTCTTCCGGCCCAGCCTCACGTGTCGGATCCATCACATAGACGATGACGTCAACGCCCTCAAGCGTCTCTTTGACGAAATCGTTCAACTTGCGCGAGACGTGGTCTTTTTTGCCAAGGAAGACTCCCGGCGTATCGACGAAGACGATTTGGCCTCGTTCGTCATGCAAAATCCCACGTACCGGGTGGCGCGTGGTTTGTGGTTTTGGCGTCACAATCGCCACTTTTGAGCCAATAAGCGCATTCAATAACGTGGATTTCCCCACGTTTGAACGCCCAGCAAGCATGACAAATCCGGATTTGGTCGACATTACGCAGAGCGTAGCAAAGAAACGCGATTATTGCGAGAGAAAAGCCGTCGACAGGATTAATGGCGAAAGTTCACCTAAAGAAGGGCTGAAATGATGGTTGTGAGCAGCTGTTCGTGGTTGCGCCCAGGCCGACCTCTGGTACAGTGCAGAATATGAAAGAAATCACGCGAACGATGTTTAAGCGCATTCCGTACATGTGGAAATGGGCATTGTTGGGTGTCGGTTTCGGAATCATTATCCCGGTTATTTGTGTTGCGGGACTGGTTATCCTGGGGGGAGCTTCTCCAGGACTCAGTGGTGTATTTTCTGAAGGGTTCTCTTTGGTTTTACTGATCGTTCTTGTTCCAATATTGGTCATGAATCAGTACGTAACATCTTCGTTTGTCGTCCACCTGCTGTTCTATTTTGTTTGGTGGGCTGCAGCGTTCGCAATAATCGGAAAATGCACTGAAGGGAAATCCAAGAAGAAGTTTTGGATTGCTCTCATTGGGTTTTTAGTATGCTATTTCGCCATTGCAGTGACGCTCCTGACATCAGTTCATTGGACTGCATTTGTTGCAAGATAAAAACGTTTTTAGAATCGAACCAACTTTGTCACAACCTCCACATGTGGTGTCTGTGGGAACAGGTCGAGTGCTTGCACCGACTCAATCCGATATTTCGTTTTCAATTCTTTCAACTCATCAACGAGATGATGGAAGTTGCATGAGACGTAGACGATTGTTTGTGGTGCTTTTTCCAAAAGCGTTTTGACGACGCGTGGGTGGAGGCCGGCGCGTGGTGGATCGACGATGATCGTGTCCGCGTCGATGTCTTTCCATGAAAGGTCTTCGGCGGGACCAGAGACGAAGGAGCAACGGTCAGTAACGCCGTTCGTCGTCGCATTGAGTTTTGCGAGTTCGATCGCTTCTGCGTCCATTTCAAATCCGTGGACGTTCACTTCTGGATGACGCTTTGCTGTCGCAATTCCAAAGAAGCCGAGACCGCAGTAGAGGTCGAGCAAATTTTTCGTTCCCGCGATGTGATTCATGACGGTGTCTTGCAATTTTGCAGCCATCTTTGTATTCGTCTGGAAGAACGAGTTTGGTGCGATTTGGTAGCGGATGCCGTTCACTTCTTCGTGGAAATGCGTTTCACCTTTAAGTGCGATTGCTGATTGGACGTATGACAAATCCGTCGGTAATGCCTGGATCCCGATCAAAAGTGACGTTGCGAATTTGCCGAGACGTTCGAGAATGACAGCCCGGACTTCGGCGCTGATTTTTTCTGCATCGTGTACGACGAGCATCACCATGCGTTCGCCTGTGTTTTTTCCTTCGCGAATCACGACGTAACGCATGAGTCCGGTGTGATAGACCGCGTCCCACGGTTCGAGATCAAATTCTTTGATCATCACGCGGACGATCTCGAGGATTTGTGGGACGGCTTCGTCGAGCAAGAGACATGTCGACAAATCGAGATAGCGGTTCCAGGATCCGTATTCCTTGAGACCAATTTGTCCCAACCAACCGACGACGTAGTCCATGCGGTTGCGATAATAGAGTTTGTCATCGCTTGGCATGACTTCTGTGATGCGTTCTTCGTGTCCTGCTTTTTCGAACGCGGCATTGATCATGTCGCGCTTCAAACGAAGCTGCGCGTTGTAATCCAAATGTTGCCACAAGCAACCGCCACACACACCCGCATGAGGGCACGGAGCTTTGACGCGATCCGGTCCTGGTTTGTTGATCGTCTCGATCTTCGCAATTTTCACACCGCTATCACGTTTGAGGAACGTCGCATCAACGTCATCACCAACCGCAGAAAAGGGGATCGCAACACGTCCTTTGCCCATGTTGTAGCTTCCTTTTGTTTCTCCCTCAGATCCACTCGACGACGTCTCGCGCGCAACCGGTGCGCCCTCCGGCGTCCCCAGCTCAAAAATGCCACGGCCTTTTTCGTCATAGCCCGTGACCTCCCCATGGATGCGGTGTCCGAATTTCATGTGGGGAGGGTAGCGGAAATAGGGGATTTTGTCACGGGACGCAAGTCAAAGAGAATTGACAATATCCTAAAAAAATGATATGAGCGGTATGGGTTTGGAGGTGATTATGTTCGTTGAAAAGTTGATGGGAATGCTTTCGGAGGATGCTAAACTGCAAAGCATCGAGATTCTGGACGGGAAGCTCTTTTACCTCACCCGCCACGATGCTGACGGATTCGTCCGGGCCGTGTACGGTGACTGGCAGAGCGAGCCGTATTACGAAATCACGCAGCCGTGCGTTAGAAATGGGAAGCTTGCGTTCGTTGCCGAGCTGGAGGACACATTCGTCGTATACGACGGCCAACGGGGAAAAAGCTATAGCTTCATTGACGGTTTGCAATTCACGCCTGATGACACCCTCGCATATCTCGCTTCGGATGAGTCCCCCTCTGAGTTTCTCGTTCTCGGCGATCGCGAAGGAAAACGCTACCGGGATGTCAGCATGTATGAGTTCGGTCTATCCTTCGAAGAAGGGAAGCCGCTCTATCTTGGAATGACGTTGCGAGACGGACAGAAGCGTTGGTGTGTCGTCTACGGTGAATTCGAGAGCGAAGACTTCGATGGGGTGAATGAAGTTGTGATCGAAGAGGAGAAGCCTTGCTTTGTGGGATCGGAGGGGATGGCTGACGATGATGCAAAGGATTTCCTCGTCTGGGGGGATTGGAAGAGCGTCGGCTATCGCTCAATCAAGAAACCATGCATCATCGAAGGAAAGCCCAGCTTCGTTGCATCGGATGGTGTCCTGCAAGAACAGCTCGTATGGGGAGACTGGGAGAGCGAAAGATACGAGGTGATTTTCTTTTATCCGTACGACATCGAGGTTTGCCAAGATAGGAAGCTTGCTTTTCTTGGCAGTCGCGGTGCCAAAACAGTCGTTCAGTGGGGGGATTGGAAGAGAAGTGCGGAACGCTTCTACTCTTTCCATGATGGAAAGCCTCTTTATTCTTCGCATCGGAGCTACCAGGATGGCAAGCACGAACGCGGAAAAATGGTGCTCATGCGCGGCGATGAGGTCTTGAGCGCGGAATATGACAGGATCCATGGAGCGAGTTTTCAGGAGGGGAAGGCTCTCTTTATTGCTTGCGAAAACAAGTGTGAGTTCGTGGTTTGGGGAGATTGGAAGAGCCCTGAGTGCAATGGCGTTTTCCATCTCAACGTCGTAGACGCCCGTCTCCAATATTGCGCTATCGAGGGCGATCTCTGGTATGCGGTCTCTGGAGATGTGAAGAGTCCGGAATATCAGAATTCACTTCCGCCCAAGATCCGCTTCTATAGGGATCAACCTCTCTTCCTGATGAAGCGTGATGGGAAGTATTTCGTTGTATGGGGTGAAGAGACCTCGCGCCCTTATGACTACTGCACTCAACCGACCGAGCGCGATGGATTGTTCTTCTTCGTCGCTCGCGATGAACGAAGGGTATATGAGGTCACCGTCCAGACCAACTAGCCATAAGGCGTTCCATCCTGGAGCGCCTTTTTTCTTTTTGTCATTCCGAGCCTAACGAAGAATCTCTGAGCCTAGGTTCAGAGATTCTTCGTTGAGCAAGATAGGACGACCTGGTATGCAGATAGCATTACATGGGATTCCTTGGCAAAGTTCTAAAGCGTTACGAAATCAACTTTTGAATTACTGACTGTGCCCACTTAACGACATCTTCGCGATAGTGAGACGCTGTGTCCGTGCGAACATCGAGTATCGTCATGTCTGCCATAACGACGTTGGGAGCGCCTTCGGTAGTTATTTTCACTTTCCGGTTGTTCGAAGAAAATCTGCCATTTATTTCTTTAATCTGAGATTGGCTCGGTGCTGTGTCGGGGTGTGCGATAAAACCCCGCACTAATTCAATCGCGGATGATTGTATCCCTGATGCGTATGTCCCGCATTGGAGATGGTAGGTAGGAACGAGAATGTGGTGCGCCCTAAAATAGTCGGGGTCCGAGAACTCCAACGCTAGGCAGAAATTAAACTTATCTTCCCATGCAGTTAAATCCATTAACCTATTATATCTAAATCGGAACGAATACTCGATTCTGGGTAAAGAAGGTTCGAAGATTAGAAGCCCAGGAGAGCCTCAGGATGTCAGGTGGAGATGACAGAATGGCAGATTTTGTGTAGGGTGTCAGCCAAATGCCAACTCTCCACGTCATTGCCAACGATATCCGTTCGCGAGAGAATGTAGGTGCGATCTTCCGCACTTGCGACTTTTTGGGCGTTTCGAAACTTTGGTTGACGGGATATACGCCTGTTGTGCCAGATCCGAGGATCGAAAAGGTTGCGCTGGGGGCGGATAAAACCGTCGAATGGGAGCAGGTAACGGACGTGACAAAGGCGATCAAACAGCTCCGTCGAGATGGGTTCCGGATTGTCGGACTTGAGCTGGATGAACGTGCGACGTCGTTGTCGGAGTACACAGTTCCAGAAAAGACAGCGTTGTTACTTGGGAATGAAGTCACGGGAATCCCACCGTCACTCCGGAAGGAATGTGATGATATTGTCATGATCGCAAAGAATGGAACGAAAGAATCACTCAATGTATCTGTTGCAGCAGGGATCGCGATGTGGTCACTGCTCAACTAAGTATGCCAAAGCTTTCTATTGTCATTCCCGTTAAGAACGAAGAAGAGCATTTGCCGAAGTTGTTGGCGTCCATCAAGGCGCAGACGTTTACGGACTATGAAGTGATCGTGGCGGATGCACACTCGACGGATAAGACGGTTGATCTTGCAACAGCAGCTGGTGCAATCGTTGTCGAAGGAGGGATGCCAGGGCCAGGACGGAACAAAGGTGCGCTCCATGCCACAGGGGAGATCGTCGCGTTTTTTGATGCGGATGTGCAGTTGCCGTCGGCGAAGTTCCTCCAAGAATGTTTAGATGAGATGGACCGCAAAAAACTGGATGTCGCAACGTGCAAGGTAAAGCCACTCAGCCGCAAGCCGATCGATCGCGCGATGCACGAGGCATATAACGCGTTTACGATCGCGATGGAAAAGATCAAGCCACACGCAGCTGGGTTTTGTATTTTTGTCCGTCGTGACGTTCATAAGGGGATCAATGGATTTGATAAAGATGTCGTGTTTGCGGAAGATCATGATTACGTCCAGCGTGCACATAAGCGTGGTCATCGGTTTGGTGTGTTGCGTTCGCATCCGATTGCCGTGTCTGTCCGTCGTCTCGAAAAAGATGGACGACTCAGCATTGCGATCAAATATGTGTTTGGGGAATTGCACATGCTAACGAAGGGCACGTTTAAGGAGATGCCGTTTGAATATGATATGGGGGGTGAGGAGAAAAAGGATGGGGATGATCCGAAGGCATGATGCGTTTGCTTGCGGCGGAACTCGCTCAACGTAAACGCTACTGCTTTATGCGTTTACTAGATCGCTCTATCAGTCCTCGCTGCGCAAACGCATCATGCCTTCGGATCAAGGGGAGGGACTAAGATGAGGGAAGGATGCATGTATGGGATTCACACGAAAATTACTTGTTGCAAAGGAGGGGGAGATCGGGCCAGGGACGGCGCGGGGGTTTCGGTTTGGGGTGCAGAATGGGATCGCGTATAATGATGAAGGGGCGCTGAAGGCGTATGTGAACTTTTGTACACATGCTGGCGGGCCGCTCGAATTAGTGAATCCGACGCTTTTCCGATGTCGGTGGCACGAGGCAGAGTTCAATCCGAAGACAGGGGAGCGGTTGTGCGGGCAGGCACCAGAAGGGACGAAGCTTAAGCCGATAGAGCTTGTGAATGAAAATGGGAATGTGTATGCGGTACTTGTGATCAAAGATGAATTTGAATAAGTGTGAAATCTTTTTTTTCTAAACTCTGGAACGGGGAGACGAATGGGATCACGGCTGCAGCCGTGATTGTTGGTGGCGCATCGCTTGCGTCGCGTTTGTTTGGTGTGTTGCGTGACCGTATTTTGGCATCAACGTTCGGTGCCGGTTCGTCGCTCGACACCTACTACGCCGCATTCCGTTTGCCGGACCTGCTCTACTCGCTCGTCATTCTTGGTGCTTTGTCCGCTGGGTTCATCCCGGTCTTTGCGGAATATCTTGAAACGAAGAGTAAAGATGACGCGTGGCGTCTCGCAGAGCGTGTCTTGTCTGTTGTTGGTGCAACGATGCTTGTCATTTGTGGCGTCTTGATCGTATTTGCGCCAATCCTTGTTCCGCTCACCGTTCCCGGATTCGAAGGTGAAAAATTGCTCCAAACGATTCAGCTCACGCGCATCATGGCGCTTTCGCCGTTCTTCCTTGGGTTGTCTGCGGTTATGGGCGGGATCTTGCAGGCGACACGGCGATTCCTCGCATTCTCCCTTGCACCAGTCTTTTATAACATTGGGATTATTTTTGGGACGCTTGTCCTTGCGCCTGTGATGGGTCTTGAAGGTGTGGCGTGGGGCGTTGTGCTTGGTGCGTTTTTCCATCTCCTTACGCAAGCTTCTGTTGCACTCCGTCTTGGGTTGCGTCGTATTCCTCCACCGTCACTCCGAACAGAGGGTGTGCGTCGTATCCTGAGGTTGATGGCGCCACGTACTGCAGGCCTTGCCGTTTCACAGGTGAATCTCGTCATCTTGTTGTCCCTCGCGTCCGCGCTTCCTGTTGGATCAATCGCCATCTTCAACCTCGCAAACAACCTCCAATCATTCCCTGTCAGCATCTTTGGGATTTCGTTTGCGGTTGCGGCGTTTCCAAACTTGTCTCGCGCATCAGCGAACAAAGATACGGCAGGGTTCAGGGATGTGCTAGGTTCGACGTCGCGCAAAATCGCGTTCCTTCTTATCCCATCAACCGTGATCTTTATCCTGTTGCGTGCGCAGATCGTCCGTATTACGCTGGGCGCCGGTGAGTTTGATTGGGATGCGACGATCCGCACCGCGAACGTTCTTGGGATCTTCGCTGTCTCGATGCTGTTCCAGGCACTCGTTGCGCTCATGGCCCGTGCGTTCTACGCGATCCAGGATACATGGACGCCGCTTGTTGCAAGTCTGCTCGCTGAAGCATTCAACCTCGTGCTCGCGATCCTGCTTCGTCCGTATCTTGGGATTGTTGGTCTCGCAATCTCATTCAGTGTTGCGGCACTCCTTAACGTGTTGTTGCTTTGGTGGTTGCTCTACTACAAACGTGGGTCACTCGGCGAAGGGGAGTTTACGACGTCTCTTTTTAAGACGTGTGCCGCAAGTATGGCGCTTCTCGGTTTTGGATGGATCGTCCGCCAGGGGCTTGGGACGCTCTTCCCGCTCCGTACATTCTGGCAGGTCGCCGTCCAGGTTGGTGGGACGATCACTGCGGGAGGGATCGCGTTTATTGTTGTCGCGACACTCCTCAAATCACAAGAGTTTAGCGAGTTCCGGGATGCCGCGGTCAAACGATTTATTAAAAAAGGCGGATTCATTCCTGGTGCGGAAGAAGCGCAAGATGTCTCACGATAAAATTCCAATGATCAATATCCAAATTCCAAATATGAAATATTTTTCTTCGTTTGTCGCTGCTGTCGCGTTGGTTGCTGTCGTCGGTGCGGGATGCGTCCGTCCAGAGCCGCGTCTTACGGGGCAGCCATCAACGCCAAATCAGGTTGCAGACACGATCGCCCCAATGGGGATCTTGTCGTTGAGCGGAGGCGTGGCAACGGTGACGCGTGGGAATGACACGACTGTGGCAGAAGAAGGGGTGGAGCTCGAGGCGGGTGATATGGTCGCCGTGACGACAGGAACCGCGATGATCGTCTATCCAGAAACGGGTGTGTCGTATTTGCCTGCAGGGACAATCGTAACGGTGTTGCCAGATGGCGAAGGTGATGGGTCCGTATTTGTGCAGGTTGACCTTGCCGCTGGGAGTATTTGGTCACGTTTTGAACGGTTGTTTGGACCAGACGAAAAATTTTCTGTGACGGGCAATGGCGTTGTCGCAACAGTTCGTGGAACGGCGTTTGGGATGGAGCTCGTTAACGGCCAAGCGGACGTTCTCGTTGCGGATCATAATGTAGATGTGACGACGTTTGCGGACAGGAAAGCGTCCAAGAAAGCCGTGCATCTCCAAGCAGGGCAAGGGATGCGCATTGCCGCACAGGCGATGGCGAAGCTTGATACCGCAGGGATGAAGAAACTTGTCCGCTCGCTTGGCGAAAAAGACAAGGGTCGCGGAGAGTTTAAGAAGATGTCGACGACCGTCCCGGAAAGCGTGATGAAGATGAAGGCGGTGAAAAAAATGAAAGGAGCACCGACAATTCCGGAGCAGTTCCAAGACCGCATCGACCCAGCGATGCTTGAACGCATCATGGTGACGACCACAGGGTTTGTTGCACCGACGCGGATGGTATTGCCGGGGGAGATCGCTCCAACGACAAAGCCTTGATTTTTTTCTGTTTTTCAGGCAACATCGCGAGGCATGGACCAGTCCAAGATCCGCAATTTCTGCATCATTGCGCACATCGACCACGGTAAGTCGACCCTTTCGGATCGGCTTCTTGAAGTTACGGGCACGGTTGAACAACGCAAGATGAAGGACCAGCTCCTCGATACGATGGACCTCGAACGCGAACGCGGTATCACGATCAAACTCCAGCCAGCACGGATGAAGTACAAGAGTGGGGGAGAGGAATACGAACTCAACCTTATTGATACGCCAGGTCACGTGGACTTTGGGTACGAAGTTTCTCGGTCCCTTGCAGCTGTCGAGGGCGCGCTGCTTCTTGTCGACTCAACACAGGGCGTGCAGGCACAGACGATTGCGAACTTGTATCTCGCAATTGAACAAGACCTCACGATCATCCCAGTATTGAATAAAATTGATTTGCCGAACTCGGAAGTCGAGCGTCGTGCAGAAGAGTTGATCCGTCTCATTGGTTGTAAGCGAGAGGAGATTATTCTTGCGTCTGGGAAGACGGGTGCGGGTGTCCCAGAAATCCTCGAACGTCTCGTCAAAGAAATCCCACCACCACGTGGTAGCCGCGAAAAACCATTCCGCGCATTGATTTTTGATTCCAAGTACGACGAATATAAAGGTGTCGTTGCGTATGTCCGTTGTGTTGACGGCTCAATCAAAAAGAACGATCGCCTTAATTTCCTCGCCACGAAGGCGGACGGGGATGCGCTCGAAGTCGGGTATCTGCAGCCACAATACGTTTCGAATGATGTGATGGAAGCGGGGGAGATTGGTTATATCGTGTCGGGTTTGAAGGACATTTCTGCCGTCCGTGTGGGTGATACAATCGCGCGCAAAGAAGACACCATCGGAGAGACGAAGCCGGAACAGCTTGCGGGTTATAAGGAAGTGAGCCCAATGGTCTACGCGGGGATTTTTCCTCGTGAAGGCAATGAATACGAAAAATTGCGTGACGCCATCATGAAACTGCGTTTGTCTGACGCGGCACTTTCGTGTGAGCCGGAGCATTCAACGGCACTTGGCTTTGGCTTCCGTTGTGGGTTGCTCGGCATGTTACACCTCGAGATCGTGCAAGAACGGTTGCGTCGCGAACACAATATGGAAGTCGTCGTCACGACGCCGTCTGTTGCGTACGAAGTCACAAAGACGGATGGGACAGAAGAAGTTATCAAGTCACCACTCGCATTCCCAGATCCGAACCATCTTCAATCGTCACGCGAACCGTGGGTTGCGGTCGACATCGTGTCGCCATCCGATTACATCGGAAACGTGATGGGCTTGGTCCAGGATCGTCGTGGTGTTTACAAGACGACGGATTATTACGATCCGACACGCGCCGTGCTCCACTACGACATGCCGCTTTCGTCGGTCATCGTTGACTTCCACGACAAGCTGAAGAGCGTGTCCGCGGGTTACGCGTCACTTAGCTACGAGTTCCTTGACTATCGTACGGCACCAATCATCCGTATGGATATTTCGGTTGCCGAAGAAATGGTACCCGCGTTTGCGACGCTTCTCCATGAGACAGAAGCGTATCGCCGGGGAAAGGAAATTGTCGAAACGCTCAAAGAGGTGTTGCCTCGTGCACAGTTCGTGATCAAGATCCAAGCGAGCGTTGGCGCAAAGATCCTCGCCTCAGAGCGTATCTCCGCATTCCGCAAAGACGTCACGGGATATCTCTATGGCGGGGACGTCACGCGGAAGATGAAATTACTCGAAAAGCAAAAGAAAGGAAAAAAGCGTATGATGTCGATGGGTGTAGGCTCCGTCGAAATCCCACCAGACGCATTCATCAAAGTACTTCGAAGAAATTAATATGAAAACCTCTACAAGACAAGTAGTTTGGAAGACGCTCGTTGTCTTCGTCGGTCTCGCGACCGTACTTTCGCTGTTCTTGCCATTTTTGGGACAGTAAATACTTGACGTTTCGTTTCTGTCACGTTGTAATCAACGCGTGTTTTTGTCCTTTTCAGAAAGGAGGATCCGATGGTTCCAGACCGTGAAGAGTCGTATGACGTGGAAGCCGCGCCAACGCCTCTGCGCATTCAATTGCTCCGTTTCCTGGTGTGGCCGTTTGCGGCTTCGATGGTTGCGCTTGCCGCGATTTCGATTCTCATTCCTCTCTACGCGTACAGGGATGGGAAGATCGTGTTTGTGCCCGCCCTTCTCATCGTCGGACTGTGTCTTGTCTGGCTTGTGGAGAATGTGTGGCTGTCGAACAGGCGAGTCAAGAAGTGGTGTAGGTCGCTCGCGATTCCAAAGCACCTGCGGGGTCAGTATTTTATAAGTGACTGGACGTACCACGCATGGAGCTTCAATTCGATGGCTCGCGTGACCATGGTGGTCCTTCTTGCAGCGGTTTCGACGGGGGTTCGAGGTCCGTGGTTTGTTGGCTTTCTTATGCTTGGCCCTGTAATGTATTACGCAAGTGATGCGATGAAATCTTGGAAAAAGCTTCGCCTCTAGGTCTCTCGCGCCACTTCGGCGCTTTTTTGTATTCTCTTTTTTCGACCCTTATGCCAAGATCCTCCCATGCAAAAACGCTGGAGGATCTTGGAGCCGACGAAGGTGTTGGCGCCGGAAGCGTTCCCGGATATGCACCCGGTTGGGACAACGTTGCTTGCGAATCGGGGGATTACCGATCCGCTCGAGGCGGAGTCTTTTTTGAACCCTGATTTTGAGACGGGGATCCACGACCCGATGAAGTTCACACAGATGAAAGACGCGATTGACCGCGTCTTTGTCGCGATCGAGAACGGGGAGCGAATAACAGTCCATGGAGATTACGATGCGGATGGTGTCACGGGATCGACCGTTGTCATTACAGCGTTGAGAGAGGTGGAGCGGCTCGTAGGGGCGTGTGGTACACGCCCTGATCCCTCGGTCGATCGGGTAGGTTCAATCGATCGGTCGGAGGGCGTGAGCCTCACGCCCCTACGATCGAACGTCGATTACTACATTCCGCATCGCGATAAAGAAGGATACGGACTCCGTCTCGCGACGGTTGATATTTTGAAAGAACGAGGCACATCACTGATCATCACCGTGGACTGTGGGATTGCATGTGTGGATGAGATTGCGCTCGCAAAAGAAAAGGGGATGGACACGATTGTGCTCGACCACCACGAATTCGGTGAAAAACTTCCTGACGGATTGCTGATCCATCCTCGTTTGCCGGGCGAATCATATCCCTTCCAATTTCTCGCCGCCGTTGGCGTGTCGTGGAAATTTTCTTGTGCGTTGATCAGCGAAGCGCGACGTCGCGGCCATGACGTCCCCATCGGTTGGGAAAAGTGGTTGCTCGATCTTGTTTCGATCGCGACGGTGACGGATATGGTTCCGCTTGTCGGCGAGAATCGGGTGTTGCTCACGTACGGACTCAAAGTGTTGAACAAGACGCGACGTCGAGGTCTCCTCCGTCTCGTCGAAGCTGCACGAGCGAAAGGGGATCTTACGAGTGAATCGATCGGTTTTTCTATCGGACCTCGAATCAATGCCGCAGGTCGCATGGATCACGCCGAGCTTGCACTTCGTCTCATGCTGTCTGATGATGACGAAGACGCGTCACGTCTTGCGTTTGAGCTTGAGCAATGTAACAAGAACCGTCAGAAAGCGGTCGAAGGGATGATGAAGCAGGCGGAGGAACAGATGGTGGCGCGGAGTGAAGCGGAAGCGGCAAATCCGACGAGCATCGTTGTGCTGTGGAATGCAGAATGGTCGCCTTCACTCGTTGGTCTCGTTGCAGGGCGGTACATGGAGCGAACGGGAAAGCCGTGTGTTGTCTATGGAAAACATGGTGATCATTGGATTGGATCTGGCCGAGCGCCAAATACATACAACGTCACAGACGCGGTCCGTCGGGCTGGTGAGGGGATCCTCACGCGTTCTGGTGGTCATGCGCAGGCGTGTGGCTTTTCGTTCGTCAAAGATGAAGAAGCGGAAATCTTTGCAGAACGGTTGCGAGAAGACGCTGCGGCGCATCTCAAGGCAGAAGATCTTGTGCCTGAACTTCTTGTTGATGCGGAACTTCCTCTCGATGACATTGACTGGCGACTCGTCTCAACGGTCGAACGTCTTGAACCGTATGGGATGGGGAATGCGAAACCGTCTTTCGTGTCACGTAATCTCGAACTTGTTGATGTCGGTCTTGTCGGTTCGACTGGAAGCCATCTTCGCTTCACAGCGCGATCAGAAAGTGGCCGCGCGCAAAAATTCATTGCTTTTAAGTTCGGTTCGCGTCTCGAGGAGCTAAAACTTGGGAGTCACGTTGATGTCGTGTATGACATTGGCATCAATGAATGGAATGGGAGGAGAGAGATTCAATGCAAGGTCGTGGATGTGCGTATCTCGGAGACGCAAAGCTGATATACTGTTGGAATGGAAGAAAAGCGCAAGACTTCTTTTTGGCATGCGATGTCTGTCTTCGTGTCTTTTTTGCGTCCGTACAAAATCCGTTTCGCAATTATCACCGTTTCGGTTATCGGCGCAGAGATTCTAGGCAGCCTCTTCGTTCCGCAAATCCTTCGACAGATCGTTGACCTGTTTGCCTATGCGTACTCAAGTGCAGCAGGCACAAAAGCGATTGGGTTGTTTGGTCTGCTCGCCTTCATCACCATTTCGTACTGGTTACTCTATCGTGTCGCGGGCTTTCTTCAGGGAGGCGTCCAGGCGGGGGTGAGCCGAGATGCGATGACGGATTCGTTATCACACACACTGAAGCACTCCTATCGGTTTTTCCAGGATCAATTTACAGGGAGCATGATGCGTCGGATCCAGCGCTTGTCTGAATCCATCGAAAGGATCATGGAATGGTTTTTGTGGACAATCGTTCCGCTTTTTGTCTCAACGATTGGGATTGGGGTGATCGTTTGGCGAGAAAGTTGGGTTCTTGGCGTCGGGATGGTTGTATGGATGCTTATTTATGTCCTATCGAATTACGGCATCGCCATTTGGAAATTGAAATATGATTTGGACCGCTCAGAAAAGAACACCGTACAAAATGGCGTGATGTCGGATATCTTGTCGAATACCTCGACGGTCAAGGCGTTTGCGCGAGAGGGTTTTGAAAAGAAGCTTTTTTTTAAGGCGGCAGAAGAATGGCGCGAGGCACGGATGAAGACGTGGCTCATCGGTGAAACGAATAATGCGATCCAGTATATCTTCATCATTTTTCTGGAAGTCGGAATCGTTTTCTATGCGATTAAGCGCTGGGAAGTCGGGTTGCTGACGGTCGGTACATTCGCAATGTACCAGCTCTATATCCGCTCTATCACGCAGAACGTCTATGGGATGGGCCGTTTGATCCGCAGTTTCTTTGAGGCGATCGCAGATGCCAAAGAGATGATCGATGTCATCGAAATGCCAGTAGAGGTACCGGATCTCCCGGAGGCACGTCCGATTGCGGTGAAAGGGGCGATCATCGATTTTCAGGATGTCGGATTCCAGTACGGGGGAGGCTCTATGATTCTCAAATCATTTTCGTTATCGATCGCATCGCACGAAAAGATTGCCCTTGTCGGTTCATCTGGAGCTGGCAAATCAACGGTGACGAAGCTTCTCTTCCGTTTTTATGACGTGACACGAGGCGCGATCCATATTGATGGCAAGAATATCGCAAAGGTAACTCAGAAGAGTTTGCGAGAGGCGATGTCGATCGTGCCGCAAGAGCCGATCCTGTTTCATCGTTCGCTTCGCGATAACATCGCGTATGGAAAAACGAATGCGAGCGAGAAAGATATCATTGCTGCGGCAAAGAAAGCGCATTGCCACGAGTTTATCTCCAAGCTTCCAAAAGGCTATGACACATTCGTTGGCGAACGCGGTGTGAAACTTTCGGGCGGAGAGCGCCAACGCGTCGCGATCGCTCGTGCGATCTTGAAGAACGCACCGATCCTCGTCCTCGATGAAGCGACATCCTCGCTTGATTCTGAATCCGAGTCGTTGATCCAGGATGCATTGCGTGAATTGATGAAGGAGAAGACAGTGATCGTGATCGCGCACCGCCTTTCCACGATTATGCAGATGGATCGCATCATCGTGATGGAAAAGGGGAAAGTTGTTGACCAGGGGACGCATGACCAGTTGCTGAAGAAGGTCGGTATTTACAAGAAGCTGTGGAACATCCAAGCTGGGGGCTTCAAGGATGTATGAAACTGACGATCAATACCGATGGTGGCGCACGAGGGAATCCAGGTCCTGCGGGGATTGGTGTGGATATCCGCGATACAAAGACCGGTGAAGTCGTGGAAGACCACGCGGTGTATCTTGGTGTCACGACGAATAATCAGGCGGAGTATCGTGCGGTCATTTTAGGGCTTGAGCGAGCAGTTGCGCTCAAGGCGACAGAGGTTGAGATTGTCACGGATAGTGAATTACTCGTCAAACAGGCGAACGGAGAATACAAAGTCAAGAACCCGGAGATCGCAAAGCGCTATCTGGAGATGAAAAATCTTTGTACACAGCTCGGAAGGGTCAAATTCCGGCACGTGAGACGTGAATACAATAAGCGGGCGGATGAACTCTCAAACATCGCGATGGACCAGGGGATGGGGCGGATAGCAAAAGGCGCATAGTGATGCGCCTTTTGTGTTATAATTAGGGCAATGAAACGGAGGAGCCGTGCCTCGCTTTCTTTGTCGTCGGGGAGACGCCGCTCTTTGCGTCCAAAACGTGACCGTCACGCACGAGGAAGGGCTCATCAAGCGTTCACTGCGTTTATTGCCGTGGGAGGGCTCGCGATCGCCGTTGCGACGGCATTTTTTTCCACTCCTTCATCGCCATGGGCGTACGCCGCATCGAGCGACAATATCCTTGGATGGGCATGGGCGGATCCAATTGGATGGATTTCGTTGAACGATACGAACCCAGGATCGGGTGGTGGGACGTATGGCGTGAACGTCGATCCATCCACCGGCGCGATGAACGGGTTTGCCTGGTCAGAAAATGCGGGTTGGGTTTGTTTCGGAACATCGTGCACCCATCCGGACTGCATCGGCACTGTTCCTGCGTCTGTCCCGACGTATAACAGTTTGCGCGCAGAGTTGAATCCGGCACCATATTCTTCCGGCGGCGCGGTTCGTGATTTTCACGGCTGGGCCAAGGTGTGCAACGAGGGCAACGAGGGATGGATCTCGTTGAATTGCGCCGACGTTTCTCCATCAGCCTGCGGGAGTTATTCGTATCATGTGCCGTTCGATATGTCGTCGCACTTTTTTGAGGACACGACAGGCGGCGGCTCTCCAGCGAACGGAACTTCGTTTGCCTGGAACGGGAATGATGATGGGACGGGATTTGGTTTCATCGATTTCCATCAGGCGCACATGTCAGTCTCAACCGAAAACACGGACCCGTCGTGCAGCGATGGACTCGATAATGATATTGACGGCGCGATCGACTGTACGGATTCTGGATGCGCGACCGCAACGCCGTGTGTTACCCCTCCGTCATTGACCGAAGATATGTGTCCGCTCGGTACCGCGGACTTGTGTTGCAGCGACAGCACAGACAACGAAGGCGACGGTCCTGTCGACTGTGAGGACACGGACTGCCAAAGTACGGCAAGCATGTGCACGATCTCGTGGCTTAAAACGCAATTCGGGAATGTGTACGCACAGCAAGGGATTGATGCCATTGCCGCACCAGCATCGCAGTACAATGCGAGCTATTGCCTTTCTGTCAGCAACGGATCGATTTCCGGGTTTGCGTCGCAGTCCGGATGTGAGCACACGACGCCACAGTTGAGCTTGCCGTCCGGTTCGACGGGATACAAAGGCTCACTCGGATCAATCGATGTAGCAGGGATTGAGCGTGGCCGTTTTGGGGCGGTCCAGTTGATCGCGGATGGGAACGCGCTCCCTCCGAGTCTTGGTGGGAAAGTCTACCTCTACTCTGGTGGCGGATCCCTGATGTTGCCAGCTCGGATGTTTACGAATGGTGTTGGCAGCAGCGGTCGAGGGAACGGATTACTCTATGTGAAGGGGGCAGACCTCCATATCACGGGTGACCTGTCGTACGCATCGGCATCAGTCCAGAATTACCTCCGCAACCTTGCGTCGTTTGGCGTCATTGTGACGCGTGATGCGGGGACAGGTGTTGGCGGTCACATCATTATTGACCCAACGGTGCGTACACTGGCCGGTGCGTTTTTTGCCGAAACGTCGATCTCGACAGGCGTCACCAAGTCGCCACTCACGATCTACGGATTGATCGCATCACGCGAGCTTGTGCTTGAACGGCTTGCTGGTTCATCGTCAACAGCAGCTGAAACAATCATCTTTGACGGCCGGGCTGTAGCCAATCCGCCGCCGGGGATGCAAGATATAGGGAAGTCCCTGCCCACTACGAAGGACGCATTTTGAACATATGGCACTCTTTTCATCAAAACCACCATCGCAAAGCTACCTCGGTATCGACTTGGGCCTCTCTGGCATCAAGGTTGTTGAGCTCATGAACGAGAAGGGGCGCGCCCGACTCGTGACCTATGCGTTCGTCGATTTTCCGACGAGCGCCCAGGGATCCGCGCCGCTCACCGAAGACATCGACAAGACGGCAGCTCTCATCAAGAAAATGGTCGCCAAATCAAAGACGACGTCAAAGAAAGTTGTGTCTGCGCTCCCGATCGCATCGGTGTTCTCGTCGATCATCAGTGTGCCAGCGGCCAACGAAAAAGAATTGAAGGAAGCAATCCAGTGGCAGGCAAAGAAATTGATCCCTGTGCCACTCGAGGAGATCACGCTTGATTTTAAGACGATTGATTCGACAGATGGTGAAGGCGGCAAGAAAGTGACGCGTGTCCTCATCACCGGCGCACCGAAGCCACTCGTGAACAAGTACGTGGAGATTTTTAAAAAAGCAGGACTCGAACTGATCTCACTCGAGACGGAAGCGTTTGCAATGATCCGATCACTCGTGGGGAAGGACCGTTCAAGCATCATGGTTGTCGATATCGGATCGCAGCGCACGAATATTTCTGTGATCGAACGCGGCGTTCCATTCCTGAACCGGTCGATCGCAACAGGCGGTCGTGCCATTACGGAGACGATCTCAAAGACGCTTGGTATTCCGTTTGAGCAGGCAGATTCCATGAAGCGCGACATCCGCACGATGCAATCGTTCGCCCCGACAGGGGATATCTCGCCGATTCTCACCACGCTCCTCAAACCGATCATCGACGAGGTCAAGTATTCTTTTAACTTGTACCAAGGCCAGACGGAGGGCGGGCAAGGAAAGCGGATTGATAAGATCATTCTGACGGGTGGGTCGGCACTTTTGCCGCGGCTTCCAGAATTTATGACGCAACTCATGAATGTCAACGCGTACCTTGGCGATCCGTGGGCACGGGTGATCTATCCGCAAGATCTACGGCCCGTGCTTGATGAGATCGGTTCACGGTTTACGATCGCCCTTGGATGCGCCATGAGAGATATTGAATAAATGTCAGACATCTCCCTTCTTCCCGACGAAATGCGTCGACCGGAAGAGGAACTGAAGAAGGCACCGGTCCCCCAAAAGGAGGATAACTTGAAGATGTACGTGCCAAAGTCACCAGATGAAGATGTGGAGATCATCGAAGTCGACGAAGGAGATGTGGGCGATGTGCTCCAAGGTGAGTCGTTTCTCGCAAAAGCATTGTTTCAGGCACAGACGTTTGTTGACGACCTCAAGTCCAAATTATTTGATACACACGCGCCAGAACCACCGCCAAAACTCCCGCCACAATTTTTTAAGCCACCTACTGCGCGAAAACCAGGTGCGTCTATGGGCCTTGTTCCGACGTCCGGAACGGTGAACACTCCTTCGATCCAGCCAGGGACAGGCATTCCAACGCCGAAGGCACGGATCATGCCGATTGCGCAGGCGCCAAAACGTGTGCGCGTCATCCGTCGTGTCCGAAAATCTGTGCGTGTCAGTTTTTTGGAAGAACAGGACGTCCGTGGCCGTGTCGATATCTCGCGCCGTCGGTTTACGTTGATCCTGCTCGCCATTTTGTTTGTTGCGTTGATCGGCGGGTCATATTGGCTTCTCGATCGGCAAGGGCAGCTCGCCGGAGCTAGCTTGTCTGAGGCGACGAGCCAATTGGCTGAGACGCAGCAAACCGCCGCAACGCATCTGAGTAATTGGGAATCGTTCCGTGATCTTGAGCCGCGCCTCAAATCGCTTTCTGGGTTGCTGAACCGTCACCTCTCGCCAAGTCGTTTGTTCGACACTCTCGAAAAGAACACCGTACCGGACGTTTACTACTCGTCATTCACCCTCGCGCCGGACGGCCAGCTGATCCTTGGTGCAACGGCGCCGACGTTTACCTCTGCTGCGCGACAGGTTGCGGCGTTCCAAACGTCTGGCATGGCACGGTCTGTGCAAGCAATGGGATATCAAGCGAGGTACAATGCGCAGGGAACGCTGGACGCCGTCAATTTTCAGATCATCCTCGCCCTCGAACCGACCGTGTTGATGAGTTATTGATATGGAGCAAAAAACGAAGAAACCAAAGCAACCATCCCGACTCCTCACCGATTACTACGGCGCGGTGTTCTTCCTGATGGTGCTGATCTTCGTACTTTCTGCATTCATAGTGCTCAAACCAAAACTCGATGGCGTCAAAGCCACAAACGCGCAAACCGTGTCGACGCTCGAAACGTTGGCGAGAGAGAAGGTCTATCTTGAGAGCCTTGACCAGTCGATTGCAGCAGCCCAGACAATCCCAGCGGAGACGCTTACGAAAGTCGACCAAGCGTTGCCGCGTGAGCAGGGGATCCCGGAGCTCCTCGTCCTCTTTGGTGATACGGCAGACCGCGATAGCGTGAAGATCACTAGCGTATCATTTTCGGACTCGTCAAATAAAGTGTCGACATCATCTGTCAGCGAACTCCTCGTCAACATGACGGTGACGGCAGAGAATTACCCACAGATCAAAAAGTATATCCGTGACCTCGAGGTGAGTTTGCGCTTGCTTGATATCGTTGGCATCAACGTCTCGACGCAGGGGACGCAGTCCGCATATGCGTTGCAGATGAAGACGTACACGTACACGCCGGCCGCAAAGGTTACAGCAACCCCATCCCAACGCTGATATGGCTTCTTCCTCGCTCTTCTCAAAAATCGTGATGCTCCTTCTTGCGGTGGCGTGCCTTGTTTCTGTGTATTGGTTTGGAATGCAGGTGCTCGAGCCGGTATTGGTCCCTCCCGCACCGCCGGCTAAATCCAAGGTCACATTTAACCCGACGTCTGACGTCTCGCAAAGCCCGGTTTTCCAACAGCTGGAGCCGCTGGGTCCTATCCATGTCGATGCAGGTGCACTTGGACGGCCAAATCCGTTTGTCCCGCTGCCGGCTCCGGTCGTCGTCACGTCTACTGCAACGTCAACGCCATAAGTATGGATGAACAACTCCTTCAACTCCTCAAGACAAAAGGACTCGTCGATGACAAAACGTCGGCCTTGCTTGCGGACCTTCTTGCTCGCGGAAAAACCCTTGAGCAAGCAGCCGTTGGCGGCAAGTATGTGGCAGAAACGGATTTTGCAAAGGCAAAAGCAGAAGCCGCTGGGCTTGCGTTTGTGGATCTCTCGAACATCCAGGTGGCAAAAGAAGTGCTTGATTTGTTGCCTCAGGAGACAGTAAAGACATATCACGTTGTCCCTGTCGGGTTTGATGGCACAACGATCCAGATCGCGATGCAGGATCCAAAAGATTTTCATGCACTTGAGGCGATGCAGTTCCTTGCGAGCGAAAAAGGATGGACATTGCAGGCCGTAGTCGTCCCAGCGTCACAAATGACCGCGTTGCTCCGCCAATCGGGGAGTGGGGCTGGAGAGGTTGAATCGGCACTTGCTGAGGCGCAAGGAAAGTTTGCAAAAACGCGCGAGGAATCAAAAGATTTGTCGACGCTCGAAGAAACGATCAAAGGCGCGCCAGTCTCGCGCATGGTGTCGGTTATTATGCGACAGGCGGTGGAGGGCGGTGCATCAGATATTCATATTGAACCGGTAGGGAATGAATGCCGCGTGCGGTATCGCATTGATGGCGTGCTCCGGTCATCGCTGACGCTGCCGATTTACGTCCATCCTGCCATCGTGTCGCGTATCAAAGTGCTTGCGAACTTAAAGATCGACGAGACGCGTATTCCGCAAGACGGGCGTATCACCGAAGAGATTAACGGCAAGAAGATCGACTTCCGTATTTCGACGCTGCCCGTCGTAGACCATGAAAAAGTTGTCATGCGTATCCTTGATACGTCTGTTGGTGCGCCAACGTTTGAAGCGCTTGGGTATCGCAAGGAATATATTGACGTCATTAAAGAAGAAATCAAAAAACCGTTTGGACTTTTCCTCATCACTGGTCCAACAGGGTCCGGAAAATCGACGACGTTGTTTGCGGGATTGAATTTGCTGAATAGTGAAGGTCGAAATATTTCGACACTCGAAGATCCGGTGGAATACTACATCGCTGGCGTAAACCAATCGCAGATCCGTCCAGAGATCGGATATACATTTGCGACGGGGCTCCGTTCGCTTCTGCGCCAAGACCCGAACGTGATCATGGTTGGAGAAATCCGCGACCGTGAAACCGCAGAGCTTGCGATCCACGCGTCACTCACGGGCCACCTGATCTTCTCGACGCTCCACACCAACGATGTGTTTGGTCTCGTGCCGCGTCTTGTCGATATGCACGTCGAACCATTTTTACTTGCGGCGACACTCAACCTTGGTATCGCGCAACGTCTTGCGCGTAAAATCTGTCCGCATTGCAAGGAAGTACAGGAGATCGCGCCAGAAACCGTCGCGAAGTTGCAAAAAGAAGTGTTGCTGATCCCAAAGAAATATTTTTCGCAGGGCATCGACCAAAATGGCGCGCTTGTGTTCTACCACGGCAAAGGGTGCGCGCGGTGTGGGGATTCGGGGTATAGTGGGCGTACCGCCGTTGCGGAGCTCTTCCAGTTTACTCAAACCGCAAAACGTCTCGTCGAAAAAGGATTCCCGGCACAAGAGGTCGAGGTTGAGGCGAAGCGCCAAGAAATGCTGAAACTCCGCCAGGATATTTTGCTAAAAGCCCTTGAAGGGGTCACGACGGTCGAAGAAGTGTTACGGCTGGGACAAGAAACGACTGAGGACACATAACATATGGCAAAACAACACATTTTGTTAATTGAAGACGATGGATTCCTGGCAAGCATCTACGCGCAGAAGCTGGAGCTTGAGGGGTTTGATGTATCGCTCGCGACGAATGGGGAGGATGGGTTACGGCTTGCGATGAAAGATATCCCAGACATGATTTTGCTTGATCTTGTGATGCCGAAGTTGAATGGATTTGAGGTGTTGGAACGGTTAAAGCAGGATGACGCAACAAAGACGGTCCCTGTCCTTATCCTCACGAACCTGGGGCAACGCGAAGACGTTGAGCGATGTATGCAGCTTGGCGCGGCAGGATACGTCATCAAAGCACATTCCTTGCCGCACGAAACAATCGCAAAGGTCAAAGAGTTGCTGGGGAAGAAAGCCTAACATTACATGCCAACGTTTAAGTATCGGGTTGGTGCGCCGGATGGATCGATCCAGGCCGGTTTTGTGCAGGCGGCGAACCATGACGCTGCGGCGGAGGCGCTCACGGAACGAGGATACGAAATTTTATTGCTCGATGAACAGCGCGGTGGGAGTGGGGGAGGAAAAGGGTTCATCAATCGTATTACGGATAAAGATCTCGTCGTCGTGTCGCGGACCTTATCTGTCATGGTGTCGGCGTCTGTGCCGGTTGTGGATGCGATTCGAAATATCGGGCGGCAGATCGAGAACACCCGGCTCCGTGCGGTGCTGACGGATATTGCAAATGAGATCGAAGGCGGTTCGCGTTTTTCTGATGCACTTGATATGCACGCCGACGTGTTTGGTGATTTTTATATCAACATGGTCCGGTCTGGTGAAACGTCAGGCCAATTGACGGAAGTCCTTGAATATCTCGCGGACCAGCTCGAAAAAGATTACGACCTCAACGCGAAGATCCAAGGCGCGATGATCTATCCGGCATTCATCATGTCTGGGTTGTTCGTTGTTGCGTTCATCATGATGACGTTCGTCGTGCCAAAGCTCACTCAAATCCTCCAAGAAGCAAACATTCCGTTGCCGATTACGACGCGAGCGTTGATTTTTGTTTCTGGAATTTTTGCCGGATATTGGTGGTTGATCCTGATTTGTTTAGCGCTTGCTGCTTTTGGGTTCCGTACCTGGCTTAAGACGCCTGGAGGGAGATATACCTGGGACACGCTCAAGATGCGCATCCCTATTTTTGGTGGGTTGTTCCAACGTATTTACGTCGTACGGTTTTCGAGGTCGCTCGCGACGCTCTCAAAAGGCGGCGTTGACCTTGTGACGGCACTCGAAATTGTTTCTGGGGTCATGGCGAATGCGCGTTGGAAGCAGCTTGTGTTTGATACGATTCGTGAGGTGAATGACGGAAATTCGATCGTGACTGTGATGCAACGCGAAAAATTTGTCCCGATCATGATGGTGCAGATGATCGGCGTCGGCGAAGAGACGGGGCGCATCCAAGAAGTACTGGGACGTCTCGCCACTTTCTTTTCCCGGGAGATTGATAACCTGGTCGCGAACATGGTCTCGCTTATTGAGCCCTCCGTCATGGTATTGCTTGGGATTGGTGTCGGCGTAATGGTGTCTGCCATTCTGTTGCCGCTCTATAGCTTGTCGTCGGCGGTGTAAGGGGGATCGGTCGGGTGCATGGCGTGGTCCTTCCACTCGCTTCCGATTCACACTGGAGATGTTCAACAGGCGTCGCTTCGTTCCAGGACCACGCCATGCACCCTCCCTCCAGTCTCCAACCTAAAACCTAGAACCTAAAACCTCACACCCTCCCTCCCCACGTGCTATACTGTGGATATCTTATTCTTTAGCTTGTCGCAAGAATGCTTCGTATGTCGAAACAAAAAGGGTTTACACTTATTGAATTGCTCGTCGTGATCGCTATTATTGGCTTGCTCGCGACGCTCGCGGTTGTTGCCTTTGGCAACGCCCGAACGAAAGCGAACGATGCCAAGCGTGTTGCGGATGTCCGAGCCGTCGTGTCTGCCATGGCAGCCGCCTCGCAAGATGGTCGTTTCTTGTGCAACACGGGTGGGACAGGAGCCTGCAGTGGGCGCGTCAGCACCTGCGCAATCTATGATGCAGCCTGTGGGGGGGGTGGGGCCGATGTGACGACGCAGTACACCAACATGGCGAACATCAAGGATCCGCAGAACACCAACGCCTGCGCTGCGGTACCTCCAACGGCAAGCTGTGACTACACCTTCGGCGCATCGCCAACGGTCGACACGTTTACGGTTGGGTTCGTCACGCAAGGGGCGAGCGTTCAGGGGTTGAATCCGGTGTTGTACCACACGGCCAACCAGAACGGACTCGTCAACTAACTGCACGATCAGTACAAAAACGCCTCGATGCGCTATCGGGGCGTTTTTGTTATACTGGGGGTACTATGCGCTTCCGACTCAAACCAGGCTTCTCGATCCTCGAACTCCTGATCGTTCTCGTCATCATTGGGATCCTGGGCGCAGTCGCGATGTATGCGCTTGGCGTTTCGCGATCAACAAGCCGAGATGCAAAACGTGTCTCCGATATCAGCGTCATGCGTAGTGCGCTTACTCAATATTGGCTTCAAAAGGCAAGCTATCCCATCAGCGATCCTGTCGATCTTGGGAAGACCGGTTCGGGAGCGGTTGGCCTTACATCGACAGGATTTACTGGACCAGAAGGCGGGGGTGTCGTGATCTTGCAGCGCGTGCCAGTCGGTCCAAAAGCGAACGAGTATTATCGATACACTGGCGCGGCGAGCGGCTACTCTATCCGATTTACGACGGAACGAGTCACGGCGTTTGGACCTGAAGGGACCTACTATGCCCATGCGTCAGGTGTAGATAAGGACGACGTGGAAAAATAGCGCAATGATCGAGCTCATCATCCGTTTTGTATTCGCCGGTGTGCTCGGTGCGTGTTTTGGGTCGTTCGTGAACGTGCTTGCGATCCGGATGCATTCTGAATCTTCGTTGCTTGGGCGTTCAAAGTGCCCAGCGTGTAGCGCGCCTATCCGCCCGCAACATCTCGTTCCTGTCCTGTCATGGCTCGCGCTACGTGGCGCCTGTGCGGATTGTGGGGCAAAGATCCATATCCAATATCCGCTCGTCGAAGTCGCCGGAGCATGTCTTGCTGTGATTGCGATGAGCCGTTACGGGTCGCTCGCGAGCATCTCATTTTACGCAGAACTCTTTTTGTCACTCGGGCTCCTTACGATGGTCGTTATGGATTTCCGTTGGCAGGAATTACCATTGGAATTGATGGCAGTGATTGGTGTGATCGGCGCTGTCATTCGGATCGTATTCCTGGGAGACGGTGGAACGATGCTCGCAGAGCTTCGATTAATAGGTATTGCGCTTATTGTTGCGATCTGTTTTTTTGGGATCCAGTGGCTCGTCTCGCGTGGCAAGTGGCTTGGGAGTGGGGATGTGTGGTTTGCGGCGATGATGGCAGGTATTTTGGGATGGCCGCTCACTGGCATCGCGATGTACCTGGCGTATCTCGTCGGAGGTTCTATCGTGCTGATCCTGTTCATCCTCCGTGTCGTCAAACGCGGGATGCGTGTTCCGTTTGCGCCAGCTCTCGCACTTGGAACGCTGCTCGCGTTGTGGTTTGGTCAGAGCATCCAAATGTGGATTACCTATGCTTTTGCGTCGTAAGGGTTTTACACTCGTTGAACTCATGGTGAGTATCGCGATTTTATTATTGATTTCGACGACAACTGTTTTTTCACTTGGCGATACCCGAAATAACGACGAACTGATGACAGCCGCGCGGCTGCTTGTTGGTGATATCCGGAACGTCCAGGCGCGTGCACTTGCGGCGACGAATATCCGGACGTGCGACACATCGAGCGGTCAGGCGCGCGTGTGCGAAACTGAAAATCCTTCTGTCATCAGTTGTAGCAGCGACTGTACTCCGCTTCCGCCGCCACGCGTTGGTGTTGAATTTGAATCCGGAAGTTCAGGGTACACCATATTTGCGGATGTCCACACAGAAGATTGGCGTCTCACAAATGATGAAGAGATCGTCTTGCAGCGCGACATGAACCCACTTGGTGGCGACAAGGTGACGGTCAGCGCGATCCAGACGACATTCGGTTCACTCAGTCAGGTGAACCTTGCGGTTGGGCGTCAAAATGGGACGATGCGAATTGAGGCGTGCGGAGACACGGGCTTGCCAGCGTGTGCGCCAAAAGAGCCGCAGACGCTCTCGATTACGCTCATCCATGCAAAAACCGCACGTACGGTTACCGTTGATGTGAATGCGGTAACAGGACGTGTATCCTTCCAATAATATGCGGCGCCTTTCCGGTCAGACACTCATCGAACTCTTGATTACCGTATCGGTTGTTACGACAGGCTTATTTGCGGCGGCGGCGCTCGTGTTTTCGAATCTCCAGTTATCTGATCGCGATGCGGATGAAGTCGTTGCTGTGAATCTTGCGCGAGAGGGCATTGAGCTTGCAAAAGAACTTCGAGATTCGAATTGGCTCGCGGGAGACCCGTTTGATCAAGGGCTTGCGAACGGAAGTGACTACACGGCGACACCGCGTTGGACTGGAGGTGCGGCTGAAGCGACATTCTCGTTTGACTTTACCGCAAGCACAATGGATGACGACAACACTGTCATCTCGCAGATCGCTGATGCGGCGTCGCCAGGGTTTTATGCAAACGGCCTTGTCGGAAATACGACCATTTGGCGTCGATTGATGACGTTCCATCCGATTTGCGATACGGCGGGTGGAGAGAGCGTCCTTGATGACGGCGAAGATTGCGCGGGAGGCCCAAAAATCGGGATTCGTATCGAATCTCATCTGCAATGGCAACGCAAAGGCCAGGTGTTTGATCGCGTGATGTATGACGATGTCTATGACTGGAGATAAAAACGTGCCGAGTGCCGAGTGCCGAGTGGCGAGCCGGAAAACTCGGAACTCGCAACTCGGAACTCGCAACTTCCTCCCAGGCTTCTCCCTGATGGAGATGCTGATCGTCATCACGTTGTTTTCGATGATGATGTTGATTGTTGCGCAGACGTTTGCCTCATTTAATTTGCTGCATCGCAAGATCGCGAATAAGGCGGTCGTCAGCCAGGAGTTACGCTTTGCGATGGAGCTCCTCGTCCGCGCGGCACGGAATAACCAGATTTCGTATGCCTCACCGCCACCAGTGCGCGCGTCAGAGTTGCATTTGGTGCAGACAGGCGGAGTGGAGCTTATCGTCAAACGTTCAGTCGTGGGAGACGCGTTGTGTGCAGATCTTCCGAAGGTCGCTTGCCTACTGCTCTCGACGGATGGCGGGACAACGTGGGTGCCGATTACCGGGAAGCGGCTGAACGTTGAGCGGTTCGATGCCTACGTGCGTCCGAGTACCTCGCCGTTTGAACTTTCTGGAGGGAGCTATGCAAGTAACATCCAGCCGTTTGTTACATTCCATT
>JBDSJN010000015.1:0-61113 GCA_039917355.1 Patescibacteria group bacterium | reverse complement strand
CCACGCACAACGTGGGATTTTACGTGCCCCGCCACGTCGTTCGCGAACGACGTGGCACGTGACGCATCTAGATAAAATACTTCGCGTTTTACGGGGCTCCGATTGCGTGGGATCACGTGGCGCAGCCATCTAAAAACTCTCGCATGCCGAGAGTTTTTAGATAGAAAAAAACCGACCAGAGAGTGGTCGGTTGGGTTAGGACGCCTGCCTGAGGCCGGCAGGAACCGGTTCAGGTTCCTTGTCATTCGCTGCCCGGGGCAGGCAGGCGGCGACTTTTGGGCCCGACTCGCTCGCATCCTCGGATGAGGGGTCGACGATCGTTGGCTTGTCCTGGAGTACTTCGCGGACGCGACGCTCGAAGCGCCTGATTCCTGCGTCATCGAGTCCCCAGCCTCGATAGAGCGCCTGGATTTCGCCAGTCGCTTCTTGCGACTGCAGACGGATGAAGTGCTGCAGGTCGTCGCGAATGAGCTCGTCGATGCCAGTGGGGTCGAAGACCATAATTTCGAGTCCAGCAAGGATCCGATCTGTGATCTCGATTGGCCGTTGTTGGACGAAGTCGTGCCACAGCGTCCGTGAGAGTTCGTGGACCGGATCAGTTGGGGGACGGTTGTACCGCGCCCGCAACGCTGAACTTTCGAGGTTGATCAGTGACCCTTCTTCGCAGAGGAGCTTGATGGCCGAGATCCCAAAGGGCATCGGGATATCGTACCTCAGCAACATTTCCCGAAGCCGGTTTCGCGGGACCAACGTGTCGTGGCTCCGATCCACTGGCCGTGACTGCAGGATCGCGAGCGTCGCAAGCACAATGCTTGGGATGCGTGCGGGTGTCGTGCGGATGCGCGTCCGCAGCGTCGCGAGGACGCGCGGGTGGCTTGCTGTATCACTCGTGACACCAAGCAGGTTGTACAGCATGGCGTAGCTCTCCGGATCACTCCGTTCGAGCGTGTCGAGCGCGTTGCTTGCTGTGGGCACGTCGCCTGTTGAGGGCAGCTGACGCATGTCTTGCGACGCGGAGGGCTTTGACGCTTTTTGCTCGTTCAACGCGGTCCGAACCTGAACGACATCATCGACGAGCAGCGACAGCTTGCCGGAACTCGCTTTGAGGGCGAAGAGGACGACCTGGACACCCGCTGTCTGCATCTCGTTGATGCACTCGACGAGGTCCGGGTTCAACTCGTCGCGAACGACGAGGATGAGCGTCCTGTTCCCCGAGATGACCTGCCTCAGGAACTGGTTGGCGTGGATCCGCATCCGGTGCGCAAAACGGTATTCGTTCCGTTTTTTGTCCTTGATGGCCGACTGGACGACGAATCCGGCGCGTTCCCATTGTTGCAAGAACGTGAATCGTCCAAGCAACCGGGCATCGGCCCAGAGATACGCTCCCTCGACTTCCCCGTAGGGCTTTGCGAGATTGAGGAGTTGTTCGGGCTGAAGAGAGCCATGGTCGCCTGCAATGTGTAGATGCGACGCCATGATACAGCAGCGATTGTTGGCTGCACCGGCCAAATGGCCATATGGCGCGTGGTTCATTACAGGGCTCCTTGTCCTTATTGTTGTGTGAAATGGCGACCATGCGGGATGCCCCGCTAGGCTTTATAACTATCGTATTCTAGCGGAATTGTCAATAGCGTTTGTCAGACCAGTTGACGATTTAGAGGCTTAAACGTACCGTAGGGCCATATGACTCTTCTCTATATTTTGCCCTGGGTTATCGCGTTTTTGCTCTTTACGATCCGTCAGGTCAACCAATATGAACGTGGCGTTCGCCTCACCCGCGGCCGTTTTTCGGGGATCTCCAACCCAGGTTGGACGATCGTGATCCCGATCTTCCAGTCGATGAAGAAGGTCGACGTCCGCATCAAGGCGGTCGACGTGCCAGACCAAGAAGCGATCACACGTGACAACGTCTCGTGCCGCATCAATGCCGTTATCTACTATAAGGTTGTCGACGCAGGCCGCGCTGTCCTCGAAGTCGAAAACTTCTGGGCCGCCATTTCGCAGCTCGCGCAAACCACGATGCGTAATATCGTCGGTGAACTCACGCTCGACGAACTCCTCTCGCAACGTGACCAAGCTGCCAACCGCATCCTCGAAATCGTCGAAGAGAATGCAAAATCATGGGGTCTCGAAGTCATGAACGTTGAACTGAAAGATATTAAACTCCCAGATGACATGGTCCGCACGATCGGTAAGCAAGCAGAAGCAGAGCGTGAACGCCGCGCCGTCATTATCTCATCAGAAGGTGAGGTTGCTGCAGCAGAAAACCTCGCAAAAGCTGCAGGGATGCTCTCAGCGAATCCAGCCGCGCTCCACTTGCGTACGCTCAACGCGATCAACGACATCTCGAGCGACCAATCGAACACGATCGTGTTCGCCATCCCACTCGAAATCCTCAAGGCATTCGAGAAAATGGGGAAATAAAAAACCCTGAACAGTCAGTTCAGGGCGAGCGAGGCGCGTTGCGCTTCTTCGCGAGAGAGGCCTGCAGCTTTGGACTGCGGGCTTTTCTTTTTTTGTTGAAGAGCTTGCGCTTGGGCGGAACGAGCTTGGGGTAGAGCTCCTCGAACTCCTCAAAGGTGAGGACATCGATCTCGGAGCAAGTCACGCCCAGGGCGTCGACCCCGTGCGTTCCCAATCCCCGCCCATTGATCTGATCTTCCATCTCAGCTTTTGTTTTGCCGAAGACGAGGAACGTCGATCCTCCGGCACCCGCATTGCATTCATCACCTGTGACACACTTGATCTGAATAATCTTCATCTCTTCTCCTCCTTCAGATGTATTCCGCTATCGCGATGTAGAAGCTCTCCTTGAGAGCTATGATCTTGAGCGGTCGTCCATTGAACCATGCTTCGATGGTCCCGTACGAGGAGGGGGGATCTATCGGGCATGCGTTGCGGTCGCCCGGCCAGCGGTGAAATGGGCTGCAAATGCCATTGTATCCGAGGTAGACCTGGACATCTCCGTACTTCGGAACAGAAAACGTTGCTTCGTACACGGTGTTGGGTTGGTAGATGTTTGCCTCCAAGGCAAGGGTCACATTGGGGAACGCACAGGAGATGCGCCCCGCCTCAACCGGCATCGGTGGCGTCCAACGGATCGTGAGCTTCCCGACGGATATCGTCGAGGGGAACTCCATCGGAGGAGAGCCTGCAGACGCGACGCTCTCGACCGGCGGACCTTTAGGGACGGCAGCGGAGGGTATCTGTGGGCAGAGGGGAGGAGCCGAGAGCGGTGGCTCCACAGGCATTGGCTGATTGCGCACGGTGTACATGACCAAGCTGACCGTGCTCCAGCCAAGGATAATAAGAATAAAATCGAGCACATGCTTCCGAAACATATCGCCTCGCTTGTGAAGGATCCGTTGCGACGGTAGCTAAAAATGACAGCTTTGTCAAGCAGGGTTTACGAACATTGGAACGAGACAACTCAAAGACCATAATAGAAAAACCCTGCATCGAACGGTGCAGGGGTTGAGTTACCGACGTATTCCTGGGATCCCAGGAGGATGCTCCTCCAGGAGATCGCTCAGGCCGTCGAAGTAGCAGTCTTCGTGGATCTTCTCTCCGCTCGGCGTGCGATGGCCGTGGCTTCGATTCGATTCAGTGATCGGTTTCTGGCAGCTCGCGCAGAGCACGGGATGTTCTGCGAATAGTGCGTTCAAATCGAGTTTTCGGAACTCTTCCAAGGTGTATGCCATCACAACCTCCTCGCGGCAGAGCGTAACAGAAACGGGACGACGCGTCATTGACAAACCTCACAAATCACGATACGATCCGCACGCTTTTCCATACAACATAAAGCGCTAAGGTGGCTATGGTGTAATGGTAACACAGCAGGTTGTGGTCCTGTTGTCGTGGGTTCAATTCCCACTAGCCACCCCACGTAAAAAGTCCAGCTCGTCTGGGCTTTTTACGTGGCCGCGTGGCGACACAGCGTTTTTACTACTCATAGGGACTGTCGTGGCAGCTACCAAAATATCTCAGAGCCTTCTATCTCAGGGAGCGGAGACCTATATGTGAGGTAGGTATATGCTATATTTATGTTATGGAGCGAAACCCATTTCAACGAATTGTTCTGGAAACAGATCTTAAAAAGACGGAACCAAAAACCGAGTTCATCAAAACACCCAAGTTCGTGGAGGAGGAGCTTTTTAAATCCCCTGAGGCGCCTGTTTCTTTGGTATGTACACGGTTATTAGAATTAGGGGTACCAGAAGAAGAAGTTAAGAAATATACATTGGCAGTGAAAGCCTATTTCGATGGGTCTTCACAGGCATCAAAAAAAGAACGGTATAGTTTTACGAAGGAGCGCGTCAATTTCAGTTCACAAGAGTATCATTTCGGTCCGCGGTTGACGTTCGATGAAAGTGCACAAATCTTTCCTCCAGCGTTGGAAGCATTAAATAGTAAGCCACGTCTAACGCATGACCCGGATCAGGAACTCAAAACAAAAACAATCACCGGAGAAGAGGCTATTGCTGCGTTGCAAGGATCTGATCCAAAAAGAGAAGTGCTCTCACCTCAAGAGCGATTTTTTACAAAACTGAACCGTTTGATGTATGCATTCCATGAACCGATTCATGTGATGCAGGCTTCTGCGCAAGGCGATGTAATTAATCGATTGTTAATGGAGACACATGGATGGGATATCGTTGATCCAGAGCATGCCAGGGCATTCTTGCAGACGCATCAAGAGCTACTTGCTGGGAGTAACGTCGCGGAGAGCATCCCAATGCCTGAGGGATTAGAGGAGAGTATTCTGGGCCTGCCGGATGGGCTGCCTAGAAATGTCGAACCTCTTCCGAAAAGAATAGTAGGGGCAAAGAGTCGAGCTGAGACAGTGAGAGAAGTGAATGAGGCGAATGAGATCAGAAACAAGGCTCGGAAGGTTGGTTTCTATTTAGATTCACAATTTGAGGCCTCAATGGACATTCTCGCAGAAGACGGAATGAAGTCCTATCTTGAACAGAAGCCAGCGCTTATGTTTTGGTGCCACAACAGCATTTCTTCTGTAGTTGCTGGGTTAAGAACCTTAAAAAAGCAGTTTGAAAATGGCGATTTCAGTGTTGGAGATGAAGCGGTACTTATGAAAGCAGCTGCAATAGTGCGAATTATCTCGCCAGCCTACTTTAGTGTTTTTCATGATTCCTCGGAGTTCCAACCTTACGCAGAAAAAGCGCAATCACGGCCAGTGCTTCTGAACCGCTTTCTCTCAGGAGAAGTCGTGACTATCCCGACATTTACAAGAATGGAGATCGAAAATTTGCTCAGAGATTGTGGATTGTTGAATCAATCTAATCCATTCACACCTCGCTCAGGCTATACGTCAAGACGTGAGGAGCTATTACGGTATGACTTCCCTCTATCTGGAAAAAGCTTCTATGCGACAAAAGAAGTCAAACCCTTTACTGATGAGGGAGCACAGTTGGCTGCACAGATTGTGACAAAAGGTGCGGAAAAAGGATGGACGCTTTCTCGCCTACAAGAACTTTTCGATCGATTACAAATGGTATTAGAGGAGTCTTTGGACGCCTCCAGCAAAGATTTAACAAGTATTCAGGAAGAGATTAAAAATAGCCTTTCGCTTCGTCTGACAGACGCGGAGCTCAAAGAGCTATTTGGTATTTCTGCGCACTTAGTAGTGAAGTTAGGCCCTGAATATCATTCTAACTTCGTGCTCTCGAAAAGAGCTCGTCCACGCTCTTGAGAAAGAGCACGGTGAGCAGGTAGCCCCGCTATTTCGAGGTGCTTTTTATCGTTACGCTTTTCAGGTGAGACCGTTAGCGACGTTATGTGGACTATTGGGAGAAAAACGCAAGCTAAGGAATTGGGATGCACCTGAGCCATGGGGCAACTTTGACCCGCCTGTGTGGGACGAGGTCTCAAAGAACTCTAAGTTGGGTTTTCTTGGGCTCGATGTCTCTTGTTTAAAAGGAGACCAGAAGAAGGGCTTGCAAGTCTTTGTGGAAAGAATCGGCAAAGAAGATATCCCTCCTGTAGAATTCCAAAAAATGTTTCATATGATGGTTGAGTGGAAGAGGGAGCAGGAAGCACAGTCTTAAAAGCGGAAATAACTTGATGAGTCGCAGTGACCCCACAAAAATCTCCGCCTAACAGCGGAGATTTTTGTATGAACTCGAACGGGAATCGGGCTACTTGAGTTTTGATATCGTACTTTGTGGTGTCTTTCTTCTTACGTGGATTACCCATATACTGAAAAAGATTAGCCCCCAAAATAACGCGTTAAACAAAATAGAGAGTTCACCAACGGAAGAATCCATACAGTGCAACGCATAGGGTCGGAACCTGACGCCATCATCATAACTATAGAGGTGACAGCCTGAAGATGCTTGGAATGGAAAACCAGAAAGAGCCATCAAGGGCTTAGCATAAAACGAGGAATAGTCTGTTTGTCGTCCCGGCGTATGAATGATGGAGCCAATGCTATAAAAGCTAAAGTCACTTGTAAATGTGACTTCAAATCGAAACAAGACAGACACTAAAAAACCAAGGACTACACAGCTGATGATGGGTAGTAACCACCCTTTTGTTCTCGACACATTTATTAGCATAACCTGTTGCGATCTATTGAATCAATATTTAGGAATGAATGAGTATAGTGGCACCATTGCAATGATACGCGATTTCCATTGACCGAAAATAAAACCATTGTTACGCTCGTCACCTATGAAAACACTCACCTGCAAACAACTCGGAGGGACATGCGACGTCGCGATGACCGCTGCGACAGAAGAAGAGATGAAGACCATGGCCTGGAAACATGTGGCAGAAGCGCATCCGGAGAAATTTGCTGCGACGCAGGATGTGATGAAGGATGCGACGCGAGAGCAGCAGGACCAGAGCGCAGCCTACTTCCACAAGAACTGGGAAGCAGCGCCAGAAGACGCGGCATAGGCATCATTCAAACCATTCCAGCAGAAAAATCCCTCGTTCACGCGAGGGATTTTTTGTTCTGAAGCCACCTTTCTTCCATATCCAACCCATGTTAGAGTCCCTGCATATGTTTAAAGGATTCAAGGATTTTATCTTGCGTGGCAATGTCGTTGATCTCGCTGTGGGTGTCGTCGTTGGTGCGGCGTTTGGGTCGGTCGTGACGGCACTCGTCAAAGACCTACTTACACCGCTCATTGGAGCGGTGGGCCATGTGCCAGATTTTTCCATGCTGACCTTTACGATCAACGGCAGCCAGTTCATGTACGGGGAGTTTCTGAACGCGCTCATCTCATTCCTCCTCGTTTCTATTGCGGTCTATTTCTTTGTCGTCCTTCCGATGAACGCCGCGTTGGCACGAATGCGAAAACAACAACCACCGCCAGCAGATCCAGCACCAACAAAGGAGCAATCACTCCTCATGGAGATTCGCGATGCGATAAAAGCGAAGCAATAATTGATTGAAACAGAAAAAGATCGTATGGCCTCACAAGCGACCCACGTTATCCTCGCAGAAATGGTATTTGATGAGTATTTTTCGCACTTCTCGAAACAGAAATTCATTCTTGGGACGATGTTCCCAGACATCCGATACCTTGGCGTCGTCACCCGTGAGCAAACGCATATCCAAAGCAGCGGCATAAAACAGATCCAAGAAGAACCCGACGCGTTTCTTGCTGGGATGAAGTTCCACAACCTGGTTGATCTTGTCCGAGAAGATTTTATGAGGAGCAAGCAGGTGTACACGTATTGTCCGGAGTTCAAGTACGTCACGCAATCGTTGAAGCTCTTGGAGGACGAGCGCTATTATTCGCACATCAATTCATGGGATGGAGAGCTCGCGTATCTTGCAGACGTCGTTGATGAAGAGCGTCGTTTCAGTATCTCAGATGCATTCCTCGAAAAATGGCATGAGATGTTGCGTGACTACCTGCAAGCGCCTCCAACGGATGCGTCTCGTGCAGCGTTTTTAACCGAGCTGAAATTTTCGCCAGAAACCATCAACGCAATGAAGTCGTTCGTCGACGTCCTCCGCGGGACAATAGAAGTCGTCCATATCATCGACGAGTTTATCGCAGCGTTTCCAGAGCTCCTCAGGAAGCCATAGCTGATACTATATTGAGATATGGCAAGCGCACCCATGAAATATTCTGGTCTTGGTTTGCTCGCGGGGTTTATCTGTTTGGGAGTGGGACTTCTATTAGCGGTCAGTTCGTATCGTGTGCTGGCGCATGGCGTTAAAACGAACGGAGAAGTTATTGAGGTTCTCGCAGAGGAAGATACAGAGAGAAAGATGTGGTACGCGCCGATCATTGATTTTCAGACACCAGACGGAGTAATGCATCGGTTCCAGTCGTCTTATTGGAGTGGGAATCATTCCGCGGTTGGTGATTCGATCGGGATCTATTATAAGCGGGGAGCACCGGAGGATGCAGTTGTAGATAGCACGTCAGAACTCTATATCGTCCCAGGCTGCACGATGGCCATTGGTCTCTTTCTCCTTTTTATCTTCGGCATTGGCCCACTTATTATTCATCTTCGCAAACCAACAGGAACGGGGTAGAGTGTCGGCATATGAAAACCTGCATCACCTGTGGCATGCCGTTCGAAGGCGCCCACGTAAACGACATTGGTCTTGAAACGGCAGAAGGGCCGGTCTGCGTGTTTGATTCGAAGGATGGCGCGATCAAACCGTCAGAAGAAATCTTTGAAGGCGGTGTCCAATTCTTCATGTCCGAAGCCGCTCTTGGCGATCGCGATCTCGCCGAACGCCTTACGCGCAAAAACATGAAATACCTCGCGCACTGGCAAGCGAATCCATTCGCAATGCTCGCAGGTATCGAAGCGACGGATCAGGAATTCGGTGAGGCGATGGCGAAGTTGTAATCTTGTATGGACGGCACGATCCGCAAAGATATTTATCCTGGACTTTCTGTTGTGATCGTTGAAAAGCAGGACCAGGGGACAGGAAAATCTACGCCTGGGGTCGTCAAAGAGCTTCTGACGAGTGCTCCTGTGCATCCAAGAGGGATCAAGGTGCGGCTTGAGACGGGGGAGGTGGGAAGAGTGCAATATATTGAGCCATAGACGTGCCTCCTTCCAAAATCCACTGGTTCGTGTAGACTATCCCGTATAACCAATGATACGGGCGCTTTTTGCTCATTTGAAGCAAATACCCGTCAATATCAACAATTTCATTGGTGAATACATATATGAAGGGAACAATCACGCCAAACATGAATAAAGAGAAGGGGTATGGTTTCATCACCCCAGAGGGCATGGAAGACAAGAAGGAAAACAACGTCTTCTTCCACAGCTCATCGGTCGAAGGGATGACCTTCGAAGAGTTGAACCCAGGCGACATGGTCGAGTTCGACAAGGAAGCCTCCGATAAGGGCGACCGCGCCGTCCACGTCAAGCGCGTCTAATCGATCAATTCGATTAAAAACCGTCCGCCTCAGGCGGACGGTTTTTATATCCCTAGATTTTTTCGAGCGGCTTCGTCGCCGGTCCGTTCAATACACCCCCTTCTTTTTTGAACCGACTCCCATGGCACGGACAGTCCCATGTTTTTCCTTCTGTATTCCATTGGACTGTGCAGCCGAGGTGCGTGCAGACCGGAGAAAGTTTGACGACATGTCCTGATGGCGATTTATAGATCGCGACTTTCTTTCCGTCGATATCGACGATCGCGCCCTCGCCGGGGTTCACGCTCTCAAGCGTCACGGTGTCTCGATTCATTTTTCCTTTCATCCATTGTGAAACGAAGTTCGCACCACGCTCCATGTATCCTTTGAGTCCTTTCAGACGCCGTGGGCTGTACAGTTTTGACATTTCTGTTGTCTTTCCGAGGATGTGGTCTCGGTTGATGAGCCCGCTCAGGACCCCGAACGTCATCCCGTTGCCAGAAAACCCGGTTGCCATGAGATGATGTTTATGGAAGAACGTATCTCCGATATACGGCAACCCGTCGATGGTCTCCAATATCTGGCCACTCCAAGTACGGACGATCGTATAGGAGACGCCGGGCAGCAACTCCTTCAAAAATGTCTCGAGATTTTTTGTATGCACTGCCGAGTCTTCGCCTTGACCGGTCTTATGGTCTTCGCCGCCAAGGATTAACCGGTCATGGTCGGCAAACCCATCAACACGGAAGTAGTGGTACGGTTTATTTGTATCCCAGTAGATTGCTTCTTTGAGGACGCCCTTCGGAATAGTGGCTTCGATGACATATGATTGATACGCCGTGATACGGCTCGAGATGTCATCCGGATCATTGTAGGGGATATGGGTTGCAAGGATGACGGTCTCTGCGCGGACCTTCCCATTCTTGGTTTCGACAATCCCCTCCGGACCCGTACAGCCGGTTGCTTCCGTTTGTTCAAATATTTGGACTCCAAGTTTCTCCGCACGCTTGGCAAGCTCTGTCACGAATTTTACCGGATGGAACGTCGCTTGGTTTGGAACTTCGATGTACCCAGTGGTTGAAAATCCGAGAGGCGCATCTTTCATCGCAACAGGAAACCCGTATGAAGACGCGAGCTCATATTCCCTGTGGAGTGTGGCTAGCCCTTCCGTGTCTGGCGCATAGATATATGCCGAACGTCGCACAAAATCACAATCGATATGCTCAGCCGCGATGATGCGCTCGATCTCATCGATTGCCAGTTGCCCTGATGCCCATGCGAGTTTGGCTCCTGCGGCGCCAAATGTCCGTGTCAGCTCCGTCAGCGATGCGTCGGTCACGCATGTCACGAAGGCGGTCGTCCATCCGGTTTCGCCATCGGCGATTTTTCCCTTCTCAAGCAACGCGACGCGCTTTCCGGCTTTGGCTAACTGGTATGCGGTCATGACCCCTGCGATACCGCCGCCAATAACGGCGACGTCTGCATCGATTGTCGCGTTCAGTGCTGGAAACGAAGGTCGTTCTGCACGAATGTCCCAGGAAGAGGAGTGTTCCATATACCCTAAAGATAGCATGCCACGAACTCGTCCGTCCTTACTGGTTGGGCTACACTGTATCCATATGACAATCACAACAAAGCTTTTCGTTCTTGTCCCGTTCCTCTTCGTGCTTGGTACGGGATGCGAGTTTCCTCGAGCGAACCCACCGATCATTCCAAGCCAACCTGTCGCCTGTACGGCAGAAGCAAAGCAATGTCCTGATGGGAGTTACGTTGGTCGAGTCGGGCCGAACTGCGAATTCGCGGCATGTCCTTCTCCCGCACCAACCCCAAAGAAGACAGGATGCAGCGCGACAGATAAGAGCTGCCCAACTGGCTACACCTGCATCCAGGAATGCGGCCCGCCAGTTGTCCGCGAAGGAGACGCGCCGCCGCCGTATTATTGTGCGACGAATGCCGAAGCCAGCAAGCCACGAAATTGCCCGATCTGCTTGGCATCAAATACGATGATCGCAACTCCAAACGGCGACGTGAATGTAAAAGACGTGCGTGTTGGGATGAAGGTATGGTCGCGAAGTAAAGAAGGGAAGAAAGTTGCGAGCATTGTCCTCCGGGTGACGAAGACGCCAGTGCCGTCCTCGCATAAGGTTGTGCATCTCGTTCTGGCAGATAAGCGCGAGGTCTGGGTCTCACCGAACCATCCGACAATCGGAACAAAGCTGGTCGGAGAACTCCGTAGAGGTGATTTATATGACGGTTCAACGGTACAATCGGCAGAACGTATTTCGTACTGGGATACCGCAACCTACGATCTCCTTCCAGACAGCGATACGGGTGAATACTGGGCGGACGGCATCTTGCTTGGAAGCACTCTTTCACGAAGATAGACGCAAAAGATATACTCTACCTATATGAAAAAACTTCTTCTCATCATCGGTGCGATCGCCATGGTTGGTGCAGGATGTTCTTCGCAAGGGTCCACAACCGTTGACCCGGGGGTATCAGGCTCGGTCAACGTCGAAACCCAGCCATCTGCGCCATCGGGATACTAACGAGAATGTATGAGTAGCAAAAAACGCCCACTAGGGCGTTTTTGTTTTGAAGAGGATGGCATTGGGGAGTGGACGACCCGGACCAACAACATATGTGCCGTTGTACCAGAGTGCGGAGCTTCCACCTCCGTCGAGGTTGAGCGCATCCGTCGCACCAAGCGCTTTTATTACCCATGCCAAATCGCTCACCGTCGCTTGGTGTGCAATAACGAGATAGAAGAACGAACCATTCATCCCAATCCCACCGCGAAGGCTTTTGACCGTTGGGTTTGTCTCTGCGAGACGCGCTTCTCCATCAACGATGACTTGTCCGTTCTCAACGAGCGAAGGGTAGTTTGAAATCGCAGCTGCGAGTGTCGCGTTATTCGTTGTCTCCAAGCTCGCAACGGATGATCCAAAGTCTTTTGTGCGGTGAGAGAAGAATGAACGCCCGTCCGTCGCTGTCGCTAGTATCGGTCCCTCATGGACGACCAGGCTTGAGGAATTAATCATCGTCCCCGCCGCGCTGTTGTACACGGGTGACAGAAACGTGTTCGTTTTGCTGGCACAATCTGCATATTCTGGCGGGCAGAAGTATGTCCCATGGATTCCTGCAACGGCATTATTTTCTGCGGCAAACGTCCCTAGCGCTTGCGCGGCACAGCCATTCTGGCAATCCGATGTATTCGCTGTATCGGTCACCATCGTGAATTTATTTTTTTGGAGCGTGATGACATCCGCCGTAAAGGTTCCATGCTCCGTCACGACAGAAATTGTTTTCGATGTGATCGGGAGGTTTGCGTCCGGTGAAGTTGCCGCAAGGCGTTCGCTATCTTTGTGAAAATCCGTCGCTGAGACGATGTCTGCACCAAGATAGTAGTCCGAAAAGAACGCATCAGAAATATCATCTATCTGCGTGTTCCAATTGGTTCCATAGAGCCCTTGCGCCACGGCTTCTGTCGCGATCCAGCGTAATTCACCACCGAGTCCAACGGCGTAGACTTTATCGAGCGTCGTGAACTTCACCATTCTGACGCCAGGGCGATAGCTCACGTTCGGTCCAAGTGGGATGGAAGCGAGCGCACTCGAGCTGACCGTTTTTACGCCTGCAAAATCTACAAACCATGTGAAATAGGTTTTATCGTTTGGGAACGCATGACGTTTGTCGTCTCCACCCACGTAATATACCGCTTTGCATGGGTCGTTCACGTCTGCATGGGCCGGGCAGCTGAGTTTAATGAGCTGGTTTGTATACGATGTTGCAGCATTTGTCGCCAAAGGGAGTCCAGTGGCTAAAAGGAGGAGACTGGCAGCAAAGAGACGGGGGAGGGTGCGAAGCATAGATAATGAGAGTATACTAAGGATTATTCGCTTTATACAGCCCATATGGACCCCCAAGAGACCAAGCCCCAGATGCCTCGTGTGGAATCGACGTTGAAAGAAGAAAAGTTGCCGACCCAACGCATCAAGCCTCTCTATCGCACGACGCAGATCGTCTGGTACATCGTTGGTCTCCTTGAAACCTTGTTGCTGTTCCGTTTTCTGCTCAAATTGTTGGCTGCCAACTCGTTCGCAGGCTTCACCCAGTTCATTTATGGAGTGACGCAGTTGTTCGCAGGTCCGTTCCTCGTCGTCTTCCGTGTGTCACAGGTCGAAGGAAACGTCTTTGAATGGTCGACGCTCCTCGCCATGATCGTATACCTTTTGGTCGGGTGGCTCATCGTGAAAGCACTTGTGATGTCGAAGCCCGTTTCGACGAAAGAAGCAGACCAAAAGCTTCCAGGACAAGAAAAGTTGTAAAAAAAGACATAACAAAATCCCTTGCATCCCGCGAGGGATTTTTATGTTAGGATGGCCTCACTATGGAGCAAAACTTCATCAAAGTCGGAGCTGGGGTCGTAATCCTCAAGGATGGGAAAACGCTCCTTGCAAAGCGCAAAGGCGCACATGGTTCCGGGATGTGGGGATCGGCGGGAGGCCACGTCGAATTCGGCGAAACGCCCATCGAAGCCGTCAAACGAGAGGCTCGTGAGGAGCTAGGGATCGAAATTGGGAATATTCGTTTTGTTTCGTGCATGAATTTTTTCAAACAAGGGAAGCAGTATCTTGATGTCTCATTCGTCGCAGATCATGTATCCGGCGAACCAACGATCCTCGAACCAGATCGTGTAGAATCTATCGAATGGTTCCCGCTCGACGCGCTCCCAGAGCCGTTGTTCGAACCGGTTCGCATTGTCCTCGAAGCGCTCAAGACCAAACAGGCGTATTTTGAAGTAAAAGAATGATTTATCCCCTTGACGCTCTCTCCGTATCATGAGAGCTGTAGAATATGGATCTTCGCCCCCTTCTCAAAAAACACTTTGGATATGACGACTTCCGTCCGTTACAGGAGGAGGTTATTACGTATTGCGCATCTGGCCACGATTCGCTCGTGTTGATGCCAACGGGCGGAGGGAAGTCGTTGTGTTTCCAGCTTCCTGCGCTCCAGTTCGATGGGCTCACGATCGTGATTTCGCCTCTCATTGCACTGATGAAGGATCAGGTGGATGCGTTGCAGGCAAACGGGATTGCCGCGGCATATCTGAACAGCACGCTCCCGTTCCCCGAAGTCGCGCGGATCGAAAAAATGGCACAGGAGGGCAAGTTGAAATTGTTGTATCTCGCGCCAGAACGTCTTGCGAACTCTTCCGTCCGCCAATTCTTGAAGACGCTCAATATCAGTCTCTTCGCTGTCGATGAAGCGCATTGTATTTCGGAATGGGGGCATGATTTTCGTCCCGACTATCGCAACCTCGACCTCCTCCGTTCGCAATTTCCAGGTATCCCGATGATCGCACTGACCGCGACGGCGAATCCACGTGTCCGTGACGATATCGTGGCGCACTTGAGGCTTGGAAGCGGGAAGATTTTTCAATCAAGCTTCAATCGTTCAAACCTGACATATCGCGTTGTCCCAAAAAAGAAAGCGTTCGAACAGCTTTTGAAAGAGCTTCGGTCCCGACCGGACGAATCCGCAATCATTTATTGTTTCTCCCGCAATGGAACGGAGAAAGTTGCAGATGATTTGAAGGCGAATGGGATCAACGCCGCGGCGTATCACGCAGGCCTCGCGCCAAAAGAACGGTCACGTGTCCAGGAAAAGTTTATCCGTGACGAAATCCCCGTGATTGCAGCGACGATCGCGTTCGGAATGGGGATTGATAAACCGGACGTCCGTCTCGTTGTGCATATGGATCTCCCAAAATCTGTCGAAGGGTATTATCAAGAGACGGGACGCGCTGGCCGTGATGGATTACCGAGTGAGTGTCTCTTCTTTTATTCCACGGGTGACAGGATCAAGCACGAATATTTCATTCGCGGCATGGATGACCTCGATGAACGCCAACGTGTCCGTGTGCAGCTCCAAGAAATGATGCGCTACGCTGAATTAAAAACGTGTCGGCGTGCCTTTTTGCTCAGGTATTTTGGCGAAACCTGGTCAGAGGAGAAGTGCAGCGCGTGTGATGTGTGCGTCCCTCGTGCAACTGTCGCCGTGAAAGAGAAAGCCATTGAATCATCGTTTGACCAAGATCTCTTCGAAGAACTCCGTGCGCTCCGTCGTCGTCTTTCCGCGTCGCGACACATTCCGCCGTACATGATCTTTGGCGACAAGACGCTCCAAGAGATGGCGCGGCAGTTCCCGCAATCTCGCGAGAGTCTCATCGGCATCAGCGGGGTGGGACGGGAGAAGCTGTCGCAATACGGAGGTGCATTTGTGGATGTGATCCGGTCATATGCGCAACCAAAAGGGATCAAGGAGAAGCTCACCGGAGCGGTACTCCGTCCGCGTCCGGTCCGCGCTCCATCCAAGACTATCCTCGAGACGATCAAGCTCTTTGAAGCAAAACGGTCACTCGAAAGCGTTGCGCGAGAACGCAAAATCTCTGTCGTAACCGTCCTCGACCATCTCGAAGAAGCAGTAGACGGTGGCCGTACGCTCGACGTGTCGCACCTCTCCATTCCGCCAGAGGATCGCATGGAACGGATGCGCGACACCTTCCGTGAAAATGGGACATATATGCTTGCGCCGGCAAAAGCACGTCTTGGGGACGCATATAGTTATGATGAACTCCGTTTTGGGCGCTTCCTCTTGAAAGTGCAGGCTAGATTGAACGTCTAGCATCCGGCCGCTTGATCGTGTCTTTTTAGTTGACGTCATTTTTGAGAGGCGTAGACTAAAAAAGTACCTCTTATTCGCGAACTTCTAACTATATGGATATCTTCTCCGTGTTGAAGGAAGAGCACGCCGTTGTAAAAGAGATTTTTAAGAAGATCGAGGAGACCACCAACCGTGCCGAAAAGGGCCGTGCCGACCTTTTCGAAACACTCAAACGAGAATTTTATTCACACGCCGAAGCGGAACGCGAAGTTCTCTATACGCGTCTCGAGCAAGAGGAGGGATTAAAAGACATGATGGCGGAAGCCGAAGAGGAGCACGCGTTAGCCGAAAAACTCATTGATGAGTTGGATGGCATGGATCCCACAACAATAGAATGGATGGCCAAAGTCACTGTTCTACGAGAAAACGTAGAGCATCACGTCAAAGAAGAAGAGGGTGATATTTTTACCGCTGCAAAAAAAGTATTGAAAGAAGGCGAGGCAGAAGAGATCGCTGACGCATTCAAGGCCGAGAAAGAACGAATAAAAGAAGGGATGTGATGGGCGATGCATCGATATAGAAAACAGCTCCCCACGGGAGCTGTTTTCTAAAGAAAGAGCTACCTCTTGCCTAGGGACGCACTGGTCCACGACGGAACAGTGAGAGGATGAACAGGAATATCACTGCTCCGATGACCGACATGACGATTTGACCAAGAAGACCATACACGTTGATGCCCAGCAGCCCAAAAACATATCCCCCAACAAGCGCACCAACGATACCAACAACGATATTACCAAGGAGGCCAAACCCACTTCCTTTGGTAAGTTCTCCTGCGATCCAGCCGGCAATGGCGCCGACGATGAGAAACCAGAGAATGCTCATACGTGTGTCGTATTAATTGAATAAGTATGCACACGCCTTGAAGACGTATCTTTAGTATAGTCCTCTCTTTCTTGATGTAAATAGCTGGCAGAGAAACGGGTCACGCGGCCTCCGGTGCGGAAATTTCAATGAGAAGGCCGTAGTGGTCAGAAACCGTCATAAGCCCTTCGGGTGTGATGACCCGTGGATCCGTCAGAACGGGCTCACTGCGCACGATGCGGACATGTTTGAGGGATTCTGGATGGATGAATGCATGGTCGATGCGTTGTGGGACGCCTGTCTTGTGGAGTTCACGGCTGTTGAGTGGGTTGGTGATCTCCCACGTCACTTCTTTTTTACGAGGTGATGTTTCTGGATGATGGTGCCAGGTGTCGATGAGTCCACCTTTGATAAACCGTTCATAATTCTGCGTGGCAAACTCTGGACCAGTGTTCATGTCTCCAACCAGGAGGCGGATGGGGTTCGGCATCACGGCACACAACTCAATGAGATGGTCTACCTGTTTATCGCGGATCTTCACCATCCACGACGCTTGTGGGTCGCGGAACAAGCCTCCAGACGTCAGGTGCGTATTGATGATGCTGACCGGTCCAATCGGGGAGTCAATCGTTGCAGACTGGAATCCTTTAACGATAAACATCCATTCTTCGAGTGCTGCATCACGCAGCTTTTCATGCCCAACATCACGCAACGGAAATCGTGAAAGGAGACAAAGCCCGGAATGGTCGCTAAAAAATGTGGGCGTGAATGCGTCGCGTCCCGTCACAATGTACGGATACTCTGACTTGAGCGCTTCGATGAGCGGAAACAGGTGACGGTCATCAAACACCTCTTGGAGGGCGATGACGTCCGGTGAAACGGAGCGAATGGCCTCTGCCATTTGCGCGACACGTGCCTCATGGTGTCGGATTGGCTCGACGAGCGTCATACCACCAACCCGGACGCGATAGAGCCCGGTGTTATAGGTGAGGACGCGGAGATGATTCATCGCCAACATAACATCATGCCACCCTTGGCTGAGCAAGGGTCTTGGGTGTACCTTGCTCATATATGAAAAAGCTTTCCTTCGGCATTATTGCAATGTTGCTTCTTGGCGCAGGTTGTCCCGTCGCACTTCCATGGGTTCACCCAGAAACGCAAACCGCAGTGACTCCTTCTGACGCCGCACAGAGTCCTTCTATTCCAAAAGCCCCGAACGGATGGCGGACGTATGAAAACGTTGTTCGTGGATTCCTCTTCAGTTACCCGGAACAGGCAACGTGGAACATGGGCGGCTACAACCTCGAGGACACGGTCGCCTCGTTTGATCTTGGGTCACAGGTCACATCGATGACCGCGCAGTCCGTTCCAACAACGGAGCTTGCAGTCCGTGTGATCCCAACGACAGACCTACGTATCAAGGATTGTTTCTTTTCTGAATCGCGCTGGCCAGAGGAGGCGACGGGAATCCAGACAACCCATGTGAGCCTTGGTGGGCGTGACGTCTGCTTGACGGTCGAATCGGATGCAGGGGCAGGGAATTACTACTCGAGCTATGCCTACAGCGTGATCAATGGCAATGAGGTGATCATCCTCGATTTTGTGGTGCATTCCGTGAATTGCTTGAACTACGAGGATCCGGAAAGCCAATGCGTTGCCTTTGACGAAACGCGTGACACGAAAGAGTTTGAGGGCATCGTCGGCACGCTTGGGTTTACCGGTGAGCCAGAAGCCTCTGCAATCGACATGACGCTGTTCGAGCAAATCTCAAAAACAGATAACACGAGCGCACGGCAGATTTCGTTGACCTACCCGCACCTCAGCACATATCCAGACAACGCCGCGCAGACAGAATTCAATCGGCTTGTTGATGAACATGTGAGTAAGGCGGTGGCGCAGTTCAAAAAAGATGTCGGTGACTCATCGCCGGAGGAAATAGGTTCTGCATCAGGGCCGTGGTACCTCGCGATTGATGCTCATACGTTTGCGGCACCAAAAGGTCGTGTGAGCGTTGTGTTCACGCTGAGCGAATATCTGGGGGGTGCCCATCCAAACACATTCTATGAGACGCTTGTCTTTAATTTCAACACAAAGAAAGAAGAAACGCTGGCAGAATTTTTCAACGAGGGAGTGGATTATATCCAAGCAGTGTCAGATTACAGCGTCAACGAGCTAAAACGGCGCTACGATATGCAAGATCTGACCGACGATGATTGGATCCAAAACGGTGCTGGTCCAAGCGCGAATAATTACATGACAACCTACCTTTCGGATTCCGGCGTCGTCGTTCTCTTTCCGCCATATCAGGTCGCGGCGTATGCGGCCGGCCCAAGTGAAGTGGTCGTTCCATATTCCGTGCTCCAAGGTAAAATCTCGCTCTAATGCCAAACCCGTTTGTTGCACAACGCATCACTCCACGCGATATTCGTGAACGCTTTTTCAGCGAGAACGCAGGAGCAGCAACGGCCGTTTCAAAGGTTACGGATGCTATCACGGCACAGGGTGGTAAGGCATATCTCGTTGGTGGGTTTGTTCGCGATGCGTTGTTGGGGGTGATCTCGAATGACATCGACCTCGAGGTATATGGGATTGATGCGACAGCACTCGAAGTGCTTTTGGAAAGCCTTTTTCCTGGGCATGTCCATGTTGTTGGGAAAGCGTTTGGGATCCTTCGGATTGGGCAGGATGGGTTTACTCTGGATATCGCCCTCCCGCGCCGGGAATCCAAACAGGGGAGCGGCCATCGGGGGTTTGTCGTCGAAGGTGACTCAACGATGTCGATTGAGGATGCCTCACGCCGCCGCGATTTCACGGTCAACGCGATGCTGATCGATCTTTCGACCTGGGAATTGGTCGACCCGTTCCAAGGCCAACGCGACCTTGAAGCTCACATGCTTCGCGTTGTTGATCCCATGACGTTTCCGGATGATCCACTCCGCGTCTATCGCGCCATCCAACTGTCTGCGCGGCTTGGGTTTAGTGCCGAGCCAGCGACACGCGAGCTTCTCGCTTCCATGGTCTCCCGAGGTGAGATCGAAGAGCTTTCAAAAGAACGCATTACGGATGAGCTTAAGAAATTGTTGTTGAAAGCGGAGCGTCCTTCAATTGGATTCGCATTGATGCGAGAGCTTGGGATCATTGAGCGATCGTATCCAGAACTCACCGCACTTATTGGAACAGAGCAGGAACATGATTGGCATCCGGAAGGCGATGTCTGGATTCATAGTCTGATGGTTGTTGATGCGGCTGCGCAATTGATCCATCACGGCGACGAAGCGTTTTCGGAAAACGAAAAACTCTCCATCATGCTCGGCGCGTTGTGCCACGACCTTGGGAAACCCGCGACAACGGAGCACGTTGAAGGGCGTGTCCGGTCGCGCGGTCACGAGGCGGCTGGCGTTGCGCCAACGACATTGCTGTTGTCGCATTGGACGTTTGGGCACGAGGTTGGATATGCCGCAGAAATCGCCGCCGCAGAACACCTGAAGCCCGGGATGCTGTGCAATGACCTCGAAAAAGGACGGATCACAAAGGAGCAATACGAAAACGCAGTCCGACGGCTCGTGATGCGCATCTCGCCGGTTTCGTGGGGCGTCCTCCTCGCGATCTCAGAAGCGGATTGGCGAGGACGTGGACTTGAAGGGGTTGCAACCGCGCCGTACGAACACGGGATGTTGTTCCGGGATGCGATGACGGAGCTCGAAGCACGCTCAGAACTCCGCCCACTCCTCGAAGGCCGTGATCTTCTCGCGCTCGGTCTTACGCCAGGACCGCGTATCGGCGAGCTTTTGAAGCGTGTCGAAACAGAACGCGACCAAGGACGTATCAAGACGCGAGAAGAGGCGTTTGAATGGGTTAAAGCCAACCTCCACACCTAACAAAAACACCCCGAGGATCGGGGTGTTTTTGTTAGGCCGCTGGCGCTTCCGGGTCTTCGCTGATCGCGGCGCTTGATTCCGGCGCGGCTTCGCGTTTGTACTCTTCCCACATGCCGTTCAGTTGGACCTTGAGCCCTTCAAGGTCTTGGTCTTTGTCCATCTCGCCAATGTTCAGGTGCGAATCAAGGAGTTCATCGACCAGTTCATTCCACATCTCCTGCGAGGTTACGCCTTCTTCTTTTGCGAGTTCGACGAGTTCACGGAACAATTCGTCACGATTCAATGTATCGAGGTTCATAGGTGTTAGGAAAATGTTGCAGCGTAGAAACGGACGCCACCGTCCTTCATGCGGACCTCGACGGTGTGCTCGCCAGCGTCAGGGAAGGTCGCGATATCATACAGCGTCGACATATTGATCGTCATCTCGCCGGTCTTTTTGCCATCCACGTAGATTTCAATCGTTTTGTCCTTCCCGTCTGCAGATTCAAGCACAAGGTGCATCTTATTTGCTTGGACTTTAAAGCGGAATGACGCGCCAGAGGAGTTTGCTTGTACGTACTCCTCGGTAAACCGCCAATTGCCTTCCACGCTCCATTTATTACTTGTGACCGTTTGAGAGGAGAACATTACGTCCTGGTCTTTTGGTCCCGTGGAACCCATGAACGCCTCGCCGCGAGAAAGCCCAAAGTACGTTTCTTCGGTCTTGATCTTCGAGAAATCCGGTTGGTTCATGTCCGTCGCTTGTTCTGCGGCAAGTGCCCCACCACCTTCTTCGAGCAAGCTTCGGATCGCGGCCTCGCTCTCGTCATATTCACCCTCGCCAAAGTGGACGCGACGCAAGCGACCTTGTTGGTCAAAGAGGTACCCCGCTGGCCAGTAGTGGTTGGCGTAGGCATTCCATGTGCCGTAGTTCGGGTCGAGAGCGATTGGGTACTTCAACTCATTCTTTTCGATTTCCTTTGCCACGTTATCCGGGTTCTTTTCGAACTCGAATTCTGGTGTATGGACACCAATGATGACGAGGCCCTTGTCCGCATATTTTTCTTGCATCGATTTGAGGAATGGGTATGTGCGGATGCAATTGATGCAGGAGTATGTCCAAAAATCGACAAGCACCACTTTGCCTTTGAGCGAAGCCGGCGTAAGCGGTTCGTGTTCCGGTGTATTCCACCAGTTCGTGATGCCTTGGAATTCTGGCATCGTCACATCGTAGACGGGCAGCGAGCTCGACGTGCCGCCCATGTCCGAAACGGACACGATAGCGGGCGTCGATGACGCGTTTGGCGACATCACGACACCTGGTCCTCGGGAGAGGATAATGAGCGATGCAACGATAAGCACTCCGACGAACGCAAGCGCAATTTGGGTTGAACGGGTCATAGGTCTACAGGTTAATATTCAAGTTCAAAAAGAGCCAGGGCGCACGCGTCACAAGCCAGATCTGTACATCACGGTCGACGCCAGTCAACAGCCCGATCGCGACAATAATGATGATCGCGCCAAAGACACGTTGGATCGTCGCGGAGTGCACCGCAAGAGCACGGACACGGCTCGTCGCGGCTTGTCCACCGTAGGCAATCGCCAACATCGGAAGCCCAGCGCCAAGCGCGTAGGCAAAGAGAAGCGCTGCAGCTTGTGCGAGATTCTGTTTTGTCGCAACGAGCGTCAGGATCGAGCCGAGTACAGGGCCAGCGCAAGGCGTCCACACGAGACCAAGGGACGCTCCGAGGATAAATCCACCAACAAGGTCACCGCGTGACGGATCCGCTTTTGGTGTGAGGGCATTCAACACGGGTTGGAGCTTCGCAAACAGCCGTTCTTGGATTTTTGGGAACAGCATCGTAACGCCAAAGAGGCCGATGACGATCGCGGCAACGACACGGAACACCTCCGCGTTCAAATGAAGGGCCTGGCTTGCAACGGCGAGGGCAACCGCAAAAAAGCTAAATGAGAGGATGAACCCCAAAACGATAAAGAGCGGACGGGATTTATGTTGGCGCGCGGTCGACGTCCCTAAAATGATGGGGAGGAGCGGTAAGATGCACGGGCCTGCAATTGTGACGACACCAGCGAGAAGGGCAAAAAGGAATTGGAGCATAGGAATAGCTCCACGGTATAACAAAAGTGCCCCATTAGGTAGGGCACTTCTTGAGGCTGAAGATGTCTTCAACCGGCTTCTTGAAATGTTTTGAAATGAGGAGCGCAAGCTTCAGCGAGGGGATGTAGTCGCCCTTTTCCATCGCGCAGATGGTTTGGCGGCTTGTCCCGACCGCCTTCGCAAGTCGTTCCTGGGTGATGTCTGTCTGTTCTCGCAAGAGGCGAAGACAGCTATGGACGGTGTGGCTGTGGCTCATGGGCTGGAGCATGACATGGCTTTAAAAAGCCGTCAAGTCTATTTGACTGCCCGATATGCTATCCTTTTGGGGCATGGCACAAACATTCCAGGTCTTAAACCGCATCAAACAAGCCCTTTTACTCGTATCTATCGTGTATTTTTATGGGCTTTCCATCGCACTGACCTTTCATTTTCCAACCTACGGTCTTGATAAGCCCATCGCATTTGCCGTGGCTGGTGTCGTATTCCTCGTCGCGATTATCCTTGAGTCTGGCCTGGTCTGGTGGCATCGCCGCCGTTCCATCGGTTGGATCGTCATGGTCATCCTTTGCTATGCCATCCTTGGTTTTGTCATCGCGCCTCTCCTCTACGGCTGGGATATCGTATGGATTCCGCTCCTCGCCCCGCTCGCAGTCGTGTTTGTTGGCGGGTTCATCGTCGTTTATATCAAAATTATCCATCGCGCTTTCTCACGTTCTATGAAGCTCTCCAACGACACCGTCATTGCCGCACTCCCAGGACTCCCAGGCTGGGAATTCCTCGCCGACACCCTCGAAAAAACATTCCGCTCCAGTTCCTACACCGAAGCTAGTGATTTCATGGCCCGCGCCATGGTCCTCGCCCGCACCCACCACCGCGAACCAGAATTGATCCTCGTCCGGCGTGCACTGAAGGTCCGCGTCGCAACACCGGATGTTGGAGTTACGCAGGCAGATTTGGAGTACGTAAAGGAGTTGAACTCAATTTAAAAGCCCCCGGTGAGACCGTCTTAGCGTCTGCCGAGGCAGACATTTGGAGAGTCGGTACCGAGAGCCAAGGCTAGTGTGCCGGTGGGGATCGTAAAAGGCAATCTCGCAATGTATACTTTTGTCATTCATTGCGGGGAGCCCCGTTATTCCTATGTCCGGCCCAATTCCTGTGTCTCCCGAAGACGAACGTGTACTCATCGAGCGCCTCCGCTTAGACCCTGTTGTCGTAGGCGATGTTTACGACCGCTATTCCGATCCGCTCTACGGTTTTTTGATGAAACGTTGCGGCCACAAAGAAACAGCCGAAGACATCCTCTCAAAGACCTTTGTCAAACTCCTCGAATCCCGCACGACACTCGAGTGGCGTGGCGTCTCTCTTGGCGCATGGCTGTATCGCGTCGCGACGAATGCGCTGACCGACCATTGGCGAAGCGCGTCTGTCCGTCTTGACGAAGAGATCGATCCAGAGTCATGGGACCCACCATCTGCAGATGACCCGGTGTGGAATACGGAACTCGTCATCGAAGGAGACCGGCTCAAGAATGCGATGAAGACCCTTTCACCACGCGACCAAGAAATCCTCTCACTGAAATTTTACGGAGGATACGAAGCGGTCGAGATTGCGACGACGCTCGGCATCTCGGCAAACCACGCAGCCGTCCTCGCATACCGCGCACTCGGTCGGCTCCGCCAAAAACTCACCTCACTATGAACGACAAACGCCAACAAGAGGCCACACGCCTCGATGACGCCCTCAAGAAAAAGGGTGCGGAGCGTCATGCTCCGGAACTTCGTCCGTTCGTAGAGATTGCAGACGCACTCGCCAAGGACGCGAGCGCTCCCGTCCCGCCGCGAGATCCCAATACCACCAAGAATCAACGAATAACCCTCATGAATATGGCTAACGCCTCCTCCAAGACCCCAGCTCCAGTCCAGAAGCCAACACCCGTACAGAATCCGGCTCCAGCTCCCATCGAAAAGGCACCACGCCGTTTTCCTCTCTGGATCGGCGGTGCAGCTGTCGCGATGGCTGTCGTTGTCCTCGCCTTCGTATCTCTCAAGGGTCCTGGAGCGAATGTGTTTGCGCCATCCATGGAATCTGCTTCGATCGCACGCCTTTTCATCCCAGAAGCGCATGCAGGTGATGCATTCACTCTCATTGCAGAATCACAGGACGCGACAGGTGCTGCTGTCGACACGTCTTTCAAAGTCACATCGAAGGTGGACATGTCTGCAGATGTTCTCAAGCAACATCTTGTGATCGTGCCACCAACGCTTGTTACGGTTGATGACATTGGCAACAACGAGTTCCGCGTCACACCAACAAAGACCTTGGCTCCTGGCGAGGTGTATCGTCTTGCCTTGAACACGACGGTCAAGCGCGACGATGGTCCACTTACAGAGCGTGAGTTCTCTTGGGCTGTGCAGACGAAGGACGTATTCCGCGTTGTCTCTTCCGTTCCAGGGAATCAAGCCGTCGGCGTCCCAGTTGAGACGGGCATCGAAGTCACGATGTCGCAGGTCGGTTGGAGTGATATCGCGCCATTTTTCTCCATTACACCAAGCGTAGAGGGGAACTTTGAGGTGCATGGCCGCAGTCTCGCGTTTGTCCCATCAAAACCACTTGCGTATGGTCAGATTTACACCGTGACATACAAGAAGGGGTGGGGCGTTTCTGGGAGTGATCGCATCCTCGACGAGGATATCGTCTTCTCATTTGAGACAGCGCCAAAAGAAGATATTCGAAAGGTGCTTCGTCTCGACACCCAAGATTCGTTTGTTGAAACCGCTCCTAAAAAAGATGCGTTTGTGAACGTGTACGGTCCTGGCGATAAGATCACTGGGGGCAAGGTCACGGTGACGGGGTTCGCCCTCTCGAACGCAGATGCAAAAGACTTCCTTAAGAAGCTCTACGCCATTCCGTGGTGGTCTGATATCGCGCGTTCACAAACGGATGTGTATACGGCATCCGCAAAAACACAGAGCTTCCAGCTTGCGGCGACGGTTGAAGAAAAAGACTATACGACATTTGTCCGTGTGCCGGGTGTTGAGGCGGGTGTGTATCTTGTTCGTCTTGAGCCAGCATCTCTTCCTGGGATGACGTCAGAACCATCGTGGTTCGTCTTACAGTCGACGAATGTCGCGACCTACGACATCTCTGATGCAAAATCGACGGTGCTTTGGGTGATGAACCTTGAGACGCAACAGCCGCTCACCGGCGCAACCGTGTCGCTCGCTGGCGTGTCCGCTAGCACAGGGAACGACGGGATTGCACGCGTTGCGACCCCTTCAAACATCGCGTCTACAACCACAAATGCCGTCGAAATCGCAGAGGTAACGGCTGGTTCGCTCAGCGCTATTGTCCCACTCGAACGGAACACAGCGATCCCGTTTGACTTCAAGTTCCGTCCACAATCCGACGCGCACGATTCGACGTGGGGCTATATCTTTGCCGATCGTCCGCTCTATCGGTTGAATGACAAGTTGACCTTCTTCGGTCTTTCTCAAGACCGCGACACGCAACGTCCAACGAGCGGTCTCACCGTCGAGCTCCGCCGTTCGGGATACCTCGATTTCTTCTCGTACCACGAAAAAGTGTACGCTTCGACGCCAGTCACTGCGGATGAAACAGGTGCATTCCACGGCACGCTCGCATGGGACACGTTGGCACCTGGCTATTACACCGTGAGCCTCCTTCGTGACGGACAAGAAGTCACGTCGCGTTCCATTGAACTTCGTGATTTCGTGAAACCGATCTTCTCGATCGACGTGATCCCAGCAAAAGCTTCGATCTACGCCGGTGATGCAGTTGATGGGCAGATCAAAGCGTCCTTATTTGATGGGTCACCAGCGGTTCGTGAACAGATCCAAGTCACCTTCAACGGACAGTCGATAGATGTCACGACGGACGAATCGGGTTTGGCGACGTATCACTTTACGACAGACCATGCGAATTGCGATTTGACGACAACCTATAGCTATTGCAACAGCGTGTCACCGATTTTCGTGTACGCTACGCCACACAATGGCGAAGAAGCAACGATCCAGGGCTCAACTATCATCAACGTGTGGGCAGCGCGTCTGACGCTCGATATGGAATCCCAGTTTTCTGGCACGGACGCCAAGCTGACGTTCCATGTCCATCGCGTCGACCTGACAAAAGCCCAGGATGTGGCGCAGCAGCCTGCATCAGGTGCTGCGGTGCACGGAAAAATATTCGAACAAGAGTGGGTAAAGAAAGAAACGGGTTCCTATTATGATCCCATCGAAAAGAAATCCGTGCCGCAATATTCCTACGATCTTGTCGAGCACGAGGTCGGGTCAGTGAATGTCACGACCGGTGCTGATGGGAGCGCGGTATTCACGCAATCGACCAAGGCGGATAAGGCGTATCGCGTTGCGGTTGCTGTGACGGATGAAACGAACGCAACAGATGGGCACAGCTTCACGATCGCGCGCGGCTGGGTTGATACGGGTGCAGGAGACAGTGCCGCGCGTCTCGTTCCAAATGATGCAGAGAAGGACCTTACGGGGTATACCGTTGGCGATACGGTTGGTGTCCACTTTACGAAAGGAAATGCGGCGGTACCTGATGCTTCAACGCCATCCTATCTTTACGTCGAGGCACAGCGCGGCATCCGGAACGCAAGCGTCACGAATAAAGCATCCTACTCCTTTACGTACCGTGAGGAGTTGGTCCCGAACATGACGCTGTACGCGGTGACGTTCGGTCCGACCGGATTCGTCGAGACATCGTATTACGCAAACTTCGATGAAAAAGGAAAGGCGCTCGACGTGACCGTCACGCCAGACGCAGCAAGTTACGCCCCTGGTGCAAAGGTTACGGCGAACGTGGATGTTCGCTCGAAAGATGGAGCGCCAGTGTCCAACGCACGTGTCATTGTTGCAGCGGTCGACGAAGCGTTGTTTGCTGCGGCTTATGGTGGTATTGATGAAATGCCACTCCAGTCTCTGTATCTCGGTGTAAATGATGGCATCTTGCTCACGCGATCTTCCCACGCCGCACTCAACGAAAAGGCTGGGTCTGGTGGTGCAGAAATGGGCGGGGGAGGCGGCGAAACAATCCGACGCAACTTTAAAGATACTGCCGCCGTCGAAACACTTACGACGGATGCAAGCGGACACGCAACCATGTCGTTTACGGCACCGGACAACATCACGAGCTGGCGCCTGACGAGCGTTGCACTCACTGGTGACCGCCGCGCAGGCGCAGCTCGGAGCAAGGCGGTCGTCACAAAGCCTGTCTTTGTTGACGCCGTTATCCCACAGACGTTCCTCGCGACGGATGCGCCAGTGCTCAAGCTCCGCGCATTTGGGAGCGGTCTTACATCCGGCGAAGAATTAACCTTCACGGTCAACGCACCGACGCTTGGGCTTACAAACGAAATGGTAAAAGGAACGGCAGGCGCACCAGTGACCGTCGGAATCCAGCACCTCACGCCTGGAAACCACACGATGGTAATCAAGGTGACATCCGGCCACGGCTCTGACGCGATCGAGCGTCATCTCACCGTCCTGACCTCGCGATTTACGCATGATGAATCTTCCGTGACAGAGCTTGCGCCAGGGGTCGCACTTCCGGATCCAGGCGAATCGCCAGAAGTTATCGTATCGTTGCTTCCACTCGGCCGTTCCCGCTACCTGAATCGCGTCGAATCTCTCGCGTATCCGCTCTCTGCCCGGCTGGAAGCAAAAGCTGCTTCAAATATTGCGAACCGTCTCTTGAAGGATGCGTACGGCAAGTCGGATGCTCCAGCTGCGCAGCCGCTCCTCTCGTACCAGCAGGCAGACAGTGGGATTGGGATGCTCCCATACGGATCATCAGACGTCGCATTGTCCGCAAAAATGGCGGCACTTGACCCACAAGACATCGACCGTTCCGCTCTCGCAAATTATTTCTGGAAAATTACTGATAATGCAAAAGTAAGCCGCGAAGAAGGCGTGCAAGCGCTTCTCGGTCTCGCCGCGTTGGGTGAACCCGTGTTGACCCGCGTGCAAACACTCGCGAATTCGACGGACCTGAACTGGCGCGAACGCCTCGCACTCATTCGTGCATTGGACGCTGCCGGCGACCGCGAACGCGCACGCGCCATGCTTCAAGCCATCCTCAAAGATGCAGTCACAACAGACGGTTTGACGCATCTTGCGGTCGCGGAGGACCAGCGCTCGATCCTCGAAGCTACCGCCGAAGCCGCGCCGCTTGCCGCAAAGATGGAACTGCCAGAAGCGACGGGTCTCGAAGCATATCTCTCCGCAAACTGGGAAAGCGATACGATCACGGACCTTGATCGCGCGGCGTATCTCGCCGAAGCTGTCCCGAAACTTGTGCCGGGAGATGCGACGGTCACCTACGCCATCAATGGAAAAGAATCATCGGTAAAGTTGGTTGACGGATGGGGCGAGCCGCTGACACTCACGAAGGCAGAAGCTGCATCGTTCCGTGTTATCTCTGTTGATGGTCCGGTTGCCGCAAGCTTCACGCGCCGCGTTGGGGGCCGCATGGCGGTTTCGCCGGACGTGACACTCATGCGATCATACGCAGTTGACGGCGAATCACTCGATCAACTCACTGAAGGGAAAACCGTCACGATTACACTCAGCCCAACCTGGAACCAAAAGTCACAAGACGGCTGCTACGTCATCCGCGACCGTTTGCCATCAGGCCTCGTACCATTTGTCCCTGTCGCGTCGTACAGCAGCTGGACGAACTATCCGTATGATGTGACAGACAGTGAAGTAAGCTTTATCCGTTGCAAAGACTCCGTCGAGAAAGATGTCCGCTACACGGCCCGTGTCGTGAGCCGGGGCACCTACACTGCAGAAGCAGCGTCCCTCCAGTCGATGGACGCCCCAAGTGTCGCCGCGCTCTCGACGGATACGACGATCACGATCAAATGATAAAGAAGCGCTGGATCACAAGCCTCAAAACGGCGACCATCTTGGTCGCCGTTTTGGGAGCGGGCTGTGCTCCCGTCCAACCACTTCCCCATCAGATCCCCCTCCTTACGAAGGAGGGGCAAGGGGAGGTTCCCGTTCCCCTCAAAATCCCCATCAACGCGGATGTTTTCGTTGATCCAACGCAATACCGTTCGTCCCAAAATATCGCAACAGTTTCTTTGAAAGGCCGTCCCATTGCAGGTGTCGTAAACCATCACGCGCTTGCGCCAGACCTCCTTACGCGTTTCTTCCGCGAGCTCCACGCGGCGCGACCGGACGTGACACGTTTCATTATGCTCTCACCAGATCACTTCAAACGTGGATCAAGTCCGGTTACTGTCGGAGCGTTCGACTACACGACGCACGGACATTCAATCAAGGTCGATGAAGATGCGATCACCACGCTCGAGCGATCAGGAGCAACGCCCGCATCCCGCCAAATGATGGAGGGAGAGCATGGGATCGGTGCACTCCTTCCGTTTCTTGCTCGCGAATATCCAGGAGACATCCAACTCATCCCAATCGCAATCCGTTCTGACGTCAGTCGCAATGATATTGCGGAATTTGGAAAAGCGCTGGCGCCTTTTATCGACGACCACACGTTCATCATCGTCTCTTCTGACATGAGCCACTACCTCACAGAAGCAGAAGCATTGAAAAACGACATCACGACAGGGCAATGGCTCACATCGCGTGATCTCACCGCAATGTCACGCGCGACAGATGACTATACCGACAACGGTCCAGCATTTGTCGCGCTCTTCTCGCTCTTGAAAACAATGAAACTCGAGCTAACATTCGAGCAAATCGACCATTCGATCTCAACACGATACGGGGGAGATCCGAAATATACGACGAGTTACATTACGGGCGTGTGGAGCGTCCGCTGACTTGAAAGATTCCTTCACTTCATCCAAGATGTTGGGCATGTGCGACCTCTGTCATGCGATCAAAAACGAGCCGTCCCGTTTGATCTACCAGGATGACCATGTTGTCGTCGTCTTGAACTTTGAGCCAATCAAACATGGTCATGTGCTCATCATGCCGATCCGTCATGCCGAAAACTTGTCTGACCTGACATCAGCTGAATCATCAGCTTTCCTCAAGGCGCTTGATCGGTGTATGAAAGCGGTGACGAAGTATAGCGAGGAACCGCCAATTTCTTTGATACACGGCTGGAAACATCGATCCCAACCTCACTTGCACGCACATGTCTTACCGAGCCAGCACCCAATACGTGGATTGTTCTCCGTGGCAGAAGGAACGCCGCGCCGCCTCCGTCTTACGGATGAAGTCTTAAAAGAAATGGCGGACCAAATCAGGCCACACCACGAGGAATAAAAAACACCCGCCAGAGAGGCGGGTGTTTTTTAGGCGAAGATTTTTTTCATGACTTTCATAATGTCGTCTTTGACGAAGATCCCATGTGTTTCGCTGCGGACGATCTCGCTCGTTTGTTTGCTGCACATGTCTTTAAACAGATGGAGCATGTCTGCAGGCATCACGAGGTGGAGGTTCGCAACGTCATATTTTTTGATGTGTGCCTCGACGTGTTCGACGAGATGCGTGAGAAGCTTTTTGAGGCGAGGTGTGTCGTCTTGGTCTGCGTGTGGATCAGCGGTGCGGATGCCATCAGAAGACGAGGTTGAGTCGTCGTGCTCGTTCGTGTCGCGTGGCTCAGCGAGGGCGTCGATATCTTCGATGGCGTCACCGCCAGCAAGGTAGATTTTGGCGACAATATGGTCGGCGACAACAAACAATGTTGGGTGCGCGACGTGGGGTTGGAGGTCGGTAGGGAGGTGCATAGCAGTTTAGTTTCGTTTCCAGACGTCTACGTTACCTCCTGCGAATACCCGCGTCCATTCAGGGCCGAGGATTGGCGAGATCGTTGTTCGTCCCGTATCTGTCGTGAGGATGAGGTACGTCACGGGGATTTGGGCGAGGAGCTTCTGCTTTTCTATCGGATCTGTCTCATCGAGGAATGCGTGATACAAGTCACGTTTCTCAGCAAAATGAGGTGTTTCGTGGTCATGGCCGATCCAGACTGTGTGACCGGTGAGTGCCGGGATCCAAGTATTGACCCATCGGTCATCAGACAATAGGACGTCCATTGGTGTCGCATCGTTATGGAGGAATCGAGCAGCTTCGAACAGCCCCAATGGTTGGTAAAAATAGGCTTGTTCTTTTGGCGTTGAAATCCAAACAACGTGTGAGACAACGAGATGGATCGGTCCAAACCACGCGGCGATAAGGAGGAGCGTTGCAAGCAATCGTCGCATCCATACGGGTTGTTGCGTTGTGATCCAATCACGCACAGCGAGCCACGCAGGCAATGTGATGAGGACGAGCGGCACGGCAAGGCCCTCCGTCAATTTTCGCTTCCATGGCACTGGAAGGAAGATGAGGAGTACGACGGCCGCGAAAATCCACGCGTGCGTCCAATCATGTTTCTTTGGGAGATGTTTTGTACGCCACATCCAAATCGCGGCAACGATAAACGGCAGCAGCGTCAGGATCCACACGTACCACGGTGCGAGTGGAAGGATATTGTCTTGCAAATGGTGTTCGCCAAAGACTGGATCACGGATAAGCCAGAGGTAATAGGCGATCGGCGGGACGTAGCAGGCGCCGGAAACAACCACAAGCCAAATCCGCTCCCTAATCCATTCCGCGTAGGGGCGGGGTGCCCCCGCCCTCCGACCCATCAGGGCAGCAAGTTCAACTAGCGCGAGGAGGGGGACGAAATACGGATGGAACGAAAGAAGCACGACGCCTGCGGCTGTCCCGAGCAACAGGAAGCGCCAATTCCGTTCCTGGATCCCGTTCCATGTGAGTCGAAGCGTCGTCACGAGCAATGCGAGTGAGAGAATCGCATGCGCGCCACCCATGAGGATCGGCCCGATCGCAAATTCCGTAACGATATCTGGTGCGGCGTACGTCGTTGGTGTCCAAAGTCCTTTTGCTCCAAGCCAGATCGAGTACAGCCATCCGGTCGCAACACCTCCAAGCGTGAGGAGGAGCGCAAGTTTGCTGTCACGAAGCGATATCGTTTGTTGTTTTGCCGCCAGCCACAATGCGCCGATGAGAAACATTGCAAACAACGCGCGAGCCGCTTCGTGCACGATGACAGGGTCAACGTCAGCTCGTGCCACGAGGCCAAGTATCGACCACACTGCATCAAACCGCGCGGCGTTTGGTTCAATCGCGTACAAGTCGTGGACGAGGACGTGTCCATCCGCACCTTGTTTGAGATATGAAAGATAGACCGCAACATCGCTTGAGTTATGGATGCCACCACCAAGCCAACGCGTCCCGCTTGGCGCAGACCAAAAAGACAACGCCGCAAGCAGGGAGAGGCTTACGGCGATGGAAATGGCGATGATTGATGGGAACTTCATTGCTTCAGGAGTGGAACCACAATGCGATACGGGGCGGTTGTCTTATCAGCGTATTCGATCGTACCGTCGCCGACTAGGGCGGGGAGGAGGAACCGGACCGGAGGGGTCGTCCTGCTCTCGATCCCATACCATTCAAAGCGAATCGTCGTGATCGTCACGTCTCCGTTCGGCGTGCCGCCTTGTCCGCCGCGGACCAACCGCGCTTCTGCTTCGTCCTGGCTGAGGCCTGCGTAATCTGAACGATACGGGTCTGCACCAAAGGTAAAGAATCCAGAAACAACGCGCTGTGTCCCTGCGTCGATGATGAGTTGAGCGCCGACACGCGGCATCCCGCCATCACCAAAGATTCCTTGACCGTCTTGTGTCGCGTTGAACGTGACGACCATCCGTGATGGGAACTCGGCGCTCACACAACCGGATGACGGAAGTGAGGGGAAGACGATGTTGCCAGTTGTCGTCGCTGAGAATGTCCGAATCACACCGAGCGTCCGCGTATCCATGCAGCGGCCTTCCTTTTTTTGTGCATCCCACCACGATGACCAATCCGGATCAACGTATGGTGTACCAAATCGTTTGAGACTCACGCCATGGTCCTGCAGAAATGTGATTGCGAGTTGCGTCGCCGCGCCTGTCGTGGGAAGTGATGACACCGTCAACGTCTTTACCGGATGCGCGTCATCAGAAAAATCCACACGCCGACCGTCCGCCGCCGCGTTCCACGAAAAACCCATCGCGTCATTCCACGTGACGATCACATTTTTTCCAACCGGCGCATCACCGAGTAACCCGCTTGGAATATCCAGTGCGTCTGATGCATTGCGAAGCAGGTTCTCATCCGGACGCCCGTCATTCACACGAAGCACCGTCACTTTTGCTGGAACGGTTGGCACCTCCGCGAGCAACCGCACGCTTCCTTTTGATCCTGGCTTGAGTTGTGCCGTCGGGATTTTTGGTAACGATCCAAATCCATTTGTCTGCGCAATCGGTCGATCCGTAAACGCCTCACTGATTGGCGCGGCAATTTGCGGAGAGACGATCGGCGAGCAACCTGCGCCAACCAACGCCAAACTCGAGAAAACGACGGCGAATGCGCGGAGCTTCATATAGGAATAGTGTAACACGAGGGAGGAATGACAAGGAGGATTGACAATCCCATTGAAAAAAGGCTATAAGACAAGGGACTTTGAAAGAAGGAGAAGGAATGGAAAGCGAATACCGCATCCGCGTCGACCGCGGCCCGTTGCCGCCACTGTCAGCGCTTGAGGAGATATATTCCAAAGGCGGCGTCTCCGACCTCTTCGACGAGCAGTTTGAGTGGAAGAAGCACTCCTCCCGCGAGGGCGCCAATGACGTAACGGCCAACGAGGTCGTGATGGTCATGAAGTGCTTCACAGGGGAGGAGATCGCACAGATTGGCGGCCTCCATAGCGAGAACATCATTGCTTGGGGCCTCAAGAACGGCCTTGTACCAGCTGACAAGAAGGAGACCCACGCCTTTGGCATCAACGCCGAGACGCGTCACTTCCAGAACGAGTTCTCGTTGGTAGGTCTTGGCTCGTTCGCGATATTCGGTGGCTTCCGCTTTGTCGCGAGGCTGTACAGCGACTCCGGCAAGCGCTGCCTCGATTTCAGCTGGTTCGACAGCGAGTGGCACTCCAGCCACCGGTTCCTGTTCGTCCGCAAGCCCTTGAACCACGCGGTTCATGGCAGGTCGTGAATCTCGACCTCATCCAACATACAATCCTCAACTTGGATTTGTGCGTTGGGCGGGGTCTTTTTCTTTATATGGGCGATTGACAGATTCGGTATTTTTGCATATATTCCCAGTAGCCAACTAGGAAATACACCATGAAAGACATTTATCTTGATCACGCGGCAACGACGTACGTTGATCCTCGCGTGTTGGAAGCGATGACACCCTATTTCTCGGGTGTTTTTGCCAATCCATCCTCCTTTCATACGATGGGCCTCCGCGCCAAAGAGGCGATGACCGAAGCTCGCGAAACGATTGCGAAGGTTTTGAACTCACGTCCAGACGACATTTTGTTTACGGCTGGTGGGACGGAATCAGACAACATGGCCGTCGTGGGCATCACGCGTGCACTCGCTGCAAAGGGCAAACATGTCATCACGAGTTCGATCGAACATCATGCTGTCCTCGAGCCACTTCTTTATCTCCAAAAGAAAGGGGAGATCGAACTTACGGTGTTGTCTGTCGACAAAGATGGTCTTGTTGATCCTGACGCGTTCGTGAAAGCGCTTCGTCCAGACACCGTTCTTGTTTCTATCATGATGGCGAATAACGAAATCGGGACGATTGAACCAATTGCAGAAATCGGAAAAGAAATTCTCAAATGGCGTAAAGAACAGAAGACCGTGCTTCCATATTTCCACACGGATGCATGTCAGGCCGCCGGTGCTGCGGAGCTCGACGTTGAAAAACTTCACGTCGACGCACTCACGCTCAACGGTTCTAAGATTTACGGACCAAAGGGTATCGGTATCTTGTACCTCCGTCGTGGTACTCCACTCGAACCGATTATTCGCGGTGGTGGGCAAGAGCGGAACCTCCGTTCCGGAACAGAAAACGTCCCAGGCATCATCGGTCTTGCAACCGCACTTCGTCTCGCACAAGAAGAAAAGGAAGTTGAGAACGCGCGTCTCATTTCATTGCGTGATCGTCTCGTTGAAGGCCTCCTCGCAATCCCAAAGACACGGTTGAATGGCCACGCCACGAAGCGATTGCCGAACAACGTGAATATTTCGTTCATCGATATCGAAGGTGAAGCGGCTGTGCTCTATCTCGATGCAGAAGGCGTGTATTGCTCGACGGGTTCTGCATGCGCATCGACCTCACTCGATCCGTCTCACGTTATTCTCGCGACCGGCCTGTCGTACGAAGCTGCACACGGTTCACTTCGCTTCACGCTTGGGAAGCGCACCACGATGGAAGATATTGAACATGTGATCAAAGTGATGCCAGGTGTCGTTGAGAGGCTCCGCTTCATGAGTCCAGTCAACCTCGATATGAAACATTTTATTCGTGAGGAAACCTAAACAATATGTCTGATATCATTGCAAAAGCCACGGACGAAGCGCGCAAAGGCGACGTCGTATCACACGGGAAAGACAAGGGTTGGTTCTACACGGATGCGGTCAAAGACCACTTTTTTCACCCGCGTAATTTCATGATGGATGAAGCGGATTACGCTGACGCTGCCATGGGTATGGTCGGTTCGCCAGCGTGTGGTGACGCCATGAAGATCTGGATTAAAGTTGATCCAGCAACGGAACGCATCACAGACCTCAAATGGAAAACATTCGGTTGCGGATCCGCGATCGCATCGACCTCGATGATGTCGACGATGGTAATCGAAAACGGTGGTATGACAATTGATGATGCAAAGAAGTTGAAGCCACAAGACATCATGGAACGTCTCGGTGGTCTCCCAGCTCGCAAGGTTCACTGCTCAGTCCTCGGCGACAAGGCGCTCCGTGCCTCGATCAACGATTGGTACCGCAAGAGTGGCCAGATCGAGAAGATCGAAGTTGAACAGGGCCGTATCATCGACAAAGTCCTCAAGATCACAGACCACGACATCGAAGAAGCCGTGTTGGATGGTGCGGACACGCTCGAAAAAGTGCAGGCCAAAACGAAAGTCGGCACGGGCGACCCAAACTGCATCCCGGAAGTCGAACAGCTCATCCGGTTTTACAAAGAAAAGTATTTTGGTGTTGAATAAGTATGATCCAAGAACGCGTTGAAGAAATTATTGGTGGATTGAGACCTGTGCTCTCGATGCAGGGAAAAGATATTTCTGTCGTGAGTGCGGATGAGGCAAAAATCAAATTGAAGATGATGGGATTCTGCGGCGGCTGTGGGTGCTCGGATGATTATATGGAGGGGATCAACGAGATGTTGCAGAAAGAATTCCCACACGTGGAGGTTGAGATCGAAATGTCGGACAAATAAAAAAGCCCCGTACCGAGTGGTACGAGGCGGAGGCTTCGACAGATTGTCGAGGCCTTTTGTTATTGTGGTTTCTTGAATCCCAGGCCAACCTTCGTGACTTCACGAACGCTGTCGGCATCCTTCTCGTCAGCCTGCTGGTAGGCCAGCGGGATCATCGTGAACGTCTCTCGGCCGACATCGTTGGCGTCGTCCGTCTGATCGTCCTCCTGATCCTTGCGGATCTCCGAGTACGCTCCAAGACGTTGTTGCTTCGTGGCTGGGGGCGTCACCGCCCGCAGGAACGGTTCCGGGATCCGGTAAACGAATCCTGGAGGAGGACTGATCGGTTCCACACCGACGATTGTATTGGGAGGCAGGTCTGCGATCGGGACCTTGATGGACAGGTCGCGGTTGCCTTGCCCTGGGCGCGTGCGAGGCGGTGGATCGATCACGGGGTTAACGTGGTCCATGCCAAGCGGTGTGAGCTTCCGGATCGCAGCGGGTTGCTGCGGCGAAGTGGATGGCACCGCCGATGCGGGGCCAGCTGTTCGCGGTTCCGGTCGCGGCGGGACCGCGGGGATCTTCCGCAGCAGAGGTCCGCCTCGTTTCGCTTCCGGTTGCTCCGCCTGGGTGGGCGGCATTGCCGAATGCGGGAGGGGTTCCGGTGCGGCCCGTGGAGGGAGTGACGACGCGCGCTTTGTAGGCGGCGCCCCCATCGAGAGCGCGCTGAGCGCAGAGAGTGAAGGTCTCCGGGGCTGTCCTTGTTGGACAGTCGAAGGTGGTTCTTCGCGAGGCAGCGGCGGCCGTGATGAACGGCTCGCGTGCTTCTTTGCGTGTGCGCCGAGGTCCTGCGGTGCCGTCCTCTCCATCATCGAATCGCGAGAACGCGACGTGAGTGGAGCCGGCTCTTCCGCGGCCGCCATGACCTGCGAGTCAACTTCTTCCTTGAGCGCCGCGTTGAGCGATGCAGGGAAGGCAAGCTCTCCTTCCTCGATGAGGCGCTTGATGAGCGCGTCCGCGTTCTCCTTCGTGTATCCGGGGATTTTGGCCCCAGCCCACGCGTGGAACGCGTTCGAGAATTTCGCGAATGAGTCACGATGCTTCTGGTCGATTTCGAGCAGGAACTGCACCAGCGGGGCGTGTGCCTCGCGGAGCTGTGTGTGCGCCGCTTCCAGTCGTGAGAGCTTGTCGCTGACGAGCTTGAGCTTTCGTCGCGTGAGCTCATGAGCACTGACCTCGTCATCCAGTTCTTTTTGGAGGTTCTGCTGGACGGACGTTGGTGCGCGTCGTTCGAGCGCGATGCGCAAGTTGTGGTTCTCGCGGAGCGTCTCAGTGAGTCGCGTCCGGAGTTCCGACTTTGTCTTTGCCTGCGCTCCGATGAACGAACCGAGCAAGTTCGTGAACTGCGCTTCGTCCATGGTCTGCCGCATCTTCTTGAGCTGCTCGCGGTCGATGATCAGGATCGTCGTCGGTTCGCGCACGATGTAGCGATTGTCGGCCTCGTGCTCGTGCGGCGCGGAAGGGTTGAAGAGCATGAGCTCGTGCAAGGGGTGTCCCTTGGTCCCGTATCCGAGCGTGACCTGTCGGACGCCGTCGTCCGTCCAGATATCGCGTTGCACTTCGATGCGGCCTTTGAGGACCACGATCGCTGCATCGTCGCGATTCGTCGGATCGATGACGTCGCCTTCGTTGAGGAGGACGTGCCCCTTCTCGGAGCGCTTTGCCATGAGGTCAACAATTGAGAATGCGACGAGGTTGGTGTTCTCAGAGGGAGAATCGACCTTCTCGGGTTCGTTGGACATCTGTCCTCCTATGGGGGGTTTGGGTTTCGTGACCTGACTGACAAAAAAGGATGTAAAGGACGAATGTACAACCTAGCCTTTTTTATGGGATTTGTCAACCCGGCTAGACACTTCTGGATACCAGAAACGTGGGCAAACGTTACCAAAAAATCGTGAAAAAAGAAAAAACCCGCTGCCTGAGCCAAAAAGCGGGTTTCGGAGTGACGGTTAGCCCGTCTTTTTGCCGGGTTGGGTGTCGGGCAGGCCGTCTTCATCGTATTCAGGGAGGGTGGCAGCCAAGGGGATTTTCATCCCAGGCTGTGAAGGACTACGTGGCGGTGCCAGCATGCTGATTCGTCGCGTCCCACTACTCCCGTTATTCACGAGTTCGTCGCGACGTGCAATGACTTTTGCAAGCCATGTTTCGCGCGTCGCGATGAATTCCGTGATCGGGACTCCTGGATGAGTCGCCTCAAGTAGGGCTCGATACTCCGTGTGGTGGTATTGCGTGACGATGCACCGCGGTTGGCCTGGTACCATGAGCGCCGTGAAGCGAGCACATGGGGCAGGGCGTTGTATGACGTCGAGGACTTCCCACCCAAAGATGGACCCCTCACCAACGTCACAACACGTGATCGGCTGTTCACCCGATTTTGGGTGACTCATCTTGATCCGGAAGCGTCCTTGCTCAACGACGTAGACATGTTGCAGTGGCCGCTTCTCCGTGATGAGGAGAGGCTCTTGGGGAAGAACGACGCGTTCCGCTCCGATGGAAATTTCTCGACTCAATCGAACCTCCCTCCCTCGTCTCACGAGGCAGCGTGTACTGCATTCGCCTGAACGACACGTCAAAAAAAGAAAGAACAAACTGTCTGTTCCAGTATAGATTATTTTTTCAATTTAAGCACGACGATGCGTCGCATCACGCGTTGTCCTTCGCGTGCGTAGAGCAATGGACCGTTCGTTGCATCCCATTCTTCGAGTGGATTCTCGAGCGTGTATCCAAGTTCATCAAGCTCATTCGTGAGGTCAATGCGCGCCATCCCATGTGATGTTTTCATCGCTGGCCAAATACACACGAGACGTGCTTTTTTATTCAAAAGTGGTTTGAGCGCCGTGAATGAATCACGCCACAAATCCGTGATTTCTTCTGCTGTTTTTTCGAGCGCGCGTTCTGATTCTGAACCGCGGAGCGCTGGTCCCAAGTAGCCTTCTGTCACGACAACATCGATCTTGTCGCGAAGATGCGTGGCGATGCGGCGTACATCACTCGTAAACAATTGGAACCGTTCTGCATCCTCACGGCGCAAGATGTGACGCTGGATGAGCCACTCGTTATTTTGTCGTGTCATCTCAACCTGCTTGCTATCGATGTCGCTTCCAATAATTTTCTTTGCGCGTGTCGCAAGCGCTGCTTCCATGAGCACCGTTCCTGATCCGCAAAACGGATCGATGATCACATCACCATCGTTGATGCGTCCAAGGTTCACCATCATGCGTGCAAGCTTTGGTGGCAGCATTCCATTTTCATCATCGCGAGACGGGCGACCAAAATCGCGTTCACCCCAAAATTCCGCATCCTGCACATTTGTCGTGAGACCGATCGCCGCCTGTTCACCATGGATGGCGATAACGCCGTCATAGCCTTCTGTCGTGAGATTCAGTTTTGCAACAGCTGCAGGCGAGAGCGGCGCGTCGTTTTCTGATGTCACCCAACGCACGCTTTTGTCGTTTGCTTTCAAAACACGTTTGATCTCGAGCGGAAGTTTCGCAAAGCGCTTTTTTGCGGCAGGCGTCCCTCCATAAATCGTAAGACCAAACACGATCCGGTCTGCACGCGGAGTGTTCAAAAAGAGTTGCGCGATATGGTCAGCGCTCAGCTCAGCAACAGGGCATTCATCATGGATGTCACCCAGCTTCACCGTCCCACCCAGTTTGTTCATGAGGAGGGCACCATCCCAGTCGGGATCATCAAATAACCCCGCTGCTCCCGAGAGGATGGGGGCAGCAAGGGAAGGCTTTACGGCCTTGAATTCCGCAAGGCTTAGCCGAGGATGGCTGCCGAAGATAGCAAAGTGGCGCATATGCGTTTGATTCTACTTGTATTGACAGGTTTCGTCACTTGACCAAGACCACAATGTATGATGATGTGGCGAGTCCTCCAGAAATAAGGAGGGCCGCATGGTTACGCGGTTTTGGATGGTCCAGACGCACGGCCATGATGCCGATCCTTACAACTGAATGAGGAAGGAGAGTCGAATGAAAAACCGACTCCCGTTGTCTCTCATGTCGTTTCTGACGTTGGTGCTCGCGTTCGTCGCAGCCATCGTCTCTCACACCGCCTCCGCAGATCCCCAACAGGACATGTTCCCGGTCGTCGGCAAGACGCCGGACGGACGTCCGGTTGTCGAGGTCGCGCCAGGCGCGTCAATGTACGCCCTCGTCCAACGCTACTCGGCGCTCTACAAGAGCACGACCGGTGAGGACTTGACGTGGCAAATCATCTACGCCGCGAACGCGGCAAACATCATCCCGAACTGCATCCATCCCGCACCTGGCAAGCCTCACTGGCTTGGCCGGGGGGTCGAGTCTGTTTGGGAAGGATGCGACGAGAAGGACAAGACGGCAGGGCTCGTGGCGGGCGCAAGCGCGCGCATCACGATCCCGCTCGCACATGTCGAGACCTACGAGGAGCGCATTGCGCGCACCCAGGTTGCTGTCGACTGCTACAACAACGCGAACTGCCTCCAAGAGAGGCTCACCGCACTCGGCGTCACCTCGACGCCGACGGACGACTCGCTCGCGCAGAAGGCCGCAGAGCAGGACGCGACAATTGTCCGCCTCAACGCGAACAACGATTCACTTCAGCGAGATAACGCTGCCCTTGTACAAGACAGGGGAGAGCTATCGCTCGCCAACGCCGCCCTCATGAAGAAGGCTGACGAGCGGGGCGACGGAAAGTCATCTCGTCCGCCGTGGGAGATCGGACTCATCGGCTTGGGTCTCGTCGTGGGTGCCTCCGGGTACTCATATCGGCGAGGCAAGCAGAGTGGCCGGAAGGCTGCTGAGAATGCGCTCGCCAAGATCTCTCCGGTGACGGTCGCCCTCGTGGCTGCGCCGAAGGAAGATCCTGTCGTTCTCCGCGCGAGCCACGACTCGTTGACCAGTGAGTACAACAAGCTGGTCAAGAAGTGCAAAAAGCTCGAAGAAGACAACGAGCGACTGAAGAAGCAGCCGGTGCAGCAATTCAACATCAGTGCGGAGAATGTCCAGATCAATGCGACGCCGGACGCGCGTGAGCGCGCGACCGAGTCCGAGATCCGGAAGCCTACCCCATCGTCCACAGACGTTGCGGATCGGCCATCTCAGCCGTTGCTCCCAGCCGTCGGACAGTCAGCCATCGAGCTTTTCTCCGCCTGCATCGACGTTGTCGGGAAGACGCGCCAGAAGATAGCGCGTCGGATCCAGGAGCTCGTCGAGAAGGGCGCGATTTCGGAGGCGAGTACGGCAAAACAGCACATGAACAAGCTGGACCGCGCCGTCGACTTCCTGCTCATGAAGGAGCCTGCGCAGGCACCTGCCTTGAACGTGGGACTTCCGCTACCACCTGTGGTAACGAGCGTCTCACACAACGAGGCGGAGCTCGCCGCTCAAATCGAGCAGGACATCGCCGAGCTGGTAAGGCTTGGCGGCGCCACGCCGATATCCGGGGTTCACAAACCCCTGGAGTACGCGGGACTGATTCGGCGGATCGAAGAAAGCCAGCGCAAGCTGGCATCGCTCTGCGGAGACGTTCTGCCTCCCGAACGCATCTCGGTGCCGGCTGAAGGACACGACGCTTCGGTGAGTCGTATCACGATTCCTGACCATCACCCTTCGCCCACCACTCCATCCGCGCTGTTCCAGCAGGAGCAGGAAATTGCCCGCCTCAAGGCGGACGTGAACAAGCAGCGCACACGGGCTGACGAAGTGGAAACGCTTCTCGTCCTCGCGCTGCAACACGCAACGCCCCTCATCGAGGAGCGCGAGAAGGAACGACGCTTCCAGATGGAAGTGCGCCTGCGTCTTGGTAACCGGATCCGGGAACGGGTCCTCGCCGAGGTGGACAGGCGTATCGAGCTCCACGCGGAAGAAGCGCTCGCGCGCTACTTGCCACGACCACCAGGTCCAATCACCGCATCGGAGGTCGAGCTCATCTGCGCGCTCGAACATGAAGCTGAGCGAGCAGACCATGCGACACGGGCTCTGAAGCGTCTGAACCGAATGCGGTACGGATGCGATGAGCCTGACTACATGGGTGTGCTTCTCGGAAAGGAATATCGCATTCGCGAACTCGAACAGGATCTGCGTCGCTCTCACGAGCAGCTGCGGGTCATGCAAGAGAAGCGGACGCGATTCGCGGAGCTCTGGCCGCACGTCCAAAGCATGTGTACCGACGTGGAAGAGGCGAAAGCCGCCAAGCGGGACACGCACATGCTTCAACAACTCTTGGATGAGCAGTTCGCGCAAGTGACGCCGCTCTTCAAGACACTGACGAATGTCGAGATGACGGACGTCATGATCGTCTCTCTCAACAGGAAGAGTGAACCTCCGCCGAGCATACGGTCGATCCTGGGACGCGTATCCACGCCGCCCTCGCTCCCGCTGTTCGACTCGGAAGAGACCGTCGTCCCTGATGGGAGCGATGACCTACCTCACCCCACACGCAACGGCAAAGGGCGTGTCCATACCAAGGACTACCCGATCGTCGAAGCGGACACGCACAGCTCCACTCCGGAGATTGTGACCAGCACGAATGGGCCAAGCGGGTTTCCCAGCCCGGACGAGATCATGAACGATCTCAAGGTAGAAGCGCTCCTGCAGGCGCTGGACCCAGAGAAGCTCCCGTCCTTCATCTGGATCGACAAGCGGGTTCTGTATCGTCTCCGCAAGTTCTCCGCCATTCCTACAAAGTGGGCGGCGCACCTCCCCATGGAGGTATCGCCCCGCTTCGTAGAAACCCTGTGCGAGGACGATGCGATGAAGAAGTCCAGGTCGCTTCATACAGCGCTGAACACGCTCGTACGCATCGGGGTTTTTACCCCAGACACGTTCTATCCGACGCACGAATACGTCGGACTTCCGCCGCCTGACCCCAATTCAGGCAAAAACGGCGCCTGAGTGCCGCCCATCGCACTCAACTCACACCCAGCTCCGACCCTCGCGTCGGAGCTTTTTATATCCCAGGAGATATTGACATTCTTTGTGTATTCCTATAGGATTTCGGCACTAAACCAAGAACCCCGTGCGGCTGGCCAACCCTCGATTCAACCGGATCAAGGGGATCTCTCTGGAAGACCCAGAGGGGCATGCCGCGCGACGTCACACACATGCAGTACGAACTGATGTACATCGTGCCGACGACCTTTACTGACGAAGACGTCGGCAAAGTCGAAGGTAACGTCAAAGCCCTCATCGAAAAAGCGGGCGCGACGGTTACGGATACAGCGCGTCTCGGTAAATTCCGTTTCGCCTATCCGATTAAGAAGCAGCGCCATGGACACTACATCCTCGCGCACTTCCAGGCAGAGACAAGCGCAGTCGCAAAGATCGAAGAGTTGCTCCGCATCTCAACCGAGGTGCTCCGTCACCTCATCCTCCGCGCTGATGAAGCAGGCGGCAACAAGTTTGAGATCGTGCAGTTCACAGAAGTGAACATCGACATGAAAGACGACCGTCCACGCCGTCGCCACGAAGAAAAGCCAGCTGAAGGTGCTGCTGCTGCCCCGAAGGCAGAAGACGCAAAGGGCGTCACAGCCATCGAAGGTGAAACCAAAGAAGTGAAGGCAGAAGACGCGCCAAAACTCTCGGATGAGGAGCTTGACAAGAAGCTCAAGGCCGCACTTGAGGGCGACGCGAAGGAAGCCTAAGATAGAGTTCATATGAACCTCAACCGCGCCATGATTATCGGGAACCTCACCCGAGACCCGGAACTCCGAACCACACCGAATGGGCAGAATGTCTGCAATTTCTCAGTGGCGACGTCGTCCCAGTGGAATGATGCGTCCGGCCAAAAGCAGGAACGCGTCGAATATCACAACATCGTGGCGTGGGGAAAACTCGCGGATATTTGTGGCCAGTACCTCGGAAAAGGCCGTAAGGTCTACATCGAAGGACGGCTTCAGACTCGCGATTGGGAAGCGCAAGACGGTTCCAAACGGAACCGCACCGAGGTTGTCGCCGAAAACATGATCATGCTCGATAAGAAAGATGGCGCCCCATCAATGAGTGGCCCACGCGTCGAGCCAACGCTCTCGCCAACATCGACGCCAACCGTCGATAAGGGGATGGGCGAAGAAGAGATCAAGATCGAAGACATCCCGTTTTAGACAATCATTACTCATTCCGGCTGTACTGATCCCATCGAGCGAAGCTCGATTAGATATAAACTCCTATGCCACTCAAGAAAACCGATCGCCAGTGCGTGTTCTGCCAGGCGAACGTCAAAGAAATCAACTACAAGGATACGAACACCTTGAAGCGCTACCTTTCCTCCTTTGGAAAGATCGTCTCGCGCAAGCGCTCTGGCGTTTGCACGTGGCACCAGCGCAAGCTCTCGAATGCCATCAAGCGCGCCCGCTTCATGGCACTCCTCCCGTTCGTGGTCTAAGACCAAAAAAACGATCCGCTCCGGCGGGTCGTTTTGTATCCGTGACAGGTTGAGCGATCTCGTGTATATATCGACTATGAATCTCCATGTCCTCCGCGCCCGCGCCGAAATTATCCGTTTGATGCGCGCTTGGTTTTTTAACCAAGGCTTTGTTGAGATGCACACGCCGCGACTGGTTTCGATTCCAGGGCAGGAGCCGCATCTCGAGCCGTTCACAACGGAGGTTGTTGAAGCATCTGGAGCAAAGCATCCAGCTGTTCTCATCACTTCCCCTGAATACGCGATGAAGCGTCTCCTCGCCGAAGGCATGGAACGGATCTACGACCTTGGGCCGTGCTATCGCAATAACGAACCGTGGGATGGGACACATGATCCTGAATTCCTCATGGTCGAATGGTATCGCCGTGATGCGGACGTGAACGATCTTATGGATGATACGGAGAACATGATCTTGTCCGTTGCGCGTGAATTCCGCGTCGAACCAGAAGCGCTCACACGTTCATGGCGTCGTGTGACCGTCGAAGAGGCGTTCCGTGAATATCTCGACGTCGAACTTTCACCACTCCTCGAAGACCGTGCGAAGCTTGCGGAACTCGCTGTCTCGCTGAACCAAACGGTCACGGACGATGACTCGTGGGATGACATTTTTTTCAAAATCTTTTTGACGCACATTGAACCGAAGCTTGGTGTTGAACAGCCAACGTTTTTGTATAAATATCCTGCATCAATGGCTGCGCTTGCACGTCGTTCCAAAGATGATCCGCGCTACGCTGATCGCGTTGAGCTCTATATCGGCGGCCTCGAACTTGCGAACGGCTTCGCAGAATTGTCTGACCCTGTCGAACAACGCGAACGCTTCATCGAAGAACGTGTTCTTCGCGCAAAACTCGGAAAACAAATCTGGCCACTCGACGAACGCTTCCTCTCCGCCCTCCCAGCGATGGGGAACGCGGCGGGCATCGCCTTTGGCGTCGACCGTTTGGTGATGCTCCTCACGAATTCCAAATCAATAAACGACGTTGTGCCATTTTCAGCGAGGGAGCGGTTCCAGCCAGAGGAAGAGAAGCAGAGTTGACGGAAATCCAATCTTTCGGCAAAATGCGCCCATTATGTCATCCCCATCTGAGATCAAGAAAGGCATCGTCGTGCTCCAAAACGGTGACCCGTGGGTCGTGACGGAGTTCCAGCACATCAACCCAGGCAAGGGCGCGGCGTTTGTGCGCACCCGTATCAAAAACCTCAAGAGCGGCCGCACGCTCGAACAAACGTTCAAGATGTCCGAAACGATCGAAGTCGTCGACGTTGAATACCGCAACATGCAGTATCTCTTCCACGATGCGACAGGCTACACGTTCATGGACTCCGGCACCTACGAACAGTTCACAATGTCTGATGACAACGTTGGCGCACAGGGGCAATACCTCAGCGAAAGCCTCGAAGTCACCCTCACGATGTACGAAGGCCAGCCAATCGCGATCCAGCTCCCTCGCAAAATGAACTTCAAGATCGTCGAAACAATGCCAGCCGTCAAAGGCGACACCGCCGGTGGCAACGTCACAAAAGAAGCAAAGGTTGACGCGGGTTTCATCGTCCACGTCCCGATCTTCCTCAAAGAAGGCGAGATGATCGTGGTGAACACGGACACGGGAGATTACGTGGAACGGGCGTAACAGCCAAGAATAAGAAAGCCCCGCGCATTGACGCGGGTCTTTTTATTGTTTAGGTTATGAGTGGAGGAATCATGCAGACGTTGGAAGAAGCGTTTCGGACTTTTCAGCGCTATGCGTTTCGTCTCGAGATGCTTGGCTACTACGACGTGGAGGAGGAGCGCGAGGACTACCAATGTTTCCTTAACGGTGAGGCGGTCTCGGAACGCAAGAACGAACCGTGGTGTTCGCAGGTGCGTGAGTTTACGGCAGAGCACAAGGATGTGAGCCGTATCCGTATCCTTCCTGCACATCTGAATCCGTACATCCGGTATGAGCTCGAATGGGGATACCCCTACAGCGCCGAGGCGGGCGAGCTGATCTGGCTCGTGCCATATACTGGGTATGAACTGGTACCAGATAGCATAAGCGACTTCTGGTTGTTCGACGATGAACATGTCTTCGCGATGCAGTACGACGACGGGAAGTACCAAGGAGCAACGCTCCTCCCATCGTCTGAGATGCGTAAGATTCGTGATGTCATGAGATCACTCATGGAGCATGCGACGCTCTTCGAAGACTACAACAAGCGCCTCCGTCGTGGCATTGATCCACTTTCCAAAATCCAGATTCGGAATATGGAAGACGTTTCTCCGCTCATCACGGCGAGAGAGGTCCGTCAGGGTTGGAGCGCCTTCGTGGATCCAAAGAGCGGCACGTGGTGCAAGGCCCTTACGTCGGAACGGCTCCGTCGGTTATCGGCTGACAAACCCTGACCTCGACTCGCATTGACGCGGGTCTTTTTTATACGTAGTCTGAGCGCGGAGGACCTATGAGAAATCAGATCGTTGAAAAGACGCCGACCCATAAAGGGCTGACGGCGGGAAAGATCGCAGAGATCATCAAGGCGATCAGTGCCGAGACAGGAATCGTCGTAAAGCAAGAAGTGCAACGGCGTTTCTTGTACGACCCAGACAAGACCTGGCGCGTTCACCTCGAGGTGACGTATCAAGGCAAGCTGGCAGTCCTGCGGATCGAGAACATGAAGCTCGAGATCGACGAAGAGTCGATCCGCGAGAAATTCCGCGCGGCAGCAAGCGGTCTCAACGTGAGGCCGCCGTACACCTACGCGTTCGCCGCGTTCAATGATGCAAAAGGCTACGCCTGGTCCATCGATGAACTCGTCGAAGGTCATGCGCTCTTTCTGCCGGAAGCAGATCCGGCGTTTGCCGTGCAACAATTCATCCCATTCTACAAAGAGCTTCGGAGTGCGAGCCTTCGTCCGTTTTGGCCCGCTGAGAATGTCGACGCAGAAGCATTCAGCGTTGCGCAACTCGCAGGTTGGATGAAGCTCGCGCAGGAGCGGAATCCAGACACACTCGAACGTCATGCGAAGATCCTCGGTCGTTTGTCCGAACGGATCGTGATCGGGATGAAGAAGCAACTCCTCTCATTCCAACACGCGCATCTTGCCGGATCCGACGTCCGTGTGACGCCGCAAGATGACTACGTCGTCTTTGCTAACGAGTTCTGGTCGTGGCGTCAGCCGGGATACAGCCTCGTGTTCCCGATCTGGAACCAATGGCTCGCACTCGACGATGCGTGTCGGACGCATGAACACGTTCAAGAGATCACAAACACGTGGCTTGAGGCGATTGAACGCGAGCTCGTACCGCACGCGATCGCGAGCACGGCGTGCGTCGAAACGATGCTCTTGAACCGCATCTTCGGTTCGCTCATCCTCGACCTCCCCGCACAACTCCACCGCCACTCCAAAGAATCCGTCGCCGCTCTCGAAGAGGCACTGATTAGGGAAGCAGAGCAGTTGATGACGATGTAGCAACCGCCGATGCTCGGCGGTTTTTCTTTACCCCTAGACAAAGTAGTCAAAATATTTTAGGGTGCGTCCGTTCTATTACAGAGGTAGTAAGGAGGCACGGTGTTCAATCAATACCAATACGACTACGAGCTTGTACGGCAAGGCTATGACATCGCGATAGCATGGAATCAAACGTGTGCAATCATGAAGGAGCACCTTGCCGATGTGATCCATAGAAAGAGTACGCGGCCGTGGAGTGTTCCGAAGGCATTCCTTCGTTCCATGAGAGACGCACTGAACGCGTTGCTTGGCACGGAGTTGGTGGGTCCGAGGATGGATGTGCTTGGTCTGCTCAGGTTTCTCGAGGAGGGGCTCGAAGATCGTTCGGATGCGATGGGGAAGCTGGGCGCATTCAATGCGACACTTCGATCGTTGTACGTGTTCCGACCCCTTGCGGCGCAGGAGCTGGATGCGATAAAAGAACTCCATCTGTTTTTTGTGAATCTTGTTCGACTTGGATTCTGGGCTATGACTGATCGCAATATCGCGGTGTAGTAGCTTCACTCTCAGAGCCGCCATTTCTCGGCGGTTTTTTCTTTACTCCTAGACAAAACAGGCGGTTCATTTTAGGGTGAGGGCGGTTCACTGATGCCAGAAAGGAGTCCTATTGAGCCAGACGGACATTCTACGACAAGTCATTATCTACCAGATGTTCCCGGCCTCCGTGCTGGCAAAACACCTGACTTCCGTCATCGCAAACCGGAAGACGGATCCGAAGCAGGCTCCACAAGGGGCAGTGCGCCAGTCGCTCGCGTTCTTTCATATGGCGAAGCACCAGACGGGGGGATTGGGGGTAGCGCACAGCTTTGGCGTCGCGAGCTATCGTCTTATCGAGATGCTCGTTCCGAGCGCATCTGATGTTGCAAGGATGCTTGGGATTTACAACGCGATTACCAGCCGTCTTGTCATCGACTGGACGATCCCGGAATCGGGTCTCGCGCATCTGCAGGAGACACAGGGGTTTTTTGATCGCCTGCATTGCAAAGGACAACAGGTTGTCCAAAAACCGTTGAGCTTTGGGTTGAATGACGGCACAGTTTCCTGATCTCTCCGAGCAACTGCTCGGATTTTTTATACCAAAAAACAGGCCGAAGCCTGTTTTTTGTTGTCTCTTACGGCGAGACGTTGATCGTATTTGATCCTTCGAGCTTCCCGCCAACATCTGTGAACGCGGTGTACGACACGGCGGCAGAGTACTCGACCGTCACTTCGCAGCTTGAGAATTCACACAACGCGATGGCGTAGTCATCCGGCATCGTGCCTTGAACGATCGTTGACCATCCAATGGTCTCTCCGCTTGGTGCAGTGAGTTGGAGGACGGCTTGGTTGGCTGCTGGGTGTGATGTCAGTGCAAGTGATGGCTTCGGTATGGTGCCGCCCGATACTGTCACGGTCACAGCCGAGGATTGGAACGTTTGGCCACCCGTCACGAGCTGCGAGTAGAGCTGTGTCGTGCGGTAGAACGGCGAGGAGCCGGCGCAGAGCGCGGCGTTGCCACAGTCTTTCCAGAGGACGCGGTTCGGTTCACCTGGGATCGCAGCGTAGATTTTGTGGCTGGTGATGTTCTCGAACGCATTTGCGTTGCTCGTAAAGCTCGCACGTGATCCTGAGTTGAGCATGAGAGGCGTGACATCAATCTGGATGTCTGACGAAACAGCAGAGACATTCAATGACGCCTGGAGATCGAACGGCGATTCGATTTTTGCGCCCGTTGAATCCGTCGCAACGGCACGGAAGCGTGTTTGGAGCGGCGCCTGGTTCACGGTGTACATGAAACTGCACGTGAGTGAGTTGAAGCACGTCGAAGCGGGAACCGTTTGCCCATCATTGTAGATTTCAAGCTTCGTGATTGCGTTTGTGTTCCCTGTCACATGAGCAAATACGAGAAGCATCTGGTTGAGTGTTGCCTGCGAAGAGCTGATCGATACGGAGACAGTTGCCGTCCCGCTTTGCGTTGGAGGTTTTGGAGATGCTGGTGGAACAAAACCGATTGGCCGGATGTCCTGATCAAATGAGATGACGCTCAGTTCATTCATCACGCTGTAACTTGTCGCGATCGTGATCGGCGCGCCGACAACGTAGTTCGTAAAGAACGTGTCTGCAACGTCATCCACCTTCGTGTTCCAGTTTGCACCATAGAGTGATGCAGCAGCTTCTTCTGTCGTCACCCAACGGAGGACGCCGTAACGCGAGACCGCATAGACTTTCGGGTCAGTCGTCACTTTGATGAGCTTTACACCAGGACGATATGTGACGTTGCCACCAAGCATGTAGCTCGCGAGTTCAGAGTCCGGAACGGTTACAACGCCAGAGAAATCCGCGTACCAGCTCTTGTAGACCGCTTCATTCGGGAACGAATAGCGCTTGCCGTCGGCCAAGAAGTACACGCTTGATGACGTCGTGCCTTTGATGAGTGAGCCTGTCGGAGCAGCGGCATGTGTTGCGATCGGGGAGAGGGCGGCAGCCACAAGGGACGCGGCCATGACGAGAGAAGAAAGTCGTTTCATATGCCAAGGATGATAGCGCTATTGACGCTTGAGGGCGAGTTGCGACGGGTTATTTGAGGAGCGCTTCAACAACCTTGCGATAGAGTCGCTCAACGATCTGTTCTTGTTCTTTGCCCATCGTGACGTAGTTATCAAGACCAGGAGCGGCATTCATCTCAATGACGACATAGTCATTTGGCGGAGTCTCGAGTGTCCCTTGGACCATCACATCAATCCCGATATATCTCAGATTCATCTCACGTGCGAGTGTACATGCAAGCGTCTTCCATTCCGGATGGATGATCTTTGTTGCATCAATGGCATCACCTCCCGTTGAGAGGTTGGCGTTCGTTAAGAGTTGTACGACCTGTCCTTTTTTGACGATGGACCCACGCGTCAGCTGTTGCCGTTTGAGTTCGAGCGTGATGCGCGGGTCTTGCGGGTTGATCTGTGTGTCGCGTCCGATACGGTCAAAGGTGCGTTGTTTTTTTAAGAGGAGTTGCTTGATCGTTAATCGCCCATCACCTGTCACCGTAAGCGGCAACCGTTCGTACGCCGAGATGACCTCATCATCAAGCACGACGATGCGGTAATCATGCCCGTGCATCAGCTGCTGGACCAAGAAGACACGGTCATCCCGTTCAATTCGTTTTACCGCGGCAAAAAATTCTTCCCGCGACTCGACCTTCGTGACGCCTGCTCCTTGCGTGAGGCTGTTGGGTTTTACGATAACAGGAAATCCGATGGCTTTTGCATAGGCATACGCGTTCTTCGGTCCGTTGTCTGTCTCAAGGGTTTTATTCCATCGCGTCGAAAAAAACGCGCGGCCAGGGATTGTGGGATACCCAAGGCGTTTCAAAAAATAATCGGTGTAATCTTTGTCCGCTGCTATTTCTGCCGAGCCGAGACTGTTTAAGTCCAGCATGGTGTTCCGAAAATAGCGCTTCCGTCCGTCGGGGAGCGTGATCTGGCCAACGTATCCCCATTTCGGCTCGAGGTGGATGGTGACGCCCATCTCCACAGCGATTTTTTTGAGGAGACCGGTGATAAGTGTGCCGTGTTTTCGTTTCATTGGGTGTTGCGTCAGGTTGGGGAGTAACCTACTCTGGAATTGAGTTCTATGGAAGCCCTGCCTGTATCCCTCCAGACGATCCTCTATGCAGCGAGGGCGGTGATTTCCTATTCACCTCGACCCGACGAGCCGAACCCGTCAGGTATTCCGTTCCTGTCAGACGTAACAATATCGCGCATCCTGCTTCCTGGATTGCTATCCGTTGATCCGATCGCGCTCGCTCGTGAGACCTCCTCGTCACTTCCTGCGACCAATGTCGTGATCCTCATTCCAGGCCGCGCATTCGACCGTTTTGGAACGCGCCATGGCCGCGGCGGGGGATGGTATGACCGATTCTTGTCCGCCGTCCCACACGAGTGGATCCGAATCGGTGTCGGGCGAGCGCAAGATGTTTCTGAAACACCTCTTGTCCGTCAATCATGGGATGAACCCGTCGATTGGTTGCTTATCGAGAGCGACGACGAGTGGCAGGTCGTCGAGACGAAGGCGCGCTTGCAAGATACACCTCACGATACAAGTCATCTTTCGGATCAATCGTAAGCGATGCCACGCTCGTTCGCTTGTTCGTGAACATAACAGGCGCATCATGGATGAGTGCAAGCGGTTGGCGTTCTCTTCCTTCTCCCATCGTGAGCACCGCAGACACAGCGAGCGCATGTACGATGTTTGCCTGTGTCATCTTTAATTTTCGTCCAAACAAATCTGGTGATCCGATGTAGCTTTTGATCCCCTCGATTCCCGCAAACCCAACGACCACTCCCATCGTCCCAACACGCATCGGATAAATGCGCGTATCAGTGATGAGAAGTCCCAGCTGTTTACGCTTGTATCGTCGCTTAAGTGTCTTGAGTAATGCCTCTGCTGTTTCCTGGATCTTTGTCGGCATCAAAATAAGTTCATCGTTGGCATTCGATTCATCAACGCCCGCATTCGCACACCATTCCCCATTTTTATACGTCACCCAACACCACGGCGTTCGGAGTTGCTTCGAACTCTCACGCTTGATGGCGCGATTTTTTGCATCCGTCTTCAACAGGTCGATGATGCGACCTTGCGCCAGTGCAACAATCTTCGACGTCACAACAACAACGTCACCTTCTGCCGGGCGAGGAAGATGCTCAATAATGAAATCCACGAGATCTTCGCGAGGTTCAAAGAGACGGGTCTTGATGGGGGTGACGACCATAGATGAGAGGGATCGTGCCACAGGTCGCGAGAAAACAAAATCCCTCGGTGAATGCCGAGAGATTTTGGAAATGCGCAGGGTGGGGGTCGAACCCACAATCCCTTGCGGGAGACGGCTTCTAAGGCCGTTGCGTATGCCAATTCCGCCACCTGCGCTTAGTTCTTGTCTTGCCGTTGCAATCTACGCGAATTACGTCTTTGGATCAAGCGACAGATCTCCTTTGACATGCGCCGCAACGATCGCGATATCGTCCTCGGATTTGTATGAATAGCGCATCGCCGCTTCCCCGCGAAGGTTATTCACCTGTTCTAGCATCGTTTTTCCATCCAGATAGGCGCGTGCGAGTTCAGCCGTCTCAAGAGAAGTTTCAACGACATTTTCTGGCGTCGTTGTGGCGGTCGGCTTCTGTTCGAATTTGTCGATCACCCCATCCGTACAAAAGAGGAGCGTGTCTCCCGGTTCAATGTCAGCGATCGCGATTGATGGCTGCGGGTCGCCATTCCCAATCGAGTGCGTAAGCGCTGCCATCATCTCGTAGTACTTCAGCGCTGTATATTGCGTATCAGTCCTATCTACAAGGCGGACAGGAAAGAGTTTATCCGGCTCCCGTTTCATCTTGAGGAGCGTCTCGCGTGTAATTGCACCGGTCCGCAACAGTTCATTTGTGTAGGAATCTTCTTGCGTCAGCGTTTGCAGCGTCCCGTCAGGCCGGACGATGAACGCGGCGCTGTCGCCAACGTTCGCGACGACGGCAAATCGTTTATTGTCAGGTGTCGTATGGATGAAGCCGACACACGCCGTCGTCTGGACATTGATCGTCTCCGCGTTTTCTCCAAGTTGGTCTATCGAGGCAAGCAGAGCGGATGCTTTTCGCGCCAAGACGACATCGGATGTCAAACGCGTGATCCGTTCTTCGCTCGCCGCTTCTGTGTGGGTGATGGTTTCTTCTTCTGTCAGGGGAAGCTGCGCGATATCCATGTCCGTCCGGATACGGAGCCTCATCGCAAGCGAGTTCATCACCGCGTCGTCTTCCTTGAAGGCCTGTTGGCGTAACTCAAGCTCGTACAACTGTGGGAGTTCATGTACTGCCATCGCGCTGGCAAGATAACTGTTCGCCACACCGCCCAGCCCATCAAATACCCCAAGGAGTCCCGTATCTGGATCGGCAAGCACCGCGTCATCGTTGCGGGTGTTTTTATCCATCGAGCTCAGTTTCTTTTGGAGCGTGTAGGCGACATCGAGCAGGTCAAACCCTTTGACCTCGCGGCCTTCAACGACATTCCGCTGCTGCTCCGTCTGTTTGTCTGGTGGCGGAGGCAACGTGGCGATGGTTTCCTCCGATGGTTCGGTGAGCGCTTCCTGTTTCATTTCAGGATCTAGGATCGTATCGTGCAGCTGGCGCTTGAAGGGGTTCCAAACCATATCTATGCAACAGCGTAGCTGAGCAGGACGTGGATGACAAAGAATTCTTTATCCAAGCTTGTGGTGCAGGACGCAACGAGGTTCGTACGTCACGGCGACACCATGCTGCTCGACCGCGAGGACCGGGTCATCCATGCGAACCGGTTCGCCATTGCGAAGTCGCTGTGTCCGCGTCGCGTTATGTTGGCGGCACACGCTACAGACCGCTCGCGACCGTTGGATCGATGTTTCAGGAATTGCCATGAGCGCCGTTGCTGTTGGGAACATTTCGCCACGAAAATCGGTATCAAGTCCGGAGACGAGGATCGTCTTCCCGCTCCGCATCAGTTCATCCAAGAGAGGGACGAGGTCTGTCGAAAAGAATTGCAACTCATCGATGCCAATGACGTCATAATTCACGATCGCATTCCGGATCGCATCGATATCCCGTTCCGGGACGGTCAATCCGTCGTACGCCAACCCCGAACGCGACTCAACGCGCGATGACCGCGTATCAAGTGCGGGTCGCAAACAGATCGTCGGCACATGTTGCTCCGCGTAAATCTGGAGGTGGCGTACCAACTCAAGCGTCTTGCCGCAGGCCATAGGCCCCGTAAAGAAAGTGATGGATCCAGGCATATCGAGACGGATGGTAGCTGATCTGAAGGGAATAGGATATCCAAACGACGCGGGAGCTTTACTTATGATACGTCTTCCCGTTCAAAATCGTCTCCGCACGGTAGAGCTGTTCCAGGAGGACGACACGCGCCATGAGGTGGGGGAGGGTCAGGTCACTGAGCGAGAGCGTGACGTCCGCCCGGTCACGGACAGAAGCGTCGAGGCCCCACGACCCTCCGATTATAAAGACAACCGTCCGACCGCCCTCGGTCCACGAGCCGAACTTCTTGGCGAAGGTTTGGGAGTCGTATTGGGTTCCGGTCTCATCCAAGGCGACAACGAAGGCATCACTCGGGATCCCTTTGAGGAGGGATTCCGCCTCGAGCTTCCGGGTCTTGGCGAGATCTGGCTTGGCCGAGCCTCCATGGCCTTCAGGAAGTTCGATGAGTTCGAGTTTTTGGAACGGGGAGAGGCGATCCAGGTAGCTTTCAACGGCTTCGATGTGCCAGGATTCTTGGGCACGTCCGATCACGCGGAGGAGGGTCTTATGCATTCCAGCAGTTTGCGACATCTTCGTGAGAACGTCAATTATACTTGACAAATTGCAATATTTGCCGTATCCATACGTCATTCAGATTACGGCTTCGAACTTTCATAATCTTTAAGTGCTTATTTGTGAATCTCTAAGGCAAGCCTGGGATCTGACGCATGCTGCGGAGGATGAGAGGTGCGCCGGAGAACGGAGAGAAGTCATGGGAAAGCGAACAGATTACGCTGCTCTGAAACAAGGACTCGGCCTCGCACGCGGACTCTCGGATGAGTTCGTGCAGGTGTGTGAAGCGAGGGATGTGCCGATCGAAGCGATCCACCGGCTCGTGAGACCCGAGGGTCGCGCGACGATGGAGGCGGTTGCGGAGCGGATTCTCGCCGATTGGCAAAAGGAGCAGCCTAAGCCAGTGAACGACAAGCCGACATTCACGGCGCATATCGTCTACACCCGGCCCTCCTTCGAGGAGTTAAAGCGCCAGTTCCTGTGCTACGTCAACGACGACTTCAGAGACAGACGCCTCGATCCGATCGAGTGCTGTAAGGCCATTTCGAAGGAGAGTCGCGAGGTCACGTTCGAGTACGTCTACATGGGCCACGATGCGTCGACGGATGAAGTACTGGCCGAGATGGATCGCAAGGGACTTCGACCAGCTCTCTATGAAGAACTTCTAGGCTTCGATTAAGAAGCATGGCGGGGAGGCGTGGAACTACAATGTTGTTGCACTCGGTTCCGAGTCGGGTGCGGGTTGTGATCGTCGCGTCCCGTTTCTGTGGGCGGTGGATAGCGCGATTCTGAAAGCGGTTGATGATCAGGTAGCTTACCAGGCCACTGGATGTCTGCGCGGCAACGACTTCGATGGAGAATGTCTATCTGGCACACGCCTCGATATGAAACCCTACCCGACGCTGTGGGACGGATCTGTTCGGTTCCTCGGCGTCCGCAAGGAAGAACGGGCTGTCGACACCTCGAATGTCGCAAAGCTGGCTGATCATCCCAAGTTCACTGCTCTGGTCACCTACGTCCAGCCCGAGTTCGAGGAGCTTCAGCGCCGGTTTCCGGCCTACGTCAACCCGGACTACAAGGGCAAGCGGTTCGATCCGATCGAGCGCTGCAAGGGCGTCTCCAAGGAGAACCGCGAGGTTGCGTTCGAGTACGTCCACCTGGACCGCGACGCGTCGACCGACGAGGTGCTCGCCGAGATGGACCGCAAGGGCCTGCGTCCGGCACTTTACGAGGAGCTCCTCAGTTTCGCCGAGAAGTACCCCGACGAGCAACGGAAGTATCCAATCGTCGCTCTCGGCTCCGAGGCGCTTGTGGGCGGGGACCGCAGCGTCGCGTGTCTGTGGCTCGATGGCGATGGCCGGGGCCTCCGCCTGAGCTGGGTCGACGACGGCTGGGGCGACCACTGCCGGTTCCTCGCCGTCCGCAAGCCGTGAACCATACGGTTCATGGCAAGTAGCACTTGGTCCGCCAGCTGGCGGACTCGGTCACTCGACCCTTAAAAAAGGCTCTGTGACACTTGGCACGTCGTTCGCGAACGACGTGCCTTGGGCCATGTGCGTCTCGACCCTGTCTGGCGCACGAAATCCGAAACTTGGATCTCGTGTGCTGGGCAGGGTCTTTTTTCATAAATAAGCCCTTTCCGAAATCCTCAGGATCAGGCCTATTTTCAGGTCTTGACAAGGGTCTAGAGTTCTACTACTATGGCGGCACTTCGAACAACCATCTCCTCAAGCAGTTTAGACCAACGTGGTCACTGAGGAGCTCTGGAGATCCCCTATGAGCCCCAACCTCGCTGCGAGCATGATCTCGCCTCTCGGCTAAGCCAAACGGAACTCCAGATACTTGGAATCCGCTTGGCAGCCGCCAAGCGGATTTTGTTCTCACGATACTTTTGACCCCAGAGTTGGACACTGACAGGAGCCGATCGACGAGGATGTCGATCGACGCCCGTCAGTGTCCGCCTCCTCTGCCTAACCGGCAGACAGGGACGGACTGGCCTTCGACAATAGAACTCTGGTTCACACATACGACAGTACTCCATGAGGAGGAAACGTCGTTGATGGTGAGATCCGAAATTTGTAACGATTGACGATAGAACGTCATACGTACAAGGCATACCATGCGCTGTAACAGGCGCATGGCGAACCATACATTGTCTGATGTATGGTTCATTCCAATTGTAAGCAAAAGTACACCTTACTGCCGTCTGATAAGACATGAGACTCTCATTCGTTTCATGATCCCGGATGGTCGAAGCACGTAAGGGCGTATGGTGGATGGCTTGGTAGCGAAGAGCTGATGAAGGACGTAGTAGCCTGCGATAAGTCTCGGGGAGGTGGCAAACAACCTTTGATCCGGGAATTTCCGAATGGGGTAACCCAATCTGATGAAGTCAGATTACCTACGACTGAATACATAGGTCGTATGGGAGGCACCTAGGGAAGTGAAACATCTCAGTACCTAGAGGAAAAGAAAACAACAACAAAGCAGACTTCTTGTCCTGGATGATTCGCAAGAGTCATTTCGGGACAAGATGTCTGCTCGATTCCGTCAGTAGCGGCGAGCGAACGCGGACGAGTCTAAACCCTTTTTACTAGTCACCGAACCGAGTTGGACGCAAGTTTAACCGCGGATGGTGATGACGAGCTTGAGCTGTCGTAAAGAGCGGTGTTGAGGACACTAACGTCACTCCCTCAAGAGAGTGGCATGTGTGTAGAGTTCTATAGTTGAACAGCTCTGGAAAGGCTGGCCAAAGACGGTGATAGCCCGGTAGACGAAATAGAAAACTCCGCATGTGTTTTTGATCCAAAGTACGACGGGGCTCGAGAAACCCCGCCGGAAGCAGCCACGACGATGTGGCAAGACTAAATACTCTTCCTGACCGATAGTGAACAAGTACAGTGATGGAAAGCTGAAAAGCAGCCCGGGAGGGCGATGAAATAGTATCTGAAACCATACGCTTACAAGGAGTTGGAGCGGGCGCAAGTCCGTGACAGCGTTCCTATTGAAGAATGAGCCGACGAGTGATTCCGGTGTTGCGCGGTTAAGATCCTGCGGGATTGTAGCCAAAGTGAAAGCGAGCCTTAATAGGGCGTTTGTAGCACCGAATCGACCCGAAACCCGGCGATCTAGCCATGACCAGGATGAAGTCCCGCGAAAGCGGGATGGAGGTCCGAACCCACGAGCCGTGCAACACTCGGGGATGAGTTGTGGCTAGCGGTGAAATTCCAATCGAGCTGGGTGATAGCTGGTTCTCCCTGAAATAGATTTTGGTCTAGCGTTGGTTCATAGCATTACGGGGGTAGAGCACTGAATGGAAATTGGGGCGCAAGCCTACACTTTCTAACCAAACTCCGAATACCGTAATGTGTTCCCAACAGTAAGTCCGTGGGGGCTAAGCTCCATGTGACAAAAGGGAAACAGCCCTTGATCGCAGACTAAGGTCCCTAAATGTATGCTCAGTGTCAAAGGTGGTCGAGCGGCTTATACAACCAGGAGGTTTGCTTAGAAGCAGCAATCCTTTAAAGAAAGCGTAACAGCTCACTGGTCGAGGGACATTGCGCCGAAAACGTAACGGGGCTGAAGTATAGAACCGAAGCTGCGGATGCTACTAATCGATGATTAGTGGCGTGGTAGAGGAACATTGTCTAAGCCGATGAAGATAGAGCGAGAGCACTGTTGGAGGTATGACAAGAGCTGCTGCTGGCATGAGTAGCGATAAAGGGGGTGAGAATCCCCCTCGCCGTAAGCCCAAGGGTTCCTGCACACGGCTCGTCCGGGCAGGGTTAGTCGAGACCTAAGTCGAGGCTGAAAAGAGCGTAGACGATGGACAGCGGGTTAATATTCCCGCACTAAGTTAAATGCGTTACGAGCGAACTAGGGACTGAGAAAGGTTTTATGAGCCATCTATTGGACGATGGTCTAACCGCGTAGGGGTGTAGAGTAGGTAAATCCGCTTTACAGTTATCTCCGAGACGGGAATACGAGGAGGGTAATGCCTCCAGAAGTCACAATTGCTCGGCACACAAGAAAAGCTAGGAACGCGAGTGTATCATTTACTCGTACCGGAAACCGACACAGGTGGGCGAGGAGAGTATCCTCAGGCGCGTGAGAGAACTCCAGTTAAGGAACTCTGCAAATTACTACTGTAACTTCGGGAGAAAGTAGCCCGTTAGTAGGTGAAGGATCTTTACGATCTGGAGCTGAGGACGGGGGCACAAAATAGGGGGTAGCGACTGTTTAACAAAAACACAGGACTCTGCAAACTCGTAAGAGGAAGTATAGGGTCTGACGCCTGCCCGGTGCCGGAAGGTCATGAGGAGAGGTCAAGGGGTTAAACCCTGAAGCTTCGAATTTAAGCCCCGGTAAACGGCGGCCGTAACTATAACGGTCCTAAGGTAGCGAAATTCCTTGTCGGGTAAGTTCCGACCTGCACGAATGGCGTAACGACTTCCCCACTGTCTCGACTGGAGACTCAGCGAAATTGGAGTCGCGGTGCAGATACCGTGTTCCTGCGGCAAGACGGAAAGACCCCGTGAACCTTTACTGTAACTTGATATAGAACACTTGGTTTTTTTGTGTAGGATAGGTGGGAGACTTTGAAGCTTGGGCGCTAGCTCAGGTGGAGTCACCGTTGAAATACCACCCTAAAAAATTGAGTGTTCTCACCAGAGATAATAC
>JBDSJN010000014.1:0-191882 GCA_039917355.1 Patescibacteria group bacterium | reverse complement strand
ACGCGCTCTACCACGACGAAGCGCGCGAGCGGCTCGAGGACAAGGTGCACGCGCAGATCACCGAGAGCTCCATCGGCGCGTTCGTCGAGGAGGACGCGCGCCTCACGAAGTGGCTCCGGTTCGTCGTCGGCTTGCGCGCCGATCGATTCGACGTGATCGTGGACGATCTGCTCGAGGATCGAGCGGTGCCCGGGCTGAGTGATCCCCTGGTTTGTTTCTTGCAACGGTGGTCAGTTGCAGAGGTGGTCCATTCCTTGCGTCGCCGCGCATCGGTGATGAGAGTCCCACTCGCTGCACCTGAGCCTGGACACCGGGCCCTTGTGTGTGGTCCACGCAGCGGCATGAGAGCTACCACAGACCACCTGAGTGTTACGGAAGTTGGGCGCCACGTGCCTGTCGAGTCGTCGAGCATCGCGTCGGCGGGCTATTGGTGCAACGAGGCGGTGCTGGAGTTGCGGTTCCGGAGCGGGGCCGTCTACAGGTACCTGAATGTCCCCGCTCGCGTGCACGGGGCGTTGATGGCGGCCGAGTCCAAGGGGCGGTACTTCAACGAGGCGATCCGTGGTCGCTTCGACTTCCGGCGGAGCTGAGTGATGGGCACCGGAGAGATGCGAACGCGACGCAAGGCGGCGCCGCGCCTTTCGCCTGAGCGGGTTCACGACTTCATACGTGAGCTTTTGGGAGATGACGTTCACGCCACGCGAGTGCTGTCGTTTGCCAGCGGCGTCGTTGGTGTGATCCACGCCGCAGCCCTCGGTATCCACGTCATCGGACGCGGGCTCGCGGACGCCATGGGACTTGCACCCAAGCACGCGATCAAGCAGATCGATCGGCTGCTCAGCAATTCCAACGTCACCGTTTGGGCATGGTTTCAACAGTGGGTAACCTTTGTGGTCGCAGCGCGCCAGGAGATGGTGGTCGCACTCGACTGGACAGAATTCGACAAGGATGACCACGCTGTGATTGCGCTCTACCTCATAACGTCGCACGGCCGCGCCACGCCGCTCATCTGGAGGACCGTGCGGAAGTCCGAGTTGAAGACGCACCGCAACAGCCACGAGTATGACGTGATTCAGCGATTGCACGAGATCGTGCCCGGGAGCGTGGACATCACGGTCCTCGCTGACCGAGGCTTTGGCGATCAGAAGCTCTTCTCCCTGCTTACGACGCTCGGGTGGGGATTCGCCATCCGATTCCGAGGGGTCATCAAGGTCAGCCACCAGGGGCGCACCATGGCAGCGGGCGGCTGGGTGCCCGCGTCGGGCCACGCGAAGATGCTTCCCGGTGTCGAGATTACGGAGGACAAGACGCCCATCCCCGCCGTGGTCGTGAAGCACCAGAAGGGCATGAAGGAGCCTTGGTGCATCGCGACGAGCCGCACTGACCTCGGAGCATCGGGGGTCGTGAAGTTGTACGCGCGCCGCTTCACGATCGAGGAGACCTTCCGCGATATGAAGGACAACCACTTTGGCATGGGTCTTTCGGCCTCGCACATCGGCGTGCCGGCGCGCCGCGACCGGCTCCTCCTCCTCGGCGCGATCTCGCACGCACTCCTCACGCTGCTGGGGGCGGCCGGCGAGTCCTGCGGCCTCGACTCGAAACTGAAGGCCAACACCGTCAAGACGCGAACCATGTCGCTCTTCAACCAGGGCGGCTGCTGGTACCGAATGATCCCAACCATGCGGGATGAGTGGCTCCGGCCGCTGATGGAAGCATTCGGGGAGGCTGTTCGGAGTCATGCGGCTTTTAGCCAAATCTTCGGAACAATTTGAGGGGATGGCTCAGGGTCGAGACGACATCGGAAACTGCACGAACGCTTCACATGCGTCCGAAGCGACAGGCTGAACTCGACCCCACAACCACCATCGAGACGGTGTGGCTCTTCGACGGCAAGACCTGCCGCATGTCATGTACCTGCCAGGTGCAGGGCAAGGATCACAACCACACCGAAAGCAATTAGTCCGGTCACTGGTTCCTCCGTCGCTCTCGCGAGCGCGCCATCGGAGGAAACTGGTGGCCAGTTTGGTGGACAGACATCGGCGCACGGCATGGATCGCCCGCACTCAGCGGGCGGGGCCGGGCGCGGTTCTTCGCTCGGTTGAGCTCCACCCGTACGAGGAGATCGCCGTCGTCGGTCGGCTCAACGCGCCCATTCTTGCTTCGAGTCCTCTCCTGAGCACCAATAAAAAGCTCCCGTTCTGCGGGGGTTTTTTGTTTGCCTTCTAGGCCTTGTAGGGATGAGCGGCGAGGAATTTTTTAATGTCGTTCAAACTCGAAGGCACCGCACCTTCAATCATGTAGTCACGGATGAATGCGGGGACGACACCTGTGTACTCAACCAAGAGGTGCGGCTTATCCATCGCCGTCAGCATTGTCATCTGGATAATTTTTTTATCTTCTTCTTGGAGCGTTTCCTTTTTCTGCTTCACAAGCCGTAAGAGCGCATACCCGATCACATAATCAATTTTTCTCTCGTTCGACGTGACGGCTGCTCGCACTCGCTTCTGCCATCCGGCGTCATTTTTTTCGAGCCATGCCACGACTTCTCCGGTCAAATCCATGTTCCGCTTTTTCCCTTCCGCGTTCCAGGAAGATGAATTGAACGGACGAATAGCATCTGGGCCGTACAACACAATTCCTGCAAGATCCGTTGCAGGCAGTGCCTTCGTCAACGCCTTCATCGCATCCGCGACCGCGATGTCTCCACGAGCCACGAGGCGCCAAATGATCGCAGGCGCGAGATCGCGTGAACCCTTTTTTGTCTGCACGGTGATCGGTTTCCACATCGGTTCTTTGGCCTCGATCGCGCCTTTGACAGCTTCGAATGAAAACACATTCAACTGATCACGCAACGCATAGCTACTTACAAGCGAGGGAGATGCAAACGCCGTGAGTACCTGTTTTTGAACCGGAGTCAGTTCATCCAACACAATCCCGACCCCATCCCCAACCAGCGCATCCGTATTACCAAACGCCAACCCGTACAAGAGAGGAATTGAGTCCGAGCCAATCTTCGCGATCCCAGCGATAAGTGGCTCAAGCGTCGCGCCTGACTGGACGGAAAGCGCAGGCATCACAACCTGCATCGTGTTCGCTCCTTTATGGTATCCCCACGCCGCTGGCAAGAGTGCTGGCTTTTTGAATGATGCATTCACACTCTTCACGAGCGTCGAACTCCATGCGAGACCAAGCATTGAACTCGCGTTCGCGGCACAGGCCGCAGCAAGGACCGCGACAGTTGCTGGGTATTTCTTTTTCGCCTCCTCCTCAACTACCTTTACGCATTCGAGACGTGTGTTGTCTTTCGCTGGCAAACGCTTTCCAATGACACCAAGCGCAAGCAATGCAGTGAGGCGAACTGTCGCATCTTTTTCTTTCAAAAGACACTGCAACGCGCATATCGCATCTTCTGCTCCCGTATTCTTACAGGTCAATAACAGATACAAACTCGATGCACGAAATGCCGCGTTCTTGTCGGCAGCACCCGCACGGAGCATCTCGAGCGACTTCTCGACAACAGACAACACCTGCGCTTTTCGATGCGACGTTTTTGGAGGGGTCGCGCACAACGGCTCCGCATGGTCATACAACGCAATCACATTCAGCATCCGGAGCAAACTCGCCCCACCCGCTCCCCCAACCGCAAATGCACGCTTTAAGAGCGCTGCACCGACCTCAGGACCTGCGTCGTCCTCGCCCAAAAACATGTCCTCGACCGCTTCCGCGCCTTCGAGGGCTTCGATGGACTTGCCATCTTTTGCGACAACAATCTGGCCACAGATGAGTTGACCAATGGATTTGTAATCCTCTTTCTCGCGTAATGCGTCCAACTTTTTCAGAAGTGCCGTCAGTGATGGTGCAGCCATGTCTCTGTTATTCGTTTTGATTATTTGCCAATTCTTCCACGTCCCGTGATAAGCCGCAACTTGCCGGGGACAACGCTCACAGCGAACTGGAAGCCGCTAACAGCATGGTTATCGGCATGGGCTTCGATCGGAACCTTAGAAGAAATCTCGCCATGCGCGAGGAACATCCGTGTTTCTGGTGCGCTCGTCTCTTTTTTCCAAAAACCAGATTTCTTTTCGGTTGGGCGAGGCGTTACGGCTGCTTCAAGCAACCCGTCTCTCGGATCCGCCGCAACAAGTTTGTTGCCGACATGCCCACCAAGGTTCCGGATCGTGAGTGAGCCGCCATCCGTTGGTGACACTTTGTACTTCCCTTCGATTGAAAGCGACGCGACGGTTGCGGGCAACGAAACTTCTGTTAAAAAATAGCGGTCATCAAGCTTCCCCATATCAAGCGTCTCGATACGACGTGCGGCAAGCGTGTCGCACGCGGCAATGCCAGTCGGAATACCAAGAAGCTCGCCGACAGCTGACGGTCCGACGAGCGGGATGTAGCCAACGGTAACGTTCAGGTCTGGCAAAAACCACATCGTCTTATCGAGCGTCCCATCATTCCCAACAATCACAACAGTTGATGCGCCTTTCGCCACCATCCCCTGCACCATGTCTTTCGCGCTCCGAAAAAGAGACATCCGGCCGATGTGGCCGGACATGTCGAATGTACTGAGTTTGGTCTCTAACGCCGCGACTTCGCGTTCGAACCGCTTGTCTGCCAAAAAATCGTCGTAGACGTAGGCGTAATTCGGGTTCATACCGCTCAGGCGGCGTGCTCACCTTTCGGTTAGCTCGACTTTTGTTCGTTCCCGTTCTTCGATTTTGGTGCCGGTTTTGCACCGATCGTCACTTTGCCGGAAAGTTGCGCACCGGAATCAACACTCGCCGTTTCACACATGACGTCTCCAAGGATCTTGGCGGTCGACTTGAGCTCGAGGTGTCCGCTGACCGTCAGATTCCCCTCTATGGATCCTGCGACGGTGGATTGTTCCGCCGTAACATCCGCCTTCAACATCGCCTGCGTGCCAACGGAAAGGCGACCAATGATTTTGACCGTCCCATGGACCTCACCTTCGATCGAAACGTCGCCCTGACTCGAAAAATCGCCTTCGACCTTCACGCCTTGGGCGATGAGGGTTGTTGGGGTGCCACTCATCGGCATCCCCATGGAGGGACGGGTGTCTTGCATATCGGAAAGGGGTTCTGGTCGTTTTGAGCTGAACATACAAAGGCGTTGGAATAACGCACGGAGCGTACTGCCGCGAGGGTCGTGCGTCAACTTGCAATCGGAATCCGGATACGGAACGTCGAGCCTTTGCCAAGTCCTGCGCTCCCCGCCGAAATCGTCCCACCCATCTCTTCGATGAGACGCTTGCTCACATAGAGGCCGAGACCAGAACCATCAATCGAGCGCTTCTTTGCTTCTTCACCACGCGAAAACTTTTGGAAGAGATGAGAAAGATCGGTCTGCGTCAGCCCCGCGCCGGTATCAGAAACCGAAATAACGAGATGCCGATCCTCGCATGCGGCATCCAACGCGATGCGCCCACGGTCCGTATATTTAACAGCGTTATCCAACACATTAAAGACAGCGTTTCGGAGCGCCTCCTTGTCGAGCCGCAGACGCGCCGGCACAGAACGGAATTTGGATTCAATCGTGACGCCTTTTGTCCGCGCCTTCAGATCAAGGTCTCCCATCAAATCACGGAGTTCAGCAGCGACGTCAATATCCGTTGGCATGGACTGGAAGATTCCTGCTTCGACGCGCGCGACGTTGAGCGATGTCTCTGCGAGTTCAAGCAACCGGTCTGCACCTGTCTGGATATGACGCATAACCTGTTTCCCTTCCGGAGTCAGTGGACCATAGTCCCCGCGTTCAAACATGTCGGCCGCAAACCGGATTCCCCCAAGCGGCCCACGGAGTTGATGCGCAACAGATGCGACAAGGTCACGCCGCGCCGTATCAAGCGCTTTCAACTCCGTATTGATCCGTTCCAATTCGTGACGGCGACGCGATTCATCACGGACAACTCGGATGGCACGGATGCCGAACAACCCGATCAGCATCGCACCAAGAAGCGCGACAATTCCTTCTGTGAACGTCGATGCGCGCAGCACGGTCACAACCGATCCAGCCGCAAGGACGAGGAATAATGATTCCAACGCCGCAAAATTAACATCTAGCAGCTTTGCGCGGATAAACGCCGCAGACGACACAAAGAAGAACACCGCGGAGAGCACCGTCATGACGAGCACGTATGGGAACGGCGTCGGCGTCACGACAAACTGGGTTACGTCCGCCGCGAGATATGTGAGCAAGATAAGAATCCCGTACGTGACGCGACGACGATCGTGATACTTCGCAGCCGTATCGCAGACCGTAGGATACAGCGCCATCGCAATACAAAATGCGGCGACGATCGAAAATGCGAGACCAAGCGTCGCGCCGACATTCAGGAGCCGCGTCCCCTGCTCCACGTACCCAAATACCGAACGCATCAAAAACGCCGTATCGATCAACACAAATTCGAGGACAGCGACGGCGTACGCCAGCATCCCAGCTCGCGAGAGCGGACGGCGAGCAATGACGCACGAAAGATGGATAGCGATGGCAGGCGCAAGAGCGATCGAAAGATAAAACAGCATCCGCCAAATGATGACTTGGAGCGGAAGCGCCGTAGGCTCAAGCGTCCGGAACCAATCAACGGACGTCCAAAGCGCCAACGTAAACGCGATATGCGCAAACAGCACGTTTCCGCGCGACCACTTGCCGGATAACCACACCACGAGTCCAATCCCAAAAACCGCTAACGCAGCAGACAGCGGAAACGCCAACTCAAATGGGACGAGTGTCATCTAACGGTAGTATACCTTTCTACATCTCTTCTGGCACTGGGATCCCAAGGACCTCAAGACCACGCTCGAGAACCATACGCGTCGCAGAGACCAAACGAAGCCGCGCTTCTTTGGTTCCAGCAGGCGACTCGAGCACATTCACATCGTGATAAAACTCGTTGGCTCGCGTTGCGAGGTCTAGACACCATTGTGCAAGGAATGCAGGACGGAGCTCAGACGCAGAGCGGGAAATAATCGACGGGAACTGCGCAAGCGTCAACACAAGCCGCTTCTCACTCGGTTCTTTAAGCGACGCGAGGCCATCTGCGCCCATATCTTCTGTCGGCTTCCATCCCGCTTTGCGCAAAATAGACGCAAGACGCGTGGCAGCATATTGGACGTATGGCCCCGTTGCACCATCAAACGCCATTGCTTGTTGGATATCGAAAATGTATTGCTTATCACTGTCTTGGCGAAGCATCCCAAATTTTGTCCCACCGATCATAAGGCACCATGCGGTGTGCGAGATGCGGCCTTCGCTCCAGTCTGTATGTCGCGATTCTGTTTCTGTCGTTGCAAATGCAAGAACTTCGTTACAAAAATCTTGCAACGTCACGATGTTGCCATCACGACTCGACATCGCTCCCGACTTAAGAGTCACGAACTCATACCCAACAAATTCAAATGACTGCGAAAGCCCAATGAGCTTCAGCGTGGCAAAGAGCTGCTTAAAATAAAGCTGCTGACGATTGTCGACCAGGATCAGGCTACGTTCAAGATGTGAGAACTCTTTGATCTTCAACTTGGCGAGCGCGAGGTCTTTCGTCGCGTACAGTGATGTGCCATCCGATTTCCGGACCAAGAATACACCCAACTTCTGCTCCTCAAGATCAACGATAATCGCGCCTTGGCTCTCTCGTGCAACGCCGGCAGCGAGGAGTTCATCGACAATTTTTTGCCCCGCCTCAACAACTTCGCTTTCGAGATACCGGCGATCGATCTTTACGCCCACCTCCTGGAAAATCCGCTCCATTTCGATGACGGACCAACGCCGCGTCTCCTGCCAAAGCTGCGTCCATGCCGGCTCCCCTGCCTCGAGATGGCGTTGGACGTCCGAAACCTCCGTCTTCCAATCTGGATTTTCTTCGAGGACCTTCGTCGACTCCGAATACAATGATCCGAGATATTTCCCGGTTTGCTGGTCACGGGGCACGACTTTAATCATCGCCGCCACAGCCGTCGTTGTCAGATCTTTTACCTGTGCAGCTGCCCACGCATCATCAGACATCGGGACGAACGGCGGATCTCCTTTCTTTCGCTTTCGGGCAACCTGCTTGACCTGTGCCGCGCCTTTACGGACAAACAACCACAAGCATTTGGCGACGTGTGCGCCAACATCCCCATGGTAACTCGCTGCTGTCACCTTCCATCCGGCCATGCGGAGCAAATTAACGAGAGATGCGCCGAGGACAAGATTCCGAAAATGTCCGACGTGGATTTCCTTATGCGTATTCGGTTGCGCGTACTCCAACATCAACTCATGTCCTTTCCCATCTTCGACAACACCAAAATCTGGACGCGTCTCAATATCTTTCACGACACGCAATACAAGTGCGCCGGTATTCAACGTGATGTTAACGTATGGCCCAGCCGCAACCGCTGTTTCGACGATATCCTCACCAGGTGCCACAGACTTCGTCAGGTCTGCCGCGATCTGTTTGGCGATATCTGCCGGGCTCTTGCCCTGCTGTTTCGCGAGCTTAAAACATCCGAACGCTAAATCACCAAGCTCTGGGTTTGGCGGCGCGGACAACTCATTCGTCTCGATGTTCGTATTTGAGGCAACAGACAAGAGACGCGTGACGCCACGCAATACCGCATCCCAGGAATACAATGAGGAACTCATACGAGTCTTGCAAAATATCGCTTTCCTTTTTGGATCAGCGCTGGCACTCGAATCATTGATGCGACATCTTTGATAATTTCGCCTTCGACCTTCACCGCACCCTGTTCAATCTGTTTCCGTGCGTCCGTCTTTGAAGTGACGAGCTTCGCGATCACAAGCGCATCGACGAGAAGCAATTCTTTCTTTCCTGCCTTCACTTCTTCAATCTCATCCGGTACTTCTTTCGATTTATGAACCGTATCAAAATGCGCCGCAGCTTTCGTCGCTTCTTTCTCCCCAACAAGCATCACGACAATCGCTTCCGCAAGACGACGCTTGGAGGTCATCGGATTCTCGCCATCCGCCATCGCAGCGCGCATGTCGACGATCTCGTCATCCGAAACATCCGTACACAATTCAAAACCTGGGACGATCATCCCATCTGTCCAGCTCATCACCTTGCCATACATATCCTCCGGCGAATCCGTCAGCATGATGATGTTCCCTTCCGTCTTCCCCATCTTCTTGCCTGTCGAATCGACGAGGAGCTTGAGCGTCAACACCGCTTTCTCTTTGTTCTTGATCTCACGAAGCAATGTGCGACCTGCAAGCATGTTGAATGTCTGGTCATTCCCACCGATTTCAAGATCCACATCCATCGCAACTGAGTCGTACCCCTGCATGAGTGGATAGAAAAACTCATGGAGATGCACCGGTTTCCCTTCTTCGATGCGTTTTTCGAACATGTCGCGTTCCACCATCTGCTGAACCGTGAAATGTGATGCAAGTTCGATCACATCCGCAAACGACATCTTCGCAAGCCATTCGCTGTTAAACAAAAGACGCGCGGCATTCTTCCCGTTGAACGACAAAAAACGAGAAGCCTGTTCTTTGTACTTCTTGCAGTTCGCAAGCACTTCTTCTCGCGTCAGCGATTTGCGTGTCGCGAGCTTATCCGTTGGATCGCCGATCATCGCAGTAAAGTCGCCGATCAACATGATGACCTCGTGACCGAGCTTCTGGAGCTCCGCCAACTTCCGCAACCAAATCACATGACCCAAATGAAGCGTCGGCCCTGTTGGATCAATCCCCACGTACACGCGGATCTGTTTCCCACTCAAAAGTGCCGACTCCAGTGCATTCCGTGACGGATACACGTTCTCGACCGCCCGGGTCAAAACGCGCTTCACTTCCGCTTTGTCCGTAGAAACAGTAGCCATATCTGCCAGAATCCTAGCGAAAAAACCAAGAAAACGCAACGTCGACCCACCGTCGTCCTGAGCTTGTCGAAGGATCTCCCCTCCCTTGACAAGTCTCTCTTTTTTCGATAGCGGTAAATACATGGAAAGAAATTCTTTCGTCTACATTCTCACGAACGTATCGAAAACCGTTTTGTATATCGGCGTGACAAGCAATCTTCGACAGCGAGCAGAACAGCACAAAGAAATGAAAATTCCTGGCTTTACCCATAAATACAATGTCACAAAACTTATCTATTACGAAGTATTTCCAACGATCCTTGATGCGATCCGACGAGAAAAACAGTTAAAGGGTTGGCGACGCAGTAAAAAAGTAGAGCTTATTGCGCTTGTGAATGCCTCGTGGGACGAAGTCGATGTTCCGAACTGATAAGAGAGATCCTTCGACAAGCTCAGGACGACGGAAGACGAAAGGATTTTTTATTTCAACATTGCAACGAACGCCTGCACTCTCGGACGGTCAAACGTCAATCCATCCTGCGTATCACGACGATACGAAAACCATTTTTCTGGCATCTCGAATGTACATTCATCGATATCACGAATCATGTCATCCCGGAGACCGGCTTTGAGCAATTGTGATCGGATCACGCGACGGAGATTCAGCTCTGTTCCGTTGATCGCCTCTGGATATTCAACAAAATCTGAGAGGATCTCTGGTGGCATGGAGTAGTGGCGCGGACACACACCCGGTCCAATGATCGCCATAATATGACTAGGCTCAGAACCTATGTCCACCATCTCCCGTACGACCTTCCCTGCGATGTTTCGCCGCGCGCCCTTCCTTCCGGAATGCACTAAGGCGATCCGTCCGACGGATTCATCAACCAAAAATACCGGCGGGCAATCCGCACCTGTGACGCGTAGTACTGCTCCTGACATCTCGGTCACAAGTCCATCCGTCTTGTCGTACGCCTTTGATACCAAACCATCCTCGACCATCGCAATCGTGTCTCCGTGACACAACTGAGCAACATGAAATGACGCTGCAGACGGAAGCAACGGATCAAACACCTCATGCATCCGTTGCAACAACGCCTCCTGATCGACCACATAATCCGTCGGGTTCATCGGACCATCCCCGATCGTCGACGCGGCAAAAACCCATCGGTCACCTTCTGCGAAGACGAGAGGCATACAATGCTACTTTTTTTCAAAAAATCTTTTCTTCAAAAATGCACCGAATGCATTCATCTCTTTTTGAAACACACGAATTTTTTTAAGGCGTTCTCCTTTTAAAAGAAACTCCGTCATGGACGCGCCCGCGCTTTGCAGACGATAATCAAGAGCCATGCGTTCCAATATCAGCCTGGCATCAGGTGGAGCTGTTCTGCGCCGATAAAATTCTTCCAAAAGCAAATAAACCTTTTTTGCCTCCACAAAATTCTTTTTTCGTAACACATTTATTTTTCGTACATCCTTCACCCATTCCTTGATATGGCCCCAATCTGGCGGCGCCAGAACCCCAACATCGATCCAGGGATGAGACAATCCTCGATGAGAATGCCCTTCACACGATGCCGTCGTCGAAAGACCATTCACATGAAAAGAAGCGAGCATGTCACGAATACCAGGGTCCACTCGATACCCAAGTCCATCGCCAAGCTCATTGACGGCACTTCTGGCTTTGACCCAAATTTGTCGTTTCGTTTTTGTCGGCATAATTATCCCAACTTCTCCATCCGTTCCTTGAGCGTGTTGAGCTTCGCCTCCGCCTCTGCGTACTTCGTCTCCATTTCTTCTTTCACTTTTGCTGGAGCTTTTGCCATGAACTCTTTATTTGAAAGTTTTTGTTTGGTTGACGCGATGTAGCGTTCCGTGTCTGCGATTTCTTTTGTCATCTTCGCTTTTTCTTTTTCAATATCGACAGAACCAGCGACATCCAAACCAATCGTCGTCGTTCCCGATACGAGCGTCGCCCAACCTTCTTGGACGGAAGGGACGATCGAAATATTCGATGCGCGAGCAAGCGTCTTGAACACGTCCATGTTTTCTTCGATGAGCGACGTAACCTGCTTCGACCCAACAAGCGAAAACTCCACAATTTTCGCTGGTTCAATCCCCTGCTCAGCGCGCAACCGACGCATGTCGGTAATGAGTGAGCGGAGGACTTCAAATTCAGCTGCTTTCTCGGCATCTTCTTTGCAATCTGTCGCCGCATGCATCTGTGGCCAGCTCGTTGTGATGAGTTCGCCTTCGAATCCTGCCGTCTTCCAAATGTATTCCGTCACAAACGGCATGAACGGATGCCAATGGATCAAGAGGGCTTGAAGGAGCGATGCCAAGATATTTTCTTTGCCTTTTTCAATCTTCGCAATTTCGAGATACCAATCCGCAAGGTCGCTCCACGTAAAATCACGAAGCTCTTCGCCTGCTGCAGAAAACTGATACGTCTTGATCTTCTCCGTCACGTTCCGAGAAACCTCGAGCCAGCGTGAACGGATCCAATAATCAGCAAGGGTCTTTGGTTCTGATTGCGACGGGTCTCCCTCGCCCATCTGCATCATCATGAACCGACTGATATTCCACAACTTGTTCGTAAAATTGCGGAATCCTTGGATTTTTTCTTCTGAAAGCTTCACGTCCTGACCAGGCGTTGAGCCCATGACGAGCGACAAACGGACCGCGTCTGTTCCATACTTTGGAATCAAGTCAAGCGGATCGAGAATGTTCCCAAGTGACTTCGACATCTTTCTCCCCTGTTCGTCACGCACAAGACCATGGAGATACACGTCTTTGAACGGCACTTCACCGAGCGCATACGTCGACATCAAAATCATACGCGCCACCCAGAAAAACAAAATATCGTATCCCGTTTCGAGGACAGCTGTTGGATGAAACTTGCGATGCTTCTTAAATTCTTTTTCGTCAGGCCAACCAAGTGTCGAGAACGTCCACATCCCAGCCGAGAACCATGTATCAAGCGTGTCCGGGTCTTGCTCCCATCCTTCGCCTGGCGAAACATCAGACACCTTCGTCTCTTCGCCCTTGTACCAAACCAGGATGCGATGCCCAAACCAAATCTGGCGCGAGATGCACCAGTCGCGCAGGTTTTCGATCCAATGGAAATATGTTTTGTCGAAGCGTTCCGGCACGATCTTCGTCTCGCCAGACTTCACCGCTTCAATCATCAACTCTTTAAGCGTCGCGCTCTCCCCCTTCTTCCACTTGTTCAATGTGTCTTGGCGAAGAACAAATGATTTGTTCACGCGAACGAACCATTGTTTCATCGGAAGCTGTTCAACCGGCGCTCCCCCGCGTTCCGCGACGGGAAGATGCTGTTGGACGTCAGTAACGGATTTCAAGAGACCTCCATCCTCGAGGAGTATTTGGATCTTCTCTCGCGCTTCCGTGATCGTGAGGCCACCAAATCCAGATCCGACAACACCTTCGATCAATCGTGCGTCCTTCCCAATCACTGGTACGGTTTCAAGGCTGTGACGCACCGCCATATCTGCATCGATCATCGAATGCGCCGGCGTGACACCAAGCGCACCCGTCCCAAACTCCGGATCAACCGCCTCATCCGCGATGACCTTGATCAACAGCTTCTTCCCACAAAAAACCGGTTCAAATGTCTTGCCAACAAATTTCTTGTAACGCTTATCGTCCGGATGCACCGCAACGGCCGTATCACCGAACTTCGTTTCTGGACGCGTCGTCGAAATCGCAATTGGAAAATCTTTGTCGTACGTGAACGTGAGAAGTTTCGCAGTAACTTCCTTCGATTGCACCTCATCATCGCTCAACGTGGTCTGGAATTGTGGATCCCAGTTCACCAAGCGATAGCCGCGTTCAATGATCCCGTCTTCATACATCATCGCGAACATCTTGTTCACAGCGCGATTCCGTTCTTCATCAAACGTGTACTTCTCATTTTCCCAATCACACGACGAACCCATCTTGCGCACTTGGTTCACGATCGTATCGCGTGACTCCGCGGCAAACTTCACGACCTCCTCCAAAAACTTTTCACGACCGAGTTCTTCGCGTGGGTTCTTCATCCCCTGCTTCACGAGCATTTGTTCGACCTTCACCTGGGTTGCGATTGCCGCATGGTCCGTCCCTGGGATCCACCAAGCCCGCTTGCCCTGCATGCGTTGGAAGCGGATTAGGAGATCCTCAATCGCCAACATCGTGGCATGGCCCATATGGAGCGTCCCCGTCCGGTTCGGGGGCGGCATGACGATGGTGTACGGCTCGCCCTTTCCTTGCGGCTGGAAGGCTCCAGAAGCCTCCCAGGCTGCGTAAATCCCGTCTTCGACGCTTGATGCGTCGTAGGCTTTTGGAAGGGCGTCTGGATCGAATTTTTGCCGCATAGATTGCAAGAATGCTACGGTTTTTACAGCCAACCGTCAATCACGACGGCGGCACCATCCATAGATTGACAAGGCGAGAGACTTCACATAAGCTAATCCGTCCCTTGCTTGTCGCCCCTTCCCCATGGCACTGACCCCCCAGCAGCAAGCCCTCGAGCAAATTACCCGCGCCAAGCGGGTGCTCGTGATTGGCAAAGAGCACCCTACGAACGACGTCCTGGCATCAGCTACGTCGTGTTTGTTGTTTTTGCGTGCAATGGGCAAGCAGGCCGAAGCCATCCTCCCTGGGATGGACAAATCCTCCCTCCCCTCTTTTTTGCCGGGACGCGACGAGCTCAAGCCGACCGTTGGCGCCATGCGTGCCACGACAATCTCCCTCGACGTCAAAGACATTCCTCTTGGCGAGCTGATGTACGACGTAAAAGATGGCAAACTCACCATCACGGTCGTCCCAAAACACGGCGAGTGGTCCCCACAACAACTTTCATTCAAACAGGGTGATGACCGCTACGACCTCGTCATCACACTCGATGCCCCAGACATGCAAAGCATCGGCGAACTCTCGCGCACCCATGCAGACTTTTTGTACCGCACGACCATCATCAACATTGATTGTAACTCCGCGAACGAACATTGGGGCCAGGTAAACATCGTGGACCTGAATGCTGTTTCGACGACCGAAGTCCTCTTTAGCTTGTTTGATACCTGGAACCGTAACCTCGTGAATGCAGACATCGCGACGGCGCTTCTTGCTGGCATGATCGCCAAAACAAAATCATTCCGCACCGCAAACGTCACACCAAAAACACTCACGACCGCCTCGCAGCTGATTGCGATGGGTGCGCGTCGTGAAGAGATTGTTCACGGCTTGTGGCGCACGCGCTCTGTCGCCACGCTCAAGCTTTGGGGACGTGCGCTCTCCCGTCTCGAACAAGACCGTGTGACAGGCCTTGTGTGGGCTGGTCTCACAAAACAAGACGTGATCGAAACAGGTGCAAGCCTCACATCACTCGAAGATGTCATTGACGAACTCATCGGCTACGCCCCAGAAGCGAAGATCGTTACGTTTGTAACAGAACGCGACGGATCAGACCTGCATGTCACAGTCCACGCAAACGCCCCCTACTCCGCAGCCGAACTCACGCGTCAATTTGGTGCAACCGGAACACGCGAGCGGGCAAGCTTCACACTGAAAGACCAGCCGTCCCTCGCAGAAGGGATGAAGTCCGTCGTGGCAAAACTCCAATCCGCTATCAATCGGTAACCCCTCGACTCCGTCAGACTCCGCTCGGGGAATATTATTCCAGTCGCAAAATAATATTCCCCGAGCTTGTCGAGGGGTACCAACAGAACGGATTCCGATAGAAGGGTGACAATCGAACATCCGCATGACAAACTAGGCAGAAGTTATGCCTATTGTCTCTTCTCGTCGCCGGCGCATCGTGATCGTGGGTGGTGGCTTTGCCGGTGTTCTCATCGCCCGCCAGCTCTCCCGATCCTATTCCGAACGTGCCGAAGTCACGCTTATCAGCGCAAGTGACCGCTTTGTTTTTTCACCACGCCTCATCGACGCACTTGGACGCCACGAGGATATGACGGATCGGTTTACCGCTTTTCTTCCGGATCTTGCAACACGATCCGGTTTCACGTTTGTGATTGGCCTCGCATCGCACGTAGACCGCAACAATCGCACTGTTTCCGTTGCGACAAAAGATGCGATCGTCCCCTATCCGTACGATCTCCTCGTCCTTGCCCAGGGCGCAGCGACGGCCTACTACAACATCCCCGGTGCACAGGAATACACAATGCCGCTCAAAATGTGGGACGACCTCAAACGGATCCACGGACGCGTCGCAGAATGCATTACGAACGCGTCCAACGCGTCGACAGACGATGAACGCCGCGCCGCCCTCTCGTTCGTCTTTGTTGGTGGTGGACCATCAGGCATCGAAAGCGCGTTCGCCCTCAAGCAGCATGTAGATGATTCCCTCATAAAGAACCCGTCGCTCATCCCGTTCGTGACCTACACGCTCCTCCAAGGCGCTCCACAGATTCTGACCGGATTCCCGCCAAACATGGTGAAGGGTGCGATGAATGAACTCACGTCCCATGGATTTAAGGTGCGCATCGGTATGTCCGTCTCCGCCGTTGAGCGAGATGCGGTCCGCCTCAATACCGACGAACGCATCCCATCAAGCCTGACGCTTTGGACAGCCGGTGTTGCCGCAAACGTCGTCCCAATGACGCCCGAGATTGAACGCGACGGCAAAGGCATGATGGTGGATTCTACGCTCAAAATCGATGCGCACATCTTTGCCGCTGGGGATGCGATCAGCGCACGTGACAAACAACTCCTCCTTCCAAAAAACGCCCAAACCGCAATGCAGATGGCGGCCTCTCTTTCAAAAAACCTCATGCGGGAACTCGACGGGCAGCCGCTTATCCCATTCCGTTTCCACAACCTCGGATCAATCGTCACGCTTGGGTCAACCGGATATATCAATATCGGACGAACCGCCATCAAATTCCCGCTCGCGCTTCAACTTCGCGATCTCTTTTACCACCACCGCATGCATCAAATTACGGGGTAATGGATTGCCCTACGGGTCGTCTTAAGCTATACTTTCTCCGTTATTATTCCTAAAACCTCGTTCGTATGATGGGCATGAAAAACCGTTCACGAAAGGATTGCGCACTCCTCGTCCTCCGTCTTGTTGCTGGTATCATCTTCATGATCCATGGCTACGGCAAGCTCTTTGGGAATGCGCCGGGCATGGAAATGTTTACGGGCATGGTTGCCGGTCTTGGCTTCCCAGCTGCTGGAGCGTTTGCCTACATGGCAGCTCTGACGGAATTCTTGGGTGGGCTCGCCTTGATCCTTGGTGTGGGGGTTCGCATCGCTTCTGTATTGCTTGCGATCGTGATGCTCGTCGCGTTTATCGGTGTCAAAAAACTCGGCCTCCCGGCAGGTGACCCAGATCTCGCCTTACTCGCAATCGTCGTTGCGTTAGGGCTCATGGGTCCTGGCCGCTATTCCGTCATGGGAATGTTGCGCAAAGGCAACGGGGATAGCTGCAACTGCAACGGTTGCAACTGTACCCATGGTGAAGCGATGAAGAACGGGCAGAAAGTCTAACATTCATCCAAACAAAAAACTCTCCGCCAACTGGCGGAGAGTTTTTTGTTTATCGCGTCAGACGTTGCCGCAGCGCTTCTCCGAGTGTGACGGCCGTTGCCACAGAGACATTGAGACTCTGTACCATCCCCCGCATCGGGATCAGGACGACCCCGTCCGCCGCCTCCAGCAAGGGCATCGAAACACCTGAGTGCTCATTCCCAATCGCAATGGCACATGGGACCGTAAAATCCGTTTCCCATTGCGGGACGCCCCGTTCTGAGAGTGCCGTCACGTAGAGCCGTCGACCACGTGCGCGGATGTCCGCAAGACACGCATCAAGCGATTCCCATTTTATGATATTAAGCCACTTCGCAGCCGAAGCGGCTGAGTTCGTTTTAAGCTCAGACATGCGTGGCGGACGGTCTTCTGTGTACACAAGATGAACCCGACCTACGCCCACCGCATCACACGAACGCAGAATGGCACCGATATTATGCGGGTCATCAACATTCTCGAGAAGCACTTCGAGATCTTCAAAGCGACGTGCGTTCACGCCTTCAATTTTCTGTTCACGTTCTGGAGTCATATACATATTGCAAAAGCGAGCCAGATTGGTGAGGCCTAGAACGTCATCCTCGCCAGGACCCGTTCTAAGAACTCGCCAACCCGACTCGCTTTTATCAGTAACAGAATGATAGCAGGCTCCAAAAAGACGCGCAACTGGACCAAAACCTGCTTTTTATTGCTCCATCGCGTCTATTTCTGAGGTGTCTTCTGTGGTGACTTTTGGAGTAACCGTACACGTTTCTCCCATGACTTTGAGCTGACCCTCCATGCGATCCAAGCGCATTGAAAGCGCACGCAACTCGCTCACGAGCCCTGCATCTGTGGATAGTGGAGGCGTCATCGTCTTTGCCTGCACGGAGCTAAATGCAACCGTACCAGTAATGACAACAGCAAGACCTGTAATGATCGCCGCACTCCACACATGGGAGATCCCACGCGCCGCGTGCACGATGTGATGATCGCGCATGTGTGAGGTTGGGCCCACATAGTGGACGTTACATGCCCCACCCGTACAGTCCGAGTGGCCACACTGTGGATCAGTCGGTTCATCCGGCATCGAACCACCTACCGGCCCAGTTGGCTCCGGTGCATTGGCGGCTTTCATGACACGGCGACGACGGGCAACGGTCTTTTTTGGTTTGAGTTCCTCCATACCAAAGTGCGTAAAAAATGAAAAAAAGAGTGATGGCTAAAGTATAGCACACGGGTATATCCCCAAACAAAAATCCGCCTTGTGGGGCGGAGTTTTTGCGTGGTGGACGGCAGAGGAGTCGAACCTCTGACCTTCACAATGTCAATGTGACGCTCTAACCAACTGAGCTAGCCGTCCAAATATTTGGTTGTAATGCGTGGGGATATTAGCCTGTATCCGCCACGTCGTCAACGGTACAAAAAAGCCCCGATGATCGGAGCTAAGAGACTGCCTGGGGGACGGAATTCCGCCGCACCTTCCGGCAGAAGTTGATATAGATTTCGAACTCCCGCTGCAGCGGGATCACGAACGATTCCGGGTTGCCGAGGAACGTGTCCGCCCCGAGAGCCTTCGCGCCCTTCTCGTTGACGTCGGAGCTACCCGACCGAAGCACGATGTAGGCGTTGATGAGGGGCGTATGTCGCCTCACCGCACCGATGAGTTTCGCCCCAGGATACTCCTCCTCCGACTTGCCGTAGTGGGTCACGATGAACCACAGGCTGTCTGGAGAAGCGAGGACCGTCTGGACCGCAGCTTCCTGACTCGTAAACTCCTCGAGGACCATCTCCGCGCTCTTGAGCCTGTCCCGCAGAATGCGGTTGTAGGTACCAAAGATCGGAATTCCAGCGGATGATTCGAGACACAAAAACCTTCGATTATGAGACATTCGTAACTCCATGCTGGCGAGGGGTTCAACTTCTCATTCACCAGGTACCTAATGAACCATTTTTTGATTCATTTGTCAACCCCGCTTTCCACAATAACAAAAACACCTGCCTAAAGCAGGGGTCTTGCGACCTTCGAACTCAGAAAAGTGACCGAGACAGAACCACGCCCGAACTTGAACTCTCGTCGAGCGAACTCAACGAGAAATCGACCTTCGGGGTTTGATTGTCCGAAGACAATCGATAAACTCCCTAGAAAGGAGGTGATCCATCCACAGCTTCCGCTACGGATGCCTTGTTACGACTTAGTCCCTATCGCTGCCTCTACCTTCGTCCCCTCATCGGGGCCTTCGGGCATTTGCAACTCTCTTGACTTGACGGGCGGTGAGTACAAGACCCGAGAACGTATTCACGGCCGCGTGGCTGATCGGCCGTTACTAGCGAATCCAACTTCATGAGGGCGAATTGCAGCCCTCAATCCGAACTGAGGCGTTGTTTGTTGGGATTAGCTCCACCTTACGGTTTGGCAACCCATTGTCAACGCCATTGTAGCACGTGTGTAGCCCTGGATGTAAGAGCCATGCTGATTTGACGTCATCCCCACCTTCCTCCCCGTTATCCGAGGCAGTATCCCGTGAACATTCAACACGGGACAGGGGTTGCGCTCGTTATCCGACTTAACGGTACATCTCACGACACGAGCTGACGGCAACCATGCAGCACCTGTGTAGCACCTTCGAAAGCGGCCAATGTTTCCATCGGCTTGCAGCTACATTTCAAACCCAGGTAAGGTTCCTCGCTTACCATCGAATTAAACCACATGCTCCTCCGCTTGTGCGGGTCCCCGTCTATTCCTTTGAGTTTTAGCCTTGCGACCGTACTCCCCAGGCGGGATGCTTAATGTGTTAACTTTTTTAACCGACACTGGGAGGGTCGATACTCCCAATATCTAGCATCCATCGTTTAGGGCGTGGACTACAGGGGTATCTAATCCCTTTCGCTACCCACGCTTTCGTCCCTGAGTGTCAGAAGTGTTCCAGTAAGCTGCCTTCGCATTTGGTGTTCTTGCCGATATTAACGCATATTACTACTACACCGGCAATTCCGCTTACCTCTCCCACCCTCTAGTCATGTCGTATCGAAAGCGGTGTACGAGTTGAGCTCGTACATTTAACCCCCGACGTGCACGACCACCTGCGGACCCTTTACGCCCAATAAATCCGGATAATGCTTGAGGTCTCTGTATTACCGCTGCTGCTGGCACAGAGTTAGCAACCTCTTATTCTCTAGGTACCGTCATAGTTCGTCCCTAGTAAAAGTGGTTTACGACCCGAAGGCCTTCATCCCACACGCGGCGTCGCTCGGTCAGACTTTCGTCCATTGCCGAATATTCTCGACTGCAGCCACCCGTAGGTGTCTGGGCAGTGTCTCAGTCCCAGTGAGGGGGATCATGCTCTCACATCCCCTACCCGTCATAGCCTTGGTGGGCTTTTACCCCGCCAACAAGCTGATAGGCCATAGGCTCCTTTCACAGCGTCTTGCGACTTTACATGAGAATGACATATGTCCCCTCATGTCCATCGTGGAATTAGACCCCCTTTCGGGGGCTTATGCCCGACTGTGAAGCAGATTGCCAATGTGTTACGCACCCGTTTGCCGCTAACCATTTCTCATCTTGCGACAAAAAATGATCCGCACGACTTGCATGCCTTAGACACGCCGCCAGCATTCATCCTGAGCCAGGATCAAACTCTCAGATAAATCCAATGAAGGATTTAACACCCCTCTCACTCCTGGTAGAGATGAGAGGGTCAATCATTTACATAGACGTGATTCCGTACTTGGTCACTCTTCTGTTGTCGAAGGTCGGTTCACGTCCCTTCAAACCGGTTTACGAAACCACGCTTTTGGCGTGGATCTCTTTCCGATTTGGAAGTCCTCCGGAGAGGAGTCGAACGTGCGGGCAGAGTAATGGATTTCCAGAAGGGTGTCAAGAGCTTAAACAGAGGCCAAAAATATCGGTAAAAATAGAGGAAAAGCTTAGGAAAATAGACAATAAGAAAGCCCCGCCAGATGTAGAATCTGACGGGGCGATTTGAAGAAAAGAGTTGAAGATAAGACTTGAGGCTAGCCGGAGGTCGTCTGGGACTGCTCGAGATCCTCGACGAGGAAATCCGGCGCCCAGTCCGCCTCGACTCCGACCAGCTCGGAACCATCGCGCCAAAGGAACGTCCCGATGGCATCAGCGGTTCCGCCCTGTGACAGAATGTCGTCGAGCTGGAATATCGACGGGCTGTTAGCGTACGGTCCATACGACACGTTGCTCATGAGCGTTCCGGTGATGACCGATTCGCTCGGATCACGATAGAACGCAATCGTGACGTTCTTTCCTGACACCGCCCCACTCACATTCGCGTGCAGTGTGTAGACGTTTCCAGAACCCGCGATCGTTTCCGCGTTCGTGAAGGAAACCACGATGACTCCTGACGAGACGACCAGAGAGCCGGACTCGAGGTCCGAACCATTCTGGAAGGTGACAGCGATGTCGCTCAGAGCCATGTCCGTCGCGCCACGTCGTACCCGGAAGTTACTCAGCGTGACTCCCGGTGACTTCGCGACGTTGAACATGATCTGCTTGATCCCGACCGACCCCGCCACATCCGCCGCGACCTGGAACTTGATGAGATCCATATCGATGTTAGCGAGCGTCGTCGAGGAGAGGTTGAGCTTCGTCACCGTTGGCTTGGTCTTGCGGACCACCATCGGAAACACGCTCGTGTCACTCAGGCTCGATGCGTAGAGTCGTTCTCCGCTCGTCGTGCCCGTCGTCCGGACGTTCAGGCTCCCGCCGTAGGCAGGATCCCATTCGCCCGTCGTAGTGCCCTCGCTGAGCGTGAGCCCGAAGCTGTGGCCAGAACGCGCGAGCCCACTTGATGCGGGATTCACGTTTCGTGACACAACTGGTGCGAGCTTCGCCCAGAGCTGGAAGATGCGCACGCCGTCCTCCGGGATGTCGAGGTGGTTCTGCGAGAGATCCACATCGACGTGTCCTGAAGGGGGCATCACAGCCGTTCCTTTGACGGACCCAGCAGTCGCCACCGCAACTTCGGTGACATCTGCCGGATCGTAGGAATAGACCGAGAGCATGCTCACGGAGAGCCTGTCGATCGATGCGGCTTCGTAGAGTGCCGTCGCGCGGAATTGCGCGAACGGGATCCACACGTTGCCGCCAGCGATGACGATCTTCGCGAGTGGCGTTGCATACGACTCGATCGAGAGAACTCCGGAATTCCGGATCTCCTGCTCGACCGAAGGCATCGCAGACAGCTGGTCCTGCAGCACCGTGTCGAGCGAACCGAGCACCGGTTGCTGCTGCTCGTCGAGCACGATGACGTCGGACGCGTTCTCGATCCCGACGGCCACATGGTCGTAGGGCGCAACGTCGGACGCCGAGCTGCTGAACGACGCCTTGACGATGATCGTCTTGGTCGTGTTCGCAGAGACCACGGTGTTCACACCCGTGATCATCGCCTTGCCCGTCGTGAGTTCTGGCGCCTTGGCTCCGCCGAGTTGCGTTGCGCCATCCCAGAGGGAAAGCGAAATGATTCGCATCGAAGCGGACTCGTAGGCACACGGCTCACCGAAGCTACAGCCGCTGCCCGCGATCTCCGCCTGAGTCGTTAGCGTCAGGAACGGAATCGTGACGTCCTGGTCGCCTGCGGTGATCGTGATACCGACCACCGGGACACCTTGCGCCTTCTTGCTGACGATCCCGGAAACCGGGTTCGATGCGAGCGAGAAGATCACAGCAGCGGGAACGCTACCGCCCGTTCCGCTGCTCCCGCTCGAACTTGCGCTCGAGGTGGAGGTGGAAGTTGTGGCAGCAGTCGAAGCTACAGACGTCGTGGTGGTCGCGCTCGTCACCGAGCCGCTCCCGCCATCGCCGTCTTCCGAGGACAGATCCTCGACGGCCGACTCACCAAGGCGATCGACGATCTCGATACTTCCCTGGCACGCAGTGAGCGAAGCGACGTAAACGAGCGAACCAAACAACGACGTGAACTTCTTCATGTTTTTTTGCCTCGATTGTCAGTGAACATCTGCGACAAACTGTTGACTACGGTGCCGTCAGCATGTAGCCAATATAGCATAAAAATGGCATTTTGTCAAGTATTCTTTACACGCTTTTGATAAGAAAAACCCACTATTTCTAGTGGGTTTGGAAGGCGCTGAGTAGCGGCGCCAACCGTTAGTGGGCAGACGTGCCCGGAACGATTCCGCGGATCGCCCAATCGCCGATAAAATCGGCGCTTGGGGTTCCTGTGGAGCAATCCGAGTGCGGGTCGGCCGTCAGATCCGACCAGACAGCGGCTGAGCGCTGGACGCCCGTGAGCATCTCGTTCGACGCATCGCAGTTGAGCGTCGATGTCGCATCGACCTTCTGGTAGTCGAAGGCGATGGGGACGCTGGCCGCGGTTGCCCCGGGCTGTGCCATCCATCGGAACGAGAAGGCCGAGACGGACATCGGGTCCATCACGATCTCATCGAACGCGATGCGGATGACCGACGTGCCTCCGCCGACCTCCGATGTGGTGATCGTCGCAGGGACTTCGGAGCCATCTCGCAGGAGCGCGAGCGGCGTCTCGAGGGTCGCGGTTGGGAACGTGAATCCCCAACCGTCGAGACCGATGGCGGTGCCATGCTGGCTCACGACCTGCGTCCAGCTCATCGCCTCGAAGCTCCCGTCTGGCTGGACGGTGGAATCTGCCATATTCGGCTTGATGCTGAACTGACTAGCCCTAAGCTTCTGCGTGACGCTGGGCAGCGCATCGACCTCGATTCCGTCTTGGACGAAGATCGACCGACCGATGACCGTCTCGGAGTTCGCGAGCGAGATGACCGTCGCGTCGACCAGTTCGATCGCGATGTCATCACCGCTGCGCGCGTCCGTCGTGGGAGATCCCTTTGCCTTGAATGGCGCAGACCTCGTACGCACGAAAATCTCACGCGTCTCCCCTGCCTTGATGCAGGGGACCTCAGACGTGAGGTGGACAACCATCTCGCCTTCGTTGAAGGGCGCGAAGGCAAACTCCATCCCCGCTTGGGTGAGGAGGCCGGGCGTGATCGCGATCTCGGCAGTGTCGTCGATGTGGGTGGACATGTGGCGGATGGTGACATCCGGCACACAAAGCACCTCTTCATTCTGCCATGGGTTCACAATGGTGAACGCCGCGACATTGGCTCCCTCACCCGGCAGGACAATCCGCTGGGGAGGCTGGGTCTCCGAAAGCGTGAACGTCAGCGTCTTGCTGACGATGTGCGGTTCCGGATCGGGGCCACCAGACGTCGAGGGCGTGGCAGGAGGCTCGGTGCACCCTGCCGCAAACAGAAACACACAGCAGGGGGCAATGAGTCGCATCATGTCACTCTCCACAATGAAAGGTTCGAACCAACCCCATCAGGATAGCCCAAATGGTGCAGGAAATATAGCCGAAATTGGCAGATATGTCAACCATGCTTGACAAAACAGGAAAAATCTGGTATCTTCTTCAGTTCGTTTTTTGGCTGGGATCCGCCCAGAACAAAGGACGATCGCTCACTGCCGGAGGTTCCTTCCATGAACAGCACCCAGACGCTCGACGTTCCCCGCTCGTACAACTTCGTGCTCGCCTCGCTCATGCGCTCGCCCGTCGATCGGTTCGAGGCCGAGGACGACGAGCCCATCACGCAGGTGATGTGCCGCCCGACGCTCGTCGTCGAGGCGCAGACCGCGCCTGCGCCGCCGCCCGTCATGACGCTCAAGCCGAGCATCGTGCCGACGCCGACGAACGACCCCAAGAAGGTGATGCCGCCGAAGTTCACGCCCACCAAGGTGCGTGCGCTCATCGGCGGCACGACGCGGGGAAGCATCGGGACCCACGCGCAGTGGCTCCTCACGCAGGTCGAGAACTACCGCGATTGCTACAGCGATTGCGAGATCGTCGACATCCTGGTCGCTTCGGTGGAGGCGCTGTACGAACAGCACCTCCTGCGATACGGCCGGGGCGAGGACGCGGCGAAGCAGTACGCCAAGGAGTCCATCAACGGCTTCTTCACCGACAAGGAGTCCATCAACGGCTTCACCGACTTGGTGCAGAAGTTCTTGCCGAGCTCCGAGACGCTCTCCGAGCCGCCGCCGTCGCGGCCCTGCATCCCGCCGCCGTCCAACAAGACGGCGACGCCCGAGCCCCTCACCGCCGAGGTGCCGGTGATGCGGACCGCGCACGACATCTGCGCGTACCAGTGCAAGATCCTCGAGCGGCAGATCCTCAGGATCTGCCGCTCGAAGGACGAGGAGGACGCGGTGCGAGAGCGCGCCGTTTCCAAGGCCAAGGCACAACAGCTCAAAGTCGAGCTGAGGCGCCAGCGCACCGAGTTCGCCAAGGAAGCGCCCAAGGACAAGAAGGGCGGTAAGGACAACAACAAAAAACGCGGCAAGTAGCCACGCTCCCCGGCTCCAGGGGCTCTGGAGCATACGCCGATAGACACTTGTCTATCGGCGTTTCTTTTTATGCGAGTTTCCGTGCGAGCTTTGCCCAGTCGTCCGGCGACAACTCTTCTGACCGTGCTTTCGGGTTTAATCCAAGCTCAGACAAGACAGATGCATCAATCCCCAGGTTCGATGCAAGAAATTTCCGCGGATGCGCAAATCCTTTCTTGGCAACGTCCATGATTTTTTGTGGTTCAATTCCCCATCGCTTTTCGCGATCCTTCCAATCCATTGGGATTACTTCGAGGACAGCAGATTCAACCTTGGGCGCCGGAAAAAACGCACCGCGCGCAACGCGTGTCACGATGCGGGATGACGATGACGCGAGCGCAACCATAAGAGAAAGAAGCGATGTCTTTCCATCTCGCGCAATCGCGCGTTCTGCAACTTCGCGCTGGATAAGAACAACAAGGATGCCTGGTGGCTTTGTCCCCCAAAGCGCCTTCCGAATTGCAAGAGAGGTAATCGAATACGGAAGATTCGAAACAAACTTCCACGGCGTATCACCAATCAATTCATCCCAATCATTCGCGGCCGCATCCCCGTGGACGACTTCGAGGTTCATCGACACGATGCGTTCCATGAGGATCGGTAAAAACCGGAAGTCCTGTTCGATCGCCGTCACACGCGCACCGCGTCCAACAAGTTCTTTTGTGAGGACGCCAAGCCCTGGCCCGATCTCGAGTACATGGTCCCCTTCTTTAATTGATGCAGCGTCGACAATCTTCTCGAGCACGCCTGTATCAATCAAAAAATGCTGGCCAAGCCGCTTGTTTGCGCCGCCACCAAGTTTGGCGAGCTCTGCTTTAATCTCTGTTGGGGTCATGCGTTAGTCCTTATTCAGTTCCGCCTTGATGTCGTGTTGCCCAGCTTCCATCCGCAAATACCCTTCGACAAACCGGTCAAGATCTCCATTCAAAACCGCTTCTGTGTCCGATGTTTCAACGCCCGTCCGATGATCCTTCACCATCTTGTACGGATGGATCACATACGAACGGATCTGATTCCCCCACTCCGCACTATGGAACTCGCCACGAAGCTTTTCTTTTTCTTTGCGTAATTCCTCTTCTTTGAGCGCGATCAACTTCCCTTTCAAAATCTTCATCGCCGTCTCTTTATTTTGCGTCTGCGATCGCTCGTTCTGACACGATACCGTAATCTTGGTTGGAAGGTGAACGATACGAACCGCAGAGTATGTCGTGTTCACGGATTGTCCGCCTTTGCCGCCGCTCATGAACGTGTCGATACGCAAATCCTTCGGGTCGATCTCAACGACGACAGAATCATCAAGCTCCGGTACGACTTCGACGAGCGTAAAGGACGTCTGGCGAAGCGCATCAGAATTGAACGGTGACTGACGGACCAAACGATGCACTCCCGCTTCACCTTTGAGATGACCGTACGCGTATCGTCCTTCGACAAAGAATGTTGCGGACTTGATCCCCGCCTCTCCCCCACGGCTTTCATCAACAAGACGCGTCTTCCATCCCTTCTGCTCTGCGTACCGGATGAACATACGGAGCAACATCTCTGCCCAGTCCTGCGCATCTGTTCCTCCAGCGCCCGCGTGGATCGATACAACCGCGCTCGACGAATCGTAGCTTCCCGAAAACAACATCGTGAACTCGAGGTCCGTGTAGCGCTTTTCCAGATCCGTCAGCTTTGATGCGACGTCTGATTCCATTGACGCATCATTTTCTTTTTCTGCCATCGCGACGAACGCAATCAGGTCATCCGCATCTCCACGAAGGACATTCCATCCATCAAATTCCTTCCGCAACTCTGCAAGTTTTTGTGATTCGCGTTTGGCGCGTTCCGGGTCAGACCAAAAATCCGGCGCCGCAGATTCCGCTTCGAGCGCCTTGATCTCGCCGCCTCGTGCGTCCAACTCCAACGCACGCCACGCACCTTGGATGCGGGCGGCAAGCGCGTCCGCACGCGTGCGGAGTGGATTGTTCATACGTCACAGACTAACCTTCTCCGTATCAAAAAGCAACCCGTGAGGGTTGCTTTTGTGCTTAAAAGTTGATCTTCTTGCGGTACTGGCCGAGGACTGGGATCTCCCAGAACGTCCCCTGAAGCGTCTTGATGATACAGACGAGGGAGAGGATAAGCGCGAGAAGCGAACCGACCGGACCAATGATAAGCCAACCGATGACAGGCACCATCCCAAGAATCATGACCACGACCTCAAAGAGGAAGAGGATAAAACCCTGCTTGCCGTGTTCCTGGCAAAACTTGGAATCTTTCTTTGCGAGGAGCGGAATGAGACTCAAGATCCCGATGTAACCGATGGCGGCCAAGACTTTGTTATCGTCGATGTCTTTCTTGTCGAAGGCTGGCATGACAGTTGCGTTCACTGGTTCTGGCATATGTGTGATGAAGTAAGATGTAAATTATGCGGCTTGTTGGTGAGATGATTCCTGGTCCTCGTCAATGTTCGAGTGTGTAAACGGTGGAAGGTCTTTCTGTCCTTCTACCGGATACGTTCCCTTCGCTCGATTCGCAACGCGACGAGTTTCTTCACTTGGAGCTGTCCCTTCTACGACGAACTCCGCAACGACCTCTGGCGGGCCTTTCGGCACGTCCTTACGACGAGTGCCCGATTCTGGCGTTTTTTCTTTCGTTCGAAACTCTTTCGGAATCTCAATTTTCCCACTATTTGGATCAGAGAGAGGCTCGTGTTGACCAAACTGTTCGAATCCCATACCGGGGGTATCATGCGGTTTTTTACGGAAATGGTCAACTCTTTGAGACAACAAACCCTGCACCATTCAGTGCAGGGTTTTGTTTTCTGGAGACTAGATCTTCAAACCGTCGTTTGCCGTTTGAGCCGAGAGCATTGCCGTTGTTGGGTTGTAATCCAACACAGAAGCGATGTCTGAACCAAAGGCGTAGTCGTTCATGAACGTGCTGTTGATGTCATCGACTTTTGTCGTCCAGCTTTCGCCATACAGCGCCGCTGCAACTTCTTCCGTCTTGACCCAACCAAGGACACCGTTCTTAGAAACCGCATACGACTTGTCGTCTGCCGTGAACTTCACCATCTTTACACCGGCCTTGTACGTCGCGTTTGCGCCGACCGGAATCGCCATGAGCTCTTGGAGCGTGACGATGCGGACCTGCGCGTAATCGCTGTACCACGTGAAGTACACTTTTTCGTTTGTGAACGCGTGGCGCTTGCCGTCCGTCCCCACGAACCAAACCGTCGTATCCATTTGCGTGTCTGGGTTGTTGTCATTCTCCAACTTCATCAAGGAGACAAATGGCGTAACGTCTGTCGTTGAGGTTCCTGCGACACTGCCGCTTGGGGTCGAACCTGGATTCGCCTGGTAGCTTTCGTAATGCGTCACGACTGGAGCGAGCGCTTGCACTTCTGGTGCGCCGAGGCCACCGCCGCCGCTCCCACCCGAGGAACCTGAACCGCCGCCGCTCCCGCCGCCGCCGTTCCCGCCTCCACCACCCTGCGTTGGGAAGACGAAGTAATGGAATGTAGCAGTTGCTGTTGGCGCATCTGCCGCATCTTGTGGATCCACATACAACGAAGTCGCAAGACCCGTCGCAAGGATTTCAAACTGGTTGTTGTTTGGGGAAACAGCTGTGGAAGCCACGAGGTTGACTGGGCCAGAACGGAATTGTCCCGTCGCTGGACCGGTTTCGGTCAACACAAGCGATTCGCTGTCTGAACCGGCCGTTGCGTCGAGCGACACTGGGACAGTCACGGTTTCGATAGCGCTGCCATCCAAGTTGTGGTTTGGATCCCAGAGTGAAACACGAACGATGTCTGGGCTCGTGAAGTCAGATTCTGACTCGATCGTCTCGCCAACGCGAACAAATGTAAATTCGTCTGCTGGATGGATAATCGAACCACCAACGCCCTCTGTAATGTGACCAAAGTTCACGAACGCGCCGTTAGAGGTATATGTGGTTGTTCCGATATCAATCGTTGCATTGGTTTCAATGCGTGTCGCGGATTCAACAACGACTGGGCCGATCAATGAGTAGACCGTTGGTGTTGTTGGTGAAATGAACAAGTTCGGATACGTCGTTGCCGCAATGTCCACCGCCGAGTTGCCCCAGTAGCTGAATTGGCCGCCCGTTCCCGAAATAAACGTCCCTCCGGAGATGAGGAACACCGGCCCACTCCCGCCAAGCATCCCAACACGAACTTCGGACGCGGCAGACATGTCGAACGTTCCGCCTGTAAGCTGGAGGACATCCGTAAGGAGTGCGCTGTTCAAAAACACGCTGGCAGTACCCCCTGACTTACTCATAATAACAGAAGCCGCTTGGACGCTGGTCAGAACCTGGTCTGCACCACCAGTAAGAAGCAGGATGCCATCTTGCTGCACGCTGCCGCCATTGAACAAGACATCACCACGCACTTCGAGTGTTTGGTTGTTGTAGATGAAGTTGGTCTGGCCGAGTTGGGTAAAATCACCCAAGACAAGAATTGACGTCCCGAGTGTGAAGTTCACAGCGCCTGAAGTGCCTTTATCGATGACAAGGTTATTGAATGTCGTTCCAGTCACCGTTGTTTGTGTCGGGCCGGTAAATGTCACTGTGCCGTTTCCAGGGGCAAATGAACCCGTCACGTAAAAACCTGTCCCAATCGTGATCATGTTGTCGTTTGCGATAAGCGATCCATCATCTGTGATGGCATTCTCAACCGTGAGATCAAATCCCGAAGTGGAAAGCGTCCCCGTAGAAAGGATTTGGACCGTGAGGACCGAGACCGGTGCGCTCAACGCTGCAAATTCTGCTCCAGGAATGATGACGTTATCAGCTGCACCAGGAACCGAACCGCAATCCCAGTTCGCGACGTCATTAAAATCACTTGTGCCTGCGCTCGTAAACGTACAGACAGCCGCGGAAGCGGAGGAAGCTGGCAACACAAAGGCACAGAAGGCAAAACCAAGTGCAGCCACAAAGAGGCCGATCGGCTTCGAAACCGTGCGCATCACATGAGAGAGGGTCATAACGGTATTCATGAGGTTTCTAAAAGTCCGAGAACCTTAGCGAGCGGGTCTCTTTTTGTATAGTCCTTGGTTTCTTCTTCCCCCTTGTCAAAAAAACCACCCGTTTTACGGGTGGTTTTCTCCGTTCCGAGGCAACTAGTATCCCATCCCCATCCCGCCGCCATGGCCGTGGCCATCGCCAGCTGGTTCTTCTTTCTTTGGGATATCTGTGATCACACACTCTGTCGTGAGGAACATCGCGGCAATCGAGGCGGCGTTTTGGAGCGCAAAGCGCGTCACTTTTGCCGGGTCGATGACGCCTGCCTTTGAAAGATCTTCGTAGATATCCTTCGCGGCATTGTAGCCCTGGTTACCCGTCATCTTCTTCACTTCTTCTGCAACGACGGACCCATCCTTGCCCGCATTCTGCGCGATCGCACGGATCGGTTCTTCGAGCGCTCTGCGCAAGATCGCAATACCGATTTTTTCTTCACCTTCGATCGTCACCTGATCAAGAGCTGGGAGCGCACGCAAAAGCGCAACGCCACCACCTGGAACGATTCCCTCTTCAATCGCTGCTTTTGTTGCCGCAACCGCGTCTTCGATACGATGTTTCTTTTCTTTCATCTCCACTTCTGTCGCAGCACCAACCTTGATTACACCGATCCCGCCGGCAAGTTTTGCAAGACGTTCCTGGAGCTTTTCGCGGTCAAATTCAGAATCTGTGCTTTCGAGCTGCGAGCGGAGCTGGGCAACGCGAGCATCGATAGCCGCTTTATCGCCTTTTCCATCAACAAATGTGGTGTGATCCTTCGTTGCCACGACTTTGTGGGCAGAACCGAGGTCAGACAACTCAACGGAATCAAACTTCCGGCCGAGGTCTTCACTGATCAGCGAAGCCCCCGTAACGGTTGCGATATCCTGGAGCATCTCCTTGCGACGGTCACCAAACCCAGGAGCCTTAATCGCGAGAGCATGGAACGCGCCACGGAGCTTGTTCAACACAAGCGTCGTTTGCGCTTCGCCTTCGATGTCATCTGCAATGATCACCATCTCCTTCTTGCCAGTCGCAAGAATCTTTTCGAGGATTGGGAGGATGTCTTGGATCGATGAAATTTTCTTATCCGTCACAAGAATCGGCACGTCGGTGTATTCCGCTTCCATCCGTTCCGAATTCGTCACCATGTATGGCGAGGAATACCCCTTTTCGATGCGCATCCCTTTTACGACTTCTGTCTCAACGCCAAAGCTCTGGGATTCTTCGACGGTAATGACGCCGTCCTTCCCCATCTGTTTCATCGCTTCGGCAATCGTCTTCCCGATCTCTGGGTCGTTCGCCGAAATGGATGCGACCTGCTCGATCTCATCCCCTTCCACAGGCTTTGCGATCCTCTTGATCTCTTTCACGAGCGCCTCAACACCCTTTTCCATCCCGCGTTTGACCGCGAGTGGGTTAGCGCCAGCCGTAATATTCTTGATCCCTTCCGCAATCATCGCCTGCGCAAGCACGGTCGCCGTCGTCGTCCCGTCACCCGCGACGTCATTCGTCTTTGAGGCAACTTCTTTGACGAGCTCCGCGCCCATATTTTCAAACTTATCTTCAAGTTCGATTTCTTTTGCGACGGTCACACCATCCTTGGTGATCATCGGCGACCCGTAGCCTTTATCAATCACAACGTTGCGACCCTTCGGCCCGAGCGTCACTTTCACTGCATTCGCGAGCTGGTCCACCCCACGCTTCAACGCATGCCGTGCTTTCTCATCAAACAAAATCTGTTTTGCCATAAATATAAGTCATTAATTGTTGCGGGTGGCACGGCGATTACTTTTTTGCGCGCGACCAGCGAGCAAAAAACGTATGAGCCGGGACAGGACCCGCAACACACCTTTTTTATTCAATCACTGCCAAGATCTCGTTTTCGCTGATGACAAGGTATTCAACATTGTCGACTTTGACCTCATCAGGCGAATACTTCTTAAAGACGACCGTATTGCCGACTTTGACGTTCATCTCGGCGCGCTGCCCGTTCTCGAGCAAGCGACCTGGACCAATCGCGATCACCTCACCTTGTTCCGGACGTTCTTTGGACGCCGTATCTGGCAAAATGATGCCGGTCTTGGTCATCTCTTCTTTGGCGGCGGGTTTGATGATCACCCGATCATTGAGTGGACGAAGCTGCATAGACGTATAGAAAAGTTAGGATTTTCGGGCAGAATTAGCAAACGTGTATAGAGAGTGCTAACCATCCCTACGTCGCGAATCTTGCCAATGTTTAGCTGTTTCGTCAAGACTCGTGATCGGTACTCACAGAAAGTAAAACAACGACCGCAACAAGGATCTGGCCGCTCCAGTACGACGAAAGGTAGTGGTCAAACGCACCGATGATCAAAAGCGGAAAAATATATGCGAATGCACGGAAGCGATCCGGCCGAGGGCGCCATACGACAAAAATCACAGCAAGCCATACGAGGGCACCAAGCATTCCAAAATCTTCCAGGAGCAACAGATAGACGTTGTGCGGAGGTTCATACGGGATACGACGCTCTGGCAAACCAACATCCGCCGTATGAAGCAGCTCCGCATTCGGCCCAGTGCCGAACCACTGGTTCGAACGGAACACGTTCCATCCGTGCCACAGGCTTTCAGAACGCACGTTAATAGATTGCGCCTCAAGCCGGGTCGAGACATCCGTCCGCGCAAGAAGATGGTCTCGTTGCGAAAACCCAACGATCGCAACCACAAAGACGATGGCGGTAACACCCGCCCACACCTCCCTACTCGCACGACGCGAATGCACGACGCAGAACAAGGACAGGATTCCCGCAACACATGCGGCAATCCAGGCGCTTCGTGAATACGTCAGTAGCAACGCGATGGAGAACAGCGCACCAGAAAAAATGAATAATAGTACCGTGTATTTCCGTTCGGCATACGCGACAGATAAAAATGCCGCAACAATACCAACCACAAGCCAACCGCCAAAAATATTTGGATGCGGAAAACTGCCGTAGATACGCAGGAGACGATACGCACCGTGTTCAACAACAGAGACTCCCGCTGTCGCCGGAAGCTGTTCGGCGATCCCAAGGAATGAGCTACCTACGACATGTTGTGTCGCATATTGGATAATCCCAAGTGTTGCGGCTGGCAGTAGTGCAATGACAAACCAGGTCGCGGATCGCTGCCACGAAACAGCGTTCCTTCGCATCACAACAACGAAAAGACAGAGAAGGGTAACCTGCGCCCACCATTGAAATACCGCGCCAAGCGCCGACGGATCAAGTCGCGTTGCGAAAATCGAAACGACAACCAATAAGACAAATAAAACAAAAAGGACGCCTGTCTTCTTTGAAAAACGAATCGCGGCACGTCGCATTTGCCACAATCCAACCAAGATCGTCAGCAATAAAATGATTGAACTCACATACAGCGACAATCTCCCCTGCTCCCACGGCCACCCATTCAACGTCGAGTCTACGAACCAGCGCGTTTGCCACGGCAACGAAAGGAGCGAGAGTCTCCATAAGATTTCCCAAACGAGACGGAGGGATCCCGTCCGCCAGCTGGCGGATCCGTATGACTTCGTCCGGGATGACAGTGGGAGATTCATACCGCAAGTCCGCGACGAACGAGCGTCGCGTGATAATCCGATCGATACGCCTCGCGACCGTCTGTTACATGGAATTTCAACGCCTTCGACGTAACAATGACGCGTGTATCGCGATTCTTCAATTCACGAATTGATGCTGGAAACGCGCGCGCCTGGAGACGAGATGGGATCGACTCTAGTTGTTTTATCGTTGGGACACGAAGGCTCGGAGCCGCAACAGACAAATCAGGCGAAACCTCCCAACGCGTCGCAAACGGATGATGTGACGTGATGGCACGGTTTGCGCCCCACAGCTGCGCAGACACACCATCATCAAATAATGGCACCATCGAAAGGAACCAGTACCGGAAATACGGATCGTCACCCGGCAGCATGTGTGATGAAAGATCGAGGCCATCGTCTGAAACGAAATAAGACAAGCACACCGTGTCTCGTTCATCCCCTGCTTTTGGACGTCGTCCAAGGAATTTAAAAAGAAGCGTCGCGAGCGCACGCGTCTGCGCGATCGTCCCAGCGCGAGTCACAATAAAAAAATCTAAATCACTTCCATCGTTCGCGTGACCTAAGGCATTCGTGTTGCAGAGTGCGACGAACCGTACGCCAGCAAGCCTCGCAAGCCACGAGACAGCTCGACGCGCAACACGACGTTTACGCGGCGCAAATAATTCATTCGAAATAATCTCATCCATGAGATGTGCTGCGTCCGGAAACAAAATCCGTCCGTGGTGTTCAACGACAATCTTCTCTCGGAGCAACGCATCAATTTCGTGCTCAACATCGATTCGTTGAACACTCGCGTCTCCATCGAGCGTCATCATCCATTCGATGCGCGTCGGTGCATGCTTCCACGTTTCATGAAACGCGAGTGTCTTAAGGAGCATCGAGCGCGCGTCGGCCATACTTATGCGCTCTTTCTATCAAGCCCAAACGCCAACCGTCGTCCTCCTGCTGGAACGACGTTATCGACGACAATCGCCTCCTCCGTCGAAAGCGATACGACTTGCGCCCACGAAATCCGGAGCTCCCCTTCAAGTAACCCTGGAATAAATCCACGGCTCCGAACCAAAATCGCATCGAGACGGCCAGTATCCGTTTCAATCGAAACATCAACAAGCTTCCCAAGCAGCTTCCCAGATCGTGTTTTGACGGGGATTCCCTGGAGTTTCTGGCAACGCGTTTGCATGCCAAAACTATAGGCCGGGGACGACGTACTGTCGAATATCAAAATGTCGTCCTGAGGCTCCCACGAAGGACCTTCCAATTTGAAGGTCCTTCGCTTCGCTCGAGGACGACATTCTCTATTTCAATTTCTTATGACAACTGCGCCTCAACCTTCGGTGGCGTTGGTTTGCGGAGGAAAATCGCCTGTTGCGCGACCGTGAGCAAACTCATCGTGAGCCAGTAGAGCGCGAGGCCTCCCGGCAACGAGATCCCAATGAAGATCGTCACAAGTGGCATCACGTACATCATCTGCTTGTTCATCGCAGCGGCCATGCTTTCATCCTTGGCGCCTTCTGTTTGTGCAATCTCTGTTGGTGGCTGGACTGTGAGCGCTGGCTTCTTCAGGATTTGGTAGGACTGCCAGAATTGAACAGCGCCGGCCAACACCGCAAGAACGATATTTGGCTTAGAGAGATCAATCACCCCAAACATCATGGCATGGATTGTCCCAGGGTTCGCGACAAATGGGTACAAGAGGTTCAACCCTTGTGAGCTGATCCCTTCACTAAGTGCGCGGTACAGACCGATAAAAATCGGAAGCTGGACCAAGAGCGGCAAACACGATGATGCCGGATTCACCTTTTCGCGCTTGTAGAGCTCGGTCAGTTCTTTTGCCTGGTTTTCTTTGTCGTCTTTCAACCGTTTACGGATCTCATCAACCTTTGGTTGCAAGGTTTGGAGCATGCGTTGCTGTTTGATCTGCGCCATCGTGACTGGGTAGAGCACGAGTTTGACGAGGATCGTGAGCAAGACGATAGCGATACCAAGGTCATTGCCCGGAACCGTGTTGTAGAGCCACACCAAGATGTTCAAGATGGGCTGGATAAGGATCGTTGTAAAGATGGACATAAGAAAGGTTAGGCGGTTGCTTCAGCGTCTTTGATCTCTGTCGGCTCTGCTTCCGTCGCAGCTTCGACAGGAGCGATTTCTCCGATTTCGGAGTCCGCGACGGTGCGGCCTCCTTCTTCGGCGATCGTGATCTTCCAGTTCGTGAGCTTCGCGGCGAGACGCACGTTCTGCCCGCCTTTGCCGATCGCGAGCGAGAGCTGGTCTGGCAATACTTTAACGGTTGCGAGGTGATCATCCTGGTTCAAATCAACGTGTTGGACCTTCGCTGGGCTGAGTGCGGAAGAAATATACTCCGATTCATTTCCGGACCAGAGGATAACGTCGACTTTCTCTCCACCAAGTTCACGGATGATGGTTTGGATACGTGTGCCACGCTGGCCGATACACGAACCGATCGGATCGATTGCGTCATCGTTCGTTGTCACAGCAACCTTCGTGCGTGACCCCGCTTCGCGAGAGATGTTCTTGATCTCAACGACACCGGAAAGAATTTCTGGAATTTCTTGTGCAAAGAGTGCGGCGACAACGCCCGGGCTCGAACGGGACAAACGGATTTCTGGACCCTTGGTCGTCATCGAAACTTCACGGAGCAATGCCTTGAGACGCGTGCCTGGAAAGTAGCGCTCTGTTTCGATCTGATCCTCTGGAAGCAACACACCCGTTGCACGACCAAGATCGATAAGCACGACGCGACCTTCGCGACGCTGGACCGTCACGTTCATGAGTTCACCTTCGCGACCTTTGAAGTCGTTATAAATGACGTCTCGTTCTGCTTCACGAAGCTTCTGCATCACAACTTGCTTCGCAGTCTGTGCTGCCATGCGACCAAACGCAGCCGGGATCGCGAGCTCGACTTTGATTTCCTCTCCCACCTGCGCATCCGGCTTCAAGTCGCGCGCATCAGAAAGCATGATCATGGTCTTTGGATTGAAGACGAATTCTTCTTCACCCTCTACCGGCGCTGGAGCTGTTTCGACAATGCGAGGACGGCCACCCATTTCTTCACGCTTCTTTGGGGCATGCGCTGCTTCGAACCGCTCAAAGTAGTCATCCGGAAGTTCCATGTCTTCGACGACCGATTTGGCGTCAAAAATACGGATGCCGCCAGTTGCGCCATCATAGGTCTCCGGGTCGAATGTCGCCTTGATGTTTTGGTTCTTGCTACCAAAATCCTTGCGGTAGGCCGCCGCAAGCGCCGCTTCGACAGTCTCGAGCACGGACTCGTACGAAATGTTCTTCTCCTCACAAATCTGCCGCATTGCCTGGGAAATCGCTGAAGCCATAGGTATATTGGGCTAATAAAGAAACCCGCCCTTCCGGTACGAGTCAACACAAGGAGGATAGCAGAACCTGAGGTTATTGACAAGGTTGCAAATCTGAGCTAACATGGCATCCTCTATTGTGCACCTTTGTTACCTTTAGAAGTACCGGATGGAGGACTAGCCCTCGTCCGGAACCGCGCGTACACACGCTCTTTCTCATACTGAAGAGGTAAGATGACCGACTTCGAACGGGCTCCCGAGAGTTCTCGAATGCCACGGCGGATGACCCAGGACACGTTGAGCCTGACGGCCAACAGCAAAGCGATACGCAACCTGAAGAAGGATGTCGCGACGCTCGTCCACGGCCACGTCTGGGTTCCCATCATCGTCGATGACAAGGATCTCCGCGAGATGTCGTCCCTGATCCGCATGGTCCGGGATGGCATCAACCCGAACCTCGCGATCCAGGTGTTCGGCGAGGACGGCAAGGCCTCGTGGGACCTCGGCAGGAACGAGAAGAAGCTGGAGCAGGCGCGGAAGGAACCGCACTGCACCCTCGTCCTCTCGGGGCACAAGGTGGTGACGGAGGTCTGGCAGAAGCTGGACAGCATCCCTTTCCCTCTCTGCTCGGCGATGGTCATCACCGTCCCGAACATGAACCAGTATCACAAGATGGTGGGGACCATGCCTCCGGATTGCGCGCAGCACGCGCGCCAGCACATCAGCTGGCCCCGCTTCAGCGACCGCAAGGCCGACTTCATGGGCATCATGGATGCGATCTGGCACTCGATCAAGCCCGACACCTCGAGCACCCGACAGCCAGGCCTCAGCCCGGAGACGCGGCACTGGATCCTCAAACACATGGACCAGTACAAGTACGTCGACGACCTCTACGTCGCGATGCGCAAGGCGCTCAAGTTCGCGATCGACGTCAGCAGCGACTGGGTTCACCCCATCCACATGCAGGCGGATCGCGAGCGCGGAAAGTCGGTGGACCGTGAACGAAAAAAGGCCCGCCAGTCGGCACGTGAGCACTCCCGAAGCGTCCCGACTGCCAACGAGGCCCAAGCCCGCTCCCTGACGACCTGAGTCGCCAACCTCTTCATCCACTCCCTGCACCATCTGGTGCAGGAAAAACCCCGCCCCGTACCGAAACTGGTATCGGGGCTTTTCTTTACCGATCCATTGACTTCTTCTTTCATTCTGATAGCGTCAAACCTGTCATCGTTCATCGACAAGAAAGGCAGTACCAATGAGTCAGTTCACAGATACCGTTTTGCTCCATGCGACTCGGATCCGCACGCTTCATGCATATCGAAGTGGCAACTTCCGCACGTTGCCCATCCAAGAGTGTGGCGAGCATCTCGTCCAAGTCCCTAAAGAGCTGACCCATCCCTACTACGCCATTGAGATGAAGCTCATCGAAGACACACACGTTTTTCTGCGTGAAGGAGTCCTCGACGCGTTCTTGCGGGCCAGAGACGATCTCCTCCATCAGGGGCTCGACTTGGTCGTCTACGATGGCTGGCGTTCCGTCGAGCTCCAAGAAAACCTCTTTTGGCATTACATGAAGGAGTTCACCGTCAAAAAGTTCAACTTGGCGGACGAGTTCGTCGATACGGCGACGTATCCGGACATTAAAACAACGTTTCTCTCGCTCCCGGAGGCGACGCAGGTCTCGCTCAAAGAAGCGAACCGCACCTACGTGAGCTGGCCCTCAGCCGATCCCACCGCGCCCAGTCCCCACGCGACTGGCGGCGCCGTGGACGTCTGGCTCTACAAAGACGGAAAACCGATTAACCTTGGCATTCCGTTTGACTGGATGGAAGAAGATGCCGGCGCCTTCTTCCACCTAAAACTCCTCCGTAAAAAATTCCGTGGCAACGATCGACAGATCTCGGCGCACCGCAATATCCTGTTGCTCGCGATGGTTCGTGCGGGCTTCTCCTGCTATGGACCTGAGATCTGGCATTTCAATCTGGGAAACCAGATGGATGCATTGGTCACCAAGCGCACGGCTATCTACTCCTATATTGAACCTTGACTCAAGCAGCATATCGCTGCTTTTTTTTGTTGCACGGATCGACACTCCCGGCTATGCTGGCGCTCATGCGATCCCCAAAATCCAAAGGTCTCCGGGTTGCCGTGCTCTGCGGCGGGGTCTCGAGCGAACGAGAGATTTCACTCCGCTCGGGAGCCCAAGTCATAAAACATCTTCCTGCTTCTTATAAGTCGCAGCTGATTGAGATTTCTGCAAATGGACGTTGGTTGCTTCCGACGAAAATCGCAGCTACAAACGACAAGGCTCTCGTCAAAAAAAATGATGTCGCGATCGCACAAGGGTTTGATATTGTCTTCATTGCGCTCCATGGCAAATACGGTGAGGACGGACGTGTTCAAGCATTGCTTGAACTTTCTGGGATTCCTTACACCGGTTCCGGTGTCCTAGCGAGCGCGCTTGCGATGGATAAGTTTAAAACACAGGAGCTCCTTCGAGCAACAGGTATTCAGTCCCCAAAAACAATCTACGCCTCTCGAAGCACACCGCTCGCCAGCATTCTTCGAAACGTGCGTGCGGAGATCAGTTTTCCGTGTGTCGTGAAGCCAAATGAATCGGGCTCGAGTCTCGGTGTAACCATTGTAGAAAAACCTGCCCAGCTAAAATCCGCGATCCAACACGCGTTCGAAGAAGATACTCACGTCTTGATACAAGAGCGTATCGTTGGACGCGAGCTAACCTGCGGCGTGATGGGAAACACTGAACGAACAGAAATGGTCCCGTTGCCGCCGATAGAAATCATCCCGGATGGAACATTTTTTGATTACACCGCCAAATACACATCCAAAAAAACCAAAGAGATCTGCCCTGCGCGTATTGGCGCACGACAGACCCACGAAGTCCAAAAACTCGCTATACGCGTTCATACGCTTCTCGGGTGCGACGGCCTCACGCGTTCAGATTTTATCCTGACGGAATCAGGAGAATTATACTTCCTTGAAGTTAATACGATCCCTGGACTTACAGAACAGAGCCTGTGCCCAAAAGAAGCGCAGGCCATGGGTCTTTCGTTTACTCAATTTCTCGAAAAACTCATAGACCTTGCACAAACCAAGTGGCGATCATAGATTGACAATGCGCACATTGAATGACATGGTATTTTTGTTGCCAAAGGAGCACCCATGAATACGGATCCGGATATCCTTCGACACGCGCTAGCAAAGGTCCATCCCAGCGAGAGAGTCAACTTCCTCATGGAGCAGCTCGAACCGTTCTATGAACGTGCGGCACAAGGCTCGTACCGCCTTCAATCGTATGTTGACGCGGAACGCGTCACTGTCGTCATGAACGGCTTGGGGCTTTCGTGGAAAACGACGGCCGTTACATTTGTCCCTTCCCATCTCTTCGAGAAGCCACGCTGGATGACGAAGGGTACGCACACAAAGCTCCTTGCGGACACCGGAATGCACAAAGGGCTCATGCCAGCTCTCGTGTACGCACTCGATACCGATCTCTTACCAAAGGTATACACCGCCATTCAAAAAAAGATTGGGCGGTCATGGCGAGCGGCCATCGTCGATACATTCAACGTCTCGCTGGGAAAAAAGCTCGAATCTGGCTTTACCGGAATCGCACGCTTTATCACAGGCGAACGTGTGCTCTCCTGTCTGCTGATTGGCCTCATCTCGGCCACCTCCGATCAAGCAACAGAAGCAGTGCTCAAGCCCTTCTTCAAACTCCTGCTGGATGTAGTTCCTCTTGGATGGAAGCGGGATGAGCCCGAAAGACTCTGCGTCCTGGCTGCGTAGAGATCTACAACCGAAACCCTATTTTGTAGGGCTTTTTTTATTAATCCATTCTCAATATTGACAAGTTTCCTTTCCTTTGCTACACAGAAGCTTAGTACCAGTGGTATAGTAGTGCATGCCCGTCCCCTGTCCGCATGGTGCGGCCACGGAACGGACTCCTCTCATTGGAGGATCTGCTCGCCACCTTAGACAACTGAAGAAGAGGGGTCATCATGAACCACTCGAAACTAGCACTCGTTTTCTGTGCGGCCATCGCGCTGTTCCCCGCCGCCTGCGACAATGGTGCTGGGACGGGTGGAAGCGATGATGGCTCTGGTGGGGACGCAAGCGTCACCACCAACACCACGACCTCGTCGTCTGGCTCCGAGGCCACGTCCTCGACCGGCGACTCGATGTCGACCACCTCCACGGGCAGTGACGCATGTCACCCGACGGAGGCGGATCCGTACTGCCTCAACGCGCCCAGCTGTCAGTGCAACGCGATGCCCGCAGGAATGCCTGCGGAAGCGCCTTGCCCCAACAACGCTGGGAACGTCTGCGAGCCCGGCCACAACCAGTGTGGCTGCGATCTCGAGATGGGTACCGACTACCAGGCACCCGACACGCAGTGCGCCAACAACGTCGACGGCGACACCTGGGAGTGGGAAGATGGGCAGAACGCATCGGCTACGTATTCGGAGACGAATGCGAATGGTCAGCTCACCACGAGCTTCGGTGCCGCTTTTTCGCCCGACGTCTCCTACTTCAATGGATTCGTCGTGAGCGCGAAGTCGCTGAACTTCAACCTGGCCAACCAGGCGATGCTCGACTACTGTTCCGGCGAGTTCTCCGCGGACTGCAAGTCCGTCACGCTGTCCTGCTGGCACGCGGGTGAGAGCACCCCCTTCAAGCAGAAGACCCTGGTCTACGTGCACCCCTAACGCACGTTCCGTCGAATCCCTCGACGGATTTTTTTATCCAAAAAAGATACCAAGCAAACCAAAAAGCACAGATCTCTGTGCTTTTTGGTTGCCACTATTTAAGTGTACCGATCTCGATTGCACCCTGGTACACAATCCATGGGCGATAGCTTGGATACACAGCATTTCCAACTCCATCTTTTAGTCCTACAAGGTTGCACTCGTTTGAGTCACCGTCCATCACTGGAATGCCGACGTTGGTATTCTTATACGTCTCTCTTCCGTCCCAACACCCACCGTAGACGTGTTTCACTTTGGTGCCGAGCGAGTCCGTTGGGGTGTTACCCGCCTTTGGACCACTGCGACATTCGCCAGTACACCAGTTGAAGGCGTCTTTGAGGAGGACACGAGGCGTGAACTTACAGACGTTGAGCTGGCTGTCGAAGCAGCCTCCGGTCACTCCTTCCTGTGACGGCGGCGCAAGGCCGGCTACACAGGCGTCACCACCGCACTTGAGATCACTTGCGGCAAGAGCGTTACAGGTGATATCTGGACGGTTGGCACAACGGAAGTCTGCGCCCGCGCCGTTACTTGGCTGTGATTGGTTACAGTTCGGGAGCAAGCTCTTCTCACACGTAAACGCATGGGTGAACTGGAAGTAGTTGGCCTCACACGCTTCTTCGGAGTTCCCGAAGAGTTCGCGGAAGTGGCACGTGTCGCCAGAGTGGCCCGAAAGATTACATTGGCTATCTCGTGTACAGCTGATGCCTGGGTTTTGGCCACATGTTCCCTTTGGCATACATTGGCCAGCACCGGCAGGACAATCAGCGTTCGTACTACACGTCAGGCCTGGGACAAGTTCACATTCGTTCTCACCTCCACAGAACGGCTTCTTGTTCTTCATGCGTGCGTCTTCCACCTTTACGATCGTCCCATCACCCCAATCAACGTAAACGTCTGTAAGTGGTGCCTGCTCTTGCGCTGCCCATCCGTAGAAACGCATGTCGACCTGCGCCTTGCCACCAGCATACGTGATCGCACCTGCTGATTGAGATTCGAGGGCAAAGGTACCGACACTCGAAATCGGACAGCTCCCCGGCGAATTACAGACGCGGCTCAAGTCTGGCGCCGCAACCGATGGTGGGGCCGGCGCGTAGTGCGCGATGTAGCGGTATTGGTCCGCATCCCCCGCCTGAAGGCCAAGGAAGACCGGCGAGTGGAAGCCGCTCGTGACGTCCGTCGGAACAATTGACTTTGCCTGGTTGAGGGAGGCTTGCGCATCACCCGATCCAAGGCTGTACCCGAGCAAACACTTTTCACTATCCGTCCCCTGGCCGCACAACCCAGCGATTGGGTAATACCCGGAGGTTCGCGTACATCTATTGTTATCTTTTTCTGGATCGTTGGTGAACGCGTCACGGACGATACCGTCGTTATAGGCACAGAAACCAGACGGGACATGCGAGCCATTAACGTTCGTCGTGGCGACGCGAGAACATTGCGGCGAGACAACGGCGCCCTGGTTACAAATGTTCTTTGCATCCGTCGTTAAACAGAGCGCGCCATCGTTGATCCCTCCCTTACACAACCCGGCTTGCAAGGAGTGTGTTTCATTTCCGTCATGGCCATAGGCCCCCTCAAACGTGTTCCCAAAGATCATCTGTTTTGCGAGAGCAATCAACGCGTCATTCAATGTGGCATTGGTGTTGTAGCCTTGCTCCTCAAGGTATCCCGTTGGATCCTGTTTTGCGCCAAATGCACCTTCACACAAACCCGGGATCACGAATGCCGTTCCTGGAACTGCTGCGCCAGCGATACGCGGCCGAACGGATACGGCTTGTGGCGACGGCCATCGCTTCATCAGCGAGTTAGATGTGTTGATCTCCGTGACAGCACCCCACCGGACGAATGCAGCAAACGGTGACACAAGCCCATGCACAAAGGTGTATCCATCCGTTCCGCTACAGCTATCAGCATTACAAGCGATCATGTAGCGGGCGCGCCGAATGTCGGACATGTTCCCATTGTTACCCGCCTTGGCAAACGGCAAGGCAAAGCCGGTCCCATTCAACACACCATTTTCATCCGCAGGCAACATGCCAGTTGTCGCATCTGCTGGGTATGCGCGTGCCGCGAGGATGTTCATGCCGCGATACAGCGAGCTCTGTTCATACGTGTCATATGGCACATTCACGACGTTCTGACTGGACCAGTCAACACCGCCCGGATCCGTCTTCCCGTCATCGTATGCGCCCCACCACTGCGAAGCGGTAAAGACACAATCCGCATTGGTGTCACAGCGTGCGTGCTCATACCCACCCGTGCAGTGACCAGCGTTTGGCCCGATATCATCCGGCTGGCACTGTGCGCTTACCTGCAACGGACAGTCATTTGACGCTGTTGATGGTGCCGTACAACCAGCTCCTGCTACGACCGCATTTCCCGCACATCCAAACGCGTTAAACTTTTCGTGGGCGGATTTCGTGTTGTAACACGTGCCGTTCCCCTGCTGCCACTGGCCATTCCCACACTGCGTCCAACCAGCACGTGGCTGGCACGACGTGAGCTGCGGTACATACACCCCGTTACCAACATTGCGCATCGCTGCGTTGTGGCAGACTGGATCAAGCGAAGCGATCCCAGCGCTCCCGCCACACGTCAACCCTGCGTTGACACCAGAAAGACCGTTGCAGCGATGGACGTTCGCCTTCACCTCTTGTGTCAGCGCATCCGTTTTGCAGGACCCACTTCCACCGCACAATTTCTGCACATCACTGAGCCACGCTTGATGCGCATTTGAACTTGGGTTGCCTGGATCTGGGTCAGCCGGACAGATGATCCCTGAAGAATTATTGCTTCGTACACAGACCCAACTCTGGTTCGTGATCTGATCATCGTAATACTTGTACACGCGGTAGACGCGGGCAAACAAGTTAGAGAGATGGCCCCAACGCTGGGCCGGACTTTCCTGGAAATTGAAGTAGCTTTGGCCCGAGCCGAGGAACACTGGCGGACGCAACAACGAGTAGTTGGTCGTCGGACCACCCGTCTGGAATAGCGGCTCTTTTCCTGGAACACCATTGACCAACGCAGACCCAAACGGCCCATAGGTGCTGGCGTAGTTGAAGCCAAGAAGCGGCACAACGAAGTTTCCCTTGTCCCACACACGATCCGTAAAGGCAGCGCTCTCACGGGAATATGGCGAAACAGTCTGAGCAAGTTGGGTACAGATGTCGGCATGCTTCACACGCATCCCAAGGTAGAGGAAGGCGCCCTTATCCGTTCCAACCGTACACGCCGTCACCCAGAAACCGACCAATTGGAATGGCCCGGACAACTGGCTTTCGGTCACCTCATCTACTGGAATTTGGTTTTGATCCTTTGCCGTATTTTCGAACACTGCACGGATGGCGAATCCGGACTTGCTGCAGGTGCGCTCATGGAAGTACACCTCATCGTGACGCTGGTAGAACGACCGGCCGCTTTCTGCCTTGAGCCATTCAAACTTTGGCGTCCCATCCATGTGGTAGCTGATCTCCCATGCCTTCATGTAGCACTGGCCAGGCGGGGCATCATTCGGCCCGTCATCCCCATACGTCGGCTCACCAAGCACATGCTGGGCGTCATCCGAAACCTGCTCGTTCAGCCCAGAACAATCTTCTTTCATTGGCTTTCCTTGATCATCCGTGATGATGAATTCCTTTGAACGGTTCATCGCGCCATCAAAATCCTGGTTAAATGCGGTGAACGTCTGCTTCGATGCAGAAAACACCTCGTTCGGGTCACCAAAGTTATCGACGTTCACACCGTCAACGTAGTACTTCGGAATACGGCATGCCGCGAGGTACGGGTCGTTGCTTGTGTAGAAACGGAACTCCGCAAACTGACGCTCCAAGAGAGATTCTTGCAGCAATGCCTTTAGATCGTCTCCGACGTATCCCGTAATTGGCTTGTTGTTATTGAGCCATGTCGCAACCCCGACCGGACGGATTGGGATGAAGTATTCGGCATACGTGCGTCCAAGGCCTGTCCCCGTCTGAATCCAACGACCAAGGTTGAGGTCCGCATCCGGCGCTTTTTCAGCCGCACCAACCCCGACAGCAGGAGCCTCACCTGGCTGAATATCGCCCTGTTCTTTCCATGCAGCGATCTGGGCACACCACTGGCCCTGGTCACTCGCGCCTTCTGGTGAATTGCCGTCGATCGAGCTCCCAAGGTTCTGCAGCCGTGTCTCGTCAAAGAAGTAGTGTGTGAAATCCGGATTTTCTGGCTGGTCTACAGCCGCGTCATCACCAAACGTTGGGATCCAGCTCTCCAAGAGCGGAGGGTTCTGGATACCGACTTCAACCACATCACGATTCGTACCCGGGTTTGCAGCATCCCCCTCCTCATCTCCCCCATCCCAACAGTTACAATCGCCTTCGTTGAAATCACCACAGATGTCAGCAGTGGCGGGACACTTCCCCGCAATGTATCCACGGTCGTAGTTGAACTTAGAGAGCTTCCCTGGCAAGAGCAGGAATGGGTTGCCTCCATTTGTCGTCTTGAGGTTTGCGGCACTCTTACTGCTTGGCCAGCTCGAGTTGTCGTAATACGTATGACTTTCTGCCGTCCATACGGTGTCGATTGGCGGCACGGCATACGACAAGCAGTAGTACTCCCCTGCGTTGACTGGTGGGTTGTATCCCGCTGTCGGAGAGTAGTGTGATGTGTCGTAGGTCCCAGACAAAATCGGGTTCGGATTCCAGATCAAACACGGATGCTGGCCTGGATCGCCTGCGATGGAACGCGAGTAATCACGCTGGAGACACTGGCCGAATTGACCACGAACAAGTGTCACGCTCGAAACGTCGATACAGCGTCCGCCGCCTGGGCAACCTGGATCTTCACCACTGACGTTTGTCCCGAGATCTCCAGGCCCGTTCCCTGTCGACTGCTGCCCTGGCACGCAGGCTTCACCATCGCGGCTTCCGCCAGTACACAACCCAGCCGGCGGCGCTTTGCCGAACGGCGAAATATATTTGGTCGTCTGGTCGTACTTGATTTTGCGATAGCTACAAGCGCAGTCTTCACCGAATTCACACAAGTTTACACTGCCGTACCCGTCTACAATTGTCTTTGCCTTGAACGGATTGACGTTAAAGTCCCAATCCTTCACGTATGTGTTTGGGAATGGAGCATCGTTTTCTGGATACGCCTTACATTCTGCAGGCGGGAACGCTGACTGGAGGGTGATGTCGTTCTTTGGATCTTTCACCTGGCCAAAGATTTCGGACAATGCTTGGACGTTATGCGGATCAACTTTCTGGTTGATACTCAGATTCTCCAATTCGCTTGAGCGTTCTGTAAGGGCATCAAGTGCAAAGTAACAGACGTGTTCACCCGGTTTTGCACTCAATGTGTATCCGATACGACCTGTCTGGAGACTGCGGCACAGCTTGAGGTTTGGATAGAGGTTGTCCGTAACGTTGAACTCCGCAAGACCAGTCGATTCCGGCACGGCGGCGACCAAGCGGTAATCAAGCGCAAAACGGTTGGCGATAGCTGGCGTTCCAGTAAAGAGTTCCGCTCCCACCTTGCGGTTCTGGATGTCTGCTGCCTGGAACCGGTCCGGGATGGAATACCCCGAATAGTCCATGAGGCCAAAGCCGACCGGACGTTTCGTATATGTCTCACGATTGAAGAACGTTCCCGGCGTCATGACCGCGTCTTTTTTGCGATCCACGTAATGCGCGCAGAACGAACCGGCGGACGATCCCTTTGACTGGTCACAGAGCGCGACGTCCGCACATTGTTGGATGTACTTCCCTTGTGATGGGTCATATACCGTTTCAGAGCTCGAACACCCGAGCCACTGGGCGCAGTCACGGTCGAGCTTCACCTTCATGACCGCATTAGCGTTGTTTACTTCACATGTCCCATGGACGCTCACTGAAGGGTCACCGCACTGGGCATCCGTGTTACATGCGATCCCGTCATGTGCCGCGATTGCATCTGTTTGGAGATAGTCTGAGTAGCTCGCCCCGTTCGCACACACCCAGACGTTTGGCGCGGGATCAGATGGCAAGAATTTAACGTGCTGACACGTGCTATCGACGGCAACACCCACACAGATACCAGCATTCTGGCAGTACGGGTTTGCAGGGTCCGTGACACAATCAACTGGCGATTGCGGCGTATCATCCTCCGCCTTTGATTTTGCGTAGGTTGCAACCGTGCTGTATCGGTTGCGCGCATCCGAAAGATCGCGGAACAAGACACACCCTGAGAGCAAATCTACCTTCCCCCCACAGCTCTTGAGATCAAGATGTGCGTTCTTGATGAAGTAGTATGGCTTCCCCGTTGGGTGCGTCGGGTCGGAGTGGTCATTCGGATCACGGAACTCCGTACATTCGGATTGTTCAACCGGACAATTTGCAACCCATCCGCCATAGCTTGGGTCACCACTATTTTGATCAAGGAACGTATTCCCCGACGAAAGTTGGCCTGGGTAGCACGGGGTGCTCGTCCCTTTACGGAACCATCCGTTGTACTCGCCATCAAACGGAATCCCGAGTGTCGAGCTCGCCTTGAGGAGGACTTTGTCCTTCCATTCACATGTATGGTCCGCCGGGTTGCGGAAGTAGGCAACGGTATTTCCACTCTTAAACTCATCGCAGAACAATTCGTTCTTCCGACAGAGCACGTTTGGCTGACCGTTCCCGTCGACGTAAGAGTTGATGTCGTCGATGAAGTACACCGATTCAAATGCGCTTGTTGATGGTGCTTGGAGCGACAATTGGTCTTGCGCGTATTTCGGCTTCCCAAAGGCACGGCATGACATGCTGTTTTGATCACAGTGCATGGATGGCTCATCGATCAAATACACATACCGGTCTGCCGGACGCACAACGGTCGTTGATCCAACATACTTCGCTTCTTGCGCCTGCGCTTCTGGAGTCACTTTATTATTCGTATTCGTCCCATTGAGGGTAAAGCTTTGCGAATACGCGCTGTCTGAGTTCCGGGTATCGACAAAGCCTTTACACCCAATCGCTTCTTCGCGACAAAGTTGGGCAAACTGACGCACATTCACCTTGGCGCCCTTTCGGTCCTGGTAGCTGCGGCAGCCAAGCATAGCCTGTGGCTGCGGGATCCCTTCTGGGGTTTGGTCACACACGGCTGGGACGGTCCATGAATTTTTTACGACATACGAAACGTCCTGCAACCGTTCGACACGGATCTCATCGATAAACGTTGCGTTTGGAAGGTTCGCAAACGTCACGTTTGATGTGCCCGTCGCATTATCTGGTGTAAACGGACCAAATTCGTAGCGGCGCCAGTCAGGCTGCAGGGCAAACGTTGCAACGACATTACCGTTCACGCCGATTTGCGCGATTGGCTGGGTCACATCCGTTGTCTTGGCCCAGAATGAGATGTGATAGAGCTGGCCCGGGAATGACGGGAACTGCGTCGAGGTAAACAACGTCCCTGATCCCGTTACCTTGAGAGACTGGTCACCAACCAAAATCGATTCGTTGGAGAGTTGACCTTGCGTAAACCCATGCGTACTCGTTCCGGTATGGAAGCTTTCCTCGTACACAACCGTCGTATTGCGGCCGGTTGTACCGATATATGCGCGGCAACCTGCATTAACGTTGCGGCACACACGGCTCTCTGACGGCAACACCTTATAAATACATTCACCAGAAGTTGGGGTAAACGTCCCGCCTGTTTTGGCACAGTCCGCGGCATCCGAATTGTTCTTCCGGAAATCTGTACAAGACGTAGACGAAAGAATCGTCTGCGAGAAGTAAGAGTAGAAGACGTCACCGTTTGCGTTAAAGAACTGACGGCAATCCGCGTCGATCCCACTCTGCCAGGTTGAAGCTGTACACGCTCCTGAATCCTTCAGGATCCCGTCTGGTCCAGCCTTTTGGATGATCTTTGGCGGATTCGGTGTGATGGATGCGTCGTGGATGAAGCTCCACGTGCGAAGTTGGTATCCCGTCGTATCAGATCCTTCCCAGGTAAAGTATGTTTCCGTATCGTCGCCTGGTTTTTCACACGCACGAACGTAGTTGTAGAACGCTTTCGTTTCGCCGCCCTCGCTCGCCTGCTCAACGTTTGTAAACTCTTCACAGCCGACATCCGCGAGCGTACATTGCTGCGCTTGTGTTGGGATGAAATTTGCTGATGTATCGTCTAACGGGTCATCAAGGCGTGGGTCTGCATTCTTCCCAAGGTCAAAGGCGGACGGTTGCTTGCGATATTCGGCATAACCCACACACGCACTTGGACAGAAATCCAACGACGAAAGTGATGCTGGGATCTCTGGCGCCGTTGTATTTGCGAGATCGCGATACCCCTGACAGCCTTGGTCGATCGGCGAACAAACACGAGCGTAGTTGCTACATGCCGCAACGTCGTCTTTTGCCCCTTTACACTGATACTCCTCCGGCGGAACCTTCATGTACGTCACCGCCAAAGCGCTGTTGTCACCAGTAATGAAGGATGTGGCCTTTTGCCCTTCTTCAAGTTGCACCGCATCAATAAGGATATTGGAACCTGTGAGCGTCAACTGCACCTCACTCGCATCGGAGTTCGAGACAAAAGAACAGACGTACGTCCGCCACGCGGTAGGATCGTTTGCTGGAATAGATTCGTCTACTCCAACCGTGCTTGCCGTATTCACCGTACAGCTTGTGCCACGGAAGAACGTGCCGGAAGCAACCGGAGACCCATCCTCTTTGCGCAATGCGATCGAGGCCGTAATGGATGCAGCAACCGCCTCGTCTCGAGCACGTACCGCAAGGCTAAAGCTAAAGTCTCGAACCGGTTCAACCGCGATAGGTGTTCCCTGTGCTGTTGCCCCGCTCAAAAGTCTGAGACTGTATCCAGCATCTACTGAGTCATCATCACTCTGCACACTGTTGACGGGTGAGGAGAGCGTCCAACCGACCAAGTCTTTCGTGGTTGGTGTAACCGTCGCTTCAAAGGATCCATTTTCAACAAGGTTCAACGCGGAGACACGAGCTTCGGTCTGCAACAACTTCGTACACCCATCCGCGCCAGACGAACACGGGATCGCTGTTCCATCCAAATAGATACGCGAACCCGTTGCGGCATCCCCTACCCATCCTTGTCCGGATCCAACAGGGTCGCGCTGGGTTGAATACCACAAACAACCGATATTATCGGCGCTACAAGAACCGTAATCCAAGGTGTTGCGAAGGAATGACACCTGCTCACCGCTATGCGATCGGTAGGTACGACAACTTGCAAACCGTTCCGAACAGGAGTCGGCTGCAAAACGCCATACTGGTTTTTCTGCCACGCAATACCCATATCCTTCAATACACTTCCCCTTGTCATCACGACCAAGACACGAAACCGTATCGGAGCATTCTTCCAAACGGATCGCTGTCCCAGACAACACACTGTTGCCGCCACCTTTGACACGGCACTGGAACGGCGGCGCAGACAACACCCAGTTTGGGTCGATCAACTTACACCATGGGTGGCTTGAGTCCTGCTTCCCTTGGTCGTTACAGACATTAAACCCTTGGATAACCTCCCCAAGCGTCACGTACTTGCCGTTACTCTTGTGGTTATTTGGTGAGTTCGCAGCCATTTCCCATCCAACCGGCACGATACGGGCATACCGAAGCTTTGCGAGGTTTGAGGCGCAGTACGCACGCTGGTAACAACTTGGATCCGTGTTCACTTCGACATCGGAATCTGGAACCAATTCCCAGTCCTTATGCAAAAACGCTGGGTTTGTAGGTGGCTTTCCTTTGAGAGAAGCTTGTGAGGCCTGCCCAACCGTATACGCACCCGTCTCCCCGACAGAACGGAGCGCTGCAGCGAACGCGTCGTCCATCGCACAGTTCCACTGGCTACGAGGCGTTGGACAACCTGAGAGCTCTGTCACAAAATCCTGCTGGTCTGTGGTGATGAGGTTTGGGGTGAGGAGGTCCGCAAACAACAATTGCGCACGGGCAACGTTGCTGTTTCCTGCGGCCTCTGGCGAGGTCAGGTCATATCCAGAAATCGTCCCAGCAATCGGGTCATCGAACCCTTCAAAGACTTTGGTAATAAGCCCATTGACGAGGGTGCCGACGAATGTCGAAGCTGTGACGGCCGCGAGTTGCGTAAAACCCATCTTAAAGGCATTCCCGACGAGCGCCCCATACGTGGTACGGCTATTATTCAAATAAATCCCCGTAAAGTTCGCTTGCTTAAAGGACTCTTGGACAGCCTGCGCTGGTGTCTTGATCTTCCCACTGATGACATCTTGGACGTTTTTGAGGCCACCCGTTTCTTTACGATCCTCTGCTGCGGCTTCTACGGCTGCTGCTTTTACTGCAATAAGTTCATTTCCGGCAGCAAGCCCAATATTGAGCTGGTTGGCGCTTGGACTAAACTGTGCCCCGATATATTTACTGACATCGCCCGACGACAACCCACCATAGACGTTTGCATATGCCGCGCCGATCTGGGCAGCGGTACATGTTGCTTTTAATTGGTCTGCTGACCCAACTCCTCCCAAACCAAGGCTGAGCTGGAGGCTGAATGGATCTTGCGGCTGACATAAATTGAGACCGTACTGCGACGTAAAATCAGAGTTAATCGTACTAATAAACTGATTCCCTGCGTCTTCCGCGATGCTTTTAAGATACGGACCAAATGTTTCTGTATGGAAAAGTGGATTCTGCCCTTGGCCTCCAGAGAGGATGAACTGCGCCGTATCGTACGCAATCCGTTGCGTGAACACCTGGAAGGTATTCATGAGGGCCGTGATCCCCGCAATCGTGAGTGTGCCAAAAAAACCGCTGAACTTCTTTTTTACTTCTTCATACACGTTCCCCGTAATAGCGATCGGGAACCCACCGCCAGGGATGACAACCTGGTTTTCTTCTGGCGACTGGGCGTGTACCGCGACAGGCGCAGCAACCCGGACGAAAACCGTTAGCAAAATGCCCGCAAGGAACAAGGCTTTTGCAAGGCGCCGCATTGGCGATGGGACGTGGAAGGACATGTGCGGTTAAGGCGTGTCACCAAAATCTGGTGTGGGATAATCTTTTGGATCAGTGATTCCGGTTTCTTCTTGGACTTTTTGTTGGGCGGCCTGGATCGTTGCTTGATCATACAACTGGAGCAGCTGCGCGTCAGTGATCTGGTCGAGCTGGGCAGCGCTGATCTTTCCGCTGTCGAGCAATGCCTTCCGGATTTCAACCGGGTCACGGACCAAGCCCTGCTCAAAATCCGTCGATGTGGACCCGCTCTCAGAAACAACCTGCGCTTTGCCCGTATTCACCCCACGCTGGAACGCGGCATAAAAAGAATCTGCCGGATTCCCTGCGGTTGCCCCGCTGGTAATAAACGGCGTAGAGGTCGAGAGGCCTGATACGTCGATGAGTCCCGCCGCACAGACCTGCCCTTGGGCGCAATTTGGATTTGCACCCAGCGCAAGCTCAACGTTATCAAGCTTCCCGTCGCCGTCTGTATCCGCGAGATACGGAGACGTTTGGAACCGATGCAGCTCGTCATAGTCAGAGAGCCCGTCGCCGTCTGTATCGCGACGCTTTGCTTCTGCGTCTTCGCGCGTCGCCGGGTCAAGTTTATTCAACTCTTCAACTGCAGAGGTGATCTTTTCGCGCGACACGGTGAACGGATCGCGGATCGATGCGCCTAAATGTTCGACGGACAATCCCAATGCGATCACGCCACACACAGCAAGAATCCCCGCGGAGATTTTTTGCTCTCTCGCGAGGCTACGCCAACGTTCCTTAATTGCGTTGAATGGTGGTGCACCGTCCATAGGGCTGGACCATCCAAAGTATAACACAACAGCAAAACAAAAACCGCTTGCCAAGCGGTTTTATTGGGGATGCTTTTGTAGTTATTCCTCCCAAGTCACTTTTAGACGCTTTCCGCCCTCCACAATCGGGAACCGAAGCTCCAAAATACCGTTCTTCAGGCTCGCTTTCGCATTATCTGATGACACTTCATTCGGCAGAACAACCGACCGGCTGAACGAGCCCCAGTAACATTCACGGTAAAACGACTCTTTGGATGACGTCTCCTGCTCTTCTTCACGCTTTCCACGGATTGTCAGCAAGTCCCCATGCACAGAAATGTCCAGGTCTTGTGGTTTGACACCCGCGACAAGCGAACGGACAACGAGCTCCTTCTCTTCACGGAACACATCAATCGAAAGTTGCGCCTCGTCCGGCGTCCCAAACCAATCGTTCGATGAACTCATAGGAAGCATGGCCGTAGTGTACTGAAAAAAAGAATCGTTGTCATCTCGACCAACTTGGTAGCCCTTCTGTTGGGAACCCCTCGACTCCGTCAGACTTCGCTCGGGGAATATATAAATATTTCCTGAGCTTGAAATATTCCCCGAGCTTGTCGAGGGGTTACCAATCTACGATCAATTCACCCCAGGTTCATCCGTTGTCGTATCCGGGGGTGCCGTAAGCTTTTCGACACCGATCAAACACACGGCTTGCCATGGGCGATAGTGGCTCGCGAAGTTTTGCGTGCTCGAAGTGCCATTGGCGTAGGTAACGAGGTAGTCGAAATCCGCATCCGCACCCGCGTGGGCGATTTCCGTACACTTCTTTTGTCCCGGGGGAAGGTCGAGCGTTTCGACAAGCTTCATCGCAGGAGGCGACGTGACGTTGTAGACGCGTGGCTTAAGGCTATCGACGCTCGTGACGTCCGTTTGTCCTTTGAACAGCGTTGAACGGCCGTCTTTCGTTCCCCAAACTTCGAATGTTGCCTCATCTCCTACGATCGTTGCGTTAATCAAAATGTAGTGGTTCGTGTCATTCACAAAACGCAAATCCGGAGACGGGTCATAGATAGTTGCGTCTGTCCCAGCAGGTTCGTAGTATCGGACACGATACGAATGGTTGCGGCGTTCAGAGATCTTGAGGCCAGCAGAAAGCGCGGCACGGAAGGTCGTCGTCCCAATCTGGCACAATCCACCACCGTATTCTGGCTGGGTCTTGTTCCCTTTGATGACGAGTTCCTGGAGCCAGCCATGCGCGCCATCGATCTCACCGAGTGCCTTGAGGAGCGAGAACTCTTCACCTGGCGCGATCAACGTCCCATTCACAAGCGATGCGCCTTTTGCGATATTTTTGCGGCGGTTGGATGGTGAGCCAGAAAAATTAGAATGGCCAACACCAATGATCTCTTTGATCCCAAGCCGTTCTGGGTCTTCGCCAAGCAATGAGCCGGACGTGATATTCACGACGAGCGGGAAGGTGGATGAAGCGGGCCAGGATGCATCAACCGGAGCAAGCGTTTTTTCTGCATCGAGCGCATACCCCTGTGTCCCAGCCGTAAACGACACGATCTTGCCGTCCTGCACATCCAAACTCCCGTTTTTTGTTTCCTGGTTGATCCCAGGCACCATGGCGTTGAGGGAAGCGGTGAATGCGGTTCGGGAAAGCGCGATGGATGGCTTCCCATTGCTATCCGCAACCGTAATCCAACGAATCAGTGTAGTTGTCGCAATCGGATATGACTTGTTGTCGTACGTAAACACAAGCGTCGGACGGTTAATGTATGCCAAGACGTCTTGTTCGAGCGGGTCGAGGTCTGAACGGGTGACGCTTGGCGCGATCGTATCCGCTTCCAATTCGATCGTAGAAAAGGACAGGGACTCCGCCTGCGCACGAAGCTTCTTCATGGCAGTATCTGTCGTGAGACGGACGCCAGAATGTTCATTCACGATACTGACAAGCGGCGTGGTACCGGTTGCAACATGGATATCAAATGTCGCGTCGCTCGGCTCAGAGAGCGCTTCATGGAATGTCTCCGTGAGTTCATCACTAATCCCCTTTTCGTCGATAATGACTTCGGCTGGGACGCGGATCGGGTGCAAACGAGCACCAAGTTCAATCAACGCGTTTTGGATTGGACCAGAACTCCGTCCAATCCCATACGCCTTATCAATCGCTTTCCCGATCTCATATTGGATCAATTCGCGAGAGACCGAACCGTCGGCAGCAGAAATCGTCGTATCAATCGTTGCGTCTTTTCCGTTGAACCGGAAAGAGATCCCCTTGCCCAGTGATTCATCGATCTTGGATTGTACCGCCTGTCTCGCTTCGTCATGGGTCAGTCCATCAAGACGGACGTTCAAAACGCGGACCCCAGGGAAGATCTTGCCTTCATGGAGCTTTCCGTAGGATGCAGCGCCCGCCGTAACGGCCAATACAAAAAGGGCCAGCACACCCAGAGTTACCCCTGCCCATGTGGCAATCGCCTTCATGGTTGCTGTGTTATAGGTCTTCTTTGTATCGCTCATGTGGTTAGTATTTCATTCAACAGCTCCTTCGCCAAGGCCTGACGTCCAGAGTCCTCCGCGGACGGGACAGTAACGATGAGACGAACCTCCGCCCCTACCGTCGGTTTTCCTTCGCATTGTGAAGCTGGAATGATGATGATTTGGCCATCTTCAAAAGCGACCGTAAGCCGGTCGCCATCAATAACGCGAATTGTAGCGCGCAATGACATATGAAAATAAGGTCAAAAGCAATCCGCATCCAAGAAACTTTTTTGTAGGGGAGAGCGAGTCCGAAGACCTGCGACACCCTATGAAAAAGTCCCATGCTTGTCGTGGACGCGGATTGCTTCAAACCCTATTCTTTCTGAAGCAATCCTACGAATCTGGGTGGCTGAAAAAGGTCGTGGCGACTGGCGTTTGTACCATTTATAGGCAAACCTGTCAAGTCTACAATCGGACCTGCCTGAGGACGAAAAAACGGTCTTCCGAAAGGCCGTTAAAAGGGACTGAAGAAATAATATCATCGCCCTAGAGGGGTGTCAAGGCCAAAAACCCTAGAAAAAAACGGTGTATTAGCCTATTTATCAGCAAGCCGACTGACGTCTTCGAGTTTGACCGAAAGGAGCTGCGAAACCCCGTCATCCCCCATCGTCACACCATAGAGGACATGGGCCTGGTTCATCGTGGCGCGGTTGTGTGTCACGACAACGAACTGGGTTCGGTCCGCGAGGCTCCCAATGATCTCCGCAAACTTGCGGGAGTTGGATTCGTCGAGCGCCGCATCCACTTCGTCGAGTACCACGAACGGCGATGGGTTGGTCGCCATGATCGCACAGATAAGTGCGATGGATGTGAGGGCACGCTCGCCCCCTGAGAGGAGTGCAATCGACTTAAGACGCTTCCCGGGAGGCGTAGCCTGGATGTCGATCCCTGCTGGCCCGGCGTCTGGATTGACGTCGGAAATAATATTCCCTTCATCATCCGTTTCTGGCTCTGCCGCGACTTCAAGAAGCTTCGCCTCCCCGCCTCCAAACAGCTTTTTGAAATACGAACCGAACTCACGGTCGAGCAACCGGAAGGAGGTCTCCGCGCGTTCCTTAATCGTCTTATCAAGCTCTGCAATGATTGATTCGAGCGAGCTCATCGCCTGCGTCAGGTCTTGTGTTTGCGTCGCAAGGTCATCAAAACGCATCTTCGTCTCCTCGTATTCCTTCAAAACTTCTGGATCGATCCCACCGATCCATTCGAGTTGAGAACGGAGCTTCGTAATGCGCGGCGCAAGACTCTCAAACGAGCCACCTTCTGGTGGTTTTGCGGATGCCGCGAGCTTATCGAGCTCCGCTTCGAGAGCCGCAGAGTGTGTGCGTAGCTCCTGCAAAAAGCCTTCACGACGCGTTTCGATGCGCGCGACTTCGACGGCTGCATCTGACGCTTTTCGTTCTGCGTTCGTTGCCTCGTGGCGGAGCGATGAGAGCTTGTGTTGCAACTCAAAGAGATGCGAACGCTTCGCTTCTTCGTTCTTATTCCATTCGTCGAGCTTCTGCTTACTCTCTTCGATCTTGGCATCAAGCGAGCGCATTGCATCCATCAGCATTGATGCTTGCTTTTCAATCTCCGGATCCGCTTCTGCTGCCTTTTCTGGTTCCGGCGCTGGACGCTGTAACTTCCCGAGCAAGTCGGCATTCGAAGAACGAATTTCTTCGACGAGTGACTTTACTTTTTTGACATCGACCGCGTCTCCTTCAAGTAACGTCCACAATTTGTCGTGCGACGCTTTGAGCGTATCGATCGCTTCAATGATCTTTGAAAGCGGCAACGGTGACCATGGTTTTTCTGCGCGGATCTTCGCGACTTCGCGTGAGGACTCGAGCTTCAACTGTTCTTCGCGCAACTTCGTCCGTTCACCACGAAGCATGTCGATCGCGTCCTGAATCTCACGGAACCCTTCTGACCGTGGCGTCGCTTTTTCGAGGGTTGCAAGCTCAGCCTCGAGCGCTTCTGCCTCCTTGGCACGGCCGTTATTCACGTCTTGCGCAGCCTTGAGCGTTGTTTGTGCCACGGTGAGACGTGTCGCGATATCCTTCCACATCCCGCCAAAATACTGGCGTTCAAGCTCCTGTAATTCTTGCTGCAACCCATCACGTTCTTGCAGACGCTTCGCTTGGCGTTCGAGTGACGAAAGACGCGGGCCGATTTCACGGAGTAACAATTCTGCCTGCTTGAGATTCTCTTTTGTCCCATCCAATTTATTCATCGATGACTGGCGTTTGAGCTGGAATGGACGGAGGCCAGCCGCTTCATCAAAAAACTCTTTGCGTTCTGAAGGGCTTGCAACGAGAACAGCATCGACCATCCCCTGCCCGATCACGCTGTACGTCCGTTGTCCGATCCCTGCTTGCGCAAGGAGCAACGCCACGTCCGTGAGACGCGCGCTCTGCTTGTTCACTTCGTATTCTGATTGGCCATCGCGATACAACCGCCGCGTGACCACGATCTCTGCAAGCTCAATGTCTGGCTTATCGTCGTTGACGAGCGTGAGACTCACTTCCGCAAACCCGGCACGGGACTTTTTCTCTGTCCCAGAAAAAATCACGTCTTCAGACTTCTTGCCACGCAAGAGCTTCATGCTCTGCTCCCCCATCACCCAACGGATGGCGTCTGCCGTGTTGGACTTCCCTGAGCCGTTCGGCCCGACAATCGCGGTGAGCCCTCGTCGTCCGCCTGTCTCAGGCACGAATTCGAGGACGGTCTTTTGGGCAAAGGTCTTAAACCCTTGGAGTTCCAAACGGCGAAGATACATATCGAGCCATAGCGTAGCGGAATCGGGCCATATTTGGTAGGGCGGCTGGGGATGACAAAAACTCAACTTTCTGTTAGTCTCATCGTAAATATGCCCCACACCAGACGTCTCGAAGAAGGCGGCGGAATGCAACACTTCCGTGATGCATTGGCATTGGTTATAAGCCAACGGGTCGAATTCCCTCCGGACGTGTTCGTAACGATCCTGACGACCAAGCTCACCCGCGACACAATCCACGCCAAATGCGTGATTTCTGTGTTGCCCGCAGACCGTGAAAAAGACGCAATCAAGGTACTGAAAGAAGCAAATATAGAGATCAAAAACGGTCTCACGGAACACCTCCGCTTGCGCCGCATCCCACGCCTCCACTGGACCACCGACAAGACCGAAAACGCTGCAGCCGAAATCGACGCCATCATCGACCACCTCAAACATAAGGGCGAGCTGTAAGGATTGACGCGACGCAAGGTTTCGGCTAGGCTACTCCGTTGCCATGACTCTTGCCCCTCAAGTATACGGACAACTTCATGAGGCGATCCGCAATGCGGACCGCCTGCTGCTCGTTGCCCACAAAAAACCGGATGGCGATACACTTGGCGCAAGCTCGTCCGTCCTAAACTGGCTGTTGCGTGAAGGAAAACACGTCCGCGTCTTTTGCGCAGATCTTCCCCCTTCGGCGTTTGGATACATCGATAACATCCATCACTACACAAACGATCCGTCTGTCTTCGCGTCTCAATACGACGTCGTTGTGATCTTCGATTCGGGTGACCTGCGCTACTGTGGTGTTGCAGACCATGTCCCAAAACTCGAGCCAGGATATCTTCTTGTGAACGTTGACCACCACGTCACCAACGAACAGTTTGGCCAATTAAACCTCGTGTTTACCGATGCGAGTTCGACAGCCGAGGTGGTCCATCGTTTTTATGAAGCGAACGAAATTCTCGTTGACGCCAAAATGGCGACATCACTCCTCACCGGACTTTTGACGGATACTGGAAACTTTTCAAACGCCGCAACGACGTCAGGAAGCATGGATGCCGCAAGCAAAATGTTTGCCGCTGGCGCGCGCCACACCGATATCGCAAAATCACTCATGCACAACAAGAGCGTCGACTCCCTCAAAATCTGGGGTCTCGTCCTCTCACGTCTCCACCACAACAAAAAACTCGACATCGTCTCGACCTACATTTTGAAAGACGACCTCGACGAAAACAGTGCAGACGTCGCAGACGGCATCGCCAACTTCTTGAACGCCGTGACCGGACAAACGGACACGATCATGATGCTCCGCGAACTCCCGACGGGTGAAGTGAAGGGTTCATTCCGCAGCGCGACGCGAGATGTCTCGAAACTCGCAAAACTGTTGAGTGGTGGCGGACACAAGAAGGCGGCTGGATTCACGGTTAAAGGACGGATTGAGGTAACGAAGGAAGGACCACGGATTGTGAGTTAGCACTCCATCAGTTTGACTGCTAAAACCGGATCAGCTACCCTGTGTTTACCTATGCGTAATCCCTACGAGATCACATCCAAAATGAGCTCAAACTGGCTTGTTCCGACCGTCATCGAAAAGACCAACTACGGCGAACGTGCGTACGACATTTACTCGCGCCTTTTGAAAGACCGCATTATCATCCTTGGGACAGCGATCAACGACGAAGTGGCGAACACGATTGTTGCGCAGATCCTTTTCTTGGAAAGCGAAGACAAAACGAAGGACATCAAGCTCTACGTGAACTCCCCTGGCGGTTCTGTGACTGCCGGCCTCGCGATCTACGACACGATGCAGCACGTGAGCTGTGACGTCTCGACGATCTGCATGGGCATGGCCGCCTCAATGGGCGCGATCATCCTCGCAGGTGGCGCCAAAGGCAAACGCCTCGCGCTCCCGAACGCCGAAGTCATGATCCACCAACCGCTCGGCGGCATGGAAGGACAAGCGACGGATATCAAGATCCACGCGGACCACATCCTCAAAACCCGTGACCAGCTTAATAAGATCTTGCAAAAGCACACCGGCCAAGGTCTCAAAAAGATCGAAGAAGACACCGAACGCGACAACTTCATGGGTCCAAAGCAGGCCGTGGAATACGGGTTGATCGACAAGGTAATGAATTAAACACAGCAAAAAACAAAACGCGCCTCGAAAGGGGCGCGTTTGTGTATCCATTGACATGATGGCCAAATTTTGGTTGTATGCGTACGCAAGGAGAGTGAAGAATGTCTTTCAAAAACCAGGTCCTCGAACCGCTGAAGCTCGCGCTGATCCAACGCTACGTCGAGTCACGAGGGTTCTTCCTCGGCGAGCACATCACACTGCTTCCGTCTTCGCCGCGTGGACCCCTCCTCGTGTGCGAGCATCCCCCGAACAATGAGGCGGAGATGATTGTTATGGGGCTCTTGCCTGGAGAGCTCGTGGATCACAGCAAGCGGATCTCCATGCGCCCTTTCCACTACAAACCGACGCCGATCAAGACGGTCAAAACACCGCTTAGCATGTCGCTCTTCGACGCCTACAAGGCGACCGTGCGCGCCATGGCCGAGATCGAGATCTACAAGAAGATCCTCGCCGAGAACAAGGCGGCTCAAGAGGCTCGCCCCTCGAACTAGCCCACACCCATCCATCGTACGGATGGGTTTTTTATTACAAAAAATCGGGTCGAGGCCCCATCTCTGGCTCTCAAACCTCATCAGCACCCCTACGGAGTCTTAACTTCTGCTGGCAAGTTATGGAAGTTCGACGAAAAGGAAAATGGTTTTCTAACAAGAGCCCCCATGCGTGATACGAGCAATACATCATTCCGACGAACAAACATAACGACAAAGCCAGTGGCCTCAACGGTTGGCAGATATTCGCTATGTATATTCACCTCGATCGTGCGAGAATCCTTGCTCGATGCGATCATACGCCACGACGTAATTTCTGAATGAAGGGTGATGTGAGGCTGCGTATTCGATTGAATCGCATCTTGTGCAAGAGCTTCTACAACTCGGGGTAAAAAAGTGTCCAGCGCCATCGGATTGCCTATGCTCTGAAAATCATCCGCGAACAACTTCTTATAAGCGGAAGCGTCATTATGAATAAGTGCCTGGTCTCGTGTCTGAACAAGCATAACAATCATCGCCCGATCCTCATAGGTAGGCTGAGGCGGATATCCGTGCCATAACCACCAAACAGCGGCCAGAATAATAGCTGCTGCAAGGATATAGACCGCTCGGAACTTCATTGTTATTCCTCCCCTCCGATTGCTTCTTCTTCCTTATCGACGAACGCGACGCTTGAGACGAGGTCGCCTTCTTCTTTGAAGCGCATGACGCGGACACCCTGGGTGTCACGGCCAAGGGATGGGACGGTTTTGAATGGGACGCGGAGCACGATACCGTTCTTGGAGATCAGGATGAGGTCACGTGCATCGTCACTTGCGGCGATGTAGGCAGCGACGACGCCTCCCGTCTTGGCGGTAACGTGCATCGTACGGATCCCGGAGCCACCGCGGCCCTGGACCTTGTATTCAGCAAGTGGCGTACGCTTTCCAAGACCGTTTTCAGCGATGGTGAAGAGTTCGCCCTTCTTCTTGATTTCTGCCGTAACGACGTCCATGCCAACGACCGCATCGTTCTTCTTAAGCATGACACCGCGCACACCTGCCGCCTGACGACCCATGGCGCGCACATCGTCTTCACCAAAGCGGATCGATTGGCCGTTCTTCGTGACAAGCGAGATATCGTCCGTTCCTGACGTTGGTTTGACCCACTTGAGGTCGTCTCCTTCGCGGAGCGTAATGGCGATGAGGCCGTTGCGACGTACGTTCGCAAAGTCTTCGAGCGCGGTCTTCTTAATCGTCCCCTGCGTTGTAACCATCAAGAGGAACTTAATTGGTGATTCTTCGACTTTCTTCCCCTTCTTTGGCGAGAGGAGATGGTCCATCGGTAAGATTGCGGAGACCTTCTCTCCTGGTGCAAGCTGCAAGAAGTTCACGATGGCCTGGCCCTTAGACGTACGGCTTCCTTGTGGGACTTCGTGTGCTTTGAGGAGGAACGCGCGGCCACGTGTCGTAAAGAACATGAGGTCAGCGTGGGTGTTCGTCGAGAAAAGATGTTCAACCTGGTCTTCTTCCTTCGTCGTGAGACCCGAGACACCCTTTCCACCACGACGCTGCTGGCGGAACGTGTCTGGTGGCAAGCGCTTGATGTAGCCATCAGCCGTAATCATGACGACGGTGTCTTCTTCTGGGATCAAATCTTCGATTGAGAAGTCGCCGAGTGCGCCCTTTACGATCTGCGTACGACGTTCGTCGCCGTACTTTTCTTTGATATCGAGCACTTCTTTCTTGATGATGTCGAGCATCTTCTTTGCCGACTTCAAGATCGATTCAAGCTCTTTGATGAGGTCCATCTTTTCGTTATATTCCTGCTCCACGCGCAACCGGTCGAGGTTCGTGAGCTGCTGCAAGCGCATTTCGAGTATGGCCGTCGACTGGATTTCGGACAATTTGAACTTGGATTGGAGGTTACCACGCGCTTCATCTTTATCTTTGGACTTTTTGATCGTCGCAATGACCTCATCGATTTTGATGAGCGCGATGCGCAACCCTTCGAGGATGTGTGCGCGTTCTTTTGCCTTGTTGAGGTCGTACTCTGTGCGACGACGCACCACAACCTGGCGATGTTTGATGTATTCCTCAAGGATGTTCTTGAGCGTGAGGACACGGGGCTGGATCCCATCGACGACAGCGAGCATGTTCACGTGGAACGTCTCCTGCAACTGCGTCATCTTAAAGAGCTGGTTCAAGACTTTCTTTGGGTACGCATCTTTTTTGAGTTCGACCACAATGCGCACACCGTCCTTGTTGGATTCTTCTCGCAAATCACGAATCCCTTCGATCTTTTTTTCCGTCACCAGGGCCGCGATCTGCGTGACAAGCGTCTGTTTGTTCACCTGGTACGGGATCTCATTCACGATAATCCGGAAGGTCCCATTTTTCTCTTCGACAATATCCGTCTTGGCGCGCATCACGATACCGCCTTTGCCTGTGGCATAGGCCTGGAGGATGTCTTTGACGTTGTAGATGACGCCTCCTGTCGGAAAATCCGGACCTTTGACGAACGCCATCAGCTCTTCGACAGTAATCTCAGGATTCTCGATCAGCGCAGCGATCCCATCACATAATTCCGTCAGGTTGTGCGGCGGAATATTCGTCGCCATCCCGACCGCAATTCCCAAGGTCCCGTTCAAAAGCAGGTTCGGGAGCTTTGCTGGAAGGACGGTTGGTTCTTTGTGCGAGCCGTCGTAGTTTGGGACAAAATCAACCGTGTCTTTATCGATATCAAACAGCATCTCTTCGGAGATCGTCGCAAGTTTAGCCTCCGTGTAGCGGTAGGCAGCGGCCGAGTCCCCGTCGAGTGAACCAAAGTTCCCCTGCCCACGGATCAGCGGATAGCGGAGCGAAAAATCCTGCGCCATGCGAACAAGCGAGTCGTACACGGCGGAGTCACCATGCGGGTGGTATTTCCCAAGCACGTCACCAACCACGTTGGCACACTTTTTAAACTTGGCCGTTGAACGCAACCCAGACTGCCACATGGAGTACAAAATACGGCGGTGGACCGGCTTCAACCCATCACGCACGTCAGGCAACGCACGCGAGATGATGACCGACATCGCGTAGTCGAGATACGCCGTGCGCATCTCTTCGACGATCGGGCGCTGTTCGATGGTCCCGATGTTTCGCTCTGGGACGACGTCTGGGATCTTTTCTTTGGAGGCCATAGTGAGGAAGCAGGAGGACGGAGATTAGTGGGTGGACGTTGGGGCAGAAGCGCTCGAAGGTGATGCTTTGAAGAGTTGTGGTGAGGACGTGGCACTCGAGCTGGCGCTGATCTGGCTTGCCATCGAATCAATGAGGTCGCTGTCGGATGAAAGAATGTCCAACTGGGAAGCGATGTTATCGAATGCGGTATGGAGTTCGTTATGTGCCCCGAATGCCTCACTCGCTGTTTCGTCTGCAAACTGTTTTGAGAGCTCGAGTGAGTGTTTGAGGTTCGGATCCATCTGCCCGGCGAATGACTTTTTAATGCCGCTCCCTACCGTATAGAGCCATGCCCCGACAACGAACGCGATACAGACGGCGACGCCGGCCCAGAGCGTAACCTGTTGGCGTCGATCAACCGGCTGTCGTGCGCGTGCATGCGCCCTGATGAGCTGGTGTTTCTCTTCTTCGGATAAGATGCGCGGTGCAACACGAATATCCTGCGCCGCCGGCCGCGAACGGACGGGGTTCTTTTTTGCAGGGGTGCTTCGTGTGGCCATACGGATATTAGGTTCGTTCGAGGACAACGATCAGGACGTCATCCGCTGGCAAATCTTTCTTCGTAATCTTGAGCTTGGTCGCATCCTGACGTTTGCATACGCCCATCTGTTTACAGAACGCATCAACGGTCGTGAGCTTTTCTTTGAGACCATCCACATCGTAATACATCGGGATCACGATACGAGGTTCGACGCTTGTGATCATTTCGACTGCGGCCTTGGAATCAAGGACCTCTCCCCCACCAACAGGCAGCAAGAGGATATCGATATCACCAAGCTGTTCGAGTTCGAATGAGGTGAGTTGGCGCTTGAGCTGTCCAAGAAACGCGATGGAGATCCCTTCTGCAACAAAGCGGTAAACGATCGGACGGAGCTCTGTCTTATCCGCTGTAAGGTCCTGGATCCCGTTCACTGCAATCCCTTTTACTTCGTATTCCCCTGGGTCGTGGATCGTAAATGGGGTACCGACAGCCCCCTCGAGATTAAACCGTGATTTGTCCTGATGCGACAACACGAGGACATCCGGTTCGATGGTGCGAGGAAAGCGCAAACCGGACTCGTTTGGGTATGGATCCGTAAGCAATGTTGCTTCGGTTTCACCTTGTTTTGCGTCGATGCGGATGGATGAGAGGCCGTGCCAAAAAAGCTGCATAATAAAGCAAAAATCTGATGTTCTGGAATGACAAAATAGTATCATGTGACCCCAGAAAACACAATGAAAACGGGGGTGCCTGGGATTGACAGCTTTTTTACCACGAGCTATCTCTCAAATGGTTCTTTGAACTCTACCTGTCCCATAGAAGGGGGCGTTTCCCGTGATCAGTGCACTCTGCATCGTCATCTCTTCAGTCGTTGCCCTCTTTGTCGGGATCTCGGTCTATATCTGGCGTACGAGCTGGAAGCCCTACCTCGATAAAGTCGAACATGACCCCCGTGAGGGCAACCCAACAATGCCACCGACGTACAGGTGGCTCGAATGGCTTCTCAGCGCGTATGTCTGGAAAACTGCGACGATCTTCGAAGCGACAGAATCCGGCATCTTCGTCGGAGTCGTGAGCGGCGGAAAGGCGCGGCTCTACAAGCAGTTCGTATCAGGGAAAAAGTTCGCCGTGAAACTCCCCCGGGAACACCGGACCTACTTCGCGGTAAACACAGATGGACGGCGGGTGAAGATTCGAATAGCCGAACACCTCATTCCTGTTACGGATCCACGCTTTTCGAGTATCCCACTCTTCTAGGAGATGCGATGGAAGCTGTCAAAACGGTGATCGAACTCATCCTCTTCGTCCCGCTCCTCATCGTCTACTTCTTTCTCTTCGAGGTCCCTGTCCGTTCCATGGACGGAATCTTCGACCCGAAGTGATTCCAGGCTGCTCACGCAGTCTTTTTCTTTGCCATCAACCCACCCACAATCGCGAGCGCCAACGCATCCGCCGCGTCATCAAGCTTCGGCGCTTTCTCGAGTTTCAAAATCCGTTTCACCATATCCATCACCTGCTTTTTATCCGCATTTCCCCAACCCGTGACACCTTGTTTAACCTGGTTCGGCGTAAGATCGATGACGGGAATATTTGCATCAGCCAATGCGAGAAGGATGACGCCACGCGCCATACTGACTTTCATCGCGGTCGTGACATTTGTCTGAAAAAAGAGAGACTCGACCACTGCGCATGCTGGTTGATACTTCCGAATCGCTTCTGTGACGTCATTCCGTACGCACTGAAGCCGCTCAGCAAACGGCATATCCTTATCTGTCTCAATCACGTCATGCCAGACGTGCGTCGCATCACTCCCCCGCATGTCGACGACGCCAAGACCGGTCCGGCCATAGCCAGGATCAATGCCAAGGATGCGAGCAGAAGAACTCATATGTACTTAGAGAGGAGGGTAGTTGCTGATTACGTTCCCGTAAAGACACTCGCAGAAAAAAAGCCCGCTCCCACGATGGTGGAAACGGGCATGAGAGCGTGGCGGCTATGGCTCTGCGGTCGGAACCGGCTCCTTGGGAGGGTTGCACGAACGGCAGATGACGGCGGCCGTGCCCGCGCGAGACTTGTCCGCAATGAACTGCGTGGCGCAACGGATACAGTAGCGCTCAGCAGGGATCGCCTCCAGCAGGTGCTTGTCGCAACGTGCACCGCCGCCCCTGTGGTTGGTCTTGCCGCACGTCGCGCAGTAGCGCTTCTTGCGTTCCGGCGGAGGTTTCTGTGAGACGGCGGTACTCTCCTCGAATGCCGCCGCAACCTGCTCGAGCCCCGTTGAGAGCCAGAACTCCCCGTACTCGTTCTGGAACTTCGACGCATCCGCAATGCGTGGACGAGCAAAGGCAAAGAACGCAGGGTATTGCTCGCGGCATCTTCCCCAGTCCTTTCCACGCTTCTTCAGCGCATTGCTGGCCGCGTGGACCTCGTGGACGTAGGGCGCAGGTGGCGCGTAGAGGAGCGTGAAGCTGCGTGCAATCCCAGGCCGGATGTAAAAATCCTCCAAGGTCACAACGAACAACTGCAACGGGTCATCCGAGGCCGAGCCAGTCACAACTCCAACGCTTGCCCTGTTATTATTGAGGCGCACGATGCTTCCCTTCGTAATTCCGGACTTCCGGTGTTCCTCGAGGAGTTGCATCCGTTTCTCCGAAGTCGGTGCAACGTTTGCACGAGCGGCGATCTCACTCGAGAGACTTGGGTGCGCGTACCGCTCACTTCGAACGGCGTCGACCGCGCTTGACAGTAGCCTCGAGAGCCCCGTGCGCGACGCGCTTGTCGGAACGTCGAGACCGAGCTTCTTGGCAAACTGAACCTGTTTGTCTGTTGGTTTTTCCATGTACTTTCCTGTAAAGGCCTATTCCAGAAATACCAGAAAAAAGGAGTTTTGTCAAGGTATCTCTTAATAAAAAATCCCCCGCCTACCGGCGAGGGATTTTTTTGATGCCCTTACTGCATCGATTGCTGTTGCTGTTCTTTTTGTTCGCGTTTTTCTTCTGCTTCGCGGGCTGCCTCGGCGACCGCCATCGCCTCGTGGTCCGTGCCGAAGCCGGTACCAGCAGGGATGAGACGGCCGATGATGACGTTTTCTTTGAGCCCTTCGAGGTGGTCGATCTTTCCGGTGACAGCGGCGTTGATGAGAACGCGTGCGGTCTCTTGGAAGGATGCGGCGGAGAGGAACGATTCGGTTGTAAGCGAAACCTTCGTGATCCCCATGAAGAGTTCTTCGAGGGTTGCTGGCGCACCGCCCGTGGCAGTGACGCGATCGTTCTCTTGTTCTGCGCGCAACTTTTCGACGACTTCACCTGGCAAGAGGTCCGTTTGGCCCGCGTCTTTGACGTAGGCGCGCGAGAACATCTGGCGCACGATGATTTCGATGTGCTTCGCGTTGAGCTTCTGCCCTTGTGAGGCGTAGATGAACAACACTTCGCGGAGCAAGTAGCGCATGACGGCGTCGCGGCTCTTCACACGGAAGAGCTGGAGCAAGTCGAGGTGCCCTTCGGTGAGCTGGTCACCTGGTTGCACTTCGTCGTTGTCTTTCACGAACACCTGGAAGCCCGTTGGCACTGGGAATTCCTTGATCGCTGGACCTTCCCAAATGACGGTCACGTACTTGCCTTCGACCTTCGCTGTACCGGCATGTTCCGCGATAACTTCTGCACCGCTCTTGCGTTCGATGAGGAGTTCGCCTTCTTTGACCTTGCCACCGTCCTTCACTTTGATCTTATCGCCCGTCGATTCTGTGACGTAATCCTCTTCTTGGATGGCGATGTGTTCGATCGTGATCATCTTGCCGCCGCTTTCGGTGTCGAGCACCTTTTCGCCGCTTGGCGTTTCGATGAGGCGACGTTCGCCCTGGATCACTTTGATCTTTCCGGCCACATCCGCGATGACAGCTTTGTGCTTTGGCGGACGCGCTTCGAACAATTCTTCGACACGAGGGAGACCCTGCGTAATGTCGGATCCGGCAACACCACCCGTGTGGAACGTACGCATGGTGAGCTGGGTACCCGGTTCACCAATGGACTGTGCCGCGATGATCCCGACAGCCGTCCCCATTTTGACGAGCGCGTTGTGCGCGAGGTCGTAGCCGTAGCACTGCTGACAAAGACCGTACTTGAGTTTACACGCAAGCACCGAACGCACGTGTGCGGATTCGAGTGGTTCTGTGAGCTTCTGGAGCTGACGGATGTGTTCTTCGGTAATGATCGTGCCCTTTTTGACGAGCGCTTTCTTCGTTTCTGGATCTTTAATTTCTTTCATCGCCACGCGACCAAGGAGACGCGTGAGGAGCGGTTCACCGATTTCTTCACATTCCTTGTGGGTCAAGATAACGCCATCCGTATCGCCACAGTCTTCTGAGGTGATGATGACATCTTGCGCCACGTCCACGAGACGACGCGTGAGGTACCCGGCGTTGGCCGTTTTAAGGGCCGTGTCCGTCAAACCCTTACGCGTACCGTGGGAGGAAATGAAGTATTCAAGAACGTCGAGACCTTGGCGGAGCGATGACTTGATCGGAAGTTCGATAACGTCACCAGCTGGGTTTGCCACAAGCCCCTTCATACCGATCACGTTGGTAAGCTGACCGACCGACCCACGGGCGCCGGAATCGATCATGGAGAACACCGTCCCGGTCTTGTTGAGGGATTCTTTCGAAGCCTTCTGGATCCGGTCCTTGGCGTCTGACCACACCTTAATGATCTGCGAGTAGCGTTCTTTCTTTGTGAGCAACCCTTCCTTGTACTGTTCTTCGATCAATTCAACCTTCTTGTTACTCTCTTCAAGGATCGCGTCCTTCACATCGAGAATCGGAAGGTCACCCATGCCGTACGAGAACCCAGACTTCGTGATGTAGTGGAACCCGGCATTCTTCACTTCGTCCAAGAAGCGGGCGGTACGTTCAAAGCCACGGATTTCGATACACGTCCGCGTGATCTCCCCGAGCTGCTTTGTGCCGATCGTTTCGTTGCGGAACCCAATTTCTTTCGGGAAGAGACGGTTCAAGAGGATACGTCCAACGTTTGTTTCCATAATGTCACTGCCGACAAATGGACGTGTCTTGATCTTTTCGCGGATGTCGAGTTTGCCGAGCTGGTACACGTAGACGGCTTCGTCTGCCGAACCGAACGTCCGGATCTGCCCGTCCGCAGCGTCGACAAGCGTCGTCATGTAGTACGCACCCCAGGCGATGTCCTTATCTGGTTTTGCAACAGGCTGGCCCGTCGCTGGCTTGAGCAAGTTCTTTGATGAGAGCATCAAGTTCTTCGCTTCTTCGCGAGCCTCCATCGTCAAAGGCACGTGGACGGCCATTTGGTCACCGTCGAAGTCGGCGTTGAACGCTGGACACACCATCGGGTGGATCTGGATCGCCTTTCCTTCAATAAGCTTCGGTTGGAAACCCTGAATACCGAGGCGGTGGAGCGTTGGAGCACGGTTCAAGAGCACAACGGAATCAGCCGCGATGACTTCGAGAATATCCCAGACTTCGGCGTTATCTGCTTCGATGAAGCGGTTGGCCGAACGGATGTTGTGCACGAGTTCACGCTTGATGAGTTCCGAAATGATGAACGGACGGAACAATTCGAGCGCCATGATCTTTGGAAGACCACACTGGTGGAATTCGAGTGTCGGACCAACCACAATGACGGAACGGCCGGAGTAGTCGATACGCTTCCCGAGCAAGTTCTGACGGAAACGACCCTGCTTCCCCTTCAAGATGTCAGCGAGGGATTTGAGCTGGCGCTTCTTGCCGGTTGCGGCAATAACGGTCTTGGAGTGGCGCGCGCTGTTATCGATAAGCGCGTCAACAGCTTCTTGCAACATGCGCTTTTCGTTGCGCGTGATGACTTCTGGTGCGTTCAACTCAACAAGACGCTTGAGGCGGTTGTTGCGGTTGATGACGCGGCGGTAGAGGTCGTTCAAGTCGGAGGTCGCAAAGCGGCCACCATCAAGCGCAACCATCGGACGAAGGTCAGGCGGGATGACTGGAAGAGCCTTAAGGATCATCCAATGCGGTTCGATCTTTTGATTGGAGAGTGATTTGAGGAGCTTGAGACGGCGGATGATACGGTCTTTCTTGGCTTCTGAGGCATCCTCTAATTCGCCGTTCAATGCGGTGATCGTTGCATCAACGTCGATCTTCTGGAGAAGTTCGTCGATGGCTTCGGCACCAATCTTGGCTTCGAAGACATGGCCGTACTTGAGCGAGAGCTCATGGTACTCGTTCTCCGAGATGATCTTCATCGGCTTGAGGTCCTTGAGTTCCTTTTCGGAAATCGTGTAATCCTCTTCGAGCTCTTCGAGCTTGCGCGTCTTATCGCCAAGACGTTTGTCGAGTTCGGTTTCACCCGTCTTCGCGTCTTTTTCGGCTGCGCCCTTGGCATTGATACGTTCGACGTCACGTTCGTATTCGGCTTCGATTGCTTTGCGTTTGCCTTTGTATTCGGTGCGCACCTGTTCGATAACGGCCGTCTTCAATTCATCGTTGACATCGGTCAAGATGAACGAAGCAAAGTACACGACTTTTTCCATCGCTTGGACGGAAAGGTCGAGCACGGTCCCAAGGCGGGACGGCACGCCACGGAGGAACCAGATGTGCGAAACCGGCGCGGCCAGTTCGATGTGCCCCATGCGCTCACGGCGCACGAGCGAGTGCGTCACTTCGACGCCACACTTGTCACAAATGATGCCCTTATAACGGATCTTTTTATACTTGCCGCAGTAACATTCCCAGTCCTTTGATGGGCCGAAGATTTCTTCGGCAAAGAGACCGGATTTTTCTGGTTTCTGCGTGCGGTAGTTGATGGTTTCTGGTTTGGTGATTTCGCCGTAGGACCAGGCGCGGATCACTTCTGGAGACGCGAGCTTCAAGCGGATCGCATCGAAGTCCGTCGTCTTGATGTTTTCTGTTTGGAAGAAAGACATAATTCAGTGGTTCGATGGATAATTATTGAAGGTCGTCAGGGCCCGGACCCCAATCATCGGCTCCGGTCGTCGATGGTGTTGGACGGGCACGGAGGTGTTCCGGACGAGGGCCTGATTCTTCGATGCGGCGGCCTTGCTTCAAGAGTTCCACGTCGAGCGCGAGACCCTTCAATTCACGGACGAGCACGTTGAATGATTCCGGCACGTTGACCTTACGGATCGGTTCACCCTTGATGATGGCCTCATACGCTTTGGAGCGCCCCGGCACGTCGTCAGATTTGATGGTGAGAATTTCTTGGAGGGTGTGCGCCGCGCCGTACGCTTCGAGCGCCCACACTTCCATTTCACCAAAGCGCTGCCCACCGGACTGCGCTTTCCCACCAAGCGGCTGCTGGGTGATGAGCGAGTACGGCCCGATCGAACGCTGGTGGATCTTATCTTCCACCATGTGGTTCAGTTTGAGCATGTAGATGTACCCGACCGTTGGACGGTGGTCATATGCTTCACCTGAGCGGCCGTCGAAGACCGTGATCTTCCCATCTTCTGGGAAGCCGGCTTTGGCGAGCTCCGCGCGGATCGTCGTTTCTGAAACGCCGTCGAACACCGGAGTCGCAACCGTGTAGCCCAAGGCGTTTGCCGCAAGACCCAAGTGGGTCTCAAGGATTTGGCCGAGGTTCATACGGCTGACGACACCAAGCGGTGAAAGAATCACGTCGATCGGGGTGCCGTCTGCCAAAAATGGCATGTCGGCAACTGGCACGATCTTCGAGATGACACCTTTGTTTCCGTGGCGACCAGCAAGCTTGTCACCCACCTGCACTTTGCGGAGGTCGGCAACGGCAACGACGATCTGTTTGATGACGCCTGGCTGGAGTTTGTCACCCGCTTCGCGAGAGAACATCGTGATACCGACAACCTTCCCGTGCTCACCGTGTTGGAGGTAGAGCGAAGAGTCGCGGACGTCGCGTGCCTTTTCACCGAAAATGGCGCGGAGAAGTTTTTCTTCTGCAGAGAGGTCGGTTTCACCCTTTGGCGTGATCTTCCCAACAAGAATGTCACCACTCTTTACCTCTGCCCCAATACGCACGATCCCTTGTTCATCCAAGTTCTTGAGTTTTTCTTCAGACACGTTCGGGATGTCGCTTGTGACGACTTCAGACCCGAGCTTCGTGTCGCGCACATCAATCGTGTAGTGCTCGATGTGGATCGAGGTAAAGCGATCTTGCTGGACGAGACGTTCAGACAAAATGATGGCGTCTTCGTAGTTGTAGCCGTCCCATGACAAGAAGGCACACAAGAGGTTTTGCCCAAGGGCAAGTTCACCGCGTTCACAGGCCGTTCCGTCGACGAGGACTTCGCCGGCGTACACCTTTTGGCCCTTGTTAACGCGAGGGTACTGGTTCAAACACGTCGAGTTGTTGGAGCGCTGGAACTTCTTGAGGTCGTAGCGGCGCATCTGGCCATCTTGCGTCTGGAGTTCGACGTGGCTGCCGGAAACTGACACGACCACACCGTCATCTGGAGCAACGAGCACATCGCCAGCATCAATAGCCGCGCGGCGTTCGACACCCGTCCCAACAATCGGCGCATCCGGACGGATACACGGAACGGCTTGGCGCTGCATGTTCGTACCCATGAGCGCGCGCTGACCATCGTCGTGTTCGACGAACGGAATGAGTGACGTCCCGACAGAAAGGATCTGTTTGGAAGACACGTCGACGTAATCGATTTCGTGCACGTCAACGACCGTCGGCTCACCGTTCTTACGGGCGGAGGAGCGTTCCTCGAGGAAGCGTCCATCCTTGCCGATTGGTGTTGTTGCAGGCGCTGTCGTCCCACGCTCTTCTGTGAAGGCGTTCAAATAGACGATCTCAGCAGTGACATGTGGGATGACCGGGATTCGGGTGATCGAAACTTTGGCCATCTTTTCTGCCATCTTCTTATCGACTTCGGTGTTGGCTTCGGCAACCATCTTTCCTTCCCCGTCGCGAACATCGACGCGGAGTGTTTCGCCGATCGCATCCTTGCCATCGTTTTCTGCCCAGTTCTTGACCCGGCGGTATGGCGTTTCGATAAACCCAAAATCATTGATACGGGCGTAGCACGACAAGTGACCCACCAAACCGATGTTCGGACCTTCTGGAGACGCAATCGGACAGATGCGGCCGTAGTGCGTGCGGTGCACGTCGCGGACATCGAAGCCAGCGCGTTCACGGGAGAGACCACCAGGGCCCATCGCAGACAAGCGGCGCTTGTGCTCGAGTTCGGAGAGCGGGTTCGTCTGGTCCATGAACTGCGAAAGCTGCGAGCTCATGAAGAACTCACGCACCGCACCGATGACCGGGCGAGCGTTGATCAACTTTGCCGGGGTGAGGGTCGTGATGTCTTGCGTCGACATACGGTCTTTGACGATACGCTCCATACGGGCCAAGCCAATGCGGAAACGACCCTGCACGAGTTCACCAATGGCACGCACGCGGCGGTTGCCGAGGTGGTCAACGTCATCCGGTTCTTCTTGGTTGATGTTGAGACGGATGATTTCCTTGAGGATCATCACCAAATCTTCCTTCGTCAAAATGCGGTTCTCTTCTTTGGCGACTTCCTTCGGGTCAGCAGCCGCACCAAAGCGCTGGTTGAACTTGTAGCGACCAACTTGACCGAGGTCGTAGCGGTCAAAATTGAAGAACATCGAGTGGATGAGCGAACGCGCGTTGTCGGCGGTTGCAAGGTCACCCGGACGGATGCGCTTGTAGACTTCGATCGTCCCCTCTTCTTCACTCGTGGCAACGTCCTTGTTGAGCGTCGCTTCGATGTACTTGTTGAGTGGATGGATATCGACTTCCTTAAAGAGATCTGAGATCTCTTCGTTGGTCGAGTAACCAAACGCACGCAAGAGCGAGGTGGCAGCCACTTTGCGCTTACGGTCGATCTTTACCCAGATCACGTTGTTGGTATCCGTTTCAAATTCGAGCCATGCCCCACGGTTTGGGATCACCTTTGCACCGTAGTAGCGGCGGGCACGGGCGACTTCAGCGGTGAAGAATGCACCGGCTGAGCGGACGAGCTGCGAAACAATGACACGCTCGATACCGTTCACGACGAACGTCCCGCGGTCAGTCATGACAGGAAGGTCACCAAGGTAGACTTCCTGTTCCTTGGTTTCACCCGTGCGCTTGTTCACCAAGCGGGTTTTGACGCGGAGCGGTGACTCGTAGTTCACGTTCTTTGCCTTTGACGTCTCTTCGTCAAACTTCGGTTCATCGAAAAAGTAGCCGACGATGGAAAGCTCCAAGTCGCGGCCGATGAAATCCTTGATCGGCGAGATCTCATTAAAGAGATCCCGAATCCCTTCTTCCAAGAACCAGCGGTAGCTCTGCTTTTGCACCTCGATGAGGTCTGGCAGTGCCATGGCGTCACGTGACGCCGTGAAGTATCGACGCTCTGACTCTTTTGGAGCCTGGCGACGGAAGATCATGGACATGCGGGGCATGTTGTGAACGGAAGCTCTCCACACACGGGCCTCGTCCGAATGGATCATTCAGGCGGAGTGACGAGGCGACGGCAAGAGAATGCCTACGTTGTTTTGGATAAAAATGCGATGGAAACACGGGCGTTTTCGGGCCGGAACGGAACAGTCGCCGATCCAAAATCGCCCCGAAGACACAAACACCCACCAGTTTCTGTTCATGAACTGGTGGGTTTTTGAGCCTTCCTACTGCGTGACCATCATCGTGCGCGATTGTGCCATGGATACAAAAAGGTGTCAACAACTCTATATAATGAGTAAGAATTGGCTAAAAATGTAAAAAGGGCTTAACAAAGCCTTTTTTATTTGGCTAAGATTAGCCTCAAATATTGCCTAGCCCCTCTTGACAAAACCGTCGTTTTGTGGTATTGTGCTTAGTTCTGAAATGGAAAAGGACCATTCCAGAGCCCGAGTTTACAACCTATATCAGCCCGATTGGAGAGAGTCGTGGCCGCTAAAACAGAGATATTCCCTGAGCTTGTCGAAGGGTTACCTCTATTTAGCGACAGACCTACCGATCGGGACTCCATAAAAGTCCCGATTTTCGTTGTCGGAACGACAGACGTGGAGGAGGAACCTTCGGCCGGTCCCAATAGGGATCCCGGTCGAGACGGTCGCCCAAATCATGTGAAGCCGGTTTCGACTGGCATCACACGACAGTAAGCGGCCATGGATCACCCGAGGCTTCGGCCAACAGTGATCCCCTCTACATCTGTCAGTCCAACACCAAACAACAAACTTTCCTGGAGGCTCCATGAACGCAATCCCCCGCTCCTTTCCCAACTACAACGCCGTGAACTTCTTCGCCGCTCAAGAGCGTGCGAAGGATCTCAAGAACCTGCTCGTGCTCGCGACCCCCATAGGTCTCGCACTCGGGTTCCTCGTGAACCTCACGGCCTTCCTGCACTGAGCAGGAACCTCACCGCTCGAGTCGAAGATTCTTTTCTTCTCGAGCGCAGTACCGAGTACATGATCCCAATCGTGTCCTCAGCGCTGGATCTTTCAAACCGTCGGAACGACAGATGTGGAGGAGGACCCTTCGATCGGATCCAATAGGACCCCCGATCGAGACGGTCGCACAAATCATGAGAAACCGGATTCGTCTGGTCCCTCACGAGAGTAAGCGGCCATGGATCGGACAAGGCTTCGGCCGCGTCCGATCCCCTCTACATCTGTCGTTCCAACAAAAAACAACTTTCCGTCGGCAAACCGACAGATAGGAGTACACATCATGTGTGCATCCCACTCGTTCATCGCGAATGTCGTCTACACGCAACCTTCGTTCGAGGAGCTGCAACTTCGATTCCGGGCCCACTACGTCGATAAGGGGTACAAGAGCGTGCGGTTCAGTCCGAACCAGCACAGCATGGACCTCTCCGAGGTGGGCCGCGACATCGAGTTCGAGTACGTCTACTTGAACAGCGAGACCTACAGCTCCACCGAGGCCGAGAACGTGTTGGTCGAGATGGAACGTCGAGGCCTGCGTCCGGCGCGCTACGAGGAGCTCCTCGCGTTCGGCGAGGCGCACCCAGGCGAGCCGCTGAAGTTCGCCATCGTCGCTCTCGGCTCCGAAGTTGAAGCGCTCAGCGTCCGCCACGTCGCGTGCCTGTGGAGCGCTGGCGGCACCCGAATGCTCATGTTGAACAAGTTCAACAGCTTCTGGTGCGGCTTCTGTCGCTTCCTCGCCGTCCGCAAGTAGCACTCGAACCTTCTTCCCTTCGTCGGCAAACCACATGGCTTGCCGACGTTCGATCCGAATCCATGACTCTCATCGTGGCTTCAGATCGGACCTTCACCACAACAATTCAGCCGTCGGGAAACCGACAGTTAGGAGCTCACCATGAGCAATCCTTCCACCGTCACAGATCTCTACACGCACCTCACTTCCAGAGCACGAAAGGCGCATGAAAAACTCGACGAGCTCATCCGTCAGGATCACCTCGCTCTCATGGAGAGCGGGCTGATGGATAGCGAGGAGTTCATGCTCTGCGCGTCCCCAGGAGCCGAGAAGATGAACGCAGAGCTCATGCAGGACGCGAACAGCGAGATCATCGGCTACTTCGTGTAGCCGCCACGCAACCCTCAACATCCGAAAGGACCAAGCAATGAAGCAGTAGGCGCGGCTTACCGCCGCGAATCTGATCGGGAATAACCCGATCCTCAACCCGCGCCGTCACGCAACGACGGCGCACCTCAACGAAAGAAAAAGAGATGCTCATTACCTATCACACAAGCCCCATCGGGAACTGATTGGACCAGGTGTTCTTACAAAACACCCCACTCAGTCTGGGCTGTAACCCTTTTCTTCACCTCATGATCCCCGATGTCATGAGGCCGTCTCCGAGACCATGACCATGTCGTGTTCTCAGAGTTGGATCATTCAAACACGTTCATCCCCACCAATGTGGAGGAGCGCTCAGGTGCGGACCGAATACGGTTCCCGCACGTGATGGATACCGCATTTCTTAGCGAGCTGGTTTCGACTGGCATGCCTTGAAGCCGTGGTCTCATGGATGAATCGGGTTCGCCCGAAACATCCCCTCTGCATTGGTTGGGAGGAATGTATTTCTTTCAATCGTTCTCATTCACTACGGCGATGCTGTAACGGACAGCGGATGATAGCCCGTGAGGTTCGATCCCTTCCTTCGCCACCAAGTCAGTAGCACCTTTCAGCAACAAACCACTTCGGGAGGGCGCGTGTTGTGCCCTACCTGATCCCAAAACGTCTCGTAGGGTGCCCCACGGCACCAGAAAAAGGAGTTCATCATGAACACCCTCAACCTGTCGTTCAACTCGAACGACACCGTCTCCTCGCCCGAGTTCGCCTTCGCTGCTCGTCAGGGTGCCCTGCGCCTCGCGGAGCTCCGCAAGGTCAACGCCATCGTGGACTACACGATGCTCCTGGCCGAGCGAGCCCAGCTCACCGCGTTCTTCGGTCGACTGACCGACGCGATCACGAGCAAGGACACCGACGAGGACGCCATCGAGGTCGACCTCACGGACGTCGAGGACGACGAGTTCTGCGACCGCGACACGCTCCCGGAGCAGGATCGCGACACGCTCCCGCTGCCCGTCAACGGCTTCTCCATCGCGGCCTGAGGCAACTGGGACAAGACGTCATACGTCTCAAGGTGGTTTGTTCAACACTTCGTTGGAAGATCAATTCTGATCTTCCAACAGTCCCCTGGCCTCTCGACGCATTCCGCATCGAGATTCCAGGCCGACTTTCCCCTACACCTTCCGCCACCACATCAACAGGACGCAATACGTCCCGGAGAACATCCCATGAACCGTGACAACACCGTTACCGCTTCCTCGTGCGATCGCCAGACCCTGATCGAGCTCGAGATCCTCGCGGATATCTGCGAGTACATCGAGGAAACGACGGACAACCGCAAGACCCTCGTCCCCGACGAGAGCATCGTCACCGTCGATCTCTGCGACATGGAAGAGGCGGCCTGACGGCTCGCCAGAGGAGAACACACTGTTTTCCTCTGGCCCCAATCCGAATGCCTGACATCCGTCGGACATCCAGATCGGGGAAACGATCCCCTCAAACTTCGGCCATATGGCCAAAAATAAACTCCATCCTGTTTCGTTCAATACGACGGATCCCAACATCGTTGGGAGCATCAGCATGCGCGAAATTGACCGGACGGTGCGCAAGCCCCTCCCACCGGCAACACAACGCCATCGCGTTGCAACAGACTATCGTCGCAAACCGAAACACCCCCATCAGGAGGTGGAGTAAGTGTTTCTATCATCTCGAGAGATATGGAGGCAGAAGCCCTGAGTTACATCGGGGTGAAGGTGACGCACACTCGCGGCTCCGGCGTACGCTGGACCCGATGCGCGTGTGCCGACCCTATCCCGGTTTGCGGCAGCTATTGCTCCCCGCGAACCTCGCCTCCATATCCCTCGAGATGAGGGTGCAGTTGTCCTTTCACATGGAGAGTTATGAAACGTCTCGTCTTCGGTGGGCTATTCAGTCTCATCGGTGCAGTTCTCTTTGTCGTAGGACTTAGTTTTGCCCTATGGATGTGGCTCAATGAGCAATCCATGATCGGCATCTTCGTCCTGGTCGCGCTCTGGCTTATCTTCGACGATCTTGCGAAAAAATACGATCCCACCAAGGCGGAATAAATCCGCACGGAGATGACATGTCAGAAAAAGAGCTCGAGAATTACCATCAAGAGACGCTTCTCATCGTCAAGCAGGGCGCGGGCGGCGTGTACCGACAGTGCAACATCTACGCCACCGATCCGAGGTACGAAGCTCCGGTTATGGAGGAGAGCGTCGGGCGCCGGAAGAAGAAGGCCAAGAAGGACTTCGACGCGGCAGACGTATGGCTCAAGGAGCACAACACGATCGAGACCGCGAACATCGCCAAGGAGACCGTGCTCAAGGAGCACAGCCTCCCGATCGTCGCGAAGCTCGTCGCGAACGCGCAGCAGAAGGCGCACGACACGATCGAGACCCAGCGCATGAAGTCGCCCCAGCGGAAGCCGCTGCAGGACGAGCCTCAGGTGCAGATCCGCCACGACCTCCCGCTCCCGACGACGTTCGTCGGAAAGAGCGGCAGCGGACGCGGCCCGCTCAACTAGCAGCCGTACTCACGGTCGAGCGCTCATCCAGGAAACTTCTGGATGAGCGCCCCCAATTCCGTCTGTTGATCCTTGATCGACGGTCGAAATGGGGGTGTATCACAAACAAAAACCCCCGAAGGAGGAACATGATCTTTTCAAGCTACGAAGACGACACAACCTGCGAGATCGCCTCGTTTCAGATCGCACTGAACGGGACAGTCTCGTACAAGAGGGAGCGGCGACACCTTGTCGTCAAACCTTCTCCGTCGGCGCCCATTCAGCAGGAAAGGCGGCCGACGTCACTCGCGACCATCAAGTCGCCGAAAGACGTCTTTCGATTCCTGCGAGGACTGCTCGCCGTGCACATCGCTGAGCTCCACGAGACGTGGAAGTTGCAGGCGGCCGAGCTCAAGGCGCTCAAGAACGAGCACCACGAGATCATGAACCGGGCGTCCCCCCTCCAGGGTGAGACTCCCGCAACGTGGATCGCGGAAATCGACGAGTGGTGCACCAAGTACATCTACGCAAGCCGTAGGGTCGGTGCCGTCGCCTCCAACCTCAGGAAAGCCAGAAAGGAATATATGTTTCTTCGTCTCACTCGTCCGCAGTGAACACGTGTTCACTGCGGACAGGGAGCTCTCGCCTATCAGCGTTTGCTCCCTCGTCCCCCGTTTTGCCGGATTCTCTCTTTCGGCAAAGCGGAGGGCGAGCATCGCTCGATATCCCGATCACTTGCGGATGTTCCTACGGCCAAAAAATATCTTGCCCTGTCGCCCTTACGCGACGCGGCCGGACGGGCCTGGTAACCCTTACCATCACTGACGGGATTCCCTACACCTATACCGATCTCACGACCGGACGCACATTCACATACCCCAGATCAGACCTTGAACATTCAAGGTCAGGAGAAAAAAGATGAAAACCATCGATGTTCAGCCTGGTGTTTCCCTCGAAATTTCCGACGGGAAGACCTATCTCGTCATCGCATTCGACGACTCGAAGAAGGTCACCACATCCGAAGGGCATGAGTCGCTCATCGCGATGCCAACGCTGGATGAGGTGCTCTCTGAGGCCTCCCGCCTCAAGGAGCATACGCGACCAGAACGGGGCTTCTCGGACGTCGAGATCGAGATCAGGTCGTTGCGCGAAGCGCACCGGAACCTGCTACGTGCATCGGACTGCAAACTCCTCAACGTCCACAGGAATGTCCTGAAGGCCATCGTTACGGAGGAGGTGCAGCTCTACCAATTCACGTCGGGATCGAAGAACCTCACGCAGGCGCAGCATCAAGTACGAATCGAGTTCGACGCGATGCGCGAGATGCGGCACAACGAGCAGGACGAGCTACCCCTCAAGGGCGGCGCATCCTTGCACAAACTGGGCTGTGTCCTGGGAGTGCACGGATTTGGAACGTTCGGGTATTACGACCCGCGCGCCAAGATCCTGCTCCTCATCCCCGTCGATGTTGGTCGGCGCGCGAATGACGCGCTGAAAAATCATCAATCCAATCGGCATGCGCCTGCTGCGGAACGTCCTCTCGTGGGACAAACCGCTCCAGGCCGCAACCGACCCCGGAACTCCTGACCGTCACGCCGCGAAGCGAGGCTACATGCCACGTCTTCGCGGCTTTTTCGTTTATCTTGACGCAAATGCAATCTTTGGATATGTTCTATAAACGCTTCTTGTGATCTGCGAAACGGTGCACGTAGCCTGACATTGTTTCTCATGGACCCCCAACGTAAGTTGGGGACCTCTCTCCTCCCATGAAATCCGATGTCTCCTTTCTCGTGGCGCCGGTTCGCAGTTCACAGGACGCAAAAAAACTCCCACTTGGGAGTTTTTTGTTTAGCGTCGTGTACTCGTCGTTGATGTGGCTGTAACGGATGTTGGAATTTCGTCCGGTGCTGCGTGTTCGTACGTGATACGTCGGATTTCTGTGACGGGAGCACCGAATCGGCGTTGCGCCTGGATCGTGAGCGTCGTTGATCCACGAGGTACATCAAACCGGAGTGAAAAATTACCATCCCGATCGACAACGGCAGGTCGGCCATTGACCGTCACGATCGCAGACGGGTCGGTTGCCCCACGGATCTCGACTTGCGGCACATCAAGGATGGCGCTGTCGACTGGAGATGTCACGACAAGCGATGGCGAGTTCTGAAGCACCCTTCCCTGCCACACCAGATACCCACCCATCAAAAGGACAATCAACAAAAACCCAGCAAAGGCGAGCGCGTGTGGCACAACAAAAAAATCCCGTTTCCGTGGTCGTCTTTGCGGTGTCGCCCGATTCGGCAGAACGCCGCGCGCCTCCACAAGCTCGCGATATTTTTTGATGAAATATGCTGGACGACCTTCGAGCACGGTCACGAGAGACCGCACGTGACGCTCTGCATATTCCGGATCCACGAGATCCCCCAGCCGTTCATCTTCAAACGCTTGGATGATGGAAGGATGGATTTTTGTGATACTCCCAAGCCTCTCAAGGCTCACGCCACGGAGTTCGCGCAACTCGCGCAAATCATGTCCAAACCCTCCGGACTCCATGAGCTGCTTTTGCACGAACGGCATATCTTAGAATGTCTCTTTTTCGTCTTCGTCATCCCCTGCTGGTTCTTCCTCTTCGACAGACGCTGCCGGTGTCGGGACCTGATCCATCTGTCGTGTAAATTGCACGTTCAAAATCTCGCGCGGCTTGGCCCCATCGCCCGGACCAATGAATCCTTCTTGTTCGAGCAAGTCGAGGAGCCGTGCGGCACGCGCATACCCAACTTTGAGACGACGCTGCAGGAGCGAAGCTGATGCCTTGCCCGCACGAATGATCTCTTCTTTTGCAGACGGGAGCATTGGGTCAGAATCTTCCTCAACCGGAATGCCGTTATGGAACTTGGTATCACCACCTGATGGACGTTCAACGATAGAAAGATCGTAATCCATCGGTTCATATTTTGATTTGAGGAACTCAACAACGCGCTTAATCTCATCATCTGAAACGAACGCGCCTTGCAACCGCTTTGGTGTTGAGAGCTCCGCCGTTGAATACAGCATGTCACCACGTCCAATCAGTTTGTCCGCACCAACCTGGTCTAAAATCGTACGGGAATCCATCGAAGACGCAACAGCAAACGCGATACGCGCCGGTACGTTGGCCTTGATCAACCCCGTGATGACGTCGACCGAAGGACGCTGCGTCGCGAGGATGAGGTGGATTCCAACGGCACGTGACATCTGCGCGAGCCGCACGATTGCCCCTTCAACCTCTGCCATCGCATTCATCATGAGGTCCGCAAGTTCATCGACAACAATCACGAGATACGGGATCTTCTCTTCCGCTCGTGCGTTATAGGCAACGAGGTCACGTGCGCCGAGCTTGGCGAGCAAGTCAAAACGACGGTCCATCTCACGGAGTGCCCACTTAAGTGCATTGATCGTCTTATCAACCTCGGTAATCACTGGAACCACGAGGTGTGGAATGCCGTTATAGACCGGTAATTCCACGCGCTTTGGGTCAACGAGCAACAACTTGAGGTCATCCGGCCCGTTCGCATACAGGAGTGACATGAGAAGCGTGTTCAAACACACAGACTTCCCCGAACCCGTCGCACCAGCGACGAGTAAGTGTGGCATGCGGGCGATATCTCCAACCCACGGCTTTCCAGCGACGTCCTTCCCAAGCGCAAAGTTGATGTTATTTTTCCGTTCACGCCATTCGCGTGCTTCGAGGATCTCGCGCAACCCAACAGTCGCGACAGATTGGTTCGGTACTTCAACACCCACAAGCGATTTACCTGGGATCGGAGCTTCGATACGGATCGGGTGTGCGGCGAGTGCGAGCGCCAAGTCGTTATGGAGTCCGGTAATCTTGGCGAGCTTCACCCCTTCTGCCGGCTTGAGCGTAAACTGCGTCACCGTTGGACCGACAGAAACCTCCGCCATCTCAACCGGAATCCCAAAGTTCTCCAGCGTCCGCGCAATCACGGCTGAATTGTGTTCGATATCCCCTGACGTTGGCTTTTGGTCACGCTTTGTAAGCAATTCCAACGGAATTTCGATCCGTGGTCGGCGTTTCTTCGGTTTTGGAGGTGGGATTGGGGCAGATTCCATCACGCCATCGTCCTCTTCTTCCTCTTCTTCTGTTTCCTCACCATCTTCTTCACTTCCTTCTTCTTCCGACTCTTCTTCCTGGACCGGAGCAGCCGGTTCATTTGGCCGAACAGACTGACGGATCACCTCTTCACGACGCGCAGCTTGTTTTGAGAGCATCCATCGGAATGGCGAGATGATCGCAAGGAGCAATCGTTTGACGATGCTCCAAATCCAACCGAATATCGCCAAAATCCGTGCAAGTGATGTATTGAAAATCAACAGAAGCGAAACCACGAAGAGCGCCGCAAACAGCGTCCCCGCGCCAAAGAGACCAAGGAGCTGAGAAAATGGCTGGGCGACCATCATGCCAAGCTTGCCTCCCGCCGTATCAAGGGCAATAGCTGCGGGAGTTCCATCGGCAAACGTCCCGATATGGACGAGCGGGTTGAGTGAAAAGAAGAACAGAACAAAACCGATGTAGTTCGTCGCCTTCAGTTTCAACCGTTCCGGTGAGATGAGGTTGTATCCGATTGTGATGAGGAAAAACGGCAACGCAATCTTGTCCCACCCAAAGACGTGCCACATTGCCTGGTCGAGCGAAACACCGATCGTCCCCGCAAGATCAAAAAACGCGAGCAGGAGGAGTGCCGCCACCGCAAACACAAGTACCGTAAGGATCCCTCGACGCGTTTCCGGGTCAAGCGTGAAATCCAATGAAAAGTTGCGTTTGCGGCGGCGTCCCATGAATAGCCCTATTCTAGCGTTTTTTTCGGTTTCCGTGAACTATCCCTCTTCTGGTGGAGGGATCTCGTCTTCGTTCGGCTCGACCGGCGTACGACCGACGCCATTTTCGTCATCTTCTTTGGCGCGCCAGGCAGCGAGCGCCTCATCTCGGATCTGCTTAAAGAGTTCCGGACGTTCACGGAGTGTTGCTTTAGCGTTTTCACGGCCAACACCAAGTTTTTCTTCTCCAAACGTATACGAATTTCCGGATTTCTTGATCACACCTGCTTCAACACTCGTATCGAGGAGGTCTCCAGAAAGCGAGATCCCTTCGTTATACATGATGTCGAATTCACAGGTGCGGAATGGTGCTGCGACCTTGTTCTTCACGATCTTCGCTTTGACGCGGTTCCCGATAATCTTTTCGCCAAGCTTAATCTGCGCGCTACGACGAACTTCAATACGGACAGACGAGTAGAACTTAAGCGCAAGACCACCAGTTGTCGTTTCTGGGTTCCCAAAGACCACACCAATCTTTTGACGGATCTGGTTGATAAAAATAACCGTTGCCTTTGAGCGCGAAATAATCGCCGTGAGTTTGCGGAGCGCCTGGCTCATCAACCGTGCCTGGAGACCCATGTGCGAATCCCCCATTTCACCTTCAAGTTCTGCTTTCGGTGTAAGCGCTGCAACTGAGTCGACGACGATGACATCAACCGCGTTAGAACGCACAAGTGTTTCGACGATATCAAGCGCCTGCTCGCCGTTATCTGGCTGCGAGATCAAGAGTTCATCGATTTTGACACCGATCTTGCGAGCGTAATCTGGGTCGAGAGCATGTTCCGCATCAACGAACGCCGCGATTCCACCCATCTTCTGGATTTCCGCAACAATGTGCTGCGCAAGCGTTGTCTTTCCGGATGATTCCGGTCCGTAGATTTCGACAACGCGACCACGTGGTACGCCCATCACGCCAAGCGCGAGGTCGAGGGAGAGACATCCTGTTGGGATGACTTCAATCTCCATTTTCTTGGCCTCGCCGAGCCGCATGATCGAACCTTCACCGAATTTTTCTTTGATCTGGTCGATGGCTTCCTGTGCTGCCATGCGACGTTCATCACGTTCGTCTTGTACTTTTTTTGCCATATAAGTAGTTGTTCTATTTCTGTTCTATATCCTCTCATGGGGCGCAAATCACTGCAAGGGTTCCCGTGGGGATAAGTGAATAAAAACCCCGCCTCACGCGAGACGGGGATGAGATATTACGGAATGACCGCGACCTTCCCGTTCTTGTAGTCCGGTCCAGACCCGTTTGAGACCATCACATACTGGACGATCCCATTCGGACCTTCAAGCGAGACGGTTCCGATCGTCGATCCGTGTCCGCCTTGTGGATCGTAGGACATATCGCCCCACCAGCTCCCGTCCGGCAGGTGGACCGTGAACAGGAAATTCGTAGTGCCGGACGGAGCATCGAGGAGGCACTCCAGGATGCCATCGTTCGGCATGTTGTCCGGACAAAGCGCAAAGGTCGCAGGTGTCCAATCATGGAATACAGGTCCCGGCGGATCCCACATTCCCTGGAACTGGTTGGTTCCAGCGAGGACAGGACCATCGTACCGGAACCGGAGTTTGCCAGGCGGCACGGCATTCGGGTCGATACCCGATCCTGTACTTGCGCTGCTTGAGACGCTCGAGCTTGCTGCGGTGCTAGAAGCTACAGAGCTCGATGCGACAGAGGTCGACGAGGCAGAGCTCGATGCTGTGACCGGGCCGCTTTCGCCGCCCGCGCCGCCCGCGCCACCCGCTCCACCAACTTCACCTTCTCCCCCACCAGATCCTGGCGGAGGGCATCCGTCGATGCACGTAGACGGATGGGCGCAGTAGCCCACGAGTTCCGTCGTGACGAGCGCACCGCGAGGCCCAGCAACGAGGTCGATCGTGTCGGCGGGAACCGTCACAATCTGTTCGGAGCCATACCCCAGCGCAAGGAACGTCGGCCAATCCGCGATCGGCAGACGGCGCCCCTCGGACACGACCGCGATCTCGTTCTGCCCGTCCGCTTTGACGAGCGAGCCATCACGGAACGTCTGGAGCCCGTGGTCCGGCGCACTCGCGAAGAACGCAGGGCGCTGCGACGAGGGCCAAATCGCGATATCCGCATCACGCCATCCCCACGAGAGGAACGCATCATACGAGATAAACGATTGGCGCGAGCCCGATGTGCCGAGGATGTACTCGTACACCGTCGACGCATCATCAAACTTCATCACCTGATGACCGGCGCGCGGAGAGGCGTAGGCGAGAGCGAGGGAATAGCACCCAAGCTCCGTCTCCGTCACATCGATTGCACGATCCAACAGGCGTTCGTTCGAAACCGTGGCGAGGTCGACGGGATGACGGTTCAGGTTATGGTCGATCGCCCACACGCTGCCATCTGACGGACGCCGGAGAAAGCTCCCCGGCGGATGCCAGACGACGGGCGTTGCGTTTGAGGTCAGTGTCGGCATGAACAGCGCCGGATCCGCGAACCACTTTCGTTGGCTCGGTGTCGTGTCGTAACCACGGAACCAATTCGTCTCGGTTGCTGCAGCCTGTGTTGCCGTTTGCAACCGAATCCCGAGATGGACATGCTCCGCGCCGTCGCCGTTGTGTGCGTCATCGTTCACGTAGCCGATGACATCGTCCGGACCGACCTGGTCCCCCGCCTTAAGGCCGAGGAATCCCGTGCCATTCCGGTCTTGCGATTTGCGGATGTGGCCATAGATCGAGAGGAACGAGGTAATGGTCACCTGCTCTCCCTTTCCGTTCGTGACTGTGAGCGGTGTCCCAAGCTTGTGCTCGATGACCGCCACGAGTTCACCGTATCCAGACGCAGCGCGGTAGACCCGCAAGATGCCGCATCCGATCGGATGGATCGCCGTGCCTTCGGCCAACTTGATGTCGAGGCCGAGATGGTTGCCGTCCGCGTAAAACGCGCGGCCGGCATACACGTTTTGCATGTCACCAGGCACCGTTGGATATCGGGCAGCCGTGAGCGTACAGCTCGGACTCCCTGCGAGTGCGTCTTCGTTCGAGACTCCCGCCTGTTCATCGCCAAGCGGCGCGCCACACGCACCAACCGCCAGGATGAAGAGGAAGAAATACAGCGCAATGCGTCGAGACCCCATAAACCGTCTCCTTTGAATGTGAATGACCGACCGGGAAGACTGCCTTCCCGCCCACATCGCTATGCATTTCGATGAAGGCGGGTGTCGTAAGGCCGTCGACCGGAGTCGAACAGAAGGAGACGGCACATGGCCGTACAAGAAACGTGAGGGCGGTTGCCAACCATCCATGTCGGGACTTGGGCAACACGCAAACCAGCAATGACAATCTCACCGGAAGGCCGCACTGCAGTCGGAGCAGGCAAACCTCATGGGTATTGAGTATCCTTCGCGATGGATGACCGTCATCGCGGATCCTCATGTACTGCACGGTTCGATCAGGATCGTCTCTTTCCTCCGACATCCATCGCCAGCTCAGCCTGTCAGAGCCATACTGGGGCAAGTAACAGGGCCGCTTTGCTCCCTGTCCCCGCCCGGACGTCAGACCATCATGATCGAGTAAAAAATTTCCGTGCCGTCTCCTTCGTGTGTCGAGGTGCGGGATCTTGCGATCCACATTCCCAGTATCGAGATGATTAGGGGTTGCGTCAAAATATTGTGTTTGTCCGTACTGACATGGACGGATGCGATTTGAGTTTCTCATATGCGATATATTCGTCTCAACGCCTCTCACGCGTGTCAGAAACATCTGACAGTACAAAAACGATGAACACTATTTTTCATTTTCGACTTCTTTTCTTGTTGATAACCCGTTTTTCTTGCTAAGCAAACGCGCAAAATAGACCATCACGAGATAGATTGCGGCGATTGACGCAAGAGAAACGTCCTTCAATTCGAACTGCAGCCACGGCGTTTTATCCGCAAGTGATGCGATCACATCGATGACGCGGACGAGGCCAAGGGTCGGCGTACTCACGACGAAATGTCCCGGCAACTCTCCCCACACCGCCGTCATCATCCCCCATCCCATGACGAACGGGACAAGCGGAAGCGCGAGGACGTTCGTAAATAATCCAGCGAGCGACAAATTCCCAAACGCCCATGCTTGATAGGGTGCCGTCGCAAGCGTTGCAGCAAGTGTCATCGAGAGTGTCGTACGTATTTCAAATTTCTTTGGAAGAAATGCGAGATGCGACTCGATGATCGGTGCCCACACAAGCAAACCCCACATCGCAAGAAAGGATAACGCGAACCCCGCATCAAAAAATAATTGCCACGGATTGAAGAGCAAGAGAATCGTCGCCGCGACAAGAAGAAGACGAGATGAAGAGGCTGGCCGACCAACCTCGCGAGCAATGAGGAACAGCCATCCCATGAGTGCGGCTCGAGCAACGGACGCAGAAAACCCCACAAAACAAACAAAAAGAACCAATGCGAGGGAGGTGATCCAAAACGTCTTCCGTCTATGAAACTTCATTCCCAATGCGAGAAGAACAATGAACTGCACAACGACCGTCACATTCGATCCGGACACGGCAACAAGGTGCATCAAGCCCGCAGAACGGAATCGTTGCTTCTGCAACGTCGTGAGATCTTGGTCGCCATACAACATTCCGCTGACAAGATTCGCATCTTCGCTTGGAAGCACGGATTGGATCCGAGCCGTGAACCGTTGCCGCAGTTTTGCAAAGACGGAGTTCTCATCCAGCGTACGGATAATGAGCTGATGGCTCCCAATCCGCCGGAGCTTTGGTGTTGGTGCTCGTTCGAACCGCCACCAGCCGAATGTGACGCTGGCGACAATGAGAAGGATGGGAATTGCGAAACGATGACGGATCACAACCGACCCAAGGACAGACCCGACGAGGAGGACAGCGAGCAACACGTCGCTCGTCTTCCAAAACGGAAGAAGCGAATGCACGCCGATCGCTGCGACGAAGGACAACATCATCCAACCAGCGATACGCCCCGGCGTGAGGTTCGAAAAAAAGCCCATACTCCACAGCTACCATGATCAAGAAAAAATCATAGCCCCCTCTGTCCTCCCCCCGGTGTCCACCGGGGGGACCCACCCCGTGCTCCGATGGATCCCCGTTTTCACGGGGATGACAGGTGGTGGGTAAGAAAAAAGCCTCTCAATGAGAGACCTGAGTTGTTCGACAGAGGTGTGCCGACTACCTGAGGATCACGACTTCTGAGTACTTTCCATCCTTCTCGATGAAAAGCTTATGCCCAGCGTCTTTCTTTTCGAGATACCACTCGTACAGCTCGAGAGCGGAGATCACCACGTCTACGTAGGTCCGATTCTCCCCTGACCTCTCCGTGATTGCCACAAGCTTCTTGTAGCGGTCGGACGAGAGATCCAGTTGGACCCGCTTTCGTGGAATATTCTTTTCCGGCTTCGGCATCTGTACCTCCAATGAAGGGATGAGAACTTTGTTTTCGTACCAAAAAATGGCCCGTCTGTCAATACTCCGTACTTCCCTCAAAAGAAAAAAGCCTGGCAATTGCTCAGGCTTTGACGCCGTTTTCACGGAGACGTTCTTGGCCCAAGCTCTGCAGCAACATCTGTCCATGTCCCATTGAGATCTACGAGCGGAACCCGAACAACCCTCAACCCTTGCAATGTCTTGCTCATTCTCCTTCTCCTCCATGTGAAAGAACCTCTAAACTTTGACGCGGAAGAGGTGTACTTGTCAAAACACCCCCGAAAAACGAGGGTGTTTGCTTCTTCAAGAATACATTACACCGAAATACTGATCAACCGCCCAGGGACGTACACGACCTTGTTTGGCGCTTTTCCATCAAGTGCCGCCTTCACTTTTTCTGATTGCATCGCAAGCTTCGTCGCTTCTTCATCCGTGATGTCTGATGCGGCTTCAATTTTATCGCGTACCTTCCCATTCACTTGGATAATCATGGTGAACGTTGCCGATTGGAGTTTTGATTCGTCGTAGGATGGCCACTCTGCAAGATGGATTGAGTCGACGTGACCTAATTGCGACCACAGCTCTTCGGTAATGTGCGGGGCGAATGGAGCCAATATTTTTAATATCGTTTCCCAAGTCTTCTCTGTAAACTGTGAAACTTTATCGAATGAATTTATTAATATCATCATTGATGAAACAGCGGTGTTGAAACGCATGTTATCAATATCATTGGTCACTTTTTTAACTGTTTTATTAAGTAGAATCTCGAATTTTGCATCTAAACTATCGGCAAATGGATTCGTGCCAACCGATCGAGGATTCAGTACCATCATTGAAAACAGATAGTTTACTTCGTCCAAGAACCTTCTGACACCTTCGATGCCATGCGTGTCCCACGGCGCGTCCTGGTCAAACGGGCCGATGAACATTTCGTACATGCGGAAGACGTCTGCACCGTACACTCCAACCACATCATCCGGGTTTACGACGTTGCCTTTTGACTTCGACATCTTTACGCCACCTTCACCAAGGATCAACGCGTGTGAACGACGCTTCGCATACGGTTCAGAACCACATTTCTTTGGGATGTGGCCGAGGTCCCACAAAAACTTGTGCCAAAAACGAGAGTACAAGAGATGGAGCGTCGTGTGTTCCATCCCACCGTTATAAAGATCAACCGGCATCCAGTATTCAAGCTTCTCAGGTGATGCAAACGCTTCGTCGTTGTGTGGATCGCAATAGCGCAAGAAGTACCACGAAGACCCCGCCCAGTTTGGCATAGTGTCTGTTTCTCGTTTTGCTTCGCCACCACACGATGGACATGTCACATTCACCCAGCTTTCAATCGCTGCAAGTGGTGACTCCCCTGTATCCGTTGGTTCGTACGCTTCAACGTCCGGTAACATGACCGGAAGTTCCGACTCGTGGACCGGAAGCGTCCCACACGTCTCACAAAAAATGATCGGGATCGGTTCACCCCAATAACGCTGGCGCGAGAACACCCAATCACGAAGCCTGTACGTCGTCGCACGCTTGCCCATCCCATCACGTTCGAGCCAGTCGATGATCCGTTCGTCGTTTTCTTTCTCGATGATAGGCAATCCGTACACTTCAGCGAACGCTTGGTCGCGCTCGTCCTGTGCCGGAACCGCCATAATCGCACCTGTCCCGTAATTCCCAAGGACATAATCCCCGATCCAAACCGGAATCTTCTCCCCGTTCGATGGATTCGTCGCCAACACGGTTGTATCAACGCCCGTCTTCGTCTTTCCTTCTGACTGACGTTCGATATCTGTCCGTTTGAGAGCAGCTTCAACGTACGCGCGGACTTCTTCTGAAGCTTGCCAACCCACATCAAGCCAGGTCTTTGCGAGCTCTGGAGAGATCACAAGGAACGTTGCACCAAACATCGTGTCAGGGCGCGTCGTAAACACCTTCACGGTATGCGCGTCAGCCGATTGCCCAGGTACATCGAGCTTAAACGTGACTTCCGCCCCCTCACTCTTCCCGATCCAGTTCATCTGCTGCGCTTTGATCTTCTCAAGATAGTCGACCGTCTCAAGATCTTTGATGAGACGCTCCGCATACGCCGTAATCCGGATCATCCATTGCGCTTTTTCGCGTTTTTCAACCGCCGTGCCACAACGCTCGCAGCATCCATTAACCACTTCTTCGTTCGCAAGACCGATCTTATCCTTTGGACACCAGTTGATCGTCGTCTTTGCCTTGTACGCCATCCGATGCGCATCACGATACGCAGTGACGGCGGCGTCACCCGTATGTTCGACGTCGATCGGGATCGGAAGTTGTTCGATCGGACGCGCACAACTAGCCTGCGCGTCGTACCAAGACATGTAAAACTTAAGGAACATCCATTGCGTCCACTTGTAATACTTCGGGTCCGTGGTATCGATCTCACGTGACCAATCAAACCCAAGACCAAGCGATTTGATCTGCCGCGTAAAGTTGGCGATGTTCTTCTTCGACGCATCCTGCGGCTTGATCTTGTTCTTGATCGCAAAGTTTTCGGTCGGCAACCCAAACGCATCCCACCCAATCGGATAGAGGACGTTCTTTCCTTCCATCCGCTTCTTCCGCGTCATGATGTCGATCGCGGTATACGAACGCGGATGGCCAACGTGCAGCCCATCACCAGATGGATACGGGAATTCAATGAGGCCGTAGAACTTCTCCCCAATATTCCCTGAGCTTGTCGAAGGGCTTCCGATCGTCGGGTCCGCAGCGTGGTACACGCCCTGTTTTTCCCAGGCGTCCTGCCACTTTTTCTCAATCTCGTGTGGGTTGTATCCCGATTTCATATCGCCCGTACGTTATCGTGTTTAAAAGGATTGTTCAATGGATATAAAGAAAGGCCCTCACTTCAAGATTCGAAGTGAGGGCCCAAGGGCAAAGGTCCCAAGTAACTACAGAACTGCCAGAACGCGGAAGCCGATGCCGTCGTGCCCGTGGCCGTACCAGCCATCGTCCACGTCCGCGAGGCCACCGAGCGCAGCGTTACCAACGATGAGTTGGCTGACAGAGGTATAAGTATTCTGGCACCACTCCCACGCGTTGGTCGACCCGAGGTCGGGCAGACTCATGGAGCGATGTTCGCGCAACCAGTTGAACAGGTTGCCGACAAAGTTCCACTCCTCCGCCGTCGGGAGACGGGTGCCCTTCTTGGGGAAACCCGTCGCCTTCGCTACCCTCTCGAGCAAGCCGCCCGTGAGGGCATTGTGGCTCGTGTGGAGGCGCTTGTCGTGCCTCACCGCCACCATGAGACGGTCCTCCGCGTAGTCCGCGTCGTCGTCACAGTCGGGTTTAGCGATCGTTTCGATCGCGACCCATTGACCTTCGAGCGGCTCGTGCTTGATCCGCTCGACGTTGAGATACTCGCTCCACGCTGGCTTGACGAAGCACGCGGGGTACTGCTCCTCGCTGATGTTCGGGATGAACACGAGCATGAAGCCGAACCTGTCGAGCGATTTCACCTGCGTTTCCGTGAGCACCGGGACTGTGGGAACCGCGATCTTGAGGCCGAGCTCGTTGTAGACACTCTGCCAGAAAGCCTGCGCGTCCTCCGGAGCGATCTGAGTCAACTCCGAAGTTTTGCGCCACAGACGCGGATTCTCCAGGAACGCGACAAAGTCGCTCTCCGTGATTTGGCCGGACTCTGCGCGCTCGAGCAACTGCTGGATCTTTTGTGAGCTGATCATCTTCCATTCTCCTCGCGCAACCATCTTCCGCATCCCAATCGTCAAAACGACCGGTTTGCATCCATATGATTTTTGCAATGAGCTTTACCCATGTTCCGCATGGGCTACGGTTTGTCCATTTTAGACATGCAAAATATAGCATAAATGAGCCATTTTGTCAAGCTAAGTTGACTATTTCGTCTCCGCTTCCCAAATATCAAAAAACCACCTATATTGGCCTAAATATGCAATCCCAACCCTTTGGTGGCGACAAAAAGGTCGGCCAATCCCTCCTCCATGGACCGGAACAGGTCCTTATTCAAGCCGCAGCTCCCCGCGTACCGGCTTGGATCAAATCGCATCACCTCACGCTGGCCTCGATCCCGATCAGTTTGCTCATTATCTTGTGTAGCTATCTCGGCAAAGAAAGTATCGAGTGGCTTTGGGCTGTCTCCGGCCTCATTGCTCTTCAATGGATCACGGACTCCCTCGACGGCGCTGTTGGTCGGTTGCGTAAAGAAGGCCTCATCCGTTGGGGATACTACATGGATCACCTTCTCGACTTCTTCTTCCTCGCATCAATCCTCATCGGTTACATGTTGCTCCTGCCAGACAAATCCAAATGGATCCACTTTTTCGTCCTCGCGATCTTTGGTGGGTTCATGGTCAATTCGTTCCTCGCGTTCGCAGCGACCAATAAGTTCCGCGTCTCGTATCTTGGTTTTGGCCCGACAGAAGCACGTCTCGTCTTCATCCTCATCAACACGCTGATCATCCTCTTCGGTAAAACCTATCTCGCGTTCTCACTCCCCTACATCTTAGGCTTCGCACTCCTCGGCCTCATCGTCGTGATCTACAAGACCCAAAAAGAGACCTGGGAGATGGATATGGAAGCAAGGCAGAATCTTGACAAATAGCCCATTTTCACGTGTAGTAGCTTCAATTCTATGAAAAATCTCATCAAGTTCTTGGTTTTTGGCGTTGTTGGGTTGATTCTTCTCATCATTGTGTGGCCATTTGGCACCATCAATGCCGGTGAACGTGGCGTTCTCCTCCGCTGGGGCGCTGTCACAGGCAAGGTTTTGGGCGAAGGTCTCTACTTCCGCGTGCCGATCATGGATCGCGTCATCACGATGGATGTCCAGGTCCAAAAGGAACAGGTCGAAGCATCAGCTGCTTCGAAGGACCTCCAGAGCGTCAACTCAACGGTTGCCGTGAACTTCCACATCAGCCCAGACGTCGTGACCCACATCTACCAAGATATTGGTGTTGATTATAAGTCTCGTTTGATTGACCCGGCACTCCAAGAAGCCGTGAAATCCTCGACGGCCAAGTACACCGCCGAAGAACTCATCACCAAGCGCGAAGCCGTTCGTGATGACATCAAGGCGCACTTGATGGGCAAGCTCGAACCAAAGGGCATCTTGGTTGATGACTTCAACATCGTTGATTTCAACTTCTCTGATTCTTTTAACGCCGCCATCGAAGCCAAAGTGACGGCCGAACAGTCCGCCTTGGCCGCCAAAAACAAGCTTGAACAGATCAAGTTTGAAGCAACGCAAGACGTTGAATCCGCAAAAGGCCGCGCAGAAGCACTCCGCATCGAATCCGAAGCCATCAAGAGCAACCCTCAAGTCTTGGAACTCCGCGCCATCGAAAAGTGGGACGGCCGCCTCCCAGCCGTAACGAGTGGCGCAACACCATTCATCAACATCCCGACCAGCCGGTAGCCAATAAAAGAAACTGTGCGGGTGGCACGGCGAACGCTTTTTTGACCCGACGACAGTCGGCGTCAAAAAACGCGCGAGCCGGGACAGGACCCGCACACACCAACACACCCTTGACCTTTGGTCAGGGGTGTGTTAATTTCATACTAATCATACTTATATGAAAAAGAAGACTTTTGCCGACAGCGCTCCCCAGTTCGTTGGGACGACCGTTTTGGGTGAACGAGGCCAGCTCGTGATCCCAAAGGAGGTCCGTGATGAATTGAAGCTCGAAGCGGGTGATAAGCTCGTCGTCTTCCGTCATTGCGATGGTGGGCCGATCATCCTGTTCCCTGCCGACCAAATGCAGAAGGTCATGGAGGAAATGACCAAACGCTTCGCCTCACTTAAAACCGCACTGAACCAGTAATTCCTGTATGAACTTCCCGAAATTCTTCACCAAAAAGCGCATCATCATCGCCGTCATCGTCCTCGTTGTTGGATATGGCATCTACGCCATCGCAAGCGGCGGCAAAAGCAAAACCACGTATGAAACAGAAGCCGCTACCCGTGGTAATTTGAAGCAGACCGTGGAAGTGACGGGTGAACTCAAGCCTGCTGCACGTATCGATTTGTCATTCAAAAACAGCGGCACTATTGCCCGGATCAACGTAAAGACAGGCGATAAAGTGAAGCAAGGTGATGTCCTCGCAGAGCTCAAAGCCGACGATGTTGTCTTTGCTGCTCGCAGTGCCGGAGCATCTCTCGCACTCGCTCAAGCAAACTTGAACGTACGTTTGGCCGGCGAAACCGACCAAAGCATCAAGGTTGCGATCGCACAGGTCGAACAAGCCCAAGCCTCGTACGACAAGTCCGTGGCTGATTTGGCATCGACCAAGCTCACGACAAGCGACGCCATCCGCGTTGCCGAATTGAACGCGCAGACCGCACAGAACAACCTCAACAACCAAGACGCGACTATTTCGCAAACGGTACAGAACTCATACGACAGCGCTCGCACGTCGCTCCTCACCGCCATCGGCCCGCTCCAGACGGCATTGACCGACGGTGACCAGATCACAGGAGTCGATAACACTGCTGCGAACGCGAACTTCTTGAATGTCCTCGGTTTCTTGGACTCTGGCTCACTCCAAACAGCAAAAAATTCGTATCTCGTCGCCAAAGCATCAAAGGCAACGGCGGATACTGCCGTGAAAAACCTGACGACATCGAGCACAAAGGAAGATATCCAAGCGGCTGGAAGTTTGCTCACCGATGCGATCACCAAAGTCCAAACATACCTGACGGATGTCCAAAAAGTCCTCGCAGCGTCACTGACCTCGCAATACTTCACCTCTGCAGATCTCGCAGCAAAGAAGTCGACAATTGACGCCGACCGCGCAAGTGTCTCTGCACAGAACTCGACCGTCCTCGCCGCACTCCAGACCATTAAAAATAGCGAGCTGAGCCGTACGCAAACGATCGCGTCGCTCCAAGATGCGAACACAGCCGCACAGACGAACTTGAACACGGCAAAAACCAATGCAGAAACGCAGGTCCGCACCGCAGAAACGAATATCGCGATCCAAAAGGCGTCGCTCGACTCTTCAAAAGCATCGCTCGACCTTAAGAAAGCGCCGCCACGCGCTGTTGATTTGGCCGGGCTCCGTGCATCCGTCGCACAAGCTGCCGTCAACGCAGATAAGGCGAATAACGACCTCCAAAACATCGAAATCATCGCGCCAGTTGATGGCACAGTTTCCGAAGTCATCCCTGATATTGGGGAATTGATCCAAGCAGGCGTCGCCTCTGTCCGTCTCGTTGGCACATCAAGCTACGACATTGAAGCGCTCGTCCCAGAAGCGGACATTGCGAAGGTTGAAGTCGGCCAGACCGCGACGATCACGCTTGATGCGTATGGCGATGACATTGAATTCACGGGGAACGTGACAGCTGAAGACCCAGACCAGACCAAAGTCCAAGACGCCGTGTACTACAAAGTCCGCGTGCAGATCAACCCAGCCGGCCGCGACGTCAAACCAGGTATGACCGCGAACGTGATCATCAAAACAGCTGAAAGCCAGAACATTGTGATCATCCCACTCCGTGCTGTCCGTACGAAAGATGATGGATCGAAGGTTGTCCGCGTGATGAAAAACGAAACGCCAGAAGAACGCACCATTGAACTTGGGTTGCGTGGCGATGAAGGTCGCGTTGGTGTGACCAAAGGCCTCACAGAAGGTGAACTCGTCGTGACGGGTGAAACCACCTCCGGCGTCCCACAGCCATGAGCGACGTCATCAAGGTCGTCGACCTCAAAAAGCAATACGAAAATGACGGTGTCGCAACAGCCGTGCTCCACGGTGTAAACTTCGCTATCCCAAAAGGCCAGTTCGTCGCCATCATGGGCCCATCCGGCTCCGGCAAATCGACCCTCATGCACATCTTGGGGTTCCTCGACACACTTTCGACAGGCAAATACTTCTTTGAAGGCCGCGATGTGTCGACATTGAAGGAGGACGAGCTCGCCAGATTCCGTGGTGAGAAAGTGGGTTTTATTTTCCAAGCATTCAACCTGCTTCCAAAGACGTCTGTCTTGGAAAACGTGAAGCTCCCGCTCCTCTACTCCAAAATCCCAACATCAAAACGCGATGCAATGGCAAAGAAAGCGATTGAATCCGTCGGCCTTTCGCACCGCATCAACAACCTCTCCAACCAACTTTCTGGTGGTGAACGTCAACGCGTTGCCATTGCACGCGCCCTCATCCTGGACCCATCCGTCATCTTCGCTGATGAACCGACCGGCAACCTCGACTCCAAGAGCGGGACGGCGGTGATGGAACTCCTCCAGAACCTCAATACCAAGCAGGGCCACACGATTGTGCTCGTGACACACGAAACCTACACCTCAGAACACGCAGAACGCATCTTGCGTATCAAAGACGGACTCATCCAATCTGACGAACCAGTCAAAAACCGCCGCTTTGCCCAAGAAGGAACGGACTTGAAGTAACATGACGATCACCGACCTCCTCAAAAGCTCAACGCAAAGCCTCGAGCGCACCCGTGGGCGTTCGTTTTTGACGATGCTCGGAATTGTCATTGGTATTTTGTCCGTGATCTTGATGCTCTCAATCGGTGAAGCCGCGCAGCGCTACATCCTCTCGCAAGTCGCCACACTCGGGTCAGACGTCCTCACGGTTTCGAACGGATCGAAGGAAGAAGAAGGCCAACCATCGCTCTTCATCAAAGAAACATTGGTGATGAAAGACGTCCAAAAGCTTCGCGTTCTCCCTTGGGTCAGCATGATCGTTGGTGTTTCATCGCAGCAAGACCAGCTCACCGCAAATGGCTACGATACAAACGTTCAAGTGATGGGAACGATGCCAGATGAAGTCCGGCTCAACGATCGCGAGCTCCAAGCGGGATCGTTTTTTGAGAACTCTGACGTCGATGCCGCGAGTCGCGTTGTCGTCTTGGGATATGACGTGGCAGACAAAGCGTTTGGCGCAGACTCTCCGCTCGGGAAGAGCGTCAAAATCAACAACACCGGGTTCCGTGTCGTCGGCGTGATGACAAAAGCCGGAACAAAAGGGTTCCAAAATGTAGACACGCAGGTCTACATCCCAGTGACGGCTGCGCTCGACCTCTACAACAAAAAATATTTGAGTGCGATCACGGTCAAATCAACATTACAACTCACCGAAGGCAAAACGCGCCTCCAAGAAATCATGCGTGACCGTCACAATCTCGATAACCCAGAAGGCGAACTCGCAAAAGATGACTTCAATGTGACAACGCAAGAAGACGCGGTCAAAAGCGCCGGGCAGATTACACAGATTCTACAGATTCTCTTGATCTCAATCGCCGCAATCTCGCTCATCGTTGGTGGAATCGGCATTATGAACATCATGTACGTCGCCGTGACAGAACGCATCAAAGAAATTGGCCTACGCAAAGCCATCGGCGCGACGCATAGCGACATTTTGGGACAATTCATCATCGAATCCGTGATCCTCACGACGCTCGGAGGCGTGGTCGGTATCTTCCTAGGCAGTTCCCTTTCATGGATTGCGATCAAAATCATCAGCCAGTTTCAATCTGGATGGTCATTCGCGGTTTCAACGAACGGCATCTTCCTCGGCCTGACCGTTTCTGCCGCGATCGGCCTCGTCTTTGGCTACTTCCCTGCCCGTCGCGCCGCGCGGCTCACACCGATGGAAGCCCTCCGCTCCGAATAATATGCGCTTGCGAGACCTCCTCCCTATTTCCATCAACGCCTTACTCGTAAACAAGGCTCGTTCAACGTTGACGATGCTTGGAATCGTGATCGGCATCGCGTCTGTGATGCTGATGTTGTCTGTCGGCCAAGCCGCACAGAACTATTTACTCTCCCAAGTAGCGTCCTTTGGCAGTGACCTCCTGTTTGTCGGAAACGGACGAGGTGACGACACGAACGGTGGCCCGCCGAGCTCGCTCCCAAAGCAAACGCTCACGGAACGCGACCTTGAGAAGCTCAAGAACCTCTCGTGGACCAAAGCGGTAGCTGGATCTGTCATCACAAATGACATCATCTCTGCCCAAGGCGAAGAAAAACGGACGTCGATCAATGGCGCAACACCAGATGAAACGATCGCATTCAACACCGTCATCGGTCGTGGACGCTTTTTGGAAGACGAGGACATCGCCAGCCGTTCACGCGTCGTCGTGCTCGGCAAAGACGTCGCCAAAAAACTGTTTGGCGAAGAAGACCCCATTGGTAAAACCGTGAAACTCACACGCCAACCGTTCCGCGTAATCGGTATTTTGGCGCCGGCTGGTACACGGTTCTTCTCAAACCTTGATGACCAGGTCTACATCCCGTACACCTCCTTTTTTGACCTCTACAATAAGAATCGACTCAACTTCATCTCGGTCAAAAGCGGTGACATGAGCCCTCGTGAAGCGCGCGAGCTCGTCCGCATTGCACTCCGTGAGTCACACAATATCGATAACCCAGAAGGAAAACTCTCCAAAGACGACTTCCAGGTCGCAACGCAAGAAGACACGATCAAAAGCGCGGACACGATTGGCGCGATCCTCCAGGTTCTCCTTGGTTCAATCGCCTCGATCTCCCTCTTCGTGGCAGGAATCGGCATCATGAACATCATGTATGTGACCGTGACGGAACGGACAAGGGAGATTGGTCTACGCAAAGCGATTGGCGCGACGAAGAGCGACATCTTGCGACAGTTCTTAGCAGAAGCCATCGTCCTCACGTCCGTTGCGGGCATCATCGGCATGCTATTTGGCTTTAGCCTCTCTTGGCTCGCGATCCAAATCATCCTCAAATTCCAAAGTGGCTGGACATTCGTCGTTCCATGGAACGGCGCGATCCTAGGCTTTGGTGTTTCTGCCGCAATCGGCATCATCTTCGGCTATTTTCCTGCGCGAACAGCATCGAAACTGAACCCAATTGAAGCGCTTAGATATGAATAACGCCAAAGAGCTCCTCCATACCGCTGGCCTCCGTGCGACGCCAGGCCGTTTGGCATTGATCGACTTCCTCCAGTCGCAGCACGAACCTGTTGGGACACCAGAACTCACCAAACGTTTTGTCCCAAAGACAATGGACACCGCAACGCTCTACCGTACCCTCGAAGCATTTGAAGAAAACGGCCTCGTTCGGACAGCGTCGATCGACCGAAACTACGCGAGTTACGAATGGAACCAGGATCGCGAACACCATCACCACCTCGTCTGCATCGTCTGCAAGAAAATCGAAGACATCCCAGACTGCGATCTCGAAGCAATCAGCAAGACGCTCATCAAAAACTCAAAGCAATTCGATTCGATTAGCTCGCATTCCCTCGAGTTTTTTGGGATCTGTAAAACCTGTTCGAAAAAATAAAAACAATGTCGTCCTCCCCGCAGGGGTCACGAGGGACGAGTGAGAGCGTAAGCGAAGGACCTTCAAATTGAACCCACTGCCGAGAGCATCAAAGGAAACTCATCCATTGAAGATTGAAGGTCCTTCGTCGGACTCAGGACGACATTGTTTTTTTATTCCACACAAAAACGGTTACGCCAGTTTTATATCCAACCCCGTGGTCTTCCGAAATCCAATTCGGTCCGGCGCTTCATCACCGAGGTCGAACATGGAACCTAGAATGATGGATTCGTCTCCGTAACGGTCACGGACAACGTCCATCGCATCAGACACACGCCGTTGACGTGCTCGTTTTGGGTCACGGATCGGAATTGGCTGCCATGACCCAACAGGTAAATGCGCCTGGCCGTTTGGCGTCGAGAGATCAGATAGTGTGACTGCAAGAAAATTCACTTCTTGTTTCTCCCACATCGACTCGAGCAGCTCGCACGCCGCCGCCACAAGCGTGAACGAATCATTTGCCGGTTCATCGAGATGGAGGAATTCGAATCCTCCCGCATCACCATCACGGATCGGGTTCCAAAACGGTCCCGTCGGACGCGGTCCGGTCGGTGTGCGGAATCCGACGGACACAGAAACGGTCGAAGCTGACATCCCTTCGCGCCGCATTCGACGAATCGCGCGTTCCGTCAGCCGGACAAGCACCGGTAACACTTTGTGTTCATAGTTCACGCGACGCGGCACGCAATACGAATGCCCCATCGACTTTGGTGGCAGCTCTTCTTGCTTCGATACTCGCTCAAACTCCATCGCATGGAGTTTACACCACAAATACAGGCCATTTTTCCCAAATATCCGCATCAAATTCGCGACAGGATAGCGTTTGACGTCCATCAATGTCCGCATCCCTGCCCGTTCAAGCCGACGACGGATACGAGGTCCGATCCCGCACACGTCTTCGAGGTCGAGCGTCCCGAGTACATCATCCAAATTCTCCCTCGTGAGCACGACGAGACCGTTTGGTTTCTCCAAGTCTGATGCCGTCTTCGCCAAAAACCTCGTCGGCGCAATCCCGATCGAACAACGTAACCAGTCCCCAATCTCTTCCGTGATCCGTCGCCGGATTTTTGTGAGTGCCCACGCTGCTTCTGCCGCATCCCGATACCATCCTGTGAGATCGAGAAACGCTTCATCGATGGAATACACCTCCATCCGGTCCGTCAGCTCAGACAACATCGAAAAAACCTTCGATGACACCGCGCGATATTTCGGCGGATCGTTCTGCACGAGCTTGAGACGAGGACACAGTTCCCTCGAACGTTCCACGGTCATCCCCGCTTTGACTCCCATGCGCTTCGCTTCGATTGACGAGGCGATCACGCAGCCATAGTTATGCAAATAGGCGCACACTCCCACCGGTTCCCCACGCAAAAACGGATTCGCCTGCTGCTCCACCGACGCAAAAAACGAGTTCATGTCGACATGCGCAATCAGCTTGTTTGATGGAGGAGGCAACATATTGAAATATCGTCATAGCACGGCCATGTCTTCCAACATCCAGTTCATCGACTCCGTCGAAAACGACAGACGATACGCGTTCACATCATCTGACACAGAAAAAATATAGATCTTCTCTCGCCCATGCCGCTCGGTATGCACGAGGTTCACACGCTTGATGTGATAATGACGGTTTCCCCATTTAAAAACCATCGGCTCCGTCCGGTCTTTCCGGAACGCAGCGAGGACCTCAACAGGTTCAGAAACTTTTTCGTACATATGATTAAAAATGTCAGCATCTAATGCGACTCAAACATGTTTATTTTAGTGGTGTCTACTTAAAACTTCGGATGACGGCGCGGACGACCCCTTGGATGAGCGGGTCGTAGCAGTAAATCGGTTTCATGGTCGAGTTCGCAGGTTGGAGGCGGATCCGGTCACGTTCGCGATAGAACCGTTTGAGTGTGGCGTGTGAGTTGTCGAGCAATGCAACGACAACTTCTCCGTTTTTTGGCGAGGGATTGCGTTCGACGACGACGTAGTCGCCATCAAAGATCCCATCTTCAATCATGGACTCCCCTTTGACGCGTAAGACGTATGAATTTGCCGAGTCTGGTACGAGTTCAACTGGTACGGCAAACGTCTCGTGTTCTTCGACAGCTTCGATTGGCACACCCGCCGTAATGAGCCCTTTCAGTGGCAAAATCACGCTCTTTCCCCAACGCACGGCCTTATCCGTTGGCTCTAGATCGCGCGAAGACGCGGCGCCGTTGCCGCGTAAGAATCCGCGTTCTCGAAGAGCTTGAATATGGACATGCACTGTCGAGGGAGAGGCGAGATCGAGCCCTGCAGCGATCTCACGGAAGGAGGGTGGATAGCCACGCTCATTAATGAACGAGACGATGAAGTCGAGGACTTCTTTTTGTTTGGGTGTCAGTGGGGGCATAGAGGAGAGTTCATGAACTCTATACCAAAAATAGAACAGAATTAGAACACTGTCAACACTCCCTTATCCACATCCCTTGACGACAATGAAAATAACTGGCAGCGGTATATATAGACGCGTCTTCAATCCCTAAAACCTAACACCTAAAACCTAACCCCTTCCCTATGCCACGAGTCGATTCCATTCGACGGTTGGTTTCTCGTATCTTAGTTGCAATAACAATCATCCTCACACCTCTTTCTGGCGCGTCTGCGGCTCCCTCACCGTCTCCCATCACGATTGGTGAGGTTGCGTGGGCCGGCTCATCCGCTTCTCTTGCAGATGAATGGGTTGAGCTTTGGAATAACAACGACACGGACGTCTCTCTCGCTGGTTATTCGCTTAGAGGCGGAAGTGACAAAGCGATTTTCTTCTTATCAGACGCAGTCATCCCCGCAAAAGGAACGTTCATCGTATCAAATTACGCAGACACAGATACGAAGAGCACGCTCGCGACAACCGTTCAGGTCGTTACAAGCACAGTCTCTCTTTCAAACTCCGTGCTTGGACTATCGCTGTGGGACCAATATGGAAACCAGATCGACAACGCAGGTACGGGCACCCTTCCACCAGCAGGAACGAGCGGAACACCCAAAGCAACAATGATCCGCGTGGGTGACACATGGGTCACTGCGACGATATCGAGTGGATTTGATGCGGGTAAAACCGATCTTGGGACACCTGGGACATGTGACGGTTGCACACCGATGGTCATCGAAGAACCAGAACCACCGATGCAAGAACCGACACCCGACCCAACACCAATCCCAACTCCAGATCCGTTACCAGTTGCGACATCGACGGATCCGATTCCAGAACAAATAACGACTTCAACAGAGACTGTCGTCCCGCCGATCGGAGAACAACCTGCAACAACAACGGAAGCTGTCGAACCGCTTCCAGAAACACCCGTCGTGACAGAGCCAGCGCCGACAGAGGAGTCGGTGCCAGTCGTGAACGAACCCGAACCGATTTTAGAACCCGTCGCTGTACCAATGACAGAACCAGAATCTCAAACGACAACAACGACTTCGGTGGAACCGGTCGTTGAGTCGCAACCAATGGAAACAACTCCATCGAGCACGATCACAATGACGAACGAACCTGTTGTGGCACCACCTACAGCACCACAACCTTCACAACCAACGACACAACAACCAAGCGAAACGCCACACTACGAACGTTTACGCTTAAACGAAATCATGCCGAACCCGGATGGCGAATCGGAATGGATTGAGATCACGAGCGTCGATCTCAATACCGCCATCCCTCTCCAAAACGTCACACTCTATGATGCGACTGGGAAGATTGCGACCGTCGCGACGGGGACCGTCAACCTAACGACGCCATTTATCCGTGTAATGCTGTCTTCATCCCGTCTCAATAACGATGGGGACACGGTAACAATCCACGCTCCGACAGGAGAAGTGATGGATGGCCTTACTTACACGTATTCGGAAAAGGGACACAGCTGGATCCGTATTCCAGATGCAACCGGTGACTGGAAGGTGACACTTGAACCGACCCCTGAGGACGCGAACGTTCTTGTCGAAGAAGCTCCAGTTCCGTCACCAACTCCCGCGACAACGACGCAACCGTCACAAACAAGTTCACAGACAGACGCAACGACGTTGGTTTCAGTAACGGCACCGGCACCGACACCAGCAGCAGCGCTTGTATCCGCTCCAATCCTAGTGACCGTCACTAAGCCTGTCACCTCGACTCCTGTTGTTGCCGTTTCTCCGTCAAAAGCGGCGCCGAAACCAAAAGCCTCAACACCAACGGTCGCAACAAAAGTCCCAAAGGCTTCAACTCCAAAGAAAACGACGACAACGACAACCCCAAAGGTAAAAGCACCAGCCAAACCAAAAGTGACATCCACTAAGAAAACGACGACAACGAAAAAATCCACTCCACTCCCAACCGCAATTACCCATGCTATGGCAAACCTTGAATCAAATGGCGGCATCGCCGTTGCGTTGACCGGCACCGTCGGCACACCAGCAGGCCTTCTCTCTGGTCACTACTTCATTCTCCTCTCAGAAGACGGGCGTGGGCTCAAAGTCCATGTCCCGACAAGCAAGAAACTCCCCAATGCAGGTGAGATGATCCGTGTTGTTGGTGTACTGAGTTTTAGCGACGAAGGCGTCCCATCACTTGGAATGCGGAAAGATGACCCAATCGAAACAGTTACCGGTCTCAAGTTCCCAGAACCGAGAGTCGTCGACTTGATGACGCCGGGTACAGAAGACGCGTGGAGCCTCGTACAAGTCACGGGCACCGTCACAGCCGTCAAAGGACAAATTGTCTCGCTTGATCTTGGCGATGCGGACATCAACATGGTTGTAAAAACATCAATCGGCTATCGCGTCTCACGTCTGAAGGTTGGCGACACGCTCCGTGTCCGTGCACTCGTACAACTTGGAGACATTGCACCGCAACTCCTCCCACGCGCCGCCGATGACATCACGGTTGTCGGCCATGTAAACATTATTCCAGCAACGACGAGCTCATCGTCGCTCCCCGGCTGGACACCTTTTGCTGCTGCAGGTGCAGCCGTGATGGGAACAGAAGGACTCAAGCGAATCCGCGAGCGCTACAAGCAGTACAGACTTGTAAAACGTCTCCAAACCGGGCTCAATACACCTGAACCATCCCTTGTATGAAATTCCTCCTCCCCTCCCTCCTCCTCATAAGCGCGCTCGGCGCCGGCTGCACGCCGGCGCCTGCGACCCCGTCACCCTCAAACAAGACACCAGAAGCTGTCGTACCGGTCGTAAACACGGATCCGAAGTGCGCCACCGCAGCTATTGAAGATGAAAGTGGCGCGATGCGCTATCCCCTCTTGGACACGTACGCCAAACTCCCACATCTCGGACAAATCTATAGCGCACTTGATTGTGGCCACTCCGAATGGGTCAGCAAGATCCACGGGGTTTCTGACAAGGCATACAGACTCGGTGTCCATCTAGCGATTCCGAGCGGAGGACTCGCCGAAGAAGACCAAGCATTCCTGACATCACTTGGATTTACGGAAAACAAGGATGGAAGCTGGCAAACAGACAAGCCGCTCGCGATCGACCAGCTCCTCAAGCTCAAACCGCTCCTCTTGCAGATCAGTACCTCATCCGATTTGCCTGTTGAAGATTGCGTTTTGTGTGGGTAAAAATAAGAATCCTCCGCGTGCTACAATCAAAAATATGTCAGACCAGAAGCTACAAGACATCCTCGTTGCCATCCAGGATGTCAAACAATCCGTCACTGGACTTGAGGGTCGGTTCGATGGGCTAGAGGGTCGGTTCGATGGGCTAGAAAATCGATTCGATGGGCTCGAAGGTAAATTCGATGGGCTCCAAACGGACGTGCACGAACTCACGGAAGTCGTCAGTGAATTCTCAACATCTGTTGATCAGCGCTTTACCGGTATTGATAAGCGCCTTACTCGCGTAGAGGCCCTCATGGTCACCAAAGACTACCTCGATGACAAACTCGCGGATCTCCGTGGAGAATTCGTCGTATTGGCCCGCCGTCGCTAGCCCTTGCCAATCTTCAAATTGTTTGATAGATTTCCCGCACAATTCAAAGCCGTGCGGGTATCGTATAGCGGCTATTATGCCACCTTGCCAAGGTGGAGATGGGGGTTCGACTCCCCCTACCCGCTCCAGTGCTGAAGCCGACCCATGTGGTCGGCTTTTGCGTTGGTTGAGCCGGATTCGGTTAGCGCTCCGAGCGGGAGAGCGCCAACAACGCTGTGGACAACTTGGTTGGTGCTCATTAGGTGCACATTTCGGGTTGGCGATGCCATCGCGCGCTGGATAGCGTCACGAGCGGAGAGCGCGGTCTTCGTGTCGATGTCGATGTAGCGCATCGTCATCTCGAGCGACGTGTGCCCAAGCAACTTCTGGATGACCGGGGGCGGCACGCCGCGTGCGGCGCAGCGCGAGGCGAACGTGCGTCGAAAGGCGTGCCAACCGCAGCGCTCGATGCCCGCGCGCTTGCAGAACCGATGCAGAGTTTTGGTCTTTGATGCTGGGTCCATCAAGCGGTCGTTCCAATTCGGGAAGACACGTTCGGTGGTCCGGGGCAGGACACGCAGCAGCGAGACGACCGTTGCATCCAAGGGGACTGCCCGATGAGACTTCGTCTTTGTCGGGCCGGGGATTCCTTCAGCGCCTCCTCGGATGATGGCTGCTTGTGGGTCATCCCCGTCGAGCTCGCCGACCTCACGCTCCCCGGCGCCGTCGACACCGTGACTGGCGCGCACTGCACGCTCTCCATCTCGCTCGAAGAAGCGGCTCGCGCCGTCTATCTGGTCGAAGAGATCTGAAGAGCCGGAACGGCACGGAGCTCGGCGCGTGTCGATCAAGGACGGACTCCTGAAGGAAGCAGGAGACTTATCGTAGCTGGATCCAGCCTACCTTTGAGTTTGGACGGAGGTCGAGCCGCGAAAACAGTCCACTGAATAGACCAAGCGTCACCAGCGTGCCTGACCCCACGGGCTCGGTTCCGATGGTTAAGATGGCACGAACCGGAATCTCCTCGCTTGTCGCGCCACCGCCAAGGAATGCTGTCAGGCAAGCGGACACCTCCAATCCGAGCTGCTCGTTGCCGTCTCGATTACGAAAAAGCCGCCAAGGGCGGCTTGTGAAGCTGACTTCCCGAGGCAGCGGCGGGACCTTGCCGTTGATCCCGGCCCAGTACGTCGCAATCACTTCAGTGATCGTGCTACGCTGAGTGAGTTGCTCGATTGAGCGATGAATCTCCTCATTGAGGAGCAGACCCGACTCCTGCACAGCCAGGTAGAAGACCATATCGCCACCAAGTGGATCGATTACGGCGGTGGTGCGCGTTTGCATCTTCTGCCCCACCAGCTGGTAGCCAACGAGGCACGAAAGCTCGGCCTGATGCCCTTCACCAGGTGGATCAACCTGAACCCGCCATTGAGCTGCCACAGTCCCCCCTATCCTCCGATCGGTGCGCGAAAGGTCGCTACGAACACTCCTTCAATTGTTAGCCCGTTCGATCCGAGCTGGGTCTCGAGATCCGGCATTGCTGTCGCTCGGGCAACGACGCGCCCATCGCGAATTGCGAGAAGACGCCTGCCCATGGCCTGAAGCTCGCGTCGATTGCGTGCAGCCCACTCAGCGTCGGCCTCAAGTTGGCGAACCGTGTATCCAGGACTGAGTTCGCGCGCGAGGGCAGCCTGGTCTCCGTCAGAGCCCGGCGCCCAGACGCGAGGCGAAGATTGGAGATCATATCCACGATCTCCGGATAGACCTCGCATCTCATAGGATACGGTTAGCGGCTCTTCCGGTAGTGTTTCACGATTCATGTTGCGCCCCCATCTGCTGCCGTAAGGTACATCGAAAGCTGCATTAGACTCTCCTCTGAAAGGTGCGTGTCCAAGGATGATATCGGACTATTGTCAAGCAGACAAATGCCCCGATCAAATATCTCCTCGCGACTGTCCGAATAAGTCAGAGGATGTGACTGCAGAGCTTGAACGATCGGTCGAAGCCGAGCAGGAAGAGGGGTGTCGCTCAGGCGATCGACAGCTGCCAACACCTGCAATCTATCCTGATCCAGGGCGTCGCGACGACTGGGATCAAGCTCCGTCAACAACTCTGATACAGCATCAAAATACCACCGTGGGTTCGTAAGGCGCCCAGCGAGCCAGTCGACGACCACTTCCTCGAAGAGTCGATAGCTTTGGCGAACATGGAGGAGCACGGTCTCGCGCGCTGCATCGAGTCGCCGAACAAGCTCGAGCGTCCATTCGCTGGGCAATGCATACGCAGCCGCATAATCGGGGGCGACGACTCCGTCGCCTGGAGCGAGCAATCGCAGGAAATAGGAGAAATGCTTTGCCGCTTCCTTTACCCGTTCATATGCTGCTAACCAATCCGCCGCGGGCGGCAGGTCGTTTCCCAGTCGAGCGCGAACCAAGCTCGGCTCGACTGGAACTCCAGCCACAAGTGCTGCTTCAGCAACAGCCAGGGCAAATGTCTCGAATAGAGCGTCGACCAGACTATCCAACAATCCGGGGGGCAAGAACGAGTGCAGCACCTCGTGGACAAGGTAGGTGGCCACCGCGCGAGGACGAAGCAGGTGGATTGGCGCTACTTGAACAACCACTAGGCGACCGGGCTTGCTCGCATAGGTGTGGCATGCAGATCTGGGGCCGAGCGTTAGAAGCAATGCCGTCCGCGTGGACCGCCATTCCTGCGGAAGCTGTCTTTGGATCGAGGTGACAAACCCAGAGTACATCCGAAGCAGCTTCAGCGACGCGGCTATGAAGCCGGACGAGATGTCCTCACGCAAGCTGTGTGAGGCCGCATAGGTGCGAACTGCGAGTGCGGTTTCCGCGCGCATCAGGGCCTCGGAGACGCGGTCAATCTCTTTGCTTGGACAGTCGGCGGGGAGAAGATGAACAAAATCGACAAGAATCTCGAGAAAACCCCGTATCTCGAGCAAGTCGGCCCCATACATCCCGTTGCGTGCAAGTGCGGCGTACGCAAGCAGCGTGCTTTGGAGCGACCCATACAGTCCGGCCAACTGCTGGCTTGGCGCCGGGCGCAGCGTCACCCGTTGACCGTTTACTGCTTGCCGAGTGTGGTGCTCGCTGATGGAACGAGACTCGGACTTACTGAGCCACACCGTATTCGTTCTCATGACGGTGGGGTGGTCGCTTTGGGGACCAAGCTCCTCGTTGAGGGCGTGCAGAAGATCGAGAACGCATTTGATTGCGTCGCAGCTAGACCAGCGCTGGTCACCCGTCGGCGAAAGCCTGATGACGAGATCAAACAGTCCGTTGGCGACATGGACGTCACCGGCCACGTCCTGGTGCCGATGCAACGCCGCCCGAATCGTGTTGTGAAGGCGATCGTGCTCTTCGTGACCAGGAAAGGTCGAAACGAACAGTTCGACCGCGAGCGCTTCGTCTCGTTCCGTCGCTATCCCGTGAAGGGCTTCGGTGGTGGCTCCAAGATCGTGTGGCGGTTGCGTTAGTCCGAGAATCGAATAGCTCGATTGGAATAGATGACGTGACTGCGCGGGGTCCATTCGTAGCTCGAGCGGAAATGGAAAGTCGTTCCCGAGAGCGGCTTGCGCGATGGCACGAACACCGTGGGCTGCTCGGCGAAAGTCAGCGAGACGGTTCCCAAAGATCATCAGGACTACGTCCGCGGAGCCCAAGCTCAAGAATGGAAAACAACGCAAATCCTTCTGCTCACGCTCGAAGAAGTCGGTCGTGCACGCAAGGGCACGGTCTATTGCGGTGCTCGACTGTGCGACAAGGTAGCTTTGAACTCGAAGCTCGAGACAGCAGAAGAGCGGATGAGCTGACGCAGCTTCGAGGAGCCGTTCTGGTTCGCGTGCGTAGCCCCGTCCTACGAGCAGAGTGCAGCGGTGGTCGGGAAGCGCGCCGAGCTCGGCCGCCGCTTCCTGCAGTACCACCGCGGGAGGCATTGACTCATCAATTAGGTGGACGAGTGCAGATGCATCATAGTCGCCAAAAATGTGCGACACGATCCGTCGCGGACGGCGACGGAAGCTCAACAGCTCGTCGCGCCACGCACGTCCTCGGTCGCTCCCCGGGGGGAGCCGAGCGAGGAAGTGGGCGTAAAGAGGCGCTTGAAGAGACACGGAGGCTGTGGCGTATCCCACGTAAGCCGCACGGGCAAGAAGCAGTGGACGCCGCATCGCCGACCCAGCACTATAGGCAGCGCATGTCAAGTGACAAGGTTGCTGGAGCTGCGGATTCGCGCGAGGCAATACTGCTTCTTCGGGACAAATTGCGCCGTCGGGATTTCGATGTCTATGTTTGCGTGCTCACTCGGTGCCTGCGAGCTCTCCGAGAGCAAGCGCCCGAGCATCGTGCCCATGATTCCCTCTGCGAATTCGCGTAGGTGTCGCCGCGAGTCGGCGTCGCTGTCCGCAAAGATGTCGCCCGGATCTCGGTAGCTCTCGAGGTACTCGTACGACGCGTCCATCGTCCCGACGAGCTCCCGTCGCTGCTTCGTCCGCTCGCTCCCGATCGCCTTCCTCATATCGAGGTGGACGAACGTGTACGAGTACGCCTCGAAGGGCACGTTGCGGCTCGGCTCGAAGCGGGTCGCGCATCGGCACTCGGACTCGTGGCCGACGGACTTCAGCTCGTCCTCGGTGAGGTAGGCCGTCCTTCGCGACATGCGCCGCGCGAGACGCGGGACGACAGTCGAGGTGCGAACGACATCCTCCTGCTCTCGAGTGAGACGCGGGAGCGGTGCACTCATCGATCGTCCCCGGAGGCCTTCTCCTCCGGGTCTTTCGTGATGACGGCGTCCTTCGCGATCTCGCCTCCGCTCTTGTCGGGGACCTTCTGCGCACGCACGCGCTCGGCAAGAAGGCGTCCAACGGGATGTGCCGCGAGCGCAACCCCAACAACGGCCTCGGCCAGATATATCCTTGCATACTATTCGGCAAGTTGCGCGTGGAGGCACTAAAGTAAGCACGGCTTTACAAACTTCGTGAGACTTGCGGAGGCTGCACTCTTGCCAACGTCTGGGCATTCGCTTGATGAGACCAACAGCTCATCGCCGGAGAGGTCATGGGTCGAGCGGGTGAGAAACGCAGATTCATCGCCAAGTAGCACCTGCTCGGAGGCTTAGAGAACCTCCGGTTCCCGGTTCCCGCGCCTATAGACTTTGGGAACCGGGAACCGCCTCGGTGGCCTTCTCCCAGCGCTCCCCTTTGCGTCTGACCAACCCTTGTGCGACGAGCGTCTCCAGAGCCGCTCGGACCGACTCGTGTCGGCTCCCGACCTCCATCCGCAGCGCTCGGCTTGAGATGGCACCTCGTTCGAGCACGCGCATGACACGCCGCGCGCATTCCTTCTGGGTCTTCCGAGCACCGTTCCGCCGCTACTCTCGCGAGCTTGCCGTCGGCGGAATCTGGTGCAAGGTTTGGTGCACGAACTCGAATGAACTGGACGCGATCGGAATCGTCGGCCTGGATGAGGCCTCTTCAAAACCTCGCTCAGTTGAGCCACGTTTCGTCCATCTAGAACACTGGAGTGATGGGGGAACGGCCCGGTTCGACTCCCCCTACCCGCTCCAACAAACACGCTCCGATTCGTCGGGGCGTTTTTGTATTTCTATCCCTTGCCCCATTCCCCTTTTCATGGTTTCCTTGCGACGCCCTTTCCGCAACCCACACGAATGAGGTGCCCCGTGATTGACAGATATTTTGGAGAAAGAATGAAGGCGCTGTTTGGGACCAACCGCAAAAAATTTGAGCGGTGGCGCGATACAGAAATCGCCGTCCTCGCTGCACGAGTCGTCCTGGAACAGATCAACCCGACAGATCTGCCTGACACCATTGCTCGAACGTGGGTCGATGACCTCGTAACGCGCGCCATCGAACGGCGTGACGCGCTGATCAACCACGACCTGAATGCCTTCCTCGACATCATGCGACTCGAGCTCATCCTCTCGACACCGGAATGCGAACGCATCTTCCGGATCGAAGACGATGAAGCATTCAACCAGGCAGTGACCGAAGGGCTTGCTCAGCAAGCGGAGTCGCGCCTCGCAGGTGTCTTCCACAACGGCATGACAAGCTACGACACGGAGGAGCCAGCGATGTCGCTTCTCTTGCTCGATGCATGCGAAATAATTCTCCAAGGCCTCGCAGGGTTATCCGCCTCGCTCCTTACCCGCGCCAACCAGCATCGCAGCCACCTGATGATGGGCCGTACACATGGACAGCACGCCCAACCCATTACGTTCGGGATCAAGCTTCTTGGCTATCACGACATGGTATGGCGTTCGTGCCTGGCGTTCCAGAGCGCGAGAGACGGCCTTCGGGTCATGAAACTCTCAGGCGCCGTTGGGACCTACGGAACGCTCACCCCAGAGCTCGAAACAGAGGTTGGCAAACAGCTCGAGCTCACTCCCGTGATCGCAACGCAGATCATCTCCCTCGATCGCCGGGCACGTGTCGTGAATGAGCTCGCCCTCATCGCATGCGTCCTCGAAAAGATCGCGCGTGACCTGTGGCATCTCTCCACAACCGAAGTCGGCGAGGTCCGGGAGCCCTTCGGCAAGAAACAGAAGGGGTCATCGGCCATGCCACACAAGAAAAATCCGATCACCCTTGAGAAGGTGTTCGGTCTTGCGAGTCATGTTCGAGGCAACGCGGCGGCGATCATGGAGAACGTCGCAACGAGCCACGAACGAGACATCTCGCACAGCTCTGTAGAGCGCCTCGCGCTGGTCGATGCCTTCGTGACAGTCGACCACATGCTTGCCTGCCTCAGGCGAATCGTCATGAACATGGATGTGTTCCCCGAACGGATGCTCGAGAACATCGGGCTCTCGTACGGGACGCTCGCCTCGCAACGCGTCGAGATGCTGCTTAAGAAAAATGGGATGCCCGCCGAAGCCGCGTATCGCGTCGTACAACGCGATAGCTTCGCGGCTGTGTCATCTCGGACGCCTCTCTTCACCGTCCTACTCGACGATGTGGAGGCACGCCCCTTCCTCCCCAATGAAGAGGATCTCAAAGCCTGCTTCGACCTATCTTTCTGGGTCAACCACAGCGAATTCATCTTCGAGCGTCATGCGTCTCCTGCGGGAACCTGAACTCACCCCGTCTTTCTGGAAAGGCGGGGTTTTTCTTAACTCAATTCATTAAACGCGCCCATATCCTCAAAAATATTTGGATCAGGCGTTGTATCTGACCACCAACCGATGCGCTTCAGCTCCGTTTCAATCTCATCGGCCTTTTGCGCGACAGCTGTATATTTCTCAGATAGTTCCAGCATATGGTAACGTGCAAAGCATGACACGCGTGTTTCTCATCCGCCACGGCCTCGTCCTGAACCCAGACAAGCTCTTTTATGGTCCGACTGTGCCACTTTCTGAGCAAGGCCATCGCCAAATCGAGGCGCTTCGAGGTGACCTTCGCGAAGCCAACGCAAACCCTGCGATCATCTTGTGCTCGCCCTATTTCCGCGCACACAAAAGCGCAGAAATAATCGCAGAAGCGTTCCCGGACGCACCTCTCACGCAGGATGAACGTCTCGTGGAATGGCAGGTCGGTAGTTGGTATGACAAACCGCTCAAAGATTTTTACGCGTACACCGACTACCTCGACCATCCAGAACAAGACCTCCCAGAAGACATCGAGCCGTTGACGACCTGCGCCGCTCGCATCCAAACCGTCATCCGTGATGCCATCATAAACCATCAAGACAAAGATATTTTCATCGTGTCGCATCGCGAACCGATGGCTGCTGCAATCCTCGATTACGAAGAAAAGGGCTGGGGAAGTATCCACGCACTTCCACTCCAAGTCGCTTCCGCGTGGGAGCTGACCTTCGAAGGAGACGAGACGCCGACCTCGCTCAAGCTTCGATTTGATCGGTCCGGCACCTAAGTCGCTCGGCACACACAGCGAGGCGCGCTACACTGTAAATGTATGTCCCGCCAACACCCCACTTCCCAAGAGCTTTCACGGATCTTGTTTGAGTTTGCGTATTGGCACGAAATGCAGCAAACACCATTCAAACCACGCGCCTACCAGCTCGCGTCTGAATCAGTGTCTGCACTTGGCAATGAAGTCGAAGAAGCTTGGAAAAAGGGTGGTTTAGAGGCGCTCGAAAAGCTCCCCGCCATCGGAAAACACATCGCAGAAAAGACGGATGAATACTTCCGTACTGGCCGCATCAAAGAATATGACGTGATCAAGAAAAAGTTCCCGGTGGATATTTGGGGATTGGCACAAATCGAAGGAGTCGGGCCTCGGCATATTTTCGATCTCTACAAACACCTCAAAGTGAGGTCGATGAACGACTTGAAGAAAGCGCTCGACTCACACAAGGTCCGAACGATCCCGCGATGGGGAGAAAAGAGTGAAGACAAACTTATGCGTGGCCTCGCGCTCATGGAGCGTGCGAGTGGTCGCCGTCTCCTGGGAGAGATTTTGCCCGTCGCGGATACGATCGTTGCCGCACTCTCAAAAGTCCCAGGAGTAAAACGATGTGCGTACGCCGGTTCACTCCGTCGCCGGCAAGAAACCGTTGGCGACATCGATCTCATCGCGACGACATCAAAACCAGAAGCGGTGATGAACGCGTTCGTCGGACTTCCGCTCGTCGAAACGGTCCACGAACGAGGTAAGACTCGCGCATCCGTCCGGCTCGCAATTGGCATCGACGCCGACCTTCGCGTTGTTCCGGACAACGTCTTCGGTGCGACGCTCCAATATTTTACCGGCGACAAGCGTCACAACGTTTTGCTCCGAGAATTTGCATTGAGTCATGGATTTACTCTGAACGAATACGGGCTTTTTCGCTTAAAACGAGGAAGCCATGATCACAAAAAAGGATCATTGGTCGTGTGTAAAACGGAAGAAGCGATCTACAAAAAACTCGGAATGGACACCCCGCCTCCAGAGATCCGCGTGGGTGACGAAGAGATCGATGCAGCTCGTCGGCACTCCCTCCCTTCTCTTATTCCGTATGGCTCGGTGAAGGGAGACTTACAAGTCCAAACAAGTTGGACGGACGGCAGTGCGTCGATCGAAGAGATGGCCAAGGCGGCGAAGGATGCCGGACTTTCGTACATGGCGGTGACGGATCACACCAAGTCACTCGCCTTCGTTGGTGGACTTACGGACAAACGCGTCGCGGAACAAGCAAAGGAAATTGCGCGACTGAACAAGAAGCTCTCGGGCTTCCGGATCTTGCGGGGAACGGAGTGCGACATCCTCAAAGATGGCTCACTCGATCTTTCGGACAAGACACTCGCCTCTCTCGAATGGGTTGGCGTGTCCGTCCATTCCAACTTCAACCTCTCGCGTGCCGCACAAACGGCTCGCGTTGTGAAAGCGCTTTCGAATCCAAACGTGGATTGCTACTTCCATCCAACATGCCGCTTGATCGGTAAACGTGACGGGATTGATTTAGACATGGACGAGATCATCGCCGCAGCAAAGAAGTGTCATGTCGCACTCGAGATCGACGGCGAACCAAACCGCTCCGACCTCCGTGACCTCCATGTCCGAATGGCGGTTCGTGCCGGCGTCATGCTGACGATCGATAGCGATGCTCATGCCCCCGATCACTTCCGCTTTTTACCGCTTGGTGAGGCAATCGCACGCCGTGGCTGGGCCCCAAAAAAGCTCATTTTGAACTGCAAAACCGCAAAAGAGCTGCTTGCGTACCTGGACAAAAAGCCTAAAACTCGCGTATCGTAGCGCCATTCGCCCGGGTGATGAAAATGGTTAGACATAGGGGACTTAAAATCCCCGGCCGCAAGGCATGCCGGTTCGATTCCGGCCCCGGGTACCAACAAAAAAACTCCTATAAAACAGGAGTTTTTTTGTTTCCCGCCTGTCGAGGATGGTTGACAAATACGCCATTTTAGGATACGTTGTTCGAACCGCTCTCGTCCCTTCATATTCACAAGGAGCCCTATGGAAGGTTTGCCAGAGGCTGGTTTCATCCTCCTTTGTCTAGTCGCGCTCGCCGCGCTGCGGAACAAGAACTTCCGTGCCATCCCGATCCCACCACGTCGCAATCCGCCGCCACTTCTCACACGTCCACCCGTCACCCTCATCGTGACGATGCCGCTGGATCTCGCGCGCGCCAAGCGCAGCAAAGGCCTGAACTGATGCCTCCTCCGGATCCAGATCTCGTCTACGACGAGCTGCGCTTCCATGGGCCTCTCTCAACGCCCACCGAATCGACGGCGCCCACCAATCCGAAGAGCAAGCGTGACTGGCTCGACCTCATCGAGGACTTCGAGAGATACCCTCTGACGTCGAGACCTGTCTTCTTCGACGGTTCCGAGGAGGACTCCATCACGCCACACACCACGAGCGACGACCTCTAACTCGTCCCACCCCTCTCACAGCCGCCACCCCACGTGGCGGTTTTTCTTATCCCGCGCTAATGTAGCGACGATATGGAGGATCAAGACCGCATCGTTGCCCCAGAATCCCAGGAAGCCGAAGTCGGCCTTGAGCTGTCTTTACGCCCAAAAACACTGGATGAATTCATCGGCCAGCCAAAGGTAAAAGACAACCTGAAGATCTTCCTCGAAGCCGCAAAAGGCCGGAACGAAGCGTGTGAGCATGTACTCCTTTATGGCCCACCGGGGCTTGGGAAGACAACGCTTGCACATGTCATCGGCCGCGAGATGGGTGCGAACATCAAAGTGACGAGCGGCCCGGCGCTCGAACGCGTTGGCGACCTCGCCGCGATCCTCACAAACCTCGAGGACGGTGATATTTTGTTCATCGATGAAATCCATCGTATGAACCGTTCGATCGAAGAGGTTCTCTATCCTGCGATGGAAGACTACGCTCTTGATATTGTCATTGGGAAAGGACCGACTGCGCGTACGCTTCGTCTCGACCTCAAGCGTTTTACCTTGATCGGCGCAACAACAAAAATGTCCCTCCTCTCCGCGCCGCTCCGTGACCGGTTCGGGACAATTTTCCATCTCGATTTTTATGGCGTTGATGAAATGACAGCGATCGTCCGTCGGAGTGCGGCGCTACTTGGCATTGCGGTTGATGAAGCTCCTGGACGCATCATCGGAAGCCGTGCCCGCCGCACGCCCCGCATCGCGAACCGCCTGCTGAAACGGGTGCGGGATTACGCCCAAGTGCGTGGGAATGGTATGCTTACCCCGGAGACAGTCGATGCGGCGCTCACCGCACTCGAAATCGACCCACGCGGCCTCGATGAAGCCGACCGTCGCACACTCCGCGCGATGATTGAAAAGTTTAACGGTGGCCCGGTTGGCCTCACGACGCTCGCCGCATCAACGGCGGAAGACGTCTCAACGCTCGAAGAAGTCATTGAGCCATTTTTACTCCAAGAAGGCCTCTTAGACCGCACGCCTCGTGGCCGTGTCGCAACGGACCTCGCCTATCGCCATCTTGGACTCAAAATTCCCGCCTCTCGCCTTTCGCTATGATCCCTCTTTCCTATTTCTTACTCGCCTGGATTGTCCTCCTCGCAATCTACGCCCTCCTGACGCTCGTGAGCGTCATCCAAATGGTGCGCTTTGCCGTTGCGAGCAGCATGACCTATTTTTCGACCGCCGTCTTTTTGATCGTAGCGGTCCTTGCCATCGGTGCAACATGCGTTTATCTCGCAACAGTGGATTGGAACCTGGCATTAAACCTTGGAAGCCTCTTCCAGGCACCGACAATCCCTCTCTAATCACATGCTCGACCTCAACCATCTCCCCGGATCAAGCCAAGAAGAGCAGACCAAAGCGGTCCTGCGCCGGCATTGGATGACGCTTCTTTCACTGACAGCCGCGTTTATCCTCGTCCTATTTTTGCCACTTATCGTCATCTCCGCGGTTCAATATGCAAGTCCGATGTTCTTTGATGACCCTGCCCGTACGACGCTCCTCGTCCTCGGGCTCTCGATCTTCTTTTTATACGCCTGGTTATTCCTCTTCCAAAACTACATCGACTACCATCTCGATGTTTGGATCGTGACAGACCACCGAATCTTAAACATCGAACAACACGGCTTGTTTGCACGGACCGTTTCAGAACTGCGCCTCTACCGTGTGCAAGACGTGACAGCGGAAATCAAGGGGTTCCTTCACACAATGCTTGATTACGGCAACGTCTATATCCAAACTGCTGGTGAAAAGGAACGCTTCTTATTCGAAGACATTCCCCATCCAAACCAAGTGACGAAAATGGTACTCGATCTCGCAGAAATCGATCGGAAGCAAGAACTTGGAGAGGCCGTCGAAGAATTCCAGAGCGGAGAAGCCTAAACAAAAAACCATCGAGCTCAGCTCGATGGTTTTTTATCTTCCACGTGGTGGTTGCATGGGAGGTAGCTTCGGGGGAAGGCCCGCACCGGGCAAACCGCTCCCAAAATTCATGCTATTTGAACTCGTTAGGCGTCCAAGTGAACTGCCGCGTGCAGGCCCTGGCGCACGTCCAAGACTCTTTGTAAGCAGGTCGCGAGAAGACGTTGCGCCACTCGAACCACGGATCATCGAGTCACGTGACCCGCTGTCGTTTTTACGGAGCGACTCAATACGTTTGTCCATTTGGATCGCACGAGCCGCTGCCCGCGTTGTTGGCGTCGAAGCGGGCTGCCCCTTTCCAAAAATCCCAGAAAACATTCCCATATTTGTAGTGAGTTTATCGAACTATTATTTGTAGATTTGGCGGAGTTCAATCCCCGTATAGAAGTGTTTTAAGATTTGGTCGTATGTTGCGTGGTCCTTCGAAGCCATATAGAGCGCGCCGCGGGCTGAGAGACCAACACCGTGCCCCCAAAGCGTCTGGCCAACGTCCCACTTTACATCAACAGACTTAAGCCATGGATATCCCTTCCCTCCCCAGACCTCGGTCCAATCGCGTGTCCGTCCATCAGAACGAGAGAAGTATGGCGTGATGGCAAGTTGGCCATTGTACGTCACGATCTGTCCACGCGTCGTCACAACACCGTTCACAATATTTGGGCTGCGGGCTTCTTGGCCATATCCGATATAGACCTGGTCAAGGTGTGCATCCACATGGAAGAACTCGTCCGCATGTTTTGTGCCACGATTCACGTGATACATCGCATAGGTACGGGCTGCGGTAAGAAGTGCTTTTTGGTATTCAAGCGGACTCACGTCAGACGTTTCGCCAATCCCCTTGAGATAGGATTCAATCGGGAGTTCGTTAATGACCCACACCGAACCGGTCGACGGCGTGTAGCGCAGTTCAAGTTTATTGCGATACTTGTTGTCGTTAGCACCCGGAAGCCAGGCCACAGGACGCGAATAATCCGTGACTTCGAGCGGGGAAATATTGTCTGACGCGATAAGGCTATAGTACCCGGTAGACTCAGAGCTACAACCAGGACCAGACAATACGTACTTACCTGGACCGCGCTGATACACGATTGCTGCTTCCTGGCCGACGCTGAACGTACACACCGTTGAACCATTCAAGACCGCGTTCATGCTCGTCGTGATCCCACGCACCTTCATCGTATCGTCCGTCGTGCGATAAACACCAACACGGATAATCGGCTCATTAGGAAGCGAAGAGATGTCACCAGAAATTGGGGGAACGATGCCTGGCGTTGATGGAGGGATAGAAACGCCCGGTGTTGGGATTGGAGTTGGGTCGATATACCCATCAGCCGTCACCGTAATTGGAATTGTGAGTTCACCGCCTTCAACCTGCTGGCCATCTGCCAAGAGCTTGAAACTGGCAACATAATCACCCTTTTTTGCAGGAGCTTTGATCGTATATGTGATAAACCCGATTTCACCTGGAGCTGTTGCGCCCGTTGCCTTTACCGCTTCTGTTGAAGATGGCCACGAATCATCACGAACAATCGATCCATTTCCAAGGGCGGGCTGGATGCTCACAAATTGGAGCGTACGCGAATTCCAAACGGCTGTTCCATTATTCTTGAACCCGTTCGTCAATTGAAGGCGCCCGTTCCCAGACAACGTCGCACTTTTTTGTGAGGCGAGGAGAAGGACGGTGCTATATGTCCCGCTTGGCGTCGTCGAACCAGGCGTAATGCCTTTTGCGATATAGCTATCTGGCGTGCTCACCTTGATTGGGAATGTGACAGAACCGCCATCGAGCCACGCCTTATCCTCTGCTGCGAGCTGGAATGTTTCTTGGTATACACCTGGAACGTCAGGCGCACGGAATTCAAGACGTACCGTGCCTGTTTGGCCTGGCTTTACTGATGCTTCGACGAGCTTTGCCGCGCGCGTATCTGTCCATGAAAAATCTTTGAACGGACTAACGCGATACTTTGGGCCCCACGTATAGAGCGAGAGGAAACCGTCCCCTTCTCGCAACCAGGTCTGAGTCCCAACATTTTTAAACTTGAGGTCAACGACGATGTGGTCACTCGGCCCCATCTGCCATTCAATACCACCTTTATCGACCAACTGCGCTTTCCAAACACTCGAGCTTGGCACAACGTCAGATGCCGTTGGGCTTACTGGCGTCGTGACCGTTGGAGTTGTTGCGACAGGTGTTGGGGCTGGAGCGCTGGCTGTTGCTTTTACGACAGTGAATGTAACCGTAACCGTTGAATCCTTGATCCACGCATTTGGAGCGGAAGACAGCAAGAACCGCTCGGTGTATGTCCCAGGCGTTGAAGGCGCGTGGACGTAGAATGAAGCGCTCGCCATCGCACCCGGTGCGACTGTCTTCTCCTTGATAACAGCTGGCATATCGTTCCCGAGCCAAGCCGCATGTCCAAAAATGGACGATTTACCGTACAAATACACGGCCGTTGAGCTCTTTCCACCCGTCCAGCTCTTTGTTCCGACGTTTTTGAACTTCAGGGTGATGAGTTTATTCTCGCCAACAGCCATCGTGACCGCTCCGGATGACACTTGGGCACGATATGTATAGGTTTCTGCATGGGCTGGGAGGGCTGGAAGCACCAAAGAAGCCACCAAAAAACAAGATTCGAGAGCCATCGCAAAACGAGCGATTCGCTGCCGAATCTTGTTTTTAGGAACAAGTTGCGATTCAAACATACATTTTAGGTGAGCGTTTTTGTTTTTGCCTAACCTTAGCCAACAAACCCATAATAGCATTTTTTGGCTCAGTTGTCAACTTTTTTGAACACTTATTTGCGACAACGGCCATTTTTTTGCTAACTCTAGATCTAGAACTGGTCAGGCGATGACAAGGTGGCGGCTTCGTGCCAAAATGCCTCCATGTCACTCACACGCACCCTTGCTCACAATACAGGTATACAAGTGGCAGGGAAAGTTGTTTCAACGGCGATCGGCGTCATCGTTGTCGGTCTCATGACCCGTCTCTTGGGACAAGAGGGTTTTGGGATGTATTCCACGGCCAATGCCTTCCTCCAATTCTTTGCGATCATGCTCGATTTGGGTCTAAACGTCATGGTTGTCCAGCTTCTTGGTGAGCATGCAGGCGATAAGGCGTACGAAGACCGTGCCGTCAGTGCAACATTTACTCTCCGTGCCGTCAGCGCCTTTGTTCTTCTTGGTATCGCCCCATTCATCGGGTTGCTCTTCCCGTATCCATGGGAACTCAAACTCGCCCTCTTTGCGCTTTGGGCGTCTTTCTTTACGACCGCGCTGAACCAAATCGTGATCGGCGTCCAACAACGGCATCTCAAGATGCATGTCGTCGCAATTGGGGAAGTTGTGGGACGCATCGTTTTGCTGTGCGGCGTCGTTGCCGCAACACTGCTCGGCTGGGGCCTCGTCACGATCGTCCTCATCGTTTCGATTGGCAGCACAGCAAACTTCCTCATCAACTTCCTCGTGGCGCGTCGGTATGCAAACTTCAAATGGAATGTGGACCTTAAATTTTGGAAGATTATTCTCATCCGTAGCTGGCCGATTGGTCTCGCCATCCTTTTCAACCTCCTGTATTTCAAGGCCGATACGTTAATCCTGTCTCTTGTCCGCTCACCCGCAGAAGTTGGGATTTACGGTGCGGCATATCGCGTCCTCGAAATTCTTGTGACGGTGCCATTCATGTATTCCGGCGTCCTGTTGCCGATCATCGCAAAAGCCTGGGCAAGCGGCCAACGCGAACGATTTGCGAAGTTATTTGGCCACTCCCTCGATGCGATGACGCTGCTCGCCGCACCGCTCGTTGCTGGCACGTTTGTCCTTGCGACACGCGGGATGACGCTCGTTGCCGGCCCTGAGTTTGCCGAATCTGGTGACATCCTTCGTATCTTGATCCTTGCCGTTGGCGTCATTTTCTTTGGCACCGTGTCGTCATACGCAATTGTTGCTCTCGATGCACAACGAAAGATGTTGCCGATCTACGTTGCAACGGCAATTGTCACACTCGCTGGATACGCTCTCTTCATCCCAAGCTATGGATTGTGGGCGGCTGCGTGGCTGACGGTGTTCTCAGAAACCTGTGTCGCAATTGGTTCAACTGCCTTATCGATCTATCTTTCAAAAACACGCTGGAATCCAATCGTTTCACTCAAAGCGATCTTCGCGGCACTCGTGATGATGGCGATCACTTGGCCGCTCAGAAACGCACCCCTCATCCTCCCAATCCTTGCTGGCATCGCGAGCTATTCCATCATCGTACTCCTCACGAAAGCCGTCACGAAAGACACACTCAAAGACATTCTCTCCGTCCGCGGTTCAGAACCGCCATCGCTTGATACACCGCTCGCATGAAGACGCGCTGGATCCTCATCCTACTCCCTCTCCTCCTTCCGGCGTACGTCGTCCGTTTTCATATTGGACCTCTGCCGACAACACTCCTCGAAGTCGCCCTCGTCGTGGTGCTTGTGGCATGGGCATGGATGCGACGGAATGAATTGAAAAAAATCCTTCGAGAGTTCACAAAGAGTCGCTGGTATTGGCCGCTCGGGCTTTGGCTCTGCGCAGGTGCAATTGGCATCGCAATCGCAAGCAACCATCTCGCCGCGTTCGGCCTCTGGCGCGCGTATTTCATTGAACCAATCCTCGTCTTCATCATGCTCCGCGACCTTGTCCGGACGGATAAAGACAAACGTGACCTCCTCCGATCCCTTTCCCTCGTCGTTGCGACATGTGCGATGTATGCGATCTTCCAATTCGTGACACACCTCGGCATTCCGTCACCATGGGGCAAGCCACCACAAGGCATTCGTGCGACAGGTCCGTTCCCATATCCAAACGCACTCGCACTCTTCGTTGTCCCTGCCGCCGTCTTGTTCGCAAACCTCCTCATCCAAAAATCAAAACTTGTTAGACAGTATTGGCTTTGGATCGGAATGATCAGTGGACTCATCGCGGCAGTCCTCGCAAAAAGTGACGGCGGACTCATCGCATTTACAGCCGCCATCTTCGTGATTCTCGTCCTCAAAAAAGAAACGCGACGGTACGCCATCACCGCCGCAGTCATTGGAAGCATTGTCGTCCTCGCTGTCCCACAACTCCGAAGCATCGCAGAGGAACAATTCCTATTCAAAAAATGGTCCGGCAAAGTGCGTCTCGTCATGTGGGGAGAAACAAAAACAATGCTCGCAGACCGTCCACTTTTTGGCGCTGGCCTCGGCAATTATCCAACCGCCATCGTCCCCTACCACAAGGCAACATGGATGGAGATTTTCCAATATCCGCACAACATCCTGCTAAACCTTTGGAGCGAGACCGGGTTGCTCGGGCTCGTCGCGTTCGGATGGATCCTTTTCATCTGGTGGCGCGAAGGGAAAATGATGGCACTCCCCGTCATAACGGCGATCATCGTACAGGGACTCGTCGACGTCCCCTACTTCAAAAATGACCTCGCGGTGATGTTTTGGATTCTCGTCATCCTGACGACCACACGGATTGACGAACCCGGTCAGGTACGATAGTCTAGCCCCGCGTCGATAGTCGTGGAGAGGTGGCAGAGTGGTCGAACGCGCCACACTCGAAATGTGGTGTTCCTTCACGGGAACCGTGGGTTCGAATCCCACCCTCTCCGCCATGACAATTTTTTATCGGAGCGACTCGAGTGCCTCAGGGCGTTCGGACTCTGTCCGGTAAGTTGTAACCAACAAAAACCGCCCAGAAGGGCGGTTTTTGTTCATGATTATTTCGTTGTCTTCTTTTTCTTCATCTTTGAGATGATGGCTGCCAAGACTCCCGTATAAACGAAAGCAGTAATGTAGGGCAGCACTACAAAGTAAGAATTGTAAGAAGCGCCCCGACCATCTCCGTTGATGAGATTAAGAATGGAAATAATCGGAAAGTTTACGATTGATGACAAACCAAAACCGATAAGAGCAAAGATGCTCAAATACCAGGGCATCAGAGGTTCTACTGCGGTCTCATCAACGAGGCGGAACAAAGAAGAGGAAGTGAGGATTAAAATAAATGCGAGAACAAGAATAATCCAGTCTTTTCGTGTGAAGTTTTTCATAGATGTGTTTTAAGGTTATTTAGACAAGATCTTTAACTTTAAGGCAAAAAAATGGGTCACGGAAAGTACATCTCCATGACCCAATCGTACTTGAGAGCTTGTATTTGGGCAACGCTACCCCGTCGTCTAGTACACCTGGGTGTTGTCCCGTAGGTACTCAGCCAGAGCTTCGTTGAACCCCTCCTTCGTCAGGCGGAGACGATTCGTTCCCTGCTTCAGCGCGAAGTCGCGGACGGCCTTGTTCATCTCGAGCATCACCTTCGTGTCTTCGTCGATGGCAATGCCGTTCTTCTCAGCGAAGTCCAACTGGAGATCACGGAGATGGTCGAAGAACAGCGCCGAATGCTCCGGCGTGAGCGAGCCGACCGTGTGGAGGATGCGTTTCCGCTCCTCCTTGGTATGCTTCGCGAAGAGGTAATCTTGCGCCAAGTCGGCCCTCTCCTGCTCGGTGAGAGTCAGCGTCTGCGGATCGTCCGTTTCGGACTCCTCCCCCAACGGCGAAGAATCCGAGAAGCAACCTCCGAACATCGTCAGACCAGCGCAGATCGCAATCAGCGCAGCCAATTGATAGAAAGTGCGATATTTGATCATCATCGTGTACGCCCTCCTAAGCTTCTCCGCTTCACTAACGAAGAAGGGGCCCCCGATTTTGAAAGCCCGATCCGTCCAGTAGATCAGTGTCTAACTGGAGAGGTCGGGCCATCAAAATCAAACAATGCTATCAAACGTCGGAGAAGTATAAACTCATTTGTAGAAAGATGCAAGGAGGAGGTGTGCGGTGTTCAGACCCCGACCCACCTGCCTCAGATCCGCCCGATCCTCGACCCCCGAAAAAGCCCTCAACACACCAGAGGGGTGGGGCACTTAACTCGACTGGCCCGCCATGACAATCTTTTATCGTGCGTCTCGAGTGCCTCAAAACGTTCGAGATCTGTGCGATAGAGAAAAACCGCCCGAAAGGGCGGTTTTGTTATATAATGTGGTCGTCAAGCCAAGTGTAATGAAAAATTTGGTAAAATAAGACTATGAGTAACGTCAATTTATTACTACTTCAATAGTACGGTTTACATTATGCGAAAAATAAAGGAATTACATTTTGAAATAGAAATACATGCACCGAGAGAAAAGGTGTGGGACACAATGCTTGGTACTGAGACGTATCGTCAGTGGACTGAACCCTTTGGGGCTGGGGGTAGTATGGCAGGATCATGGGATGAAGGTTCAAAAATACAGTTCCTCGGGCCAGTGGAGGACGGAAAAACGTCTGGCATGACATCGAGAATAAAAGAAAACCGAACGTACGAGTTCCTCTCAATCGAGCATCTTGGATATATTCTCAATGGAGTAGAAATGTTCGATGGACCTGAGATAGATTCATGGGCGCCAGCATTTGAAAATTATACATTTGAAAAAGTGAGTGATGATAAAACGTTGCTCAAAATTGATGTTCAAGTAGAACCAAAATATGCAGAAATGTTTACTGAACAGTGGCCAAACGCACTCACAAAACTAAAAGAAATGTGTGAAAAATAGTTTCTACAATAGTTATGATAGGATGCCCGCTACAGTTAACAATTAATAATAAACAGCATGGCAACAATCAATCCGTACATAAACTTCAACGGAAATGCTGAGGAAGCATTTACATTTTACAAATCCGTATTTGGCGGAGAGTTCGGAACGATTACCCGCTTCAAAGACATCGCAAGCGCTGAATTTCCCGTGCCAGAAAAAGAAGCGAATAAAATCATGCGCATTACGTTGTCTATTGGCAAAAACATGTTAATTGCCAACGATGTTCCAGAAAGTATGGGTCCAGTAAGTGAAAATGAAAACCGATCTAAAATATCCATTCGTGCAGAAAATCGTGAAGAAGCAGAGAAAATATTTAATGGACTTTCGGAAGGCGGAAGTGTTGAAATGCCTATTGCCGACAGTCCTTGGGGTTCATCCTTTGGAATGTTTAGAGACAAGTTTGGCATTGAGTGGACGGTGGAATTTGATTCAAAATAGCAGAGTTCCACTTCTTCGTTACTTAACTCGAGTGGTCCGCCATGTAAAAATAACCCAAATGGGTTGTTTTTACTATCCTTGCGTTGTATGTCAAACTCTTCGCATTATGGAAATCACAAAGTTCGGCCACTGCTGTCTACTCGTACGAGAAAATGGCCTCTCCGTCCTGATTGACCCGGGAACATTCACTACGCGTCAGAATGATCAGAAAGATATTGATGTTATCTTGATCACGCATGAGCACCCAGATCATCTAGACATCCAATCACTCAAACGGATACGTGAGAACAACCCTCAAGCAAAGATCATAACGAATGAAAGTGTTGGTCTTTTATTACAAAAGGAAAGTATCCCATTCGATATTCTTGGACCGGGTCAGAAGACATTACAAAAAGGTGTCTTGATCGAAGGGTATGGTGAACGGCATGCCCTAATGCATTCTTCGATTCAGGCGATCAAGAATACAGGATACATGATTGCGGAACGTTTCTTTTATCCGGGTGATGCATTCACGAGTATGGCGGTGCCCGTGGAAATTTTAGCTTTACCTGTCGCGGGGCCGTGGATGCGTCTCTTAGAAGCTATTGATTATGCACTTGAGATAAAACCAAGCGCGTGTTTTCCGGTTCATGAAGGCATTTTGAAAACACCTGGTTCAACCCACATTTATCCACCACAGGTACTAGAACCAAAAGGAATCAAATTTTCTATTCTCGAAATCGACAAAACATACACATTTCTTGACTCTTGAAAAAGTCCTTGGATTACACGTTTTCCTGGTTGCTTAACCCGACTGAACCGCCATGCACAAACCGCCCGAAAGGGCAGTTTTGTTATGCCCCAAGCGGCTGGCCTAAAAAGGATTCCTCTATTAAGCTGCCAACGTTATGTCTTTACGTATCGCAGTCGTCCAGTTCAATATCACCCATCTTAATCGAGAAAGGAATCTCGAGCGTATTGAGAATTTTGTGAAGGATGCCGTTGATCAATCCGCGCAGGTCATTATTTTTCCTGAGGATTGCATGACTGGGTCTATTTTCGGCGATCTCTCAAAGTTGGATACGAGCGGTGTGGCGAAAAGCGCGTTTCAAGAACTTGCCAGGAAGTATCACGTCGATATCGTGACGGGTTCATCCATGGAAGGGACACCGGAAGGAAATTTCAATACAAGTTACTACATTGATGCTGCGGGACATGTTCTTGGGATGTATCGGAAAAATCATCTCTATCCGTCTGAATATGCATTTCTTAAGCCAGGAACAGATGTGCCCGTATTTGAGACAGCCTACGGAAAAGCGGGAATCGTCATCTGTTGGGACATGCTCTTCCCTGAGATTTTTCAACGACTAAAAGCACAAGGTGTCCAACTCATCTATTGCCCAAGCTATTGGTATCGAGAAATCGCGGAGTCAATGGCGAGCCTCAATCCGTTATCTGAAGAAAGCCAACTTGATGCGCTTTGTGTCGTACGGTCGCTTGAGACAAATTCAGTACTGATCTATGCGAATGCAGCTGGCATCCAAAGATATGAAAATGGCACATGTGACACATTAATCGGCCACTCGCAGATCGTGATGCCTGTCCTCGGGCAAGTAAAAAAAGTGGACTCGAATGATGAGATTTTGTTCGTGCAAGAAATTGATCTATCTCACTTAGAAATGTCTAAAAAGATCTACGGATTATAACCATTTGAAAAAGCTACGGCTGAAAATTTTTTAGACTAGGCGTATACTGAATCTATGAACAAAAAAATTTCCAGTGGCGTCGCACATCAGCTGCCGGCAGACTTACGGAACGCGTTGTCGTCTGATCCGAAGGCTCTGGCGGCTTGGGAAGATATCACACCGCTTTCTCGCAACGAATGGATCTGTTGGGCTATCTCCGTTAAAACTCCAGAAAAGAAGAAGGAGCATGTGAGCCGAGTCGTTTCAGAACTGAAGGAAGGAATGCGCCGTCCTTGTTGTTGGTACGGATGCGTTCACCGGAAGGATAAGGCATTAAATTCTACGCAAAAGTTTTTGCTCAACAGAAAAGGTAAAAAATGATATAACTTTGCTATGCAAAAAATGGAATTCTCAATTGAGATAAAAGCCTCTAGGGAGAGAGTTTGGAAAACGCTCTGGGAGGATAAAACATTTCGCGACTGGGGAAGCATTATTGATGAAGGACAATACATGGTCGGAGAGCTAGCAGAAGGAAACGAAGTGCAGTTTATTTCCGGCTCATCCGGCTATGGCGTCACGAGCCTCATAGAAAAGCTCATTCCGAATGAGTATGTAGCGATTCGGCAATCCGCTGACACGAAGGATAGCGGAAAACAGGAACGGGAAAAGGAATGGACGGGAGGCACAGAAACCTATGAGCTTACAGAAAACGACGGTGTGACGGCTCTAGATGTTCACATTGATGTTCCGCCTGGGCTGGAGGAAATATTTCAAGATAGGTTCCCCAAGGCCTTGGAACGAGTAAAGGTCTTAGCGGAGGGAAAGGAGTAAGAATTTGTCTGTACGAAGCAAACCATGCTGTCTTACCGGTTTACCAAGAATTCGACGATGACAAAGGCGAGCCAGAATGCGAATAAGAACCAGGCTTCCTTTTTGCTGATTGAGCGCCCCGATCGCATGAACTGAAACAGGACAATTGCTGCAACGAGCATGAACGCACCGGTCACATAAATGATCCGTTGCGGGAACGAAAAAGGATTTACGAGGGCAAGGATTCCGACCACGATCGTCGCGTCGGCAAGCACCGTGCCGAGCAGGTCCCCGATCGCCAAGGAATCATCACGTTTTTTCATTGACCGCAACGAAAAAAACAATTCTGGCATAGTCGTACCGAGACCCACAATCAGCATACCCACCAGAATCGGGCTGATCCCGAGGGCTAACGCAACGGAACTCGCAGAGGTAACGGTGAAGTGTGCACCAAAAAGCAAAAGCACCATGCCAAACACCAGCATGAAGAAACTCTTCAACATACGATGGCCGCTTGGGACTGTACGCTTGTCATTCGTCCCATTTCGGAAGGCCAATACGTAAAAGACAACGCCGACAACAATCAACGCCGCACCCTCTAAACGGGAAAGATACCCATCAGCGCCCAGGATGAGTGGTAAAAGCAGAAGGAACGGATAGACGACGTGGTTCTTCAAAATCTTACTCTCTACTTTCAGGCTCCTTCCGGCATGCCAAATGATGACTGCAAAGACGAGCGTCAGGTCCGCAATGTTTGATCCAAAAAGCATGCCGAGTCCAAACGCCGGAATACCGCTCACGGCTGCTTGAATAGAGATGGCCGTCTCGGGCAGGATTGAAATAATGGCAACAATGATGAAGCCGACCGTATACTTTGAAAGCCGAAAACCCTCTGCCAGGCTTCCGGCATATGTTGTTGCCAACGTTGCGCCCCTGATAACCAGGTAGAGCGCAACGATAAAAATGAATACGTTATTGATCATGCTGTTCGTGGGTGGAGTAACGTGCCCTTAAACAACCGTTTCGCCGCCTCAATAAGCAGGATATTGAGGATTCCGATCAGGGCAACACCAATAACCCATTCCCAAGATAACGAGACGGTGCCAAAGAGCTCCTGCAATCCAGGATAATAGATAGACGCGGCCATGAGCCCAATACCGATAAGGATACCTCCCGTCAGGTAGTGGTTGGAAAATGGGGAATACGAGAATATGCTTCGATCCAGGCTCCGCACAGAAAGCGCAGCCAATAGGGTGTATGTGCCGAATGAGGCAAAGACGAACGTCCGGACAACATCCTCATCGAAACCAAACCGGAGAAGCATAAAATAAATTGCAAAGAGGATTGCACTCGTCACCACACCGATGACCAAGATGAGGAACTTCGTCAGTGGATCAAAGAGTGTCCGCTTCCCTTTCTGTGGCCGGTGGGTAAGTCCATCCGGCTCTTTCTCGAACGCGAATGCAACTGCTGGGAAGCTATCGGAAAAGAAATTGACCCACAAGATTTGAAGCGGATTGAGTGGCAGTGGGAGCCCGATCAATAGCGAACCGCCAATGAGCAGGATCTCGTCCATGGCATTTGAAAGCAGGTACACCAACACCTTCCGAATGTTGGCGAGGATCTGACGGCCTTCTTCGATTGCCGCGACAATCGTCTCAAAATTATCATCCAGAAGGACGAGGTCCGCCACGCTTTGCGCCACTTCCGTACCCGAACCCATGGCGATTCCGACATTCGCCTGTTTGATCGAGGGCGCGTCATTAACGCCGTCTCCCGTCATAGCCACAATCTCGCCAGCAGCCTGGTAGAGCTTTGCGATGCGTAGCTTGTCGAAAGGCGTCACACGCGAAAATACGACGAGATCTGGTAACCGTTTTTTTAAGTCTTCCTCCGAGATCGTGGCGAGTTCGGATGCATCGAGAATCGAGTGCTCGTCGACCTTCATTCCAATCTCTTTCGCGACGGCAACAGCCGTTCCGCGATGGTCGCCCGTCATAATGATCGTCTTCACACCAGCAGCCGCCACGCGACGAATCGCATGTGGGATACCGGGACGGATCGGATCACGGAACGTAATCAACCCGTCAAAAGACAACTTGGTGAGCGGAAGGTTTTTTTGGAGTGAAACATGTTCTGCATCCGTGATCTCTTTTGTCGCCACACCCAAAACGCGTTCTCCGGACGATGCCAGCGTATCGATCTGCGCAAGGATGTCGCGTTTCTCTTGTGCGCGGAGTGACGAATACCCAAGCAGGATGTCCGGCGCACCAAAGAAAACCAACAGCTGTTTCTCCCCCTCGCGGACGAGTGACACAGAAAATTTTTGCACGGCGTTGAACGGCACGCTTTGAAGGACATGCTCTTTCTTCGTGATCTCAGCGTATGACATCCCTCGAAGTGCTGATGACCGTACGAGCGCCATCTCCATAATGCGGCCGTTCATGCGCCACGAATCCGGCGTATCCTCTGGATTTTCAATGAGGACGTTTGCGTTGGTAAGGGCGAGGGCAACCAACCTCTTTTCTTCGATCCCGAAGGGAAGGAGAGTGGACATGACCATCTTCGCCATCGTGAGCGTACCCGTCTTATCGGTAAGAATAACCGTCGTACTCCCGAGTGCTTCGGCCGCAACGAGTTTACGGACCACGCCTTTCCGTTTCGCCATCCGCTCGACACCCACCGCAAGAATGACTGTCATGGAAACCGGCAAGCCTTCTGGAATTGCCGAAACCGCAATAGCCACCGATGTCAGGAACATATCGATCACGGAATATCCGGCGAGGATACCGATCCCGAATACGACGACCGCCATCACACCGAGAGCGATACTGGCGTACACGCTGAATCTGCTGATGGCCGCCTGGAGCGGCGTCTTCTCATGTTCCGAAACGGCAATCAAGGAAGCAATCTTGCCAAGCTCTGTGCTGAAATTGGTACGGCAGACAATCGCATCACTCAGACCCTGTGTCACTAAGGTCCCAGCAAAAACCATCGAACGTTGGTCGCTGATCGTTGCGGATTCCGCTGTGGCGGATGCCGATTTTCCGACTGGTAATGATTCACCCGTCAATATCGCTTCATCAACCTGGAAATCATTGACCGACATAACGCGGGCGTCAGCTGGCACGCGGTCACCTTGAGCAAGCCGGATGATGTCGCCAGGTACTATTTCTTCCGCATCAATTTCTCGCTCCTTGCCGTCACGGACAACCCGGGCCCGTTGCTTGAGATATGTCTTCAATTCCGAAAGTGCACGTTCGGCTTTATGTTCCTGATAGAACCCCAACACCGAATTGACGACCACCGCGATAAAAATAAATACCGCGTCGCGATAGTGGGAGATGGCAAGCGTTACGATACCGGCACACAAAAGGACAAGGATAAGCGGACTCTTCAGCTGGTTGAGGAAGATATTGATCCAGTCGGCTCGCGGGGAGGAGCGCATCGTATTTCTGCCGTACGCGGATAACCGCCGTTCTACCTCACGCGTCGATAGACCGGCTTCCGTATCAGTCTCAAAAAAATGGGCTGTTTCTTCTGGTGAGAGGTGCCAAAACTTCTTTTGCTGCATGTCCAATTCAGATAGTTTCATACAATCCAGTATACAAAACCGTGCGTCCCTACGTAAGCCTGTACCACGAACGTGGGGACCACTAAAAAGCGAAGGCTTTTCTCGCAAATACCACACCAAACAAGGGCTGATTGAGCCAGCTATGCACCGTCCCGGATCTGCTCCTGAGCCTGTTCTGCGTTTCCTTTCATGGATTCGCTAAACTGCTCTTCCGTCGCATCTTCTTCATCATAATAACCTTCGTCAGATACCCCGCAGCGGAGCTTCCCATCAGCAATGAAATACGTGACGTACCATCGTCCGCTCCCAAGTTGGATACGCTTCCCTCGTGCTAGAGCAGCCATCGCTTTTTCGATTGGCGGTGGTTCGATCGCCGCACGCTTTTTCTCTTCTTCTGCGAGACGCACATTGGTCACGACCTGGTCTTTCAAATGTGAGATAACCCATCCTGGAAGCTCGACGAGACGCTCAGGTGTATTGATGCCGATCAACCGCATGTCCGACCCGACCCACACGATGACGCGAACAGTCGCATCTTCTTGGAAGAGGCCGATGCTGTATTTTTCGCTATTCAGCCATGCTTCCGAGGGGGTTGGTGTCCCTGGGATATCGAGGGTCCATGCTGGGTCGAGTGTCACAACAGCAGGACGTAGCTTCAACACGGCATCCGCGATCGTGAACACCTTTGGTTGCGACACACGGTACGCTGCAACGCCCTCCGCGATAGTACGCATCCCCACCGCAAGATCTTCCATCGAGCGATAATCGAACGCCTCCTTCGATGGGAGGGAAATCGTAAACGTCGGCCCAAAATACCGGACCAGAAGGAGATGCGTCCCACCGATATCAATCGCGGTTGAGGGATATTCCCCTTCTTCGAGGACCGCATATCCATTGGCTTTAAGTCCCTTTACCACCTCTTCGGAGATCTTGATGCAGGCGGCGAGTTTGTCATTCATAGTCGATGGGTCGATTCTACTCTGTATGCTACGATTCATCTACAGGAACCTCATGCCTCGCCTCGTCGCCCTCTTTGCCCTCCTTTCCTTCCTCGCGGTTGGCGTCTTTGGCTTCGTCCAGGTGATCCAATCGGCACATCAACCCGCAATGCAGGGCTGCCCATTCATGCCAGGAGAAAAGGATGATTGCATGATGACAGCGCTCGCACATTTTGAAGCGTGGCAACACACGTTCCGATCGACCCTGCCTACCGTCTTCGTCCTCCTGCTCCTTGCGACAATTGTCACCAGTTATTTCTTTGTCTTCGTATCGACATCCGACGATCCAACCGACCCTGTCCCATGGCGTGAGATTGGAATCCCTCCTCCACTTTATCAACGACTCTTTGCGAGAGGTATCCTCCATCCTAAGAACCAGTAATCGGTAACCCCTCAACAAGCTCGGGGAATATTTTACGATTATTCACATTTCTTCAATATGAAAAACTCAACAATTCTTCTTGGAATTGCACTTCTGATTGTAGGCCTTGTCGCAGGCTATGGCGTCGGTTCCCATCGACCTGTCGCGGCACCCACATCTTCATCTTCGTCATCTGGAATGCACCAAATGCCTGACGGAAGCACAATGGGCAGCACAATGGCAGACATGAACGCCGGCTTACGTGGTAAAACAGGCGACGAGTTCGACAACGCATTCATCGATGAGATGACCATCCATCACCAAGGCGCCATCGACATGGCTAACCTCGTGCTGACAACGTCAAAGCGGCCAGAATTGATCGAACTCGCACGCAACATCATCACGGCACAATCAAACGAGATTGAGATGATGAAGGAATGGCGCGAGGCGTGGTTCAAATAGGCAGTGCAATATAAAAACAGACCACGTGGGTCTGTTTTTATATTGCAGTTCGTTGGTTATTCAACAACGAGCATCCCCTTTTGGCCCATGGCGCGGTGCTGGCCAACGGCGCAGTAGTATTCGAACGATCCGGCTTTGTCGGCGGTGAATTCAACGGTCGTCTCGCCATCCGTCTGGACGGTGTCTGACTTTACGTTGTATTCATCGATGTTGATGTTGTGCATCCCACCGACGTTCTCGAAGACAATCTTCACTTTGTCACCCTTCTTTACCTTGATCTGGTTCGGGACGTAGAAGAAGCTGCCGCCCTTGATGTGGAACGTGAGTTCACCTGGCTTGTGTTCTGCTTCGCCCGCTTTAAGCTCAGCTTCCTGGTCTGTCGTCATTTCTGGTGGCGGCGACTGCTTCATTCCCATCTTCGTACCTGTTGCATCGCCCATCGGCATGGTGCCAGAGGCATTCATGCCCATGTCATTCATGTCCCCATCGTCATCATGCATCATCTCGTCACCTTGCATCTGGTCCGGAGGAGTCATGTGATCATTTTCCACGACTGGAGGAGTTTGCGGAGGAACTTCTGCCTTACTGCACCCTGCACCGAACAAAACGATCGCACCCATGAGGGCAATCGAGAGACCCTGACGGAGTTTTGCCATAGAGATCAACAAAAAGAATAAATAACGTATCGTCCACACGTTGTAACACCGGGGCATTGGACAAACAAGATGGCAACACCTATGCTTTTCCTCATATGGCTGATGAACAAACATTGCGTGCGCTTTGCCACGACGAAAAAGGCGGGGTAAGACCAAAAAATGAATGCCGTGCGGTGATGATCAACCATCTTATTTTGGAAGATGGGATGGATATCGATGCCGCAGAAGACCTTGCAGACAAAACGCTGCGCCAAGCCAATTTGTGGGGAGAGGTATAAAAGAATCCACAGCCTACGTATTGACGCCATTCGTGGGGCGTGGGAAAAATAGCGCAGCTTCCCCGTCTCCATGCTTGGCGGTGAAGTAGATACGGAGGAATGCCCCTGCACCAAATGGTGTGGGGGTTTTCTGTATATGAAAAAACGCCCAGGACCGAGTGGTCGAAGGCGTTTGGAGTGGGCTATGAAACGTAGCCCGCGTTTTTGGAGATCTCAGCGCATCGCGATTGCGGTCTCGATGTCGCTGTTGGTGACGTAGCGCCTCCACCAGTTGTCGGCGAAGGGCGTCACAACAAAACTCTTGAGCGCGATGATCTGGGCAGCAGGCGTTGCTGGCGAGCGGCCCTTGACGGATCCTGCGTCGAACACCCGAATGGTGTAGTTCTTCTGGCCGTTCGTGGTGACCGTTTGGCCACCCACATCACGCCAGGGGTAGAAGTAATACGTCCCGATCTCTCCTGGAGGAATGACATTCGCGCCGCGCGTTGATCCGTTCCCTTGCGAGACGTGGATCTGGACGAGGTTGCCGTCGCCGCACGGACGAAGGTCGTCGCCCTTCACCTCCATGAACTTGTTGCTGTTGTTGTGGATCGACAGCGACTGAAAGGGCATGCAACCCGAGTCGCCCACCGGCAGGAAGTCTGCCGTGACGTACGGCGTCGGATTCGATCCTCTCGAAGCGTTTGGAACGCCCGGAGGAGTCGGCGAGACGCGCGGCTGAGGCTGCGGATCGACCACCGGGAGTTCCGGCATGTCCGACGGCTTCGGCGGCTGCGACGTGGTCGCAGGAGCGGTCGACGGAGTCGTCGGCACACTCGCATCCTGCTCGGTGTCGCTCGTGCCCTCGAGGCGCTTGAGCGCCTTGAGGCACTGCTTCTCCTCCCACTCGTCCTCCTTGCCGTAGCAGGGATTGTTCTTGGGAAGTTCCGAGCGCCTCGACTGCATGTCGCAGCCGATGAGCGTGAGGAACGAAACGATTACGACGATGAGAACGGAAAACTTTTTCATGGGAGAACCTCCGCGGTTGGGGCGATCATCGATCGCCCCGGGTTATCGTTGCAGCGAACCATCATGGCTCGCTGCTTGGCCCTCCGCGCATCTCCTTGGACGGCGGGGCCTTCTTGGGCTTCACGCTGTCCTTCTTCTTCGTTGGCGTCGGCGGTGTCGCCTTCTTCATCTTCTGGATGTCGTTGTGGTCTTCGACCTGGATCGTGACCACCGCATCGATGTCGCCCTCGACACGCTCGATGTCGCGCTTCGTGGCGACACCGTTGAGCGCTCCGGGATGGAGCAGGACCACGCCGCCGGGGATGTCCCCCATCGCGGATTGGGCGCTGCTCTCGTCGACGAACGGGATGAGCCTCATCGGAGGATGAGGTACCGTGAGCGTCGACTGTCCGACGAATCCGCCGGAGCCGTCGCAGCCCCCAACAACGTTCGACTCGCAGTGATGCTCGACGTTCTGGGAACCGTTGACGAAGTGTGTACGCTCGTCGACGTCGAACTTGGATGGATCCGAGTTGGTGGAGAGCGCATGGAAGGCGCCACCGCCACAACCCGTCAGAACGAAAAAGAAACCGAGAACCAGAAACGTTATCTTATTCACTTTGAGATCTCCTTCTTTCAATGAACTGTCCTGGAACTGTCCTGTGGGATGCCCTGTGCACCCACTAAACCTGTTCCATCTGGACCACGTAATATAGCACAAATAAGCCATTTTGTCAAGCATGGTTGGCATTCCCAATATGCCTAAATAATGGCTTAAATTAGCCAAAAATGTAAGAAAAAAGCCGACCATGTGGTCAGCTATCGGAGATACGGCGAGCCGTAGTAGTACGGCTGGGTGGCCTGGTCGAGCTGCCTGTCGTCGCGGTTGAGCCCCCTGCGGACGTGCGCGAGGCACCACGACGCAGCGGTGTCGATCTCGTGACCATCCTTGTCGACCGTGTTGGGCACATCGCCGACGTCGGCGAGGCAGGCCTCGTAGCGCGGGTCGTTGTGCTCGTAGGTCGACTCCGCGGAGGCGTAGCCGACGCTCCCGTAGCTGCGCGCGACGGTGTGGCCGTCCTCGGCGTACTTCGAGTCGTAGGACATCCCGCAACCCGTCAAACAAATGAACAATCCAATGATCAATTTCTTCATGCGTTCCTCCGCTCCCCTTCTATCATAATTCCAAAAAAAAATCAAGCCCCGCAGCGTCTTGCGACACGCGGGGCTTGAAAAGAAAAGAGAAAGTACTACTTCACTGGTACTCCGCGACGGGCAGCTGCCTGTCTCGGCTCCGCGCGTTCAACCTTGCCTTGGCGTCGTCCACATTCATAGGTTTCCCCACGGTGCGAACAGACGGCTTCGGCTGAGACTTCGGCACTTGGACGACCGTGACCTCGACCGTAGGTGGCGGCTTCGGTGTCGGATCAACAAGCGTTGCTCCGTTCTGCCTTGGCGCATCCAACGCGGACTTCCCGGGAGAGATGACGGCTGCGACAGCCGCCGTCTTGGGCGTGGATTCTCCGTCCGTCAATCCATCCAGCGACCAACCACCTCGACCTTCAGCTCTCACGTAGAGAGCTATCGCGGCCCACCCGAGAGTGAGTCCCGTAATGACGAGGAGGATGCTCCGAAACTTCGAGTCCTTCATGCCCTTGACGATGGCACTGAGGACGAGGAGTGCGACGAGCCCAACCACGATGGGCAAGAGATACCCGTGGTTCTTGACGAGCGGCTGCGTCTTCCACATATCGGGGGTACCGATAAGGAGAAGCACCAACCGCACGGGGACGAACAGGATCATCAGCCATCGCAGAAATGACTGCCGGCTAAGGAGCACCTCATCGAAGAGGCCCTCCTGCGTCGCAGCCCACGCGAGGGCGATGACGATGAGGTAGCTGCCCGAGAACCACACGAAGAATTTCGGCTCGATCCACCAGCTCAGAATCGCGAAGTACGGGATCATGACAACCCCAAAGTAAATCGCGATGCCGCTCAGTCGCTGCGACCAGTAATCCTCTCGGAACAGGTCGAACAGCTTCTTCGTGCGCTCGTTGACGTTCTGTAGCGTCGTCCCTGGCAGCGCCGCGGCGAGAATCGGTTCCCCAACGAGCGTGAGGCCCGTCTCGAGAAGCTCGATCGCCTTCCTGACAACCCAGGACGCAACAGCGCCCAGGAAGCCAAGTGTCAGCGCCGCGAGAAGACCGTATCCCGCCGCAATGGTGAGATGCCACCCGCTCTGCGTCCGACCTGCATCGACGATTTCGATGACCATGAGGGTGATCGGAACCAAGATGAGGATGAAGCAGCAACTCGCGAAGGAAACGGAGCGCGGGCGATACTGGCTCGCAAAGCGCTGATACAGCGCCAGCAAGAGGATCGCGCAGAGCCCCACCACCATTGCGTTCGTGGCCGTCGAATGGACGGACATCGCGCGCATTTCCGGCGTGAGGTACTCGTCTGCCTTCTCGCTTGCAAAGGCGAGAAGCCCGATGAGCGCCATGACGGCGATCATCAGCTTGGTGAGCCTCGGACCGATGATGCGGCCCAAGAACTCGTCGAAACGGATGGCTCCGTTGTGGAACCCTACCCACGCCGCGGTCATGCCCGCGGCAGCAGCTCCTCGGATCCCGAAGGGGTTACCGATGAACGCTGCGAAAAATCCTGCTGCTCCGAGTTGGTCCCACATTGAGGACCTCCTTTTCTTGAATAGAGAGTTTGGTTACGGAGCCGCTCCCTCATCAGGAGCGGCAGCGGGAGTCGGCGGTTCGTCCACCGGCTCGTCCTTCTTCGTGAGTCGATCGCTGAGCCCTGCGAGCTCCCAGACCGCGATGAAGACGAGCGCGATGAACGCGCCAACGATCAGAACGATGAGGGACCTCGAGAGGAAGAACCCCAGGATGCCCGCGAAGAGGAGCAAACAAAGTCCGGCGTACCACCCGAATGACATTCCGTGTGGCGCGCTCTTCCTTCGCTTCTCTGTGTCCTTCCTCGTCTCCCTCGCGTACGTGTTCGCGTGCTCCGTGAAGGTATCGATCCCCTTCTGGACGCGCTTCGCGTGAGGATTGTCTTTGTCCCCACGCAGCACGGCGATTACGACCTCTTTGAGACCCGGCTCCTTCGCCTTCTCACCGTAGTGAGCGCGCAGGTACCGGATGCAGGCCTTCGCCTGCGCCTCTTCGTCGCCGCTCTCACCCTCGATGACCAGTACGAGATCCTCGAGGGCCTCGACGGAGCTGATCTTGTCCTTGAAGGACAACCAGTTGTCGAAGTGGGGATGCGTGTTTGGCGCCTCCGGCGGTGAGTTCTCAGCCATCCAAGCCGTGAGGTCCGTGAGGACCATGCGCTTGTACGGCGGGAGCTTGAAGAAGATCGCGTCGAACGTCGACTTTTTCACCTTGTCCGCTTTCGCGTCCTCGATGATCTTGTCGATCCTGGATTTGACGCCGCCAGCCGCTTGGCTGACGCGCGCCTCTGCCTTGCGGTCGTTCACTTCGTTCGCGGCGGCGCGCAGCTCATCGACGTAGAAGTCGATGATCGCGCCGATCGAGTCCTTGGCACTTGCTCCCAACTTTGGGAACAGACCCAGGACGGCGACCTTCATACCGGTCTCGAGGAACGCGACCGTGCTCCCGTGCTCCTTCACTGTCTCCAGGACTTTTTCCCGAAGCATCGTGGGGAGCAGGTTAACACCAGTGATGTCCCAGCCAGCATCGTGACGCAATCGATCCAGATTGGTCTCGAGGAGGTTGATGATCAGGTCGGTACCGGTCCGGTAAACATCGAATCGACGTACACCAGCGTCACCCTTCGGTGCACTCGCATCCGTCGTCGTACGATCCTTACGATCTCCTTTGGCCATTGCTGGCCTCCTTTCCTAGTATCCCGCTTCTAGACTTTCTAGGCGGGTGTTAACGAGTCAAACAACACTTTGTTCCCCCAGGCAGCATGCCCAGCAGTAACGGGATAATGTAGCACAAAATAAGGGTTTTGTCAACCCTGATTGACATTTTACAATATACTGATTATTTGGCTCTATTAAGCCATTTTATTAGCTATTCGCGATACGTGAGAATGAATTCTGCAAAGCCCAGCCATAAATCCCCATCCATGATGAAAAAGGCGCAATGCGCTCCGACGTGACGGATCACGGTATTCTATCCAAGAAATGGCTAATTCTAGCGTTTTTTTGTGTTTTAGACGTGCAAAAGCCAACAATTCGCTATCAAAGAGCCATCCTGACTCCTCGCAAAGCGGTAAAAGCTCTCGTGCCGTCGCAACAGAAATGGCTTTAAACCCGCACTGCGCGTCTTTCACGGGGAGTTGGAGGAGCAATCGCTGTAACCCACGATAGAGCCTCGATGCAGCCTCTCGCGGCCATGTCCGCTTGATCTTGCTCTCCCTCAAAAACCGAGAACCGCATACAAGATCCGCTTTTTGCGAAATGATCGGCGCAACAAGACGAGGTAGCGCCTCGAGATCCGCGGCAAGGTCCGCATCCATAAATACAAGCACGTCGCTGTCATCGAGATGTTTCATCCATGACGTTCGGATCGCGATCCCTTTCCCCTTCTCCAGAACTTCGAGCAACGTTACTTCTGGATACTGACGTCCAACACGGCGGACGATCTCTCGCGTTGCATCCGTGCTTCCATTATCCGCAACTTCAACCGTCACTGTGTCGTGCGGAAAGAGGCGCGCGATGGCGTCATGCACGATCCGAAGATTACGTTCGATCACGACCGCTTCGTTCCACGCTGGGATCGTGATGAGGACACGACTCATAATTTGACCTCAAAGGTAGCCGCCTGGTCCGTATCGCGCAACAACTCGTACCGTTCGTCTTCCTTCACTGCGTTGTAGAGCTTGGTGTGGTCGCGTTTATCGATAAACACAAACCGTGCACCAAGACGGTCATGCACGACGCTCCACACCATCGCAGGCGTTGTCGTCGTTTGCCCCCACGTCACATCGCGATACGCATCAGACAATGTTGAAGATGCTTCGTACAGAAATGTTGGATCCAATCCAACGACATACTTCAATCGGTCATCGAGACTCCAGAGCATCGGGAACTCATCCCAATCAGAATGGAACACACGATCACCAATATTTGCGCGAGATGAAATCGCAGAAAACGCATCGGCGTATACCGCGTCTGGATAGACGTCATCGTGCAACGTGAGATACGCATTCTGAATATTTTTGACTGCTAACGCACCAATCACAAGCGCGAGGATATACGGTGTCCGAACATACAACGCTTTCGGCAACGTTTCTTTGAAGACATCCCGTAATTTCTTCAAGTCCACCATATTCCAGATCCACGGAACCCAAAGTGCAATCGCTGGCACGAGATATTCGACGCTCCGTCGGCTCTTAAACGTCAGAGCGAGGAGTGCGGCGACGGGGAACGCAAACACGATCGTCCCTCGTGCAGCCTCGCGGTCAAACGGGTCGCGTCGAGCCATGAACATCGCCGCAATCCCACCACCAAGCGCAATCAACCAAAGCGCGAGACCTGAGAGCATCCATCCTGGCGCAACCGGCAACCACTCACTCCCCAAAATGACATGGTTAAACGGCGTTTGAAGCCCGATTTTAACGATCTGGATCCAAAGTAATGAGATGTCTTGAGGGAAGTTGGGGTGGATGAGAAGTCCGAAAGCGACGCCAACGCAGACAGCGACAGAGGAAGCGATATACGAAAGCTTCCACTGTTCTTCCATAACCCATCGATACAGCGCATCACCCACGCCCATCAAGAAAATCGATCCAATCAGATACACCCACCCCCCGTGCGTTAGTGCGAACAAGAATCCAATGAGCGCGACAAGAAATGGTTTTCGCTTCCATGCTGCCGCAAGGCCAAGGACAAAAAGCGTGATCGCGATCGGTGACGCTTTTGCGAGGAGCAACCGCACCATAAACGGCGACGAAACCATGAGCAGCAACATCCAAGCACCCGCGTACCGAATCTTGAGCCAGCGGAGAAGAAGAAAAATTGTCGTGAGGCAGATGGCTGCGAGAAGGATCGCAACGATCCGCGCACCAAGATGCAATCCTAAGAGCCCGACGAACGGCGCTTCGAATACATGGAACAAAAAATGCTGGTCCATGTAGTTCGTCCCAAGTGTTGTGAGGTCGAGCCACGGGAATGAATGGATCGGTCCATGTTGCCACACAAGCAACGAGGCTTTTGCGTGATAAAAAGAATCAGGATCCGGAAACGCAGACCATGAAATGAACGCTGCGCACACGGCAAGCGAGAGGAGGAAAACGCCAAGCGCTTTTCGCATGGAGGGAGATTACCATCATATCCCCCTCCTTACGAAGGAGGGGTAAGGGGAGGTTCCCTTCGGATCGATCGGACAGAACCCCCTCTAACTCCCCCTTCGTAAGGGGGAGGATATGAAATAAAAACCAAAACCCCGCCGGAGCGGGGTGTTTGGGGTTCGTTGCGCAGCGAACGAGCTAGGTTGTCGTCGCGTTGACGAGCGACCCGAGGACGAACGTCGAGATGGCAAATGCCGCCACAATGATGATCAAGCCAACGACGGCCTGCGAAATCATCGTACGTGCTTTCTTCACCTGTCCTTCGTCACCGCCTGCGGTCATCCAAAGGAAACCGGCGTACAAGAGGTAGAACAGCAACACGATCCCAAGGAAACCAAGGGCCACGTTGATGATCGACCCAATGATCTGGGTGAGAGGCTTCGGTTCCCCGAGCCCCGCATTGGCTCCGACTTCACCGGCCAAGTTGGCCGCCTGGTTGAACGGGTTTTGCGCACTCTGCGCAGCTGCCATGGATGGCAACGCGATGAGCACCGTTGTGACTGCCGAACGCCAGAGGGTTTTCACATGCTTCATACATCCAAATGTGTGAAGTGAATTAGACTGCTTATGGTGTATTCGATGGCCCACCTGCCCCCTGTGACCCTTGAGACACAGCTGTCCCGAGGCTCGTAATGACGAAGGTGGCAATAGCATACGAGAGAGCAATGATCACAAGGCCGATAATGGCATTGCGAATTACGTCCGTTGCTTTCTTTACCTGGCCTGCATCTCCACCAGCGGTCATCCAGAGGAAACCACCGTACAAGAGATAGAGGAAGAGGACAACGCCCAGGAACCCGATTACAGCACTAATGAGGTTACCGATAATCGCGTTCAGGTCCGTTGCCCCTTTGAGTTCTTTTGGCGCGGCTTTATTCAAACCGTTGGAAAGGACTCCTCCTAACTGTGCCGACGCCGCAAGTGGCGCAGCAGTCAGACCCACCATCATGACAAGCACGAGGGGTGCAGCCAACGAACGGAACCGTTTCGAAATCGACATACGGAAGTAGGTTACTGGTCCTGGGTAGCTGTCACGAGACGAGAAACAACGAAGCTGGTGATGGCCCAGGCGGAGAGAATAATAGCGAGACCGATAATCCCAGAAACGATAAGTTTCTTGGCTTCAGAGGTCTTCTCTTCATTCCCACCGGCAACCATGTACTTAAACCCACCAAGAAGAACAATTACCACCGCGATGATCCCAAGGAATCCAAGCGCGACGTTAATAATACGGGCTGCGGTCTGTCGGACGTCGCCAGAACCCAATTTAATGGAGGACTGAACGGCACCAACGCCGAGGTCGTTTACGTTCAGGCTATCGGACTGTGCAAAAGCAACAGTCGGAAGCGCGAGCATCAGCGTAAGGCCAAAGGCCGCAGCTGTGCGGGCGAACGATTTTGAAGAAAGCGTCATGTCATGCGTCACCTCCTTTCATACTCACAGGATAGCCATAGGATAGCAGTCCTGTGCAGCAGCGTCGAGCATGTGACATCCTCCGTGTCTAGGATCAATTGGGGGTGCTGAAGTCCGTCGGAAGAGTATTCTGGCCTGTAGGTGTACCTTCTGCGGGAATAGAGTCTTCTGGCTGATCAAATGTTGGATTTCCATTAGATCCGATCCAGATCCAGGCAGCCACGTATCCAGTAATCACATATGAAAATGCGACAAGGGCAATTCCGATCACAGCATTCAACAATGTTGTCCGTCCGTTTTTTACTTTGCCCGCGTCCCCTCCTGCCGTCATGTATTGGAACCCTCCCCACAGGAACATGACAAAAAATAATGAACCGACAATACCCAACACTGCTGTCACAATCCGGTTAATGAGGATCGGGACATCCGCGTTATTCAACGGGTCAGGAAAGGCGGAATACGCATGCGCCGTGTGCGACGAAAGAAGCAGGCCAACGGCAATGACCACCGCAAGAGAAAAAAATTGAGAGGACCGTTTCATGACAGAAAGCATACCACAAGGTCATCATTGCAGCTGTTGAGGTGTTGCAGGCGTAGAAGTATCCGGCGTCACAAACGATCCCTTATTTGCCAACGCATCAACGATAAAGTTGGTGATTGCGAATGAAAAGCCAATCAGAACAAGACCGATCACTGCGTATTTCATGGCATCCTTCGCAACTTTTACACGGTCTGATGAGCCGGCTGTCATCCATGTGACACCCGCAAAGACAAAGACTGCAAAAGCGAGAGCGCCTACCATGCCAAGGAAAACGCTGAGCAACCGACGAATCACCTGAAAAATCGTTGCGCCGTTCAGCGGATCGATGAGTTTTGGCTCTGTATTCGCTATCAGTGTTGGGACTTGGCAGCATGTCGGCGTAGCGCCTTCACAATCACTCGAGCTCGATGGGATACCGCCCGCTTCCGTGCAATGTGAAAGGTTGTCGCACTTGAGTGATTTTACTTTTTTGGGATCAAGCCCCTGGTCTGCAATGGTACATTTCGCCGTTGCCTGGAGCGTCATGCAGCACACTTGTGCTCCCGTGCAGTTATTGCCAGAAGCTGCTGAAAAAGTAGTGGCTAGCAACGCTCCTCCTGCCGTCGTACAGTTCGCTAAAGAGGTGCAATAGACTTTTGATTTTTGCGCATTGAGCCCCTGGCCCTCTGCAGAACAGTCGGCCTGCACCGCGTGCGCAGGAGAAACTGGGGAAACAAGAAAAAAAACAACAATACCTGCGATGAGTCCGACGAGCCGCAATAACGGTAGATGGATAGTACGCATATCACTGAAGCGGCGTTGCTTCTTGGACCGGTGCGGGTGTCGCTGGTGTGGAAAACGATCCCTTATTCGCCAATGCATCAATAATGAAGTTGGTGATGGCAAAGGAAAAACCGATGAGGATTAATCCGATCACTGCGTATTTCATGGCATCCTTCGCAACTTTTACACGGTCTGATGAGCCGGCTGTCATCCATGTGACTCCGGCGTAGACAAAGACAACAAAGGCGAGAGCACCGACCATACCAAGGAAGACCGTCAATACACGCCGGATCGCTCCGGTTAGCGTCGTCGTGCTCCCAAGCGGATTACTAATATTTGTTGGAGAGCCGATGATTACGGGTTTGGCCGTCGTTGTGCCGACTCGGACTTTATACTTGCAACACTTTTGTCCACTTGGACAATATTCACGGTTCGCCGTACCGCCACTCAGCGGATCACCACACTCAAGTGGCGTACACCCCCATGCCATCCCATCAGCTGGAGGATAGTATGCATACCCGATATGAGAACAGGCCTCAGTCCCTTTTGGGATACAGCACGTCCCTTGGCCGTTGCAGTTGATGACTTCTCCTGGCTGCAAATCAAGAGCCTGCTCCGTCTTCTTTATCTGGTCTGCAACAGTTGAATTCCAGTCGCTGTAGAGGCTATATGCACTAAATTCATCAGATGCGCACCCTGCCCTACATGTCCCGCCATAGGAACCGCACTCTTTTGCTGCAACGTCTTTTGGCGCACACCACAAAACGAGCGCGAGGAACGCAAGGAAGGGCAAGATTTTGATCGATAATTTCATGGCTATTGTAGTTGCTGGGGCGTTGCAGGAGCAGTCGTAGCCGGTGCCGCAAACGATCCCTTATTCACTAACGCGTCAACGATGAAATTGGTGATGGCAAAGGAAAAACCGATGAGGAGAAGACCGATCACTGCGTACTTCATTGCCGCCTTTGCGGTATTGATGCGGTCGGATGAATCAGCTGTCATCCAAACAATGCCAGAATAGAAGAAGACCGCAAAGGCAAGCGCGCCCACCATCCCCAAAAAAATCGTAATCGCACGGCGGATGAGGTCATAGATGTTTTTAATCCCAACGAGCGGATTGAATACATCGAGATCCGCTGGAGGTTTTCCGTATGTTGGCTTTGGCTGCAAGAAATAGGCGCAACACCCTCCTGGATCTTGTTGGGCGTTAGAACAGTCCGGGTTCTGCGGATCCCAGTAATACAAATGTGGCTTAAATCCCTTCTGAGGGGCGTGATCGATGCAATACTGCATCGTTTGGCATGTTGATATTGAAAAATCGAGACCTGCCGTTACGGGTGACCCCGTATATCTCGTGTTTGTATCACCGCATTTGGAGCCGATCGGACCCGTACCAGCTGCGGCAAGCACCTTGTGCGCACCAGTAAAAAACAGGACCATCGCGATGCCCAACGCGAAGATCATCCGCATATTATTTTGCCTTACAGCAGAGGATGTTCGCAGCACCAGGACAGAGCCCCGTTAAACAACTTAACCCTTTGGAATCCCCGTCTGCTTTTGCCTCTTGGCCGGTCGTGCCACTCAATGTCGTGCAGGTGTATCCATCTCCTTGGAGCGGACACTTATCCTCCGGCTTCACCTGTCCCTTCGTCGTTGGCGCTGTATCGCCCGGGCTCTTCCCATACCGCAGACCCTGCACAAGTGTGTTCACGATCGTCCATGCGCCGATCACGAAGATCATACCGATGACCGCGCCTTTGATCGCCTTCTTTCCGGTCTCAACACGTGTCTTGTTCCCGAATGAAGCAAGGTACATCGCGCCACCGTAGATGAAAACCGCAAAGAACAATGCACCCGAGAGGCCCATGATAAACGTCGCAAAGTTGATACCCGTCTGGACAATATCATCGAGCTCACAGCTCCCATCCTTTGTACAAGGTGGAAGGACAAGCCGATCCGGTGAGTCTATCTGAGCCAGTTCAGGTGTCGATCCGTTTGTGCTCGCCGGCGCATTCGTCGTCGGTGCTGTTGTAGGAGGAGTGACGAGCGCAGCCGTCTTACAGCACAAAAACCCTTGGTCACACCCTAGGGCGTAAGAGCCCATATAAATTTCACCAGGTTGGCACGCTTGCTCACACACACCGCCTTGCGCGGAACATTGTGGCGCATTGTAGATCAATGGCCCGCAGCACACGTTCCCGTTGGAACACGAAATCCCCGCGATTTGTGATTCCACCCCTTGGGTACACAAACCCTTACACGTCCCCCCTGCTGAACTACACGGAGAATCAGCTGATGGGACCTTGGGTTTTTCTTGTCGGCAACAGGCGGAATCAAGCGGGTGCCCTCCAACACAGCCAAGAGAGTCTACGCCGCCTGAGGTTCCCGCCGTTGCACTTGCACAATCCGTCGTCGAAAGACACGTATATGTAAAATCGCTTGTCGGCGCTTTGCACTGGGAAAACAGTTGCGCAGACGCGGAGTGCGCCATGAAAAAACCAAGCGCGATAACGGCGATCCCAACGCTATTCCGTAAAAATCTGTTCATCCCTCCCATCATACCACGCAGCCTTCAAGGCTAAAATGACACGGTGATGGTCTGGGCAACTTTTGCCTGGGCGTTCCGAACGGCGGTTGGAATGTCTTCAACACCACTCAATACGTTATCTGCCATTGTTTCAAAAGCGGATTCCATCGCTGCTGGGTCATCCCCGCGATACCACGACTTTGCAGTCAGGACCTGCGAGGCAAACACACCGATATCTTCGTCTTCGAGCTGCGCATCGAGCAATGATTTGAGCGCGGCTGGTCGCTTTGCTGCATCAAGGTACTTCTTTGCTTCATCCGGTTGGGACATGAAGTTCAAGAGGTTCCATGAAATATCGAGATTCTTCGTCTTTTTAGACACAGCGAGGTTCCAATAGTTTGCGATGTTCACGACAGGATTCCCATCAATCTGCGGAAGCGCGGCTGTTCCCAAATTGAGTTTTGGTGCGCGTGCCTGGATGACAGGTAAATGATAGCTATAGCCAAAGAAAAACGCTGTTTTTCCCTGGATAAACGCGTCGAGGGAGTTCGGCTGTTGGTTATTCCATGTGTAAACCGCTTTGGCCGGGTTCGCAAAATCCGTATAGAACGAAAGCGCTTGGTACGCTGGTGGCTGGTCCCGCTGTTGTGACAACGCGGCTGGGACCTGTGAGAACGTCGGCGAACCGTTTTCATTCGCCATCACCGCACCGTTTTGCATCATGAGCACGGAGACGATGTCTGATTCGCGTTCGATATTGAAACCGGTCCCAAGCGCTGTTGCGGACTGGAGCAAATTGCCCTGTGCATCCTGTTTCACAAGCCGTGGGACAGCGGTTTGGAATACATCCCACGTCGCCGGCACCGTCGCGATTCCTGCGACGTTCATCAAATCTTTGTTGACGTACATCCCAAGCGTATCAACGGAAAGTGGGATGGCAACGACACGCTGTTGCAAGTCGCGTGTATCCGTCTTGGTCGAGACGTTCACCGTACGGATCGTGTCTGCAATCACCGAATCTGGATAAGCGGCCTTGTATGCTCGGATAGTGATTGTTGGTTCCGACTTTAGTACAAAAACCGCCTCTTTTCTGACCGTCCCCTGCACCTCCTGGACCGCAACCTTCGTAGTTAGCGGCATCGGTGCAAGTTTTGGCAGGTATTTATCGATCCATGTGTTGTGCACCATGAACACGTCCGGGCCACGATCTTCTGCAAGGGCGTTCAGGAGTTCTGTTTCGTACTCTTCGAGACGGAGACGGCGATACGAGATGCTCACGTTCGGATGGAGTGCGTGAAAATCCTTCAAGATCGGGTCGTATACGTCCTCGTCATCAACAACACCCCATACGACGAGATCAACGTGCTTGGAAGCAGCGGCGGTCGCCGGATCCAACCCACGCGTACACCCTTGCCCTGCCAACATCGTGAACAATGTGAGGCAAGAAAACAACGAAACAAAACGGCGTCGTAACATACGACGCCATTGTACCTTATTTGCCTCCGTCTTTGCGAGGAGTCCGACGACGCGGCAACCTCCTATTTCTTGCCGAATGTCTTGAGCAGCTTTTTTGCATCTGCCGCCATGTCTGGTCGTGCGAGAGCCGTTGCGATATTTGCGGACAACCAACCGATCTTTGAACCAGTATCGTGATACTCCCCTTCGAGCATCCGGGCATAGACTGGACGTGATTTCATGAGCGTCGAAATCGCGTCGACCAACACCATCTCCCCTCCATGGCCCGCCTTTGTCTTTTCCATTGCTTCAAAAATATCTGGCGTCAAAATATAAGAGCCGATTGCCGCAAGCTTGGACGGCGCCTTCTCCGGACCTGGCTTTTCGATGACGCCCTTGATCTGATACACGCCCTTTTCAACCTGCGCCGCTGGATCGATAATCCCGTACCGCTTGGTATCCTCCGCACTAACCGGAATCACCCCAAGCACCGGATCCCCGTACTTCTCGTACACATCGATCATCTGGCGAAGACGCGGTGTTTTACCCGTAAATAGCTCATCGCCAAAAAGAACCGCAAATGGTTCATCACCCAACAAGTGACGCACATTCCTCACCGGAGTCGTACTCCCATACGGACCTTTTTGCCGGACATACACAAAATTCGCGAGCTTCCCGATCGCCTGAATTTCTTTGAGTTGCGCATCCTTTCCGGTTTTCTTCAGCCACGCTTCAAGATCGTGGTTGTCGTCAAAATGGTCTTCGACCGCACGCTTCGCTGAAGACGTTACGAGAATTACATCTTCGATCCCTGACGCAACAGCTTCTTCAACAACGTATTGGATGACCGGCTTATCAATAATAGGCAGCATCTCCTTCGGCATGGCCTTTGTCGCCGGCAAGAAACGTGTGCCGTATCCAGCTACTGGGATAATTACTTTGCGGACGCGTTGTGGCATATGTGGTGATGAGTATACTACGCCCCCACCCGGAAGTAACACACATCGCCATCCTGCATCACATACTCCTTCCCTTCGATGCGGACCAATCCCTTCTCACGGCACTTCGCCTCTCCCCCGTATTCCACAAAATCCTTCCAGTTTGTGACCTCAACGCGGATAAAACTCTTTTCAAAATCCGTATGGATGACGCCTGCCGCTTGCGGTGCCTTCGCCCCTTTGACGATCGTCCAGGCCCGCGTCTCCATTTCGCCAGATGTGAGGAACGTGATGAGGCCAAGCACACGATACGCATCGATAATGAGGCGATCGAGCCCAGAAGACGTCTGCCCCATGGCTTCGAGATATTCTTTTTTCTCTTCATCATTCATCGACGCGAGTTCTGATTCCATTTTGACGCACACTGGCACCATCGTGTGGCCGCTTGCAACGAGTGGAGCGACAACGGGCTGCCATGAGCCATCCTGAATCTGCTCTTCACTCACGTTTACAACATACAGCATTGGTTTGAGCGTAAGCGGCGAAAGCATCTTGATCTGCTTTAACTCATCTTCCGTCCATTCGAGTTCGCGAAGTGCCGTGCCAGCTTCAAGCGCGTCTTTTGCACGCTGGAGCAACGCGAGCTCAGCTTCCAGCTCCTTTGTCTTTCCACTCTTGAGCTGTCGTTCAACGTTTTGATGACGTTTTGTCACGGTCCCAAGATCCGCAAGCGCCAACTCAATCCCAATCGTTTCCGCGTCACGGACCGGATTGATAGAACCATCAACGTGAATCACGTTTTCATCCTGAAATGCACGAAGCACCTGCGCAATCGCATCACACTCGCGAATGTGCGAAAGGAACGCGTTCCCAAGCCCCTGCCCTTCTGCCGCACCTTTCACGAGACCGGCGATGTCTACGAACTCGATCGTGGTTGGCACGATTTTCTTGGCATTCGAAATGGCTGCGAGCTTGCCGAGCCGTTCATCCGGAACCTCGACAACGCCAACGTTCGGGTCGATCGTACAGAACGGGAAGTTCGCACAATCAACCGCCTTCTTCGTAATCGCCGAAAACAACGTGGATTTCCCCACATTCGGCAACCCAACAATCCCAATTTGGAGCGGCATAATGAGCGGAGACTACCGGAATATGGCCAGAACTTCAATAGGAAGGTCCTTCGCTTCGCTCAAGGACGACATTCTTGCGTTTCAGAAAATAAAGCGTCGTCCTGAGGCTCGGCGAAGGATCTTCCAATGAATACCCTCGAATTCCCTCTTGAAACTTCCTTCGATATATGGCAGCGGTATATGTATGACAAAAGTCTATTACATATACATCGTCACGAACCACTTACAAACGGCGCTATATATCGGCATGACAAATAATCTTCTTCGTCGCATCGAAGAACACCGTTTAAAAGTCGTTCCTGGTTTCTCGAACGCCTATCAAACCTCAAAGCTTGTGTACTACGAAGAAACCTCAGATGTTCTTTCTGCTATTCAACGAGAGAAGCAGCTCAAAGGATTATTGCGTCGCAAGAAGGAAGCGCTTATCGCTTCGATGAATCCGTTTTGGAAGGATTTGTCTGAGGAATTCTAATTTGAAGGTCCTTCGCGTTGCTCGAGGACGACATTTTTTTATTTTTTCGTTCGACTACATGCTCATCTCCATCGATGAACTCGCGTCGAGTTCTTCCATGAGGACCGGTTCCGGCTCTGGTTCAGGTGGTGTGATCGATTTGAACGCATCTTCAAGGGATTGTGCATCTACTGGTGCAACAATCGTAGTCGCATCCGCTGCAAAGAATGAGACACCAAATGCGAGCTTCGTCTTTTGATATCCGATTGTCTTACAAATCTGCTTGGTCCATGTACTGTTCCACGAGCAATCCGTTGTTGGCTCGATGCGCTCAAGACCGAGCTCGAGACGATCGAGGCTCGTGGCCGTGGCGTCTACGACAACAACCATCTGAAGGCCAGCGAGGACACTACGGATCTTGGTGTAATTCGTATTAATTTCACGAACCGACGCAGCACGTGCTGCGCCCTTTGGTACGGCGGCGATATCGCGCTGCTGAAGCATCGTAATGAGTTGCGGGTTGAGACGGACACGGATACGGAGGTGCTTGTGGCCGTCTGCACTGGTCGTTGTCGATTCAACACGGACAACACGCAAGAGTTGCTTGAGCGCAGGCAACCCGGCTTTTGAGTTCGTCAGGAGTGACACGGCATCCGGAAGGGGTAGTTCACGGATCAACGATTCTTCGATTGAGTCCGAACCGCTTGAATCAATACGCAACCATTTGCCGACAAGTGGCGTCGGGTCAATCTGGAGCGATCCGAGCGTATCTACGAGCTCCTGTGGAAGAGACATGCCGCGGAAATAGATCGACGTCCCAACCTTCTTCCATTCAATCGTGATCGGGGAGTTCAACTTGGCCGACCCATCCGCGCTTTCAAACTGCTCAATGACAAGCTTCCCCTCACTGTCGCTCTTTCCTTCAACGGCTGGCGTGGTCCGCTGGCTCATCCGCATCCGGACAGACGTATCTGCAGAGTACGTCCGCTCTTTCAACGTGCGTTTTTGGACATGGAGACTCAACTCGCTATCCGCACGCATACTTGTCTGAGCCATCAACTTAGCGAGCGCGGCATCTAACGCCATTTGTGGCGTTGGGGCTGTTGCGGCCATCGCCTGAAACGGCAACACCATCGAGAGGGCAAGGGCGGACGAAAGCAACGCGCGTCGGAAGGAGAGGGTCATATGCCCGTAGTGTGACACGGATTGACGAGCCGTCAAACCTATGGCATGCTGCGCGCACAAATCCAGTCCTTCGTAATCACACGCCTAGGGCCGTTAGCTCAGCTGGTAGAGCGCTTCCATGGCATGGAAGAGGTCAACGGTTCGATCCCGTTACGGTCCACCATCGCCGAAAAGCAGCGACAGTCCTCGAAGGACGCGCTGCTTTTTTGCTTGGTTGACACACTTCTCGTGGGTGCGGGAGGTTCGCGTACCTCGCCGGGACTGACGCTGCGACAAGAGGCGCATCTTTCAGTGCGAGTAGTTCGGTTCTCAAGGAAAAACGCGGGATTCCGGCACGCACCTCAGAGTTCGCGTACACCCGAGAGAGGGTCGCGCGCCGCTCCTCTGGAGTTCCCGCAGTGAACTCGTCGAGTGCGGTTGTTCCGGTTGTGACGATTCCCTCGACAGTCGCGCGCCAATCGTTCGACTCGACACCCGGAAGCGCCATACGTCGTTGGAGCTCTGCGATCTCGAGTTGGAGTTCCTGCTTTCGCTCGCGGTATTCGTCATCGGTCAGAAGGCCGGCCAGAAGAGCGTCGGTGAGCTTACGGACACTTTTCTGGACGTCCTCGAACTGGCGCTCAAGTGCAGCGCGGCGCGCGTGACCGTCTCCCGCTCGCTCTTGCAGCCACCACTCCATCGCGTCAAGCGTCCACCGGCCCACAGCCTTGCTCAGGGAGATGGCGGCCAGGCCGGTCGTGGCGGCGTCGACGAGGACTCGTTCGCTCAGCGGCTTGGCGCGGCAGATCGGCAAGCCCTTTCGTCGGCGACCGCAGCGATAGTAGACGAATCGAAGCCCTGAGCGCTTCACGTGCTCCTCGCCGACAAGCGCACGCTCGCCACCGCAGTCCCCGCAGCGGAGAAGGCCCGTGAACGCGAACTCGTGGCGTGACGGGCGGGGCGCGTGCCCTCGCGTCGCGAGGTGCTGAATCTGGCGGAACTGGGCGGGCGTGAGCATCGCCTCGTGCACACCCTGGTACGTCTCCCCGTCGTAGCGGATGAGGCCGGCGTAGAAGGGGTTCCGGACGAGGTCGAACATGTAGTTTAGGCTGACCGGCCTGCTGGCCTGGCGAGCCGTTGTTCGCGTCGTGAGTCCTGCGGTGCGGACACGCTGCCACGCGTCGGTGATCGATGCGCTGCCGGAGAGGAGGTCGCGGAAGAACATCTCGAGAAGGGGAAAACGCTCAGGATCGCGCATGACTTTTCCCGCGCCGCTCTTGAAGCCCATCCCGTCACGAATCTTGATGTATCCAAGCGGCGGGGCGCCGGGGAGGCGCCCTTCTTCGAGCAGCTCACGGCAGCCACGTTTTACGCCAACGGAGAGGTCGTCGGTCATCTTGGTGGCGGCGCCGAACTGGATGGCCAGCATGAACTTCGAGTCGCCGGTCCCCGTATACGTCCCCTCTGGAGTCACGATCTCCTTCAGTCTTCCCTTTCCAAGGGCGTGAATGAGTGCGCCTCCGTCGACCGGATTTCTCGCGAGGCGGTCGAGCTTCCATGCCAGAATGCGCTCGATTTTGCCGCGCTGGATGTCCGCGAGAAGATGTCCGAAAACGGGGCGTCCCGGGTCTCGGGCCGACCGGCTCTCCGTCAACTCCTCGGTTACGGCGAGTCCGGCTCGTTCGGCGAACTCGGCGAGCTCACGAAGCTGGGCGGGGATAGATAGAGTCTGCATGTCCTCGAGCACCTCGTTCGGCCTGACTCCATGGTCACCCGCCGTCTCCGCTGATGTGCTACAGTGCAAGGTAATATGAGCAAGGAAAACGTGGAGTGCGAGGCGAAGTTTCGTGTCATTGAGCTGAGCTCGGTCGAACGCAGACTTGTGGACGCAAACTTCTCCTTCAACAGGGAAGAGGATCAGCGAGACACATACTTCAAGCACCCCACGCGTGCGGGCCTTAGTTCGTTTCCTACCTATTTGCGCGTGAGGACGTACGGCGCACGGAGTTCCATTGCGATGCACCACAAACTTGCCAATTTCAAGTGGGCCGAGGACGAGACATCCGTAACTGATGGCGACGTTGTTCGCCGCATCTACGAGAACCTCGGCTTTGACATCGACGTGGAAGTGCACAAGCTGCGGCGGTACTTCAAGCGCGGCGAGATGGAGGTGGTGCTCGACGATGTGAAAGGACTAGGGACATTCATCGAGATCGAAGGCCCTAGTGTGGACGCCGTGTTCGAGTGCGCCGCATCACTGGGCTTCCTCCGTGCCGATGCAGAGGCACTAGAGGGAAAGTCCTACGCGGACCTCGTTCGTGGAGCCATCGTGGGTTGATCGTGAACGGCCGCGACTTGCTGCGAGGATTGTCATGTTTCGATGCGGAGGATGACGCCGACATCGCGTTCCAGCTAGCGACTCCATCGGACCACACGATGGGGAACACCCTCACGCGGTACGTCGATGGCAAGATTCATGAACAGCTGGGGGAGCGAAGGAAGATCACACTCGTCCCCTCCCGGCAGCGCAGTGGATCTGTAGTGCTCAGCAAGCGTGAGAAGCGGGACAAGCTATTCAACTGGCAGCGGCCAGCCCTCGAACTTGTCGGCAAGGATCAGGCCAGGCTACATGTTTTTCCCGGACGCGACTATTTGTTGCACTACGGACTGTTGGTTGAGGCGTGGCACCGGTTCAACGGAAAGCGACCGCCAGATGTGATCGTCAAAGCGGTAACGAAGGCAGAAACGTGGAACGCACTCGACCTCGACCTGATCGTCCACCCGACGGTAATCATGGGTTACGTCGAGCCAGTTCGGGCGGCCAGCTCGGATTGGAGTGCGTGGGAGGGTACCGGCGCGTTCCAGGTGTCGCATCACGGGAACGGCGGCGTATCGCTGCTCGGCTGCAAACACAGCTATTGGGGTGACATCGCAGGCGTGCTTCTGTGGAAGCTCTCGAGACTGGGGGTCAGGAGGCTGCTGTATGTGGGAAAATTGGGCTCGCTGCGCGACGACCTGATGCCCAACGAGACGCTCGTCACCGGCACGACATCGCTGATCGGCGGTGTCGTCGTCGATTGGTCCGAAAGTGATTTCGGACGAGAGCTTACGGACGTGCAACGCGTACGTCATGTTCACCTGCCCAGCACGATGCTCGAGACCCGCGCGTGGGCCGTGAAGGCACGTACAATCGCGGACGTTGTTGACCCTGAAATCGGCCACCTTGGGCGCAGCGCGCTCGACTGTGGTCTCTCGTTCGGGTATCTCCACCTCGTGACTGATAACCTGCTCGAGGTGACCGGCGTCGGGCTGCACAACGAGCGCCGCACGATACTCAGCGGCGAAGATGGAGAGGTGTGGCTCGCAGCCATTGGGCGCTCACCCCGTGTTCAACGATCGCGATCCACTAGACGCTTGACACTGTCCACCAGTGCTGTACCGTCGAACACAGTACCTTCAACCCCCCACCGCGACTTCCCAAGCGCTGATGGAGAATCGTGTGGGAGAGCCGGAGGGCTCCGACCATGAGACGGAGAGACTTCCTGTCACTGCCTGCTGCGATGCTTGGACTTGCGACAGACCCCGCCGTCGCTGCGAACGCGGTCACCCGGGTCGATGAGACCAAGCACCGGACCGCGCTCGAACGAACACTGCAGCGCCTGGAGGACGAGCGGCCGACCATACGTACTGAGCTCCGTGAGGCGCTCCAGACACGCAACAGCGAACAACTTCGCGACGTGGCCCTCGCAGCAGGGCAGTCCTACATCGCGACGCTTGGGTCTCGTGCGACGGATGTCCACGAGGCTTTCCGGACGCGCTACGCCGCGCCTGTTGAGGAGCTTGCCGATCCGGGCCTCCCGGGATGGGAGGGGGCGCTCGAGGAGCTCGAGATCGGTCGTGGCCGAACTCTGGTCTCGGTTCCGGCCCGGATTCCCGCAGCCCAACTCACGACGGAGTTCGACCAAGGGAGCCTGGCACCGCGAGTCGCCGAAGTGGAACCCATCATTGGTCTGCTCCACGATCTCGAGGCACTCCAGGCGAAGGCGATGGCAGTGCTCGCGGACCGATTGTTGTCACGAGAGCCCTTGTCCGCAGCGGCGCAGACCGGTGCGGAGAAGCGCTCTCGGGACCCGACGGACTTGTCCACTCAACCCCACACTTCCCCCGGGGGCGAGGAAGACATCATGACTACGCGAGAAGCGGACCAAGCTGAGGGTGAAGCTGATGCCGGGCGCAGGGTCGAGGCAATGGAGACGAGCGTACCCTCGCGACTTAACCCACCGGCAACTGCGGCCGGCCCGGGCGATCAGCCGCCCGACGATGCTGCAAGTCCGATGGAATCTTCGGCAAGCCGGCGTCTCGCGTTCAGACAAGACCTGTTTGACCAAGTTGTCGCGGCGCTGACTCCAGCGCCAGCCACAGACCTGGTGAACAAGGCGTACCAGCGGTTGACGCGACAGTACGAGTTCGTTCCCCGCCGCGTGTTGTCTGCTTCGGAGTATCCCATACTTCCGAAGGCGCAGGATCTTGAGACCATCAACGAAATCGTGCGCCGGTACCGTCGCCTGTATCACGGGTAGCCATCTTGTGCCCGACCAGTTACTTGGTCGGGCATTTTCATAGAATCCTAGGAGGACGCAATGAATACTCTTCCGCAAAACGTCGAACGGCTGCGAATTGGAGTCCTCCTTCCCGCGCACGGCGATGCGCAGATGCTCGCCTATCGCAGGGCTGTGGCCGAGCTGCGTTCTGAGTACTTTCCGGACGGTTCATCGGTGCTGTTCAGCACAACTGGTCCCGTCGTCGAGGGTGCGTGGCTAGATAGGGCCAGGGAGGAACACGATCGGCACGGCGCGTTTTGGGGGTTCTACCCTCACCCTTTGCGCGGAGAGGAACTGAGACGTGTCCTCGCTTCCATTGAGGACCACGTGTGGCAGGTCTACACGGACGTCGCGCTTGACCCCGCGAAGAGTGACACGCGGGTTCGGATCCTAAGCATCTCTCGAAACGCGGTGCTCCTAATGGACAGCGACCGCGGTGCTGCTTCTGATTCATTAGGTGGTACCAAGGTCAGAATGGAACGCGAGGTCACAGAGAATCAAGGTATTGCCTGGGTTACCGATGGTCGCGAAATTGAAAACTATCTTCCGACTGAGGTGATCCATGCCATTGCCCCTGAGTGCCCAGCAATTCAACCATTTGATGATATTGGAGAGACATTGCGTGAGACGTCAAAGGGCTGGAAGAATTTCGATCGAAAGAAGATGAAGTTTGCAATTGGTGCCATTGAACACCTAGAACTCAGTCACCTGTCTTCACAGCCGCAGCTTTTGAGCCATCTGACCGAGGTAGGTAACTATATTCGCAAGTGCAATGGCTTAGCTCCTCGAGCAACAACATAATACGACGTTAGTTGCCTGATCAATTGATTTGAATTCGAACTTCTAGCACCACGGTCCACCACGTAAAATCCACCGCACAACGGTGGATTTTGTTTGGTGAGCGTTGACGCCTCGCGCATTCGGGTATTGAATACCCCTAGATGAGCGCTCCTCTGGTACCAGACATCACATTCGTAGAAGAGGCGGATTATGAACGCGGTTTTTCTGCGTTTTTTGATAAAGAAATTGAACCGGGGTTGTCTGAGATGGAGAGTCGTCGGATCGAAGTTCTGAAACAACGTCCAAAGCGCTGGCTATTGGCGGGCACGAGCTACATCGTATTCATCGGAATTTTATATCTGATGCTCAACGCCGATTCGGATGCGACAGAAGTCGTGTTCCGTGTCTTCGGTATTGCCGCGCTCCTCATTACCGTATGGGTTGACGCTCCTCTCCGCGCCTTCCAATCCGCCAGGAAGCTGAACATCCTCCCAAAAGTTGTTGGATTTTTCGGTTTATCCTATCGCTCCAAAGGATCACTGGAATGGAGCGCTGTTGCGGCATCAGATATCGTCCCAGCGGGCGATGAAAGCCTCATGATGGGCGTTGATGAAGTCTACGGCGAATACCATGGCGGATATATCGAGGTCGTTGACCTGACAACCAAGGTCCGGTCAGGAAGATCCACGCACACGCTGTATCAAGGGCTTTTTATTACGGCAAAATTCGAAAAGCCATTCCGTGGCCAAACCGTTGTCGTGGGCAATCGCGAAAAAATCCTCGATATCTCGCTCTCTGTTTCCTCTGGCAAGCTCCACCCAGTAACGCTCGAATCCAACGACTTTAACAAGCAATTCGACGTCTATTCCAGCGACCAAATCGAAGCGCGTGAGCTCCTCACGCCAGACATCATGCTCCGTTTGCTCGATCTCTCCGACATCCACGCTGGAGCTCCTGTACGTTGCAGCTATGTGAACCAAACGCTCTACATCATCATTGATACGACTCGTCAGTTCTTCCTTCCAGGCAGCATCCGCACATCCGTCTACGACACAAAAGACCTTCACGATTATTTGAAACAAATCCATCACGTCTTTACGCTGGTCGATCTCCTCAAACTCAACCGACAACGCCTGACAACATAAAACTCCCCATTCCAGGGAGTTTTATCTCGTATCTCTCATGTGGATCGCGTAGACCGTGCGGTCTCTTCGGATTCCTTTTTCTCGATCGATGCGCTTCAATATCGCATGCAGCTGACGGACTTGCTTCACCTGGTCGAGCGCGTCTCGGTCCGGGTCGTGGTGGCCGTGCCAGCGTTCAGCCTCGCGTGTTTCGAGACGGATGGTGCCGAGGAGATGGTCCGGATCGAGGGATGCGAGCGTCTCGAATGGGATTTCCTCTTCTGCGTCCGCCATTGGGAGCGAGACCGGTTCTTCAAAATCAGCCGGAGTATATGCCTGACGCTCGATGACGACTCGGAACGGCGACTGTTCGGGTGAGATTGCAACAATCTGTTGCATCTCCCCTCTCGTGGCGAGTTCCGATCGGATAATTTCTGCACGGACGAGCGGGTGGTCTGCGTGACGCGGGCCTTCGGTATTGCCGCACGATTCCCAATCAGATAATTCGCGTTCGAGGTGGCGCGCTGTATGTGCTGACGCATCAATGCGGCGTAGGATCCGTCGCAATCCGTCTTGTGATTCACGGAGCAATCGCGCCTCACGCGCCACATCTTCATCAGACATTCCCGCGAGACGTCCTGCGGCGCTCTCCAGACGCTCGCTGTACGCCGCGTACGTCCGTTCAAGCTCATCTGCAAGCGAGCGCTGGTCTGACTCGAGCGCGGCGCGTGCAGACGCCGGATCTTCACGACAAATCCGTTCAAAAGAGACAGGATCAAACGATACCGAAGACGGTGGCCCCTTTCGGAACCACCGTGATAGGCGTTCAATCCATGAACGGTTCATTGGCGTGTTTACTGGCTAGTGACTGGGTTCTGGCCTTCTGGGCTGCTGACCCGTTCTGTTACTGGTGGGAGGAGCGGCTGCGTCTTTGGAGCTGAGTTCGTGCTCTTCAAATTTGCGAGATACTTGAGACGATCATCCACGAGCTTGTTGTCTGGATTCAATTTCTTTACTTCTTGGACCTGCGCGATGGCGTCATCGTAGCGTCCCTTCTCTTCGTAAAGTGCGGAGAGATACCAACGTGCGTTCGAGTAGTTCGGATCAAACGCGACAAGCTGTTCAAAGATATTCTGTGACTTGTCCTTTTGGCTGTCGCGATAATAGAGGATCCCAAGCTGGAAGGCGACACCAACGTTCTTATTATCGACAGAGAGCACCTGTTCAAGCTTCGTGATTGCATCCTTTACACGTCCTTGGCGCTCGTAGACAAGGCCGAGGCTATAATGGGCTGGCGCGTAGTCTGGCTTGGCCTGGATCGCTTGGTTGAATGCCTCCGCAGCCTTATCAAGTTCGACACCAACGTTCGCCTCCGCATCTTTTTTGACCGCTGCATCCGTCGACTGCAAGAGTGAGCGATACGCATCAGAGCGCAGGATGTGGAGCTTCCCGATTTCAGTCATGAACGCTGGGTTGTTCGGTTCACGCTTGATCGCTTCGGTGTACATGTCGATCGCACGTTCATCCGCACCACGGGTGAATGAGGCGATCGCTTGGAGGACGAGAGCGAAGTTCGCAAAGTTATCAACGTTTGCTGGCGAAACTTCGGTTGCCTGACGTGCGCGGTCAACGGCGGTCGAAACCGATACGTTCACTTTTTTGGCACGTTCGTCACCTGTTGGCTCCTGTAATTCCTGGCTAGCCCGGATCAGGTATGCCTGCGAGAGGTTGCGGTAATACGCATCGTTCCATTTGTTGAGGGCAATCGCCTGCTCAAGCCGGTCGATCGAATTTTGGATCGATTGGCCACTCTTATACCCCGCAACAGACGACGCGTATTTGGCATCTGCGACGAGACGCTGGCCAGAAAGCCAGATCCCCGAGATCATCACAACACATGCCAAGAGGAACACCACGGAGAGGACCGACGACGTCCTCGCGGAACGACGCGCATCCCACGCAAACGAGCCACGTGAGACGAGCGAGGCGAGAAGTGCTAAGAAGAACCAAAACGCAAAGTGATGGGTAAAGTTGTAGTTATAGAAGAGCGCGATAAAGACACTCGTGGCCCACGTCGTAAAGACGGTGAGGTACGCCTGCCAGGCATCATCACTCCGTTCGAGGACGAGATGGCTCGCGCTTTGCGCGATGGCAGAGATAAGCAGGATCAACCAGAGTGCCATACCGATCAACCCGATCATGGCGGGAAGCGTGAGGATCGTTGAAAGGCCGCGTTCAAAACGGACGGTCCAGAATTGCGAAAGGTTCACACCCGCCTGGCGGAACTTGGCATAGTCAAAGATCCACGTCCCAGGACCCGAGCCCATAAGCGGCATCGTCTGCAGTGTTTCACGAGCAATCGCCCACGACGCACTTGCTGATGGCGAGACCTCTGATGGCAAATTGAGGTTGAGTGGCGTACGGAAGAGCAACAAACAGACAGAGATCACAACCAATACCGAAGGCACAATGAGCTTGATCGATCGTTCAATGCGGCGTGTCCGAAGCATTGGGATCGCGACGAGCAGGAGTGTCCCAAAAAGAACCGTAGCCCATACAACCCAATAATCTACAGCAACAGCGATCAACACGGAGATCGCAAGGCTCGCCCACACAAGGACCTTCGCCGCGACGCTCTTCTTTCCCTCTTTGCCAAGCACGCATGCGGCGTCCTTACACCCAAGGACGGTAAGTGATGCGGCTAAAATAAGCGGCAATGTCATGAACACACCGAGCGAGTTGATTGTCCCAACCGTGTTGAATGTTTTTGCTTTGGCAAACGCGCCGAATATACCGAGTGGGAACAACCCCAACATCTGGATAAATCCGAGCAACCCCGCAACCGTCGCGGATGCAAGGAAGGCGAGCAATAGATGGTAGAGCTTCGTCGTCCCTTTAACCGTGTTTGCGATCAAGAAATAGAACACGACGAACGACAGGATGCTCGTCACGGCCCACTGCATCTGGCCAAAGTTTCCCACAAACGAGAGATACCGATCTTGCGAAAAGATCGCAGTAAACACGTAGCCAAGCGTAAATGCGACGACGACGAGATGCATCCAGGACCGCGAGAGCGAGATCGTCCGCGATGCCATCCCCTTTCCAAGCCACGCGATGACACCGACGCCACACAGGACCGCGAGCAGCGTCTGCTTGTTGAGCTCGAGCACGTCCAAGGTGAACGGCAAGAAGAACAACGGGATCAGCACGACGGAAAGATAAACGCAGGCGTCAACGACGCGGCCAAGCCAAGCGGCGAGACGCGGCGCTTCGTGTGCGCGGTCTGGTGTGCGGTCGATGGTATCGAGTGTGGTATCCATACAAAGTAGGTGTAACTTAAAAAGAGAGCAGTCGCGTGGAGTATACCACAGCGTGCTCTCTTTCTTATCCTCAATAGACAGTGAGATGGATTACGTTCCTGGATCTGTTCCGCTCGCGCTCGATGTTGGTGCGCTTGGTGCGGACACCGTCGGTTGGCCAGTCAACGGATCGTACGGAGCAGACGTCCCATCTGAGAACGACATCTGCGCACCAGCTCCTGACGGCTCAACCTTCCACGAGAAGACGAGGTCGAATGATTCCGGGTGTGAAAGCGTGATCGTAAACCCATAGTCCGTCACGTTTGTAATTCCCCACGCGCTTGTCGGCAGGCCATATGGCGTCACTGTAATGAGTGGATAGGCGCTGATGCTCGCAAAGCTCACATCAACACTCGTTGCACCTGCTGCGAGTTTGGCCAATCCGGAACGGGATGAAACACCCGCAGCAGCAGTAGGTGCTGACGGAGCAATATCCATCTTCCAACCCGGTTTTACGAACACGTTAATCTTCCCTTCGGCGAAATCTACGTAGTTTTCGAGCGCGATCCCGATTGTAGGGCCTGAACCCGTTGCCTTGATCGCAACCCCTGCCTCATTTGAAGGCGCGAGCTCGTCACCTGCCGTAATCGAACCGTTGCTGGTCGAAACACGTGTTGGGACGCGGCCAGCAAGAGCAATTGGATACGTCCCTGTGGCGTACGCACCGGTAATGAATCCAGGCTTTGTCGAGACGATACCCATCACGTTATCTTCGGTATTCGTTGTCTTTTTGACATGGCTGACATCACTTGAGTCGACCATGACAAGATCCCCAGCAACGAGTTCTTCGTTCGATGCGAAACGTTCTGCGTAGTCATACGTCGTTGCCGTTGACCAACCATCTGCGTTTGTTGCGATGTACGTTGACGACGGTGCCTGCGTATCATCCACAAAGAGATAGGTTGATGTAGAACCAAGGCCTCCTGCCTTTGACCCAAGGAAGAGACGATGGCCAACCGTGAGGTCACCCGTGATGCCGACATCCCCGAGGTCAGAGATCGTGAGGAGCGAGTTCCCAAGCGTTCCATCAATACGGAAGATGGATGACGTTGCGGAGATCACGTCGTTCACAAGAGTGAAGGAAGACGTAATCGCCGTACTTGAGGCAACATCCCACGCCGAACCCTGGAACGTGAGACCGTATGAATCGTAGGCGAACAAGGAGGAAGACGCCGTGCCTTGTGAAGTAATGTTCGTCGTCCCGTTGCCAGCATCAAAGATTCCATCGCCTGACCATTCTGGTTTGACATACGCATTAACGGTACCTGTTGCAGTGACGAGATTTTCGAGCGCGCGACCAATCACAAGCCCAACGCCAGTCGCTTTGACCGCGTATCCGTTATCTCCCGCCATCAGCTTATCGCCTGCCATGATCGGACCATTCACGCTCGACACCTTGACCGGCAACTGACCTAACAGACCAACGATCTTATAATTTGGGTTACTTTCATTGGCACCATCCGGGCCAGCGTTCCCAAGCACGAGTGGGTGCGCCGAAATCACACCAATGACACTTTCGCGATTTGTGGCCATCGCCCGCTTCACAGAAGACGCTGAATCACTCGTCAACGCGACAACTTCACCAGGAGACAAGTCGATGTCTGTCGTTGGGAAGTATTCTGCATAGTCTGCCGGTGAACCAACCGTCCCGCTGTCGGCAAAGAGCTGACCGCTGCAGCGGAAGGTAAATCGGCTCGTATCCGTATCCGTTGCAAGCTTCATGATGTTCCCGGTGGTAGAGCTCCCACACTTACGGGCACCAAAGATTGCGCCACCAAACGTTGAGCTCGTCATGTCGACGGCGAGCAAACTGACGTTATTTGAAGTTGCGACATCTGAGGGCGTGAACCCGTTCACGATATAGGCAGATGCGCTCTGAACCGTCGAACCGAATGTAAAGGTATCGTCCATTGCTGGGATATCACTAAACGATCCAGCTGTTCCTGTGGTGTAGATCGAGACACCCGCCTGCCACCCGCCTGATGCGAGCGAGGATGCTGTCACGGACTTATAGAATAGCGCGGCTGTTCCCGTGGTGTATCTATTATTTTGTATCGCCCGCAACGAGCGTCCACTAAGCTCGCCGTCCGTATGGATGCCGTTCAATCCGGCGATGATACCGCCACCGACTTCAAGGTTATTCCCGATGCTCACATCACGTGAGACCCACAAGTCTGTCACGGCGATAGAACCTGCCTCAAGGGAAGTGATAGAAGCGCCTCCAAGATCATAGGTGAAGAACCCCTCTGTACACGCCCCATACAAGTAACGTCCAACGACACGCAACTGAGAACAGTAGTGGCCCTGTGCAATATCTGGGAGATATTTGACCGAGACCGGAGCCAACGGATTTGAAACATCGAAGATCTCAACGCCATCTGCTGCAAGTGCCACGATCACATAGTTCCCGTATAGGACGAGAGCGCTTGCACCCGCACTCGCGTGGTGCGTAGACGTCGCCACTTGCACCGGAGCTTTTGGATTAGATACGTCAACGACATCGAGGTTGGTACCGTCCAATCCGTAGAGATATTTCCCTTGGACCGCCATGTCATACACATAGCTCGTCATACTCAGAGAACCAATGATACTCGGAGCCGTAGAAGATGCCGTATCGACAACTCGCACGAAGCCTGCGCTCCCACCCAAATCACTCACGTACGCATATCGACCTTGGATCCGGATTGTTTGTGGGTTTGAGAAGCCGCGGGCGAATCCTGTCGTGGTTGGCGTTGTTGGGTCGGTGATATCTATCACACGAACGCCTTGTGCAGATGCGGAAAGATAGACGTTGTTGCCCGCAACAGCCAATCCTCCAGATGCGGAACTGGCGGAAGCCATCGTCCCAATGATTGTCGGGGACGAAGGGTTTGAAATATCAACGACTTCAAAGCCAGCACTTCCAGTCCCGTTCGCGACATACGCATACCGTCCTGCCACTTCCATTTGACCAATCGATCCTATCGTCGTCGAAGTGACGAGCGTAGGAGCTGAAGGCCGGGTAATGTCGTAGACTCGGAATTTGACCGACCCCGCATCGGTGATATACGCGTACTTCCCTTGGATATCAATCGTGTCCGCATCAAACGACCCACCTGGGATGACAGAAGCAACCGTCGTCACGGATGTAAAGGATGTGAGCGAGAGACCTGATGCACTAATCGTGCCATCCGTGTGAATACCACCTCCCCCGACATTCAAGCCGTGGCGGACCATAAGGTCATTCCCGACCGTGAGGTTGGTATCGACTGCCGCAACACCCATCTGGAGAGAGCCAATTGTGGCATTCGCGATATCCGCACCTCCCAAATCATACGTTCGGAGGAAGGCGTTCGCCGATGAACCACCAATTGAATAAAGATAGCGACCAGAAACGGCGAGATCACGTCCAGTATCTGCAACTGGTGTCTGAGCAACCCTCACCGGCGCGGATGGGATCGAGACATCGACGATGCTCAACGTTGCTGTACCTTGGAGATATACGTACTTCCCAGCAAGCGTCATACCACGGATATCATCTGGAAGAACGATCGATCCGACAAGCACAGGTGCGGCAGGGTTGCTGACGTTAATGATCTCGAGCTTGCCATTACTCTTTGTCAGATAGGCATACCCATCAGACACCGCAACTCCTCGTGTAGAGGATGCCGTAAACAATGCACCAACACTCGTAGGCGCAGAAGGGTTTGAGACATCGAAGATCGTAAATCCACCAGAGACCTTGGCAACGTAGGCATATCCTTTATCAACGGTGATGTTGCCAACAAAGCCAGTAGGCGATGCGGAAGCGTATGAGAGAATCTGCGGCTTGCTTGGGTTCGAGATGTCGACGATAGATAAGCCGTCTACAACAGATATATAGGCATACTTGCCAGAAACATAGACGTTGGACGGATCCGTCAGACCTGAAGATATAGAACCTGTGGTCGTTGGAGCAGAAGGGTTTGAGACATCAAAGATATATAACCCATCAGCCCCAATCGAGCTTTGGACGGCATAGACGTAGCGTCCTGCAACCGCTAATTGGCTGATGGAACTGACAGCGACCGATCCAAGTGGCGTGATGTTGTCCGGTCTCATGAGATCAAGTACCTGGAAACCAGCACCGCTCAACGCAGCGTAGCCGTAATGGCCGGAGACGGCGATATCTAACCCAGCGACCAGACCTCCTGTTGGGGTATAGTCTCCGACCTGGGTAAGCTGCGGTGCATTAAGCGTTAAGGATGGCGCAACAATCGGGCCCGCGCTCAGAATGCCACCCCTGCCCACATTCAAGCTGTTGCGGATCGAAACTGTATTCCCAACATCGAGGGTATCAAGCACCGTCATCTGGTTCGATTGGAGCGAACCGATCTGCGCACTCGCGATGTCAGCCCCTTGAAGGTCCACGATTGAAACTTGGCCGATACGACCGACGTACGCATGCTTCCCGGAAACGGTTACTTCCAGTGAATTCGTAAGCGGGATGGATGAAACGCTTACCGGGTTTGTTGAGCTCGATACGTCGAACACCGTAAAGACGGTACCGTCTGCAATATAGGCCAGCTTGCCGGCGACCGTCACGTCGCTCGCTCCGCCCGGAGTAAGAGTGGCAGATTTGATCGGGACGTTGTATGGGTTTGAAATATCGAACACCACCAACCCTTCACCGCCACCCGCAACGTACGCATACTTCCCGGAAACATACACTCCGTTATGCGCGTCCCCTGCACCTCCCGCGTGGTAAAGCAACGCCGGATGTGTTGGGTCTACGATGTCAAAAATATCGAGACCATCCGTATCATCAACGGCATAGAGATATGCTCCCTGTACGGCCACACGGGCATAGGTCGCCGATCCCGCGTTTAGATCAAATACATTTATCGGGTTAGCCGGGTTTGAAATGTCGATCACTGACACGATCGTATCAGCAACAGCATAGGCATACTTGCCGGAGACAGCTACACCCAGCACCGTGTTGGCCAACTGGACGAATCCCACACTTGATGGCGAAGACGGATTTCGGATATCCACGGCATGGATCCCGAGGTCGCTGGCAAGATACGCGTACGATCCCTGAATCGCAATATCGTTTACAGCAAATCCAAAACTCATTGTTGCAACAACCGATGGATACGTTGGATCTGCAATATCTGCGATCACAAGCCCGGATGTCGCTGATGTGTTTGCGATGTACGCATAGCGCCCGGATATTGCCGTGCCATTCACGGTACCGGAAATCGGCACAGAACCCACAACCGTCGGGTTTATGGTCTTATTGAGTTCCAAGGATGAACCGGACGCATTCACGAACTGAACCGTGCCTGACGAGTAGATATTCGCGAACGACGCCGTCGCTGATCCCAGGCTCAAGCGGTTATTTGTTGTCGGGCGGATCACACCAGACGACGCATTCAAGGTGAGGTCACCATTCGTCTTACTAATGAGGCCGTCCGCATAGATCGTTGATCCAGGACCAGCGATGAATGCACCATTGGTATACACCGAAGAGGCGGAACCGATGTTTCCAGCAACAAAGAGGTCGTTGCCATCAAGCTGGAAGTTCGTGTTTGTGATAGTCGAGGTTGATGCGCCAACGACGATGTCTGTACTCGAACCAAATCCTCCAATAAACAAACGGGATGAGGAGGAGTTATTTGTATTAAACCAGAATGGAGACGAGCCCGTGGTTGAACCACCAATCAATACGTCGGTCGTGGATGTTGCTGGAGACAACGTGTCTGTGAGCGCATTGTAAGACCAGGTCACACTACCACTTCCACCAGAAGCGGCTGGACAATTCGTTCCGTTCGCGAGACACACAAGCTGGCCACCGACATACAGCTGCGTCGTCGAGACGGTGCCGAAGAATGTAGACGTACCGCTCCCTCGCATCAAAAGAGATGATCCAATAATTTCTCCTCCCGAGTTTACTCCGTTCGCAAAGTTTCCGAACCCGTTCACCGTAATCTGGTCCGTGAAGTACGCGGCATCACCATAGATACTGCCAATCGTTGCAGAGCCCGCATCGATACCAGACATCGTTATGACATGCAAACCGGCGGTTGAAGAAAGGAATAAGCGGCGACCTGCAAGCGTAAGATGGGTTGCGTTCGCACTTGGGCTGACAGTTCGTTCTACAACTGTATTACAAGTACCGTTCCCTGGGCTCGTAATATCCATGATCGCAAGACCGTTGGAAGCACCGCCCTGGGTCCCGATAATCGCTGTGTTTCCCATCAATACAAGGGCGAATCCATTACTTGCCGTCGAACCACAGGTGACGACGGTCGGACTTGTGGAACTTGAGACATCAATAACTTGCAAACTCGAACCGTTTGACTCGGCGAACACCCACTTCCCGCGTGCGGCAAGACCATTTGGACCAACGCTTGCAGCGACGCTCCCGGTTGATGTTGCGGCAAGCGGATTTGAAATATCGACGATGGTAAAAATCGCTGGGGAATTACCTCCAACATACAAGAAGTTATCTTGGATGATGGTCGTCATGCTGCTTCCACCAAACCGGCCATTATATGAAATGATGCGTACTAACGTCGGAGCGAACGGGTTTGAAATATCCCAAATGGATACGTTTGCGCTGCTTCCTACGTTTGAGTGCGCGACATACGCGTACGATCCTTTAATTTCAATCGTTTGTGCACTCGCAAGGACTCCTCCGATTGAAGTCGTGGAGACAATTGTTGGCGCCGTTGGGTTTGAAATATCGATAGAGATCAATCGATTCGTTGAACCAATTCCCGTGATAGCAAACGCGTATTTTCCACTAATAGCAAAGTCCGAGAGAGCGGCTGAAAGCGCCGTACTACTGACCACTTGCCCTATCTGAGTAATCGTTGAGGTGTTTGAAACATCGTATATCGCAAAGGTGTTGGTATTCCTCAGGGCATACAAGTACCGGCCAATAACTTCTGTATGGTAGAACGTTACTGTTGAGGATACTACTTGGTCGGTATCAAACACGTTCGTTGCGATATTGTGGACGATGCTTCCACCATCAACTTGCAACCCGTTCAGCAAGTTTAAGTTCCCATTGATACTTGATGTCGCTGTACCAAAGACCCCAAGTCCGCCGCTCGTCCAAATACCCCCACCATCCGATGTGATGCCTCCACGAACATTGAGGTTGCCGCCAATATCGACACTTTCACCTGTACGGATCGAACCCGCATCAATAGATCCAACCGTCAGGCCTCCCATTTCATACCCAGAAAGATTCAGCACCGTAATACCACTGTTGCTGACAGTTGAACCGTGGGCAACGTATGCATGGTTTCCATTCACCGTGATGCCGTACGGGCTGTTCATGTTGGTCGCATCCGTAAAAACACCTAGCACGATTGGATTTGTCGGGTCCGAAACATCAATAGCGAGAACCTTATGGTTTGTGGTTGCTGTGACATAGGCAATGTTTCCAGCAAGTGCAACGTGGCTCGCCCCAGCAAGGTTTGTTGCGTCCAAGAGACTACCGACCGTCGTTGGTGAGCTCGCATTTGAAACATCTACGATCGTAAATCGGTTCGTCGCGGCAACGTACAATCGTTTCCCTTGCATCGCCATGTACTGCGCACTTGCAAGGCGTGTCGTATCACGCGTCATCCCCTTGATGGTGGTGGTCGCAGGACTCGTGACATCCAACACCGTGATCTGGCCGTTCGCGGCAACATACGCATATCCACCCTGGACAACGAGGCCGCGCGCAGTGCTGAAGGCTGTTGAGGAGGTATATGTAGAAACAACTGAAAGCTGGTTCTTTGATGTAGCGTTCTTTTGGCTGGAAGATGCCGTATCAATAACGTTAAAGACAGAAGGAGTATTTCCAACGGCGTACAGATACTTCCCGGAAATCGCAAGATCAAACATCGAAGTAATCGATCCAGGCGAAAAATAGTTCGAACCCGATGGCTCGTTTGTGCGCACCGGTACGGCTGGGTTCGAAATGTCATGCACACTGATCATGCCGCTGTTGGCACCGACATACACATACTTTCCTGAAGCAACGACGCTATTATACGAGAAGCTGCCGAATTCAGAGTTAAGTACGCCAACAGATGTGACAGATGCAGGATTTGAGATGTCGATCACTCCAAAACGTCCTTGGGAACTTCCGCGACTACCGATATACGCATACTTTCCAGAAATGGCGATGCTCGAATCTGTCGGGATGCTGACGACGTTGTTGTTATTAAAATTCGTCAGGAGCGTCGGTGCGGTTGTCGAAACTGTAATACTGTTATTGACCGTCAGGTTGTTCGTGACGATGTTTGTCGCCGTCAGGTTGCCTGTCAGAATATTGCTCGACGTCACACTTACAACTTCCAAGCCCTTCCACTGGGCGGTTGAAGTACCCATGTAGTAGGCGCCCTGCGCGGACGGAATGAGGTCAGAACTGATACGCGCTGTGAATACCAATCGATCTGCCGTTGTCCCACCAAACGTCGTCGTCCCAGCTCCATTCGTGACTGGATCAAGGATAATGTTCCCTGATGTGATCGTCTGGAGGGTCAGGTCCCCACCCGTTGAACTCAGGATGAACGCGCCGTTTGTCTTGCTCGCGAACCCATCACCATACAGGGTTGAGCCAGGGCCTGAGATGAACGCACCGTTCGTATAGACCGATGATGCGCTTCCAATGTTATTGTTGACGAAGAGACTGCCGCCATTTAATTGGAAATTGGTGTTGGAGACGGTAGACGTCGCTCCTCCGATCACGACATCCGTCGAAGAGCCATTCGCGCCCACAAAGAGACGTGAGCTTGTCGTCTGTGTAAGGAAACGGAATGGAGAAGATCCGGCGGTTGCGCCACCAATCAAGACATCACTGGTTGAGGTCGCTGGGTACAACGAATCCGTGGTTGCGTTAAAGGACCAGAAATTCGTGGCACCGCCTCCTCCAGAAACCGGACAGTTCGTCCCATCCGAAAGACACACCAACTTGCCCTGAACCACGATAGGCCCCATCGATGAGATACCACCGTTCCCAACAGACAAGCTGTTCCCCACAAAGAGGTTCTGTCCGACCTGTCCGTCTGTCAGCACATCTAATGTTCCAAGTTCTGCGTTTGCCGCACGCAACCCCGCCGTCTCAACACCAGGCATATTAATGACCGTCACCTGTGCAGCACTTTCATCCGTGACAAGAACGTTCTTGCCGCTGATGGCGATCCCCGTGACGCTGTCGTTTGGTGAGGTCATTGCCGTACCGATAAATACAGGATTCGTCGAACTCGAAATGTCGTAGAACTGAGGACCGCCCGCCCCACTAACGAGGAGATAGTTCCCTACAATCGTAGGATCGAGGTACGTCGCATTGCTATCCAATGGGGTGCTCGTCACATAGAACGGATTGGTCGGGTCTGAAACGTCAATGACGCCAATGGTCGTATCACCCGAATTCATGGTGTACGCATATCTTCCTCGGACCGCCAACGTAATCGGAGAGGCGCTGCCCAGTGGGCTTACGGTATCCCCAACAACGACTGGGACGGCGGGATCCACCAAATCGAGAACCCAGAACTCATCAGCATTCGGACCAACCACATAGGCATATCGGCCTGATACCTTCACGTCCCAAGCTGACGAACTTGCCCCAGGAAGAGCTGTCGACCCAATGATTGCTGGATTCGCTGGATCAGAAATATCAATTGTTCGGAGCGTCCCGTCAGTCTCAACTGTCACATACGCATACTGCCCGTTCACGGCGATACTGGTCAGGTTAATCGACGATCCAAGACTGATCGTCGAAAGAAGCGCCGGGGCCGTTGGGGCAGACACATCAAAAATCTGCATGCGGCTTGGACCCGGATTGTAGTCACACAACACGTAGGCATAATTCCCGACAACCATAAGGTTGTTCTGGTATGTCACCCCGAGACAGGTCGTCACCGAAGCAACTTTTACAGGCTGGGTGGAATTCGTAATGTCGAAGACAACGAGTGGGAATGGCGAGTCAAAACGGTTGACGGCATACAAATGGTTCCCAACAACGACAGGATACGCCAAGCTCGTGTCACTCCCGACGACAGAACGGCCCAGCACGCTGAATGTCTGTCCCTGCGCCAAGACGTTTCGGATGCTGCCCGTCACATCCAACGCCTCTTGTGGCGCAGTGTTATGAATCCCAACGTTCCCGTTTTGGTTAAAGAGCACGTCTGCCGAAGAAGACACCGTGAGTGAGCCATTCGTTTTTGTAATAAAACCGTCACCATACAAGGTCGTCCCTGCGCCAGCGATGAACGCCGCGTTTGTGTAAATCGATGACGCGGAACCGATGTTTCCAGCGACAAATAAGTCGTTACCATCGAGTTGGAAGTTTGGGTTCGTAATGCTCGAGGTTGATGCGCCAACGACGATGTCTGTACTCGAGCCGAATCCTCCAATAAACAAACGGGATGAGGAAGAATTGTTTGTATTGAACCAGAACGGAGATGTGGCAGGCGTTGCACCACCAATCAGAATGTCTGCAGTGGAGGTTACAGGACGCAACGTGTCGGCTGCAGCGTTGTATGTCCAGTCGCTCGCAATAGAGGATGGGGAGGAAGATGGACAGTTCGTGCCGTTCGCGAGACACACGGCTTGGCCTTGAACAAACAAGCTGCTCCCAGATGCGTTCGTGAAAGCAAAATTTGTCGTCGTCGCGTTCGTTGAGGTGACGTTGTAAGCAAGGAGACCTGTCGATGAAACCTGTCCTGCAAAATAGCCGTTCCTGAACATGCTCGTAATGACGCCGATATCTGTGGTGTTATTCGTGAGCGGACGGAATGGAATCGCTGTCGTCAATTCATTCGCATCAACAAACAATTTTCCAGCACCTGCTGCAGCGAGAACGAGCTGCGTTGGGCCGTTCATGTACATCCCAAACCCTCCTCCTGTTCCATTAAAGCCAAATGATGGCGCCGCGCCGCTTCCGTAGTTATCCGTAAAATACCGTGTCGAAGAAACCGGGCCAGCAAACGTGGAAGTCGCGGTTCCCGTCACGGCAAACGTCCCTGTCGCGGTGAGCGTTCCACCAACCGTCGCACCACCATAGAGCGTCAATGTCGCTGTTGCGACAGAGCCGCGGTTCGTGACAGAGAGAAGGGTGTCTGATTCTGCGCTTGGCGCAGACGCAGGACAGTTTGTGCCGTTCGCGAGACAGACGGCTTGTCCCGTCACGAAGAGGGAAGAGCCGGAAGCGCTGTTGAAATTAAATGACCCGGTTGATGTGCCATTCGTAAAATTCAGGCGCGAAACAAACGAATTTGTCGTCGTTGCGTTTGTCGTGGTCGACTGATTCATCATCAACCCATTGAATGATGATAGAGTCCCTGACGCGTAGACGTTCCTCCATGCGGAATACGCGACCCCTAAGTCATTCGAGTTATTCGCGAATGGTGCCAGAACTGCCCCCGGCTCAGAAAGGAATACCCCCCAATTTTCATCCGGATTTGCAAACCCAAACGCAGCAAGCTGTTCTGGGGTGAGGAATTTAAGAAACTCGTGCGCTGGTCCTGCTGCTCCTTGTACAGACCAAATACTCAGTTCACCAAAATCTGAAACATAGTGCGCCCATTGGGCCGTGGATGTGGGATGGAGCGCGTCAGCAGTGAGATTTTGGTATACCTCACTCCAATAGGTCTCATCAGGCGAGCTGATCAGAAGCTTTGCTGGGAACCCATCAAAATCTCCAATTCCTTCTGTACCGCCGTCCACAATAAGGCCGCTGGCTTCAAAGACCGCTGTTGAGCTTCCTCCCGCAAAAAAGATCTGGTTCGTCGTTGTGTTTCCAGCCGTCGTGACCTGCTGGAATGTCTGCGCTGTGCCACTCGTTGCTTGGCAGTTCACGCCGTTCGCGAGACAGACAGCTTGGCCGTTGACGAACAAGTTCGTCGTCGTGACGTTTGTTGAGCTCACGTTGACCGCATTCAGTGTGAGCCACCGCAAACTCGCTGTCCCAAGACTATACGTCGCATCTATTGTTGGAATGAGATCACTGGAAATATGCGCATTGACGACAACGCTGTCTGAAGATGCGTCACCCAATATCGCATTTCCTCCATTTGCAAAGTTCCCTGTTGTCGTTACATTCCCCTGGCGTGAGACAGTAAAGACGTCTGCACCAGAGTTCGCCTTGATCAAATAGTCAAAAACGTTCGAGGTTCCGGAAGTCTGAACAAATAACGCGGTTCGATCTCCAGTCGCAGCGTTATTCGATCCTTGATGGAGGGCAAACAGGTTGCCACCCGTGCTCAGCACAGACGAAGAAGCATTCTGGCCCTGCAACGCCTCCGCCTCAAATGCATATGGCACGGACGTCAAGCGCTTGCGAGGCGTCATTTCTGTATCAGACGCAACGGTGACACCGAGATACAGGCTATCTTGATGAAAATCGAAGGTGAATGGGTTTTGTCCGGCACCCGTATCACCGAGCTGGATGGAAAAAAGACCATTCGTCACGGTAACGCTCACCGCGCCTGGTGTTGATGTCGAACCCGATGCGGTCCAAAGTGCTGTTCCGCCATTTGCGACATCGTAAATTGAAAGTTTGAGGAGATATGATCCGTTTGAGACAGACGATCCGCCTGATGTGAGAAGCCTACCCTGATAATTGATTTGTCGGTTGATTCCTGTCGCCGCAGAAGCATTTGAGCCAAAAACGCAAAGGCTCACGCCAAGAAGCGCGATCAAAAGGACTTTTCTAAATGGTGAATGCGAGTACATGACTTCCTTACCTCCAGCTGCAGGTTGGAGGCGACATACGAATCGAGACAGATCTTGCACCGCGGAAAACCATTTAGGCCCCTCACAAAGAGAGTGACCTCCGCGCTACCTTTCTGTTCACAAACGTACATTCAATATGTTAACAGTGTCAGCTATATCCCTTCTTGCTGGGTATTTCGTCTATTATTAGCGAAATATTAATAATTTGACTGTGGATAACCTGTGTTATCGACCCATTCTCTGCGTGTAGATCTGCCCTGTTCTGACCTCATTCCCTATTCTCCTTGTTTCTCTGATAGCTATTACGTGTACACCATCATAAAAACGGCTCTACATAAACAAAAAACACATGTGTATAACATGTGTAAAGTAAAAAACGCCCTATGGCGATTTTTACTTCTTTGCTTCTTTCTGACCAAGAGGCTTGAGCTGTAGGTTCTGGTCAACGAGGGCCTCGTCCTTCTCTGAGAGGTCGATGTCAGGTGACACAAGACGCTCATATCCCTGCTTCTCTGCCGTCACATAATAGACGTTGCGCCGGACAAAGAACCCGTATTTCCCGTTTTGGTCCGTTACTTGGGTCTCAAGCAGCTTGTTAAACTTCTTATCAAAGATACGAACGACGACTCCTCCCAGCGGTTTTCGAGTTACCGGATCAAAGACGATACCCCATTCTTTGGCAGCAGCCGGTGCCGATAACCGGCGGAACATGAGATACATCCCAACCTGGCCAAGCGTGATAAGGGCAATTGTGACGCCAGGCGCAACCACAAGCATAATCGCGGAAGCTACGACCGTGATTAACGCAACATCCTCTTGAATTGAACGGAACGTTTTCTTAAACAACACACTTCGCGGCGTCTCTTCAGCAACAATCGGATCAATTGGGATATTAAGCGCGATGATGAAACCTTTCTCCGCTTCAATCGGCGTCCCGTGATACAGGTCGCTAAAATCAACGTCATGCTCTTTTCCTTTTAAGTGCGCTGTTGGGAACACGTAACCGGGTTTTACGACCTCCAATCGATACTCACCAGGCTTTGGGATAAATGAGTATCGTCCATACTTATCCGTGACACGTGTCTGCACAACAAGACCCGTCTTATGCTCGAGCAAACGGACGATTGCAAGTTCGACCGGCTGTTTGGTGAGAGAGTTGTAGACCACCCCCCACTTCTTTTTGCGTCGGCGGCCAAGAAGGAGCAACGGTTGCGTAAATAAGTATTGGAGATATGCCAACGCGTTAAACAACGGGAGCGCGGATGCGATGTTCAACAATGCGATCGCAAGAAGCGCCGGCGAAATCGTCTGCTGTATCGTCTCTTGTACGGCAGGTTCGCGGAGGAATTCACCGATCACCGTTGCGCCAAACACCGCCTGGTCCGCAATATTCTGCACGATGTCCGTTATTGTTGGATTCGGAGGAAGTGCGGGTGGAACTTTCACTAAACCAATCCGCTCTCCAAAAACACCTTTCGAAATGAATCTCGGATTTGAAACAGCTGTCATGTATCCCTCTTTTTCAACTTGCACGTAATAATTGCCGTTTGGAACAACAAAGACAAATCCTCCATCCGGACCCAACACCTGTGGGTTTGCTTGTCCGAATAGAGCACCGTTCCATACGACCCAAACGCCATTTTGTTCAACAAACAGTGTGACGCGCGCACCTGGCACGGGCACATTCGTCGGTCCTGTCACCCCTTCTTCAACAACGCTGCCGCCAGACTGGGAACGAAGCGTAAAATTTGCGACGGCTGCTCCACCTCCCTGAAACGTCATCGCAACAGAAACAGGATAGACGCCAGGACCAGGCGCGATAAATGTCCCACGGTATGACGTCCCGTCCGCAGATGGCGTAAGGTTGTATGACGATCCGTTCACTGTGGCGTATGCCTTGTCAGGCAACGCACCGAGCTCTGTTACTGGAACAACGATTAGAACGGCTGAATTTGCCGGTGCGCCAAACTCGCCGCTCGCATCAGGTACAAGCTGCACGGTTCCACCCGCACCATAGAACGTTGGATGGATGACGATTGTTTGTCCTGATGGCGTTGGTTCCGGTTGGCTTGGGATCGGTTGCTGTGGCTGATTTGGGGGCACAACAGGCATGCAGACCTGGATTCCGGCACAATCAGAATCTTGGCAATCAATATTCCCGTCCTGGTCATCATCCGCCCCGTTTGAGCAACGCGCATTCGTATTTTCTGGGACTGGCGGCGTCGGCGTACAGATCTGAAGAGCGGCACATTCTGAATCCTGGCAATCAGCGTTCCCGTCCTGGTCGTCATCAATACCGTTCGAACAACGTGCGGGAGTGTTCTCTGGCTGTGGAGCATTACACATCGGGAGCGACGCGCATCCAGAATCTGCACAGTCCGCATTCCCATCTCCATCGTCGTCGATTCCGTTTCCACAGACAGCGGCGTTATCTTCTGGAACGATATTCGCTTGTGGTGTTGCAGAATCTAGTGCACCGGACGAATAATTGCCGTTCGTATCAAACGCAAAGATTGCATAAAAATAGGTCGTGCCATTTGTGACCGCAAAATCATCGGTCGCCGTTCCAAGCCCCGTGTAGATGAGCGTGCCGTCGAGTGGACCCGTTGGGAACGTGTCTGTCCGACGAACAATACGGACTCCTGCGAGGTCCGGATCTGGAGGAAGTGTCCATGATAAATGGACAACGGAATCTCCACCCATTGCCGTAAAGTTGATCGGATTCGCAGGAGGCGTCGCATCTCCCGTTGTCGTGAACGTGTCATTCGCAGAAGTCGCCGTATTCCCGGACGCGTCTTGTGACGTAACAAAGAAGTTATACGTCGTGAGCGGTGAGAGCCCCGTGATGTCGATCGAGTGGGAAAAGACGAGGCCCGGATCAGACAATGACAACCCATACGACGTCGAGGTCCCGTAATCGACACGTGATGTTGCCGGTTCATTTGTTTGCCAGGTCACTCTTGCAGACGTATCCGTGATATTGATCACCTGCACATTTGAAATGATTGGAGGTGTCACGTCCCCTGCCGTCGTGAATTGAAAATCGCCGAGCGTCGCGAGGTTGCTCGCACCATCGCGAGACTTCACCTGAAAATGGTACGTGGTGTTTGGCGAAAGATTGGCGAGGTCGATCTGATGGCTCGTCACAAACCCTCCATTCGATACGGTGCCACTCGCATACGCAACCGTGAGCCCATAATCGACCGCGGAATCTGATGATTCATCCGTATTCCAAATGATCGACGCCGTACTTGAAGTGATATTGATCACCTGCACATTAAAAATCTGTGGTGGGACCGTATCGCCGGATCCACCGCCCCCTCCGCCACCAGTCGACGAGGCAGCAACGGTTGCCGTCACCGTCACGGTATCGTTCGCGATGATAGGCACAGCAACCGTATTTGAATCCCCGAACGTGCCTCCTAATAGAATTTGTGCAACCTGTGTCGTTGAAGGGTTGGTAATTTGGTTCGTCCCGCCTGCGGCGTTTGTCCCGACGCGGACCGTCACAATGTCATTCGGTGAGATCTCACCACCAGCCGCATTCGTCGGCGCCGTGAAAGTGATCTCCGTTGCGCTGATCGCAACCCCCCACGTTCCGACGCCAGCTGCTGCCGCAAGTGTTTCGTTCGTTTCGAGCCCCGTGCTCGGCCCGTGGAACAGGTCGATGTCCCCAACCGTAACCGCGCCTAATCCAAACACCCCCTGATATCCAAAAATAATCGTGTCAGATGCCGCATCGACTCCTGTTGGTGTCACAAAACGGAACTCGTGGTTTGCACTCACTGATACAGAGTGGCGCGTGACAGAATAGGAAGCTGGCGTCGCGGTGGCGGCATGCGCAATCTGAGCAGGAACAAGCGTTGTCACCAAAAGGACCCCGATAGCAGCGGTCCAGAGTCGTTTCAGAAAGGACTTCATATGTATGATCGTCAAACGGTTACCGGCGAGTAGACCGACGGATTGCAGAACGGAGTACCAATCGATTGTAACCCGTTCGGAGTATTGCGAGGAGGATGCAGCCAAGCAAGATAGCAATCAAGAGCTGCCATGGGATGACCCAAAACGTCGTTGTTGATGTAAGCATCGCTCCCTGACCTCCATACGTCGCTTGAACCTCTGCGGTATACCGGCCGATCCCAAAATTTCGCCACTCATTATGCAGCTCTGTAAACAAACCCGAAGACGCTTCTTTGAACGTATTCGCCCACGCCGGTTCCAACCGACGGACGCTATTCGGTAACACACTTGCCTCACGTGGATTCACGGGAATTTTTGCGACCACCGACCCAAACATGTTCCGGATCGTGACATTCCCTTCTGGATGGACGTGCACATTCCCAACGTTACGGATACGTAATTCAAAATACGCAGGCAAATGACTCAAGCGATCAGCCGTCGAACGAAATCCTTCTATTCGCGCCGTTTCCGTGATATTTCCTGGGACACGCAACAAGAACAACACGCCCACTTTCGCTCCAACACCGACACGAGTACCTTCCGCATTCACAGGGATGTCCGAAAAAAACAGCGCCGCGTAGTGTCCACCTGGTTCTGCATTCTGTGGGACGTTTACCGTGTATGAAAAAGAAGAATGTTGACCGGGATCAAGTGAGACAGATCGCGCCTCAGGCACAATCCAGTCCGCGATGCCTGTCGTATCTGATTCAGGTAAAAAATCCTGCTGCCCATCTTCGCCCTTCGCAACAAATTTTTGGATCGAAACAACGTACGTGTGTCTGACGTTATCCGTATTTGTAACCTCTATCTTTCCACTCCCAATTTTTCCCGGATCAACAACAATATCGACAAGGACTGGTGAGACGGTAAACGCGCGTGCTTCATTTATCCCGATACTACAGCCAAACACAAGAAAGAATGCCAGGATACTGAGCGTGCGTAAACGGGATAGCGTCATACTGATGTTCAAAAATTACCGGTAACAGTGTAAAAAACAAGCTGCGCGTAACTTCCGCCTGGCGTACTACTCGAAATTGCTGCCTTATATATCAATCCAACGCGCTGGTTTGTTGCAGTCGTCGTGGATTCTTGGATCTCAAAGGCTGTTGTCGTAATTGGGAAGTCCGAGGACGTGCTCGTCACTGTGGCGAAAGCGCCAGATACCCGCCCTCCATATTCTTCGCTCCCAATCGTCACGGTTCCATCACTAACATCTGCAATAGACGCGGGAAGCGAGGAACGAAGCGTGCCATCACTCGTCACAGAAACGGAATACCCGGAGCTCGCATCCGTACTCACATCAGTATGCGTGAGGGATGTTTCACCCGTTGCAACCGTAAGCGTCCCGAGCTGCGCCGCACTCCCTTCAAGGCGATAGACAAAATCATCTCCACCAGCAGGCACAGCGCTAACTGACCCCGGTGCCCCATCCCATTGATCAACGGTGATCGTTGTCGCAACAATTGAAACGATTCTGCCAATAGCAATAATTTGCGACAAACCTTGATTTTCAACCACTCCAATAAAATTACCCACTGAATACCCTGCTACCGAACCCACCGTTACCGTCTTAGAAACATCGCTAAACGCAGAAAATGTTGTTTGCGTGCCATCTTCTTGCGTTCCAAGTGAAAAAGAAAGGTTGGTGAGACTTTCCGCCTGTCGATATCCCGCCTGGAGTCCAAAATTCGTGCTCGAACCGAATCCTGTCGCCTGTTCGCCAATAGTATCCCTCATCTGATAGTTGGTAGACGAGCTAATATCGTCACCACCGCTATTTAAAGAATCAAAATCAACCGTGTAGTTGGTGCTGCTCATGCCATAAACAGCCTTTGAGGTAAGCAAGAGCATTACAAGAAAAGCACAAACGATTTTGTGCATACGTTTAGACATAATATAGCACTTTTCGACCATCTCATCAATTTTCGCTCTATTGAGAGAAATATAATGAGTCGCAAAATATATATTGTTTATTTTTGCTATCAAACTCTCCTAAAGCTCTTCCTTAAACATGTTTCACGTGAAACATGTTTATTGATGTCTTCGAAATAGAAAATTTCATTAAGGAGTACGCTTGGAGCTCATAATCAAAAAAAACAACTAGGCCTACAAATGTTTCACGTGAAACATTTTCTAAAAAAAGATCTCCGACTTGGAGATCTAGACTTGAGCGCTGCGCTGAACTGGAAAATGAGCAAACTCGACGGAGAGATCCATTTGGATCTCGGAAAGCACCTGTTCCGCAAGACTCGGCTCAACCTTCGCGATGTAGAGGAGCGCGATGGAAGCATCGTCCGTTTCAGGGATGGTTCGATCTAGTGACTCCATACCAATAATGGAGAGGAGCCTTGCTCTAACCGCAGTAACAGAAGCATCATTTCTGATTTTTATGGAAATTTCTCTTGCTCTCATTTGTCCTCATAATATTGATATCTGAAAAACAAAGGCTGGTCAACGATAAAATGTTTCACGTGAAACATTAAAGTATATTAGGAATAGCAAAAACAGCTCTTTTAGGAGCTGTTTTTGCTTGGTGGACCGAAGGAGAGTCGAACTCCTGACCTCTGCAATGCGAATGCAGCGCTCTACCAGCTGAGCTATCGGCCCATGAACTTTTAATGCGACAAGTGTTTCACGTGAAACACTTTCCATCTATCGAAAAAACAATGAAATGATCTGTGCCCCTCAACAAGCTTGAGCAATATTTCTTCAATTTCTCATTCTGCAGAAGCGAAGAGCCTTTCTCACAAAAAATGTTTCACGTGAAACATTCATTCCATCGCTTGAAGATCAAAGAGTTTAAAGTCTGACTTTAAAACCACTTAATCCCGAAATCGCGTTCAACGCGATGGTGCCTCCAGGTGGAGTCGAACCACCGTTTAGGGCTTAGGAGTCCCTCGTTCTTCCGTTAAACTATGGAAGCAAGCGTCGTAAAATATATATCTACGCTTGTCTTACCGACATTCAAAACGCCGCCCAATAGTACGTTTAAAATAACGCAGAGTCAACATCCTTGACGGAAACCGTGAAGATACATATTATGCAGCGGCATTGCTTCCAATAAAGGAAGTATCACTTTTTTCTAACATTTCACTGACAGCTATGCCAAACAAGCACGCGGCGATCAAAGATCTCCGCAAAAACCGCCGTCACGCCGAGGCGAACGTCCGCATCAAGACAAACGTAAAGTCACTCTACCGCAAAGGCCTCGCCCTCATCAAAGAAGGGAAGACCGCCGAGATCGCTGAAGTCGCTCGCGCCTTCCAACAGGCCATCGACAAAGCTGCCAAGCGCAACGTGATCTCAAAAAACGCTGCAGCGAACAAAAAGTCCTCGCTCATGCGTGCAATGAAAACGAAGTAAGAAATAAAAAAACTCGCTCAGTCATATGAGCGAGTTTTTTTATTGTAAAAAATATTTTTTACAAAAGTGTTTTTGTTTCTGCTCCAGCAGCGAGACCATTTCGCGAAGATAAAAATGCGCGAAGTAATTTTGCCGCACGTCCTTCCGCATCTCTCAATCGAAGTTGACTAAGTTTTTTTGCGACGTATGGATGGACGGCGCTTGCCTGTCCGTCGCGCACTTCGATGAATGATTTTATTTGTCCGACGGCCACGCTAAGTGCGCCGTCTTCTTTAGAAATTTCAACATCACTTCGCCAACCTGCGCGCTCGGCCATGATCGCATCAGCGGTTGCGAACACGGATGATTCACCAGCGTCACGACGCGCATCAAATGGATGCGGATACGCTGCTTGTTTTTCAAGCTCGTGGATTGTCCGCCATGAATCACCTTCGTTTGCAGAAGCGACAAGGTCTGCCGTTTTCTCATCAACGCCAAGCGTTTTTGCGCGCGCTCTCGTCCAATCACGAAATGATGAACCCATCTGTGCGACAAAGGGATAGTTGAATAGGGGAGCGGCTTTCAACGCATCAAGCGTCTTCTCATTCGGCGATTCTTCCTCGACCGTGAGGATGATTGTTGCATCCTTATCCGCTGCGAGTTTTGCCGCGAGCGTCCGCACATCCGCAATCTTCATCTTCTCAAGACACCCATCCGCGCGGATCAATTTCTTTTTAGAAAAGAGGGAACCGCCCGCGAGTCGTGAGAGCAAAATGGGAAGCCCTTCCGAACCATCAACCGTTTCCATCGCGAGTCCTTGCGGATCATGTTTCTCGCGAAACGCCTGCGCCAACTCTCGCGCCTTTTCGCGCGCGCGATATGTGTCTGGTCCAGAGCACACGATGATCATGCCACAAGCCTAGCGCGAGTTGACCGCGCACGCAATCGTCCGTAAGCTGCGGACGCACATCGAAAAAAGGAGTCCGTCATGGATGATACGAAAGGTGTTGATTATTCGCTCTTGGATCCGTTCAAGATCGCGGCACAAACAAGTGCACGTGAGACTTCCCACCACCTCAAACGCTTTGGCTACACAGAGGTGGAAGAAAGTCGTGGGGAGAGTGCGTACCTCATCGAGACACCATGGGGATACCTCGCGCATGTCGAGGAGGGGCTTGGTACAAAAAACATCGTCGCGGATAAATACTTCGAAGATCAACCGAACTACGAATGCGTCGGCCAAGATACCGTCGCGATGATCGTGAACGATATGGTGACGCTTGGCGCACAGCCGATCTCGCTTCAGATGCATGTCGCAGCTGGCGCGTCCGAGTGGTTCTCCAACAAAGCTCGTGCTGATTCCCTCATACGCGGCTGGAAACGAGGATGCGACCTCGCGAGATGCGCGTGGGGTGGGGGAGAAACCCCCGCGCTCAAAGACATCGTCATGCCAGGAACCGTCGTCCTGAGCGGTTCTGCGATGGGCGTCATCCGAGATAAGAGCTATCGCATCCAGGAACGCATTGAACCGGGGGACTCCATCATCCTACTTGAAAGCACTGGTATCCATGCAAACGGGCTGACAGATGCACGCAACCTGGCAGATTCGCTGACAACAGCTGCCCACAACGGCTATCACACACGTCTTCCAGACGGACGGACCTACGGCGAGCACCTCCTGCAACCGACCCCGATCTACTCACGCTTTATCGAGGCGTGCGAATACGCAAAAGTGGACATCCACTATGCCGTGAACATCACGGGTCACGGCTGGCGAAAACTGATGCGTCCGCGAAGACCGTTCGCATACGTGATCGAGAAGCTTCCTCCGCAAAAGCAGATCTTTGACTTCCTCCAGAAGGGATTGAGTATGTCGGACAAAGTCGCCTACGCCAAATTCAATATGGGCGCTGGCTTCGCCATTTATGTTTCAGGAGAAGATACTGACAAGGTCCTCGATCTTCTCAACCACTACAACGTGGGCGGCGACCATATCCGCGGGTTTGTCGCTGGCCATATCGAAGCCGCGGAAACCGCGCGTGTCGAAATCCGCCCCAAGGGAATCGTCTACGGCGCGGAAACACTCCAGATCCGCTGACGTTCCAAACTCAAACGGCCCTCTCAGGCCGTTTTTTTCATCTCTTCCCAATTCTTTCCTTCCTTTGCATCCACCACAATCGGTACTCCAATCTTTTCTACCGTCTGCATAATGTCTTGGACGGCTGCTGCAACCTTCTCAACTTCATCCTCCGGGACTTCGAGCACCAATTCATCGTGGACTTGGAGAAGAAGACGGCTGCCAGGAGAAATCTTTGGAAGTTTTGCGTCGACTTCGATCATCCCAATCTTCATTAAGTCTGCCGCCGTCCCTTGGACCGGCATATTGATCGCCATCCGTTCAGCCGCAGCGCGGAATTGTGGCATCGGTGAGTTGATATCTGGCGTTGGACGGCGACGGCCGAACAGAGTTTCAACATAGCCCTGCGCTCGCGCAAGCACTTTTGTCTGGTCAAGGTATTCGCGAACGCCAGAATAGACATGGAAGTACTCCGCAATGAATTGCTTTGCTTCATCAAACGAAACGCCCGCTGTTTTCGACAGACCGACCGGTCCTTGTCCGTAGATAATTCCGAAGTTGATCGCCTTTGCGGCGCGGCGCTGGTCTTTCGTCACTTCATCAAGATCAACGTGCCAAATGGCTGCCGCTGTCGCTGTATGAATGTCGACATTCTGATGGAACGCCTCAAGCATCTTCTTATCTTTTGCGAGTGCAGCAATGACACGCAGCTCAATCTGTGAATAATCGCACGAAACAAGACGATACCCCTTCGCCGCCACAAACCCACGACGGATCTCGCGACCGAGCTCTGTGCGGATTGGGATGTTCTGCAAGTTCGGGTTCGTCGATGACATGCGTCCCGTTGCGGCACCGAGTTGGTTGTACGTCGTGTGAATACGGCCTTCGCTATCCGCAAGCGCTGGCGTTGATTCAACGTACGTCGAAAGCAATTTTGCGACCTCACGATACTCTGTAATCTTTTCGACGATCGGATGCGCACCTTCGAGTTTCTCGAGTTCTGATGCGGCCGTTGAAATTCCGGTCTTCCCGCGCTTGATTCCCTTGATCGGAAGTTTCAAGACATCAAAGAGAACACGCCCAAGCTGTTGCGGCGATCCTGGGTTGAATGGTTCACCCGCGAGCTTCTCCATCTCTTTCTCAAGCCGCGCTTTTTCTGAGCGGAACCGTTCCGTCAGCTCCTTGAAGTACGGACGGTTGATCATGATCCCGTGTTCTTCCATCCGTGTGAGGACAGGGATGAGTGGCTGTTCGAACCGTTCCCAAATGGGAAGGAGGTTTTGCGCCTTGAGTTCTTCTTCAAACTTCAACGCGAGGATACGGATCGCATCAACCTCCGCGAGCAACCGGTCATCACCGTCTGCGAAGACGATCCCGAGATTTCCAGCGGCAAGGGACACGAGATCTTGTTTCCCTTCTCCAGCCGAGACGAGTCCTGCCACGATTTCCACGTCTGTCCCAATCCCTTGGAGCTCGATGTCGTGCGCAACAGCCCAGTGACACAACACTTTGATGCCATGCCCGTTCTTTTTGATCTTTTCATCCTTCAAGAGTGACGCGATCTTTTTCATCGCAGCTCCTTGAAGCATGGAGGAGGGGATGAGCACCGAAAATTTCTTCGTCCCAAGCGCGAGGCCAGGCGCTTCTGCAAACAATGACGTTTGCGCGACGTCTGCTGGACGCGCGATGACCATTCCTTCTTCTTTCGCCGCTTCGACAAGACGGTCGATATCGTCCGCCGTCGGCTTCAACACATGCGTCGCGTCGCTCGTGACTGTTGGGACAAGGACCGTTGTGCGAGGCGCCTTCTTCATCTTCGCATTCACAACCGTGTTCTTGATAGGGCTCAATGCTGCTTCTCCACTCGTCTTCCCAATAGCACGCGCAAGCAGTGTCTTGAACCCAAAAGAGGAAAAGAGGCGTTTCAAATCTTCCTGATTCACTTCGCGACGTGCGAGGTCTTCAAGTTTTTCTTTGACTGGCGCATCCAACATGAGCTGCACGAGATGTAATGTTTCACGTCCACTCTTCTCACCATCAACAAGTTTTTGGCGTACAGAAGGGGAGAGTTTGGATTTTGGATCATGCGCGGCTTTAAAAACAGCTTCAAGATTCTTGTAGGCGAGAAGTAAATCCGTCGCTGTCTTTTCGCCAACACCCGGAACACCTTTCAAATTGTCTGACGCATCACCACGAAGCGCTTTGAAATCGACCATCTGGTCGGCGGTAAGTCCGGTGACTTCCTTCAACGTCTTTTCATCGTAAATCACTGTATCCGTCACGCCCTTCTTAAATGCCATGACGCGGACATGGGGTGCAATGAGTTGCCACACGTCTTTATCGCTAGTGAGAAGTGTCACTTCAACACCCACTTTCGCGAACTCCGTCGCAAACGTCCCAAGCAAGTCATCCGCTTCGTAGCCTGGAAGCTCGACGTTCGTCCCACCAAACACTTCGACAACCTCTTTGACCCATGGGAACTGGTTATAAAATTCATCCGGCTGTTCCAAGCGACCGGCTTTGTACTCCTTATTCGCTTCGTGACGATACGTCGGTTCTGGCGTATCCCAACACACGACGAGATACGTCGGACGTTCGCGAGCAACAATGTTCATGAGAACGGAAGCGAAGCCATACACAGCATTCACGACGCGACCGTCTGGTGCAGTGAGCGGAGGCAAGGCGTGCCACGCGCGATGGATGAGCGCATTGGCGTCGATGAGGAGGACAGTTCCAGACAAGCGTTTTGACATGGCAATACGGTACCCTCGAACACGCTTTCGGGCAATAAAAAAACCCTGTACCATTCGATGCAGGGCGAGCCCCTTCAGGACGGGCAGGAGTTGTCAGTTGGACAGGTAGTCCCGATGGAGACGGTTCGTCTCGCTGGGTGGACCGATCGTCACGGTCAGCGCATCTGCCGTCGACGCATAGCTCGCGATTCGGTCAGTGGAACCGGAGAGGAGACCGATCGTCGTGGCGTTCGTGGCGGTTGGCTCGCCCCATCGCTGGTGATACCGCTTGGGGGATTCTTGGATGAGCGCGAGGCCCCGCTCCATTCCATCCCCGACAGACACGATGAAATTCATGCGCGGGAATCCGGGGGACGCCGTGGTTACGTGCGGCCGGGAAAGGCGTTCGATCACGAACGACGGGATGGCGATGCACTGCCAGCTGTCCGGGTTCTTGATCTGCTCGATCGTCGCCGTCGAAAGCGGATGGGTGACGATCTCCGTTCCAAGCTGTCGCGCGTCACGGCGGATGCCAATCAGGATGTCGAGGTCACGCACGACGCGGATCGACATCACTGACGGCGTACCAGGAGAGGTGAGCCGAGCGATACGATTGTTTTGGCCAGGATCGATCACGAACTGATCGACCGGTTCAGACAGCGTGGGCATCGCCAGGAACAGGTCCCGTGAATCCGTTCTGGAGAGAGGTGGCTTGAGCCTCGTCAGCGTGTCGATCACGCTCGGAAGATACGGGAACTCCCACACGTGGGGCGAAGCCTCGAAAAACGTGAGGCGCCCAGCGCAGACCACGGATTGGAAATCCGCCGACTGGATGCAGGGGAGATGATACGACTCCGTTCTACTAAGCTGGCCCACGTTCTTGTGAATCGTGCTCAGTTTGACCTCGCCCTTGGGCAAAAATCCCACTGCGGCGATCCGGCATGCTCGCACATCCTCGTTGACGCACGTGACGATGAGCTCTTCGGGCGACATCTTGATCGTTCGTATGTTCGAATCTTCGTTTTTCATCCGGAACAACCTCCGTGAGGGAAAGAACACGTCCAAACACCTGTTTGAACGGGAGGCGAGTGTAGTCGATTTTGGTCGATGCGTCAAGCGCAGGACTCTACCTTGTACGCGATAGCGATATCCGGACGAAGGCGGCCAAGCCGACGCGCCTCCCGTTTGAGTGGTTGGAGGTCCCATGCCGCAACTTTCCAGCCCTGCCGATGGAGCCAACTGATGCGCCGTGCATTCAAAACGTTCGAAGGGAACCCAACCGCATGGATCTCGGCAGACTTCAGTCGCAACCAAAAAGCCTTGCCTCGAAACAACAACGGCCAGTTCCGGTTCAATGAAATCGTCCGGACCTCCGGAACAGCTTGTTTGACCTGGATGAGGTCCTCAAGCACAAACGACGACACCATCGTCCGCTCACGAAGCGCCGAGCTCGTCTTGAGTTTTGCGATGAGCGGTGGAAGTGCGTCGCTATCCTTTATCTCCATGTCCAACATGAAGGGCGAGGGGATTGCGGCCGTAATGTCATTCAACGTCGGGATGTGGCCAGACCCACGCAACACCACATCCTGCAGCTCCTGCATCGTAAGGTCGCGCACACGCCGCGCATCACCCGCAACGCGATGGAGATTTTCATCATGGATCGCAACGAGTTCACCATCGCGCGAAACACGCAGGTCAAACTCAATCCCGTCCGCCTTAACCTCAACCGCACGCTTGAATGCCTCAAGCGTATTTTCCGTCATCTTCCGGTCATGGTAACCACGATGCGCAAACACCAGCATGGCCTCGAGGATAGCAAAAAACCGCCATATTGTGAAGCCCCCGACCCTCGACAACATCCCCATCAATTGCTACCATCACCCCGTTCACAAGTCCGACGAAGCAACGCATCTCTCGCAGTGAGGAGCGGCGTGCCACGTCGTTCGCGAACGACGTGGCG
>JBDSJN010000013.1:0-1677 GCA_039917355.1 Patescibacteria group bacterium | reverse complement strand
AAGAGAATGAGGGCTTATCCACGGACGTGGCACCTAGTCTCTCTCTCTCTGTTCTGTATGCTCAGCATCCGTCAGCTTCATCGCGTTCCTCATGGACGCGATTATACTAGTCTCCAGTCCCCCCCGCCCACCGTCGACTCTACCCTAGTTCAGCTAACACGATCGCGAGAGTCACGCAGAATCCTAATGCTGAAGGAGGCCGAACTCTGCACAGTGTGCAAAAATCTTCCCACTTCTTTCACCGCACTAATCTCTAAGCCTTTGTTTTACAGTGGCTTACCGATTTTACCCTGCTGGCAAACTTCTTGAACTATTGGCACCCCAATGCGCAGCGGAACCTTTCTCCTCCTCATTCTTCTCGCACCTCCTATCCTCGCGGCAAGAGCAGAGGATGGAGCACAGCCAACCTGCCGAAAAAACATCCTCGTTTATTTTGACGCCTCGGGCAGCATGAGCGAGCAAAGGCAAGGACAAACTCTTAGAGAACTGATGTTGAATTTTCTCAGCCAAGCACTTGCATCAAATGATCTTCTTGAATTTTCAGATACACTGACCGTTAAACGCTTCATCGATCGACCGGAAGTCATGCCTGGGACCCAGCCTCAGACAACTATCTCCGCAGAAAACCGCCAAGCGTTGCTCGAGAAAGTAAGGGCAGGTATTGTCGTCCCCCCTAAAAAAGAGCGAAGCAACGACACGGACTATATTAACCTCGTTTCGGATGTCGAGGCAGAGTTGCGCTCCTTCCCGGCGGAACTCGCCCTAACCAATTATGTTTTAATATTTTCCGATTTCTTCTACAACCCACTTCACGGAAACCAGGACAAGTGGCAGAGGCAACAATCTGAGTTGTCAACAAGGCTAGGCGCACTCAAGGACACATTTCAGGAAAAGCACGCAAAACTCATTATAGTATATCAGCAAAATTCAGGAGTTGATGGCGTAGAGGTAATCAAGCAATTCACTGACCAGTCCTACGCGAAGCGTATCTTCGATGTGCAGGACATTCCGAAACTTGTCAGCCAAGTTGCGCATGAACTGCAACAATCCGTAGTCCTTGCTCCAGGCGGAAGCCGATTCCAGTACACCGGTCAAGGTCTAACGCTGGAGTTGAAACTGGCGAATCCAAACTGCGCCGCTCTTCGAGTCACTCAAGTGCGAACCGAGGCGATAGGGGGTCCCAATTCCGATATGCCCCCACTCGCGGCAGAGACTGTCTTCTCTAAAGATTTTGACCTTAAACCGGGAGACAATGATCCCTTCACGATACCGTTAAAAAACGTGCCCCGCTTACAGGACCTGGAGGGCAAGTATCTCCATCACGATTACGACGTAAAAGTAAGCATTCTGAGTGGCGCAGAAAAAGTCGACGAACTGCTCAAGATACCTTTCGAGGACGATGCCTTCTCCGAAAAATTGGCATTCACGTATCAAGCAGTCCGCCTCCACCATATAATCTCCAGGTTCGACCGCTTGTTCATACGTCTCGTTCCGGAAGGAAGCCTAATCAAGGACCGACGATTGAACGTTGAGGCTGATGCGCACAATTATCAACTTCATCTTGTTGATCCTGAAGATGGATCCAGAAAGGTAACAGCATCCAATACCCTGCAAAATCAGGATAACCTATTCGCTTTCGCCCTAAAGCAATCTAACTCAGAGGCGGATTCTAAGGAT
>JBDSJN010000012.1:0-3463 GCA_039917355.1 Patescibacteria group bacterium | reverse complement strand
GTTCTCTGTTTGTTGACGGCCAGCTTCTCGCACGCTGCGGCCAACAAGGCCGACGCACAGAATCTGGCACGACGGGCGGCGTCGAGCACGAGCAAAAGGCAATCCGCGTATTCCGTCACGTCTGACGGGTTCTGGATCGCTTCGCACGCCTCCTCAGCAAGATGTTCAAGCGGGCCGGTCGGACCGCGTTCTGCGTCCGTCCCGAACGTGCGTTGCGACCATTCCGCCTGTTCTTCCGCCAGAGAGAGGAACGCCCGCTCGCTCTCCCGCAGCCTCAGAATCTCAAGGTCGCGCGCCGCGAGTTGCCATGCGATATCCGACTTCGCGTGCAGCCCTTCGCCCGTCATTGCGGACAGGTGCTCTTGGAACAACCGCGACAGAGGGCTTGTCTCGTCAAACTCCGCTTCGTTCGGTTTGGGGTACATCATTTCGACACCTCGGATTTCGCAGGGGCGAGGGCGGCGGCGATGTAAGGTCTGGCAAGGTTACGACGAATTGCATCAGGCGACGGCGGCGGGTATTCGCCATTGAACCCTTCGCCTGATGCAAAAAAACCTTCGACGAATGCGTCCTCTATCGCCGCATCCTTCGCCTTCTCGCTCTCCCGCAGGCGGCGGAGCTCGCGGAGAAGCCAAATGATCTCACGTGGATCAGCTTCGATGCGATGCTCCGGTCGTTCGGGGTGCTGCGTGATGTTTATCAGGCAACAACTTTCGGACTCAACTTGGCGATCCTCGCTCATCGGCGCCACCGAAGGGATGGGGGATGGATTATTCATGGGTTCCGCCTTTCACTTTGGCAATCGCGTTGCGAGCGTTCTCTTGAATCGCGAAGCAACTCGAATCAAACAACGGCAGCGGCCCTTCGTGCGGATAGTTCCCATCGTCTGGGTTCGGACATTCGTCACAAGAAACCCAGCCCGGCCCTTGACGACATTCGCTCGCGCATTTCGGGCAGTAGAGTTTTTCGGCATCACAGAGCAGAACGCCGTCAGCGGTTTTGCCAATGATCTCGCCGAGTCGATCGACCTCTTTGAGAAGTTCCGGCAAATACTCGTCGTGCGACTTGGACGCGAATATCCAATCCCATCCGTTGTATTCGCCACCCACATTCATGGTGAAATCAGTGACGCCCATCGTCTGGCATTCAGGAACAGAAACGAAAACTTGTTCGCCAGGATACGAGTGAATCTCGACGCGGTCTTTTTCGCTCCACCATTTGCCCTTGGTGGACTTCGCGTGCATGAACCGAATCTCTTCCAGTCGATCATTTGTCATGTCAGTATCGCTCCTGTCCCGTCTAATCGGATTTGACCGTTCCGCTGGATGATGTAGATCGGCTTCCCCGCCTTGCGCGAGTACCGCACCGTCGACCATGTTCCGGAACGGATGATTTCCTGATCCTCGAACGGTGCGGCCAGCATGATGTCGCAGTCCCTTGCGATTTTCTTATTGCGATCCAGTGGATACTCGACTGGCATTTTCTCTTCGGCGGTGGAAGATTTAGACGATGACTTGCTCGCCGGATACAACCTGCGTCGAATTCCAATGCCAGCACAAAACGCATCAAATGAAGTATCCGCTCCTGGTGCGCCGCCGTGGACGGCAAGCGTAAACTTCGGAGTCCATTCATAGATGAACTGAGCCATGGCGTCCCGTTGCGCCTCTGTCATGCTCTTACGTGTTCCGGTAAATCCGATGATCACGCGGACACTCTCCCGTGAACATAATCAACCACGTCCTTCAGAGTCTTGATCCTCTCCGCGTCGTCGTCTGAAATACTGATCTCGAATTCGTCCTCGAATTCCATGATCAATTCGATCTCATCGAGAGTGCGGCAGGTGCGGAAAAGACACCGGGCCGGGTTGTCAGTTGCCGGGGTGGGGGAGACGCCCGTGTGTGCCTCTGGATACATACCGCAGACGAGACATTTGCCGCCATGTTTCACAGTCGGTCGATAACTGCTGCACGGTGTCGCTGGGGTGGGGGATGGGTTATTCATCGAAATCAGGCTCCCAGTCAGTGCAGCTTCTTGAGACGCCGCAGTAGGTGCATTGCCAGTCACACTCGCCACGGACGTATACAAATCGATGCGTCGTCTCGCCGTCCGGGTGTTCGGTTTTGCCACAGCACTCCGGGCAAATCGTTTGCGAGTGATCGTCGGGGTAACAGATCACGTCTTTGTTCAAGTGGCAGACTCGACACGGCGGAACTACGGCCCCCGCCTCTGCCGTTGGTCGGTCGTTCATCGGGACACGCTCCCGCGCACGGCGGGCGAGTTCTGCGCGATTTGTTTTGGTGTGGGGCCGACGGGGATTGGAAACTTCGCGGCACGGTCGAGCAGCTTCTTGTGCGCCGCGTCCACCTTGCCGTCCGCGTCCATGTCCTTCGCGATGTCTTCGTAGTGTTCGGGGTCTACTTCCGCGGCTTCGACGACAGCGGTTGCCTTGGCGAGTGTGGGGCGAGACATGCCGACGGATTCGGCGATCTTGTCAGCAGAGCGGCCCGCGACCGCTTCGGAAAACTTTTCCACACCGGTCGATTTCACCCCTCGGCCATTTGAAGGTCCGGCCTTGGCTTGCCGCTGTTGTGCAGCTTTCTTTTCCAACGGCTGCAGCGCCGTCGCCATCGACACCGCTTCCGAAGGCGTGAAGTCTTTGCGGCAGGTGTTTTCGTCGCGCTCGGCGAGCAACGCGATGTGAACGTCATCGAACGTCTTGGCGACGGACACGGACACGTCCGACCACCCCAAATGCTTCACTGCTTCAAACCGCCGACGCCCAACGATCAACTCGTCATCGCCATTCAGCACGATGGGGTGCAGCAGGCCAACCGACTTGATGCTCTCGGCAAGGGCGGCGATATCGCCCATGTCCTTCCGGTGCCGGTTTCCGATTTTGATTTGTGAGAGTTTCATGCTGGACTGTTTTCCCGATTACAAATGCCGGTCAACTTCCTAATGGACGGTCCTATTTCTTTCGCGCACTGTGAGGAGGTTGCCCAGCGCCCTCATGGCCTGATGCAACGCCTTCCTTGTCCTCACGTCGCGTGGTACCGGCGCTAGTGGACGAGTCCCCCCGGTCGAGTTTTTCTAGGTATTCGTCGAGCGCTTTACGCGCAAAGGCTGACATGCTGCGGTACTCGGCACGCGCGTACTTCTTCGCCTTCGCGTGCGTCTTCGGGTCCACCAAAACTCCAATCATCATGCTCATAGTTCACTCTGGGTCAGTGTTGACCATTGTTATGTCACATATCGGTACAGTCAAGTAAAATCTTAAAGGAAATATAAATTGTCTCAATTCGTGTCAATGTCGTTAGTTATGATTTGCGGCACTATGACCTTTGGCAGATTTTTGATGGCAAGGGCGTCCTCCTGCGGCGTGGGGACGATACGTGCGCTCGCGGCCAAGGCCGGAATTTCAAAGGTTACGATGCAAAAATTCGTAAACGTGAAAGAGCCAAGC
>JBDSJN010000011.1:0-1679 GCA_039917355.1 Patescibacteria group bacterium | reverse complement strand
CTGGTACCAATACTTCGTTGCTGCAGTCAAAGTCTCTTTGCTAATTCCAAGTTGTTCGCAAACTTCGTTGCATAGTAGTCCCTGATCTAATAGCGCCATCGCTTCATCTGCAATTCGTTCTGGCAGTGGTCGCTCTGACTGACAGCGAAACTGTTTGCCATTGGCCCGCGTGCGGCCAGGGGCGTCGGCCGGCGCGTATTTGTAGTAGAGCCGGGACACGCGATTACGTGTCGTGTTGAGTCGGTGGGAGATTTCCTCATAAGTGAGATGTTCTTGATCGCGCATCTCGACGACGGTTTTACCAAGTTCAGCGTTCGCATCAGGGCGGCGGATCTCCACCACAACGCGAGTATTACCGCTACTGCAATTTAGGTCTCCACCGCCAAGTTCATCGGCGCAAAGCTTAATGAAGTCATTTTCAAATTCGGCCAGCAACCAACCGTGATGCTGCTTTCTTTCTCCGGCCTGACTGATGAGCACCTTTCCGCCCGTAAACCGACGAATTATCTTACGCGCCGCAGAGAGTCCATCTAAGTCTAGGTTCGGGTCATTAATGACTCGCTGCATTGTTGCGGACAAGTCTTGTAGGTGCGATTTCACCTGCTCAGCCGTAGGTACCGTCGCGGGACTAGTCATTTGCTTGCGGATTTTTTCCAGCTGCGCTCCATGCTTATTGCGCTCGGCCCTCAATCGTTTCAGGCGGTCGCTGGACTCTCTTTGATCTTCCTTCGAATCACCAGGGTTGTCGACAAGGAGATCAATGCTACGGGTGAGTTTTCGGACAGCCGCGTGATGGACTTCCAACTCAGCATCTCCCGGGCGCGATTGACCTTCGGCAGCCAAGCGGCAAGCAGATATGATTTGCTGGACCAAGCAATCGTCGCCGAGAATCTTTTCTTGCAAGGCCTTCAAAAGGCAGTTCAATGCCAATTGACCATCACAAAAGGTGAACACGGGACGCTTTTCAGCATCGACGCCAATGCAATTCGGACAACGGAAGTAATCTTCCCCTTTTTCCCCGGAGCGGTACAAAAGCTGATTATGCTCCTTGCAGTACAGAAGTCCGGAAAGCAGAAAAGTGGTCGGCTGCCTTTTCCCGTCTGAAGTTTTGCGCCCACGATCTCCTTTATTCCCCTCAAGCGCAACCTCAGTTTCTTGCCAAAGTTGTTCATCAATGATTCGCAATTCTTCGTGTTGGATCCGTTGCAACGGTTCTGAGCGTTTACGAATTTTGACGCAGTCTTTGGCTGTGTTCCAGGTGCGATCAAACCAGCCATAAGACCAGTCACCTCGATAACGCTGGTTTCGCAACACTCGCGATAAAACGGGGCGGCTCCAAGTTCCAGTGCGAGTCCATGGAGGCACAGGAACTCCTGGGGTACCGAGGAGCCGTCTTAAGATTTCATTGACGGAAATGCCGTCACGCGTAAACCATTGGAAGATCTTCCGGACCCAGTCGGCGGCGACGGGGTCGATCTCATACCGCCGTCGTTTGGAGCCCAAGTCGGACTCGTCGCTTTCTGAAAACTTATACCCGAATGTAAGGGCGCCCCAGACTTCTCGCTTCTCAGCTCGTGACGTATGCGCGGCGCGGATGTTTCCCTGATAAAGGGTCGAGGCGAGCTCGTCCATGATCGCTAAAAGGCTGAGTACTAATCGCCAAATGTTTTCTTTCGCCG
>JBDSJN010000010.1:0-1643 GCA_039917355.1 Patescibacteria group bacterium | reverse complement strand
AGCAAAACTGGTTCTTGGCCATCTACGCCCTCTTCGCCACCGCCGCGCGAGCTCCTAGGCTGCTTGACCAACTTGCGTCAAAATGGTCGATATTCCCATTCCCGCAGAACATCAGTCGATATTCAATTAGTCTGGCAATTGTTTGCCGTATGTAGTGACACGGTTTTTTATGAGGAGAAGTGGGGACGATGGAGATCAGCGAACGGAGAAAACAGAGAGAACTTCTTTGTTTCCTCCGTTCCCTTCTGTTCCAAGTCCTGTCCCAGCTATCCGTAAAGAGAAATAAGTGTATCAGGAATCTTCAGTTCTCTCGAGGCAGCAGTGAATGCACGAAAAGGGGCTGCAACATGTCTGACGGTAGCACAGAACGCGAAATGTTAGAGCAGGAGTGCGTCGCCAGAATTGCGGTGATTAACGCAATTGCGAGTGCGTTTGGTGATACACACATGCCACCCGCCGCTCCCCTATTGAGGCACGATAGTTACAGCGAAGACGAAGTCATGTGCTTCGTCTCCTATACCAACTGGAGATCTGTGACGGACAAAACCGTTGAAGAAAATCCGGCTGCACTATCCTTTTTTTCCGCTTGTGCCCTTGTTGCTTTTCTCCCTGCGTATTTGATCTGGGTGCTGAATAATTACAGAACTTCGGACTCTTTTACGGTCGACTCGACCGTTTACGCGTTGGATGCGTGGGGCAACGCGGAGCGAACGCGATTTTCCAAATTGAACGCGGCGCAGCGGTGCGCCATTAAAGGCTTTTTGGAATTTCTTGCAACTTATGGCCATGGCAATGTGGACTTAGCTGGTGTAGAAAGCGCGCTCCATTGTGGGATCTGATTGGAGTAGGAAATCCGTTCAGAACATTGGTCGATAAGGAAATGCCTTGGATTAACTCGGCCCAAAATGATCTCCCTGGTCCGAAGAGGGGTATGCTATCATCTCGCACGGAAGCCTCCCGTCCCACGTAGATGAAATCCATCGCTTACCGTTATGGCACAGTCTCGCTCGAAGCTGTGGTTCGCCGCACTTGCTATCCTTGCGACAAGTTGCAAGAGCCCGACAACGCAACCCCAAGGCGGCGTGGGCTCGCATTTGTCTGAGACCGATGCAACAGCAGCGCAAACGGGCCGCCCGGAAATCGTCGCTCGATTTAATATCGCCAAAGGCGGTGACGTCATTCTCTTGCCTGTACATTTCAAAAATCAGGACTACCAGTTCGTCCTCGACACGGGAGCCACCATCAGCATATTCGATACTTCGTTGCCATTGGGCAAACCCAAAAAGTCCGCTTCAGCAGATACGCCTGGTGGAAAAATGGATCTGCAGTTGTATGCCCGTCCCGATGCCTCGTTCGCCAATTTCCCGCTCAAGGGTGTCAAACGCGTGGCGGGATTTGATTTCGAACAGATTCGGCAGGTTTCTGGACATCCGATCTACGGAGTCATCGGCATGGACTTTCTAGCCGGGCGTGTTCTGCAAATTGACTTCGACCGTGGAGAACTGCTATTTCTCAAGTCCGCAGATAGCTTTGCCGGCAAGGCGTTTCCCATTAACTATCGAATCGGAACTCCACACGTCTCGGCGGAGTTCTTCGGAAAAACTCATTCGTTCACAATCGACACGGGCTACTCCGGATATAGC
>JBDSJN010000009.1:0-1649 GCA_039917355.1 Patescibacteria group bacterium | reverse complement strand
CCCCTTCGGAAACCATCTGGCGCGGCGGAATGTTCCGTCGCGATAAGGCCAAAGCGACGCCTCCGACAGAAGAACAGCGGTTGCTTCGAGTCGCGCGCCGCGGCGATCGAGCGGCTTTTTCGACCATCATCGAGACACACCAGCGGGCGATTTTTGGTTACTTACGTGCCCGCCTGCCCGATTCCACCGACGCCGAGGATCTTTGCCAGGAGGTATTTCTTCGGCTCTATTTGGGCCGGGCCAAGCTCTCTCACAAGATAATTCTTCGTCCCTGGCTGATCGGCATCGCCCGTAATCTGTTGCGCGAGCACGTCCGCAAACTTCGCCGGCGTAAAGAAGTGGCTTGGACGGAGCTCTGCCTGGAAATGGAGGAAATGGTTTCCACCAACGAGCAGAGTTACGAAGAGGTAGTCTCGCACTTGCCACTGTGCATTGAATCGTTGGGCCAAAGTGCCCGACAGGCTTTGGATCTGCGTTATCAAGGCAAACTACGCCTGGCCGAAATCGCAACGCGTTTCAAACGTAGCGAAGGCGCGGTAAAGCTGCTGATGTTCCGCGCACGCCAGGCCCTCAAACGCTGCCTCGACGCCAAGGTATTTGGCCTGAAGCCAGCCGAGGAAGCTTGAGCATCCTGCTCATGCGGACAAGCCCTCGTCGGGAGATCGACATTCCGTAATGAAATGATCGGAAACGCGGCTCTCATCTATTCTGGCGTTCTCGTTCGTCGCGACACTAAGTTACTCCCGGCCTGCATTGCCGCATCTCCTTGCCACGCTATCGCCTGAGTCCTGACCACTGCTCCCGTGAGGATCGACCCTCGATCGATGTTTGGCGCCACATTGTTCCTAAAGCCTCCGGTCTCCAGCCTCCAGTCTGTCGTCATTCCAACCGATCAACACCCGGAGTGCGCGCTACTTGACACGGAGAGCCATATAGATGTTAGGCAGCACACCACTCGTATCTCATCTCTTCCATCGTGCCGCCACCAAATGGTTCTGACTTCGTGACACCATCCGCGAGCCACCCCGACTGTTCATAGAACGTCCGCGCTTGAGCGTTGACCTTGAGGACCCACAACGTCATCTTGTCCCAACTTCGGGAAACCGCAGCTGCCATCGCCCAGCGAATCAACAATGTGCCGATGCCTTGTCTCCATACGTTGGGATCCAGATAGATTGAGGAGAGCTCACCTGTTTTTAATGTTGCGTCCGCGTCACGGGACGGTCCAATGCAAGCGAAACCGACGATCCCTGACGGTAGTTCGTACACCGCTATCATTTGGCTTGGATCGGTAAGGATGCGCCTCCAGGTTGCTGCCCTTTGCTCAACGCTGAGATTGTCTAGGTATCCGTCTGGAAAGTGGCTGCGGTAGATTGCCTGCCAACTACGCACATGAACCCGTGCAACTGGAATCGCGTCCGTTTCTGTGGCGAGACGTATCACGTACTGCCTAACGAACAAAATCACCCGCCGCGACAAGTGCTTGCTATTTTGCTACACCCGATCGCGGTCGGGTGCATTTTCTTGATACTCATATTGGCCTCCGCTTCCAGGAGGCGATTGTCCTAAATTGTTAGCGACGTCCGAAGACTCACAGACGTGCAGCTTGGGGCTGCACGCCGATTGCGGGCTCAACCTCACCTCAAACC
>JBDSJN010000008.1:0-1753 GCA_039917355.1 Patescibacteria group bacterium | reverse complement strand
GCTCACTTTCTGTTACCGCCCGACTTCTTCTTCGAGCGGTTTTTGTTGACTGGCTGTTGGCGTTGGGGCTTCTTCGGCTCCTCGGCGATGGTGTTGGAGAGCTGAATCTCGTCGGAACCAGTAATGCCGCGGCGCTGGTTCTTGCGCGCCAGGCGGGCCTCGCGGGCAAACGCCGCTTCGGAGCCGGGAGTCGGCATGTTGCGAATAACGATGAACTGTTGACCCATCGTCCATAGGTTCGAGGCCAACCAGTAGAACATCACGCCGATCGCAAAGGTGAACCCGGAGAACGCGAACACGAGGGGCAGCAAGTAGAGCAGGATTCGCTGTTGACGGTACATCGGACTCGCCTTGACTTCGGGCGACTGGTTCTTCGACATGATCTGCAGTTGTGTGATGAACTGCGACGCGGTCATTACAACGACCATCACGGCCGCGATCACAATGACAGCAACGTTGCCTTCGGCTGTGCTGATTGCGAGGTGTAGCGGCGCGATGTCGAACAGCGACGACGTACCAAACGAGGTGGACAGTGACTGGTCTAGCCAGAAAACGCCGGCATTGTGTGACCCGTCTTTGTTGACGTGCTGCGCGCCGTTGAGCACCGAGAAGAGTCCAAAGAAGATCGGCATCTGGAGCAACAGCGGCAGGCACGAGCTCAGGGGGTTCGTACCGGTGCGCTTGTAGAGGGCCATCGTCTCGCGCGACATGGCCTCGCGAGAGAACTGATCCTTCTTACCCTTGTACTTGTCTTGGATCTTCTTGAGCTGCGGAGCGACTTCCATCATTCGGCGCTGGCTTTTGATCTGACGGACGAAAATGGGGATGAGTGCCGCGCGCACGATTACCGTGAGACCCACGATGGAAAGCACCCACGTCAGCCCCGCGTTGGGTTCAAGCCCGAGGTTCGTGAAGAGCCAATGGAAGGCGACAAGGATTCCTTCAATCGCCCACTTGATGGGCCAAAGAATCAGATCAATAGGGTTCATGCTCTTCGGTCAGCCCTTTCCGTGGCCAGGTGTAACGACAAATCCAAAACCGGTAATCGCAACGTGCTCGTGCGCTCGAACCGGGACATCATCTATGCCACCCTCTGCCCACGGGTGGCAGCGCGCGAGGCGTCGGCCACCCATCCAGATGCCGCGAATAACTCCATAGTGCTGGATCGACTGCATCGCATACGAAGAGCACGACGGGTAGTACCGGCAAACGTCACCGTAGAGGGGAGAAATCACGGCCCGATACAACCGGAGAATTGCGACACAGATGTTGCGTGGAAGCAGCCAAACAAACTGCACAGCCCGCTTCATTTCGCGCCCTTCTGAATTGCCGTGGAGATTTCTTGCTGCAGGCTAGTCCAACTCAGCTTGTCGCTCCCTGGTAACGCTCGGACGACAACATCGGTTGCGGTAAATCCTCGGCCGACGAGTTCGTGTCCAATGGCTCGGAACCGGCGCCGAAGCAGGTTGCGCGTTACAGATCCGCCGACGGTCTTCGCGACGACAAAACCGAACCGTGCTGGTTGCGAGGGGCGAGGGGCGAGGTAGATGACGGCGTGCTCGGTCGATAAGCGGTTTCCTCTGCGCATCGTTGCGCGGAAGTCCTCAGCACGAACCACGCGGTTCGGCTTCGACAGCACGGTTCTACCAGGCCGTAGCAGTGCTAAGCGGAGAGCTCGGTGCGGCCCTTGCGGCGACGTGCACCGAGGATCGCGCGACCCGCGCGCGTGCGCATGCGCAGACGGAAGCCGTGC
>JBDSJN010000007.1:0-3900 GCA_039917355.1 Patescibacteria group bacterium | reverse complement strand
AAATCATTCGAGCGACTGAGATACCACGCCGGAAGATTCTGGCACGCGACGCGACGAAACATCAGGGAACAGGTGGCGTACCGACTCATCAGTTTTATCAAGCATTCACCGCGATCGTACTTCTCCTGACGGTTTGAGGGTTCGACATGCGCCTTATAGAGCTCCGGCTGCAACTCGGTCCCAACCGCGTCCACGATGGAGGCTTCATGGAAGCAACCGACGCAGTCTTCGTTCGCCCGCAGGTAGTTCACTTGCATCGCAAGCTTGTCCGGGTCCGTCCAATAATCATCGCCCTCGCAGATTGCGACGAACTCGCCTCGCGCGACCGCCAACGTGGCTACAAAATTATGCGTGCCGCGGGGCCGACCGTCCACGTACGTCACATCCTTGCGACTGTGCAGAAGGAGACGAATGCGTTCCGGATGAGCGGCGACAAGTGCCTGACAAATTTCTCGCGTGCCGTCGTCTGAGTCGTCGTCACCAATTATAATTTCAAACGGAAACGGAGCTCGTTGAGCCAGCATCGCCTCAATGCATTGCGCGATATATTTCGCATGGCGGTAAGTGATCACGCATATGCTCACGAGAGGCATCGAGCGGTGATCAATATTTGCAGGATCGGTCATGGAGTGGGGGCCTCGATTGCGGACGCGATTACGAGTGGCCGCCGATGAAACTCACCGGGAAAGCGGTCGAGGTGCGCGGACCTAAAGAAATCTACGAGAGTGGATGTATTGGCGACGCCGTCACTAGCAGCAGCGAGAACCGACGGCGGTGCATCGCGGAAAACAATTGTTTCGGACTCGGACAAGTGAGCGTAGCCAAGGTGGGATATTTTCCAGCCAGCCAGGCCGAGCACTTTGGACAACCAATTTAGCCTCGCGACATCGTCGTCGCGATGAAACAGGGGCCGGGCTTTGTCGCCCCCGCGATTTGATCCTACTTGGAACACAAGTTGGCGACTGTGGGCCCGGAGTTTTGCGAGATAGCCGATCGCGTAGTCGGTAAACGCTTCGTTGTTATCTGGGACATCCGCGTCGAAATCGAAACCGGCATGATGCACCACGTTCAGCAGGAGCACGGCGTCAAAGAGAGGGAGTCGATTCAACCCCGCCAGATCACACGATTGAGTGAGGACTTCGATGCATTCGGGCGCGAAAGCCGCCGCAGTTAAGCGAATGAATTCGGCGTGACGCGGATTCATTTCGTAGGCGGTGATCAACAGGTCCGGCCGAACATGGGCAAAATTCAAACTGAAGAAGCCGGTGTTGGCCCCGATGTCAGCGAGGCGTGCACCTGGCGGGAGATTCAGCCGGTCGGCCAAGTATGCGAAGCGGGGCGCATCGCTACGCCAGAGTGAATGAATCTCCTCTTGGTATCCGAGTGCACGTGCGACAAACGTCGGTACGCTTTGATAGACGGAGTGCTTGGACGAGTCCTGATACAGCTCGTGAAGTCGAGCGGCGAGGTCCGTCCTTGATTGATCGAGTAGCGCGCTCATTCGAGTACTACGAAAGCCTGATGTGCACCGCGTGGGTCACGCTGGAGCCTGAGGTTCGCTGCGCCGAGTTCGTCAAGGACGGCACTGGTCTCTCCGGGAAACTCTGGCAGGCCCAATTGATCGAAGACGAGCACACTCCCCTTAGTGAGCCTGGCTCGAAGAGCTTTTAAACAAGCGCGAGTCGGCTTGTATAGATCCATGTCGAAGTAAGCTAGAGCCACAATCGCTTCAGGATGCGATCGGAGATGCCGCGGAAGAGTTTTGGTGACGTCGCCTTTGACCAGGTCGAAGCGTTTGAGATGACCGCGTGGCCCCAAGTTTTGGTGAGCTTCAAGTATCAGTGCGAGTCGGTCCTCGTGATTCTTGGCCACACTCAAAGCGCCTTCGTGAACGGTCGGATGCTTGCCATCTTTCGGTGCGACGTTGGGGAAGCCTTCGAAAGTATCGAAGCCGACAATATGACGTGCAGTATTAAACGGCTCGTAGATTGTCCGGAGCGTGTGAAACGCAGCCAGGTTTCGTCCCCACCGAACTCCAAATTCAAAGATCTGGCCGGGAGTGCTCAGGATTCGTCGATATAAGTCATCAAGGAACAGCAGGTGGGCCGTTGATGAACGGGTCAGGAACAGTGAAGCATTCGCAAGAATTTCTCCCGAGGGAATGGGTAGATCGTGCCAAGCAGCAGCGAGAGTTTGGTACGCGGCGACCTCTGAGGAACTAGCGCGCAGCGGGAGCGTGTTGGGCAGCAATCTTTTTTTGGCCATGTTAAGCAGCGGGAACTAGCGTCGATCGGTCGGGCACAGTTTGAGCGACCGCTTTGGGCGAGCGCGACAGCTCGTGGAAAAACTGTCTCCATGAATCGCGTTGAAAATACACATCGGCGTAGAGGTGCCGCCATAATGATAGTCGTGGGAACGAAGGACGTGCCTGATGCCAGTCGACCATGCCAGTACCAACGCCTCCTATCCAGGTGTAGGTCGCTGCGCGATCCTGGAACCCTTTTTTTGCGAGCGGGCTTAGCACTTCGCTGAACTCAGCGATGTAGCTCATGAGCAGTCTTGGGCAGGCGTCCACGCAGAGCTGGAGCGGACCCCACAGCCGCGGATTGGCTTCGATCAGGACGTATTCGTCCCCTCGTTGGCGCACCTCAACCATCACCAAGCCGTGGAATCGAGCCGTACGCAGCGCGCGTTCCCATTTTGCGGCTTCTGGTCCCAAATGCAGGGTTGCAGAACGAGCTAGCACAATCGACTTTCCGCCGAATTGTTGAGCTATGTTCTGCTGGGAAGAGATCACTGCCGGACCATTCTTCGGAAGATGGAAAAGCAGGTAGAAACTGGTGCCCTCGACCCATTCCTGGATGAAAAAATCTTCAATGCGTTCCTCGACGGCAAATGCGGCCAGATCAGACTTTGTGCGCAACAGGCGGGGAGAAAGAGAGCGGCCGCTTGGCGAAACATTCCATCTGGGCTTGGCGACGCAGGGCAGATTCGCTTCCGACGCGATTGGCAGCTCGTTTGGGATGGGCAGGCCCTGCGACTTGCAGAGCTGTGCAAAAGCGGCCTTTTCGGTGACGCAGAAGTACGCGGACTCGTCGGGCAACGGAAGGTCGCATCCAGCGATCTCCAAGGCTTGACGGTTCTGCAGAGCCCAACGCACGAGATATTCAGCGGTCGGCGCCAAAACGCATCGCTTTGCGCGGGTGCGTGCAAGCGCGGCAGCCGTCGCCGCGGAGAAATCGGCAACTCGAAGGGTTTTGTCAGCTCGGGTGAAGACAACGTCACCCGAATACCGCGTACGGAAAATGGGATCGGCAGCTGTGCAGGCGAGAATGGCGGGTGACAAGCCCGCTTTCCGGAGTGCGCGACAAAAAGCCAGCACAGCTCGGAAATTGTATCCGCTGGGGACGAGAAAGACGCGATCTACGCCCGTCGTCATAGTTGAGCCACGAGTTGGGCTTCCGCGATCGATTCGAGAATTAAGGTCGCGATTCGTTGCTGGAGAGCGGGCGTGACATCCTCCGACATCGGCAGACACATAATGCGATTAGCGATGTCCTCAGAAATGGGACACGATTGTGTGGTCGAGAGATAAGGGAGGCGATTCAGCGAAGGATAGAAGTAGCGTCGCGCTACCACGCCCGACGACTCAAGATGAGCCATCGTGCTTTGAAGTGCCCCTTCCGACGGTAGAATAATCGGGCAGTAGGAATAGTTGTGCTTAAAGTCTGCCGTTGGAGGCTTCGGCAGTACAACGTTCCTGTCGTCTATCAATTCGTGATACCGCAGAAATTGGTCGCGCCGATCGGAAATTAGTTTTTCAACCCGCGGCAGGTTGCACAAGCCCATCGCGGCATGCATCTCAGAGTTCTTCCCGTTGATGCCGACACAACGATGGTC
>JBDSJN010000006.1:0-152417 GCA_039917355.1 Patescibacteria group bacterium | reverse complement strand
ACGAGCGCAGTGTCCGACCGCTCGTTCACGCGTTCGTCCTCGCCCATGCCGTGAGTCTCGAAGCATCGCGCGGTGCTCCGAGACCCAGAATCTAATTCACCAAAGCAGAACCTGAAGCCATCTCCACCATGGCCCTGGTTCAGCGCGTCTTGAACTCTATGGACCTCGCCCTTCGCGTCGCGCTTGCGCACGCCGGCAAACGCGTGGAAGTCGACGCCGCGGAGCTCGAGGCTCACCTCGAAGTTCCCGGTCTCGCCGCCGCCCTTCTCGAAGTCCTCGTCCGTTCTGTGGGGGTAGGGGGTTCTAAGACTCTTCCTGGTTCCCCGGTAACGCTAAACGCATTTCAAGATCACTCAGGGATCCGGAAGGGGTTAACAAGTATCGCGGGGGGAGAATCGACGACGGCACCCGACGACGATGTGGACAAACTGTGCAACCACCTCGCCGACGCCCTCGACGATCGCCACAGCCTCGCCTGGTACCGGCAGGTCGTCCGCCTGGTTCCGCGAGAGCTCGTCCTCGAACGCGTTGTCGAGCTAGGGACGGCTACCGCCGCAGACCTCTCCAGCAACGCGCAGCAAATTGGATTGACGGCGTGGAGCAATCGGCTTGCGGCGCTCTTCGATCTTCGACTTGTGCGGAAGCGCAAGGATGGGCGGCGTCTCCACTACGCCCCCGCTTGGAAGGAGTAGACACTATGGGCGAGGATTTCCTTCGTCGACGGAATGATCATGCGCTACGGCGGCGCGACGCTCGCTTCGCCGAAGCTATGGTTCCCGACATATTCTATGGGTGTAGTCCGGAGACAGTCGAGCAGATCGTCGGCTCCCTTCTCGGTCCGACCGAATGCGGCGCCGAACTGTGGACGCCCGACATGTTTGCCGACGATACTGTTCGTTTTTACTTTGGCGATATTCTGGTTGCGGAGATCGACGAGAGCGACACTCGCCGGCTACGCGAGCGCTATGCGGCACATCAGGGCCCCGTCATTGTGCGGGTCGCAGCCATTGAGGATGAGGCGGGCATGGTAGCCCTCGATTTGGGAGCGTTGAAGTGACTGCCCAGCGCAAGCTCAGGCTCGAGATGCTTCGCCTCGATCGGGACATCGTGAGCCTTGGCTGTGTCCCATGCCCACTTCGGCAGGATTGCGGCGGCTACACAAGAAAAGCACCTGCTTGGTCCTGTATGGACGGGTGTTCGACGTGTGCCTCCGACTGCCAGCTGGTGTGTCTAAAGAAGCCCGCAGAATTTGCTCGAGCCTTTTGGGAAGTGAGCGGATTCGGCGCGCGAAATTTGGGGCCGTTGAAGGGAAATGCGAAGGCGGCTCCACCTCCCCGCTACATCCCGGTGATCCAGGCTCCCTTTCGACGGATCGTCGCCGCAGACTGGGCAGCGATCCCGTTGAAATCCTTGATGCGTGGCGGCGGCGCTGAATACCGCCCACGCGCTGCAACCAAGGACGACTTGCGTCTCACGTACGGACTCCCGCGCACAAGCAAGATCGTCTTGCTGGGGGTGGGAAAGGACGCCCCGCTGGAGACCTATTGGCGGTGGAGAAGGAAGTACGAGAGCTCTAGATTGCTGGCCTCACTCGCGTTCGAATTTGGCGTTCCGCCCAACTACTCATTCTATTTGGAAGACCCTCGCCCTGAGCATCTGTTCAATCGGAAGCGGTCGCTCATCTGCGCGTCCGAATGGAGCGCCGCGGGCATCACGAGCGCAGTCTATCTGCACGCTATCGCCGCAAGGGACTGGGAGTTCTGGACAGAACTCCTCCACGATCACTCTGAGGTAACCATTGTTGCCAAAGAGTTCCAGACCGGGCTCGGAAACCGAGACCGTGGGATCAAAGCAATAGACGCGGTTGCACGGCTCCAGGACCGCTGCGGACGGGACCTGCATTTCTTGGCGGTTGGTGGGGCTAGCTATCGCGATGAGCTTCGCTCCCACTTCTCGGGCTGGAGCATCATCGACTCGGTTCCCTACATGAAGGCGGTTAAGCGCCGCTCAGCGTTGTATTTTCGCGGGCGTCTACGGTGGACGAGGCAACCCGACGCCGATGTCGCCGATCTCTTCGAGCACAATCTTGCGTCGTATGAAAAATGGCTCGGCGTGTAAGGTCGTCGTCACAACCTGAACACCGCTCGAAGTACGACCGCACCACGCCCTAACTCTTGTCCCATTCGCCGACGGTCGTGCGAGCGCGTTCCGCGATGGCTGCATCGTCAGTGACAAGGTAGAGTCGAGCAAACTGATGCACGTAGTTTGCAGCTACGTGAGCGATGCTCGTTGGGATGTCCACGAGGGAGATTGGCTCATCCGCACCTCTGCTGAATATCTTCACGAGCTCGTCCTTTTCCTCTTCCTCGATTTGCTTCGCCCCAGCACTTGTGTGAATGGACCCGCGATCTTCAAGACTTACCGGAACGGGACCGACTACCAGGAAGAATCGCTGGTCGATGCCAAGATCTGAGGCGAGCTTCTCGAGCCTGTCTCTGCATCGACTCAGAAAATTCCGACAGTGTTCTGCTGCGCCGGCGACAGAACGATCCTTCAATTCACAAACTTCTCTGATCAATGTAGGCGGCTGGCGTCGAACAATGCACTTGGCGAGTCCGGCGATGACGGGATTGCCGTCCTCCTGTGCCCTGCGCACCACGTCGTCAACCCACCCATCGGAGAAGCCAAGGAACGTGTCCGCCTTGACCCAATCCTCTATCGTCGCACCTGAACTTGGTACCCCATATAAGCTCGAATCGCGACAGCGACGAAGCAATTGTCTGCAGGCCTCCTCAAGGCCATATGTTGTCTTGTGGAAGTAGACTACCTTGTACATGAAGAAGCGGGCGAACAGGAACTGTTCGGCGGCCGACATTGCCTTATGAGAGAATCCGAGCATTCCGCTTGGACTCACCATGAGATTGCTTAGTAGATAGTGGAGATCGACATTCCCATAGGGGACACCGGTCGCGTTAGCGTCGCGGAGGAGGAAGTCGAACCGATCCATATCCAACGAGCTGTGGATCAATTTGCTCAGTTGCGGATCCGCAGCGCTACTGCGCGTGAAGAGGTCGGCAATTTTTCGAGCGCGCTCCGCGCCGCCAAGCGCGTCTAGCAGGTCCTGCCGCGTTGTGACAATCAGTTCACCGAGCCGTTCATGCTTTGGGTAGGGGGCAGCGGTGAGGTCAATACTCTTCTTGCGCTCACGAGCGCTCGACACAAATTCCTCGGTGAGTTGGACCTTGTCGATCTTCTCCATTAGGTGGCTATATGGATAGTGGCCGATGTCGTGAAGGAGCGCAGCCAGGCGCAGTTCGGCCACCTTTCCCGCTGAGATATTGAGCTTTTCTTTCGCAACGCGAAGCACGTTGCTCATCACCGAGAACACCCCGAGACTGTGGGCAAATCTCGTGTGCGTGGCGTTTGGGTACGTCAGATGCGCCATCTGGAGCTGCTTGAGATGACGCAGTCGCTGAAACGAGGGCGTGTCGACGACGCGCCATTCATCATCGGTAAGCTCGATCGTACCGTGGATTGCGTCGGTCACAACCCGCTGAGGCATTACGCTGCCCGTGCAATGAGGTTTGCGGCATGAAGGACGCTAATGGCGCTCGCGACTTGGTCGGCAGTATAGGTTTTGCCGTGCCTTGCCAGAAGTGATCTCAGTGCGACAGGATCCTGCGTCTTGACTTGGTTTCGCGCGATCAGAAAGTGGATCGACGCGAGCAACTCAAGCCAGCGACCCTGCGTCAAGGATGCTGGGGGACCGAAGTGAAGACGTATCGTTGCGAGCTTCGCGCGGGACGCCGGATCAAGCTCCCAACCCTCCAGCGAACTGCGATGATCATCGTTCTGAATTGCGTCAAAGACATCCTGGGCGACGCTCGGAGCGTAGGGCCCGCGTAGATACCAACTGAAGTAGTGACCGAGCTCAACCCCGGCCGCCTGCGCGAGGTAGATGCTTTTTTGGACGCTGAGGCGCTCATCAAATGCATCCATGTTGCTGGTGATGCCCAGCTCTTGTAGAACCAAGAGTGTAGAGGTCTGTCGCCGGTTCATGCTCGGGACATTACCTGAACACCTGTCTCTAGGCCATCTTAAATGCCGCGGAATGTGCGCGCTCCCGTGGTGCGCAGACGTGAAGTGAGGGTGCCGATTGCGGCGTCAAGGTCTTCCGGGACTGGGCCTCCAAGGAGAGGTTCGACGTGATCGAGGCGCGCGCCGCCGCATCGTCAGGGACGAGCGACATCAAGAGCGCGTCCGGCGCGGCGGCGCGAGGCTCGACGCTGGCGGAGAGGTGGTCCTTCGTCCGGCGCACGTAGACAGCGCTGTCGATCTAGGCGTGGAAGTCTCCGGAGCCTCGGAGTCCCTGGCCGGCTGGGTGCCGGCGGGCCCATTCTTCCGCGCGTGATGGACGACGAGGTCGCTATGCCGCGTCCCGCCAGCAGACAACGGCTCCCTTTGACGGCAGCCGCGAAGTAGAGGATACTAGCCTCATCCTATGACATTCGAGAACGGCAACAAGTCCGCCATGTTCGACAAGGTGGGGCTCGCGACGGTCCGGGACGGACGTCTGCTACTCTGCCGTCCTCATGCATATGAGGACCTCATTCTGCCGGGCGGCATTCGCGAAAACGGGGAGGACGACATCGCCTGCTTGCGACGCGAAGTCGCCGAAGAGCTGGGGCCTGAAGTGTACCTGGAAGATGCTTCCCTCGCATTCTTCGGCGAATTTGACGACATTGCCGGCGGCCCAGCAGGGGTGCACGGAAAACGCGTCAACATTCGCCTCTATCGCGGAACTTTGGTGGGAACGCCAAGGGCGTCTGACGAGATTCGCGACCTCATCTGGTACCAACCGGGCGGCCAAGTCACACCGCACGCACAACCGAAGCTATCGCCCATCGTACGCAACAAGATAATACCGGCGCTCGTTGCCGCAGGAGTGGTGGTCGATGGTGCTGAGGCGAGCGAAACATCGTGACTCCGCGGGCGCACCCGGACACGTCTACAGCCCTCGCGGCATCGGCAGACTACCTGCTGGGGCGGCGTGCTATGGATGGGGGATGGCCGCTCGAAATCAATCCGCCGCCGCTAGGCCAATCGAGCATCGTCAACACGGCTGAAGCCGCAATGGTGCTGTCCGTGACTGGACGACCACTTGCGAGCGACGACCCGGCCGTAGGATTCTTGCGTAAGGCGGTGATCGATCATCGCAAGCAAAGAGGAGACGTTACACGTTTCCTATCTTTCGCGATCCTCGGACTCCGCGCCTGTGGCCTCGGCGCCAGCGACCCTAGCGTTGTCTCAATCGCCACGGAACTGAGGAATCGATACGACGTCGCGCAGCGGGGATGGGGTGAGCGGCAGGGAGCAGCTGTGAGCCTGTTCTCGACCTACTATGCTTTGGAGGCGCTTCGAAGGTCAGAGCTCGATGCGGCCGAGGCAATTCACGGCTCGGTCGACGCTGCGCGAACCATGCTCCAGGACTCGAACTATCGGGCGCCGCTGAATTCGCTGGTGGGCGGTTCGTTGGTAGGCACCGCGTACGCTGCCCTAATCCTATCCTTTGGTTCTCCGTCTGGCACGGAGAGCCTTCGCCTTCAAGAGTCGCTACGAGAACTGCTGGCGGAGTGCTGCCGCACGGGCGCGTACATTTTTCTTGAGCCACAGCCGAATGCTACATGGCATCACTATGCACTTGCCTTGGGACTTCGTGCTCTGGCTCGAGTATCAAAGACTGGCCATTCTTCTCCATTAACGTTGAAGTATCTTGGGATGGCCCTTGCGGCGGTCCTCGATACGCGTGGTCCAGTCGATGGAGTCTTTCGCGAGCACCATCCGAATCTTCGCATGGTCGTAATAAACGTACGGTCTATCTACAACTACACGACGGCTATCGGCGAGCTCGACGACGCGCTTCGCGCAGCATCCCTCCTTTCTGCACCGGCGATTCGCGCACTCGAGGTTCCGTGCCCTGATCAGGGCAACGGGATGCCGGTGCCGCAGCTCGTCCCCCATGTTCCGGCGAGCGCGCCCGGAATCGACGAGCATGAACGCAGCAGACTGTACGGACGAGCTCTGGCACTCCACCTTGGCGTCATCCTTGAGACATCCCCAAACCCAGTTCGAGTAAGGATAGTGCGCAACCTCGAGCCAAAACGGTCGTGTCGTTGCTCATGGTGAGTCTCCTAACTTGTGGGGTCCAGATCGAACAGTGAGGAACCAATTCCTCCTTTGAACCGACCAATTCACGGCGCGTGAGCCACGTCGTGCAGAACTGGCCGGTTCGAAGGAGGATCCGTCACGAACGCCAAAGCGATGGGGCTTCAGCGGAGACGGATCGAGAAAAAAGCGCGCAGTCAGCCGGTGCAGACGTTTTCCTCGACCGATTTCGAGGACCCGTTTCTGTTCGTACTGGACGAAACAGGTAGCCATGGAGGGCGTTTAACATACCTGTCTAGCCATTTCCTTACATTCTGTTCCACACGAGGCGGACCAGACCCACGTCTTACGACAGTCGTATCATCTCGCATGCGAGAGAGACTGTAGGATGCGTGGATCGCTTACAGAGCGGAGGGGCGTATTCGATGGCTGCGCACCATCTATGTTCATCCATTCCCCATCCTCTCACGACGCACTTGATCGGGAGAGGGCGGGGAACGATGAGGTGAAACGTCCAACACAAACAAGCTACCACAAACAAAAGATTTTGTCAAGAGTGTATGATACAAAAAATAAGTACTAGTATAAAATAGCTAAAATTAGCCGAAATATAGACAACTGTAGACAAAAAATACTGTCACGATAGATTTACAATTTGTTGACACGGAGCCGAAAATAGGGTATGCTGTGTGGTATGAACGAAAAGACATTGATGAATGCAGGGTTGAGCCAGGACGAAGCACGCGTTTACGCTGCATTGCTTGAATATGGCCCACAAGGTGCCGGGGAGTTGCTTTCCCGCCTCTCACCGATGAAGCGAGGTCTCCTCTATAAGACCCTCGAACGGTTAACCGAACGGAAGCTTGCCTTGCAAAAAGAGATGCGAGGGAAGTTCCAGTTTTTCCCTGAATCTCCAGATTCTTTGGTTGCGATCGCAAAAGCACACGCTGCTCAAGCAGGCCAAGTGGCCTCTGACCTCGAAGCGGCGCTCCCTGAGTTAAAGACCAAATATAACCTCTCGACAGAGCGCCCTACCGTCCGCTTTTTTGAGGGAAAAGAAGGCCTTCGTGAGCTCTATGAAGACAAGATTTCCAGCGGAGCGTCTAAGTTGACGTTCATCCGTACGGCCCGCGCCCGCGATTATCGCGATCTGTTTGGGACATGGTTCAGTAACTATTTACAGCGTCAAACAGAGGCGGGGATGAAGGTGACCGCACTGACCGTCGATGACGAGCACGCAAACCATGACGCCCGCATCGATAAGGCCCGTGGGGTAAACCGCGTGTGGGTGCGTCCAGAAGATTATTCGGCTCCCATCGAAATTGATACGTACGGTGATAAAGTGCAGATCGTCTCGTTTGGCAAAGAGGTGTCCGGGATCTTGATCGAAAACGCCTCTCTCGCCCTTGCGATGCGTGAGATATTGGCGCTGGCACAAGCAGGAGCTGAGGCGAACCCGGTATCCCATGACCACCCGACCCCCAAGGTAGATGTTGATGCGGCGACCTTCAAAAAGCGTAGCTCCAAAAAACACTAATATACGGCATATATAAAACGCCTCGGGATTCCCCGAGGCGTTTTATATCTTCTCCCCCTTCTGGGACGATCGATTTCTATAATGACAAGCTAGACCAAAACGGAAATTTTGTCAAGAGGGAGGTATACAAAAATGAAGACTATGTTGAAAGAGGCCTTTTTTATGGGAAAAAATAGCGTTATGTGTTTCCTTTTCGTACTTTTACCCCCTGCCTGTCGTCTCCGCCGATCGCAGAAGTAAGTCCCAGGATTGACAAAAACTGCGATTTATGGTAGTTTGGCGACGCATCAATGAGCGGTCGGGGGTGCCTGAGAGGATAGGCGAAACCGCCAAGACCTCTCAGAAACACCAACAAACGGAGGACGGATTGAAGGTCATCGTTCCCACAAAAAAGACACGTCCGGTTGTACGCGCGAAGTACCTGGTGATGCTTCCCCAAGAAGTCACCTCGAAGGACTGTAATGGTGGATGTGTCGGGAACGAATGCACGACCCTCGGTTGCCCTCCTTCTCAAGAGAAGAAGGCGGATCACATGGGCGGAAACTTCGGCATCAGTTGTTCCAGCTTCAAACAGACGATCATCCAGCACCTGATGTAGGCGCTCGCTCAGACGGATGGTCGAATCGGATTCCATCGCAGTCCACTACGGGGCTCGCGATTACAACAAAACACCTCACGCACATCTCGCACCCGCAGTGGCTCATCAAAAGGCTATCCGGGTGCCTTTTTTTATTTCTTGTCGTGATGGGACCACATGTACTGGAACATCGCGCGCATCGTTTTTGCGAGTTCTTCACTTTCGACGATAACAGAGATCTGTTTGCCGCGGAATGTGGAAAGCGCGATTTTATTGCCGTACACGATCACATCACCGCCAAAGTCATATTTCTCTGGTGGAAGGCTAATCCCTTTTACATTCTGGGTCTTTCCGGATTTTGGTTCATTTGATCCTGGTTTGTGCTTAGACAGGTAAACCAGCCGGATATCCTGTTTGATTTTTGCGAATTCATCATGGAACGGATTGAGGTGCTGTTGCCGGTCATATGCCCGCTCAATTTCATCGATGTTCCCGAATTCTTCATACGTCGCAGCAGGTGGGGTCTTCAGCATATCCTCTTGGAGTGCTTTGAGGGCGCCTTCTCCTTCAAACAGTTTTACGACCGGTTTGTCACCGCGTTGCAGCAACTTAAGATCCTGGACCGATGATTCGACTTCTTTGAGTGTTGCTTCCATCGTCTTGATGCGGCCAGATACAAAGTGAAGCAAGCGGTCAGGCGACTCTGCCGCGTACAGGTTTTTCTTCCCTTTTTGCACGCTGCTCATCAACCCATTCTTGATGAGTGACTCGATTGCGGCGTAGGTCGTCACACGTGAGACCTTCGCTTTTTTGGCGATATCCTGGACAGGGGAGGGTCCCATCTCAAGTGAGACCAGGTATATGTTGGCTTCACTCTCGGTGAATCCCAGTGAACGCAGTAGTTTTTGCCATTGGGCCATAGTGGAGAAATGATAACATGCCGCACCCTCGACGTCCCATGGGTCTTCCGCTAAGCTTCCGAGCATATGCGCATGTCGCGACTCTTCACCAAGACCACAAAAAACGTGCCCGCAGATGCGGAATCCGCCAACGCGCGGCTCCTGCAACAGGCTGGATTTGTAGACCAAGAAATGGCCGGCGTGTACTCATGGCTCCCGCTTGGGCTCGCCACGCTCCGAAAGGTCGAGCAGATCGTTCGCGAAGAAATGAACCGTGTGAACGGGATGGAAGTCTTCCTTCCCTCACTGCAGCCAAAGGAATATTGGACGACCACCAACCGTTGGGAAGGTGTCGACATTCTCTTCAAGCTCAACTCGCAGACCGGGAAAGAATACGCACTTGGCTGCTCGCACGAAGAAGTCGCGACGCCACTTGCGCAGAAGTTCGCGCGTTCCTACAAGGACCTCCCGTTTGCGATGTACCAGATCAACACGAAGTTCCGCGATGAACTCCGTGCCAAGAGCGGTGTGCTGCGAGGCCGCGAGTTCCGCATGAAGGACATGTACAGCTTCCATGCGACACAAGAAGACCTCACCACCTATTACAACCAGGTGCTCGAAGCATATGTTATTGCGTACAAACGCTGTGGGTTGAACGTAAAAGTCGTCCAGGCCAGTGGCGGGATCTTTACGCAGAACATGTCGCATGAGTTCCAGGCGCTCACGGATGCCGGTGAAGACACGTTGATCGCGTGTCCGAACTGCGAGTTTGGGCAAAACACGGAAGTCGCGACCCTCAAGGTGGGCGACAGCTGTCCAAAATGCAACGGGACACTCGCGCAGATGAAGGGCGCCGAAGTCGGAAACATCTTTGATCTTGGGACCAAGTATTCCGATGCGTTCGACTTCAATTTTACGGATGAGAATGGCGAACAGAAGCGTGTCCTTATGGGCTGCTACGGCATCGGGACGACACGTCTCGTTGGATCCATCGTCGAAGTCCATCATGATAGCCGCGGGATGGTCTGGCCAAAATCTGTCGCGCCGATGCAGGTCCATCTCGTCGGTCTTTCGTCCAAAGACGCAGAGGTCCAATCAAAGATCAGCGAAATCATTGAAGGGCTCCACGCTGACCTCACAAAACAGGGGATCGATGTGCTTTGGGATGACCGTTCTGCCTCTACCGGCGAGAAACTTGCGGACGCAGACCTGATCGGTCTCCCACTCCGCATCCTTGTTTCAGAAAAGACCCTCAAAGAAGATTCGATCGAATGGAAACTCCGCTCGGAAACAGATGCGAAGCTCGTAAAACTCCAGGACATCATGGAAGAGATCCAGAGTTTTGTCGAAGAAAAGTAATTCCCTATGGCAGATACAAGCAAGGTTATCTTTCAGGATCGTGCCTACTCGATCTTAGGTTTGATTATCGGGTTCATTGCACTTGGTGCAGCCGTCGGAATTCTCATCCCCGTGCTTCGCGGCCAACCCGGCGGAAATAACCCGCTTGTCGGTGCTGCGGTGTGCGGAGTCGTTGGACTCGCCGCGCTCTCCTCGGTCGTAAAGACAGTGACGCTCACGGAAAAACGCTTTAAGTTCGGCTCATTTTATCTCCTCTACAGTTCTCAACAATTGATTACAGATATCGCAACTCCAAAACTTAAAGCAGACAAGACCGCAAAAGTGACGATCAAGGTACCGGGCACGGGAGAAGAAAAGGATGTCTATTGGAGCGGTCTCCTCCCAAAGAAGTGGCTTTCTGCCCCACGTTCCATCCTCTTCATCGGGAAGTTTGGAGATGAGCATTACCTGTTCCCGCATCCAAAAGCGGAGCAACTCGCAAAGATGATTAAGGCACAAACAAAAACCCCGCCAGTATAGGCGGGGTTTTTGTTTGGATCGTTACATTGTCGAACCAGTTGCCATCGGTGCGCTTGGGGCAGGGGCTGCCATCGCTCCCGAGCCACCGCTCTTAAGTGCATCCTTGAGGCCTTTGCCCGCCTTGAACTTCGGGACGGTCACGGCCGGGATCTGGATCTTCTCAGACGGGTTCTGTGGGTTCACGCCCGTGCGGCCTGCGCGTTGCTTGGCCGAGAATGCGCCGAAACCAGCGATGTTCACTTCATTGCCCTTTTGGAGGGTGTCGATGACGGTCTCGACGAAGCACTCCACCATGTCTTCGGCCTGTTTCTTTGTCACGCCAACCTTTTCAGAAAGGTGCGAGACGAGTTCTGCTTTGTTCATACAAAATGGGTGATGAATAAGGGATTGGAGAAAGGACTTACTAGAAGCGTAGACCTTTTGCGCTTAGATATCAACAAATTCCCTGATCCGAGCTACCTCTGTCGCATGGTGCGTGTCAAGGTCGATGGTCAACGCAACGCCATTTACCTCACATCGGCCAGACTTCAGGATGTCGTATTTTCCGCTAGAATCAGTCAAAAAACGCTTCACGGCAGAGGTTTTCTCAAATCCCAAGACGCTGTCATACGCCCCACAACGGCCAAGGTCCGTTAGATAGGCCGTACCACCTGGAAGGACCTTGAGGTCGTTGGTTGGGACGTGGGTATGGCTCCCAAAGACAGAGGTGACCTTCCCATCTGCAAAATGCCCAAACGCCTCCTTTTCCGCCGTGGCTTCGGCATGGATATCGACTAAAATTGCGTCCGGTTTGTCCGCTTCATGCTCCGCGAGAATTCGTTCCAGTGCCGTGAACGGAGAGGAGGTGTTTGGATGCGTAAAGAGCTGCCCCATCACATTCGCAATGAGGATCTTTGCGCCGTTTTTCTCGATGAGGATCGCGTTCTTCCCGCCTTTCGCCGCACCGAAGTTCGTTGGGACGGAAAGTTTCTTACTCCACTCTTCATCTTCAAAAAGCGGAGCTCCGAGCGGGTTATCCCAAGAGTGGTTCCCACCCGTAAACGCATCAACGCCCGCGTTCACGAGTTCGTTCAGCGTTTTGAGTGTCACACCAACGCCATGCGCAAGGTTTTCAACGTTCGCGACAACGAGATCTGGCGCATACTTCTCTCGAAGCGAAGGCAGCGCCTGGACGAGTCCTTCTCGACCAAGTGCACCAACGACATCACCGAAAAACAAAATTTTATATTGTTTCATATCATTACTCTCCGATCCCTACTTCGCGTACTCCGTAATCCGCATCTCACGAATAAGCGTGATACGGACTTCGCCTGGGTGTTTGAGTTCTGATTCGATCTTGTTGGCGATGTCGCGTGCCAGCTTCGTTGCGGCAAAGTCATCAACGGCTTTCGGGTTCACGAACACGCGGATTTCACGGCCAGCCTGGATCGCGTAGACCTTCTCAACACCTTCAAACGACATCGCGGCAGCTTCAAGTTCTTCCAAACGCTTCACGTAAAACTCGAGCGCGTCTTTGCGAGCTCCTGGGCGTGCACCTGAGATCGCATCCGCCGCTTTGACGATGACCGCTTCGAGCGTCTTTGGTTTGTCTTCGTGGTGTCCGATCGATTGGTAGCAGATCTCTTCTGGGAATCCGAACTTCTTCATGATCTGGTAGCCGAGTTCTGGGTGGCCGCCCTGCATGTCGTGGTCGACAGCTTTCCCAACATCGTGGAACAGTCCGCCCTTGCGGCAGACGTTCACGTCCGCTTTCAGTTCTTGCGCCATCAAGACAGCGAGGTTCGCGACCTCCATCGAGTGCACAAGCTGGTTCTGGCCGTGTGACGTGCGGTACTTGAGACGTCCCAAAATCTGGATAAGTTTCGGATCAATGCCAGCCATCGAAATACCCATCTGGAAGAGCGCATCTTCACCCGCCTTTTTGACGTCGAGCGCGAGTTCTTTCTTCGCTTCCTCGATCGCTTCTTCGACGCGTCCTGGGTGGATGCGGCCGTCTGCGACCAACTTATCGAGCGCGCGCTTGGCAACCTGACGACGGATCGGGGAGAAGCCAGAGATTGTGATCATTCCAGGTGTGTCATCAACGATAAGTTCGCAGCCCGTGAGGAGTTCGATGGCTTTGATATTGCGCCCTTCACGGCCAATGATACGGCCTTTCATCTCGTCAGAAGGCAGCTCAACATGGGTCGTTGTCGTCTCAACAACCTGCGATGAGGCAAGACGCTGGATCGCAACGGCAATGATATTCTTGGCTTTCCGTTCGATTTCTTCCGTTTCCATCTGGTCGAGCTTCCGGACGCGAGACATGAGAGTGTCCTGGTGCTGTTCTTCAATGATCCCCATCATGCGGTTCAGCGCTTCGTCGCGGCTGAGGCCAGCAACTTCCTGGAGCTTCTTTGTTTCTTCTTCTTTGAGTACTTCGATGTGTTTTTGGTCTTCATCGAGCTTCGTGGTGCGGACTTCGATTTGCTTGCGTGCATCTTCAATTTCGAGAAGCTTTGATCCAAACACGTTTTCTCGTTCCGCGAGGGAGGTTTGTTGCTTTTTGAGTTCCTCAATGGCACGTCGTTCTTCGAGACGCGCTTCTTCGAGGATCTTTACGGCTTTGTCTTTCGCTTTCAGCAAGACTTCTTGCTCTTTGTTCTCAGCGGCGGTGATGCGCTGTTTGGCTTGTGCCTCAGCGTCCGCAACCAGTGTCTCTAATTTCTTACCTTTGGCTGATGCGATGAGCTTCGATGCCATGAAGCCGATCCCACCGCCCAACAGAATTCCAATAAGCGCGTACCACATAAATAAACCCGGATGGGTGACAGCGGCTTTCTTCGATTGTCATGTAGCCCCGTAGGGAATCAGCTGGAAACAGGGGAAAAACAGGCGAGGAATAGCCGACCGATACCAAAGCTGCTGTCGCAAATCCGGAAGGGAAAATGAATGAAGGTCGGTATCCAAAGGGTATCAGGCACTGGTCTGGCTGTCGAGTTTCGCGGGGTAAAAAAACGCCTATCAGGACGATAGGCGAACGAGGTCGAGCCAGAGCTCCTTGAGTCGCTTCTCGGCCTGAGCGAGGCAGGCGGCTTCTTCTGCGGGGGACCGGACAGGCTCGCTCCAGGACCTTGCCCCAGCTTCGAAGGCCTGGCTCATCTCCATCGAGTGGAAGAACTCCCGAGCGTTGAGGTTGCGCTTGCTCAGCTCACAGAGCCGATAGAGCACGGCCCACACCTTCTCGAGAGAGGATGTCGGCTGTCGGGCGTCTAGGGCGTGCTGTGCGATCATGAGTCGATGGGGGCACGGCCCTTCTGCGCCAACAACGCAGGCTCCAAGGAGCAGCTGGATCAGCTCGGCCTGACGGAGTTCGAGATCAGTTCTCGTACCGACGTGGGCGCGCACCTTCGGGCTCTCGATGGGGAGGTATCGCATCAGGGCGTCCACGACGTCATCTCGCTGGATCGCATGAAGAGCGTCCGTTAGTTTGATGAGGTCCGTACGGCGTATGCCCATAAGGAATCCGCCTTGGCCCTGAATGGGCTCGCTGGACTCGAACGGCTCAATGAATCCCGTTTTCCAGTTCCAGTCGCTATCCGCGCGTCCGAAGCATCCCTTGATAAGTTTTCCAGAATGCTCGATCCGAAACGCATCATCTCTGCCAAGAATGACGATAGGCAGGATCGAGAAGTTCCAAAAAATTCCTTGCGTGTAGATTGGCGAAAGTCTTTGCCTTGTTATTTGCACGAGCTCCTCCCAGCACGAGCCTACAAAAGCTTATCCCAACTGTAAAGCGGCAAGCTCCTCAAGTGTTTTTGCGTCCTTGATGTCAGCTGTTCCGATCCGTGTTCGTCTGAGCGCCGTAAGATACGCTCCGCATCCAAGTTTTTCCCCAATATCGTCCGCAAGCGAACGGATATACGTCCCAGACGACGACGAGACGCGGAAGTCGAGCTCTGGCCATTCGTAACGAGTTACAACGAGCTCGTCGATGGAGACGTGCTTGATTGGTCGCATCTCCTCCGTCGCCGTACCGTTGCGTGCGAGTTCGTAGAGCTTCTTTCCACCAATTTTCTTGGCAGAGTGGAGCGGAGCTTTCTGGTCATACCCCCCACGGAACATGTCAAAGACATGTTCAATATCCTCCCGTAGGGGCGCATGGTATGCGCCCTCCGATGAACCCTCCGATGAACCCGGGCGTACACCGTACGCCCCTACCGTAATCTCTCCTTCTGGATCGAACGTCGAACTCGTGGCTCCGAGTCTCGCCGTCGCCTCATACGTCTTATCAACGCCAACGAGCGCGGTGAGCTGTTTTGTCCCACTCTCAATCCCCACGATCAATAACCCCGTCGCAAACGGGTCGAGGGTTCCAGCATGTCCAACACGACGCGTCTTAAAGATACGGCGGACGCGGTCCACGACGTCGTGGCTTGTGATGCCAGCAGGTTTATCGATCAAGAGAAGTTTTCCTTCCATATGTCCGAGTGTGACGGAAAAAGCTGCGGTCGTCCACATAAAGAAAACCCCGCACATGTATGAGAGGCGGGGGTGCGCGGTTAAGCGCGAGGAGGCTGCATCGAGTCGGAGAGTCGGCGACGAAGATCGTTTTCGTCGCGTCGGTCTTCGGTGGACATGATGCGTCGCGCGGAGGCGTTGTCGAGGAGGTACCACCGTTGCTTGGTGTGGAGTGCGATGAGATGAGCCTCATACGCTTTCGCTTCGAGCTCCTTGAGCTCTTCATTCTGTTTCGTCTCGTCGACGTCCAGGTGTGCGTCCCACTTTGACCGTCGGCAGAGCTCGAGCTTACGGTTTTGGAGCCGGGTATGCGCCGTCGTGTCCTCACGGTCGTGCTTATCGACCTCCTTCGAGAGTGCGTGTCGTTCTTTGTCGAGCAGCGCGCGTGGCGTGAGGTCTACGGCCATGTCGAAGATCGACTGGTGATGCGACTGGATGACGGCGAAGATCGTCGTCGGGAGATGGAGGATGCAAGGGAACGTGCCCTCATCGGTCCAGAGGTACGCAATTCGGGGCATCTTTCCAAGGCATAGCACAGTGACGCCAATCTTTTTGTCTACGTACTCCTTGAAGCGTGCATCCGCATTCAATTTCTGGCGGATGTTGAGTGCTTGCAGGTGGAGGCCTTGTGACTGGGTCTTGAAATCGAGTTGTGCGGAGTACGGGACGTACTCCGGAGTGGTTGTCAGGTCTTGAAGCAGCGTCGGCCCATTGGTGGGATGTATCTGCATCTTTCCTCCTAATAAGGTGAAAGGGCGGGAATATACCCGTTATATGCCCGATTTTTATCATCGTCAAGCAGGATTTTGGCCCAATCCCACAATTGACAGAATGCCCGATTTTCCGTAGGATGCGACGCATGAACGTCTCAGACCTCGCCCGCCGTTTGCGGATCACCCCACACGAACTCCTGCAGAAATTGCCGGAACTCGGTTTTGATATCGGTGCACGCGCCATCAAGATCGACGACGTGATGGGAGAAAAGATCGCCCGTAAGTGGATGGAGAACGAACGTCGTGAACGGTTGCGTGATTCACTCCTCGCTTCGAGCGCCAAAGCGACACGCCCAGACGGTTCGCCCATCGCACTCAAAGACGTCACGTTGCCATCGATGATTATCGTGCGCGATTTTGCTGGCGTCCTCAATTTGCCTGTCACGAAGGTCATCCAGCAGCTCATGAAGTCCGGGATTTTGGCGACACAGAACGAACGTCTCGACTTTGAGACCGCTTCGATCATCGCCGAAGAACTTGGGTTCAAAGCCATCCCAGAAGAAAAGAAAGCGGATGACGGCATCGAAACCGTGCAGGCAATGGACCGCGTCAAAGAAATTTTGGATAACGAAAAAGTGGAAGACAGCTCACCACGTCCGCCGGTCGTCGTCGTCATGGGTCACGTTGACCACGGAAAGACGAAGACACTCGACGCGATCCGTTCGACGAACGTTATGGGTGGCGAAGCGGGTGGGATTACGCAGCACATTGGTGCGTACCAGGCAGAAAAGAAAGGCCGTAAGATGACCTTTATCGACACGCCAGGCCACGAAGCCTTTACGGTCATGCGTTCGCGTGGCGCCAAGGTTGCAGACATCGCGATCCTTGTCGTTGCTGCTGATGATGGTGTGCAACCACAGACCAAAGAAGCGATCAACATCATTCTGGCCGCCAAGTTGCCGTATATCGTGGCCCTCAACAAGATTGATAAGGCTGAAGCCGATCCGGATCGCGTGTTGGCACAGCTTGCCGAACAGAAAGTCACGACAGACGCGTGGGGTGGCACGGTGCCGCTCGTCAAAATTTCTGCAAAGACCGGCGTTGGCATCGACGAACTCCTCGACATGATTTTGCTTGTCGCAGATGTGAACGCCGATAAGATTGTCGCCAACCCATCGCGCCTCGCGGCAGGGACGGTTATCGAAGCGCACGTCGATAAGGGCGAAGGCCCAGTCGCAACGGTACTTGTGCAGACCGGCACACTCAAACGCAACGACTATCTCGGGATCGGGAGCGCGTTCTATGGCCGTGTCCGTGCGATGCGCGATTGGACGGGTGCGATGCTGAACGAAGCACCGCCAGGCACTCCGGTGAAAATTCTCGGGTTTAAAGTTGCGCCGGCTGTTGGAGATATCCTCGAAGTTCCAAAGGATTACAAGAGCCTCGAAGTAAAGAAGATGAAGACGACGCACCAGGTCGCGAGCCAGCTTACGGCCACAAAGAGTGCGGATGCAGATGAAACGAAGGCAAAGAAGCGGACGCTCAACGTCGTGCTCAAGTGTGACGTGTTGGGTTCTCTCGAAGCGCTCCTCGGGATGTTCGAAAAGATCCGTCACGACGAAGTCGGTGTCGAAGTCATCCAAAAAGGGCTTGGGAACATCAACGAAGGTGACGTCACGCGTGCTGAAAACTCTGCACCATCTGTCGTGTATGGGTTTAACGTCCTCCCAACGCCACAGGCTGCTGGACTCGCCCGCACCAAGAGCGTGGAGATCAAAGAATTCAAGATCATTTACGACCTCTTTGATGATGTCGTCGAAAAATTGAATGCAATGGTCCCTCCAGAAATCATTGTGACACCACTCGGCAACGCCGAAGCCGTCGCGATCTTCCGTACGGAACCAGGTCGCATGGTTGTGGGTTGTAAGATCACAGACGGGAAAGTAGGAGCTGGAGAAAAGGTTCGCGTATGGCGCGGCGAAGACCCGATCGGTGAGGGGATTATCGACAGCCTCCAGACCGGCAAGCAGACCGCTAAAGAAGCGCACGCCGGCCAGGAATGCGGCATCTCGTTCAAAGGCAAGGTGAAGATCATGCCGGGCGACCGCCTCGAGGTCTACCACGAAGACGTCAAAGAACGGAAAGTCGTTGTCCAGCGATAACAAAAAAGACCCTGCGGGGTCTTTTTTGGCAGAAGAAAAACTGAGCAGTGAGCTCAGGGGGTTGTCCGCTTTTTCAGGCGGCCAACGAGGACCAATGTGATGACGGCGCCAACCAAGAACGATCCAGCAATGAACCAGACCTCATCACTCCACGGTGGAAAGAGTTTGAAGCGACGGGAATCTCCGTTCGGCAGGGGATGCGCCAAGACGTAAATGACGATCGCGCTGACGCCGCCAACGGTTGCGACCATAAGCGGCAGCAGCCAGGAAGAGACGTGCCGTACGCGGTTCACGACTCGGAGGGCTAGCCGACCAAGAAGACTTGTCGGGACGAATCCAGGTGGCCTGATGGATCGAACGAAGGAGATCGGCTCAGTATCGGTCCCTTGGGCGGGGACCTCAGCCGACGGACCATCATACGGACTGGTAGTTGCCATGGGATCCTCGCAAAGGGTGGGAGGTGAAGGGTGCTGGATCCAGCATACAATCTTGTCACGGAACGCCATAGGGCGTAGTCTAGAGGCCTATGGAATATACCTTTACTGATGCAAATTTTGACGCCGATGTCCTCGGATCCGCGACCCCTGTTTTGGTCGATTTTTGGGCCCCTTGGTGCGCGCCGTGCCGCGTGATGGGACCGATCGTTGAAGAACTCGCTGGTGAATTTGATGAATCCAAACTCAAAGTTGGTAAGTTGAACGTGGATGAAAACGGTGCCGTTGCCATGAAGTACAACGTGATGTCGATCCCAACCTTTATCATTTTCAAAGGCGGTCAGGTTGCCGAAGAAATCCGTGGTTCAATGGAGAAGGACGCGCTCAAGGAGCGTGTGATGAAACATGTCTCATAAGGTCGCGATCATCGGTTCAGGCCCTGCCGGATGGACGGCGGCAATTTATGCTGCGCGCGCCAACCTCTCGCCGATTCTTTTTGAAGGCCCAGAACCAGGCGGCCAATTGATGACGACAACAGACGTCGAAAACTTTCCAGGATTCCCAGAAGGCATCATGGGTCCAGAGATGATGCAGAAGTTCCGCGAACAGGCGAAGCGTTTTGGGACGGAGATTGTCTCGGAACGCGTCGACTCGGTCGATTTCTCTTCGCGTCCATTCAAGTTCACGGCAAAAGGAAAAGAATACGAAGCCGAAACGATCATCATTTCAACCGGCGCAACAGCTCGTCGCATCGGGATTGAAAGTGAAAAGGCACTCTACGGAAAAGGTGTCTCAGCCTGCGCAACGTGTGACGGATTCTTCTTCAAGAACAAGCGTGTGATTGTCGTCGGCGGAGGAGACTCTGCCATGGAAGAAGCGAATTTCCTCACGAAGTTCGCAACGGAGGTGACAATCGTCCATCGCCGCGACAGCTTCCGTGCATCCAAGATCATGCAGGATCGCGCAATGAATAACCCAAAGATCAAAGTGATTTGGAACTCAGAAGTCGCTGAGATCCTTGGGATCGAAGCGGGACATGTCACAGGAGTGAAGCTCAAAGACACGGTCACCGGCGAAGAACGCCAGATGGAAATCGACGGCGTCTTTGCCGCCATTGGTCACGTCCCAAACACGGAGCTCTTCAAGGGCGTGATCGACATGGATGAAAAAATGTATATCAAAACCGTCCCAGGATCATCACTCACAAATATTCCAGGCGTGTTTGCAGCAGGGGATGTGCAGGACGCGAAGTATCGCCAAGCGATTACGGCAGCGGGGTCTGGTTGTATGGCTGCGCTTGATGCGGAGAAGTTTTTGGCAGATCACGAATAAGAGAGGAGGGAAATAAAAATCGCCTCGTTGGGGCGATTTTTATTTTTTTGCCAACTCAAGAGCTGCCTGCTAATCTAGCCCATAATATGACATATATCTTTCGCAAATCTGTGTCAGCCAGAAAAGAAGGTGGGGAATTAGTCTTCCAAACGATGCTGAAAAGTACGGCCATGTTACTCGCCTTACTTTTTCTTTTTACTCCCATTCTGCAGGCCGTTGCCGCTGAGCCTACGCGTGAAACGGTAGAAACGAGTATCGCTCCTGAGCGGGATGTGTCATCAAAGGTTCTTCTAGAAACGCCTTCGTTTAAGGACGATATTGCGCTTCCGGCCGAGCGGCAACCTGCAGCAAAAGAAGCAGAAACGAAGAAAGATGAGATACCACAGTTGGATCAAAAGCTCCCTGCTGTCGACGAGGCTGACACGAAGATTGATGTAGAAAAACCGACCATAGAGAAGGTGGGCCCGCCTGTGATGTCTTTGATGGGTGGTGGGGGACCTATTGTTCCTGAGCCGCAAATTCAAACGAATGCCCCGTATTCAGTCGCTCTTCGGTCGCAGAGTGATGTTGACCAGAAAAGCGGTGCAATGGGATATACGTATCCATTGGATCTTCCGCCTGGGAGGAACGGATTGACGCCTCAGCTCGCGCTGACATATTCCAGCAACATCCATAACCTTGACCAGACGTTGTTTGGGAATGGGTGGGGAATTTCGATCCCTCGTATTGAGCGGATGACACGTCAGGGCGTAAATAACGTCTTCGCAGACCGTTTCCAATCTTCTCTTTCTGGAGATCTTTCTTTCCTTGGGGGAACAGAGTATGGCGCACGTGTCGAGCAGGGCGATTTTAATAAGTACACGTTTTCTGGGAACATCTGGACCGCAGAAACCAAAGCGGGAACGGTCTATACCTATGGCGCAACGACGGCTGAGCGAATGACGGATACCTCCGGAAATATTTACGCGTGGTACATCTCAAGCATCCAGGACGCAAACGGTAACTCGATTACCTTTCAGTATTACAAAGACCAGGGGCAGGTTTATCCTGATACGATTACGTATACAAACGCGCCAGGGTTGAGCGGTATTTTTAGTGTCACGTTTAACAGAGAAAGTCGGCCGGTTGCTGCAACGTCGTATCGGACCGGGTTCCTGGTTACAACCGCATATCGCATTTCTTCTATTGAGGCCCGAGCGCAAAGTGTACTGCGAAAGAAATACGACCTAGCCTATTCGCTTGGAAGCAATACGAGTACGCCGCTCTTGCATGGGATTACCGAAACATCGTATTCCGCCTCGGGTGCCTCGTTGGCGCTGCCAATGACGACGTTTGATTATCAGACCCACGCATCGGTTTGGGCGCAGAATACAAATTCAGGAAAATGGGTTTACCCAACATTAAGCAATGATAACCAGACGGGTATTGGCGTCGAATATGCGGACGTGAACGGTGATGGATTGACCGATATCGTGACCAGTCGATTCCATTGGGAAGATTATGCATGGAATGGATCTTCTTACGTCCCGAATGTCCCAAATCCAGTTCCTTATGAGTTCCATACGTTTATTAATACGAGTTCCACTTGGGTAGAGAACTCGGTTTGGAATCTGCCTGTTCCATTTCGTGACGAAATGAATCGCGACTATGGAATGCGTCTCGTCGATATTAATGGAGATGGATTGCTTGATGTTCTTTGTTCTGGCCCGAATAAATGGATAGGTGATACGAGTACGGGATCCTACTCAACTTGGCAATATGTTTTTCGTAATACGGGTTCTGGCTGGACTCGAGATCAGTCTCTATATATTCCTGCACCGATCGTTAAAGGCGACCATTCAACGAATGGAACACGTTTTGTAGACGTCAATGGTGATGGACTGTCGGATATGCTCGTTTCTGACAGAACGAATGACTACGGTGTTGCTCAGAATAACTACGCGTATCTTAACCTAGATGGGGGAGTAAACTGGTCTTCCGGTCAAACCAACTGGGCGTATCCTGCGCCAGTCCAGCCGTGGCTCGCTCCAAATCAAAGCGTCTGGTTGACAACGCCAAATGTCTTTTTTGTGGATTTAAATGGCGATGGATTGCAAGATATCTTGTGGGAAAGTGTATATAACAACAGTTACCAAGTAGTAACTGGCCGGTACACTCGTGCGTATATTAATAACGGAAATGGCTGGACGCACGATGATGCGTATGCCTCGCCACGTATGCTGACCATGGCGGCTTACTACTACGATCCGGGCACGGGCCAGCTACCTGTTTCGCAAGGAAGCGGTATCGCAGATATCAATGGCGATGGCCTAACGGATATTATTCAGACCGAGATCACGACGTACGGAAGCGGTTCTTCCATGACGTCGAGTACAGTTGATACTATCTTGTTGAATACGGGGAACGGATGGTCTTCAACAACAACGAATTTACAAATTCATCTTGTAAAGCCAGTGGGTTTCCTGATCGGCACTCCTCCTCATGCGGACATGAGTTTTGATAAAGGCGTGCGAGTCGCAGATTTTGATGGTGATGGCCTCGGAGACATTATTAAACAAGCTGACGTTGGTGCATCTTTGCCAAGTGAAATATATCTTAATACACCTGGCAGTGCTGATTTGCTCACACGTCTTAGGCTTCCTACTGGGGCAACTACGGATATCGAGTATAAACCAGCCGGATGGCATCTGAGTACTACTGGAACGTTACTGAATGCGGATATGCCAAGTGCGCAGGTACAGACCGTATCCAAAATGACGACAAAGGATGGGGCTACGGTGACGTCTCAAAGAACATACGCGTACGAGCGTGGGCGGGAGTACTACGACAGTGCTCTTCCGTGGGATCGGGTCTTTGCAGGATTTGGAAAAGTGACAGAATCATCGGCGAGCTCCGTACATCTGACCTATCTCCATCAGGGGGATGCGTCTAATTCATCTCAAGGAGAATACGCAGACAGTTTTTCCAAGATCGGGATGCCGTATCGTGAAGAGGTGCGCGATGTTTCTGGACGTCTCTATAAAGCGACGGTGACAAAATGGAGCAGCTCCAATTTGTCAGTCGCCGGATCTGAAACTCGTGGGCGATATAACGTTTCATCTCCGCAATCATTGGATCTGATGTACACGAGTACCTCATCTCACCGTGATGCTGCAGTGGGACGCCAATTCGATACTTCAGGAAACGTCACACAACAAACTCAGTACGGCGAAGTAACGGGAAACGATGATGGGACGTTTACAGATATCGGATCCGATCAACGAATCACGGTATACGATTTTGCGACGTTCGTGACGACCACGCGAATGTCGAGCTATCCATATCAAATTACGGAATCGGGTGCTACCGGAACATCAAGCCGCACAACGCTTCTGTATGATGCGGTCGCAACAGGCACTGTCCAAAACGGGAACGTAACGAAGCGTGTGCAGGGTGACAGCGCGGGAACCATCGCAGCGACAACCCGATGGACGTACGACACGACCGGTCTGCCGCTCACCATGGCTGATCCGCGTGGTGCAACGTCAACATATGCATATGATTCCCCGAAGCTGTATGTCTCAACAACAACGAATGCACTTGCGCAAACAACCGGCGCTTCCTGGGATTACGCGAGCGGCGCGCCAACGCGCATCCAGGATGTAAACGGAGCGGTTCGTCGTGCAGTATATGATCCGCTGGGAAGACTTGTGGACCAGTACGGCCCGTCCCCAAGCGGAGGTGAGGTGCTATTAACGCACTTGGACTATATCGATACCCCTGGGAGCTTAACCCTCACGCGCACAGAAACGGTAGACACGGCGAATAGCGCTATCTACAAGACGTATTTCGATTCTCTTGGACGCGAGGTCCAGAGCCGGCGTACATGGCCAGAAGATACGGTGACGAAAGATACGTCGTATGACGCAGAAGGACATATCGCGTGGTCCAGCTTGCCCTATGGTTCAACGGGCATGACTCAAACGAGTTCTACGGCAGTCGTGGCGTTACGTATCGCGTTTACCTATGACCCGCTTGGTCGCGTTGCAACAACAACGGATGCATTGGGGAGTACCGTAAATACGTACAATGCCTGGACAACGACCCAGACGGACCGGCTAGGACGCCAAAAGACCTTTGATCGCGATGCGTATGGGCAGCTTATCAAGGTTACTGAGCGTTTAGCTACAATCCCATATGACACGGTGTACACGTATGACCGTTCGGGAGGCCTGATGCGCATTACGGATGCGCAGGGGAACGTACGGAATATGTCGTATGACGTATTCGGGAACCGCATTTCTGCTGAAGACCTGCATGCCGCAACTGATACGACGTTCGGTATCGAGACGTCGGCGTATGATTTGAATGGAAATCTAACAACAAGCACGCGTCCAAATGGAACGGTCATTGCGTATACGTACGATTCACTGAATCGTCTCGTTAAAACCCAAACGGGAGGGGTTCCGATTGACCAATACACCTACGATGCTTGTCTCAATGGAAAGGGTAAGGTGTGTAAAGAGCTAAATTCCAATTATGCTCGCGCCTACGACTATGATTCGGCTGGCAATACCGCCTCCACAACGTTGAGTTTTGGTTCAGCAAACTATACGACGAGGAGTGCATACGCGTTGAACGGGGCATTGGCCGGGTACACGTCTCCGGACGGCCAGAAGATAACGTATATCTACACGGGCGATAAAATTCGCAACGTATACATGAAAGAAAACGGAGGAACGACAACAACGGTTGCAACAATCGTTCGTTACCATCCTTCTGGTCAGGTATGGCAGGTTTCAGATGGAGGTAAGCATCTACCTCGCTAATACGTTCGATAGCTCGCACCTGTATCGCTTGGTCGGCAAGACTGCCTGGACAGCGGGGTGGGTGAGCAAGCTCCAAGATATAACGTATTCGTATGACGCAATGGGAAACATGACGTCACTTGCGGAGGCGGGGACTTCGACTGCAGCTCGCAATGCGACGTATGCTTATGACGATTTAGACAGGCTTGTTGCGGCAACGGGCACTGCCCCTGGAGGCGCGCTCTTGTACGCAGAGCGGTATTCGTACGATCCGATCGGGAATCTCCTTCAAAAAAAGGCAACGCAGTCCACATCAACCATTATTTCGACGTACGCATATACCGGAAACACGGCAGGCCTGACGGCGAACCCACACGCAGTCACGTCAATCAGTAACCAACAGGGGACGACCACGCTTTCTACGTTGTCATTCACCTATGACCAGAAGGGAAACCCTACCACATCAAACCTGCGTGATGGAGCCGGAACAGTTATTCCGGGGAGTGAACATGCGTACACATGGGATGATGAAGACCAGTTGTCGAGATTGGTTATTGGCGCGGCCACTTCATCGCATGAATTGAATTATGTATACGGAGTAGGTGGAGATCGCTTGCAGCAACGAGAGGCGAGCTCAACAAGTCTTCTGTACGTCTCAAAGAACTACAACCTGACGATGAGCGCAACGGGTACCATCACAGACATAGAAAAACATGTCTACGCAGACTCGCTTCACCTTGCGACCATTCAGGGGAGCGGGCCTAGCGTGAAAGGCTACTGGAACCACGTCGACCATCTTTCTGGCGCAAATATCATCACGGATGCTGCTGGCGCGGTCCAAGAGACATTAGATTACTTGCCGTTTGGCGGTATCCGTCTCGACCAAAAGGCGGGGACGTGGTCCGAGCAGCGCAAATACGCAGGGCATGAGTTTGACGATAACAGCGGTCTCTCGTACATGGAGGCTCGCTACTACGATCCTGCGACAGGACGCTTCTTGAACGAAGATCCAGCCTTCCGTACGTTGTCTTTCAACCTCGAAGATCCACAGAGTCTCAATAGCTACTCATATGCGAGAAACAATCCATTGAAGTATGTGGATTTGGATGGAAGATTTCCAATTAGTCTGCAGGCTGCTCATAGCATGACGTTTGCAGTTGGCGACTTCCTTACGCTTGGTCTTTATACGCAAGCGTTCGATCGAGTTGGTATAGCAGGATCTGGTTTAGGTACGAGATCTGCTCGAGGAGAAGCAACGGCAGGGGACTATGTAGGAACGATTGGAAGAGTTGCTTTAAGTACTGCACAGGTAGCATCGGGCGCCCTGGTAGCTGGTGCAACACTCGGAGAACTCTCGGCAACGATCTCGCCCGGAAAAATCCAAACAACATCAAAATATCTTGATGAAGATTTTTCAAAAGAAGTCAATGTATCTCGATCAAAGTATGGAGAAGCTGCTGAACATATTCTGGATGCACAAAGAAATGGTAAGCCTTCCGTACTGACCATTGATAGACCTCTGGGGGATGCAAATCGAACGACAGCGCTGAAAGGTATGTCAAAGGTTCCAGGTAAACAGCTTGACGAATACCCACCTGCAATGTTTAAGGAAGGAGGCGCTAACGCTAGCGTTCGAGCAATTTCACCAAGAGATAATATGAGCGCTGGAGCCTGTATTGGTAACCAATGTCGATCTTTGTCAAACGGATCTAAAGTTAAGATTACGGTAACTAAGTAAATGCATTTATGGAAATTTTTGATTTAGATATTTCTTATTCGCAAATATATCTATTTTCAGTTGGCACCAATAACCCATTTAATCAGTGGGAAGACAAGCATCTGCTTCAGGGTTTTTCGTGGAGAGAAGGAAGCGTAGGGTTCGCGACCATGGAAGAATCAGGGATAGGGCATATTTCTGTAGAGTTTATAAATAAGCCCTTAACCTCGTGGCTTGACGGTGTTCAAACGGTGATCGAAATTCCATACGAAATTACTTTAGGAGCAATCGAAATTGCCTCCATTGCAGATTCTAAGAAGATTAAAGCTGAAGATGGTAAATACGCTTTATTTTTTCAACACGGCATCAATTCTCAGGACGAAATGTGGTGTCGGTTCAGTCTGTGTAAAGTGAGCCAAAATATAAAACCGTATGTTCACTTACTGCGTGGTCGGGAGTTTTCTGCCACCGCCTTACTGATGACGGCAGAGGCAGCAGTATAGACTATCGATGTAACAATGCGCTTCGCGCACGGTATACTTGAATGGAACCGGGTTTCCGGCCCACTTCATTCTTTATTATCACGATTATGAAAAAGACGATTACGTTCGTGTCCGTTGCCTCACTTGCGGCAACGCTTGTCGCCCCTACCGCGACATTTGCGATGGAAGGTTCAGCTATGGGTGATCAGATGGCGGCACGCGTTCAAGCCACCTGCGACACTCGCATTGCAGACGCCGAATCCAAAGTCGCCAAACTCCGCACGGATGCGGATGAAAAGCGGGCAGGCGAACTCACCGACTGGAACAAGCGGTTGAGTGACCGTCTCGCGGATTACGATGCGAAGGTCGACGGAAAGCGTTCAGAAGCCGAAGCGAACGTTGCAAAACGCCGCGCAGCCGTTGATGCGAAGATGGATCCGGCACTCAAGCCAGCACTCGAGGCGTATCGTGCCGCTGTCGATGCAGCCGTAAAAGTCCGCCAAGCTTCTCATGAAGCTGCGGTTTCAACATTCCGCAAGGCTGTCGAAAGCGCCAATGCAACGCGCAAGGCTTCAGTCCAAGCCTCGATCGCCAAGCGCCGCGCTGCGATTGACGCCGCTCTCGTCACGTTCAAAGCTTCGTGCACCGGCACAACGGAACAGAAAGCCGCCGCTCGCACCGCCTTCCGTACAGCCGTGAATGCTGCTGTGAAGACTACGAATACCGAACTTGAAGCAGCCCGTACGTCGTACGTCGACACGATCCTCGCTGCCAAGAAGACGCGCAACGCCTCTTTCGAAGCCGCCCGCACAACTTTCCGAACGTCCGTCGAAGCCGCTCTGAACGCCCTCAAAGCCGCCAAAGCCGCGCTCAAAACAACCAACTCGTAAAAGTTCCCCTCCACAGAAGGGGCCAGCCCTGCACCGAATGGTGCAGGGTTTTATATTGACCAAATGGGTTGCTCGTGATATTTGAATCACGATAGTTGTTCATTTAATTGGAGGGAGAAATGGAGCACGATCCCAAGGTATCTATAGAAGATGACACGGACATTGCGGCGTACCAGGCAGAAGCGCTGGAGATCCAGCAGCGTATTGAGACGTTGGCTCGAAAGGGTCGCAAGAACGGGCTCTTGCATTGGATTAGCCGTACTCTTAACCGGGAGTATCGTGAGCAGCAAATCTGGTATGCTATCGAGTACTTCCTTGGTTTGGGAGATTTCGAGATGTTACGGAAGCTCGCACATCTCCAGATTCGTCCGTACGAACGCAGTGTGACATTCTGTATCGTGGCCGAAGCGACCCGGTCTCTCAAAGACGTTGAGGTCGCTCGTCTGCACCTGGAGACGGCCCAGGTATCGACTAAAGATGTTGCCACACTCACACAGATTGCCCGTCGGTACACATCCCTGTTTAGGATGACGCAGGATGGAGAAGATCTGGCGCAGGCCGGCAGTATCACGAAGATACTCATTGCTCATAACGCGTATGAGTTCGCAGCCGACGTCCTCCTTCAGATGACAAAAGAGAATCCCGTCACAGGACTCTACCTGCAAGCAGTCCAGGTAATCTTCCTGGTGATGGACGCTCGTACGCAAGCCGAGCTGCTCTCCCGGTTCTGCAAACTGGTCGAGGTCAGTCCGCCAGAAGAGGATCTTTCACTTCTTGTCGCGAACGTCTTCCTGAATCGCGATCCAGGTGTCCGACAGCAACTCGCACCCTTCGTTGGTAACCGTCTTCTTGGGACGCTGTACTGCCATCTCTTGATGCCCTATCGCCCCAAAGGCCGATCTTAGCCCCTCTTCACATAGGGGCTTTTTCTTTACCCAGCATCTTGACAATATCCCGTGTTTCGCCTACCATCCCGGCACCGTTCAAGCTCAATGCGACAAGGGTCTGGTAACCCAAATCGCTGTAATATTCTTCATTTTTTCCACTCAACATGTTGACCCTCCGTCTCTCGCGCGTCGGCAAGCGTAAGCAGCCGATTTACCGCTTGATTGTCTCAGAAAAAGGCCGTGACCCATGGGGGAGAGCTCTCGAAATCCTCGGGAACTACAACCCACGAACCAACCCAGCAACCATTACCTTCAAGACGGACCGTGTGAAGTACTGGATCTCCAAAGGAGCCCAGACCTCAGACACCGTTTGGAACCTCTTGCACGACCTGAAAGTCGTCGAAGGCGACAAGCGCTTGATCGTAAAGATCTCCCAGCGCCGCAAGGAGAAGCTTGCCAAGAAGAAGGCCGCGTAAACAAAAAGCCTCGAGAAATCGGGGCTTTTTTGTATCTCTTTCCATCTCCCAAAGCCCCTGCTATCCTGGGGGCACAATTAATTCCTTCAATGAGATATGGCAGAAACGTTCAAGGACCAGGAGTTTATCGAGTACGTGGTGAAATCCATCGTGAATCACCCGGAAGACGTGAAGGCAGAACGAACGATTGATGAGCGCGGTGTGCTCATCACGCTTCACATTAACCAAGAAGACATGGGGTACGTCATCGGCCGCCAAGGCCAGACCGCCCGCGCCCTCCGCATCTTGCTGAAGATCGTCGGCGCCAAGGACAACGCCCGCGTCAACCTCAAAATCTACGAACCAGATGGCGCTCGCCAGGCCCACCGCGAATCGCGCGGGAGCTCCATGGACGCTGGCGCAGCCGCTCCAGAACAGCGCCACGGCGAAGCCGGGCTCGTCTCGGACTCGGACCTCGCAGACCTTGGGATCTAAAAGATCGACAGAAACCAAAAACCGTGGGACGATTCCCACGGTTTTTGTATCCGCCATATATGAAAAAAAATACCCCATTACGCGTCGATGTGATCACGGTGTTCCCGGAGATGGTTTCGGGCTACACGGATTTGTCGATCTTGGGACGCGCGCAGAAGGCGAAGCTCCTCGATGTGCACGCGCACCAACTGCGCGATTGGTCGAACGATAAACACAACAACGTCGATGATAAGGCCTATGGCGGCGGCCCTGGGATGGTGATGCGTGTCGAACCGTTCCATCGTGCGTTGATGTCGCTGAAGCTTCGTGACAAGAAGGGGAAGAAAACGCCAGCGTCGAAGAAAGCACGGGTCATTCTCACCAGCGCAAAAGGAAAGTTGTTTACGCAGGCTGATGCAAAACGTCTCGCGAGCTATGACCGTCTCGTTTTTCTCTGTGGTCGCTACGAAGGAGTCGATGAACGCGTCGCGGAGAATCTTATTGATGAAGAACTTTCAATCGGCCCATTCGTGATGACAGGTGGCGAACTTGCAGCTCTTGTTATGACTGACGCAGCCATCCGTCTTCGTCCCGGCGTCCTTGGTAAACAAGCATCACTCGAACAAGAATCGTGGAGCGATGGGATGCAAAAAGAATATCCGCAATACACGCGACCAGAGGTCTACAATGGCTGGAACGTGCCAAAAGAATTGTTGAGCGGCCATCACAAAGATATCGAGGCCTGGCGAAAGAAAAAGTCAGAAGAATAAAAAAACTCCTGGATTCAGGAGGAGGAGAGGATCGCGTTGACGTCGTCGTTCTGCTTCTTGAGGACGGCAGCCGATGCCTCGTAGAAATTCTTGTCGTCTGCCGCGCACAAGAACGTCGAGGATTGGTTGATGATGAAGGGCGGTGTCGATCCGGAGCGGACGTTGAGTGCCTCCACGCAGTCCTTGAGAGATCCACCCTGTTTGCCGATGCCCGGGATGAGTAGCGGCAACTTGATGTTGTCCTCCTTAGTGATGAACTCCAGCTCGAGGGGATTTGTCGCACCCATCACAAGCCCGCAGTTCACGTTGCGGTTCCACTCCCGCACGACCGTCTCGGCGACGCCGCGGTAGAGTGGTTTGAGGCTCGGTGTCCCATATTGCTGGAACTGTTCGCCGCCCTTGTTCGACGTCCGGCAGAGGACGAACACGCCCTTGTCCGGGTTTCGCAGGAACGGCTCCATCGCCGTCGAGCCCATGTAGGGATGAACGGTGACTGCATCCGCGCCGCAGATGTTGAAGGCGAACTCCACGTAGGGTGGTCGCGAATGGAGCTCATGGGTCACAGCGATCCAAAAACAACGGCACGCTACACGCACGTGCCCAAGCACGTGGCGGCGGCGGCAGTCGCGCAGCTGGCAACTCCCGTCCAGCTAAACGTCCCATGTCCACCAGATGACCACCAAGCGCTGGCCGCTCTCGTCTCACGAAAACGAACGATGCCCAAGTTTGGCTCAACGTACGCAAAAGCCGACCTCACGGTCGGCTCTCACATGGTAGCCTCTAGGGGAGTCGAACCCCTGTTAACGGCTTGAAAAGCCGCTGTCCTAACCGTTAGACGAAGAGGCCACGGTATAGGTCTTGCCGGCAGAGAATAGCGAGAAATTGGCCTTTCGTCAAGGATATGAGAGGGCAAGACTTCTTGCCCAATTTGCTGCCATCGGGTTAAGTGCCGCTAGCACATTCCGTGCGTACCAGTCGGAGGGCTTATGCTCTATGAGCATGTGTTACGTCCATTGTTATTCAGGTTCTCACAAGACCCGGAGGACGCACATGAGTTGGCCCTGAGGGCACTCGATGCGCTGGGGAATTCTCCCTCTCTGTGTCTGATGATTCGGGACCGCCTCGTGCCTCGCGACCCTCGTCTCGAGAAGAAGCTGTGTGGGATCACGTTTCCAAACCCGATTGGGCTCGCCGCGGGGTTCGCGAAGAAGCCGGTTGGACTCCATGGGCTTTCGGCGCTCGGGTTCGGGTTCATCGAGCTCGGGACGATCACGCCACGGCCTCAGGAAGGCAACCCGCGCCCACGCATCTTCCGGTTGCCGAACGACGAGGCCCTCGTGAACCGGATGGGATTCAACAATCCGGGAGCAAGAGAGGCGGCGAGACAGCTCGCGCACCAGCAGTCGCTCCCGATTCCGATGGGGATCAACATCGGCAAGGCAAAAGACACGCCGCTCGAAGAGGCAGACGAGGATTACGTGGACTGCTTCGAGCAGCTCAACCTGTTCGCGGACTACATCGTCGTGAACGTCAGTTCACCAAACACGCCTGGGCTCCGCTCCCTGCAAGGCAAGGAACAGCTCTCGCGCATCTTGCGGGCGTTGACCTATGCGCGTGTCATGCGCACGATCGAATACAATGAGCCTCGGCGTCCGATTTTCGTGAAACTCACGATCGACCTTGGCTTGGAGGGGATCGATGATGTCCTCGACCTCTGTACTGAGTTCGACATCGACGGCCTCATCGTCTCGAACACGACGATCACGCGAGACCACCTGTCTACCCCAACGGAGGAGAAGGGTGGGTTGAGCGGCCCGATGCTCCTCAAACGCGCTTGCCTCAATGTGGCACACATCCGAAGCAAGCTGCCCAATATCGCTATCATCGGCGTGGGTGGCATCAGCTCGGCTGACGACGTAATACGGATGCGTGATGCCGGTGCGGACCTCTTTCAGGTCTACACCAGCCTCATCTATCGCGGCCCGCTCTTTCCTTCACGGCTCATTCGGGCGCTCGCCTGACCCTCGATTCCCTCGAGGGATTTTTTTATAAAAAAAGACCTGGGAGTCCAGGTCTAGAGTGAGGTCTCCCGAAGTTGTGGGAGGATTTCGGTCTGGAGGTGTTCCAGGGCTCGAGTTCGCGAGTCGTAGATCTCCATCTTCATGGAGCTGGTGAGGGCGATGGCTTGTGCCATCATCCGGACCGCCATCTTCGTGATGACAACGACCATGAACTGGCCACCTTGCTTCTTAAAACGGCTCACGAGCTGGGTTCCGGCCGGACCGATGTCCGGAGAAAAGCCCGTCACCCTCGTCGTATCGACGAACCAGACAAGGATGGCTTCTCCTGGTTCGACGAGTGAGAAGAGCTCGTCTTCCGTCTTCTTGGCAACGGCGGCATCAACATGCGCGGAGAAGCATGTTTCAAACACACCGCGTCGCATCATGCGTTGGCTGAAGTAGGTATTCGGCTGCTTACGGCTACCCGTCGTGCGTTTGTTATCGTCGTCGCTCACTGTGCCCCTTTGAGTTTTTGCCAGCGCCGTTCCGTGAGGAGCGCGTCGGCAGCTTCTCGTTTTTCGCAGCTTACGAGGTGTATACGAAGGCGCAGCACGATACTTCGCAGGACGATGGCGAGATCCTCCGTCTGTTCAGAAGGAGGATTGCGCGGGGTCACGAGAACGATGTCGTGACACCCCAACTCTTTGATTCGAGCAACAAGCGTCCCGAGAACACTGACAGCGTCGTGGGCGATTCCACGACATTCGGTTGCGTCGATGAGCCACGTGCGAAAGACCATCTCCTCGAAGACGCATTGGGCACTCTTGGAAATATCTTCGACCGTGACACGAGGAAGGATTGTGACGAGCCTTGTTTCTACCATGTCGCCGACACTCGGCGTCGTGGTATTTAAGCCTCCCATCCGGAGGCCGGTGCTCGTCGACGGTTTTCTAACCGGAGCGTTCATGGATACCTCCTGGATAAAAGGAACGAACTGACAGGCTGGAGGGTATCGGGAGCTAGTACACCTGTCAACGTAACCCCTAGAAAAACCGCAGGAAATAGGCTAATGTGTGGCCATGCCAGCCAAGCCACTCCGTGTCCTCGGGATCGAAACCAGCTGTGACGAAACATCCGTTGCATTGCTTGAGGTTGGGGCAAAAAAGGTAGAAATTCTCCATCACGAAACCGCTTCCCAGATTCCGGTCCACGCAATCTATGGGGGAGTCGTGCCAGAAGTTGCCGCACGTCTCCACGTTGCAGAGCTTGTCGCGCTCCTTGACCGTGCATTGGGCAACCCGCCAGACACAAAGAAGTTTGATGCGATTGCAGTCACACGAGGTCCAGGTCTCGCAACAGCGCTCCGTGTCGGTGTTGAAGCCGCGCGGACGCTTGCGTTTGCGATGGGCAAACCGATTGTCGGCGTGAACCACCTCGAAGGTCACCTTGCATCCGCGTGGCTCATGGAAGAAAACCGGAAACATTGGAAATTTCCCATCCTCACGCTTCTCGTCTCTGGCGGCCACAGTGAGCTCGTTCTCATGAAAGATTTTGGCAAATACAAAGTCCTCGGCCGTACACGCGACGATGCGGCAGGCGAGGCGTTCGACAAAACAGCGAAGCTTATGGGATTGGGATACCCCGGCGGTCCCGCGATCGCGAAGCTCGCAGAAAAAGGCGACCCAACGGCCTTCAAACTTCCACGCCCGATGATCCATGACCCATCGTTGGATATGAGCTTTTCCGGCTTAAAGACGGCTGTTCGGAACGTATGGGAAGGCTTGCCTAAAAAAGAGCAGGCAGACGAACAAGTTAAAGCGGATCTCGCCGCGTCGATCCAAACGGCGATTATTGATGTTCTTGTCGCAAAGACGGCGATGGCAATTAAGATCGTAAAACCAAAGGCGCTCACAATCGTTGGAGGTGTCTCCGCCAACCGTGAGCTCCAACGGGTGATGGAAGAACGTCTTGGTAGCCAGGTCCGCGTCCTCATGCCAGCACGAGGCCTTCACACAGATAACGCAGCAATGATTGCTGCAGCGGGTGCGTGGAAACTGACGCGTGGCAAAAAAGATAATTGGAAAAAGCTGGATGTAGATCCGGAGATGGATCTATAATCCCACTATATGAGAACTGTCACCCTTTCACATGGACAAGATTGTTTCCGTTTTAGCGTCCCAACGGTCGCGGCATGGAAGGACGTCGCAGACTATCTCGTCCCCAAGCTCAAACCGGGTGATATTGTGACGCTTTCAGGTCCACTCGGTGCCGGAAAGACGACGTTTGTACAAATCCTCTCAAAAGAATTCGGCGTCAAACGTGAACCTCAGAGCCCGACGTTCGCGCTGATGCGCTCGTATCCCATCACAAAAAAGGGGAAGATCAAGCGCATCGTCCATATCGACGCCTATCGCATTGAACACGAGCGTGAACTATTAGCGCTCGACCTTGACGAAGAACTCGCGGACGGAAAAAGCGTGCTGGTTATTGAATGGCCTGAGCGGATCTCGGCATGGCTTCTGCGTCATGCGGGACGCGTATATGCGCTCTCGATTGAGACAAAATAAAAACGCGTGGGATCACGCGTGAGGGGACGGTTCGTATTCATTGAACTTTTGGATGAGCGCGATCGACGGCTTGTCGATAATGAGCGCGCTATGCCGCTCGAGAATCTCCAACCAGATTCCGACACCCATGTTGTTCGACCGAAGGAACGCGACGATGTTGAGGCAGTTTTGTGTTGCCTCGTGGGGGGAGGAGCCGGTTCCGACGAGGATCGCTTTCTGATCCAACCCACCGCCAAGTCCTTTGAGGATGATTCCGTGAGCGTTCTCAGCAACGACATCCTTTTTGTTCTGGATGAGGTCAGCCACCTGCTCAATCATCAATTCGGATGGTTTTGATTCCTGCATTGGATTTCCTTCGAATGACATAACAATATAATCAGATCTGTTGAAATATGTCAAGCCTTCTTGACAGGCTTGGGAATAAGTTTAGAAATCGTCGAAAGGATCCCTTCGTCACGGAGATAGCGGACCTTGGTGCCCGCACGCTCCACATCCGTCGCTTCATCCATCGATGTGTGTTCTCCGTAGCTTGCACGGCCAAAATCAATGAGGTATGCCTGGGTCAGGTCATCGCTGATCATGATATTTTTTGCATGCAGGTCACGGTGATAAAGCCCGTTCCTGTTCAGCGTTTGCAGGGTATTCCGTATTTGAAGGGCGAGTTCTGTGCTTAAAAACGGGGGACTCCCTGCCTGCGAGACAAGCGCTTGGTGCATCTCAGCAGTACTTTTTGCTCCTGCCTTCAAGAATCGGTTCAATACCATTTCTTCCAAATCATCATCATGTGCGTCTTTGAGCATCTCGCGACGGTAGCCAGGAAGAATATCTTTATCAGGAACGTTCTGTACGACGCGTTCCAGCATGAGTCGGCGGAGTGTCTTACCGGGGACACGATCCATGCTTAGGATTTCTTCGCCTTTTGATGTTTTGATATAGACCCATGGCTGCGGGACACGGGCGACAGAAAGTCCTTTTACGCGGGCGTCTTCGAGGATGCGATAGGCACGTTCCTGCAATTGCATCTCTACTTGGAGCTCGTTATCAAGTGCTGTTTCTGGTGTGAGACGTGCTTTGTGCTTAATACAGAAGCCTCCCATGCCATTTCCCTCGCGTCCTGCATACACGTCTGCGACCTGGCCTTCGCCGATTTTAAGCGCAGGCTGCATCATATCGCGGAGCCGTTCCTCGACTTCTTGTCGGACATCCTGTTCGAGGAGTCGCTCCGGAGTCATAGCTAATTCCCGGAGACGCTTGGTGGAGTCAGGTTTAACGGATGAAGGAGGAGTAGATTCACGCGCAGCATCATGTGATGCTTCGGATGAAAAAGGGTTTTCCATTGCCATAGGCTACAGCGCCGGCCCTTCTGGTGCACGACTTTCTTCCGACACGTCTTCTGTTACTGCCTGCATCTCCGCCACGCGAAGCACCTCGTCCACGGAGGTTAGTCCATCAAGCGCTTTTAGGAGTCCATCTTGCGCCATGGTCACCATCCCTTGTTTGCGGGCAATTTCTTCCATTTGGTATTCCGAAACGTTCCCGGTTAGGATGAGGTTTTCGATCTCTTTGGTCATGATCATCACTTCGTAGATCCCGATACGGCCTTTGTACCCGAGGCCGGTGCATGCGGGGCACGTGTTCTTACCTTCTGGCGGTGCAAAGAAATTGAGGTTGTTTATGTCCACTTTGTATCCCGATGCTTCAGACAAAATCGAGAGGACAGCTTTAACCTGTGCGAGGACAGCTGGCGCGAGTGGCATCGGTTTTTTGCAGGTCTCACACAAGCGGCGTACAAGGCGTTGGCCGATGATCGCGTTAATCGACGGCGCAAGCAAAAACGGTTTAACGCCCATCGAGAGGAAGCGGGGGACGGCGCCAGCGGCGGAGTTGGTATGGATTGTTGAGACGACGAGGTGGCCCGTCAGTGCGGCCTGGATCGCGATTTCGGCTGTTTCGATATCGCGGATTTCACCAACCATCACGATATCTGGGTCTTGGCGCAGGATCGAGCGCAGGCCTTTTGCAAAGTCGTAGTTTTTTTCGTGGTCGATTTGGCTTTGGTTGATCCCTTGGAGTTTGTATTCAATTGGGTCTTCGAGCGTGATGATTTTGACCTCTGCCGTGTTGAGCTTCTTCAGAATCGCATACAGCGTGGTCGTTTTTCCGGATCCTGTCGGACCGGTCGTGACGATCATCCCGTTCGGACGGTCGATCTCACGCTTGAGCTGCTCCCAAGCAATTCCACGGATGCCGAGTTTTTCAAATTCAAGCGCCACGGATTTCGGCCGCAAAATACGCATGACAACCGATTCGCCGAAGGCTGTCGGGAGGAACGATACACGGATATCGATCTTTTCTTGTGCGAGGTAGATCGTGATACGGCCGTCTTGCGGGACGCCTTCCACGTTGATTTTGACGCCTGCCAAGAGCTTGAGACGGCTGATCATTTGGTCCCATGCATTCCGTGGGATGCGTGCCGCGTCCTGCAGGATCCCGTCCAAGCGGAAGCGGAGTTTGACGTCATCTTCTTCTGCTTCGACGTGGATATCGGAGGCACTGCTTTTGAGCGCCGCACCGATCATGAGCGTCACGATATCTGTCGTTGAGACCTCTCCGATTTTTGCCTGCAAGTCTTGGAAGTTCGAGATTTCTTTTTCGTATTTGGCGAGCGCCGCTTCATCGATACGGACGCCGTAGATCACTTCTTTGATTTCTGGGAGCGCATCATACAACTTGATCGCATATTGCAGGCTCGTTTCAGAAACGAAGTACAACTGGACATTTGCCCCTTCCTGCTTTGCGATCCGCGTCGCAATTTCTGTTACGCCTGACCCCGGCTCGGAGGTTGCGGCGCGAATTTCGTCACCCTGCTTCAAAAAAAAGACGATGTGTTTGCCCACGGCTTCTTCGCGGGGGATGAGTGCGAGGATTTCTGGCGCGATCGGAAACCCGCGAAGATCGAGGTAGGGGAGGCTCAGTTCGACGGCACGGTCTCGCGCGATTTTTTCAAACTCGGTGAGTCGGATATCCGACATCTTTTCGGCCAGCCGTTCGCCTTGGGTCATCTGATCGAATGACTTGGCAGTTGCCGATGTGAGCGATGATTTTTTTGGCGCTTTGGTCGTTGCACCGGCCACATACCCTGCTTGCGCGACGGGTGTCGGGGCTGACGTTACCTGTTTTTTGAACAGGTCTTCGATGGATTGCGATTTCTTGAGCGGAGTGGCCATATCGGGGCTATTGTAGCATGCCGGTAAAATTCCAAATCACAAATCCCAAACCGTGCAGAGATCCTTCGCCGAGCCTCAGGATGACGATTTGTGATTTTTTTTTACCCTGTTGGTGCGCTGAAGAATCCAGTGAGGCTGCGAACAACGCGATGGAATTTCGGCATGACTCCTCCTTCACCCAGACGTCGGAAGAGATAGGTCCAGGTGGCGTATTGGAGTTGGATGGTGAAGGCGGCTGCGGCAATCAAGCCCATGACGAGCGCGAGGGCACCAACCGCAAAGGCAATCCCAACGATCACACCAGAATGGAGGGCGCTTGCGATCATTGCAAGAAGGAGGACTGGAAGCATCAGCAAGAGGACGCTAATCATACAAACAAACCATACGACGATCGTGATTGCGACTTGCAAGATGGCTGTCTCAACCACAACGACCCAGTGCCGTTTGACCATCTCGTATCCGCGGCGGATCGCCTCTGCGGTTGGGGCGCCCTGGAGGATAATTCCGTTCAGTGCAAAGATCTGGACGATCGATGCCACGAGCGAGAGTAAAAGGAATACCGAAAAAGAAACAATATAAACGAGATACGTTGCGGTTGTTGTTCGTTCGAGTGCAAGGTAGAGCGGAAGGGCTGCCAAAAAACGCAAGATCCAGATGACGGCAAATGTAACAGCGTCGAGGGCGGCAACGGGCCACAGCATGCGGCCACCAACGCCAAGGGCTTCGGAGAGGCTGACGTCATGTCCGCGGCGGCGCGCACCGATGGCGTACACGAGCCCGCCCTGACCGATACAGGAGATTCCGGCAAACGCGAGCGTCACCGCAACGAGGAGCAATAAGATCTCGAGCCCACCCATGATCGAGATAATGCTATTGACCTCTGAGAGGTGGAGGCGTGAAAGTGCGCTCACGACACGCTCCCCGACGGGAAGCGCGAGGTAGCTCCCTTGTGATGTGATGGAGGTGATCGCGCGCCACATCACGTCATACGATCCACCAGTCACGAGAATGCCAGCGAGGAGTGCGAGGAGCCAGTATTGGCGGTCATGCCACGCGGTGCGGAACGCATGCTTCAGCACTTCGCGATAAATCGGCTCACCAATCGGCAAACGAATCGAAGAACGTTTCATATTGCCGACAGTATAACACAAAACCGCCATCGCACCTCTCAGAGAAAAGCGGAATGGCGGTTTTTTTGGATTTACGCGAGCTTGTTTTTTGGGTTGGCTGGCGGGATTCCGAGGATCTCGTAGAATTCCGGACGTTCCAACGTTTCTTTTTTGATGAGTTCTTCGGCGGCGCGTGTCATCGCCTCCTTATTTTTGCTGATGATCTCTGTCGCGACCTTAAGGCCGTTACTGATGAGCGCGTCGATTTCTTGGTCGACCTTCACAGCGGTTGTTTCGGAGTAGTCGCGGTTTTCGTGGATCTCGCGTCCAAGGAAGATCATGTCTTCCTGTTCGCCGTAGATGCGCGGACCAAGGACGTCTGACATGCCCCATTGCGTTACCATGTTGCGGGCCGTGCGCGTGGCGTTCTTCATGTCGCTCGATGCACCCGTTGTAATGTCGCCAAAGAACACTTTTTCTGCAGCATACCCACCAAGCGCCATGGCGATATCTTCGTGGTATTCCGCGCGGGTCCGCATCTTTCGGTCTTCCATCGGCATGCGCATGGTGTACCCCGCAGCGCGGCCACGTGAGATGAGCGAGATTTTCGTCACTGGGTCTGAGTGCGGCAAGAGGTGCGCAACGATTGCATGTCCGAGTTCATGGAAAGCTGTGATGCGGCGTTCTTCCTCGTTCATAAGGAAACTGCGGCGTTCTGGGCCGAGCATGACTTTCTCGATTGAGTTCAAGAGATCGGGTTCCGTAATTTCACTTCGATCCTTACGTGCGGCAAGGATTGCGGCTTCGTTCATGAGGTTGCCGAGGTCTGCCCCGCTCATGCCTGGGGTGCGTTCCGCGAGTTTACGGATCGAGACGTCCTTCGCAAGCGGCTTGTTCTTGGCATGGATGTTCAAAATTGCTTCGCGGTCATTGATGTCTGGTGGGTCGAGGACGACGCGGCGGTCAAAGCGGCCTGGACGGAGGAGCGCGGGGTCGAGCACGTCTGGACGGTTCGTCGCGGCAATCACGATCGCTCCGAGGTTCGGTTCAAAACCATCCATTTCAACAAGGATCTGGTTGAGCGTCTGTTCGCGTTCATCGTGCGAGCCGCCAAGGCCTGAGCCACGCTGGCGGCCAACAGCGTCGATTTCATCGATAAAGATGATGCACGGCGCGCTCTTCTTTGCTTTGGCAAACAAATCACGGACACGAGATGCGCCGACACCCACGAACATCTCAACGAACTCAGAACCACTGATGTGGAAGAACGGGACGTCTGCTTCACCAGCAACCGCGCGGGCAAGCAACGTCTTTCCGGTTCCAGGGCTTCCCATGAGGAGAACGCCCTTTGGGATCTTGGCACCGAGCTTCACGAACTTATCTGGCGTCTTCAAGAACTCGACGACCTCGTTCAATTCTTCCTTCGCTTCCTTCACGCCAGCAACGTCCGCAAACGTGATCTTGGTCTTGGAATCTTTTTCGATTTCACGTGCACCGGATTGCCCAAAGCTCATCGCGCGGTTGTTCTGCCCTTGCACCTGACGGAGCAAGAACCACATAAGGACCAAGAGGAGCACAAACGGAAGCAGGTTCGGCAAGATGACGCCTGCCCAATATGCAGCACCTGTCGCTTCTTTGACATCGATCGGCACCGCGCGGATTTTTTCTGCCGGCACGCCGTAGTTCGTCAGGAGCTCGGTGAGCGATTCGCCTGATTCTTTTGAGGCTTTCAGTTCCGTTCCATCGGTCTTTGTGATGTCGATTTCTGACCCACGCACAACGATGGATTTGACCTCGCCGTTTTCGATTGCGGCGGCCATCGCCGAGAGGTCGATCTGTTTGGTGGTGCCGACATTCACAAATGCCAGGATCGTCCCAGCGACGACCAGCACGCCCACGAAGATGAGGATATTCCGGAGAGTTTGGTTCATAGCAGTATTTTTAGACGGTAACGCGACTTCGCCATTTTGTCGAGAGAATCAAAAAGCTCCCGCGAGGGAGCTTTTTGTGGGCCATTACGCCGCTTGTTTCTCTTTTGTTTCGTCCTTTGGCTTCTTGAGGGAGAGGCCGAGGCGGTGGTTTTCTGGTTCGATCGAGACGATGCGGAACTCGAATTCATCACCGATGCGTGCAATCTCGTTGACGTCCTTGACTGGCTTCGATGCGAGCTCGCTGATGTGGGCGAGGCCGTGGATTTCCGGGTCGAGTTCGACGAAGAGACCGAACGGGTTGATCTTGAGCACGCGGCCCTTGACCATCTGGTTGAGTTTGTACTTTTCTGCGACGTTCTTCCACGGGTCTGGCACGAGTTTCTTCATCGAGAGGAAGATCTTGCTCCCTTCAATGTTGATCACTTCGGCACGGACGTGGTCACCTGGCTTCAACACATCGCGAGGATGGTCGATACGCTGCCAAGCGATTTCTGAGATGTGGACGAGGCCTTCGAGGGCAGCGTCAAAGCGGACAAAGGCACCGAAATCTGTGACGGCCGTGACTTCACCTTCGACGCTGTCGCCAACTTTGTATTTGGCGATGACACCTTCTTGCTTGCTTTCCCACACCGCCTTTTCAGAGACGATGAGTTTTTCTTCCTCTTCGTTGACATCGATGACTTTGACATCGACCATCTTGCCGACGAGTTCCTTGAGCTTCTCGAGGATCTTGGTCTTTTCGCCACCCGTCACGCGAGGGTAGTTGTCTGGCGAGAGCTGCGAAACCGGAAGGAAGCCTGCCGTGCCTTCGACACGAACAATGAGACCGCCCTTGTTGGCATCGAGCACCTTGACGGGGAGGACGTTCCCGCTCGTAAAGAGTTCTTTGATCTTGTCCCACGACTTCTTGCGACCGGCGCCACGGAGCGAAAGCTCGAGTTCACCGAATTCGTTGTCGAGGTCGACGACCGTCGCTTCAACCTCGTCGCCAACCGTGAGGTGGGCAGCTGGGTCGAGTTCTGGGCCGCGGACGAGACCGACAGCGACGCCATTCAAGTCCACGCGGACTTCGTTGCGGCCGACGGCGATGACGATACCCTTCACAACCTCACCCTTGGCAGGGAAGGCAGTGTAGCGGGCATCTTCGAGGAGTGTCCCAAGTTCTGAGGACACTTCAACGGGGGCGTTTTTCAACGCTGTTTTGGTAGCCATGATGATGTAAGTTGTCTAGCCGCCACGATGAGAGTCATCGGGAAGCCTCCGCTCGCCTAAATTAGAGGATTGGGCGATTTCGGAGCCTTATTAGAAGGTGGCTGGATGATATAGGAAACTGATGAAAATGGCAAGAGTAGGGGGTTTCGGTGCTATACTTAGCCCCATGAGCGATTACTTCCTTGATCTCAAAGACAAACCTCGCGTCGTCGACTTCCTCGTGGAGACGGCGGCGTATGCGGATGATGCAGCTCGCGAAGTCGCCGCGAAGTGGGCGAAGCAGTATCAGGATGGCGAACACGTCCCGACGGACAAGCTTGCGGCGGCGGCAAAGAAGCTTGCCGAAGCAACCTGGCCAGCGCGATATGCGGTGAAGATATTTTGTACAAAGGAAAACCCGGCCGAAGAATGGACGCGTGTGAACGCGGCAATCCGTGATTCAACGGCGCATCTTTTAAAGCGTCTCAAGACCGCATCAAAAGCAAAGACGCTTGACGCGGTGCTGGCAGACCCGGATGCAGGGATTGCGTTACGCGACGAAGAACAGCTTGAGATCGCAGAAGTGCGCCGTCATGTCGCTCATGATATTTGGAAGGAGAAGGCAAAAGTTCTCGATGTGTTGGTGAAAGCAGGGGAGAAGGAACTTGCGGGATACGATAAACGGTTCACACGGCTCCGTGAACTTGGAACGACACTCCCATCCTCGATGTTGAACGAAGTATTTTCAAAACTCTCACACTACGAAGACCGCATCTTGTTTGCAGGCGAGGTCATCCCACTCGAAATCCTCGACGAAGAGATTCAGTACTATCACGAACAGAAAGAAGTAAGTCCATTGGAAGAATAGCTTCATATCCTCCCCCTTACGAAGGGGGAGTTAGAGGGGGTTCTGTCCGATCGACCCGATGGAGAACCTCCCCTAACCCCTCCTTCGTAAGGAGGGGGATATGAGAGAAAAGAAAAAAGACCCAGTGAAGGGTCTTTTTTATTACTTTTTTGCGATTGTCTTATACCCGGTCCAAAGCGCGAAGCCGGCTTTGTCTACGATTGTGGCGCCGTAGTTCACGTAGTTGCGGGTGTTGTAGTAGCCGCCGGTCCAGGAGCACGAGCTCACGTTGTAGCAGGTTTTGACGAGTGTGCCGTTTACGTAGAGTTCGACGCGATCGAGACCATTTTGGTCCGCGGCCGATGCCGTGTAGGTGATGTATTGATTGTTTGCGTAGCCTGTATCGCGGTTCGATGTCACAGAGACCGAGCCTGGGAGATTGCCTGGGAAGGTTTGGTTCTGTGTGTTGTATGTCGATGACGTGATGGCGTAGCTGCGTGAAGCGGACCACGTGGTGTTGCCGAGGCCGTCAACCATCATGGCGTTCACAAAGGCGCTTGTGCCGACAGGATATTCGTTCGCGTTGATCGTGAACGAGCAGTCGCGGTTACCGACGACGTTGCCAAACGAGCAAGTCTTCTTGAGCTGGCCGTTGACCCAGATTTCGGTGCGGTTCAAGCCGTTTGTGTCCCACGCGCCAATGTTGAAGGTGGCAGACTGGTTCATGCTGAGTACACCAGTGTCTGGCGTGGACCAGATCCAGTTTGCTGTTGGGACGGAGCTGGATGGGACTGGCGTTGACGCGGCGATGATGCGGTATGAGCGCGAGCCGGTCCATGTCGTGTTGCCGTAGATATCCGTCACTTTGGCGTTGACGAACACATCAGAACCAGCGGTGAATGACGAGCCATTGATCGTTACATAACAGCTTTGGCTGCCGTACGCGGTTCCGAGGTTGCAGGTGTTCCAAATGGAACCATTCACATACATCTCAATCTTTGAGATGCCATCTGGATCGCTCGCGCCAACGGAGAATTGGGCGCTTGCGTTTGTCGCGATGGTTGAAGTTTCTGGAGTTGACCATGCCCACACAGACCCATTTGAGTTGCTGTTCGATGGGGTTGGGTTGTAGGTCGTGCCGTTCACATTCGTCACGTAGACGTTCGTGAGTGGGGTCCACATTGTCTTTCCGTTTACGTCCGTAACCTGTGCGTTCATCGAGACGTTCGTGCCGACACCGTAGTCACCACCATAGAGGGTGTAGCTGCAGGCCTGGTTGCCGAAAGCCGTCGAGAAGTTACACGTGCGGCGCGTTGTGCCGTTCACGACGATGTCGACACGCGAGAGGCCATTACCTGCCCACGCACCAACATTGAACGTCGCAACGCCGTTGCTCATGATCGAGGTCTGGTTCGGATCGAGCCAGGTCCACGATGAGATGTTGCCAGAGGTTTGCGTGTTGTTTGGTGTTGGGGTGCTGATGTAAGACTCTGTCACCTTCGAAAGTTTTGCAGTGAGAGGGGATGTCGGTTGATTAGTTCCAAGGGTGGAAACGGCACCACCAAGAAGCGTCGTACCGTTACCGTTTGAGGCGCCGGTCACGAAGTAATCGCGCATTGGGCCGATGAGTTCAAGCGTTCCATTCATGAGGCTGTACAGGTTCTTACCGGATACGATAAGCCACTGCGTGCCGTCCCATGTCATGGTGAAATTCGAGGTGTAGTCGAATTGATTCCAGGATCCCCCTGTTGTGCCATACCAGTTGCCCTGCGTTTGCCAGCTGGAACCGTCATACACGAAGATTTTTCCAAACCGATTGCCAGCGACATTGGCAATAACAAATGCGCTATTTTGATTGAATGCAATACCACTCACGTCGAAATTCGTTTCTGGAGGGCTCATTGTTTTGACGAATGATTGCCCGTCATAGCGATAGTATTGGACGACGCCCGTGTATTGGACCAACCCAACAGAGCTCACGCCAAGCAAGAATGAGTTGCCGGCTGGAGCGAGGACGATACCGGCGGAATAAGATTGATCCATCCGGTTATGAGCGCTATGGAGAAGGCTCTGATCACTTGATGAAAACTGTTTCATCTCCGACGGAGCAGTGATGCGAGTATAAGAGGAAAAATTCTCGCTGAAACGGACAAGACGAGCGCGCGTCGAAACCATCATCCAGGTTCCATTACGGCCAACGATCGAGCTGATACCTTCGTTGGAATCGAGCGCTGATCGGATTTGTGTCGAGACGTTCGAGTAGCTTCCGCTGTTGTAGCGGACAGCTTCGATGCTGTTGTCGAGGCGGAAGATATTTTTAAAGAAAATGACGTTCATTCCATCCGTCACAATGTCATCAACGCGAGAGATACCCGCATTGCGGACATCGGTCGTGATGTTCGTTTGTGTCGTGCCGTCGTAGCGGTAGACTTGGCCGCCGTTCCAGAGTTCCTGGCCGTCGGTGTAAAACCAATTCCCGTTGGCATAGGCCATGGCCCAAACCGGACGGTTGGTACGCGTTGTGAGCTGGCTTGAGAGGTCGGTCCAGTTCAAGGATGTGGCGGCGTTCGTTGGGAGCGCCATGGAGAGGGCGGCAACGATTGCGGCAAATGAAAGCAAGGCTTTGCGAAGCATAAAGATAGTAGGTTGTTATAGGTTGTCTGTATCAACAAACGCCCTAACCGTCAATCAATGACGACGCGAAATCGCTTCATTAAGCGTTTTTGCGGCGGGAAGCCATGAGGAGGTGTTAGGTTGCGAGGGACGAGCGCCTCGTGGAGCCGTTAGGACGGTTCGAAGTGCTTCTGCCCAGTGGTGTGGTTTTGCTGGGTCTGCGAAAAGTGTGCCTGGTGGGGCGGTTTCGGGGAGTGCGCCGGTTGTAGATGCGATGCAGGGGATTCCATATGATGCCGCCTCATGGAGTGGGAAGCCGTAGCCTTCGTACCAGGATGGATAGAGGAATGCGGATGCATGTTTGTAGAGCGATGCGAGTTCTTCGTCTGTTGGTCTCGCCGTGTCACGTCCAACAGTGATGCATTCGAGATCAGCAAACGCCGGATCGCGTTGTAGGATTTCGACTGCATGATCAGCGGTACGCGCATTTTTGCGCGGGTCATTCCAGCCCAGGGCGAGAATGTATCGTTTCGGTGTAGGGGCGTGAGGTTCACGCCCTCCGTTCTGTTCATTCAGGTCGGAAGGAACAGGGCACATACCATGCGCCCCTACAGTTAACGTTGGACCCATTGGGATCACGCTGATCCGTCCTTCAGGAATGCCGAGCAATTTTATGGCGTCTCGCTTTGTCGTTTCAGAAACAGAGAGGAGATGCGTGGCGTTTTGTATCAATCGTTTTGCCTGGACGGCGTCATGCCAGAGTTGCATTCGACGCGAAAACCAACGTGGTTCGATCAAAAATGAAAGGTCGTGGATGACGAGGACATGTGGTCGCGTGAGTTGCCCCACAAATCCGATATTGGGGAGGAATACGGCGTCGATCTTGCCAATGCGTTCTTCAATCGTCCTGCTGAGTGATTCCACGCCCATCATTGTCGCGAGACTCCATAGTTTATTCGGGATCTTGATGTGGTGATGGTGGACCGTTCCGGATTCAAACTCTGACAAGTCCGGCTTTGATGAGCCCGTTGTTGCGAGGACGACCTCTGTCGGACTGGGAGGGGTCCCAGCGTTCGCTGGGATGACGGGGGTCGAAAGGAACGCAGCAACCAACCCACGCGCAACGCGCGTCACGCCGCCAGCGCGAGGGTCGACGAGAGGACGGGCATCAATGAGAATGCGCATGGAGGATGGCGTCAGCAAATTGTTGCTTGAACCGTTCTGTCGAAAACGTTTCTGCGTGTGCGCGGATTATTTTTGGATCAAACTGTGACGCGTCGAATCGGATGACCGCATCGCCAATATCTTCCCAGGCTTGGCGTTTGAGATGGATGCCCGTCACGCCATCGATGACCGTTTCTGATCCACCACCTTTTCCATAGGTGATGACGGGCCGCCCTGCCGCCATCGCTTCGACCGAAGTAATCCCAAAGTCTTCAAGCTGTGGCGAGATAAATCCAATGCAGTCGCGATACAGATCCAGTTTTTCTTTGTCCGAAATATGTCCCAGAAATTCCGTTTTGGATCCAGCCATGGCTTTAAGTTTTGCAAATTCCGGCCCGTTCCCAAAAATCTTGAGTGGCATGTGTAGCTTGGCGAATGCTTTCACGACAAGATCAAAACGTTTGTAGGCAACGAGCCGTCCGCCGGTGAGCCAAAACTGCCCCGGACCCGTTGCGACGGGAATACGCCCCACATCGACAGGCGGATAGATGACCTGTGCATCACGTCCATAGTAGCGTTGGATGCGTCCGCGGCTTGTTTCGGAGTTCGTGATCATCACATCCGGCCGTTCCGCCGCAATCCGGTCCCATTGGCGCAAATGATGGAGCAGGGGAGGAAGCAGGTTTTTGATGATCCTCGGTTGAGGGAGGTCGTTCAAATAGCTGAGACGTTCCTGCCACAAAAAACGCGTTGGCGTGTGGCAATAACAAATGTGCGTGCTTCCTGGTGACGCAAGCGCCCCTTTGGCAAAGGCGATGGAGGAGGAGATGACGAGGTCATACCCCGTAAGGTCGATGTGCTCGATCGCCATCGGCATGAGGGGCAGGTACCACTGGTAGCCACGCCGTGCAAATGGCCAGCTGTTCAAAAAAGAGGTTTTAATGGTCCGACCAGCGAAGCTCTCATGGCTCTCGTTGGGGTCGTGGAAGAGTACAAAAGTTGGGGCTTCCGGGAACATTTCCTGGAGCACCGCAAGGACACGTTCTGCCCCGCCATCCTGGACGAGGTAGTCATGCACCAAAGCCACTTTTTGTGTCCGTCGTTCCTCCATGTCCGCCTATCTTACGCACAGGGAGAGGGTTCTCGTAGGGTTGCGTCAAGAGTAGTGACAAGATCGCTGAAGTATGGTAGTTTCGTTTTACATCCCCACAACTCCAAGGAGGACGGATGCCTACCAAGCGGAGACTATTGAAAGGAGCGAAGTTCAGTGCTTCTCACACCACAGTCGTTCCTGATGCGGTGTACGTGATCCAGTTCGCGGGTGAGCTCAAGTCGGTGACGAAAGTTTCTCCGCACCTCATTATCCCAAAAGGCTCGCGTCACCCTCGGTTGAAGTTTCATCCGCGCAGCGGCGGGCTCGAATGCATCGTCCATGGGCGTGACGCTGGACAGCACCTTTGGATCTACACGAATGATCCAGTGCAGGTCCAGCAAGACATACAGGCTGCCTGGAAGATCTATATTACTTGACCCTTTCCAGGGTCTTTTTATTAGTACACTCCTTTACGATAGATCACGGCGAATGGTGTTTTGAGAGCGATGTAGACATCAAGCATCAATGACCAGTTTTCGATGTACCAGGTATCAAGGCGCACCTCGTCTTCGAAGCTCAGGTCGCTGCGACCGGAGATTTGCGCGAGGCCAGTAATTCCAGGGCGGATCGCGAGGACACGGCGATGGTGGGGGAGGTAGTGTTCGACTTCGCGTGGCTGGTGCGGACGTGGGCCCACGATCGACATGTTACCCATGAGGACATTCCAAAATTGTGGTAATTCATCAACGGACCAACGTCGTACAAAATCGCCCATGTACGTGATGCGGGGATCGTGGGCGATCTTGTAGACCGGACCTTTCTTGATACTTTGCTTGGCGATGAGTTGTTTTTCAAATTGGAGGTTCTTTTTCGATTGTCCATTAAACTGCGGGCCGATTGAATAGGCGCGATACATCGAGCGGAGCTTGTAAAGCTTGAATGGTTCGCCACCCTCACCGATTCGTTCGTTTTGGAAGATGACGGGGAACCCATCCTCGATCAAAATTGCGAGCATTGAAAGCAACGTGAGCGGGCTCGTCGTGACGAGGAAGATGATCGAAAAGACGACATCAAACGCGCGCTTGGCAATGCGTCCCCACCCATCGAGTGGCGTTCGTTTGACCTCCACGATCGGCAAGCCGGTGTCCGTCGACATTTCGACGTTCGAAAATGTTGCGGCAAACAGGTCGGCAAAATAGGTAAACGTGATGTGCTGCTCTTCGGTATACGCGATCAACTCAAGCGACTCTTCTTTTGATAGGTTTGTTGACGCAAGGAGGATTACGTCGACGCGGGTTGTCTTTCGGAGTTTGTCGATTGCGCGACGCGTGTCGTCGTTCCACACCGAATACTGTTTGACGACGGTGTGCCCCAGGATTGGTTTCGTTTTGTACTCATTCATCACGCCGTTTGCAGCGGGGGATGATCCAATGATAACGATGTTCCGATGTCCGATCCCTGCTCGAAGCAGCAGGTGGCGAATCGCGCGTAAAAAGAGACGTTCTATCAGTACAAGGACGATCGCGAATATCCACACCGCAATCACGATGAACCGTGACGTCGTAAAGTCACGGCTAAAGAAGACGGTTGCGATGAGGACCATCATCCCCGCGGTACAGCCGAGCAGGATGCGACCAGCTTCGTCCCATGCTTTGCGTGGCCGTGTGCTGTAGAGGCCTGCCATTGCAAATAAGATCACCCAGATGCCTACGAACGTCGCAACGGTCTTGAGGTAGTTTTCAAATGGGACATCCTGAAGGATTGGACGCACTTCCGTAACGAAGCGTGAGAACCGCAATGCGTATGCGCCAAGGCCTGCTCCAAAAAGCGCGAGGATATCGAGCGGCAACAGGAGTGCGGTAAAGGTAAGGTCGATCCGGCGGATGCGCATGGGAGTTGGATCCTAGTATACCGGGAACAACAAACGCCCGCCATGAGGGCGAGCGTCTCTTGTCCGGATCGAACGATAAGCCGAATTTTGTCGCACAGCCGAAGCTGCACGGATGACCATCTATCTGGGATGATGATTGCTCATCACCTCGTGCGAGCTACCAGTCCCCCGCATGTTGCCACACGGAGTCTTGCTCTTGCACCAGAGAGGGTTTGCCACAACATCGTGTCACCACGATGCGAGAATAGTCGCAACACGTTGCTCGCCGAAGCGAGGCGGTCACATCTATTCACTTTTCACCTTTCATCCGCCGGTTGGCGGACTAGTATTGTCTCTGTGGCACTTTCCCTAGGTTTACGGAGAAACGTCAGGCACGTGTCCGTTCGTTTCTACCGCTATATCCTGGCCGCCGTTAGCGGCTCTCCATGATCACTCCATTGCTGGAATGAACGGTGTCCGGACTTTCCTCCCCAGCTTGCGCCAGGGCAGTCATCTGTTCGACCCGAACCCGCAGAATATAGCAGTTTTTTGGTGATTCGTCAACGGGCGATCCACCCTTTTCGCATACGGCTAGGTGTGTTACGATCGAACCAATATTCCTATGAAAAAATGGATGATTGGTGTGGGCCTCGCCCTCGTGTTGCTTATTGGTGGTGGGATCTGGTTTTGGACGCTTGGCTCGATCGATATCAGCACGCACCCGTCGCAGATCATCCTGTCTATCCAAACGCCTACAGTCGAAGTCCGTACAGGGGATGCGGGCACATGGCATGAAGTAACGGGGAATACGGTACTCAACCCGTCTGACCAAGTGCGTACGAGCGAACAAGGAAAAGCGGAGATCACGTTTTTTGGGTCGAGCGTCACGCGCCTCCATTCAGGAACGACGATTGTCGTGGAAGATGCGGTCCATACTCTCGATCGGAGTGAGACGGCGCAGCTCCGGCTCCACTTGGTGGGTGGGCGTGTCTGGTCTCGCGTTATGAGCTTGTTTGATCTTGGGAGCAGTTTCTCTGTCCGGACCGATTCAGTCGTTGCGACGGTCCGCGGGACGGCGTTCGACGTGAGCCAGTCTGCGAGCGGCACCACGCTTTGGGTGTCCGACTCGGCCGTCGAGGTCGGCGCAACGCAAGCAGAGGGGAGTCCGCTTTCTGCCAAACCGTTTTTCATCAGTGAAGGGAACATGGCATCACATAACAACCGAGGTGCATGGACAGCTGTTGAACCGATTCGTGAGGAGGACCGCTCAAGCGAATGGTTCCAGAAAAATTCGAATGCAGACCAGGTATTTGAACAAGACGTCCGCGCAGCTCTCGTCGCAGAACTTACGGGCTCGGGAAATGCCCGCGTTGGCTCCGCCTTGGAGCGTTTCGTCCGTGCCTCTGAGCATGTGCACCTCGGTGTTGCAGGCAAAGAGGCGCCGGTGCTCTACAGCGCGTATCTTGGCCGTCGCCTCATGGCGATCAAGACGTTGATTGATGAAGGGAAGTCCGGGCTCGCGTTCCAATCTCTCACACCCGTCGAAGTTGAAGTTGGTGACCGCATCAAATCACCGGATGCAGATGCGTTCCGTCCAGTCATTCGGCGTACCTTGCGTAAGGCGATGGTCATTTTAGGCGATGCGCCGCCATCATCGCCGCAGTATCGTTTGCTCCAGCGTCTCGAAGATTTAAGCGACCTCGTGTCTGGCAATGACCAATCTGCACAACTCTATGGCCGTATGGTCGCGATTGATGAGCGGCTCGAAACCGCCTCGCGCCTCATCACTTCCCAAGCTCTCGAAGAGGCGGGAATGAGTCTTGATGCCGCAGACCAGGGGATCAAGAACGTCACAAGCGATCTCGAAGCACTCGGATCACAGTTCAAGACAGCGGATGACGATGCGCTTGATGCCAAACGCGAAGCGCTCGTTGCGCGCGCCTCTGCATTGCATACGATGCTTGATGCGGCGATCGCACCTCCTCCAGCCCCGGTTGTCGAGACGCCAACATCAACGACAGATGGGATTACGACACCAACGAGCACGCCAACAACACCAGCAACGCCTGGAGCCGTTGTTCCACCAACAACCCCGACCACCCCGCCTCCAACGACACCTCCTCCAACAGCAATAGATGGTCCGTTTGACCACATCACGCTGAGCGCCCAACCCAACCCGGTCGCTGCCGGAAGCAACACGTCGTTGCACGTCACAGGCGTAAAGAGCGATGGAAAGACTGTTGATCTCACGACACATGCGACGTTCTCTCTTGTCGGCAATTTGGGTTCGTTAAACGGACCGACGTATCATGCGACGCAGGCTGGATCTGTCACCATAAACGCATCCGTGAACGATAACGGCTCAGTGAAGACGGCGAGCACGGTCATCCAGATAAATGCTCCCGTGACGTTAGTCCGTATCGACGTCATCCCACAGGGTTCAACATCGGTCCGTCCGGGAATGAAGGTCGGTCTCGTCGTCAATGCAGTGTATTCCAGCGGCCTCAGCTCTCCTGTCACTGCAAGCGTGGTTTGGCAGACATCGAATGCGGCTGTCGGAAGCGCAGCAGGTGGGACGTTCACCGCACAGCCAAACGGAAACGGCCCTGTCACAATCACCGCGACGTACACCGAATCGGGTGTCACCAAGACGGGGACAGCTGATTTCATCGTCAACTAACTATGATCCCTGTTCGTTCCTCTTTGGGCCGTCCGATCCTGGTCGGCCTCGTCGTCGGACTATTCGGCGCTGTCTGTTTTGCAACGGGTATCCTCGAAAGCTGGGGTCATCTCGCAGGTGACCGGTTATTTTTGCCGCGGAGCGCAGACCCATCCATCGTCATCGTCTCAATTGATGACGCATCCATTTCAAAGATCGGCCAATGGCCATGGCCACGTTCGGTCCATGCAGATCTTATCTCACGCCTAACAAAGATGGGTGTTACGGCGATCGGATATGACGTCAACTTTCCCGAAGCGACGAACGCGCAGAACGACACAGCGCTTGCGGACGCATTGCTTGCGGCAGGGAACGTCGTGTTACCGATCGAGCTCACGCTCCAGGCAGGAGAGGGAACATTTACCGCGGATCCAACCAAATCGGTACAACCGACCTTCCAGTTCCGCGACGCGACACGGACGCTCGGACACACCAACACACCTCCGGACATCGATGGTGTCGTACGACGCATCCCACTTGGTGTTGCGTTGCCGGATAACACCGTCGTTCCCGCCTTTGCTGCACAGGTCCTGAACATCCTCGACCCAAGCTACGTCTTTACACGTGTCCCAACGGACAATCTTTCTCGCGTATCCATTAATTTTGATGGCGCGCCGGGCAGTGTCTTTGAGACGATCCCAGTTTCAGAAATTATCGATGGAAAGATCGAACCGTCGCGCCTCAAAGGAAAGACTGTCTTCGTCGGATCAACCGCGCCAGACCTCCATGACGACCAGCTTGTCCCGACATCAAACGGCGCGCCAATGCCAGGCGTCGAACTCCACGCATCGCTCTTTGATACGCTCCGCAATGAGCGCTGGTTGCGTCCGCTTCCGTTACCGATCATGGCGCTCATCATTCTTCTTTCTGGCGTCTTCGTCAGCCTGCTTGTCGTATTGCTCCGTGCCCGTTGGAACGCGCCACTCACGTTCGTCCTCTGGGTCATTGTGCTTGGGAGCGCATTCGTCCTCTTTGATCGTGGTTGGCAACTCGACCTCCTCTGGCCAACGCTTGTCATCGGTGTGTCGTATGCGTTTGTGACGCTCGAGCGCCGTGTCACCTCTGACCGCGAACGGCGCAAACTCCAATCTGCTTTTTCGCGGTACGTGTCCGCCTCCGTGGTCCAGTCGATTTTAAAAGATCCATCTAAACTCAAGCTGGGAGGGGAGAAGCGCCGCATGTCTGTGTTGTTTTCCGATGTCCGTGGCTTTACCTCCATCTCAGAACGGTTGACGCCAGAAGATCTCGTCGACGTCATGAACACGTATCTGACCCGAATGACCGATATCGTGTTTGAAAATGATGGCGTGCTCGACAAATACATCGGTGATGCGGTCATGGCATTCTGGAACGCGCCATTCGACCAGCCGGACCACGCCCTTCGGTCCATCAAGACGGCGCTTATGATGCAGAAAGCGCTGCGGTTCATGAACAACGAAAAGGCGTTCGGTCCGGACCTCGAGCTCAAGATCGGGATCGGGATCAATACCGGCGAGATGATCGTCGGAAACATGGGATCCGAAACGCGTTTTGATTACACGGTGATCGGCGACAATGTGAACCTCGCCTCACGTATGGAAGGGATTACAAAGGAATACGGTGTTGGGATCCTGATTTCAGAAGCGACGCGCGGGGATGTCACAGGGAAGGTCGTGACGCGGCGTGTCGATAAGGTTGCGGTCAAAGGAAAGAAAGAACCGGTCACGCTTTATGAGGTCCTCGGACTCACGGGCGAAGTGACACCATCACAGGAATCGCTTGCACAGGATTTTGAAGCGGCGCTCGAAGCTTATTTTGCCAAGGATTTCTCCAAAGCTATCTTGATTGCTGAAGCCGTCCTCGCGTCGCACCCAGAGGATGGGCCATCTAAGACGCTCATCAGCCGCTCAAAGGTCTGGACCACTGACCCGCCTCCAGCAGATTGGGACGGGACGTGGGTCTTCACGAAAAAATAACATGCATTACATTCTCGAGTTTTTTTCGAAGTTACATAATCTTGATGAGTTAATCCGTTGGGGCGGGTATATCGGCTTGACGCTCATCATCTTTGCCGAGACCGGACTCTTTATCGGGTTCTTTTTGCCAGGGGATTCGCTCCTCGTGACAGCCGGCTTGTTTGCCGGACAAGGATTTTTGAATCCGTTCTTGTTGTTTGTCCTCGTCGCACTCGCGGCCATCATTGGCGACACGGTTGGATACGAGATCGGACGTGCCTCAGGTAAAGCGATGTTCTCCCGAAAAGACTCGAAGCTATTCAAGCAGAAACATCTTGACCGCACAAAAGCGTTTTACGAAAAGCATGGCGGCAAGACGATCATCATCGCACGGTTTATGCCGATCGTCCGGACGTTTGCGCCACTCATTGCGGGAATCGCTGGGATGCCATATCGCACATTTGCGATGTACAACGCGATTGGAGGTGTCTTGTGGGTTGGGCTCATGATTGGGATTGGGTATACGCTTGGTCGTACCGTCCCGAATGTCGATAAGTACATCCACTACATCATTGTCGCAATTATTTTTGTGTCGATTCTTCCCGGGATCATTGCCTATCTCCGCACAGGGGAATGGAAGCGTTGGTTTGAAAAGACACCCGCCGCATGAAGATCCATCGCTTCTTTCTCGCGTCGCTTGTCGCCGTCGCACTCCTTGGGGACGGCTGCACTTCGAATGCGCCTCCGATTACTCTCGGTGGTCAGCCGCTTGCAGAGGTGGCCGTCCCTGCGTGGAGTGACGTTGGGGATGGTGCGAGGCGCTATGAGGCGTCCTATGGTGAGCTCTCCTCAAAGGGCGTACTGCGACTGTATAAGTTCCCCGCGACCGGCTGGGAATGGAGTTTTGAGCAATCTACCTCTGGGGCGACGGTCCTCGATTGGGCGGAAAAGCTCCCAGAAGTTTCTGTCCTTATTAACGGAGTCTATTTTCACGAAGATAACTTGCCGTCAGGGGCATTCGTCTCACATGGCGATCGGATCGGAACGCGGTCATTTGATGCAGATAAAAGCGCGCTCATCGTCCTAGCGCCACGGCTCCGGATCGCTGATCTTACAAAAGAACCAAACGCGCTTGATCACGCCACAGAAGCCGCGCAGACGTTTCCATACCTTATCAAAGACGGCACCGCTTCTGTCGGTGAAGACAGCGGGAAACTCGCAGAGCGTTCGTTCGTCGGGACGGATACGGATGGCGCATTCTATGTTGGAATCGCCGTGAATGTCTCGCTGAGCCTGTATGAACTCTCACAACTCCTCGCGACACAACCGATCCATTGGCAGGATGTCGTGAACCTCGATGGGGGACCATCAACGGGGATCTACACAAATCTTCCAAAAGAAAACAGGAGCCGGAATAGCCTGGCTCCTGTCTCCAATGTTCTCGTCGGACGAGTTACATCGTCTGCATCGCAGACATCGCCTTCTCCTTGAGTTCAGGCGTCATATCCGCATCCGTCATGCCGTGGGCCGACATTGCGTGTTCCATCGCGGTCTTCATCACGTCTTCAGCTGTTTCACCCTCGGCAACGAAATTGCAGTCCATGTTCCCCATGTCCTTGCAGGCAAGTGACATCATAAGGTTGTATATTAGGAATTAGTCCAAGGATTGTAACCATCCAGAACGGTTTGGTCGAGGGGTGTCAAGGGTCTATGTACGACCTAGTCCCATCCGTTCACGGACGGCCTTCATCTTTTTTTCTGCCAGGGCAGAAGCGGCCTCAGCACCCTTATCCAGGATCTTTGAAAGCTCACCTGGATCATCTTTGTATTCTTTGAGTTGTGCCTGGATTGGTGCGAGCATCGTTACGACAGCATCCGCAAGCGCTTTCTTAAAGTCACCATAGCCTTTCCCATCAAACTCCGTTTCGATTTCCTTCAACGTCTTTCCCGTCGCATGATGGTAGATCGTCATCAGGTTCGAGATCGCTGGGCGTTTTTCCGCATCAAATGAGATTCCTTTTCCAGAATCTGTCACTGCACGCATGATCTTCTTCCGGATCGTATCTGGATCGTCTGACAGGGCGATGTAGCTCGCGACAGATCCACTCTTCGACATCTTCGCTTTCGGGTCATCAAGCCCCATGATCCGCGCACCCATCTTTTGGATGAGGGCTTGAGGTACGGTAAACGTCTCACCGAATTGTGCGTTGAAGCGTCTCGCGAGTGTCCGTGTGAGTTCGACGTGTTGCATCTGGTCTTCACCAACGGGGACGACTGTCGTGTCGTAGAGGAGGATGTCGGCAGCCATGAGGGCAGGATAGGTAAAGAGACCTGTCCCAACACCTTCGCCCTGCTTTTTCGATTTATCCTTGAACTGCGTCATGCGTTCAAGTTCGGCAATCTTTGTGATCGTCTGGAGCATCCAGCCGAGCTCCGCGTGTTGTGGTACTTCGCTTTGCACAAAGATATTGCAACGCTTCGGGTCGATCCCAACAGCAAGGTAGGCCGCAGCCGCATTCAACACGTTCTCACGCAGCTTCTTCGGGTCTTGCGGAACGGTGATGGCATGTAGGTCCACAACACAGAACATACAGCGATAGCGATGCTGGATATCAACCCACTGCTTGAGCGCACCGATGTAATTGCCGATGTGCAGGTTGTTGGTCGGTTGCACGCCCGAGAAGAGGAGGTCTGCCATAAGGTTGAGAGTAGGATGCCGAAAATGCGCGAAAAGAGCCAGACCCGGCTATTTGCCGATGCGCGCGCAATGTGTCACTCTAGAAAAAGTTCATTCGCAACGGTACGCCCGAGAGACCCTGCATGTTGCAGGTTGCGAGGGTACGCCACAACGATAGAAGAGGTACGCCCATGGTACGCCTCCAAGATGATTCGTATTCCAAGGTCGCGGAGACCATCAAGGTTTTGACGCAACATTCCTCGTTCACATCTGAGCTTGGAGAACAGATCCGCAAGTCGGATGGTGCAACACGCGCCATCAAGGCGATGCTCGAGGAGTTCTTTCCGCCGCCAGCTCAAACACCCAGCCCAGCTCAGGGCATCGTGTCTAGCCAGGAGGAGCACAAGAGCTTCTTTCAGCGCTTCCGGATACCAGTAGGCTACGAACCCATCCCGTCAGCTTCCGAGCTTCGGAAGCGATTTGACCACGTCGACTTCGGCGATTACACGTCGAACGACTGGGCGCAGGAGGCGTGGATCAGCAAGACGCGACTCCAGAAAGGGAAGAAGAGCCTTCTCGTGCGTTCCTTCCACATGAAGATGACGACCGAGGACGTGTTGCGTGAAGCGATGAAGAAAGGATATCGGCTTGGGTTGCTCCAGGAAGCGCTGGGAATTGCCGAGGCCTGTCCCGACTTCCAGCGCTACTGCAGCTTCGCCGTGCTGGGTTCGACGATCATCTTGAAGCGCCGTAGCGTCGCTGTCCTCTGCGGAGACAAGAGCACGCGGAAGCTGTGCACGATGGGCGTCGACACCCCGTGGGAATCTTCGCAGCACTTCTTGCTTGTCGAGGATGAGGAGCGGAACGACAAAGACATCGAAAAATTCCTCGGAGCTATGCCGTTCTCCTCGAGGTGACTCATCGCGCAGATACGTTCTGCGCTTTTTTTATATCAAAAAAGACCCCGCCTCTCGTGAGAGGCGGGGTCTTTTGTCGTTTAGACTTCGACGATGATCGGGAGGACCATCGGACGGAGTTGGGTTTTGTGATAGAGGTATTCGCCGAGCTCGTCACGGACGACGTCTTTGATGTCGCCGATGTCGCGTGAGACCGCTGGGTCACCCTTTTTGAGGATGTCCGCAACCTTTTTGCGTGAGAGCTGGATCAGCTCCTGTTGGTCCTTCATGTAGACGAACCCGCGGGAGATGATGTCTGGCAAGTGCAGGAGCTGGCCGGTGCGGTGGTTGACGACCGCCACAACGATCACGATGCCGTCGCCGGCGAGTTCTTGGCGATCACGCAACACAACGTGGTTGGTGTTGCCGACGCCGAGGCCGTCAACGAAGACGTAGTCGGTCGGGACTTTTTGGTTGGTCAAACGGCCGTTGCGTTCGCGGTCAAACTCCATGATCTGGCCGTTGTCGGCGATCAGGATGTTGTCTTTGTTGAAACCGTTTTTGACCGCCGCCTTGGCATGTTCCACGAGGAAGGAATAGTGCCCTTCGATCGGGATGATGTACTTTGGCTTGATCATCTGGTGCGTTTCAATAAGATCTTCCTGTTGCGCGTGGCCACCGGCGTGGACGTCCATCATCTGGTAGTGCACAACGTTGGCGCCTTCGCGGTACAGGGTGTCCTTCACACGTTGCACAGACCGTTCGTTCCCTGGAATCACCGAAGACGAGAAGACGATCGTGTCGCCCGGTTCGATTTCGATGAAGGGGTGTTCGCGGTTCGCGATGCGCATGAGCACGGCACGTTCTTCGCCTTGGGCGCCGGTACAAACGACCGCAACCTTCTCTGGTGGGTAGTCGCCGATGCGCTTGGTTTCGATGAGCGTCCCTTTTTGGATCTTCATGTAACCGAGTTCCTGTGCGATCGCAATGTTGGAGCGCATCGAGAACCCTTCAACGGCGACCTTACGGCCAGCACGTTCACACGCGAGGATGATCTGTTGCACGCGGGCGATCATGGACGCGAACGTCCCAATGATGATCTTGCCTTTGGCATTTGCGATGATCTCGTCGATGTTGTGCTGGATGGTTGATTCCGTGAGCTGACGGCCCGTCTTGGTCGCGTTCGTTGAGTCGATCATGAGCGCAAGCACGTTGCGTTCACCAAGCTTCAACATCTTATGCGTCTCTTGGACGGACTGCGCGCCAGGGGATGAGTCGAGCTTAAAGTCACCGGTGTGCACGATGATGCCACAAGGAGTATCGACAATGACACCCATTGAGGTTGGCACGGAGTGGGCGACACCAAAGAATTCCACCTTGAATGCACCGAGCTGCAATACGTCATCGTGCTTTACGACGTGCATGTTGAGCGGAGGTGTGTCTTTGTGGTCTTCCTGGCGTTTCTTGATGATGCCGCAGGTCAAATCCGTCGCAAAGAGCGGGGGATTCCCGAGGCGTGGCATGAGGTGCGGGATGCCGCCGATGTGGTCGTAGTGCGCATGCGTGATGATGACACCACGGATGTTCTTTTCTTTGCCTTTCAAACAAGAAATGTTTGGGATGATGTAGTCGACGCCAGGCATGTCTTCGTCAGGGAACTGAAGACCCATGTCGATAAGCATGATGTCGTTGCCATATTCAAGCATCGTCATGTTGCGGCCGACTTCTTCGTTGCCACCAAGCACGGTGACCTTGAGGCGTTCGTCGCCTTTGCCACTCAATGTGTCTTTATCCGTTCCTGTCTTGAGATACGGCTTGTTCTTATAGGTATGCATACGAGCTTGGCGATGAAATGCGCCACCACCAGCACCACGGTCAAAACGACGCTTCTTTTTGCCAGCACCACCTGGGCCGGTCGGAGCAGCCTGCGGGGCAGGAGGGCGAGGGCCTTCTTCTTTCGCGAACCCTTCTTTGAGTGAAACCTGCTTCACCGCCTTGGCGATGATGGAGGATGGGTCTTGCGGCACGCGCGGTTCACCTTGTGGCTTTTGTGGGCCACGGTGGAACGGGCGGCGGAAACGGCCACCACCTGCTGGGGCATTAGAATTGCCCGACGGAGAACCAGGCCCACGTCCATTGGAGGAGGGGCTATTTGAGGAATTGGAAAAATCCATAGTTGAAATAAGTTGTTTACGATTTTCGTCTCGTCCGAAGCCGGCACGAGCACGATCTATTGGAACACGAAAATCCCTTGGAAAATCAGGAAATCTTGCGTTGTTTCACGACCGTCGGGATCGCCCAAGAACTTGGAGGATTGGCGACGATATTGAACTCGATACAACCAGAATACAGGAAGTAGGGGGAAATGTCAACAAAGCCGCAATACGGGTTATTTTAGGCTAAATAGTCAAACTGGATTGACAAAATGGCCATTTTGTGCTATATTATCTCGTCAAATGACCCATCCGGCTTGGGAAGCCGATTCGTTGACTCTGCACCTTTTTAGGAGGCGCGCATGAAAATCGATCGTTTCAATGGCAAAAAAAGCAACTTCGAGCCGGGAGTTCATTTCATAACGCGGGAGGGAAAGCGCGTCTATCGGATCTGGAATAGGAAGAATGAGGAGTACCTCACCAAGGAGTTGTCCGAAGAGGAGCTCAAGGAGTTGGAGTCGTGTCGGGCTCTCACGGAAGCCATCCGAGAGGACACGCACCCTCAGGAGCTTTTTTTCCGAGACTTGAGCGGGACAAGGTGGTGGACGGACAACGAGCACCCGCGCGGCTTCATCGAGCGGCACAGCCCGACGGACGACTTCCTCGAGGCTTTCGGGGAGCGGGATCACGAAGCTTGGCGCTGCTCCAACGTCGCTCTCATGGCTATCAAGGCATACAGGGCGTACGTCAAGGCCGGCGGTGACCCGTTACAGCTTCCGGTCATGTCCTTCGCAGGCGGCCAGTTCGAGGTCACTATCGAGGACGAACGCAACGTCTAAACTCGCGCATCCGCGCGGCAAAGAGCACTCTCGCTCTCGCCGTCCGGGTGCGCTCTTTGTTTTTAGGGAAAAATGTTTTCTCCTCGTCTACGTCCCCGCAATGCTCGTTTCAATCCGGTCGCACCTGGAACGTAGCGCGACAATTTCGTGGTCGTGTTTCGTATGAAGAGTGACGAAATGATCGATCTCCGTGATGACCCTATTTTCTAGCTGCTTGAGCTCGTCCTTTGTTGCCATCGTGGACTCGATTTTTTCAAAACGACGATCGATGTTCTCAAATCGGCGATCGACCTTCTCAAACCGCTCATCCATGTGGGTGGCGAGATCTTGCATATTCGTAGCGAGATCCTGAACAGCCCCCATGACTTCGTGGACGCTGCCGATGACATCTTTGAGTGTTGCTTCATTCTCCATACTCTATAGCTATCATACCACTAGGCATCGTCAAGATGTGGATAAAAAAATCCCAACAGAATGTCGGGAAAGGGTCACGCTGTCTCGAGATACGTGAGGATGCGTGTTGCAACTTCTTCGGGCATGACGCCGGAGGCGCGGTACTGCGCGACGAGGTCTTCGATCGTGAAGACCGCGTGGACCTTGAGGCCTGCGATCGACTCGGTCCGCAGCCTATGCGGACGTTGGTCGATGAGGACGAGGCAGTCTTCCACGACGAGGCGAAAGCTCTTCTTGAGTGTCCCAGCAGCTTCGCCTTTGGTGCCACCGTAACGCACAAGATCATCGACGATGAGGACGCGATCTTTATGGTTGTAGTCGCCTTCAAGGGACGCCATAAAGCGTGACTGTTCCTTCTTCTGCTTCCGCTTCGACTCTTCGTGGACGACGGGTCTCTTGTGGAGATAGACCAACCCCTTCTGCATCCCTTCTGGCTGCGCGTGGTGGAAGGCTTCGGCAAGAGGGACGCCTGCTTCGGGGATCCCCACGATCCGATCAAAGCGGAGCTTCATGACGCCTGCATGGCGACGCATTTCCTGTCCGATCGCCTGGACCGTGAGCGGCTTGAGCGGCCCACGTTTTGTCGTAACCGGGTGGTCCGGTGTCCGGAGGCTGATGTAGAACGGTGAGAGCGGCGTATCCGGTTTCTCGCGATGGATGTCGAGCTTGTACCCCACGCCATCGTCGGATGAACGGTAATCCTTGAATGCGCCATCATCGTAGATGGCGAGTGCGAGATCTGCGAGATGTCGGTCCACAAAACCTCCCTTGTGGCAGTTGATGACATGAAAGAAAAAAGAACAGATGGTGGGCGGGGAGAGACTCGAACTCTCATGGCCTTGCGACCGCTGGCACCTGAAGCCAGTGCGTCTACCAATTCCGCCACTCGCCCCCCATCTGTGCTTTTTTGTTGTCACTGAGCGTTCCGCGATGATGCCTTGGATTAGGGGTCGGGTCAAGTCACGGTCACTCAAAAGAAAAACCGTGACGATGTCACGGATGCGAAGTACCGAAGTCGATGGCCTTCTGGTCAGCTGTGGGCGTGCAGCTGTTTAAGACGATGAGGAACACGGTGGTCATGATCGCGCATCCAATGCAGAGCTTCACAAGCCACCAGAGGAGCATCACGGGAATCGATTGTACGGCTTCAGACGCATCGTGGGACGCTTGTTTCACGAGCAAGCCTTTCTGCGATTGTTACTTCCATCTCCACCCAAAAGAGATATACCAATTTTTGAGATCTGTAAAGCGGTCCGCGGGTCGGCTCACGATAAGGTCGTTTGAGACGCCATGGATTTTTTTTGCGACGAGATACGGGACAAACGGCCGTACCAAGAACGCGGCAGGCGTCGTGCGGATGACGAGGTTGCTCACGGTCACACGAGCAGCGTCGAGGGCGCTGGTCGTACTTGCGGTGCGCACGGCCTCAAGTGCGGTATCAAGGTCACGGTCGGCGAGCCCGGAGATGTTGAGCCCACGGTCAACGGCCTGGCCGCTCCACCAGAACGGAAAGAGATCCTGCGAGGAGTCGAGAAGGATGTTTGTGAGGATAACATCAGAATTACGGTCACGCGTTGCTCGTTTGAGGAGCTCTTCAAGCGAGAGTTGTTCAACCGTGACTTTAGCGCCAAGAAGCGACCAACGTCGCGCGAGCGCATCAGCTGCAGTAATGAGTTCCGGTTGGTCGGAGGTTGAAATGGTGAGCTCGAGCTCCGTTGAACTTGCCGTTGCGGCGGTGCTTGTTGTCGAGGTTTTTCCAGACGCTGTTTTTTTTGCGATGCGGACAGTGTCCTCAGGGGAGGCGAGGACCCAGCCGGCTTTTTCGAGCAGGGCGCGACCTTCATCAAGCGTGATGACAGTCGATGATGGTGCGGTGTACGGATACGGGCCACTCACGGGTGCCGCGTGGCCACCCCATGCGTCCACGATTTCTTGTCGGTCGATCGTCCCGGCGAACGCACGTCGGACATTTTCGTCTGAGAGAGTTTTGTCTTTGAGGTTGAAGAACGCGACAGTCTCTTGTGGGAGTTCGAGCTCAAGCGCGTGCCATCGCGATGAGCTGTTCTTCCCTTCAAGCAGGCTCGAGAACGCGAGCGTATCAATCAAGTCACCTTTGAGTGCGTCTTCCGCCTGTTGTCGGTCCGGATAAAATTGGAACGTGACGGTCTTGATGTACGCACCGATACCGTAGTACCCATCAAACCGTTCGAGCGTGAAGGTACGGAGCACGCCGTGGCTATCGCGTGTGAATGACTTGAAGCGGTATGGTCCGGAGCCGATTGGTTTGAGGTTGAGGTCCGCGAGGCGTGCCGTTGCAGCTGGAATATCCTGCCAAAGGCGAGACGGCAACACACCCACGGTCAGCGCTTGTAGGATCGTCGCGTCTGTTTGCGCTTGTGTGAACTGGATGGTCTGGGAATCCGTCGCGACCGCTTTGATGCCACGGAATGCCGACGCGAGCGGAGAGCTACGCGTTGGATCCTGGATCGAATCGATTGTAAATTGGACGTCCTCTGCCGTCACCGGGTTGTCGTTATGGAAGCGCGCGTCAGAACGCAACGTCACGGTGAGTGTCTTTTTGTCATCAGACCAGGAATAAGATTCGGCAAGATCCGGCACGGGGGTTATCCCATCCATGCGGAACAATCCGGAGTAGACGAGTGATGCGATGTCGCGATCAACATCGTTTGCTGGCGCATCAACTGGATTGACGGAAGCTGGTTCGCCAACAACGCCTTCTGTCATTGTCCCGCCAACAACTGGAACGAGAACGGTGCGGTCTTTGAGGAGAAGTCCGAGGGCAGCACCGCCAGCAATGACAAAGACGATGACCGCCAAAAACAGCGTGCGTCGTTCACGGGTATTTAAAACAACACGGATGCCGTATCGGATCTGACGGAGGCTTGGAAATTTACGCGGACTTTTGACGGCTAAGATCAGCGCATGGTCATGCGCCGCTTCTGGGATGTGTTCCTCGGAAGGCGCAGAAGACGGTAGCCAAAAGAACACCCGTTGGACAAGCGCGCGAGCGCGGGCCAAAAAGGTGTTCATGGTGCCTTATGCCAGGGCGACGTTCAAGATCGCCGTAGCGAAGAACAGGGCGGAGAGGCCAATGGTGGCATAGAACAACCCTTTTTCCACACCACGCTTGGTGCGGAATACATTGCCATCACCACCAAATGCGCCGCCCAAGCCCGTCCCGCGCTGCTGAAGCAGGATCGCGGTTGTGAGCAGTGCAGACAGCAAAATCTGGATGAGGGGGAGTAGAATTGTGCGCATACGTGTCATTGAAGGTAGCGGAATGCTATACTTTCGTCAATGCGAGATCTTCTTCGGCAAATAATCAAACGACCGTGGGCACTGGCCGGCCTTCTGTTAGCGATTGGTGTGGTTGTTGGCCTCGTTCTCTTTGTTGTCCAGGTCGTTTCGTTTGCGCGCGACATCAAAGCGGGAAAGCCAGATCCGTTTACCGCACGCCAACACGAAGCGAGTCTCACAAACATCCTTTCACAAAAGCCACTGACCAACCTCGACCTCTCGCGTGTCGAAACGCACGACGTCGTTCCGATGCTTGGCAACCCTGAAGCAAAAATTCACATCGTCGAGTTCCTCGATTACCAGTGTCCATTCTGTAGCCACTCCGCGCCAGAGATTCGGTTGTTCATGAACCACCACGCGGATGATGTGTTGTTTGAGGTCCGTGATTTTCCACTCGAATCCATCCATGACCGTGCGATGGATGCCGCGATTGCCGCGAGATGTGTATTCGCACAAGGGAATGCAGACCGGTACTGGCGTTACCACGACATCCTCTTTGCATCGCAGAACGACTTGGGTGACGCGACGCTCCGTGCAAACGCGCAAACCGTTGGCGCAGATCTCGCGACGTTTGATGCATGTGTCAAAGCGCGGATTCCAGAATCATCAATTCGTTCTTCGCTCGAAGATGGTGTTGCGGCTGGTGTGCGTGGGACGCCGACATTTTTTGTGAACGGCTATCGCATTCAAGGCGCGCTTGAACAGCAAGATCTCGAAGAGATTGTCGCCAAAATGAAACAACGGCTATGAAACGTATCCTTCTCTTGATCGCGGCGTTGTCGTCGTTTCTTCCGTTGGTGCTCCCACAAGCAGCGCTTGCGGATTGCGGCGTGCGTGAAAGCAGCGTCATGTATGACCTGTTGGATTTTGGTGCGACGTGTCACGACGAAACAGAAGTCTGCCGAGGCCAAACGATCAAATATTCCTGTTGTCTTTGTGAATCGGATACGACGGGAGACAGACTTGATAGCGCCGGACGGCCGATAGGTGCAATCGTCCAAAAAATGAATGGGGACGATGTGTTTACGAACCGTGTCTGCGCAGATAAATGCAACCGCTTGGTCGAGACGACGGGTGTTAAATTCCACATCTATCCGTTCCAGGGTGCCGGGAAGCTTCCACGCGTAGACTATGGAGCAACCACGGCGGCTGAGGTTGATACCAATGCAAAGTTTTGTTTTACGCAGACGCTCTGTTCCACAAAAGAGTACGGCGGTTCATCGCAGGCTTTTCGACCTGGAGAGGGGTGCGGCGCCGGAAAAGGAAAGTGTATTGCCCCAGAGCCAGAGCTCACGTTATCGAATCCGATTGGAGGCGTGACCGTCGTCACAGGGTATCGCCAGTTTGCAGCCGTCATTTTTAACTATGCCACAGGAATTGCGGCAATCGCAGCCGCAATTATGTTTGTGTGGGGAGGGATGCGATATATCTTCGGTTCAGCATTCCAAAATATCCAGCGTGCGAAAGAGATCATGATCGATGCGGCCATCGGTTTGATGCTTACGCTCGGCGCAATGGCAATCCTTCGGACCATTAACCCAGAGACGCTCAAGTTGAACAAGCTGGATGTGTTCCTCATCAACAAAGAGCAGGTGCTTGGGCAGCAGTTGTGTAGCGCCATCATGGTTTCTGGAGGCGAGAAGCTGTCGTTTGCAGATGCTGGGCGTAATGAGAAGGGTGTCCGATCATTCCTGCCGATGTCGCAGATCAAGGATGAGGATTTTCATATCGAGCAAGAGAAGACACAGTGCGGATTTGAGTATTATCTAAAAGGGTATGGGGAAAATCGCTGCCGAGGGCAAGTGTGCGAGAAGCCGGGTCAGGCATGCGTCCCATGTAAGGGTCGGGATTGTATCCATGGAGACATTCAGGCCCCTGATGGGACGTTGACCTGCCAAACGGCAACGATTGCGGGGGAGGTCAAGAATGATGGGAACGTCCCGCTTCTTTCGATGTGGGTCATGGCGGTGTGCAACGGCATCATGGATGGGATGGATACCGTTAATTTGTTCCAAAGTCGCTATCCAAATATCGATCAAGATGATCCGCCGTTAGACAATCGTGCTGACGCGTTTGTGTGGCCGGTTGGAGAAGCGACGATAACAACGGCAGATAAACTCAGCCAAGGGTTTACTATCAAGATTGGCAAAGATGAAGAGGTCTTGGGGAACAAAGCGTGTGCCGAGACAGGAGGGCTCGCTGGCTATTTACTCGGAGTGAACTTTAAAGATTCGGAATTCGTTTCCTTGAAGAGCAACTACGCCGTGTTTGGGAAGGGGTCCTGTAACGGGAAGGATTCGGCGGGGTTTAGTAGTGCATTCGACCGATTTTTGGGGTATGCCTACATGCGTCATGATGGAAACGTTGCAGGCGCAACGTATGCAGCGATGTGCGCAGCTCACAATACGTATGTCCAATATAAAGACCCAGCAGGGGCCGCCGCTTCATTCAAGGCGCGATTATTTACCGCATCGGAGTTCAACGAAGCAAATGAGAAGCCAGAAACGATCAAATGTGATCTGGCGCTGAACTACCGCAATTCCCCAGGAAATTTCTCGGATCTCCACACGGCGCAAACCGTGGCATACGGAGACTCGGAATTCACTGTCCAGCAGCTCGTCGATACCATCGGGAAAGAAGGTGTCGTTTCGGGATTCGGTTCGGCAATCGGAGATTCAGTATTCTCGTTCAGCCTTTGTTACTGATCCGGATCATCCCTCAGCTCTTGCCCCATATTCAAATATCTGGTAGTCTCGACGGCAAGTTATGTCCGCCCAGAATTCCATCTCGATCCGTGGGGCACGTGTCCACAACCTGAAGAACGTCTCGCTTGATCTTCCAAAGAACAAGCTTGTCGTTATGACAGGCCTTTCGGGATCAGGGAAGTCATCGCTTGCGTTCGATACCATCCATGCAGAAGGTCAGCGCCGCTACATGGAAAGCCTGTCGTCGTATGCGCGGCAGTTCCTCGAACTCCAGGACAAACCGGACGTCGATGAAATCCTCGGCCTCTCGCCGACCGTTGCAATCGACCAAAAATCATCGTCACACAACCCACGTTCGACCGTCGGGACCGTGACAGAAGTCTACGACTTCCTTCGCTTGCTCTACGCCCGTGCTGGTCGTGCACATTGCCCAACGTGCAATGCCGCCGTCATGGAACAGTCGCCTCGCGAGATCGGCGAAAAGATTTTGGCGATGACCAAAGATCACGGCGTGATTCTTTTGGCGCCAATGGTGCGTGACCAAAAAGGTGAACACAAAGTCGTCCTTCAGGCTGCCGAAAACGCCGGCTACCGCGAAGTCCGCTATGACGGAACGCTCGTCGACATCGACGAGATTTTGCGCGTGAAACCAGATAAGACAAAATCGCACACCATCGAGGTCGTCGTTGCCAAGCTCGAACACAAAACGAGTATGGTGATCGAGTCGTTCATGGAAGTGTTGAAGTCCGCACTCGACTTAGGTAATGGAATTGTTGTCGCCGTGAACGAAGATGATGGCGATGAGGTGCTTTATTCGCAATCGTTGTTTTGTCCGAACTGTAATATTTCGCTCCCAACGCTCGAGCCGCGTCTCTTTTCTTTCAACTCCCCACACGGCGCATGTCCAGCGTGTACCGGCCTTGGCACCAAACTTGTCCTCGAACCGGATCTCGTGATCCCAAACAAGCGCCTCACGATCGCACAGGGCGCGATCAAGCCCTGGACGCGCATTGCGGGCAACCAGACGTCTCATTTGCGTCTCATCGAAGAGGTCGGCAAGCGCCACGGGTTTTCAATTAATGACGAGGTCTCATCCTTCTCGAAAGATGCGATGAAGACGCTCATGGAAGGGACGGGCGAGGAGACGTACGAGGTCGAAAGCAAGACGATGGTTTTTGGCGGCATCGTTTCGATGCTCGAAGAAAAGTATCGCCAAACAGATTCTGAATACGTCCAAAAAGAAATTGAGACGTACATGCGCGTCCTCACGTGTCCGGTCTGCAACGGCCGCCGCTTGCGCATCGAAGCATTGCTCGTCACGGTTGCTGGCAAAGGTATCGCGGATGTCGTCGGCCTTCCGCTCGAAGAGTCGTTTGCGTTCTTCGATGGCCTCGGCCGCGGCCCGCAGAAAGTAAAACCGTCGAAGATCATGCGCATCAAAGCAGACGCAAAAGCGGATGCGCAAGGGTTTACCGAACGGGAACGTCTCGTTGTTGACCAGGTCGCTCACGAAGTAAAACGTCGTCTTGCGAACTTGCTCGACGTCGGTCTCGGCTACCTCACGCTCGACCGCAGCGCGATGTCGCTCTCTGGTGGTGAGGCCCAGCGCGTGCGTCTCGCCGCACAACTTGGGTCTGAGCTCTCCGGCGTCATTTATATTTTGGATGAACCATCTATCGGTCTCCACCAGCGCGACAACGATCGTCTCATCGCGACGATGAAACGTCTTCGCGATTTGGGGAACTCTGTCATCGTTGTTGAGCACGACCAGGCAGTCATGGAAGCGGCGGACTATCTCGTCGACGTGGGTCCTGGGGCAGGGGAATACGGTGGAGAGATCGTTGCAGCGGGCACACTCGCTGAGGTCAAACGCAACAAAGAATCTGTGACGGGCGCGTATCTCCTCGGCAAAAAGCAGATCGAGACACCAAAGAACCGCCGCAAGGGGAATGGAAAGAACATTGTCATCAAAGGCGCGTCGGAGTTCAATCTCAAGAACATCGACGTCAAACTTCCGCTCGGCAAATTGCTTTGCATGACGGGCGTTTCGGGTTCCGGTAAGTCGACGCTCGTCCTTGATATCCTCGCTCGATCGCTTTCCGCGCATTTTTACGGTGCAAAAGAATTACCAGGCGCACACAAAAAGATTGAGGGTATCGAACATCTCGACAAAGTCGTGTCGGTCGACCAATCACCAATCGGTCGCACGCCTCGATCGAACCCAGCAACCTACACAGGTGTCTTTACGCCAATCCGCGATTTGTTTACCGAAATTCCAGAAGCGAAGATGCGTGGCTACGATGCCGGCAAATTCTCCTTCAACGTCAAAGGCGGTGGGCGCTGTGAGTCGTGTGCCGGTGATGGGTACGTCCAGATCGAAATGCAATTTTTGCCGGACGTCTACGTCGAATGTACGGAGTGCCACGGCAAACGCTACGATCGCGAAGCCCTCGAGATTCACTGGCGTGGCAAGAACATCGCGGACGTCCTCGATATGACCGTCGAAGAAGCACGCCGCTTCTTTGTGGACCAACCACTCATCTACGAGAAACTTTCTGTGTTGCACGAAGTTGGTCTTGGTTACGTCCGTCTTGGCCAACCTGCGACAACCTTGTCTGGTGGTGAAGCGCAGCGTGTGAAGCTCGCGACAGAATTGTCACGGCGCGCAACAGGCAAGACGCTCTATATTCTTGATGAACCAACAACGGGTCTTCACTTTGATGACATCAAGCGTCTTCTCGTCGTTCTTCAGGCACTCGTCGACAAGGGGAACACGGTGCTTGTCATCGAGCACAACCTCGATGTCGTAAAATCTGCAGACTGGGTCGTCGATATGGGCCCGGAAGGTGGATCAAAAGGTGGAGAGATTATTGCCGAAGGGACACCAGAAGATATTGCCAAGAGCAAAAAGAGTTTAACCGCCAAATATCTAAAGACCGTGCTCTAAGCATGGTCTTTTGTTATACTCACCCAATCCTATGAACACCTCCTTGCTTCGCGCCTCGTTGACGCGTATCGCCGCTCTCGCGATGGTCATCTCATCGTTTTCGCCGCTTGCGACTCATGCTGCTTCGTCCGCCATTTCCATCGGAACCGTTTCCCCTGTCTCCGCATCTGTCGGGATCCCAGTGACACTGTCGGCGAACGTTTCATCTAACGCGGGGTCTATCTCGTCATGCAGCCTCTACGTTGATAACGACGATAAGGGTGCGATGACGATCAATGGAAACTCCGCCTCCCGTGCATACACGTTCACGAGCGTTCAGGTCTACACCGTATTCGTGTTTTGCCGTGACTCGATGAATAACTTCAACTCAGGCGCAAACATCGCGGTGTGGGCGCAGGGAACGGGCGGTTCGGGTGGGTCGGGGAGTGATATTGTCCCACCAGCAATCGGGAGCGTTTCGCCGGCCTCGGCAGAAGCGATGAAGGCAGTTACGCTTTCTGTGGCGGTGTCGGACGCAGGGGGCGTCTCTTCTTGCCATTTGTATGTGGACAGCCAAGATGTTGGTGCAATGACGATTGCCGCAGGTGTCGCTTCAAAATCCTATACATTTACGACGGCAAAGACCTATGCCACCTACGTCTCCTGCAACGACCTCGCAAGCAACACGGGGACGGGTTCGAACACGGCGATCAGTGTCTCGCCACATGTCGTGACGACCGGTCCCGCCCAAGGTTCTCTCGTGAAACTCGTATGCCCAGCAGGGACGGGAGCGGATCATCCATGTAAGGCGGTCTATTTTGTCGGGAAGGATGGCAAGCGCCACGCGTTCCCGAATAGCAAAGTGTATTTTACGTGGTATGCCGACTTCTCGACCGTCAAAGACATCTCGTCCTCTGACCTCGCGACCCTCACGCTTGGGTCAAATGTCATCTATCGTCCGGGTGCCCGTATGTTAAAGTTTGTCAGCTTACCGAAAGTCTACGCCGTTGCCGCTGGTGGCAAGCTTCGCTGGATTAAGACCGAAGCGGATGCCGTCGCCCTTTACGGCACGGATTGGAGCAAGAAAGTTGACGACATCGATGACGCCTTCTTTGCAGGCTACAGCTTCGGGACCGACGTAGACGCAACAAGCCCATTCAACATCCAGACAGAATTAAACGGGGCGACCTCGATCGACGCAACGTTGTGATCCGGAAGTTCCTTGTGAGTGTGCTCGCCATCGCGTCCTTCGCGATGGCGTTGCCTGTGATGGCGGCCACGGTCGACCCGATTTCGTCGCGCGTCGGAACAGACAAAACTTCCCTCAGAGCAGATGGGATTGATAACGCGGCCGTCACGGTCACCGTCAAAGACACGAACCTTGCCGCAGTGCCTGGCAAGAAAGTTGTTCTTATCTCATCACGCGGCAACCTTGATGAGATCCGTATTGAAAATGATGTCACAGATGTTCTTGGGAAAGCGTACTTCCGTATCTTTTCCCTCAAGGATGGCACCGCAACGTTCACCGCAAAGATTGACGGCATCACCGTCGATCGGAACGTGACGATCACGTTTACGGGAGGGCTGACATTCCCGCTTCACGACGGTGACCTCATCAAGATCCCCGATGACGGCGACGTCCACACACTGAATGACACGGCCGTCTATTACTACGGTGCAAACGGCAAACGCTACGTGTTCCCCAACGAAAAAACATATTTCACGTGGTACCCGGATTTTACCCACGTCCAAATCCTTCCGCTCGACCAAATGTCCCTCGTCCCGATCGGTGGCAACATCACGTACCGCCCAGGCACCCGGATGCTCAAATTCCAGACGGATACAAAGACATACGTTGTGACGAGAGGTGGCGTGCTTCGCTGGGCAACGACGGAAGAAGTCGCAAAAGGATGGTTCGGCAACAATTGGAACACGTATATCGACGACGTGAGTGAAGCGTTTTACATCAATTATACGTTTGGGGAGCCGGTCGCGAATTCACTCGATCTCGTCCTCGATATCATCCGCAACTCGACGCAGACGATTGATACGGATAAAGGGTTGGGAACATAGGTAAGAAAAAACCGAGCTTGGCTCGGTTGAGTTAGACGGTCGTGGGAGTCCCTTCCCGACGCGTCTTCTTTTGGACGCTTGTTTCGAGGAACTCCTTTTGGAACCTATCGCGCTGCTTCGGATGCAGCACCTGCGAAGACTTCCAGGGGAGTTCCTCCACCTGGACCCCGTTCCCGGTGCGTGTGCACAGGCCGGAGCTCTTCTGGTGCAGGAGGTTGCGATCGACGGCGTCCCGTTGTGCTTCCTCGAAGCGGGCGCGGATGTCCGCTTCGGAGCCATCGATCAGCCCCGCCTTCAGGGCATCCAGGGCGATCCGGCTCGTCGACACGAGGTTGTTGCCGTTGGGGGAGGGCGGCTTCACCTCGTGGAGCGTGACGAGCAGCACGGTGAACCGCGAGATCTTGAGATTGATCGCGACTCTTGCCGGCCCGTTGATCAGGATCTGGACGTTCTCCGTCGGGAGGGGGTTGTCCTGAAGCTCGGCCTCGGGCTGCTCGGTCGCAACCTCCAGCTCCGCCTCGACCTCCGTGGCGACCTCGACTTCCACCTTCGGCTCCTCGATCTCCTCGAGAAGCTCGAACGGCGTGATGGCCGGGAGGGCGAACTCCTCGACAGGCGTGATGGCTGGAGGGCCTTCTTGCACCGTCTTGCACGCGTGCACGTAGCGCTCGAGCATGCTCGCCTCGGTGTCGAGACGCGTCCGCTCGATTTCCACGCACGTGATGCACTCCTGCATGTTCGTCTGCGCTTCCTTCGTCGCATCACGTTGCTCCTGCAGCTTGCTGACGTGGCCGTTGGTCGCCTTCTTGAGGTTGCGCTGGAGTGTCCTTCCCAGCTGCATGAGCGACTCCAGCTCTTGCGTTGCCGCATCGAGCCATCCGTCCAACCGGACGATGGCCATGCGACGCTCCTGCGCCGAGTCAGCCGCCTTGAGGGCTGGTGCCGCATCATTGCTGACGAGCAGCGCACTTACCTTCGTGAAGTCCGCGACGCCGCTGAGGAGCACGTTGCCGAGCTCACCCATGGTCTGGACGATCGTCTGGAGCTTCGGCAGATGGTCCTCCGTGTGGATCCGCCGGAGTTTGATGTTCTCCTCGCCCCGCGCCTTGGCTCCGGTCATGATGCGCTGGATGCGGTCCGTCGCGTTGCGGACACGCTTTTCGGCGCCATCCATCTGCTCGAGCGCTTCGGTCGTCAGGCTCTCGGCGTTCGCGAGCTTCTCGCGAACTTCGACCGACGTCATGACGCCCACGTCCTTGAGCCGCGCCTCGGTCTGGCTCGCCATGTCCAAGGCCGTAGCCGCGTCCGCCTCGGCCTTCTCCTTGTCAGCCGTTGCGGTGGTCAAGAGCTGCTCGAGCTCGGTGACCTGCTCCTTGAGCGTCTTGTTTTCTGCGGTGAGTGTTTCGTGCTGGCCCACGATCTCGCCGATCATGTCGGTGAGTTTTCTCGGTTCGTTCATCCGTCCTCCCTGTGGTTGTAGAAAATACACGTCATCTGTTGAGATGACATCACTTGAATTACACGATATTCCTCAAAATGTCAAGTATGGATGGCATCTAAAAATGTAACGCAGGCTTGACAGATTCCGTTCTTGTGTGGTGTATTGGAATCCCCAAAAAGGGGAAGGAGGAATATGAACATGGCAGATCCCGGCGGCCTAAAAAAGCCGTCCTCGAGTGCCCGTCGTCTCCCACCAGGTTCATCCCACGGGAAGCGTCACAGCCGGTTCTCAATGCCACACCGGCTGCCGCCATCCTCGTCGATCGTGCAGATAGCTAAGGACCTCATCCACGTGTCACGGTACGGGAAGAAGGCTCTTGCCAAGAACCTCATCCGTGCCCGCATCGAGAGGACCGACCGCAGCAACTACACCCTCGGTCGCGCGGACGACCTGATCCGGTTCTTCCAGAACGAGGACGTACTGGATGGCATAAACGGCGAACTCACTGTCGACTGCATCGAAGCCGTCCGGGTCGCCGCAGTCTGCTGCAAAGAAGACCCAGACGAGGCAGAGCGGCAATTCACCGAGCTGCTCGCCCGCCGCGCCGAGAACCCTCCGGACAGTTCCCCGGACATCGACGATTGGATTCCAACCCCTTCGTCGCCCGGCATCGCTCCTCACGAGGAACCTGTCGCGGACCTTTCGTTCGACGACATCGATGAGGAGCCAGTCGAAGCAGTCGTCCAATCCGAAGACACCGGGATCGAAGACACCGCCGTGCCGGAGGCGCCACTCGTCCCCGAGGACATCGCACCTCTCACCGCCGTACTCGCGCGCCTCGAGATGAGCACCGACTCACTCAAGCGCGCAAACCACGCGTTCGACTGCGCCTGCGTCGACGCCTAGCCCATCATCTGATGGGTTTTTTCTTTAATGAAGATAAAAAGAGATCGCGGATTGATACGGATAAGGAGTGGGAAGGAGAGGGGAGTATTGACTTATTTGCAAGTAGATGTTATTTATCCCTTAGTCTCGTCCAGAAGCGTTTTGCATATCAGGGCAGAGCTACGTCAAGCAGTCTACCGTGTAGGGCGGGGAAGTCGAATCTCGATTTCCCCGCCGTTTTAATTCCGGAGAGTTGACAAATCTGGTTCGCTTGAATATGTTTGTAATGATCGCCGCTGCGTAGAGTCAAGTAACCTGTAGTCGAGCTACGCGAGGCTGAGTCAACTTTTGTTTCCTATAGGGCCCCGCCTCATTCTGAGTGCGGGGCCGTTTCTATTCTTGACAATTCCTTCTTTTTTCGCTAGGTTGATATCTTCCCTGGATACATACGTACAGGGACGGACTTTCACATTGGAGGCAAGGTGACAACGAACCAAGGCGACGCATTCATCCATCATTTTCCATTCGAAGATGCCCGGTCTGTGCAGCGCCAGGCGCTTGCATTCATCGCCGCGCATCCGAACGATGCGTTGCTCGAGATCCCAACGGGGGAGGGCAAGACCGCAATTGGTCTCGCTGTTCTGCGAACACTCGCAGCACAGGGAAGGAGTCCGCTGTTTTACGTGACGCCGACCAAGGCGCAGGTAGAGCAGATCGCGACGCTGTTCCCCAACGATGTCGAAAAGATCTTGGGCAGGAATGAATATCCCTGTCTGTACTACCGGGATCTCGGCATCGAGGGCGTGAACGCGGAGGAGTCTCCGTGCTACATGCTCAAGTGCGGTCATCGCGTGGACCAGCAGAGCGGTGAGACGGAAGAAGAGGGCGCAGAACCGTGCCCGTACTTCCAGCAGAAGCTCGTGACGCTCAGGCGTTCCAAGGAAGGCAAGGCGATCATCACGACGAACGCGTTCTTCCTGATGAACCGCCTGTTCGTCCCTGAGTGGCGCGACATGGATCCGGCGCTTGTCGTCTTCGACGAAGTCCACCGCTTGCCGACAACGGCGCGTGCGATCTTCGAACATAGCCTGACGGATAGCCATCTGCTCAAGCTCTCGAAGATCCTCAAGCGTGTGGATCGTGCGCAGACAGCGATTATCGTCCGCTTCGTTCGCGCGTTCAAGAAGATCACGCGCAAGCGCCCGGCACGTGCGCCGTCGCTCCTCAAGGACGAGGAGTTGGTGCGCCTTATCGCGATCTTGCGCGAGCTTGATCCGAAGGCACTCGAGCGCAGCGTCCGAAGCGCAGTCAAATCCGGGACGATTGATCCGGTCCAGGACAAGAGCGAGCTCAAGCTCCTCGAGAACCTGGCCCGGTCAATTCCACGGATGATCCACTCGATCGAGATGTCGATGGAGGGGGAGGGGCGAAGGCCTCTCAACTACGTGGTCGCATACTACGTCGAAGATGACGAGTTCAGTGAGTCGGGAAAGAAGATCCAGTACCGGCTCACGATCAAGAACTACTTCGTCGCCCCGCTCATCCGCAAGGTGGCGGGGAACCGCATCCTGGCATACTCTGCCACGATCGGTGACGCAAAGATCTTCGGCTACGAAAGCGGCCTGCGCCTGACGCACATGAGCGCGTTGTCATCGTTCGATACGAAGAAGACGCGTGTGTGGCTGCCGTCGGATACGCCGAACCTCTCGACCAAATCTCGGCGACGAGGTGACCTGAACAAAACGCTGCGGACGATCGTAAGGTCGGCCAAACAGTTTGCTGACGCGGGCAAGCGCTCGCTCGTGGTCGTCGTTTCGGAAGCGGAACGCACCAAGTTCCTCGAATTTGCAACGGAAAGCGCGCTGGATGTCACGACCTACGGGAACGGCATCAACGCACGCCAGGCCGCGGCGATGTTCAAGGAAGGAAGGGGGAGCGTGCTTCTCGGCACGATCGCCCAATACGCCGAAGGTGTGGACCTCCCTCGCGGAACGGCTCCTGTCATCTTCTTTCTTCGTCCGGGCTACCAACGGCCGGATGACCCCCAAACTCAGTTCGAAGAGCGCCGGTTTAGCCAAGGTCAGTGCTGGGCGATCTGGAATTGGCGGGTGATGATGGAGGCGCTCCAGGTTCGCGGCCGGAACATCCGAACCGTTGATGATCTCGGGGTCTGCTTCTTCATTTCGCAACAGTTCCGTCGGTTTCTCTACAGCGCGCTTCCCCAATGGCTTCGCCCAGCATACGACGGGCAGAGGTCGATGGAGAAGGCGGTAGATGAGACCATGAAACTCTTGAAGTAACCTTGGGTACAGTCGCGTCACGCAGCCTCGAGTCCACCAACCTTTTGTCGCGCGCAGTCTAGGGCGGGGAAATCGAATCTCGATTTCCCCGCCGTTTTAATTTCGAAACACTCGATCAGGCCGCCGTTTGTTTTTAGAGGTCTAGATGACTTGACATATTTCCTGGTTTCTGTTTTAGTGCAATTTCCGGTTAGCGACGTGATGGCCGGAAGAAGTACCTTTTACTACAGCACGTTGGAGAAAGAACAATGGAAACCGAGACGACGAACGGATCTCCCAAGAAGAACTCGAAGAAGGACGAAGGCGCTGCGCGCGCTCGCGTGAGCACCGAAGCGATCCTCGAGTTCACCTGCGTGAACAAGTCCGCACTCCTCATGGACGCGATGTCCGACGAGGACATCGAGAACGTGCTCATCCGCGGCCAGCGCAAGCCGGCTGACCGCGACTCTCCGCTCGAAGAGATGGCCAAGCGCAAGATGTATCGGGGTGAGAACAACGAGATCATCCTGCCCTCGTCGATGCTCTTCGCCTGCCTTCGCAACGCGGGGCGCAAGGTCAAGGTTGGCAAGTCGAACATCTCGACGGCCAAGACGACGGAGCTCCCCTCGATCCTCACGATCGAGGAGGAGTACTTCATCCTCTACGATCCCGAGAGCACCAAGCCACTGACCGAGGAGGATATGAAGACCGACCTCCGTCGCTGCATGATGGACAACGCGGGCAAGAAGGTGGCGGTCGGCAATATCCGGCCCCGCTTCAACTCGTGGGGGTTCAAGGCGACGATCTCCGTCGACTACTCGGCGATGGACGGGCTCACCGAGAGCCACATCCGTAAGCTCTTCGAGATCGCGGGCAACCGCATCGGCGTCGGCTCCTGGCGTCCTTCGTGCAACGGCCCCATGGGCCGTTTCCGCGTCGAGGGCTGCGAGGTGAAGGCGGGTTAACGAGCTTGATGCTTCGTGCTCTGAAGTGGGGTATGGCATAGCTGCGTACGGCATAGTCTAGGGCGGGGAAGTCGAATCTCGATTTCCCCGCCGTTTTAATTTGGGTCTTCTTGACATGTCTCTAAAAATAGGGTAGTTATGCCTTGCTAAGTAGTCCAGGGCCACGCGCAGCATAGTAGCGTGAAGTCCAGTACAGTGACCTCCTTTGCAGGGCGGCCTGATCTCTCGATCAGGCCGCCGTTTGTTTTATGCATACAAAAACTCCCCCGATTTCTCGGAGGAGTCTTTTCTTTTTGGTTATTACGCCTTTGCTTCTTCCTTCGGCTTCTTAATTTCCTTCAACCGTTTCTTCGAAGTGCGGAGGAAACCCAGGACTTTGCGGTTGACCTTGAACTGTTTGACGAGTTCGATTTTGTCGATCGCAGGGAGGGTGAGCGGGAAGATCTTTTCGACGCCGATGCCGTCGGAGACTTTGCGGACGGTCATGGTGCGGCCAACGCCGGCGCCACTCACTTTGAGGACGGTGCCCTCGTACACCTGGATACGCTCTTTTTCATCGCCTTTTGGGGTGATGTCGCGGATTTTCTGGTGAACGCGGATAACCATGCCAGAGCGGACGTCTGCCGGTGCGATCTTTGTGGATGCTTGGTCTGACATAAGAGTAGGGGGAAATGTGGGCGAACTATAGCGGAAGCTGGGGGGGAAGTCAAGACGGTAGACAATAGACGATAGACGAGAGCTTAGCTATCGGAAATCGCCTGTCGGATCAGCTTTTTTACTTGTGAAACGGTGTGTTTGAGGTCTCCATCCTTGTTGACGATCACGAGGTCAGCTTTTGTCTTATAGAGCTTTTCTTTGGCGATTTCTGCCAAACGACGCTTGAGGTCCGTGATGTCTGTCCCACGTTCCTTGAGACGATGGCGGAGGCTCGCGGTTGGGGCATCGATGAAAACGGCGATCGCTTCTGGATGATGGCGCTTGATCGTTCGTGTGCCCTGGACGTCCAGGATCATGACAACGGCTTTCTTGCCTTTGAGGAGTCGATCCATTTCTGTCTTGGCTGAACCGTAGTAATTGTCGTACACATGCGCCCATTCGTAGAACGCATCTTTTTTGATCTGGGCCTGGAACTCCTTTTTGTCTAAAAACCAATAATCCTTGCCGTGGGCTTCTCCCGAGCGCTTGGCGCGCGTCGTGTTCGTCACAAAACGGACGATGGGGAGTTTCTTTTCTTTCAGGAGAGTGTCGAGCACGGTCGATTTGCCGGCGCCGGACGCTCCTGTCAGGAGGATGATTGGAGGTTGCTTCATAGTCAGATCCTCCCCCTTACGAAGGGGGAGTTAGCGGGGGTTCTCATTCGGCATGAGGGGGAACCTCCCCCTGCCCCTCCTTCGTAAGGAGGGGGGTATGAGCTTTTGGCGTGTGTGGTTTGAATTCGTTCATGACCGCATCGAACGCTGGGTCAGGGGCGAGGGTAAAGCGGAGATGCTTGCCTGTTGCTGGATCATCGAATCCAAGTGTGATGCTTTGAAGGAGAAGACGTGGCGCAGCGACTTTCCGTTCCGTCTGTCGGATCGTGTAGAGCGTGTCGCCGATCACTGGATGGCCGAGGCCGTGCATGTGTGCGCGGATTTGGTGCGTACGACCAGACATAATTTCGAGTTCAACGAGCGTCGCACCATCAAAGCGCTTGATGACTTTGTAGTGTGTCCACGCGGCTTTCCCTTCTTTTTCTCCTGCCGGGCGTGCCGCCATGCGTCCGCCACGCGATGAGCGCGCGATGCGGAACATGATGTCGCCATCGTCGTGCGAGAGGTCGCCGTGGACGAGCGAGAGATAGTGTTTTTCGACTGTGTGCTGCGCGAATTGCTTCTTCAGGTTTTCGTACGCGGCTTGTGTCTTTGCAATCACCATGAGACCGCTTACGTCCTTGTCCAATCGGTGCATGATGCCAGGGCGTGAGATGTCCTCGCCGATTTTCACAATCGGAGGGAAGTGCGAAATGAGTTGATCAACCAACGTTCCGCTCGTCGTGACGGTGTCTGGATGCACAAGAATGCCGATCGGTTTGTTGATCACCATCCAATCATCTGTCTCTTCGATGACTTTGAGCGGTGGGAGTTTTCCTGGAGCTGTCTTGCGGGCGCCGACATTGAGGTGGCCGAGCTTGGTTTTTGTCTCTGTCAGTGAATCATCAAATTCAATGACGTCACCTTCTTTCAAAAAACGGTGGACGCTCGCGATTTCGCCATTCACCTTACCTCCTTTGTTCTTGAGGACTTTGGCGATCGAGCTGCGCGTCTTGGCGCCTTCAAATTCCGCCGTCAAAAACACGTCGAGGCGGTCCCCGGCGTGGAGGTCATCAATCTGGAATTTGTGGATCATATGCGGAGTGTAGCGGAATTATCTGGAAGAAAAAAGCCCCGACATCACGGCGGAGCGCGAGTGGGGGAGCTGGGATCAGACATGCCAATTGCAGAGAGCATCTGGCAGATCGCATCCATAAAGTGAGTCCCTCGGACATCGGGGACGACTGTGTGGAGGAGGTGTCGATGCACCATCTCCCAATCGCAATCGCTCAAGCAGTAGATGGAGCCGAATGCCTGGAGGACGAGGGTATTGACCTGGACAAGCTTATTGACTCGCTTGACTCGGTTCGCCGCCTTGTCGTGCTTCTCCACGGTGCTCAGGTAGCAGAAGGTCCGGTATTTCAGCGCGTGCAGGTAGAACGCGAAGGATGCCAGTGTTCCCTTCTGGGGCCCATCTTGCCGACTCCGGCGGAACGCCTCGGGCTTGTGGCAGTAGAGTCCTAGGAGGGCCTCCTGGACCGTTTGGACCAAGAGGAGATCTGGGGATGCCTCTTCGAGCCTCTGGTAGATTTCGTGAAAGTGCACGGCGAACGCACGGATGGGCGTCACATCGATGGGGGAGGGAGCCGCAAACGTTGCGAGACCCTTCCCCGAAAATTGCCTCATGTCTGCTCCTTTCTAACGTCCCTCTTATCCCATATCTTGAGCGAATGGTCAAGGGAATGGTAGAGTGCGGGCATCAATTTAGGCCCGTAGCTCAGTTGGTTAGAGCAGGCGTCTTATACACGCCGGGTCGGTGGTTCGAGTCCACCCGGGCCTACCAATAAAAAATCCAGCGATGTGCTGGATTTTTTATGTGGGGGAAGCTGCCACGATTAGATCGAATCTTTGTTCCTATTGAGGATCGAATACGCACGATTAATCTCGGCCATCTTCTTATTCGCCGTGGTCCAGTGTGCTTCTGGAACCTTATCGGGATGGTGTTCAAGGACGAGCGAGCGATACGCGCTCTTCGCATCTTCCATTGTGGCCGTTTTCGCGAGCCCCAAAACGGACAACGCCCAATCTCTCGGCTCAAGGTTCTCGCTTGGTTGACGTGGCTTGAGATTTTTGAGTACTTCTTTTTTTGCTTGTTCGAGATATGTCAGAGTCTCATGAACCCCTCGAAGATCGTCCGTACATTGTCGTCGAACTTCATCGCGAGTGATGTGATCGAGCAACTCCTCAAGCATAGAGACGTCGCTTTTTAAAAACTCCGATGTCTGGAGATATTCCTCTTCTCGACCCAACATCTGACGAGAAGTTCTCCGTTCAACGTAAATCGTTTCTTTTTCTTTACGAATTGTTTCCCAGACATTGTCTAGTTGCTGTTCAAAACCGTACAGAAACGGTTCGGCTTGATAGCCTTCCAGTCGTTGTTGTTCCAGTTCTAGAATGGCGCTCAGTTTAATGCGAGTATCTTCCGGCAATCTCCAAAGCTTAATGATTTCGAGCGCTTCGTGGATCTCTGTTTCGGTTCGTAGGGTGGTGCGCCCGGCGTGCGTTTGTTTTTGTTCTGGCTCGTGACGTGCTGTATAGAAAATTTCGGCTCCCGCGTTATCGACCCGCTGGTGAATAAATGGCTCGTAGTGCTCGATAACTTTTTCTTCTAATCCTTCCAGTCGTTGCAGTAATGTCTGCCGCGCTTCACGGTCTTTTAAGTATTTGATGTCACGAATGAGGTCATCAACATCCATCAATAAGCCTTCCGGATTCTGGATTGAGTCCTCTTCAAATAGATCATATTCATCGTCGTGGCTCCGAAACGGATTGTGAGGCGTGGTCTTTTTCTTTTGCAACTCCCGCAATAAATTTCCTATTCGATATCTGATTTGCTCTTGCGATTCCAGCTCCGTACGAGTTTCCCGTTGAGTTGGATTGTAGTTCTCGGATTCTTCATCCAACTCCTCGATGCGATGGCGCGGGACCTTGGGCATATTGTTACAGGATAATTCATTCGATCTGTTTTAGATAGGCCCATTTCATCAATTCTCGCGTCCCAGAGATTTTTAGGTTACAGTAAAATCCTATGCAAAACGAAATGAAATCATGATCCGAACACCGCTCCCTCCTGATTTTCGTGACCGTCCGCGCCTCGTGCGGTGGTGGATCAATGTGCTTGTATTGTTCCGTCGCAAGTCCGTCAAAGTGACGTGTTGTGAGTCGTTCCGCAAAGACGAGTTCATCGCGTGCAAAGGATGCGCGACGTTATACGACAAGAATTCGACGAGTCGAACGTATCGTTTTCTTGCAAAGGTTGCGAAGCGCCGTCCCGCAACGTAAACTTTTTGCCTATGTCCATGGAATCGCTCCCGTCCTCCCTTGAACCGGCACAACGCGAACGCCATCCGTCACACCACGAGCGTGAGATCCAAAAGAAAGAAGCGCTCAAAGCGCTTGCATCAGACCATGAAGGTGCGTTCAAAGAATTTGAAGCTGCGAAGGACGCGCGGGAGAAGCGCCGCGCAGAAGTATTCCAGGTCCATGTGGCGTGTATGGACGAACGGAACACGTTTGCTTCCGAAGCAACGGGGGAGCCGCTTGGGTCAATGGAACTGTTTGCATCCGTTGATGGGGCGTTATCTGCCGACCATGACCCCAAGACAGGCGCAGACGCATTCCTCAAGATGTATGGCGACGGGTTCCGCAAGGCCAAAGAAGAAGGGAAAGAGCGTGTGGTCTGGCTCATGCCACATTCATGCTCCGGCGATAGTGATGCAGGCTGTGCCGGGTTTGCAACAGATGAAGATGCGCAGCGGGCGTACTTCCGTTCCCTCGCGTCAGAGCTTGCCTCCCGTCCGGAGCTCGAAGGCGCCAAGATCCATGCGGCAATGTACGACACGGATACAAATGAACTCGCGTCGTTTGATGGACAAGAGCTTCCTCTTGCTACAAAAGATGCGGTGAGCCGCCTGCAGATCACGAAAGGGATCGTTGGGGATTCTGAAGAACCGGAACACGACCAAGCGCATGCCGGGAATCGTTTGTATGTCGGAACAATGCCGCGCGTTTGGACGGCGGAACGGAACCACGCGTACCACCTGTCATCTCTCATTGAACGTGATGAGCTTCTGAGCGGTATCACGCTTGCCGTCAACGCCATCAAGACGCATTCACACGTTGATACGAACAAGGTCCCGATCGTGATCCAGCTCGACCGCTCGAACGAACAACCAGGTCTCGAAATATCAAACGAAGAATTATTGACGCGACTGAACCTCCAGCCGGATGAGGCGATGGTTGTGCGTTCACAGACAGATCCGGAACGCGGAGAAGGCCACGTCGCCCAAACCGGAACCGCGTAGTATGCTAGAGGTATATGAACATGCCTCGCAAACTCACATCGATCCTCGGTATCCTTGCGTTTGTCGTCACAGCCGCAGCGCCGCTTGCGACAAACGCCGCGCCGAACGGATCGCTCATCAAGAGTAATTCAAACAGCGCCGTTTATTATCTCGCCGACGGAAAACGATACGCATTCCCAAACGAGAAGGTGTTCTTTTCGTGGTACTCAAATTTCAACGGTGTACTCATTGTCTCGGAGAATGAACTCGCATCGTATTCATTATCCGGGAACGTCACATATCGCCCTGGCGTGAAGCTCATCAAGATCCAGACAGACCCAAAGGTCTATGCCGTCTCGCGCTACGGGATCTTGCGTTGGCTTACGTCTGAATCTGCCGCCGCATCACTCTACGGGTCTGCATGGAACAAGAATGTGGACGATGTTGCGGATACCTTTTTCATTAACTACAGCGTTGGCACGTCCATTTCTGTTGCCGCCGATTATTCTAAAGACACAGAACTTGCGACGACGGCGATCGCACAAAATATCCAAGGTGCAACGGTCCCGCCCCCACCAGTCCAGAATACAAGTGTTCCAGTCGTTGGTGGTTGTCAGATGTTCCCAGCGAATAACGCCTGGAACCAGCGCGTAGATTCGTTGTCCGTCCGGTCCGACTCAGCGACATTCATCTCCTCGATCGGCATGAACTCCCATCTCCATCCGGACTTTGGCGAGGACCCAACGTACGGCATCCCATTCACCGTCGTGCCGCAAGGCCAGGCGCGCGTTCCGATCACATGGACTGCCTACGGTGAAGAGAGCGACCCGGGTCCGTATCCGATCCCAGCAAACGCCCCACACGAACAGGCGAATGACAGCCACGTTCTCGTGATTGAGCAAGGGGACTGCAAACTCTATGAGCTCTATGCAGCGCATAAAAATACCTCTGACAACGGATGGTCCGCTGATTCCGGCGCGATCTGGGACCTCAAGACGGGCGCGCTTCGCCCAGCCGGATGGACGTCTGCTGACGCTGCCGGCCTCCCGATCCTTCCGGGTCTTGTCCGCTACGACGAAGTTGCGGCAGGTGCCATAAACCACGCGATTCGCTTTACGGTCTCACAGTCGCAACGTGGGTACATCCTTCCTGCAACACACTTTGCTGGATCGAATAACAACAACCTCGCCCCAATGGGATTGCGTGTCCGCCTCAAGGCAAACTATGACATTTCAAACTTGACCGGGCAGGCAAAGGTCATTGCAGAAGCGATGAAGAAGTACGGGATGATCGTCGCAGACAACGGGTCAAACTGGTACTTCCAAGGAGGAACAGATTCCCGATGGAACGATGACGAACTGAATGGGTTGAAGAATATCCCAGGCAGCGCATTCGAGGCGGTTGACACCGGCCCGATTGTCCACTAGCTATGCCACCCAAGCAGCCAGCATCACGTCTCGGTTGGTTTTACGGAGTCGGTATTCTCGTCATCATCCTTGGAGTCGCTGGCTACACGTTTCGACGGTATATCTCTCCCGTGATTCCTGCGCTTGCTCCAGCGTCGGGTGATATCGCCAAAGACATTGAGCATGCAAACGAAGTATCAACAGATACAAGTGCTACGGCTCCTGTCCGCGAGCTCCCACTCACAATGCCTGACGGCGTGTCGCTCCGTGTGTTTGCAAAAGGCCTTAGTGACCCACGTGACCTCGACGTAGATCCAAACGGTCATGTGATGGTGAGCGTTCCAAATAAAGGGACGGTGGTCTATCTCAATGAGCAAACGGATGGGACGGCCAAGCCAACAACGCTTGTATCCGGTCTCAACCAACCGCACGGCCTCGCATTTTCCTGCGAGGATGATGGAGTCTGCCTCCTGTTCGTCGCTGCGACGGACGCCGTCTATCGCTTCGATTACGATTCAGTCAACGTAAGCGCGACGAACAAGACAAAGATTCTCGACCTCCCGACAGGCGGCCGCCACATCACGCGTTCATTGTTTGCGCACGACAACAAACTCTTCATCTCCATCGGATCAAGTTGTGACGTGTGTCATGAATCGGACGAACGCCGCGGCACGATCATGGTATCGGAGTATGACGGAACCAACGCTCGCGTCTACGCCAAAGGCCTCCGCAATTCCGTCTTCATCGCGCACAGCCCAACGACGCACCAGCTCTGGGCGACGGATATGGGGCGCGACAATCTCGGCGACAACATCCCGCCGGATGAAGTGAACATCGTAAAAGACGGCGGCAACTATGGCTGGCCAAACTGCTACGGTAACAACATCCACGACACGGCCTTCGATAAAAATACCTACATCCGCAACCCATGCATGGCGCCATTTGAGACGCCGGCGCACATCGAATTCCCTGCGCACTCCGCACCACTCGGTCTCGCGTTCTTTCCAAAGGAATGGCCGGAAGAATATCGTGATGACCTCCTCGTCGCGTTCCACGGCTCATGGAACCGTTCCGTCCCAGACGGCTACAAACTTGAACGCGTGAAGCTCGATGCAAAGGGGAATGTGGGGGAACAGGATAACTTTGTCACAGGTTGGCTCAACGCGAAGAACCAGGCCTCAGGCCGCCCTGTTGACGTGTTGTTCCGTGGCAAGGACTTGTTTGTCTCAGACGACAAGTCGGGAGTCGTGTATCGCTTTACTGCGCCGTAAGAAAAAACCCATCCACATTGGATGGGCTATAGGCCGAGAGATGCGAGGACGCGTCGGACAAAGCCGGGCACTCCGCTCTTGGAGTCGATCTCTGCGAGAATCTGTTGCGTCGTTGGTGGGAGTTGATCCAACTCGACCGCAATCCGTTCGACATGTTCTTTGTGGTTGGTTGTACAGACGGCTGTACCCACGAGCCTCGCAGTACGGCGTCCCTCAGCACGGGTTTCTTCGATGTGAATGTGTTTTTTCTCACGACAGATGGAGTACGTGATGCAAGTAGGTCCAAGACCTATCCGCATCGCCGCCCAGGTTTGTTCGGGAGGTCCCTCGCCGACCGGCCATGACATTGGCTTCGCTACCCATTCCATTCCTGGAATTATGGGTCTTTCTTGAGCCGAAATTCGGAAGCCTATCGGGATTTCATGGAGCTTGACTTCGCGTTTGATGAGTTGCCCGAACGTGTCGAGTCGAAAAGTGATGGCAGGCCAGTCATCGCTTGGCTCGCCATCTTCTAACATTTCAAAGAGCCACATCAGTGCCATTTTATCTCTCCAAATGAACGAATGGAGTCCATTTAGGTACACAAAATCCAATCCGTCAACCCTCTCGTCATCCCAGCGAAAGCTGGGACCCCTCCGGTCGTTCGGGAGGGATCCCATGCCTTCGTCGTCCGCCAGCTGGCGGATACGCATGGGATGACGGTTTTTGATGACAAGTTATTTGACTCGTATCGCAATCGTTTCTTTGAGGTCCTCCAGCCCGACTCCAGTCGCGGCAGAAACAAACACAGGTGTCTTCTCTTTCAACCGTTCCACGAGCCAATCGTGTGAGAGGTTTTTGATCGTATCCATCTTGTTGAAGACGTAGATCGTTGGAGTCTTATCGACGCCAAGGGTCTTCAGGATCTGTTCGACTTCGTCGATTTTCTTTGCCATGAATGGGTCGCCGACGTCGATGACATGGAGGATGAGATCTGCGTCAACCGTTTCATCAAGCGTTGAACGGAATGCGCTGACAAGGTCAGGTGGAAGGTCTTGTATGAAACCGATGGTGTCGGAAAGTAAAACTTCGGTTTTGGATTGCGGTAACCACAATTTTGAGACACGCGTATCGAGTGTTGCAAAGAGTGCGTCGGCAACGTACGCACCTTTTTTCGTCAGCGCGTTCAAGAGCGATGATTTTCCGGCGTTCGTGTAGCCGACGATTGAGGCGGTCTTCATGCCTAACCGGTCGCGTCGTTCACGATGGACTTTGCGCGAGCGCGCCGCGGCTTCTAAATCTTTTTTGATGCGCCGTTCTTGGTCAAACAAGTGGCGCTTCATGATTTCGGTGTTTGTTTCACCTTGTCCGCCGCGCGTTCCTGTTCCACCAGTCTGCTGCATGAGCTCCATGCCCATCCCAAAGATGCGCGGGCCCATGTGGTGGATCGCGGCAAGTTTGATCTGGAGCTTTGCTTCTGCCGTCTGCGCGTGTTTTTGGAAGATCTTCAAGATCAAGTCAACGCGATCCCACACCATCATCTTATGTGGCCGTAATTTTTCTCCGACGGTAAACATCTGCTTTGGTTTGAGCAGGTTGTTGATGATGAGGATTTCTGCTTTTTCTTTTTTTGCGAGCTCGATCAATTCGTCGAGCTTTCCGGAACCGACGTATGTTTTGTAATCGGGCAGTCCACGTTTTTGGACGACGGAGACGACAATGATCCCTCCGTAGGTTTTTGTGAGTGACTCTAATTCCATGAGTCGGCGTGCGGCGACGTCCTTATGCATCCTTGGAGGGATGACATCGAGCAAGATTGCGCGTGGGGTGTTGCTGATAGGCATATGAATGACAAAACCCGCTGTTCGGTCTATGCTAAGCGCATATGAAACCCTGGAAATTGTGGGCCGGTATCGCCCTCGTGGTCGTGTTGTTCTTCGGTGGGCTTGGACTGGGGTACAAGCTGTTTTCACCAGCAGCGAACAAGACAACGATCACGGCAGATGTGATCTTGACGGCGCTCCGTGACCGCGGGTTTTTGGTCACGCAAACGTACGTCTTTGATGAACCAGTCACGATTACAAAATCATCGGGAAGTGCATTAAAGGATTTCTTCTTTGGTCAGACTATCACAGCCCGTGGGGTGATGGAAGCAAACGTCGGGATTGATCTCGCAAAAGTCTCAAGCGATGATGTGACGATCACGGGGGACGCCATCACGGTACTATTGCCTGCCGCATCCCTATTCAACGTCCGTCCCATCGGTCCTATCGACGTCAAAAACGACCGAGGCATCCTCAAGCGCCTCCTCGAGAGCGATTCTGGCTACAACGAGGCACTTGTGGAACTCAGCAAGCAAGCCGAAGCCGCAGCAACAAAGCCAGAACTCCTCGCTCGAGCCTCTGACCAAGCCATCCAGCAGGTACGCCAACTTTTAGGCTATGTTGCGCAAGGAAAAACGATTACCGTCAAAGTAAAGAACTAGGTACTTGATTTTCTAAACAAGGAGGAGTGTACTATCCGGTACTGGAGGTGCTGGTTTTTGTGAAACAATTTTGGTTGAAAACGGACAAGCGTTCTTTCGAGGTCAATAATGGAGTCTGCACAAAAGTTGTGCAGAACGGCCAGAAGGCGGAGGTCCATCCGGCGCTCGGCAAGCAGTTCTTGGGAGGCGTGTACAATCGCTTCGTGGACGAAGTTCCAGTGAACCCACCCCGTACAGGGCAGTTCCTGGCGTTCAGGCTGAAGCCTCAGCAAGGCGATCGGAAAGAAAGGCGTGTCTATTCGGACGTGCCCCTCGTCGAAGAGACGACGCAGGAGCCGACGTCTCAGCGGCCTTCCTCGCCTTCGATCACGGTGCCAACCTCGATCACGGTCACGCGCAAGAACACACCGTCAGCGACGCGTATCGTCAGAACTTCATTCAACTAGGCGTTGGGCAGTCGCCCAGCTCCATCTCACGTGCGTCGCTCCTCGAGCGACGCTTTTTATATGTGTGATTGTCCGCTCATCATGGGAATACCCCGAACCAAAATCACAACCAAGTTCTTGTTTGATAAGCGCGATGAGCCGTTCGCGTTCACTCTTCGCGACGATAGAAGCTGCGCCAACGGTCCGGTCGAGTTCATCCGCGTGGTGCTTTGCATGAAGTCGTTCAATATCATCCCACCCGCTCGCCTCGTGTAGTTTCTTTCTGAATCCTTCGGCGTTGATACTTGGTGCGTCAACGAGGATGCGGGAGTCGCGCCCCGCAAAATCACGGATGACGTCACGGACGCACGTCGCCATCATCTCAAGCTCCAGTCCGTTTAATGTTCGCGATCTGTCGCGAACCGCAATGTCTACATCGATAGCTGTTGCGATCTTGAGTTGGAACCAACATCGCGCGCGGATTTTTTCTGCGAGCTCTTCGCGTTGCTTCGGTGGAACAAGTTTTGAGTCACGGACATTCAGCGAAGCAAACCATCGTCGGTCTTTTTCCGTTGCCGCAACAATCCCAACCACGAGCGGTCCAAGCACGCAGCCGCGTCCGGCCTCGTCGATGCCGAGTCGTAGAGAAGGGGAGGCGGGAGGCATGTCGTGAGGATAGCTCATATCCTCCCCCTTACGAAGGGGGAGCTAGAGGGGGTTCTTTCTGGTCGAACGGGGAACCTCCCCCCTTACCCCTCCTTCGTAAGGAGGGGGATATGAATAGCCCATTGCGGAAAATGCCAATAATTGCTAGGATTTTCCTATATGAAAGTCATCTATTGCCGGGACTTTGGCCTTGATTGCAACGCCAAGATGAAAGGCAATTCCGTGGACGCAGTTGTGGATGCCACCATTAACCATGGTGTGAGCATGCACGGCCAAAACCTCAAGGAATTGCAGACCCCAGAAAAGCGCGCCGAGATCGCCGGCAAGATCAAGGAAGAATAGCCTATGCCAAACATCCTGATTTTTGGGGCGGGATACCTCGGCCAAAAGTTCGCCGACGCCATCCCAGGCTCCGTGCTCTCGACGGTTGATATTGCTGATGGTGACGCCGTCCGCGAGGCTTTTGAGATGCATAAGCCGGATGCGGTCATCAACACGGCGGGGAAGACAGGGAAGCCGAACGTCGATTGGTGTGAAGACAACAAAGTGCCAACGTTCCGTTCGAACGTCATTGGCGCACTGACACTTGCTGAGGTCTGTGCAGAGGAACGAATCCACCTCACACACCTTGGTTCCGGATGTATCTTCTACGGCCCATCGCCTGACCCAAAGGGGTGGCTCGAAAGTGACTTTGCAAATCCAACCGCGTTCTATTCACGTACGAAGTATTCCGCAGACCTTGTCCTCTCGGAACTTCCTGATGTTGCCATTGCACGTCTCCGGATGCCGATTGATGGCGTACCGGGCGGACGGAACTTGATCACGAAACTCGCGAACTACCCAAAGATCATCGACGTTGAAAATTCCGTGAGCGTCATCGAGGATCTCATCCAAGCTATTCTCAAACTTAGCGAGAAGCGTGCGCAAGGTGTCTTCCATGTGGTGAACGAAGGCACGATGAAGCATCGCGAACTCATCGCGCTCTACAACGAGATTGTGGACCCGTCACACACCAACGAGTGGATCCCGAACGACGACCTCGTCAAACTTGGTCTCGCGACAAAAGGACGCTCAAACTGTATCCTCCAGAACACGCGACTCAAGGAACTTGGCATCGAGATGCGTCCAATCGATGTCGCGCTCCGCGACTGTATGGAAAAATACGCAGCGGCCATCAAAACCCAACAGCCTGCTACCGTCTAACATTTCTTCCTATGAACCTCTACCACGAAATCCCAAGCGGCACGCCAGATGAATTCAACGTCGTGATTGATTTGCCGAAAGGCTCCTCCAACAAAGTTGAATACGATGAAGAAGGCGGCTACTTCAAGCTTGACCGCGTCTTGCACCAGCCAACGTTCTACCCGTTCGACTACGGGTTCATCCCACAAACCCATGCTGGTGACGGCGATGCGACAGACGTCTGTCTCCTTGTGACGCACCCAACGTTCACTGGTTGTGTCGTCAAAGCGCGCGCCATTGGCATGATCAAGACATCCGACCAAGATGGTGACGATGCAAAGATCATCGCGGTGCCGGTCTCAAAAGTCGACCCTCGTTTTGACGAGATGACGTCGATCGACGACCTCCCAAAGCACGTCCAAGAAGAATTCCTGATGTACTTTAAGGAATACAAGAAACTCGAAAAGAAAAAGTACGACAAGATCGTGATCGGCGGTTTCGGCTCACTCGATGAGGCCAAAGCAGAAATCCAAAAATCGATGGACGCCTACAACGCGAACCACGCCTAACACAAAACCCCTCCCACACGGAGGGGTTTCTGTCATGCTATCCTTTTGCGCATGGCTGACATCGTCGACCCACGCCACGAAGCGTACATCGAGCATCTCTTTCAGCGGACGTGCCTCGTGTTGGGCATGCCAGGATTTGAGATGAAGCCCCTGCGTCGCCGAGTCCGGGGCGTCGGCAAACTTCGTTCCTATGCGCTCGGATACACCAAGCTTGGGGTGAAGTCTGTTACGATCGACCTCTACACGCCGCGGACCATGAAGCCCCGAAAGATTGATGCGATCCTTCGTGTCGTGTGTCACGAGCTCGCACACCATCAGCAACCACCCCGCCTGTATCGTCACTGGTTTCGCCTTGTCCGCAAGGTGCACCATCCACATTTTTGGAAACAATATAAGAAAAACGTAGAGACGATCTCGAGCGACGAAGTCCTTGGTCCGTTGTTTGCCGAGGGAGCCTCGTAGTTGCCGTTTCAGCCCGTTTTAGATACCGTACCCTCGCTATGAAGATCGTTGTTGACCGTGATGCCTGTATTGGCGCCGCCACCTGTGTTGTGTTGGCCGGAAAGACCTTTGCCCTCGATGAAGAAGGGAAGGTGTTTATTTTGAATGAAGACAAAGGCCTCTCGATCAAAGGCGACACGGGAACGGTCGTCGAATCACAACAGACCGACGGAATGGATGAGCGCGAGACGATCATCGAAGGTGCTCGTTCGTGTCCAGTGCTCGCGATCAAGCTCTACGAGGATGATGGGACAGAAATCATTCTTTAATCATGCCTCCATTCCCGATTAGGACATTTCGCGTCGTCGAACATCGTACAGATGCCGCGCAAACATTTTCGTTAATTTTGACGCCTGCTGATGGCGAACCGCTTTTTCCGTTTAAGGCCGGACAATTTGTCATGGCCCATCTATTGAACCCAGACAAAACGGTGTGGGCAAAAGCCGCATACTCGCTCGCCACGGCGCCATCGGAATGCACGGACTCCATCGAATTGGGCATTAAACTCCATGGTGATTTTACGAAACGCCTGTCAGACCTCGAGGTTGGTGACGAGATCGGTATTCAAGGACCTTACGGTGCGTTTACGCTGAAGGATGATGAACCACGTATCGTCTTTTTTGCTGGCGGCGTTGGTGTCACACCACTCCGCAGCATGATCCGCGAGGCGCTCCTCACGCAAAAGAATCTCGAACTCGTCCTCTTCTATTCGGACAAGACACGGGGCGACATGGCGTACGAGGCAGAGTTCCGCGAGCTGGCAGCAGAATACCCGAACTTCCGTTTTGTCCCGTTCATCACCCGCGAGACGCCAGAGGAATGGGATGGGGAACTCACCCGCATCGAACGTATGATCGTCGAAAAATATCTCACCGACTGGAACGTCGGACGTTACTGTATGTGTGGACCAGACGCCTTCATGGATGCCATCAAAGCGATGCTCGACGAGGTCGGCGTCGATACGAAGGTAAAGCTCCAACGCGAGTCTTTCGGATAACCCTATGAGACGCCAATTGCTTGCTGCATCCCTTCTTCTTACCTTGTGTGGCGCGGGATGTTCCGCATCTGCGGATACGCCGACGATCCATCGCTCATGGGTGTGGAAAATTCTCGATCCGTGGGGGACATTTGTTGAAGATGTGCAAGTCCCGATCGATTTCCCTGTCGCCGTTCCGTACTATGAGAATGCGACGATTACGGGTATAGCCAAATCCACAGACCACGGAAAACAGAATTTTGTCCTCTCGATGTCGACGGTTGATAACATCGAAACGATGGACGCATGGTATCGCGCAAAAGCAGCTGAAGTCGGATGGGAAGAAATTTCGATCTCGGTAACGGACGAGCTTGTATCCCAGGCCTGGAAAAAAGGGGATGACCGTCTCGTCATTTCATTGATCCCGGATGCGGTACTGAAACAGACGCGGATTTCGATTGTCTACGTCCAAATTTTGCCCTGACCGTTGTCTAGATCTACATACAGAAAAACTCCCGATGTCGGGAGTTTTCTGATGGTGCGCGTGCCTGGACTCGAACCAGGGACCTTCACATTATCAGTGTGACGCTCTAACCACCTGAGCTACACGCGCGTGGTGCCGAGGGCCAGGATCGAACTGGCGACGCAAGGTTCTTCAGACCTTCGCTCTACCACTGAGCTACCTCGGCCCGGACTACGAACGCGGCAGGATCGTACCGGGTTTTACGAGATATGGCAAGGGCAGAGAAGGGATATAAAAACCACCGTTGTGCGGTGGATTTTATATGGTCGGGCTGGTGGGACTCGAACCCACGGGGAACATTCGAAGGGAATCGGACAACACAGCGAAAGAGCCTCAACAGAGCGAAGATGGCGCCAGTCTCCAAGTGATCGAAAACTTACTCACGTCGTCCAATAATCGGGTCGCGTGGGCACCAGTGGACACCGATTCACTCGAGACTCCTAGCTCTGTTCGATGCTACCCCGGCGGCGCCCTGGCGCCCCCCACCGTGGGCCTCTGCACGACGTCGCGGCGCGACCTACCGACCTCACCCGAGCACGCCTGCAAGGGGGGACCTTGACCGCATTACTCAGCGTCGATGAAGGACGCCGATCGCCGAAAGAAAAAGCTCGTGGAGGCGACGCCGTCATGCGGCTCGTTGAAGCGAGCCGGTGATCGTCGGCGCTCTGCCGCCGGGATGGCCATCGTCCGCGTGCCCCCGGGTGTCCGCGTCGATGGCCATCGCCGTTGGCGCGGCGCCCACCGAAATGCCCATCAGCGAGGGGCGCGTCGCCACCCGCGATGCCCATCGCGCCGAGCACCGACGTCGCAGGGCGCCTTCTGAGATCGCCGACGGGTGGAGAGGGGCTCGGCGTCGCGTCGTCCTTCAGTCGGCCCCGCGTCAGCGACGACAACCCCTTCTCGGAAGCGCTGTTTCGCACGCTGGAGTACAGGCCGTCGTACCCTCGGAAGCCCTTCGTCTCGCTCGACGCCGCCTGGGCGTGGGTCGAGCGATTCGCCTCCTGGTACAACGATGAACATCGCCACAGCGCCATCGGCTTCGTCGCGCCCTTGGAGCGACACGGAGGATCCGACGTCGCCCTGCTGCTCGCCCGTCGCACCGTCTACGAGAAGCCCGCGTCGCTCACCCCGAACGCTGGAGTGGTCCCATCCGTAAGTGGGACGCACCCGCCCTGGTGGCGCTCAACCCGCACGCTCTGCCGAACAAGGCAAGGGCGGAGAGTGGGCTCCGCTGCGGAGCACACTCTCTGCCGAGCACGGCGCCGCCCAACCAACCCACAGTCCGCGCGGCCTCCGCGCGGAGTCACGCTGGAACAGCCTTAGCCGCATAGGTCAGGCGACATCTACCTTGACAGTCACCGCTAGTTCGAGAACCCACCAATCGCTCGCACCCCGGGATTTGCGGGGTTTCTATCCCATCGACCTCACAAAATGCTCTGCGCTTGAAACAAACTTTACGCCGTCCCATTGCGTGATCGCGACCTCCGACCCATCGCCCGGTTGCAGCTGAAACCATCGCGCGTAGACGACGAACCCGATCGGCGAGAGCGCCGGAATCGTGAAGGCGCGTCCTATGGAGAGCTCTCCATCGGCTGAGTCGTCGAGTGCCGGCTTATCAAAGTTCAGTTCGTCGCCGAGCACGATCCGGAGACGCAGGCGAGCGGTCCGAATGCGATCGTGGCCGTCTGCGAACTCCGAGACCCAGGCGAGTCCTTCCACGAACTGACTATCGCCTGCGATCTGAGTACGGAGTCGCGTCCAGAGATAGGCGCCGCCCGACGGCGTCGGCACGCCCTGATACGCCTGACTCGTCGTAGTCTCGTGAGTCACCTTCTGGACCGGCGGACGAAGGCTTGGTGGGGGCTGATGCGGAGCTGGAACGCCATGGCTGTCGAACGGGACCAGGACGTGTGTAAGCCCGTTCACCTGATAGTACGAGTTTCTTCCGCAGCCAGATGCTGAATCCACCCCCGGATAGAGCCGCGAGAACGTGCGCAGGTGCCCAATGTCTCCCGCACGAAACGCAAACCGATCCGCGGCAAGGGGGCCGTCACAATCAGGCGCAACGATGCCGATGCCCTTCGGAATGAGACTGATCACCTTGGCGGCGGCCCAAGTAAAAATGCCGCCCTCTTCAATGCCCTCGACCTTGCTCGCGAGAATCTCGCAGACGGCAGCCGCCGCACGAAGATAGTTGTCGCGATTGCTCTGGTTCCCTGCATTCACCATTACGAACGAAATACTGACCTCCGAGTTTGGATCTATCACCTCGACCTCCGCAAGCAGCGCGCCGCCAACTATTGGGTAGCTGCGCCCCTGCCCATCAAAGTAGTCCTGGGCATAGGTCAGCTTTGTGACGCGACCCTCCGTCGCGATGCGGACCTCGTAATAAACGGAGTCAGACTGGCGTGGACTCGACCGCTTCGTGTACAACCCAATAGAATCAATTCCGACACGGAACTTTGCCATGAGACCTCCGACCGAATGCGGTTAACGGCCAAAACGACGTTCGCGTCAGGGCACAACGATTCCAGCCTGGACGGCAGCGTCGCGAATTTGTTCAAGCTCTTTTTGAGCAATCTTGCCCACAACCTTGTTTTTCAGAAACAGCTGGCCGGTGGCAAGATGGAGCTTCAGGCGCGTCCCGAGAAGGTGGGCGTGCGGACTGGATGGCAGCGGATCGGGATCGTTCTTGTGAATGCGCCACAATCTACCGCCGAGCTTGAGATCTTTCTCAGGCTTTCGGTCATCAGGCGCCGGGTCCCGAGAGCATGGCACGTCGACGCCCTTCTCAAGTATGGGCATTGCGGGAACCCTTCCGGCAGCGACATCGTCGAAGAAGGGTGCCAACAACTCGGTCGCTAGCCCGTAGCCTACCGACCGCGCATATCCGTGCGTGTGAACCGCGACGATCCGCTTGCTCGCAACGTCGAACACGGGACTGCCGCTCTGGCCCGCGAAGGTCGATGCGTCATAGGCGTAGGCCTGGACGCTCTGCACCCCGTCGTCGGGGATGCGGGCGGCAATGTATCCGTGGGTTTGCACTGGACTGATAGACTTCGGCGCCCCTCTGCCCAAGATGTCGTCGATCCAAACGAGGCCCGTCCCCTCCGCGTACCCGGGAATCGTGACCAAAGCACCGACCTCTGCGGAACCAAACTCGAACGTCGGTCGACTCGCTGTCGCGTTCTGATGCACCTTGAGCAATGCGAAGTCGCACTCCGGGTGAAGGAAAACCGACTGAACCCGATGTGGCATTCCGATACCATACTCGCCGCTCGAGGCGTAGCTCGAACGCACCCGAAGGTCACCGACGATGGCGCCCTCGACGACGTGCGCAGCCGTCGCAAGCAATCCCTGAGCGTAAACGAACGCCGTGCCAACAATCAACGAGCCAACTGCGCTGCGCGTATCATCGCCCCGCTCCTCAATATGAAAGAGAGCGGGCTTGACCCCTCGAAACATATCGGCGGGCATGCTGTGCCTTTCTACGGAAGCTATTGACCCCGGGCTCGGCCGCGAACAACACCCTAGGTGCAGCCGAATCCACCTGATGAGGTGCGCACGCATCGTCAATGCACCGGGGTTGCAGTGCAAGCGTCGGCCTTCATACATCCCGGAGCGGTGCATTCGGCCTTCGCGTGGTCGCAAGCGTCTTTCGTCATGCAGGGTGGAGCCGCGCAAAGCGCCTCGCGGGTGTCGCAGGCGGCGGTCGTCATACAGTTTGCGCCTCCGCAATTGGCGCATGCCGTCTTGGTCATGCACGCCTCCGCGTCGCATAGCTGGTTCGCGTTGTCGCAGGCTGCCGTGGTCATGCACCCCGTCGCGTCGCAGCGTCGTGTCTGAGAATCGCATGACGTCTTGGTCATGCATTGCGCCGCGTCGCATAGCTGTTTCGCGTTGTCGCAGGCTGCCGTGGTCATGCACCCCGTCGCGTCGCAGTGACGTTTTTCCAAGTCACACGACACTCGAGTCATGCACTGCTCCGCGTCGCACAGGCGCTTCGAGGCGTTGCAGGCCGTCTGGGTGGTGCATGCCTCGCGCACGCAGTTGTTTGCATCGGACTCGCTGCGCCAATAGCTCTGCACCAGCCCTGAGTACGCTGTCTGCGCTGCGCCAAGCGCTTCATCACACGTGCGCTTCTTGCTGGCTACGTCGTCTTTTAGCCCGCCAATCTGCGCGCTGGCTTCTTGCTCGGATTTTCGCCGATCCTCCCTCTCTCGTTCGAGGCCGCCCTTCTCCTGCTCAAGGGCGTCGCGACTGGCTTGGAGTTCGCCCGTCGTAGCGCGCAACTCGGCCGATGTCTTGTCCGCCACTGCCTGTGCAGTCTTCGCGCGATCGAGGAGATGCGCTACCACCGCGACTGTACTAGCCAAGCCCATGATAATGGTGCCGCCAACCGTAACGGCACCCTTGTATCGACGCCTTTGCAGTTGATGGGTTCGATCACGCTCCGCGAGGTCACGCGTTTGATGCGCCAGTCGCTCCATTACGCCCGCGACGAACGAGAGTTCACCTTCTGTGAGCGGCCAACTGCGCGCCCAGGCCACCAGCTTGTCGACGTCGAGGGAAGCGTCAATCGTTCCCGCGCTCTCCCAGCGCGCAAACGCTGCCGCCATTAGTTTTCCGGACTCGTCTGCTGGCGTGGAGTGCACGAGTCCCAGTTCCTCGTGAATCTTCTTGAGCTTCGCCCTTAATCCGGCGATCGTACCGCGATCCGACGGCTGAGGCGCGTCCACTACGGGACCCACGGCGGCCTCGAACTCCTCAAGCTTGGCGCTCGAGGGCATCGTCGCGGTGGATGGCCATTGGTCCGTAAGAGATCGATCCGAGACGGCCATGTGTCCACATATGGCTAGCGCAAGAGCTTTCCGCAGACTGCGCGCCAGCGCATACAAGTCAACCTCCGGAGACCGCGCATCCTCTAAGCTCTTGACTTCTCTAGGCGTAAATTCCTCTTTGCCAGCGCGAAACTGGGAGCGCTTTTCGGCGCCCCCTGGCAGCTTGGCGATCCCGAAGTCGATGAGAAATGCGCGTGGGAGCTTCAAGGGCGACGGATCGGAGAGCACGAGTATATTGTCAGGAGATATGTCCCGATGCCGCATGGAGGCGTCGTGCATTGCTTCAAGAGCTTCTGCAATCTGACGTCCGATGAACGCGAGCAGCCTGACAATTCTCCTGAGCGAGTCATCGCGAAGTGGAGTTCCGGGCGGCGGCGCGCCAGGCCAGCGACGCTCAAGCGCATAGTCCTCGAGGCTATCTCCGCTCACGAAGTCGAGCACGTTGTAGTAGGAATGTGGTTGCCCGCGTTCGGGCGCGGCTGCGTAGGCGTTCGACAGCCGCCCGCCGCTGAAGTGCGCCATCAGTCCCGGGTGGGGGCCCGCGTCCCGATAGACCCTCACCTCATCTCTAAAGCGCTCGACCACATTCTCAAGTATTGCAGCCGGAAGGCCGCGGCCGGCCAACTCACCGAGTTTCAAGACCTTGACCACCCGAGCGAAACGAGGGGCGCGCCCGCTAGGGTCCGTGACTATTGCCTGCCATATCTCGGCCATGCCTCCTTCCGCGATTCGTCGTTCAAACTGAATATTCAGCGCCTCTGGATTCGACGGATCAGGCGCGGGTGGAGCGATCGTGGGCTGCATGGTTTCCCTCGCTCAGAGCGTCGTGTTGAGGTTGTTAACGGTCGGCAACGCGCGGTTGGTGACACCTATGCGCTGGCTCGGGTGCCCCGGCGGCATTCCGCGCCCGATGCTCTGCGCGGCCGGCGCCGCCCAGAATCTGACGGGATGCCGTGTCTTCAAGACCTGACGATCCAGGAAGGACCGGCTGCACCCCTCGATCAGGGGACGCTTGTCGGGGCGTTAGAGTAAGGCGTCTGGGCAATTTCGTGCCATCTTGACCAGGCGCGATCCATGCCAGACGCGCTTTCACCGCGAGTGAACTCTGAGTTGCATCCTGGTCAAGCTGAACGGATAGGGTCGATCTGCCGCCTAAGCTGGCTCAAGATGACAGTCCGGCAGCTTCTGTAGCGTGGCGATGCTGATATGCGGCCAGACGGCTCGCTCCGGGAACTCGTCCTCGCGAGGGCGGAAGAAACTCAGCATGACGATCTGCGAATATTGCAGCCGCAACTTTGGATGTCCGTGGTCGTCCTTCTCAGCGAGTTCCTGAATCCAGAACGTCGACTTCATACTGACCGGCTCCGCCTCTCGAACGGAGAAGGGAGCATTCCTGATTCCCCCGCTCTTGCGCGTCGAGTCCACGGTCAACGTCGTCGTCTTAACGATGTTCACTCCGCAGTTGGCGAAACGGAGGATGTCGTTCATGTCGGCCGGACTGAATCCGGGGAATCCAGCCGCGGTGACGTTGCCCATGAACGGGTGGTCGATGTAATGCTTGTAAGGCGCCAGGTATGGGTCGGGATTAGTGGCATCCCTGAAGTCGTAGTCGGGCGTCCGAACGTCCTCAAAGCGACCCGACGGCAACCCGCTCAGGGGTGGGATCGGCGGCATGCCGTCATGATCCTTTGAGTGTCCAAGGGCGAGGACGGAATTTCCGTGTGGAATCGATGCAAGCCGCGCGACATCGAGTTCCACTTCCGTCACTTCGTCGCCCTTGATCTGGTCATCCTTGGCCCTTCGATTCTTGTCCCACAGCCATAACCCGGGCTCGTGGTGGATCGCCAGACCGGGGGCACCCGCGAAAACGCTGGGAGGTTGGTCGTCGGCCATCACTTGATGAATCACCTGCTGGTAGTCGAGCGTTGCGACGTGCTGGTCGTCGTCGTTGTCCCCGGGTCGCACAAGACCACGATTCTTGATGTCGTCGTCTACGAACGTGAATGAAAGGTCCTCGTCATACTGGTTCATCAGCAGTCGGAACTTGAACCCCGCAGGCGGCGGCGGGGCGCCATGAAACGGCAAAGCGATCATGTTCCACCCCGTTCCCTCGGCCCGCCACAGCCCCACCAGTTTCTCAAGCGGCCCAAGGTCCGGGGTCGGGGGGACGCCTGGAGCAGTCAGTTTTCTTGCCCTTGGCGGCTTCGACGGAACAACGTCAGAAAATCTGCGGGGATTCTTGTCGCCCTTATTTCCGTTAGTCATGTCGCTTCCTCGTTTGAAAATGAATGGGTCGTCGCTAGTGTGTACATGTATGTCGGCCGGCGGTGCTCGGCTTCGAAGGGTCGATCACGTCACAGGCGAACGTGGCAGCCGTTCGCGGCGGGGCGGCAACCTTGACGATCAAGGTACCCGGCGCGCATCCGAGGCTTGCGAGACAAATAACCACGCATAGGACGCGGAGCGAGCTCATCCTCGGCGTACGTGAAGTTGTCGCGCTGAGATCGGCGAGCCGAAGCGTGTTGCGAGCGAGCCCAGCGTGTCGTTGGAGGCATTTCCCCAACGCGCCGTCCGTTCCGAAGCTAGAGCTTGTGAGTTTACCATGGGGAATCTCCTGTGGCATCCAGGCGGTGATGTGACCGCAGGACGCACGACTGCGAGACGCCGCTTTGGGCAGCGGAGTTCCGGTCAGCGTATTTCGACGCAGACAATAGCGAGCCGCACACGCGGCCGAGGCGCTGCATGTAAAAGTTGTGCCTGCTTCACGCGTTGACGCGCGGATGGGCGCAGTGCGACTGCTTGTCGAGCGCCCGTTTGTTCCCCTCCGTCGTCCCCCCTCCCAGGCCTCGGTTCGCGAACCCCCTCGCGAACTCAGTCAGCCCATGGTCGCTGGTATCGGACGCCTCGGTGCCCGTCAACGAAAAAGTGTGGCGTTTGACCACGGTTGGCGGACTGCGTTCCGACGCGAAGATTCTTGAGCGACGGCGGCGGCCAGTCCGCATGCGGAAGGCAGACGGGAAGTCTTGCCTGCGTTGCAGCTGCCGCCAGGACCTAGGACGGCCGCTTGGCGAAGAACGACAGCCTGCCCGGCAGGTACAATCCGAAGACCGGCAGCCCGATGGCCATCATCTCGACCCACGGCGCCCAGAGATCGAACGAGCCCTTCGGACGGATGACGAGTGACGCGACGTGGCAGGTCAGCCCGTACAGCATCTCGTTCAGGAGGTTTGCCGTCGCGTTCCACGCAAGCTGGAGGGCGGCGCTCGCAATCACGACCTCCTCGTTCGTGTGGTCCTCGATCGGGTAGGCGACCCGAAGCTGCTCGACGAGGCGCTCCGCAACGCGGAGCTGTGGCAGCCAGATGCCTTGGCCGTCCGACGCCCCGACCTGGATGCAGGTGTCGAGGATGAGGCGCGGCACGGCGCTCGGAAGCTGCGCAAGGGCGTCGTGAGCAATTCGCGCGCGTTCAGCGACCGGTGGAGGTGTCGCACCGAAGAACCGGATGAGCGCTGCCGCATCGGGCTCTGCCGCGAAGTCTATGACCGCTCCCTGGAAGAGGGGCTCCGCAAGCCGTCCGACGACGCGCGAGATCGCCGCGAAGCCAGCAAGGCACGCTCCTTCTGCGCGCGGGCGCTTGCTCCGCGTTGCCCCGTCGTCGGCGACAGCTCGCGCGATGCCTGGAACTCGCGTGACCCTGTGCCCGCACGCGCGGACTTCAGCGAACGAGCCCGTGATCGTCGCCTTCATCGGCGGCACGGTACCTGAGCGTTGGAGCCCCCTGACGAACGCGTCCACCCGTGGCGCGAGCACGTCCAGGAGCTCTTCGTGTGTCTCGCGAGGCGTGAGCCAAGTGATCGCTTCGAGGCGCTCCAGAACTCGGAGGAGCTCGTCGAGTCTCGGTCCGAAAAGTGCCTCGTTGTCGACGTCGCGGCCGATCTTGGCGATGGCGCGCTTACCGCTGCGCCTCAGCTCCATCTCGACGATGCGCGGCGGCCATGGAGCGCCGGCCGCCGCGGTGATGTCTCCCGTGATGTCGACGCCCTCCGCAGCGTCCGCGTCGACTTCAAGGTCGACCTCGTCGCCGGGGCCGACGCCCCGATGTCGCTCGCTCACGCAGAAGAGCGCCTTGCTCATCTCGTCCGAGTCTACGCGACGTGCGGTTCCACGCTCATCGCGTTCGCTCTCCCCGAACGAGCTGCGTGAAACGCTCCTTGAGCTCCGCGTCGCTCTCCATCCGGTCGGCCCATAGCTCCGTAAGACGGTGACGCGACTCCTCGGTAAGGCCGAATCGTTCGAGAACCCTCGCCCGGTCTGCGTCCGACGCCAGAGCCTTGGCGAGCGTCGCATACAGCTCCACGTCTGCCGCGATCGCCGCCGACTCAGGCGTCGGCGGCGGTTCCTTGGCGAACGGCAGCGTCCGACGAACTTCCGCAGGGAGCCGCATCATCACCGTGCCGGAGCCGGGATCGTCTGAGGACGGCGACGGTGCAAGATCACGCTTCGCTCGGGGCATCGGAGGCGCGTCCTTGGGATCGACGAACGGGAGCCTGGAGCCGGCGAGAACCTTGCGCGCGTCGACGATGCCCGTCTCGTCGACGGTCTCGAGGTCGCGCATCGGCCCCGTCTTAGGCGGCGGCTGGAGGTACGACGGAAGGAGGACGTCCGCAGTTTTCGGCGCACCAGCTCGCTCCGGCAGCGGCACCAGCGCCGGGGGCGCAGCCGCACTCCGCTTCGTTTTCGTCGGTTCGAGATTGGGGTCGCGTCGTGCTTGGCTGAGCTTCGGACGACGGGCGCGAAGCACACGGAGCGTGACCTCGTAGGCCGACGTGTAGCTGGTGAGTAGGTCTGGCTGGTCCGCGTGGACGGCCGCAGCGAGCACGGCCTTCACGTGAATCGCCTCGGCGCGGAAAACGCGAGGGTCGTGGCCGAGCTGGGTCAGCACGGCGTCCTCGTCGTCTCGTTCAAAGAACGCGAGGTGCGCGAGGGCCTCGGCGAGACGCGCTGGCGTGAGGTTCTCCGGGTCGTGGATCGACGGAGCTACGACGGCGTAGTCCACGGTGGTCACGGCGCGCCTTCCCGGCACGCAGCGGGGTTCCCGGCGCGGCACGCCCGCGAGAACGCCTCCTTCGCGAGCACGACGTCCTTCGGCCGGACGATCTGGATCACGCGGCCAAGCGCATCGCAAAAGTGATCGTCGAGGGCGCAAGCACGGGTGGCGATGCGCTCCGCACGCGGTTGGGACGTCGCCTCCGTGCCATGCGGAGTCAGGAGTTCCTTCGCCCAGTTCGAACAGGCCGCCGGCGTGAGAAGGGTGCAGGTACCCGAGCCCGGCTCGCCGACGGGCGTCGTAACGCACGCGTGATCGTCGCCCATGGAGCACGCCGCCGAACCGAGCATCACGAGGCGGTCGTTCAAGCTGCTCGGATCTGCATCGGGCGCGGGATCCGTCCCGAGATAGAAGCCGAGGAGGCCCGTGGCATCCAGGGACCGCGCCCGCTGCCGAACCGCTTTGCCTTCTGCCGACGCCACGAACGTCGCATCGCGCTTCGTGAGAACCTCCGCGCAGACCCGAAGGAGTCGGTTCGGGTCGCGGTCACGCTCAAGGAGCGGCGCGCCGATCAGCTTCGCGTCTCCCGCTTCGGGCTTGAGACACAGCTTCGTGAGCTCGGCGAGATACGGCGGCCCCTGCACCTTCGCGGCGAGGCGAACGCACGCGTCGATCCGTCCAAGCTCGCAGGCCTTGGTCGCGTACGTCTCCCACTCGGCGTCGCCGGAGTCGGCGAGGCGAACGGAGAGCCGGTCGCAAGCAGCGCGGCGTACTTCGGCTTCTTCTGACGCCATGCCGGGCTTCGTTCCGTTACAGACCCCCATGAGCGTCGTTCGACCGAGCGCGGCATCGGGCTTCTCGTGCGGAGCCGGTAGTCGCGTGAACAGCAGGGTGCCGTAGGCGAGGCAGCCCTTCGGCGCGCCGAAGTTGCACGCGCGCTTCGCCATCTCGACGCCGAGATCATCCTCCGCGAAGTCGCACGCGGCGAACGCAAGGTCGGCAGCGTCGAGACAGATCTGTCGCTCTCCGGCATTGCAGGCGTCCACTCTCGCGGCCCCCACGCACTCGGGAACGTGACGAGCGGGAGCGCTTGAGGCGGTCGCGGCCGCAGAGACGGAGGGGGGCGTCGGCAGCACGGTCGTGGCTCCGTCTCTCGCGCCACCGCAGGCCACAAGCGTCAGGCCAAGCGCGATGCGCCACGACAGGGCCTTCCTCATTGGGACACCTGCGGCGAGGCCTCGGTCGATGCTGCCTTCGGCTCCGGCAGTGGAAGCTTCTCGGGGACTTCACCGGGCGAGAGGACGTCGGGAACCGATACCCAGCCCTCATTCCCAATCGCCGGATGGATGTACTGGCCGTCCCAGCGGAAGCCCTTGAAGTCGCCGAGCTGGCCCTTGGCGTACTCCGATACCTTGCCGCCTCGCTCGACGAAGTTCAGCGCGAGCGGCTGCGGAACCGGGACGTTGTTCGATGTTCCGCCGTACCGCCACGCAACCTGAGACAACCCGTCCGCGTCGTGCGTCATCACGAGGGTGCAGAAGAGATCTGTCTGGAGATTGAGACTTCGCCGGCCGGCCCCCTCGTGGGCGAAGATGGCTTCGAAGAGATCCGGCGTGTGCAGCCCACGTGCCCCCTCCGCGAACATGACGTCCGCCGCGAAGCTGTTCGGCGAGTAGAGGAACCAGTACACCTGGATGTCTGCGTAATAGGGCGTGTTCCGCAGCGAAAACAGGAACTGCGACGTCGAATAATTATCGAGACTGCCATCGCCCCACATCCGCATGAACTGCGAGACGTAGAGTACGTCGGTGAGCTGGAGCACGGTCTTCGGTCCGGGCCGCTTCACGATCACCATCCGGGCGAGACCCACGGGACGCGCGCGCTCCATGCAGTACGTTGCGTCCGCGAGCCGTGTCGCCGCGGGCGGAACGCCGAGGCCGACGTAGTGGTTCCCGCGATACGCCGAGCTCATCCAACCGCTCTCGGTGCGGCCGGTCGTGGCGCCCGCCGCGTAGGCTTTCACCTGGAGGGCCGGATTGTCTGGATGCGGCATCATCTCATTCCAATTGACGGCCTTGTCGCCCTCCATCGACTGGATGAATCGTGTGTCCACTCCACCCGCTGTCGCGGGCTTGATCCGCAGAACCGGCCAGATGTGCGACCCCGTTGCTTGGATATGCGGAAGATAGATTGGGATGCGCTCACCCGACATGAGCTGGTAAATCTCGAGGCCGTCGGTGAAGTGGGCGGCGTCCGGCGTGTCGCGGTCGCCCGCCCCGTAATTCGCGTCGGTATTCCAGATCTGGGCGATGCGAGCTGGAGACACCATCGGTTGGCCGTTGCTGTCCTTCTTGACGCTCCCATCCTTCTCGTGGATGAAGTCCGATTCAACGAGGTGGAACGTATGGCCGCTGAGGCGGCCGAAGGGGTCGTAGCAGTAGCAGCTCCCAGGGGTTAGGCCGAGGCCCGTTGCGTAGGTCGCGTCGAGCGGCTTGTCGCCGTGCTCGTCGTCCTCGGGCGGGGGCTCGGGACTCCCTGCGGGTGTTGGTGCCTTCTGGCGCTTGGTCTCGAAGTGGAACCAGCGTCCGCCGCGCTTTTTCGAGAAGATGGGGAGGGGCGCGTTCGAGGCAGCCGAGAGCCCGACGTCCAGCATGTCGTCCTCGAGCGTGAAGCCGCGCGAGATGAGCGTGTAAGTCGCGAGCTGCTGACAGGCGCCGATGATCGAGTAGCAGGGGTCGTCGTTCGTGATCGCTTCCCGCTCGTCGGGGTCGGTCGACTCGCGGAGCTCCTTCTTCACCGGCGAATCGAGCTGGAAGCGCTGGTACACGTAGGGCGTCCCAAGGAGCTTCTTGCGCTTCTTCGCGGATTCCGCCGTGCCCTTCCACGGAAACTTCGAGGAAAAGTCTGCGAAGCCGCCGTAGCCCAAGCCCATGAAGATCTCCGCGACTTTCTTCGCCCAGTTCTCTTCTTCGTCCGACTCACCGAACTTGCCGTCCTTGCCCGCGTCCGTCTGCCACGCGCTCGAGATGGTCGGCTCAAGGACACCCTGCATTACGTAGTCGATGATCTCCGTGAGGTAGTTCGCTCCGCATGCGGCGAGGATCGCGTCTCCGCCGCCTACCGCCGCTGGTACAGACTTGCCCGGCTTCGCGTCGGGCAGCGTTCGGTTTGGTTCGAGCGCGACGCGGTTCACGCCGACGACGAGCCGCGGCGGCTTGTCCGCGAACAGCACAGCCTCGCTGTGGTGGTTGTCGGTCCCTGGGGTCACGGGTGTCGGGGTCGGCAGATCGGGCATGACGTTCCTCGAGTTCCTTCAGCTTCCGTAGCGCTCGACGATGAGCGCGAGCGTGTCGCGGTCTGCATGGCCGCTCCGCGGCCGGCCGTGGTCTTCCTGCAGGTCGCAGAGGGCGGCGATCGTCGGGGCGTCCAAGCGATCGCCGTTCGTCGCGCCCTGGTAGTAGCCGAGGTTCTTGAGCCTCGTCTGGATGCCGCTCACGAGGTCGATCGACGGGATGTCGCCGATCTCGAACGCGAGTTCTTTGCGTCGCCCCGTGGGATACGCGTCGAGCCAGACCGTGACGCTCGCCTGGCGCACAGCCTTCGGGAACTCGAGCGACACGATGCCGTCGACGCTCGTTGTGCCTTCAAGCTTCGTGGCCTCGGCACGCGCCTCGAAGTGCTTGTTCGCGTACGGCCGGAAGTGCTCGTCGCTGAGTTTCAGCCGCACCGTCTGCGTATCGTCCTTCAACGGGTCACTCTTCGTGGCGGGCTTCGGCGTGTTCGGTGCGAGCTCGATCTTCTTGCCGCGCAAGATCGTCTCCTCACCGAGCTCGAGGGAGCCCGACTTCGCGCGGAGGAAAAGACTCTCACTCGAGAGCACGGCGGTGTCTGTGAGCTCGAACGACGGCCCGCGCGTCTTCGCCGTGAGTGAGTCCCTTGCCTCGAAGAGGATCTCCGATGCGCGGAGGATGATCGCCGACGGCGTGATCTCGATGGATGACGAGCCGCACTCGAGCACGAGCGTCTCTCCCGCCGCGATGACCGTGCGCTTTTCGCCGACAGCCGCGAGCGTGCCTGTCGAGCGGAGCTCGACCTCGCCCTCGTGGTGTGGCGTCCCGACTGCGAGGGAGTGCCTCGACTCGGCCCGCACGATGTACGCGCCCCTCACCTGCAGCGTCGCGTCTGCGCCGATCGTCGTCGCGTCGCCGCCGCGGATTGTCGCGTGCCGACTCGCGAGGACCGAGGTCGTCATGTCACCGCGCACCGTCGTCTCGAGGTTGCCCTTCGTCTGGAGGGAAAGGTCGGCGCCGAGATCCATCGAAGTCTCGCCGCGCACGGAGACCGTCGTCGCCCCCGCCACGGTCGTCTCGCTTTTGCCGGCGACGGCCAGTGCGTGGTTCCGACCGACGCGCACGTCCTGGTCACGCAGGATGTCGGCCGTCATGTCCTGCTGGGCGCGCAACCGCACCTGTTCGGAGCCTGCCGCGTCCTCGAAGGAGAGCTCGTTGTAGCCGAGCTTGGTATCTGCGTTTCGCTCGCCTCGACCGATGCTCTGCGTCCGAATCCCCGAACGCGTGCGCTCCTCGGGCAGCGCGAAGGGGGAGAGGTGCGTCGCATTGTCGACGGCTCCCATCACGACCGGGCGGTCGATGTCGCCGCCCAAGAATCCGACGATCACTTCCATCCCGACGCGCGGGATGAACTGCGAGCCCCAGCCGGAACCGGCCCAGGTCTTCGCGATGCGGAGCCAGCACGAGGAGCGTTCGTCTTGGACGCCCTCCTCGTCCCAGTGGAACTGGACCTTCACGCGGCCGAACTCGTCCGTGTAGATCGTCTCGCCCTTGGGTCCGGCGACGGTCGCCGTCTCGAGGACCTGGTGGATGCGCCGTAGTGGTCGCGCGGGACGCGAGAGCGTCGCCGCGTCGACGACGGAGAAGCGGTTCTCGTAGCTCGGCCGGTGCTTCGTGTCAGCGTCTGCACGAGCCTCGTGACGCACGCGTGTCACCGCGAACTTCGCGCCCGTGCCTTCGCCTTGAAGCGCGAAGACGCGTCCGGGTCGAAGCCGGCGGCAGAGGCTCCGTCCTTTTGCGACCGCCGCGTCCCGACGGACCGCCTCAAGCGCGCGCTTCGCATCGACCTTCGGCTGGTCTTCGCCGTACGCACCGTGATGCTCGTACCAACCCGCTGACCGTTGGCCCGTCGACGTATTCGGCGCCCGATCTTCGGCCGGGTGGAGCGGTCGACGGAAGTCGTACTCGCGCAGCGTGGCGCGACCCGGACGCACCCGGTCACGCGTCACGAAGCGCGTGACGTGGTGCTCGGCGAGGCTCATGGCGCTGTCGCCCGCGGCGTCGTCCACGACACGCAGCTCGAGTGCAGCATCGCCGGGCAGTTCGGCATAGCGAGCCGCGTCGTCGATGAGCACGACGGCCTCACGCTCGCCGGGAGCCACGACATCTTCGAAGAGGTAGGCGAGACCTTCGTCCGCGAAGAGGCGCTCGAGGAAGGCGAGATCGGACTCCTCGTGCTGCACGCAGTACACGCGCTTGGGGTAGTCGGCGAGGAGCTCGCCGCGAAGCGTGACACCATGCTCGGCGGCGACGGCCGTCGCGATCTCGAGCGTCGTCTGCTCCTGGAAGATTCGGCTGCGCCTTCGATGCGCGAGCAGATACAGATGCGGGCGCACCGAGAGCGTGACGGCACGATTGCCGTTCGCGAGGAGCTTGCCCTCAGCCACCCGGTCCACGTAGCCGGTGCGCGTCGAGACGACGTCGCTGACCGCGTCGAATCGGAGAGACGCACTCTTGCCGAGGAGCGCGGGCAGCGCAGCGTCCGACGGGAGCGCGACCGTCACCTCGAGCTCGAACGGTTTCGAGAGCTCCTCGTCGCCCTGAAGGCGCAGGACTGCCAGGAGCTTCGAGTCACCCTCGAGCTCCAACTGAATCGGTGTCGTCCCCACTTACTCCTCCGTGTCGTCTGAATCGTCCGCGTCGTCGACGGCGGAGGTGATGCCTGCGCTCAAAAGCGCCTCGGCAAGCTTCGCGCGCACCGCCTCGTTTAGGCGGCTCACGTGCCGCTTCGTATATGGCTTCCCTCGAGACTCACCGAGCGCGAGCGCCGCTTCGTCGAGGGAGACTTCCTGGAAGTAGAGGAGGTCGACCACCTGCTTCGAGCGCGCATCGAGTCCCTCGATCGTCGACTCGAGCGCCTCAACCGCGCGTTTGCGGTCGAGGCGACCGACAACATCATCCTCCGAGGATTCGCGTTTCGCGACGAAGACCTCCGCAAGAAGGAGCCCCGCAGCGCGCAGCTGCATGTACTCGCGCAGCTCCGCCTGGGAGCTCCGTGCCTTCTCGGTCGTCATCATGCTGGAGAGCAAGTCTTTCCCGGTCGGGTCGACAGGGCCGTCGCGGAGGTCCATCGCGTGCACCGCCTTCGCGCGTGCGTGGGTAGGCGTCCGCCGGACCGTACCCATGGCGCGTAGCCCGATTCTGTGACGCTTGCCGAAGCGGAGAGTCCGCTGGAGGTGAGCGATGGGATCGAAGAAAAAGTCGGTGGCGCCAGGTTGGAGCGAGGCGGAGGCACGGGACGTCCTCGAGTCGTGGAGCAACAGCGGCGAGACGGGGGCGGCGTACGCGCGAGCGATCGGCGTCGTCCCGCAGCGGCTGTTCTACTGGCGGCGACGGCTCGAGAGGGCGCGCGACGAAGCGCCGACGTTCGTGCCGGTGGTCGTCGCGTCGAAGGTCGGCGCGGCGTGCGCACCAATCACGGTGGTCATCGGCGCCGCGCGGATCGAGATTGCTGAGGCGAGTGGCGCGACTGCCGCGTGGGTGGCGACGTTGCTTGGAGTGGGGTCGTGATCCTCTGGCCGCGTTCCGTGCGGGTTCACGTGGCGACGGCGCCGGTCAACCTCCGCAAGTCGTTCGAGGGGTTGTCCAATGAGGTGAGAGCAGCTCTCGCGGACGATCCGATCTCAGGGCACGTGTTCCTGTTCTTGAATCGGCGGGGGACGCAGATGAAGGCGCTGATGTGGACGCGCGGCGGATTCACGATCGTGCACAAGCGGCTTGAGCGAGGGCGGTTCAGCCTGCCGCAGAAGGTGACCCCAGGCGTCGCGAAGATTGAGCTCGACGCGCATGAGCTCGCGATGTTGCTCGAAGGCCTCGAGCCGGGGTCGACCTCGTCGGCGCGCAGGTGGATCCCGACCGCGCCTCGGCGCGAGGAGCGTCCACCGCCTCCGAGCTGACGAGCACCTCGACATGGCCGACAATTCTTCGCGCGATCCCTTGACGGGGATCGCGCGAATGATTTTGTGTCCGTGTGGCCGAAGCGAAGGAGACGACGACCCAGGACCATCGCGGCACGGTGCTCGATGTCCTTCGTCAGTTGCTCGACGGACACCAGGCGAGCACCGCCGTACTCGAGGTCGTCACGAAGCTCGTGTCGCGGAACGAGGAGTTGGAGAAGCTCCTCGCGAGGCTCCGCGCGAAGGGAAATTCGAGCGAGCGCGTGACGAAGGAGCAGCTCGACCTCTTTCTGCGCGAGCTTCCTGAGGCGTCGAACAGCGCGCTCGCCGAGGCGAACGCGGCGCTGCAGAAAGAGATCGAGCAACACGGCGGGCGAGAGGAGAAACCCGCGCGTCCGAGACAGCCGCCCGTACGCCGACCGGCACCCGAGTCGCTGCGGCGCGAGGACAATTTGCTCACGGTGCCCGGCGACTCGCGTCCCTGCCCGACGTGCGGCAAGGCGCGTAAATGCGTCCTGCACGAGACCACCGAGGTCATCGACTTCAAGCCGGCCGAAGTCTTCGTGCGACGCGACATCCGTGAAGTACTCGCTTGCGACGCTTGCGACGCCGAGATGGAGCGGGCCCCGATGGGCGACAAGGTCGTCGCCGGTGGCGCCTACGGATCCGGGCTCGTCGCGAAGCTCGTGATCGACAAGTACGACATGGGTGTGCCGCTGCATCGGCAGGGCGAGGAGCTCGCGCGCCTCGGCCTTCCTATGCCGAGCTCGTCGATGTCCGACCAGATCATGTGGGCGACGGACGTGCTTCGCCCGGTCTGGAAGAGCCTCATCGCCGACGTGCTCGGTGCGGTCGTAATGCACATCGACTCGACGAGTCTTCCAGTCCTCGATCGCGACCACCCCAAGGGATCCACGATGGGCTCGCTCTGGGGCCTCGTCGGCGACGAAGACGTCGCGGCCTACCTCTACACCTCCACTGGAAAACAGCGCGCGCAGCGCCCCGGCGAGATCGGTCCACTCGACCTTCTCACCGCCCGCAAGGGTCCAGTCTGCGCCGACGCCGCGAATCTCTTCGACGCGGCCTTCAAGAGCGGCGGCGTGATCGAGGTCGGGTGCAACATGCACGCGCGCCGCTACTTCAAGAAGGCTCTCGACGCGAACGACCTCCGCGCCGCGATCCCCATCGCCGCATACAAGACGCTGTACGACGTCGAGGACACTGTCCGCGGGGCCGACCCCGAGCGACGCCGCGAGGCGAGACAAACACGGTCGAGGCCCGTCTACGACGAGCTCCTCGTCTGGATCCGCACGTACGCTCCCGCCGAGCCGCCAAGCTCTCTGCTCGGCAAGGCGCTCCAGTACGTCGAGAACCAGCACGTCGCGCTCACCCGCTTCATCGACGACGGTCGCCTCCCGATCGACAACGGCATCGTCGAACGCCTTCACCGCCGACCTGCCGTCGGCCGTCGGAGCTACCTCTTCGCCGGCTCACATGCAGCGGGCGAGCGCGCCGCGATCGCATACTCGATCCTCGGGACCTGCCGGCTCATTGGCGTCGACCCGTGGGCGTATCTCACCGATGTGATCCCACGCCTCGCGCGCGACACACTTGCCGATGCCGACCGACGCGCGCTCACGCCCAAGGCGTGGCAGTGGTCGCGCGGACGCTGAGTCTCCGCCCGCTGACGTCCGCGCGACGCGCGCTTTGCAGCTGACCGCCCTCCGGGGCCAGCCCCTCGATCGATTCATCCGCACGGCGGGCCAATCACGAAGCGGCGCACTTGCGAAGGGGGACGGACGGGCGGACGCGTACGTGCGTGGATCGTCGCGGTCTTCATCGCCTCGCGCAGCATCGCCCCGCGAACGTGCGGGTACGCGTATGCCATGAAGTCGTCCTGCACCGCCGGGTCGAAGCGCGGAGCGATCTCGGTCAGCCTGAGTGTGCCGACGGAAAGGAGATCCTCAACCGGAGTCCGACGCCAGCGAGAGCCGATCTTCGAGGCCAGCTCTTCGCATTCCGGCAGTACCCGGTTGATGCGGGCATGATCGCGCGCTGACAACGGACGTCGGACATCGGTCACGACCCGTGGCCCTTCTTCCGGAGCGGCGTCACGGCTGCGCCGGGCACGTCGCCGCGCTTCACGACCTTGCCGCTCCGCTCGACCTTCGCATCGCTCATCGCGCGCCGGACCCGCTCCTTGCCAGCGGGGTGGAACATGAGCTCGTCTTTGAGGCACGAACGGATCGCCTCGAGCTCTTCGGGACCGGTGATCCTCTCGTATCCAGCGAGCGCTTCATCGAGCATCCGCTCGATGAAGGCTTCGACACTTTCCTGGCTCTCGGTCATCGCGTTCCCTCTGAGCTACTTTCACGTCGAGCGGGCGATCATGGACATCGAAAGTTGGCGTGCCTCAGTTCATGCACGCGTCGTCAGCTGTTGCCTTCGTGAAGTCCATGGACCGGCAGGCTTTTCCGGCCGCGCCCGCGCCGCCCTGGTTCTGCGGTCCGCCGTTTCCGCCGGCGCCCATCGCACCGCCCTGACCGAGCATCGTCACGAGCGACGAATCGAGCTCGAGCGTCGCTCCTGAGATCGCGATCGCGACCGAGTGCCCACCGGACCCGCCACCACCCGCGCCACCGCGTCCGCCCTGACCGCCGAAGCCACCTCCACATGCGCCGGTGCCGCCGGGGTTGCCACCGTTCGCGCCGTTCGCGCCGGACTGCCCGCTGCTCCCCACGCCGCCCCCACCGCCATCTGCGGTCGTGATGGTCACGCTGCTTCGGATCTTCAGCGACCCTCCGAGCATCGCGATCGCGATGCTCGAGCCGCCACCCTGACCACCGGTTCCCGCATTCCCGCCGCAGCCACCGGACCCGCCGCCACCGCCGCTCGATGCCGCGTTCGTGACTGGCGCGCACTCGCTTGCGCCTCGAGCTCCACCACCTCCGCCCCCACCCTGTCCTGGCTTGCCGCGCGAAGATCCAGCCGTTCCATCGGCCGTTCCGTATCCGCTCGGAGTCAGCGTGCCGTAGGTCGTCGGTCCGAGGCCGGGTGTTCCCGGTGAGCCCGACACGCCCATCGTGCCAGCCGTGCAGGACATGCCCGTCTCGCCCAAACCTGCGTTCATGCTTGGCGAAGTCGGTGCGGGAACCGCGTCGCCCTCGACACCGTTGGACGCGACGCTGCCGACGACGGTGCCCTTTCCGCCGTCTCCACCGAAGGACTGTTCCAGCCCGCATGTTGCGACGCCGCCGGGCCCGCCGTTCACGCTCATCGCCGACGTGCACCCGACTGTCCCGACCACCCCAGGAACTGACGCCTCGAGTGCGGTCATCGGTGTGGTGCCGGAAGCGCCCGTCTTGCCATTGGCGGCGATGATCGTCGACCGGGCGATCGTGAGACCCGTGTTTTGCGCGATGATAGTGATCGACGAGCCACCGTCCGCAGTTGCGGCAACCGCCGCGACATCCACCGAGTCGAGGGTCACACTCCCCGCGCCACACGTGACGGCCGCTGCGTCCACGTCGCCCTCGATCTTCGGGTGAGGATTCGCTCCGCTGAACATCCACGCCGCGCAATCGAGACCTCCGAAAAGCGAGACGCCTCCCGGGATCGTGACCGAGCCCACGAACGTGTCGGCGCCGCAGATGTAGATGAGCGAGTTCTGCGGAGTCGAGAGTGCGAGCGCTTCGTCGATCGAACCGAGCGGGCTCGCCTGCTTTCCGTCTCCGGTTGCTCCCTTCATCACGAAGATGCCGCAGTCGGCGGAGATCGCTGCGCCTTCCTTGAGCGCGCATTCCTGTGGGATCCCCGTCGAGCTCGAGGAGACGCTGCCGGTGGAGCTGCTGCTCCCGCCACTTCCGCCGGTGCCGCTGGCCCCCGTGCAGATGGCGTATTCACAGACGGTCGCGTCGTAGCAGCCGGAGGTGCCGAGGACGGCCGCGCAAAGAAGCAAAGAAGTGATCATTCGCATGGGGAAGGTGCCTGCGTTCCTAGAAGGTTCCGAAGACGCCCATGCCGGCTTGGCTCGGGCTGAGAAGCGGAAACGCCGTGACCGACCCTTCGGTCTTCGTGCTCGGGCTCTTGGGTCCCGTGAGGCTCCAGATGAGGAGGCCGGTGCCAAGCGAGGCGCCGACCGCGCCCACCACAAATAGGCCCGTGGAGGCGTTCCCGAACGTGTTGGCCTCCTCCTGGAGCGCGACGGCTTCTTTGCAGGAGAGCGCGGGATCTCCGAGGCACGGCTTACCCGACGCGAGATCCTTCGCTTCCCCCACGCGTTCGGCATGGAGGCCCACGAAGACTGCGCCCAAGATGAGACCGACACCCCCGACGCTGAACGCGGCGATCGCTGGGCCGATTGGGCGAGGGCTCGGCGTCGGCGTAATGGGGACGCCACTCTTCGGACGGAGCGTGAGGTCAACGTCGAGAGCGGCTCCGGCCGTCGCATCCACCGTCTTTGAGTCGCCATCGTGGCCGGCGAGCTCGCCGCGCACCACGACCTTGCCGGGCTCGACGAACACAGGATCTGCGAGCGGCGCAAGTCCGACTTCACGGTCCGCCACGAACACCGTCGCGCCCTTCGGGTTCGCCGAGACCGTGACTTTGCACACCGATGCGGAGAGGTCCTTGAACGCCGCCTTCATCGCGTCCCGCTTCTCGGGAGAGAAGCTCGTCGGCAGCATGCGGAGCGCGTAGGCGAGGTGGCCGGCGGCGTCCGCCTTCTTCCCGAGCTTCATCTCCGTCTGCGCGAGGTTCGCGGCGATGTCGACGCTCTGACGCTCTTTCCAGGCGAGGAGGTACTTCTCGTACGCGCCCTGCACCTTGCCTTCGGCATAGAGGGCGGACGCCTCTTTGAAGAGGTCGTCGGCGGAGTCGGCATGTGCGAGCGCCGGCCAGAGCGCGAGCGTTCCGAAGAGGAGAAGGGAAAGGCCAAGCTGCTTCACGGGTACCATTGATCGTTCGTGCTCGAGGGGACGGCTGTCGGGTGCTGGGTCGTCGCGGGCGGCGCAGTTGCGCTCGGTCGCACGGATGGCGCGGTACTCGGAAAGGGTGTCGCGGTTCGGATGGGCGTCGCGGGTGTCGAGGAGGCGGTCACCGATACGCTCGGCGGTGCGACGGAGGGGGCGGTCGAAACAGCGACGCTCGGGCGGGCTGCGCTCGTCGCGTTCGGCGTGACCTCCGACATCGCGATACTTGTCGCGCCTGAGGTCGGAGTGACCTCTGTCGTGTCCGACTTGAACTGCATCGCGATGACGACCACGAGTCCGATCGTCGCGAGGAGAACGAGCGCCACGAGACCGAGGCGCGAGCGGGAGCGCGACGGAGGGGTCGCTTCTTCAGAGACACTTCCTTCCGCGACGTCCCGACCGAAGCCGGCAAGCGCGGGGCCCACTCGCACAGGCTTCGTGTTGCGCGAAACGAACTCGGCCTCGAGGCGTGGGTCAGTCGCGCGGCCAAGACCCGCACCGACGACGGCCTTGCCGATCGGTCGGGGTTTCGTGTCGCGAACCTGTTTGCCGCCGCCGTGCTGCTTGGCGCGGCGAGTGCTCTCGGCGAGGTCTTCCGCGGCATCCTCGAGCACGGTCACGGGCAAAGGGAGAACCGGATCTCGCGCCTTGAGCTCGAGGAACTGACGCAAGACTTCGTCCGCTTCGGGGCCTGCTGGGAGGCGCGCGAGCGCAGCCTCGTGCTCGGCGGCGATCGTGTCCTCGGGAGTCTCCCTGGTGTCGCGCGAACTCACGGCGCCTGTCCCTTCTCGGGCGCCGACGGGGGCGCGCTCCAGGGACCGAGGCCAAGCGCGAAGGACAGCACGATGAGAAGCACTCCGATCGTGAGCGTCACGATGCCGACAAGGAGCACCACCTTCGGCGTCCGACCAGGCGAGGGTCGAACCGCACGTGGTCCGGACTTCACGAGCTCAGGCGCGATCTGGATCTTGGGCAGAGACTTGGGTGCCGTTGGACGCCGAAGCGGGTGCGGCCCGTTCGATTCTTTCAGGCGTGCCGCGTCGTCCGTGACGCGCCCGGGTGCGATGAGACGGAGCGACACGCTGCCACCGAGCCTCATCGTCATGCCGGGCTTCAAGAGGCCGTCCTTGATGGACACCCCTCCGAGCTCCGTACCGTTACGGCTTTTTAGATCTTCGACGAGGTACACAGCACGCGCTGCTTCCTCGAGCGCGACCGAGAGCTTGCAGTGGGTCGCGCTGACCGTGTCGACCGAAAGCGTGAGATCGGCAGCGCCAGGGTTCGGCTCTTCATCCACGAGCCATCGGCCGATCGTGAGGTTCCGTCCGATCGCGAACCGCTTCCCCAGAGCGTGAGGAGGGCCGTCTACGACGAGGAGGCTCGGCTCCTTCAGCACAACGTCGATCGCGACCTCCCGCGGCTTCACGTCGGGGACGCGCCCTGGTTCGCGCGCGAGCGGCTTCGGGGGTGGCTTCGCCCGGTCCGGTACGTCGACGGGTGCGGCAAGGTCCTCCGCGGAGAGCCTGCCTTCAAGAAAATCGCGCTCCCACTCGTGGAGCGCGCGAGCGAACTCCTGCGCGGTTTGGAAGCGGTTGTCCGGATCCTTCTCGAGTCCGATCGACACGACCCGGTTCCAGAGCGAGACCGGCATGTGCTCGGGGAGCTTCACCGACATGAGGACGTGGTTCGCTGCGAGGGAGGCCGGGCTCACCTCGCCCTTCCTCGCGAGGTACGCGTACCCGTGCTCACCCTCGAACATCTCGAACGCGATGCAGGCGAGCGCGTAGAGGTCGCTTCGGATCGTGAGGTCTCCGCGACCGAGCTGCTCGGGGCTCGCGTAATGCACGGTCCCGGCGATCGAGCTCGAGTTCGTGGTCGGTCCGTCCTCGGCCTTCGCGAGTCCGAGGTCGATGATGACGGCCTTGAGCTCGAGCAGCGATTCTTCGCCCGGCGAGTGCGCGGGCGGCTCGAGCATGATGTTTTCGGGCTTCAAGTCGCGGTGGATGATGCTCTTCGCGTGGATGATGCCGAGCGTGAGGCAGAGCTGCTTCAGGAGGCGTACGCCCGCGAGCCACTCGACGCGGCGGCTCTTCAGAAGGTACTGGCGAAGCGGTGCTCCTTGCAGGAACTCCATCACGATGACCGCACCCAGATCGCTGAAGTCGAAGAGCTCGACGACCTGCGCGAGTCCGGCGGTTCCTCGGAGAAACTCGAGCATTCGGCCCTCGCCGTGGAAGCGCGTGACCGAAACGGGATCGGCGCGCTGCACGACGTTCAGGACCTTGATCGCGTAGAGCCTCTGGGTCCCGACGTGCCGCGCGAGGTACACCTCCGCATATCCGCCGCGCCCCAGGAATTTCACGATGACGTACCCCTTCACGTCTTGCCCGACGTGGAGGGCGTGAACGAGCTTCGCGATGTTCCGTGGGAGCTGCGTCGCCGTGTGTTCCTGGGCGACGACGGGGCCGGCCGGCGGCGTCCGACGCGGGTCTTCGCTTTCCTCCTTCGCTAGTGGTGCGGGGACCGCGACGTCCGGCTCCGGCCCGATCTCGATCGTGTCGTGCTGCTCGGGCGCTTCTCTCGCCGGCACGTCGGCGAAGCGGAGAAGCGGAGCATCGTCCGAGAACGAGATGCGGATCGTGCCGCGGGGACCGTGCGCGATGGGCGCCGGGGGCCGGATGGACTCACCTCCACTGCCTCCGCCCATCGACCCCCCTCCGCTCCCGCTCATCTGACCTCGTCCTGTGATCCGAACGCTACGACAGACCTCTCCCAGGTGGAAGGCGCGAGCGCTGGGAAGAGCGAGGGCGAGGAGCATCAGCGAGGAGCTCCACGCAGAAGCACGAGTGCAATGAGACCAAGTACCAGGAGCATCATGCACACGAGTGCGAGCTTGAGTCGCCGAAGCTCCCGGAGGTGAACCTCGGGGTTGGCCGTTCGTGCGTCGTGGGAGGAGCGGCGTCGAGGTGTCTCGATCACGGTCGGCGCGTCGTCTTCCGCGGCTGCTGGTGCGACCAGCGGAAGATCGAGGGGTCGCGTGTGACGCGGCAGCAGCACGGGGCGCTTCGCCGGAGCCTCGAGAACCAGCACCTTTGCGCGCTGTGCGTACGTCGTTCCCTCGCGTCGCTCTTCCCGCACCGCCTGGGTACGTGGCGCCGCGACGGCCGGCATGCGGTCCGTCTTTGATTCGACGGGGGCGAGCCTGGCCGTTTCAACCCACGGGATCGCCGGGGATGGACGCATCACTTCGAGCGACATCCGCATCATGTTCGCGGACGGAAATCGATCGTCCCGCTTCTTCTCGAGCGCGCGGAGGATCAGGTTGCTGAGGCGCTTCGAGACGGGCTGCGGCGCCGCCGCGTACGGAGCGAGCGGCGGCTCGAGCAGGTGGCCCTGGAGGATGTCGACCTGGGTCTTGCCCGTGAAGGGCGGCTCGCCGACCACCATGCGGTACAGGACGGCGCCTACGGCATACAGGTCGGCACGCGCGTCGATCTGCTCGGTACGGATCTGCTCGGGCGCCATGAAGGACGGCGTTCCGATCATGAGGCCGGTCGCCGTCGGGATCACCGAGCCGGCCACTTCCTTCGCGGCCTCCGTCATGAGCTTCGCGACGCCGAAGTCGAGGAGCTTCACGACGCGCGTTCCGTCCGCGTTCTTCACGAGGAAGATGTTGTCCGGCTTCACGTCGCGGTGAACGATCCCCGCCGCGTGCACCGCCTCGAGTCCCGCCAAGATTTCGATGCCGATCTCGATGGCCTCCGACTCCGAAAGGAGCTTCTCCCGTCTGAGGCAGTCCCCGAGCGTCTCTCCTTCGAGCAGCTCGGTGACGAGAAACGGCCGACCCGAACCCGTCCGCGCGAAGTCGAGGACCCGCACGAGGTTCGGGTGGTTGAGGCTCTTGAGGAGGCGCGCTTCGGTTCGAAGGCGGCTCTCGAGGTCTGCGCTTGTCTCGAGTTCCTCGCGGAGGAGCTTCAGGACGCCCTTCGTCCCGAACTCCACATGCTCGACGACGTGGACATCCGCCATGCCGCCCTTGCCGAGTCGGCGAACCCAGCGAAAGGTCGAGCCTTCGAGGTCTTGGGCGAGCTGCGCGGTGCGAGGATCCATTCGTCGAGGGCTCTTTCACCTCGAGAGGCGCACATGGACATTTTCTTTGGGCCGTCGCGGTCGGGCACGCGGATCACACCCACCTGGTATTGGAGGAGGGCAGAGACTCCTCAACGACGGGCGCGAGGAAAAACCAAGAGCGGAGCGGCGACGGCATCGCACGTATTTTTCTGGCCGAGCACGACACAACGCTAGCCGGTCCCGCTCGCGCTGCGCGGAACGTCGACCCGAACCTGATCGCCCTCTCGCCCGAACAGCCGGATCACTACCGTGTCGTTCCCCGCGCCGAGCTCGATTCCATCGAGCTCCACGAAGCTCACCCCGGGGAATCGGCGCCTTCTCAACACCAGGCCTGCCAGCCGTTCCCGCAAGCGCCGCCAGCTTCGTTGCGCTCAACCGCAGCGCGTGCGCCGTCGCCGCGACCCCGCTCGTCCGCGCGACGTCGGCCGCCATCGCCCACATGTCCGCCGGGATCCGCCGGCCCGCCCCACCGCTCTCTCGTCGCCACCTCGCGAGCGCGCTCCGCGCCGCGTCCAAGTCGCCCATCGTCTGTCCTCTGTCTCGCATCGTTCGCCTCCTGCGCGCGCGAGTCTCGCGAGAGTTGGTGGGGCGTTCACGCACCTTTGCCGAAAGGACACCCCGGAGCCACGCGCAGGGCCGCGCTGTTCGCGCTCACGATCCCGCCGCCCTCATCGCGGCCCGAGCATGGCGAGGAGCCAGCGAGCATGCCCCTTGCCCGGAGCGAGCACGGCTGCATGCTGCCTCGCGCGATGGGCCGAGAGCTCGCGTCGCGTGCAAAAGTAGTTGTCGTCGTCGGGCGCTATCTGGAGACGTACGCTCGGGCGCGCGCCGCCAGGCGGTATCACCCAGCTTGAGCCCCACCTGATGCGCCGGGTAGGGGCGAGTAATGCGCCCCGCCGCGAAAGGTGGAGCTCCAAGCGCAACCCAATTGCCGACGCGCCGGGCAGCCTCGCATCACGCCATCCACGCATGTTCAGATGGGTCGTCGGCGATCGCTGCGCAAGGGTTCGTCACTCGAATTCGAGGTTGCGCTCGCTCGGATCCCAAGCGGGTGGCGACACCGGCCGGCGCACCACGAGATCGCTTCCCTCGAAGAACAGAGCGAACTCCGTCGTCGTCCACTTCAGAGCATTCCTTGCCCGCGGCCATCCATTGGGCCGCGAACTTCCCCTTCGCGATCTTCTTCGCGTGGAGCACCATCCCGGTCCCGTCCCACCAAAGCGCCTTCGCCGTTCGGCGACGCCGACCGACGAACACGAACACGTCTCCGAGCATCACGTCCTTCTTCATTGCGAGCCGCACGACGGCGGCGAGCGTGCCGTACGACTTGCGCATGTCGACGGGCTCACGATGCGCGAAGACCCTGACGGCCCTCGGGAGGTTGATCATGGCAACCGCTCCAGGAGGTAGGCGACGGCCTGCACGTTCAGTCCCTCGACGCGGAGGCCGCGACGAGTATCGACCAACACGAGCTCGGGCCGCGCGTCTTGGATCGCGGCTACGTTCGCGACGATCTCGACCGGCACCAACGCGCTCGGCCTAAGCCACGCGAGCACCGTCGCAGGCGAGAGTCTCAGCTCTTGCCCGACCGCCGTGAGCCCTACCCCCGCTCGGCGTCGCGCCTTCGCATACTCGATCGCGGCGCGCTTCGCGTCCGCGCTGTAGGGCCGGCCGCTTGCCGCAAGTATCGCTCTGATTTGTTCTACCTTTGATCGCCATCGGTCCACCTCGCGCGCGCGAAGAGACTCGGTTCAGGCTCGCGAAGTCTCAGGACTCCGGGCGAGGTGATACGCCAGGCGCGTGCCCGAGCAACCGAGCGACGTGACCCATCAGCGACGCCGGGATGCTGATTGCTCCGGTCCCGTGCAGCCTCCGACGCACGGAGGTACTCGATGGCTGGACGAAAGATCGTGGACGAGAGGGATGCGCGGGCCTGCTTGGCGGCGCAGGCGAAGTCGGGCGAGACGCTGCGCGAATGGGCGAGGAGAAAGGGGATCGACGGACGGTCGCTTCACACCTGGCAGCTCAATCTGTCGCGACGCGCTCCGATGTCGGGAGTGGTGGAGTTGGTGCCTCGCGCGGGTGTCGCGCAGGCGATCCCGCGCCGGTACGTCGTCAGCGTCGGGGCGGGCTCGGTCGAGATCGGGGACGACTTCGACGCGGACACGTTGGCGCGGATCGTCGAGGTGCTCTCATGCTGACGTGGTCCTCTGCGGTGCGCGTCTTCGTCGTCGTCGCGCCGCTCAACATGCGAGGCTCGTTCGATGCGCTCGCAGGCGCGGTGCGGAGTCTCGGGCTGGAGCCCACGGACGGACACATCTACCTGTTCCTCAGCAAGAGTCGCCGGATCGCCAAGGCGATCTGGTTCGACGGGTCCGGCTGGCGCATTCACGGCAAGCGCCTCGAGAAGGGCAGCTTCCAGCTCCCTGCGTTCGAGGCCACCGACAAGCACGTGCCGATCGATGGCGCGGCGTTCGCGTCGCTCCTCGCCGGGATCGACTTCACCGTGCCGCGCCGCGGATGGTATCGGCGCGACATGTCGAAGGGGGATCGACAGAGATCCACGCCCATGATCTCTTGAGCGCGTGACCGATGCCGAGGGCGAGAAGCTGCTGCGCGACAACGCCGAGCTGCGCGCCCAGGTCACCAAGCTCGTCGCGCAGATCGCGACGAGCAACGAGCTGATCGCGAAACTCAACGAGCGCGTCGGGGAGCTCCTCGCCGCCGCGCAGCGTCGCCATCGCAAGCCCTCGCCCGAGAAGCCGGCGGCACCGCCGCCGGTCGTCGAGGGCGACGCGAAGAAGGCGTTCGAGGAGAGGCCGAAGGCGCCCGCGAAGCCCGCGCGCCCCGAGCGCGAGAAGAAGCCGCGTCGACCGACCGGGCGCAAGCCTTTGCCTCCGCACCTCGAGGCCGAGGAGCACAGTCTCCGTCCCGACCAGTGCGCGCACTGCGGCAGTGCGGCGCTCGACGCCGCCGAAGAGCTCGTCGAGGAGAAGCTCCACATCGTCAAGGAGCACCAACGGCGCCGCGTCGTCCGCCGCACGACCTGTCGCTGCCGCGAGTGCGGGGGCCGCACGACACCACGCTCCCTTCCGGCTCCCTACGCGCGCTCGAAGATGACCAGCGATTGGCTTGCGTGGCTCGTGTTCAGCAAGTTCTCGATGCTCATACCGCTCGACCGCCTTCGACGCGATCTCGCCGAGCGCGGCGTCCCCTTGGCCATGGGCTCCCTGGTCGGCTTCATCGAGAGAGCCGCCGACCTCCTCGCGCCAATTGATGGCTTGCATTGGAAGCGCCTGCTCGCCGGCTCCTGGATGGCGACCGACGGCACTGGCTTGAAGGTCCTCGTTCCGCAGCTCCCCGCGGCGCACAACGGCTACATCGACATCTATCGCAACGAGGAGTGCGCGGTGTTCCAGTACGCCGCGGACAAGGGCGGCGACGACGTCGTCGCGAAGCTACGCGCCTTCCGCGGCACGATCACCGCGGATGCCGAGCATCGATTCAATCGCCTCTACGAGTCCGGTGACATCGTCGAGTCGGGCTGCAACGCCCACGGGCGCCGCAAGTACCGCGACGCGGAGGCGACGCAGCCGGCGCTGGCCGCGGAGGGCGGCGCGTTCCTCGGCGCCATCTACGGCCACGAGGAGAAAGCTCGCGAGCTCGGCCTTCGAGACGTCGCGCTGCGCGATCACCGGCGCCAACACATCCGCCCGCTCGTCACCGAGTTCGAGCACTGGCGCGCCGCCGTGAAGCCGGCGCTCCTCCCATCCGAGCCGCTGATGGCGGCAGTCCAGTACTACGAAAAGCACGGCCCCGCGCTGTTCCGTTTCGTCGATGACCCCGCGCTGCCAATCGACAACTCGGCGACGGAGCGCGAGTTCCAGAACGTCGCGAAGCTCCGGCTGAACATGCTCTTCGCCGGCAGCACCGAGGGCGCCCATCGTGCCTGCGTCCTGCTCGGCATCGTCGCCACGTGTCGCGCTCTCAGCGTCCCCGTGCAGGCGTATCTCGCCTGGGCGTTCGACCGCCTCGGCACACACCGCGATGTCTTCGGCCTCGAGCTCGAAGACATGACGCCTTCCGCGTTCAAGAAGACCCGCGCCTGACAACGAGCTCAGTGGGAGCGGCTGCAAGCGCGACCTTCGAGCCGCGAATCCGCGCGCGCTGTCCCCCGCATCCTCGGTCTTGTCCTCGACGACATCACCACGATGGCGGGAGGGGGCGCGCTTGAAGGACCCAACGCCGACGAGTGAATCTCCGTGCGCTCGACCCCAGGGCAGGTCCTGCGAGGCACGGCGCCGCGCGCGCCGCACCCCGGCGTCGCCGATCGCTCACCGAGCGACGCCGTCCCTTGCAGCGCCCCCGGACGTTCGCGATGCTGCACGCGACGTCGGACCGAGCGAGCGCGCGCGCGCCGCAGGCGCGTGCGTGCTCGCGATCGCGGAGCTCCCGCTTCACGCGACGTGCGCTCAGTCAGCCGAAGCTCCGTTTGGCTGCGGCCACCTCCGAGGGTGGCCGCAGCCATAACGCGGCTTCGGCGGCCTGGGTCCACGAGCGCGTCGCCCGAAGGATGCACCACACACACGCTCAGTCACAGGGCTGCCGGTCCGCCTGCGGCATGCTAAAGTCGACACGTCGCGCAGCCAGCCCACCTTGGTGAGCCACGCCACAGTCAACAATCCGCAATTGCTGATCGGACAGACCCAGCGCGACGAGTGCCTTCTTGACACTCGTCGCACGCTGCTCCGCGAGACCCGTGAAAGCGGCCTCGCTGGCGTCGATCCGTCCATGCACGAGCAGCACCTCAACGCGATTGTCGCTCACGAGAACGGCTCACTTCGCGAAGAGTCTCGATTCCATCAGGCGAGACAGTCGATGAGCCAGGCTCGAAGAAGACCTCGGGTTCCCACGGCTCATTCACGCGTGCGCGCACTGATCCTCCAGTCGACGAGTACATTTCGGTCCCAGTTGCGGCCCTGGACGAGGTGGCTGATCCCGATCGAGCGGGATCAGGCGCAGCACACGCCACGGCAAGGCACGCGACGAAGACCAGGTGGCGCGGCACGTAGGCAGTTGGCAGCCGCCGTATGCCGCGGTCCAAGTGGGCTGTCATTGTTGGTTGTGTGTTGCTCATATCGATAGCGGTCGATAAGGTTCACGCGAGTTGAATCGCCGAGTTTGCTCGATCACGCCCAAGAACAGATGCTCGATCTGGGTTGGCTCATAGTCCTCGCGCCCGTAGACTGGGCTGCCCGCGTAGCCTGGGTACTCCTTGCCGTCTGAGTAGCCGGGTGGGTCCACACCCGTGGTGTCGAAGGATGCACCTTCCAGCCACACGTTGCTGACCGACGCATCCGCCTTGCCTGACACGACGTTCGCGAACAAGATGGCGTAGCGCGCAGCCTCGGCAACATGGACTGGAGAGATCGTCCGTGCACCCGCACCGAGTGCCATCCCGCCAAAGCTAACGGTTAGATTCATCACGTCATTGGCAAAGCCAGGCTGCTCTCGTGATTTGTTAGGCTCCTTCAGATATCGATCATCGAAGCCAAGGAGATGACCTGTTTCATGCACCAGGCTTAGGAACCGCGTATCATCGTCGGACTGGTACGGAATGTCGCTTACCGGGATGCCCATCTCCGGGCCGCCGAGGTTATAGCTGACGCCTCCAGCCACGGCTCCAGGCACGTCGCGTTCGCGCGATATTGCAGGCCGGTACGACAAGATGTTCTCGCCGGGCCCGACGCCATGTTCCCGCAAAACGCCTTTGATTCGCGCAGCTTCAGCGCCTGTCCCGTCCGACAGCGTCCGGGGGTCCACAGTGGGTATTGGCGATTCGCCCACATGGACGTCGTAGTGAACGGAAAACCGCACGTTCCAATCGCCCTTCAGCGTGGGGTTGCTACTGTCGACGTACTTTGCGACGGTGTCGTTGTAGAAGTGCTCCGCACGAGTCGTCGCATTTCTTGTCTCCTGCTCGTGTGCCTCGTCCGTGTAGACGTGCACCGTCGTGGAGAAGGTGATCGTATTCGTCTCTCGGTCGACGGTAAGAAGCGCGTCCAACCCGCTGGGGTCGCTCAGCGTCACGGGCCCAGCACGGCAGTAGAGGTACACGTTGATCCCCGCCTGGAGCCCCAGGGGATCCGCAGTCGTCCACCTCCCGAGCCAGGGGCAGTAATAGCGGGCGCCCATGCACGAGAAGCCGGTCTCGTCGTCGCGCTCGGCACCGCAGTAGCGGTATGACTTCGGCTGCGGGTTGCTGAACATCACTAGTGCGCAGGCCTGGAAACGAGGTCGACGCATCTTTCCCAGGCGCCAGCGGCTGCCGAGGGGGCCACAGTCACGCTGATTCGCTCCGGGGCTATCCCCTCTGACTCCACCAGAAACTGGCGGACACTTGCGGCGCGCTCTGCTGCGACACCCACCGACTCATCATCCGTTGATCGTCCTATCAGAATGACTCCACGGGACTCGTTTGTACGAAAGACCGCACTGAACCTTCGAAGATACGCTATTTCCGACGGCGCAAGCAGGGCGGAATCTCGCTCGAAACAGACCTCCTCCATTCGGTCCGAGCTGTCAGGAATGGAGCGCGCGGTAGACACAGGCCGGCTGCTTGCCGAAGCCGTAGGCACTTGCGATGGTCTGATCCACGACGCAGTGGGAGGCGGCGTCCTTTGCTGGTGCCTCGCATCGTCACTCGAACAACCGCCAATCACAACACCAAGGACCACCCATCGTGCTGCGTCCAGCGGACACCGTAGCCAGTTCATGGACTCCGCCAGTAGCTGCTCCAGAAGGACTCCGAGCGCCGAGTTGGGATGCGCAAATCGAGCTGGCGTTCGATCTGCTCCTTGCGATGGACAAACTTTTCGAACGGCCCGGCGTCGGTGGACCTAGTCTCCAAAGAGACGCCGAAGAGTTCGAAGTTTGACAGGCGGCCAACCGATGAGAGCTCGCCAGCTAGCCCCAATGCAAATTGAGCAGCATTGTCAACATGCTCTTGGCCCATTTTCAAGGGCTGAAGATCGGGCTTCTGAGCGGCGCGCATCATGTCGGTTTCCAAGCCATAGCGTTCGTCAAAACCAAGCAGATGCCCGGACTCGTGAACCAGCGACACCTCAGCCGTGCCCTTCTCCTTCTGCGGGTAGCGGATGTCGGTTGCTGGGATATTGCCTGTAATCGAAAAGGTTCGCCCGCCGACGCCACCCTCGAAACCCGGGTCGCTCTCTGGGAGATACGATATAATGTTCTCGCCTGTTTCCAAGCCGGCATCCGCAAGCAAGGTGAACAGTCCAGGCGGGATGTTTATGAACCCCTCTTTATCCTTCGGCGCGAATGGAGGGATCGGTGAGCTCCCCTCGATGACATTGTACTTGACGTCAAACACGACAGCCCACTCGATCCCCGTCTCGGGGTCGGTATAGGCTCGTGGGGTAGGGTTCGGCGCCAGCACGTCTTCAAGAAAGCCGCCGACTGTTGGTCCGAATACGTCCTCAGCAGCCGTGTTTGTTCGGTTCGCGTAGAAGTTCTCCGCGCCACGCGCTAATTGGCGCACCCGATCCGGGTCGGCGCCATTTGTATAAACGTCAATGCTGGTGGAGTAGGTGATGCGGTGCGCATTGGGGTCAACACTCACCCGCTCATCCAATCCCGACGGATCGCTGAGCGTCACAGGCCCGGCGCGGCAGTAGAGGTAGGTGACCGGCCTCATACTACTTCTTAACAATTCGCAGAACGACTCGACGGTTCCACCGCTGCTGCTCGGAACGGGCTGGGTCTGAAGTGGTAACAACCGTTGGAAGAAGAACGAAGGCGGCAGCGTTCATTCCGCCCTCCTTCGTGAAATACGCAAGTGCTGCCTCCGCACGAAGGGTTGCCAAGCTGCTCGAGTCCGTCTCGTGTGAGTCCGCGTGGCCCTCAACCCCAATATTTCCGATGACCTCAGGATGTGCGCGCAGGCTCTCTGCGATGCCCTTGAGCACAGCGCGCGTGTCATCCCCAATGCCAGCCGAGTTCTCTGCAAAAAAAATCGACTCCGGCTGAGGTGGCTCGATCGGAACTGTGCGCCAGACGTCTCCAGACGTAGCGACGGCCGCGCTGGGCAAGGGCGCCCGCTCGCTCGCTCCGCTCGAAGGAGCGCCTGGAACCGGTGGCGTCGGGGAGCAGGCTGCCGAGACACCCACGAGAGTCAGTCCACACCACGCTAGCGTTCGCATCGCTCTCCGCCTGCTATCGGTTTAGCATGGTTGGGCCGCTTTGACTTGGCCACCGCAGCTCGCGCTGCCGCTGGACTTCCCTGGTCCGCTGTGCCTGTTGGGTCGCTTCGTAGGTTGGGTCGGTCGTCGAAACTCCGGGCACATCTATCGTGGCGCCGAAGATTTCGAATCTATCGAGCCGTCCGGTGGACGACATTTCAGACGCGAGTTCAAGCGCAAACCTGGCAGCATCGTCTACATGCCTTTGGCTCATCGAAATTGGTCCGGGTCTAGAAGAACGCATCATATCCTCCTCGAACTCGAAATCGTCCATGCCCGTGCCTGGCATCGCCCAGTACCGTTCGTGAAATCCGAGAAGATGACCGGTCTCGTGAATCACCGGCAACTCGGGCTGGAGGACCGCCGCCGCGTCCTTCAGGTCGGTAGCGGGCACCCCAATACTCATTGAGTACGTGCGGCCCTCCACGCCCTTCTTGAAGCCCGGATCATCGGCCGGTCGATATGCCATCATGTTGTCACCCGGCTCCAGACCGCCAGCCGCAAGCGCATCAAGAATCGATCCGACACTTACCGAACTCCCTTCCGGAGGCATGGCCATCACTGGAGCATCTCCCTCGACGACTTCGTAGTGCACATCAAACTCCACCGTCCACGAAGTCCTGGTCGATTCTTCGTAGTAGGTGCGAGGATGCTTGCTGCCGAATAAGGTTTCGAGCGCGCCGCCTACAGTTTGGCCGAACAATTCTCGCGCAACGCTGGGCTGTCGATTGGCATAGTAGTCTTCCGCCCGACCGGCAGTCTCGCGAACCACATCGGGGTCAGAGGACCCGGTGTAGAGCGTGACCGTGGTGGAGTAGACGATGCTGTGAGAATTGGGGTTGACCGAGATCGTTTCATCTAGACCACTTGGATCGCTCAACGTCACCGGCGAACCCCTACAATAGGCGAACACGTTGATACCCGCCTGGAGCCCCAGGGGATCCGCAGTCGTCCACCTCCCGAGCCAGGGGCAGTAATAGCGGGCGCCCATGCAGTAGAATCCCGTCTCGTCGTCCCTTTCCGCCGACGCGAAGCGATAGCGCTTGGCGCTCACCTCGACGCCCGTATCCCGAGACTGATACATCGTCACGCCGTACGGGCTGTATTCCTCGAAGCTGAAGACCGCCCCGTTGTCGTCGCACTCGACGACTCCGGTCTCGAGGTGGTTCACGAGCTGGTAGCGGTACGCCGGGACCAGCGGTGTGACCGGGTCCTCGTCCTCGTCCTCGATCGTCTTCGTCTCGATCATGCAGACGCGGCGCGCACCGTCCATGACGTGGAGCGTCGTGCGCTCGAAGTCGAGCACGGTCGTCGTCTCCCGGTAGTACTCGAAGCCGCCAAGGTAGATCCGCTCCTTGGTCGGCGACCCGTTGACGACGACCTTGCGGACGCGGTTCCCGCCGGAGTCGTAGTAGTAATAGGCGTGGCCCGTGCTGAGCTCGGCGTGCCACATCTGGTCGAGCGGGCTGAACTCCACCTCGGGGAGGTGAGGCCACGCGATGATGTTGCCGTGGTCGTCGTGCGTGTACGCGATCGAGGGGTCCGAGTTCGCGGTCGTCGACGCGAGGCGGTTCGTGCCGCTCGTGTAGCTGTACGTTCGAGTCCAGTCGCCCGCTGAGTTGCCGACCATCTCGTGGCTCATCTCCGTAAGGTTGCTCACGGCGTCATACGCGTACTCCTCGATGTACTGGCGGAGCGCCTGCGGATCGTTTGGATCCGGAACCGAACCGATGAAGCGCCCATCATCAGATTGGACCGGCACGATGTTCGAGCCGTGCTCCCTTCCGGTCGCCCAGGTCAAACGGTAGAGCGCGTCGTACTTGTACTCCGTGGACGCATCGACGTAGTTGTCGTCGAAGTACACGGCCTCAGTCACGGCGTCGGCCATTGCGAGGATGTTCCCGACGGGGTCGAGCGTGTACCTCAGATCCTGCAGCTTCGCGGAGTCGCTCGCACGGGTCGACACGAGGTGCGCGAGCCGGAATGTGAGCGGATCGTACTCGTAGGTCGTGGTGACGCCGTTCCCGTATTCGATGCTCTCGCGACGGCTATGCGCGTCGTAATGGATCTCTTCCACGATCGCGACCGTGTCCACCGTCACGCTGAAGAGCGCGCCCCCGAGATCGTACGCGTAGATCGTCTCAGCACCGTTCGGAGCGGTTGCTTTCGTCACGCGGTTGAGCGCGTCGAACTCGGCGCTCGCCGTGAAGGTCTCCGCCTCGATCGGCGCGCTCGTTGTGGCGTCGAGCGGGTTGTCCTCCTCGTCGATGGAGACCCAGTCCGGCACCTGATCGCCGCCGCTCCGATCGAAGAGCCGGCGAGCGGTGCTGAGCGGGTTGCCCTTGAAGTCGAAGTCGTCGTTGACTGCGAGGCCTGCGCCATCGAACGCGTACACGAGCCGCCCGCGGACGTTCGCGTCCTCGGGGTCGGCGACGGCCTCTCCGTAGTACCGCCTCTCCAGCAGCGTGGTGACCGGCGTGTCCTCCTCGTCCTCGAGATCATCCACGGTGACCCAGAGGTGCGTGAGCCTGCGGAGATCGTCGTACTCGGCGCGGAAGATCTGGTTCCGGTCATCCCAGCGGCGAAGGAGCTGGCCATCCACCGTCGACACGCGTCGCCGCGTGCCCTTGTCGATGTTGGTATCGGACAGGAGCTGGCCGGCCATGGAGTAGACGTTCGTCTGACAGGTCCTGCCGAGGGCGTCCTTGACGCTCAGGATCTGGCTCTCGATATCGAAGGCAATGCGCGTCTCGAACAGGAGCGCGACAGGCTCCTCGTCCTCCGTAAACCCGTTGTCGGTGATGACAAGGAACGCCCTGCCCATCGGGTCAAAGTGGGTGACCGTCGGTGTGTTCGCGTGGGGCAGGGTGATGCGAAGGGCGCGCTCCTCGGCATCGGACGCGGGGCCGTCCTCGACGCGCGCCTCGGCCCACAGGTTTCCGTCGTCACCGACGGTGTCGTTCTCGTCGAAGCTGGTCGTCGACCACGCCGTCCACTCGCTGCGCCTGTACGTGCCGTTCGGGAGATCGATCCGCGTCATCCTCCCAAGCGCGTCGTAGGTGAGCAGCGGTGTTACCCCAATCTCCGCGAACGCCTCCTCCTCTTCGTAGTCGATGGTTGCCGAGAAGAACGGCTCGTACTGCTTGATCGGGTTGCCCTTGTTGTTGACCACGGTCTTGCCGCTCGTCACCCACCGCGCCGTCATCCCGTCCGACGCGAACTTCGCCTTTGCGCACGCCACCCGGCCCGAACCGTCCGAGTAGGTTCTGCTGATCTGGAACTTCGCCGACGCCGGGACCTCGGAGAAGTGCTCTTCCCGCGCCTCCACGTGGATGTAGTTTGGTGAATCGTGCTCTGTCCAGTTGTCGAGGACGATCGTGTACTCGACGGTGGGGTGGTCGATCGTATCGCCATCGTCAGCGCCGTCCTTGCCCATCACGACGAGCTTCGTGAGCATGCCGAGCTCGTCCGAGACCGTCGTCGTCTGGTTGCCGTTCGGATCCGTCGTCAGGCTCGGACGGAGGAGTCGGTAGTCAATCTCCGCGGCGACGACGTTCCCGTAGACATCCGTCACGGAGGTCGCGAAGTTGAACGCCGCGTCATACGCGACAGTCGTGGCGATGCCGTACGGATTCTTGAACTCGGTCGGGAGGAAGAAGTGTGCGTCGTCGAGGATCGCGAAGCCCGACGGGATCCAGAACTCGTCTTCGAAGAGCTCGATGTAGGCACCGTCGGTCGTGAGCAGCGCCGTGTCGAGCTCCCCGCCGAACACCGAGGTGAGCTGGCTCGCGAGGAGGTCGAGGCGGTAGCTCTGGAATGGAAGCGCGAGGGCGTCGATCGTCCCGAACGCGAACGGTGCGTCGGGGTCGAGCGTGGTGCTGTCGTAGTAGATTGTCCGCGTGCGCTCGACGAGACGGAGGTGCGGATCTTCGCCCACCGGGGTCGCGTCATAGGCGATGGGATCGGCCTCGCCGATGAACCCCGCGAGCTCCGCACGCGTGAAGACAGCGCCGTCCGGCTCGGCGTTGGTGAGCTCGTAGACGCGTGACTCGGTCGGCGCGGAGAGGCGGTAGTCCTCGCGGGTCGTGAGCGACACGAAGTCCGCCTCGGCCACCACGATGTAGGAGCGGTCCTGCTCGTCGAAGTCAGCCGAGTCGCGCCGCGCGTACGCGATGCTGGCGGCGCGCGTGACGCCCCCGAACTCGTCGACCTCGAGCGCGAGCTCCTGCATCGTGCGCGGGTCGTTCGCGATGCGCTCGTACGTCGTCGTCCGCGCCTCGAGCGGGACTGCGTCGAAGACGGCGTAGAACGCCGGGCGCTCGGCTCCCTTCCGCGGGGACTGGTGCTGCTTCAGGCGCACGCGTATCGACTGCTCCACGACGGCGAACGGCTTGTCTTCGTCCGCCGAGCCATCGAGGCCGTACACCTCCTGGCGGATCATCGTGCCTCGCAGGGCGCGGTACGCCTCGCGCAGCTCTGCAGGCGTCAGGTCGTCGTCCGTTGGCACCTCGGAGCGGGGCGCGGCTGCGGGCGTCAGGTCGCCCAACCATGACTCGGTGAGGAACGCGTCCTCGAGCAGCCGCCGGTCGACGGTCTTGAACGCGCCGGTGTGGAACCAGGTCTTGGTGAGCACGGGCGCCTGCGGGAACTCGTCGTTCTCGAAATCCTCGTCGTCGTGATCCTCGATCACTGGCGGGTGCGTGAACGTCCCTGCGCCTGTCGGCGCACCGAACCACTCCGCGTCGAGCTGATCGACCCGCCCGAAGCCGCGGAACTCGCGCTCCACCGTGTCGTAGTAGCCGTGCCGGTACGAGAAGCTCGTCAGGTATCGCGTGCGGGCGATCGCGTCTCGCGTCTCGATCTGCTCGACCACCTCCACGGGGAACGGCAGCTTTGTCGCCCAGGGCCGGCGCGCCTTCCGGTCCGCGGCGTAGAACTTCGTCGACGGCGCGTACGTGAACGTCACCGTCATGCCCATCGAGTTGTCGAGGGTCTTCAGCAGGTGCGGCTTCTCCGCGCCGCACGGCTGGGTCACCTTGAGCGGCGCGGGGATGAGTCCGATCTCCGGCGGCGCCCACGCGACGGCCGTCATGCCACGCCCGTAGTAGTCCACGAGCTGGAGCGTCCACAGCGCCTCGGCGGGAACCGACGGGTTGAGGAAGCCTTCGGAGAAGCTGTTGCCCGCGCGATTGAAGAAGACCTCCATCCCCTTCGGGCTGAAGAACAGCATGTCCGCCGTGCCGCTCCCGTCGAGATCCGCCAGCTTCACCTGCACGTTCCTGAACTGCTCGTCGTTCCCCAGGTACGGACAGTTGCCCATCCGGATCTCGACGCCGAACCGGCCGAACCCGAGGCTAGGCCAGTACGAGACCTTCCCGTTCCGGATGCGGACAATGTCTGCCATCCCGTCGCCCGTCATGTCGGCGAGGTAGATCTGCATCTTCACGTCGTTGAAGACGACGGACGGCGCGATGCGATCGTCCTGCGGCACCTCGACGCGGCGTGCTGGTCCGAAGCCCTGCTTGCCGAGTGACGGGTACCAGAGGAAGTGATCGCCACGCGTGATGAGGATGTCGGCAAAGCCGTCCCCGTTGAGGTCCACAAACCTCAGGTTGGGGTCGTTCCAGTTGACGTTGGGCTGGCTCGCGAACGCTTGGAACGGGCCCCAGCCTTCGCCATCGCGGAGCTGAAAGCCGGCGCCCGAGGCGCCCCAGGAGACGACGGCCATCGTGCCCCCACCCTCGACGTCAGTGAGCTGTGCGTCGCGTGCGGTGATGAGGCTCGGCGTGAGCGGCAGGCACTTCTGGAGCGTGAGCGTCCCGTCGCCTCGGTTCCGCTGGTAGTACACCGCGTCGCCCCGACGGGTGAGCACGCCGGGAAGACCTTCGCCGTCGAGGTCGAGGAACTGCGCCTCCTTGCCGAGGAGCTGTCGCGGGAAGTCTTCGACCTGCTCCTTCTCGAGCGTGACGATCTTCTTCGTGAACGTCGGCTCGCTGTACGTCATCACCAGCGGCGGCATCGCCTTCACGATGTAGGCGCCGCCGTCCTTGATGTAGCCCTTGAGCGTCGCGCTCGTGAGCTTCGTCATCGTGGGGTTCTCGTCGTACGCGAGGTCGAGCGAGCGAACGAGCGTCGCCGTACCGCTCTCCAGGCCCGTGAACTTGTGGAACACCAGCACGCGCCGACAAAGGCGGTACGTTCTCATGTCGAAACCCGCGCGGTACGAGCTGAAGGGGTCTTGTCGGACCGGCCACGTCGTCTCCTCAGTCGCCGTCGGAACCTCCGCGTCGTGCTCCCCGTAGTCGAAGATCACCTCGATCTGGTACGTCGCCTCGTCTCCTGGCGTGCTGTTCGCGTACCGGACCTTCTTGAGGTGCCTGTTTGCGAAGCTCGCGAGCCCATCGCGCCGGTGCGCCTCGGAAGGCGCCGCGCGGACCGCGTTGTCGAAGTCCTCCGCGTCGTACGCGTAGGTGGTGACGTGGCCGTACGCGTCCTCCGTCCGCTCGAGCAGCCACGAGAACACGCGCCGTGGACGATCTGGATCCGTGATCCGTGCGTCGGCGCTCTGGCCGAAGATCGAGGTGGTGTGGTCGCGGGTGATCGACCGCCAGAAGACATCCCCGGCCGGCGTCTTCACCCGCTCGATGATCGCGTAGAGGCCTTCGGTGCGCGGCCTGTACCGCTCGACCGTGTTCTCGTCGTCGTCCGGGTAGGGGACGCGCTCGCCCGCCCCGTCGAGGAACGGGACCAGATCTTCCGCGCCGGAGAGGAGGAAGGTGTCGGAGTCCTCGCTGTCGAGGTACTCGGGGAACTTCCTGTCCGTCTTCCGCGTGACCTGGGGGATACCGACTGCCCAGCCGGCCCCGAAGAGCCCGTTGCCGAGTGCACCCTTGCCCGCCACCAGGAACTCGCACTCGTTCGGTCGTCTCACGGCGAGTAGTACCCCAACCTCATGGCACCGCGGGTCCTTGTCCTTCTGCAGCGTTCCTTCGTAGAGGAGTGCTTCCCCGAAGCGAGCTGTCGCGTCCGGTCGCGAATCCTCGGCGATGAGAATCCTCCACGCCTCTCCTGCATCGTTTCCAGTCCGCGCGAAGATGAACATACTCCCTCTTTCTTCGCGCCAGCGGCGCGAGCAATCATCCCCAATCAACTGACATTGGCACGCCTTGGCCAGTATCGACAAGACCGCGACTCCGCGTCCCAAACGGTGCAACCGCCTCGGGGGCGAGCAACACGGCGACTCGACGCCGCCGTGTTGCTCGTGTCCCCGGGGCACGGACCAGCGGCTACGCGGGCACGGAGTTGCGGAGGCGCGTCGTCACGCCGAAGCGAGCGCGAAGCGTCCGACGAGCGCGAACGAGGAGCTGGCGCTCACGAGCAGAGAGCCGCAGAACGGCCCCCGCGTTCTCGGCGAGCGCCGCCGTGACCGTCATCACCATGACCGCTTGCTGCGCTGGCGGGAGCCGCTCGATCTCGGCGAGGGCCTTCGTCACGAGATCGCGATCGGCAGCCACCTTGTCCGGGAGGGGCGCGGAAGGAGCGTCAGTCCCACGCGGGAGCGGGAAGAGCGGCCCGGCGACCCGGTTCGCATTCGGCCTCGTGAGATCTCGGGCCATCGCCCGGAGGCGCGCGTTCGCGTTCACCTCGTCGTCGGGGAAGATCCCCGCCTGGACTTGGCGCTTCGCACGCCAGGCGATCCCAATCACGACCGACGTGACGATCCCATCGAGGCGACTCTCCTCCAGGAGGAGCTGGCGAACCTCCCCGACGGTGCGCTGGGGCCCTGGGAAGGCCCGCAGAGCCCACTCGGCAGCCTTGACCAGCGAACAGCGCGCCACCAGAAAGCCGATCAAGCGAACCAAGCTCGCGGCGGCCATGAGGCGCTCGACCGTGGCGCTAGCGACCTCTCCCGGGCGAGGGAGGTTGACAATGTCGCACACTGTGTGCTTAGGTGTGGAGGAAGGGGCGTCGCCGCCCGACGTGTCGATCTTCACGTCGTCCGGGGGTGGCGTACCAGGCGGATCAATCCGGCTCATGACAGGCTCCTGTCGTGATGCGCACGGTGCGCTAACACCGTGAGCCCTGGTGCGCTTTCCCCTTCTCTCGCCCTCGCCGACTATCGGCGGGGTTTTGAGTTTAGGAGGGCTCCACACGGTAATGCGGCTCAGCGGAAGCGCGGTCAAGCACGTAAGCGCCCGGTATCATTGATCGAATCCATCAGTCCGATCGATTGATCAATCAATCGTCCGACCCGCTCCAGCGGCGGTTGCCGCGGCAGCCGAGAACGCAGACGATTTGCACGATGGACTCGGACGGGTACGACATTCTGTTCACGCTCTCGCCTGGGGATAAGGGCGGTCTCCTGTTCTCGCGGCTGAAACGAGGCCCACACGGTTGGGAACTCGACCAGGGAGGAGAAGCGGACCTGTCCGAGAAATCGTGGACCTGGCAGCGTGTCCTTGGGGCGCCCCTCCGCGTTTCACACTGCGCGGAGCCGCTGCGTGCCCTCAGCTTCTTGGTGCTGCTTGCGCGGTACGGGGAGGATCGGGCGCCATTGCTAACGGATGACCTCAAAGGCCAGCTCGGATGGCCAGATCAGACTGGGGCCGTCGCGGATCGGATCAAGACATGGGTGTTCGAGGAGCGGGCCAGGACATTTCACAACCAATATCTTACGATAACCAAGGGGAGCCGGGCCGGATGCGCGAGCGTTCACGCCAACAAAGGTGTGGGCTTCCAACTGGTGGACCCGGAGCGAGACGGAGCACGCTCCGGCCTTGAGCAGGCATGCGACTGGATGCGGCGCTACGCGCGGGACATCATCGGGTCGGACGAATACAAGGCGCCGCGACCGCCCGCTAAGTGTCCAGCACCAGCGCCGGATCCCACGGACGCGTCTTCTGAGCTCAGCTACTTCAAGTATCGAGACGAGAACTGCCCGCGTGCCTCCGATGTCGCCCTCGCCCATGAGCTGGCGCTGCACTATAGGGTCGACCCGGTGGAGCTATTCGGCCGTGCCTACCCGGTCACGGTCACCTGGCGGAACGACCGCGAGCTCGTCCCTCCAGACTCGATTCTCGGGGCGCTTGACGACGCGCCCGCGCGACCGCTCGTGAGTTCAGCGAACCTAGTCGAGGATGCATATGCCAGGGCGCGCGAATTCATTCGCGGCAAGTACGAGACCATCGAGAACCCGTTCGACGGTATAGACTATGTCCTCCGCGACCTCCGCGTGCACCCGGACGGTACACTAAGCATCGACGGTGCCCTGGGATTTTACTACGACAACATTCTCACCCAATACGCGATGGAGTGGGAGCTCCGGAAGGCACTTCTCGAGCCCGAAGCCCGATCGCTCGATGCCATCCTCGATGCCGAAATGCTGCCGCTTCGGGCGAGCGTCGAGGCGCTGGGCGATCCGTTGCGGAGCGGCGCTGGTCGCTGCGCCGCACTCACGGTTTCGACGCTTGTGGTTGTGCGGCGCCCGAAGGGATTCTTCTGCTTCTTCTGGCGGCGTTCCCAACGAGTTGGCGTGTCGAAGGGGATGCTCCACGTTGCGCCAGCAGGCATGTTCGAGCGGCGGGACAATACGACGACATGGTCTGTTGAGATGAACGTATGGCGAGAGCTGCTCGAGGAGGTCTATAACGTCAAGGAGATGTCCCAGGCGCCCAGCCCGGACGACGCGGTGTTGGCAATCTCGCCCATCGGATACTTGGTCGAGCTACTGCAACGGCAGGACGGAACGGCGGAGCATTCTGTCACTGGGACCTGCTGCGACCTTCTCAATCTGCGCACCGAGATCTGTACGGTGCTCTTCTTGAACACCGAGGGTTGGAGTCTCGAGCGCATGGTTCCCAACTGGGAATACGAACCCCATTGGTTCTTGACCCTCGCCCTCAGCGACGTGGAGCGGACCATACGTGAGCAACACGAGGCTACGGGGAAGGGCGTGGTCCCCTCTGCGGCCGCGTGCTTTCAGCTTGGCCTTCGTTGGCTGCGCGAGCGTCACGGCGTGCGGTAGTGTTCGGCGCCATCCAGTTGGGTCGTGGCCGATGGGGTGCGCTGGACGAGGATGTGGGAGGCGTCTATGGCATTGTCCTCCTCCGCCCCCGGCGGCGTGGCAGCGACGGTGGCGCACTCGGAAGGGTGCCCGCGCCCGTCGCGAGCCGAGTCACACGTCGCGGAACCCTGGCCGTGGCCTCTGCCGACACCGCCCCGCACTCGACCCGTCCTCCCCATTCACGTCGCGCTTCTCCAGTGACCTCCATTGTCACATCCGCGCTCTTGATGAACGCCCCGCCCTCCCCGGTGGACTTGTCCGCGTAGAGAAACTGGCGATGTTCGAGGCGGGTGAGGCGCACGGTGAGCGCCGCACGCTCCTCGGCCTGGGTCAAAAAGGGTCCGCCTCGCCGCTCCTCCCAAGGCAATACGGGTGGTCGCGGTACGCGTCCCGAGAGGTGCAGGTACGGGCTGAGCGAACGAGCATCGTCAGTATTCGCACGTCCCGAGATGATGACGTCGCAGTTCGTGAGCGCGATGCGAGGGAGCGCGGTGGACACCTCACGAATGGCGTCGAGCGATTGGCTCGCCAGCACGAGTCGCACGCGCCGCGACCGGCAGACGGCCAGCACGTCCTCAAGACTCTCTGCCAGCCAGTTCTGCGCTCGCACGGCGCGCTGGAACTCGTCGATGACGAGCACGAGCTGGGGCTCGGTGCCGGTCCGCGCGTTGAGCGAACGCAACAGTCGGGAGGCGATCATGCCGAGGTAGAAGTTTGCGATGTCGGGCGCGCCGAGCGGGGCGCCACCCATGTCGATGATGACGACGCCATCGCGAAGGGCCGCACCGAAGTCAAGGCACCGACGGGCGCGAAGCATCCGACTCGCGCCGAGCCGTAGCAGGCGCTCGAGCCGCGCACGCACGCCATGGAGCGACCCGGCGCTGAGCCCATTCGGGCCGGCGAAGTAGTTTCGCACGCTCTCGAACGTCGACAACTGCGCCAGCCCCGCGAGCCGCGCAGGGTCCCCCAGCGCGGAGGCGAGGTCGTACAAGTTGAAGCCCTCGTCGCGGCGGGCGAGCTCGCCGCCGAGGAGCGTCGCGCTGTATACAAGTCTGTCTTGATGGACGCCAAGGGCGCTCCCGCTCATTCTGCTCAGCAGGCCGGCCATATCAAACGCATTCGCTTCGAGGTCGCGGGCGTCGTCGACGTAGAGCAAGTTCATCGGCGCCGCGTGGGTCGTCGAGAAGGGCGCGACGACGACGAGCCGCTCGAGAAGATGCTCGGCCTGTTGGATTGGCACCCCGGGGAGGAGTGTCAGAAGCACCTCTTTCGCCAGGCTCGCGAGGTCGCCTCCTTTCGCGTCGAGAATCGCCACGCGGTCCGCGGCGTCGTAGCCTCGGAGAAGCGCATCAAACTTGGCTTCGAGCGCGCGCAGTTGGAGCCAGGTCTTCCCAACGCCAGTGCTGCCGAGCAGCAGCGAGTGGACGGGGCGCGAGACCACGGGGAGGAGGAGGGTTCGCCCGGGTTCATCGACGAAGGTTCCGAGCGAGAAGTGCCCGGGACGAAGCTCGTCGGCCGTCCCACTCTCGGCGTGCAGACGCGGAGGCAGCCGGCTACCGCTCGATGCGACGTCGAGCGCTCGCCCTTCGTTCGCGGCGGCTTCGTGCTGAGCGGAGCCTCTTGCGAGCGACCGCAGGGCCTCGAGAATCCGGAGCCTCACCAGCCCGCCAAGGGTTGCGCGTGGGAGCGGAGCGTATCGTTGGCGCGGAAAACGCCATGACTCGAGTGTGGCCTTTTTGAGCACCTGCACGACATGACGAGTCCCACGTGACGATGCATGTTCCCGTGACCCCGGCGCGAAGAGTTATCCCCTTTGTGTACCATTGACGCCAATGGACATGGAGCTATCGTCCATATGTAGGCTAATTCCAATTACTCCGTTTCTATGTGTGTCGTTCTCTTCCCCGTTCGGGACCGTGCGAGTGGCCTCGACAACCCTCCGCGAATGATTCACGCGAATCGCAGCCGCTGTCCGCTGGTGTCTAAGGAGTTCCAATGGGAGCGTACCCACGAGACTTGCTGCTCTCTCGTTGTCGACAGGCTCGCGGACATTCTCGGGTACCACGAGGAGCCGTTGCTCTCCTACGATGTCAAGGCATCGAATGCTGCCGCGGGCGTCGAGGTCATTGCTGCCGGCCTGCGTCGCGTCGCCGCTCGACTCCAAGCGGAGCTTGAAGCGGGCGAAGACTGGGCGCCAGATAGCGTTGCAGAAGTCGAGGCTTGCGCGCGTTGGTTCGAGACGGTTGCCAACGCCGGCTTTGGTGTTCGGCTCCAGCTCCGCGGGCCTCGTCACTAAATTGGCGGGCGGGTCGGTCGTTCTGTGCGTCGCCAGCGACTCGCAGGCGCCTTCATTCATTTTACGATTCACCATCTTCTTTCTATGAACAGCTACGAAGCCAAGCAGGAAGCGCGACGGGACCGCTACCAAACCCTCGCGAGCAAACGGGCGACGGAGGCCCACCAGCTACAGCGGGCGGGATTCGACGCCCTCCGGGCGATTCCCTTCGGGCAACCCATCCTTGTGGGTCACCACAGCGAGACGCGGGATCGCGCATACCGGGCTCGTGCCGTCGGCCAGATAGACCGCTCCTTCGAGCTCGGCGCTACTGCCGACTACTACGAACGCAAGGCCGAAGGGGTCGGTGCTGGGGGCATCTCCCAAGATGACCCGGACGCCCTCGCGAAGCTGAAAACGAAGCTCCAGGAGCTCGAGACGAACCATGCGGCGCTGCTCGTCGGCCGGAAGAGCGGGAGACTTGCGGGGGAGGAGCGGGTCCCCGGGTTCGCGATCACGAACAGCGCCGCCCGCATTCGCGCCACCAAGAAGCGCATCGAGCAGCTCTTGAGCGCCGCGAAGCGCGAGGCCGCGCCCGACGTCACCGGACCGGGCTTCGTTCTCCGCGAGAACAAGGCGGCGAACCGTCTGCAGTTCCTCTTTGACGCCAAGCCATCCGAAGCGGTGCGCCTCTCGCTCCGTCGTGGCGGCTTCCGCTGGTCGCCCACCGCGGGGGCATGGCAGACCTGGCTCAACGTCCGCGGTCGCTGGCACGCGGAGCGAGTCATCGCGGCGATGGGGGAGGAGGAGGGGAGGGCTGTCCCATTGAGTGACTGCTCGGTCGGATAGCCCGGCGTCCTCCGTCACTCGCGCCGGGCCCCTTTCGACGGTGCTGGGTGCCGGTGTCGCCGGACGGACGCCGAGCCTCGGGCTCGCACGCGCAGCCGCCCCGCCGCTCGCAGCGTCGGCGCCCGCTCCATCACGGGCGCCCTCGTCCTCTGGTGTTGATGTTCGCGTGCTCGTCGTCCTCGCGGTCCACCGCATCACGGCCACCACCGGTTCCCACAAGGCCCTGCCCTTCCACACGCGCCCCAAGCGCGGGGGGAAGGGCAGGGTTTCGGTGTCGGAGGGGTCGCGGTGGTTTCGGTGGCGTGCGTCGCCGCCAGGCGATGCGCCCCACGATGTCGAGCACGACGTAGCAGATGACGAGGAGGGTCGTCACGGCTCCCTCACTTCGACGTCATTGCTTGGGGTGCGTCGCGTCACCCTCGGCGGGGAGGAGGAGGGGGCGCGCGCCTCGATCCGTTCCAGGACCCGTCGCGGTCCCCTAAAGCCGACGGGCTCGTCGAGAGATCCGTTCGTGATCGTGAGGGGTTGCACCGGTGAGGCCCTCCGCACGGCGCGGCGGGTCGGCGCGGTGGGGGTGCGCGTATACCGGGCGATGAGATCCGGAAGGGCGTCCGCCCGAAAAACGAGCACGCGGCCTGTCAGGCCGAGCTCCTCGATGAGGCGGGCGAGCCCTCGGCGGTCACCCGTCACCACGAAGACGAGATCGGTCACGAGCGAGGTCGTGAACGGGGCCTCGTAGCGGGTCAGCTTGTCGCGCAGGGTCCGAAGGGGCTCGTGCCCGAGGTCGACCTCGAGCGCGACCCGAACTTCACGGCCGTCGACGCGGAGAACGGCGAGGCCATCCGGCACGACGTGCGCGGCGGCGAACCCATCCGTTCGCGCGAGGTCGCCTTCGAGAAGGAAGTCCACGAGTTCGAGCTGATGGACACGTTCAGCGTGGAGGAACGCGACGAGCACGTCGCGGATCAAGAGGCTGTGTGGCAGCGCGCGCGCCTCCGGGATCCGCGCGGCGCGGGCGAGCGCGTCGTCGACGCCGCGATCAATGAGCAACCTGCTGCCCTTCTCGGACAGCGCGAACACCGTGTCCTTGTGGAGCGCGTCCCCTTGGAGGCGAGCTCGAACGAGGCCGAGGTCGAGCGCGGCTCTGAGTCGTCGCTGGGCGATGCGCTTGCGCCCCTCGAAGTGGAGCCGCGCGACCTGGGTCGTCGCGAGGTACCGGGCGAAGCCGATCGACTCGAGCATCTCGTGATCGCGCCCCGAGAGGATGGCCTTCGTCTTCGCGGGACGAGCGCGCCGTTTCATCGTCCCTCCCAGGGGAGCCGGACGCCGGTTCTACAGACGGGACACGTCGTGAGTTCCGCCCCTTCACCGCAGGTTCTGCATCTGATCAGGCTGCCGAGGTAGTCGGTCTTGCAGCTCCCGCAGTGGAACCTGCCGACGACCGGCACTTCGTGACCCTGTGCACAGCGGATCGACGTTCGGAAGATCGAGAGCGAGCGGACGACGAGCGACGTCGTGCGGTACATCGCGCGCAGCAAGACGAAGAGGCCGTACGTCACGTAGAGGGGGGACGGCGCGAGGAGCGCGAGGGCGCGCAGGGCGAGTCGGCGAGCGGATGCGTACATGAGGAACCTCCTCAAGACCCCACGTCGCCGCGAGCGCCGACGCGACTTTCGACGTCACGCAGCTCGGCGTCGACACGCGGGTTCTTTGAGATGCACCCACATCCTCCAGCGCCAGCTCCCCCTCCGCCCAGGATCGCACCGAGCACCGCGTCGACGCAGCCGCAGCCGAAGTCGGTGCCGTCGGCGATCGTGCCGTGCGCGCAGCCGCGTGACGTCGCACAGCCCGCATTCCAAGCCGCGTCCTCGACTCGCTCATGGAGCATGCTCGAGCTGATCGCCGGCGCGATCATCCTGCTCGGCGTTCTCGCGGTTGTCGCAGCGGTCGGGCGTGGAGTCGCGAAGCGCGTGCAGGCGCGACGCGTCCTGCACCGTCTCCCGCGTGCTGCTCCTCCTCCTCCGGCACTCACCCCGAGACGGCGTTCGGGACTGCGACGCGTGGCGGCGCCCGGCGCGGCCAACGCACCAGCTCCGGCCGCGGCCGTGTGCCGGATCTGCGGCGTGCCCTCGAACGACCCGAACCACCAGCCGCACAACTGAACGGAGACAGTCATGGAGAACGAGGCACTCTTCAGTCGCGAGATCGCGACGGGCTACAGACCGGAGATCGTGAGCCGCATGGTGCTGCTCGTGCTGGGCGCTGGAGCCGCTGGGAACAACGTCGCCCAGACCTGCGCGATGACGGGCGTCGGCGAGATTCGGCTCGTCGACATGGACGTGATCGAGCCGACAAACGCGCCCCGAAGCCCGTGCTTCCGTCTCGCCGACGCCGGCCAGCCGAAGGCGAAGGTCCTGGCGGAATGCGTGGCTGAGATGACGTACGCGAGCGAGCCCGTCGTCCGCTACGCCAACGCGCGCGCGGAAACGCTCGGACTCGGCATCTTCGAGGGCGTCGACGCCATCCTTCTCGCCTTCGACTCGATCGAGGCGCGCGCCTGGGCGACGGATCAGGCGAGGCTGCTCCGGATTCCGCTCGTCGAAATCGGCTTCGACGGGCCGCTCATCCACGTCTCGACGTGGTTGAACCGCTCGGCCGAGTCCGCCTGCTTCCGCTGTCTCTTTCCGCAAGCGCCCCAGGGCCGTGCTTCGTGCACGCTTTTCGCCACGCGAGCGATCGAGAGTGGATACCTGCCTGCCATCCAGACGGCTGCGGCCGTCGCTGCGAACATCGCGGTCGAGCGCATCATCCAGCTGCTCCACGGCGACAGCCAGCACGACGCCGAGTACTTCGAGCTCGACGTTCGGACCGGGCGCTCGAGCCGGACGATCGTGTCCCGTCTTTCACGCTGCCCGGGCACTCACGTGAACTTGCCCGAGCCCGACGACGTCGTCGAGCTGACGGCAACGGTGAACAACGTGTTCGACATCATGAAGTCGGTGCGTGCGCCCTGCGTGCTGCTCCCGGAGCCGTTCGTTATCACCGCACCGTGCATCCGCTGCGGCACGGAGCTCACGCTCATGCGTCCGTTCCGCGAAGCGATACTGCCAGCGTGCGACCGCTGCCCGAACCAGCCCGGCATCGGGATCCTTCGGATCACCTCCTCGATCGAACGAGGCAACGACGTACTCGCGGGGGTATCGCTCGCGACGCTCGGGTTCCGCTCGCGCGATCTGGTTGTCGTTCGAGACGATCGCTCTGACGAGACGGCCACGCTCCGCGTGGACGGCGCGATCGACGATCTCTTTGTGCGCGTGCCGTCACGGGGATCCTCGCCGCCGCGTGGGTAGTCTCGAAGGAGGTTGCCCATGGCAGCTGAAACGAACGTCCCCCAGGTCCGCTACATCTTCACGCACCCCACCTCGAGCGAGGTCACCAACGCCGACGTGGATCGCACCGCGATCTGCAGCGACATCATCACGGATCTCCGCGGCGATGGCTGGTTGCCGCCCCCAGGCCGAAGCGCATTCGCGATGTCGTTCAAGGAGCGCACGCTCGACCTCACGCGCTCGCTTGCGGACCAGGGCGTGCCGGACGGCGGCACGGTCGCGATCCTCTTGCCGGGCGTCGGCGCGGGCGAGGTGTCCTCGTGCAACGCCTGACGGCAACTGCCCTCTGCTCGCGACTGTCCTTCGACTGGCAGGTCGCGAGACGGATGCAGAACGAGCACGTGCAGATCACGCCCTGCGCCTCGCCCGACGACGCAATCCGTGGACGATTCCTCTCGGACGACCGCGCAGCCGCGGGCGAGGCCCGGGCCTACGTCGCTCGCTTCTCGTACCGCATGCTCAACCGCTCCAAGGCGCCGCTCGACGAAGTCGGGGTGCTCTTCGACCTGATGTCGGGCGGCAACTACCCCGAGTCGACGCCGTCGGCCCAGGTGGTCTCTCGTCCGTTGCCGTTCTCGCCGCACGTCGGCGCGAGCGGCGCGGTCTGTCTCGGCGAGTCGTGGCGGCTGTCACAGGGGCAGCAACTTCTCGGAGAGCTCGTCGTTCACGTCGCCCGCCTGTTGAATTTGGACGAGCCGAACCCCGCGAGCTTGGACGGATTCGATCCGGACGCGCTCAGCTACTGGCGGACCGTGCTTCACGGTCGTCCGCTCAACCCGGGGCTGCGCCTGCCGGAAGTGCCCGTCGACCTCGTGTACGGACTCGAACGCCAGCGCGTGATGCGGATCGCAACGCAGGCACGTAGCGGACTGCGGCGGGTGTCATGAAGCGCCGTGTACTGATCCGTCGCGTCGATGACCCGCCGCCCATCGTCGTGCACAGACCGCGCGAGGATTTCGCGCAGCCTGATCTCGTCTTCGTGGGCGACGACGGCTTCCAGGTCTTCCTGCCCGCGGTGATCGCCGAACGCCTCGTGTCGTTCTCGAAGAAGCACGCGCCGCTCGAGTGGGCGGGCCTGATCGGCGCCGAGAGACGCGAGGACGAGAACGGGAACTACCTTCAGCTTGTCGCGATCATCCCGTATCAGGACGTCATCGCGACGCGGACAACCGTCGAGATGACGCCGACGTCGGAACGCGTCGCGCGCGAGCTCCTCGCACTCATCTACCCGCAGGCGGTGAGCGTTGGTTGGTGCCACACGCATCCATCGCTCGGCATCTTCCTGAGCTCAACCGACCGCGCGACGCAGAGCACCTGGGAGTCCAAGGACTCGCTCGCGATCGTCGTCGATCACACCAAGTACGAGGCGATCGGCGTGTTCCGCGGACCCGACGGGAAGCGTCTCACCTTGAAGAAGGCCGGCGTATCCGCTCGCGAAGCCGTCGACGTCTCCGTCGCGGTGGACTTCGACCTCGATGACGAGCCGACGCTCGTCAACTTCACTCCGCCCGGGTTCGTGACGGGCGCGGGCACGACGACACGCCTTCGGAAGATCTCGTCCGTCATCGCGACGCTCGCCGTCGTGGGGGGACTCATCGTGATCGGCCGGACGGTCCTTCGCTTGGAGACGACGGTCCGGAACCTCCGCGACCGCATCAACACGCTCGAGTCGACAACGACAAGAAACGGAACAGCCCCATGAAGAACACGCTGCACATCATGTTCACGGTCTCGGAAGACGAGCAGCACCTGCTCGCGACGCTCGGCCGCTGCGCGCTCGCGTCGCTCGCTCTCTGCGGCGATGCGACGTCAACGGATCGCGGCGTCTTCCGCCGCGATGGTGGTCGCTCGATCGAGATCCTCAAGATGATCGAGGTCGAGCTGACGGGGAGCAGGGTGGAGCCGGAGCGCGCGCGGCGTCTCGAGGCGTCACTCCGCAACACGCTGCGTGCTGCCGGTGTCGCCGGCCCCGATCGCGTGAAGGTCTTCGTGCCGGAGACGATCGAACCGGCGGCGTAGCGACGTCACGCGTCGTTGCGTCGGTACGAGAGAGAGGAGGAGGTGATGGGCGTGGGCGGAAAGCTGTAGGCAACGTGGCACCGACAACTTCGAACGAGAAAGGAGGAGGTCGATGATGCAGAGCGTGCGGGTGAACCGAGTCGCGACGCGCCGATGGTTCCTGAAGCCCGTCTCCGCCGGGTGCGGCCCCGGCGGTTTATGAGATGACGGGCGGAGATCTGATGACGCGCACCGCTCCTCGCTGGACCCGGCGAAGAGCGGTGCTTTTTTTGTCCTTCGAGCGGGTCCAAGGAGGTGCTCGTGTCAGGCTCTGATTCTCCGAACGACGTCAGCGACGTTCTCACTGTCGACGAGGCCGCCACGCTCCTGCGGCTCCACGTGAAGAGCCTCTACAAGCTGATCGACGAAGGCCGCATCCCGTGCGTGCGGCTGAGCCGTCGGCGCATCCGCCTCCTCCGTTCGAGTCTGCTAGCGTGGCTCAAGGGCCATGAAACGGGCTCACCTCAGCGGAGAAACCGATGAGCGTGAGACGAAGGAAAGACGGACGGTGGAGGGTCGACATTTCGGTCCTCCAGAACGGGGCGCGCGAGCGGATCAAGAAGGCCGCGCCAACAAGGGAGGCGGCGCTCAAGCTCGAACGTGAGCTCCGAGCGCAGCTCGATCGAGGAGAGGCCGTCCTTCAGCGCGCGCCACTCTTCAGTGAATGGGCGAGGGAGTTCATCGAGGTGTACGCCGAGACGAACAACAAGTTCTCAGAGCAGACTGCAAAGCGGCAGATCCTGCGGGACCATCTCGATCCGTTCTTCGGCGAGCTTCGGCTCGACAAGATCGGCGTCGCCGAGATCGAGCGCTTCAAGCGCGACCAGCTCGTCGAGAAGAAGGCCTCGGCGAAGAGCGTCAACAACCGCCTCACCGTGCTCCGACGGATGTTCGTCGTGGCACACGAGTGGGGCAAGCTCGGGAGCGTTCCGCGCGTGAGGTGGCTCAAGCTTCCTCCGCGCACGTTTCGCTTCCTTTCCTTCGAGGAGACCAACAGCCTCCTCGATGCTGCTGCACCAGAATGGCGAACGATGATTTTGGCGGCGCTCCGGACGGGCCTACGGATCGGCGAGCTCCTCGCGCTCACGTGGAGCGACGTCGATCTCGTGGCGGGTCGCCTCGTGGTTCGTCGCACGGTGTGGCGCGGTCGAGAGGGGACGCCGAAGGGGGGTCGCGCCAGAGAGCTCCCGCTGTCGAGGGAGGCGAGGGGAGCGCTTGAGCTTTTGCCGTCTCGTGAACGCGGGAGTTACGTCTTCGGACGGGGCGCTCCTCGGCTCACGTCCGGCGAAGTGAAGTGGCCCTTGTGGACCGCGTGCACCAAGGCCGGGATCGCGCGCTGCGGCTGGCACGTCTTGCGCCACACGTTCGCGTCACATCTCGTCATGAAGGGGGTCGTGCTCAAGGCCGTGCAGGAGTTGCTCGGTCACGCGACCATGGAAATGACGATGCGTTACGCGCATCTGTCCCCAGACGTCCGCTCGGACGCGGTCGAGCGACTCGACGTGCGGTCCGGCGCGTCCGAGGTGGCGCCGCGCTACTGACAAGCCTGTTAGGGCCCGATTAGGGCCCGATCACAGGACGAATCAGTGAATTACAGCGGGTAAAAGTGGTGGAGGCGGCGGGAATCGAACCCGTCCGCCTGGATCCAGGTGGGTCCGTTTCGTGGCCGAAACCGGCGTTCTCCGGGAGATCGTGCCGTCGCCTTCACCATGAGTCTCCGTCGTTCTCGCTTCGTCTCGGTGAGCTGGGGACCGATCTGGGGACCGGTCTGCAGCGCGCAAAGATGCTCGGCCGCCGTCAATCGTGGTCGTCCCACGTATTCCCGTAGTCCTCGAAGGAGTCGTACCGGGTGTCGCGATCCTCTTGGAGCTCGTGGAGCTTCAGTTCCGCCTCGTTGCGCGTCGGTCCCCACGCGATGAGCTCTCGATCCCGCCCGTCTTCGGCGGACCACCGGCCGTCCGCGTGCTCGATGAAGCGGACCTCGTGCGTGAACCGGCTGCGGCGCCACGGGTTCTGCGGACGCGGATGCGGTTTCCAGGGAGGCAGCTTCCGACCGAGATCTTCCTCCGCCTCCCAGTCGCCCGGCCCGGTGCCGACGACATCCATCCGCTCCGTCGCCCGCGCGGTCCAGAACTTGGCGTCGTGCCGGAGCTCGAGGGTCAGAACGTTGGCCGGCTCGAAGGTTGGCGAGATCCGTCGGAAGAGGTCGCGCTCCGCAGACCGCTCGTTGGGTCCGTACCCCGCAAGGTCTGAGCTCTCGTGCGTCACGCCCGGCTTGAAGCGGGCGGAGACTCGTCCGTCAGGCGCGAGGCCGTAGACGCAGAGTTCTTCGTCGGTGCTTTGTTGCCGGTGAAGCTGGGCACGAGCAGCCGTGAACGACTCGCGCGTCTTCTCCATCCGAGCACGAACCAGCTTCTTGAAGTCCTTGTCGATCGTCATCGTGCACCTTCTCGGGCACGCGAAGCCTCATCCCACCGAGAGTTCGCGAGCCGGAAGATGTGGACGATCAGAAGATCCAAGGATGCGCTCCCCTTTGCCCGAGGGTACGGTCTGGTGGGGCGACCGGAGCGGGTTCGGCGATGGATCAACGCCGTGCTCATGATCTTCGCGCAGCGGCACGCGGAGTCAAGCGTCGACGCGTCCTCGCGCAGTGATCAACACGCTCGATCAAGCGACACCTGAAGAGAACGAGATGCTCATCAGCGGTGGCGCACGACTAAGGTGCGTGGCATCACACTCAGATGGAGCGACGAGATCGAGTCAGCGCGGATCGTGTGGGGAACACGTTCGTCGGCACGTACCAGGCCCCCGATCAGCGCATCGCCGTCGTGACCGAACACGCAACCTCGCGTGAGGCGGCGCTGGAAGCCGCCGAACGATGGGTAGCAGCCGAGGATTCGGGCCAGCCTCACAAGTGGCTCGAGAGCACCCGATACCCTGGGCGCTACGAAGTGTTCGTCAACGGTCGGCTCGGTCTCCACGCGGTGCTACGCGCGCACCCATAGCCCGCTCCTCGTCGACCGGCCTCTCGACGTCCCCGTGATTTCGTATACCTCCTGATCGAGCGTCGGCGGACCGCCGCGCGGCTGTTCCTTCGCGTCGCGACCATCGAGACCTTCGCGGTGACGGATGACTACGATCGGCAGCCACTCAGAGGTTACGCCCCATACGTGACAAATGTATAGGTAGCGTGTCAGGGAGGGACGTTTCGGACGTCGAGCGGCGCATGGTCGTACCGGTTCACGCGAACTTTTTGGAAGATCTCCGTCTGCACTGCCTCGAGCAGTTGCGCCGTGCCGGGGCTGAGCTCCCGAAGAGCGACGACGTCAGCTCGGTTCTCAAGGCCATCCACCGCCTGAAGTGGCGGCTGATCGAGGCTCGGCCGCGTGACGTGTACGTGTCGCGTGTCTTGCGGGACCGGCTCGCTCACCGCGAAGAGCTCCGCCGTGCCGTGAATGACGTGATCATCGAGATCGAGGAGGGGGAGAGTCTCACGCCGCGGCTGAGCCGTTCGGTCTTCCGGCTGAAGTACGACCGGCTGTTCAACACGTGGGGGATCCACCACCTTCATCTCGCGGAGCGAATCCCCGGCGCACGTCTTGTGGAGGGCGCCAACGAGGTGCTCTTTGTCCGGGTGCACTCGAACGTCATGCTCTTCATTGATGTGCGGCCGCACGGACTCGAGACCTACGTTGACCGAGAGCTGCTCGAAATCGTTCACGCGGAATGGCCCGAGTCGATCGTCGCTTGGCGGCCACCTTCCACCGTGCAGGGGCTCGAATCGGATGAGGTGGGCGAGATCGCGCCGGAGCTTCGTCACCAGATGCGCGTCGTGGGGATCAATACGATGACGCAAATGAAGGACGGGACGGTCTACTGCAACCCGGCGGTCATGCTGGGCGGGTTGCCGTTCGAGGTGCGCAGACGCGTCGACGCTCGTCTCGACCTCGCGCGCAAGTCCGAAGCCTGGGCGCGCGCGAACAGCGATCACCTCGCCAGCGTGCTGGGGGCCCAGGCCGGTCGGGTGTTCGATGAGCTACACCTCACGTTTGTGCCGAACGTGAACCCCAGGATCCGTGAGACGACCTCGGGAGAGATCATCACAATCCCGACCTATCGAGCTGCCTAGAGCGACAAACGGGTTGAAAGCCACATGATTTCAAGTCCCTATGCCGCGGCACTGCACAGGCGTTGGAGGGCCTCGAGATTTTGAATCGCCGCCGCTCGACGCAGGTCGAAGAGGTTCTTCTGGACGCCGAGGTAGCGTGCCTTGTGGCCCTTGCGTGCAGCAACGTGCGCGAGGGAGTGCTCCACGGCCACACGAGCACGAAGAGCCGCTCGACCGCTCGGCGACGCTTGCAATCTCCGATACCCGAGTTGAGCCGCTTCATCCTCCGCGACGGACACACTGCGGCCCCTCCCCGAGGTGGCCGCAGTGCAGCTCGCGCGGAGCTTGCAGGCTCCGCACGCTTCCGGGTCGAAGTGAACCGTCGTTCCGGGCTCGAAGGGCTCCACTTCGCCAGCTGGGCACGTCACTGTGCGCGCCCGCAGATCGATTGCGAAGTCCGCCTTCGAGAAGAGACCGGGTCGATGAGGGCGCTGCGCCCACGGCTTTGCGAAGACCTTCCCGCCGCCCTCGCGAGTGGCGAGCACGAGTGGACTGTTGACGTAGGCGCGGTCGACGTGGGCCTCGGCGATGCTGAACCCCTGGTGCTCGATGTCTTGGCCGATCGGCGCGGCGCCTTCCTCCTCGGGGCGGTTGGCTGGCGTGACCGAGCAGGCGACAATCGCGGGGACGTCGAGATCCCTGGCGATGTGTTCCTTGTACCCGTCGAAGCGCTTCGACTTGCTCTTGCGGCCGTGTCGCATAGCGGGGTCCTCGATCGAGATGCGCCGCTCAGCCGCGACCCCCTGGCGGATGGCCACGTTGCCGCTGGCGGTGCGCTCGAGGTCTTGGTCGCAGACCACGCTGATCGCCTCGACGTAGGGCTTGAGCGGCCCCTTGTCGCGCTCGTCCACCGTGCGGTCGACCCAGCGCTGCAGCGCGGAAACCTGCCGCTCAACGATCTCGATGGCGGTGGCCTTCTGCCGGGGGTCGCTCCAATCGATGTCGAGCCCGGCCTTGATGCTTGGAGCCA
>JBDSJN010000005.1:0-74331 GCA_039917355.1 Patescibacteria group bacterium | reverse complement strand
ACGCTGTCATCCACACCGCCTGGTGCGGCAAAATTGACGTGATATCAAATGTGGCATCAAGCCCATGATAATCCTTGCCTGGTGAAAGAAGGACAGCTCCACGGATCCTCGACTCTTCGGCAAGCATCTGGATCGCAAGATTCGCGCCAATGGACGCGCCACAAATCGTGATCCGTTCCGGGTCAATCCCACGCCGTTGGATCCATGCAAACGCACCCATCACATCGTACAACGCTGTTTCGTGATCCTCATCCGTAAAATCTTTAAAATCGACGTTCGATCCTTCTGGCCCCTGTGAGCTCTCTCCATGGCCTCGAAGGTCGATCGCAAGCGACGCGAGGCCGACCTTGGCAAGGGACACCTGGAACGGTGCCCACGACAACCGGTTCAACTGGAGGGTATGCAGCAAAATAACCGCCCCAATTGTTGTTGGTGCCGTCACCCAATCCCCGACGATCGTGACCTCGTCTAACGTCTTAAAACTCACGCGTTCAGCCATATAGAGTGTAGGATATCATGTTGCGTCATCAAACGTCACCCGTTCGCCCGGCTTGAGGCTCTTGCCACCGCCTTGTGGGTTTACAGAAGAGATTGTTTGACGAAACACCGTCGCGCTCCGAGGCTCACGAGCCACTGGAGCAGGGAGCGGGCCAAGATCGATGTCTAACCCAGGCCGTGGCGCTGGCTTCTGCATCGGCTTTTCTTTTGGCGCCTGGATAGGAGCACGATACGGTTCTTTTGCTTCCAACTTTCTCTTGTTCGTTTCAATAGGTTTTCCTTTTGCGCGTTCCAGCTCCTGCATCAGGCTGAGTGTCACAGGCTTGTCATCACGAACAATGGTCACCGTCCCCTTCTGGGCCGGTGCAGGCGATGCAGGCATCGGACGGCGTTCCCCGACGATGCGCGGCTTACTTGGACGCGGGGCTGGCTTTGCCATGAGGTCCGGATCAAGCGCTTTCAGTCTGGTTGCCGCATTGTCATTTGCAGGTCCAGACGAATCAACGACGACCGGGCTCCCGTTGTCCGTCGTAAACGCCTCCGCCATTGCCGAACGCATGACTGTTTTCTTTGTCTTCTTTTCTTCACGCACGAGCGGCAAACATTCTGCGCAATAAATCGGCCGCGACGTATCGAGCTGGATCGGCATGTCCCACACTTTGCCGCACCGGGTACAGGTGTGTGGGAATTTCGGCTTCTCTTTTTTGGCAGGCTGCGGCGGCTTACTGATCGCCGACAACCGCTCTGGAGACATACGGAGATACTCGCTCGAATCGGATCCCGATGAGCTATCGAGCGCCTCATGCGACGGCTTTGCGGCCGTCGGCTCCAGTGTCGCAAGCATCTGTGTAACCGGCGCTGCATATTTTGGCGCGGACGCTTCCCGTTTTTCCTGTTCATCTTCCGTCAAGATATCTGGATACGTGACGCCTGCCGCTGCGCCGACGGCCTCCATCCCACTCCATCGTAAAATCTTTTCTTCCATGACCGAACGGTGCTCGGCATATCGTTCACGTGATACCGCAACAACCTTTTCTTCACTTCCCGTCCGCGAACTGATGGAGGGGAGAGTCGTCGCAGAAAATGGCTGCGTCGATACGCCGTCAACCATCAATTTGAGATACAGCTGGTACTTCGGTAGGTTTACGAGATCTTCCGGCGTAAACGTCGGCATGAATTCCGTCTCTAAAAACGACGCGTCTTCTGCACCGACACGCATGATCAACAATGTTCCGACGTTGCCGAACACGGCATCCGCGACCTCCTCTTCAAGTTGCTTGATGTATTGGTGTGCGACAATCAAATTGAGGCGATACTTACGCGCTTCAGACAAAATGTTTGCAAACGATTGGTTGGCAAAGTTCTGGAATTCATCGACGTAGAGATAAAAATCACGTCGGTCTGATTCATTTTTGATATCGACGCGTTCCATCGCTGCGAGCTGGATCTTCGTCACGATCATCCCACCCAAAAGGCGCATGTTATCTTCGCCGATCTTTCCCTTGGAGAGGTTCACGATCAAAATCTTCCCTTCATCCATGACCTGACGTGGGTTGATTGTTGATTTTACCTGCGCAACGATGTTCCGGATGATCGAGGCAGAAAGGAATTGCCCAACCTTGTTTTGGACCGGAGCGATAGCTTCTGTCGCGTACTTTTCTGACCACGAGGTAAATTCTGCGAGCCAGAACGTCTTCACGATCGGGTTTCGGATCTTTGCGATGACACGTGTCCGATATTCCTTATCCACAAGGAGACGGTTGATCCCAAGCAACGTGGCGCCTGGATAGTCGAGAAGCGCCAACACGCAATTGAGGAGGATGTACTCCATGCGTGGACTCCACACGTCTGGCCAAATCTTTTTAAAGACGCCCATGAGACCGGAGGCAACAAGGTGCTTCTGTTCTTCGTTCGTCGTCTCAAGAATGTTAAAGCCAACCGGGAATTCTTGGTCTGCTGGGTTAAAGTACACGACGTCGTTGATGCGATGCGACGGGATGTAATCAAGCATCTTTTCTGCCGTGTCGCCGTGTGGATCGATGTAGCAGACGCCGTGGCCTGCCATGATATCGGAAAGGACCAGGTTTTCGAGCAAGGTCGTCTTGCCCATACCGGTTTTCCCGAGCACGTACATGTGCCGACGGCGGTCGTCCGTCTTAATGCCAAAACGCCGCAGTTGGTTGCGGAAGTTGGTCGCTCCGAAGAGCGTAATCTCGTTTTCGTGATCGTGGTTGTATTCGATGGGCATAGCCCGAGAAGTGAAAGAACTGACTTGTCGAGCTGAGCTCGATGAGGAGCGAGAGGATACTTAGCCGAACGGAAGGTTGATTGGTGGTTCTGCGCGTTTTGATTCTGTCTTTTTCAGTTGCGGCGCCTTCACCTGCATCGAGATTGGGAAGTGCCAGAGGGATGCCAGTTCTTCGATGTTGAGGTAGTAGTTTGGCGTCCCCGCCCAGTTAGATCGGGTACTAAAGGCCTTGACGAACCGGTTCTTGCGCTCGTTATTCCGCTTGTCTTTAAAGAACCACAGCGTCCCGTTCATCCCAACCTTCTTGCTCTCCGGCTTGAGCGAGAGCATGTCGTTCGTATTGAATTGCTTGACGAACCCGATGAACGGATGGACGAACCGCGACTTCTTCATCTTATCCTTATGCGCAATCAAGACGCAACGCATTTTGCAGGAGTAGGCGATTTTTGAAATCTTATTTTCAACAGCCTCGACCACTTTACGCTCTCCGGGCGTCATCGTCCACATACGACTATTGAGCGGATTCGCGTCAGGCTTCTTGACCGCCGGTGGTGATGTAAGGCCCGTTGATTCAAGGACAAGGTTCATTGCTGTCAATGGGAGGTCCAAGGCCTTTTGAGACATCGTGGCATGGTGTTCAACTTTTTGACCTGTCAGTTTTTTGATGAGCGTCTCCCCTTTTTTACGGAACTCACCCTGTTCAATCGGCGTCAGGACGATCTGGTACCACGCTTGCTCGCCAGGGCCAAGACGGGACATATTCTCGAGGAGAACGGCCATCGGGTCTTTGAACTCACCCGAAACCTTGTCTTCGAATTCTGGATATGTCCGCAACGGATACAGGCTGTCTTTGACCGGAATCATTTCTGTCCCGAACAAATCCCACTCCTTGTCTGGATAATGGTGTGGTACCTTCTTTGTGTAATCTTCAACCTCGACGATTTCGGCGTCTGGGTATTGTGCGTAAATAGACGCTTCGATCAAGTCACGGAAGTTGCGCGTCGTCTGCACTAAAAACTGGACATGCCCTTCGATGGAGGCGATCTCTATCGAAATCGTATCTTGGGTGCGGCCGTCGATCCATTTTTCTTTCCAGGAGCTCGGCCCATGCGCCCCAGCCCAGTGGGCAAAAATATTTTCGACGGCACGTGGGGTCTGCTCATGTAGCCGCGGGATGTCGATCGCGAGGACCATCCATTGTTTGGCGTGGTTAAACTTATGCTGGCGTGTTTCAAGCCAAAGGTGCGTAAAGACGAACCACGCCATCCAAACGACAACCAAAAAACCGCCGTGGATAAAGAGCCACCACGAGACGGCAAACGGGTTATCGCCGACTGACGCGAGAAACGCGGTCATGTCGAACCCGTTGGTGAGGATTTGGTTACCGAATTCGTCCATGGGAATTAAAGACAGTATAACACAAAAGCGACCCGATGTGGGTCGCTTTTCTAACCTATTTTTTTGCGTTGCGCTTTTGTACCCATGAATTCCACGTGACCAGTGTCGGCGCGGAAATGAAAATCGAGGAATAGGTCCCAACCACGATCCCAATGATAAGCGCGAGCGTAAACTCGTGGAGCGACGCCCCGCCAAAGAAGAAGATCGAGAACAATGTCAGGAGGGTCGCCATCGAGGTGTTGAACGAACGGAGCAGCGTCTGGTGGATCGAGCGTTCAACGATCTCGGCGAAGGTGCCGGAGTGGCGCTGGAGGTTCTCACGGACGCGGTCCATGACCACGATACAGTCCGTAATGGAATACCCAAGGACGGTTAAAATAGCTGCGATAAATGGTGTCCCCACTTCAACACCGTAGAAATGGCCCAAAAAGGAGAAGACACCGATCGGGATCATAATGTCACGGAACGCCTGCATGATCGTCACAACACCGTACTTCCAAGACTGGACAGGTGCGGAGACCTTGCGGAACGCCCACGCGATGTACGCCATAATCGCAAGGAACGACACGATCAGTGCGTAAATCGATTTTTCACGCAACTCATCTCCTACTGACGGTCCGATGGATTTGAATTCGAGTTCTGTCGTCGTCCCGTACGTCGCACTGAGTTTTTGGAGCACTTGCTGGTGCGTTTCCTCATTCACCGTTTGAAGACGGAAGCTCATGTCCATCGTATCGATAGGCTGGACGGTCATGCCGCCAAGGTCAAACTCTTTGATGGCGTCTTGGGCATCGGTCGGACTTGGGCGTTGTCCTTCAAACCGGACCGTCAATGACGAGCCTCCGGTAAAATCGATCCCAAGCTTCAGCCCCCACATCGCGTAAAACACGAGGGAGAGACAGACAGCCGAGAAAGAGATCCCGAACCAGAGCGGACGGTATTTCAAAATGTTGAAGGTCATACGTTTTTCTTGAGAAACAGCCAACCGAACTTCGCAAGCCCTGTCCCCGCCAAAAAGCGGAGTGTCGTGCGGCTTGAAACCACGGCCGTAAAGAGTGAGATAAGCGTCCCGATAGCAAGCGTCAACGCAAAGCCACGGATAACGGATGACGAGAACCAATAGAGCACCGTACAGGTGATGAGCACTGTCACGTGCCCGTCACGAATCGATGGCCATGCGCGGCGGAAGGCTTCTTCCAACGCATTCATGATCGACTTTCCTTCCTTCAATTCTTCTTTCAACCGTTCATACACCAATACGTTCGCATCAACCGCGATACCGATAGACAAGATGAACCCGGCGATGCCCGCAAGCGTCAGCGTGACGGGGATGAGCTTGAAGACGGTTGCGGTGATCGCCGCGTACAGGACAAGCGCAAGGATTGAAATCGCGCCTGGCAAGCGATAGAGCAGGATCATGAAGAGTGCAACGAGCGCAAAACCGACCAATGCCGCAAAGAGTGAGGAAGCGACAGATGTGGCGCCGAGCGTCGGTCCGACCGTTTGCTGCGCGATCAGCGTGATCGGTACTGGAAGTGCACCCGCATTCATACGCTGTGCGAGGAGCTTCGCTTCCGCGATGCCAAACGAACCGTTAATGATCGCCTGGCCACCTGTAATTTCCTGGTTGACCGTTGGAACGGAAATGGCGGTCCCATCGAGATAGATCGCGATCGGTTTGCCGACGTTTCGTTTCGTGATTTCCGCAAAGAGTTTTGCCCCTTCATCATCAAACACAAGGGAAACCTGCGGCTGGCCCGTGCGCTGGTCAAAGTCGATCTGCGCACGTTTGAGGTTCTTGCCCGTCAGCTCTGTGTTCTTGAACCCGTCAGATGGCGGCAAGATATCCGCCTCCTGTGTCCGGCGGAAGAACGAAGCGCGAACACGGACGTCAGACAACGGACGTTCGTCTTCTTTGTAAATAATGTGGAACCCGAACGGTGATTCAATCACGTCAGAGATCTGACCCTTGGAGAGCGCGAATGCCGGTTTTTCGAATTGATCGACCATGACACCCGTCCCAAACCAATCAAGATCGCCACCGGATTCTCCCGCGCCTGGTTCTTGCGAGTATTTCTTGGCGAGATCTGCAAAATTCTTTGGCGTCACCTGTTTACGGATCTCCTCGATCGATCGACGTGCGTCTTCTTTCGAGACGGTCGACGTGGAGTTTGTCGCCCCAGCAAATGCGATCAAGATGTGACGCGCCTGGATTTCCATCCCCGCATCCTTCACTTCTTCGACCTTCACAACAGCGTTGTACTGGCTGGTTTGGATATAGTTTGGATGGACCGTCCCCGCTTTGTCATTTTTGACGGCTTCAAAAATATCCGAGTACTGGGTGTTGGTACGGATAAATCCAATGTCGCCCTCTTTCACCGTCTCGTCCTTGAGCTGTGTCGATGAGGCAGCGAGCGCGGCAAAATGCTCCGGGTCTTTCAACGCTGCCGCAAGCGTCGTCTCCGCGAGCTTGTCTGTTGCAGCATTTTCATCCACGAGTTTCTTCTTTTCTTCATCCGTGAGCGCACGCTGTGGTTCGTCGCTCTGCTCTTTGAATTCAAGAATCGGCGTCTCCCCAATAAGCTTCACCGCTTCATTCACATCGCGGATACCGGCGAGCTCGACAGCCACGCGCCATTCATCCCCTGCTTTCGCGGTCGTGATGACCGGTTCAGATACACCAATCGAGTTGACGCGGCGTTCGATAACATCGCGCACGCCATTCATCGCGCCAGATTGTTCCGTCACATCAATACGTGAGAGGTCGGCCTTGTATTCAAGACGCGTCCCACCCTGGAGGTCCAGGCCCAACACGAACGGCATCGAGATCTTTGGGATCGAGATGTGTGCAATCGAGTTCACCTTATCGATCACCCAGTTCGCTGGATTCGGATAAGCGATCGACCCACAGACGACGAGCAGCACGGCCAACATGGCGACGCGCTGTTTCACTGTTTTCCGTGACATTCCGCTAGAAGAAGTAGATTTTGGCATACGAATAGATCGCGGCAATTCTAGCCGAAGACGTCAGAAGTTGCAAGATCACGCCTTGAGCAGGGTCTTGAGCTTTTTAAAATCAGTGGTTAACGGCGCAAGCGCAGCCTGCGAATACAAGGCCGCCGCGGGGTGATACGCGATGAGATATTTCCGTCCATCTTTCTCGATGATTGACCCATGTTGCTTGCCAACAGAAATATTTTCTTGAAGGACGGCGAGCGCCGCAACACGACCGAGTAGAACAACAATCTTCGGTTCGATCACATCAAACTGCTGCATCAAATGTGTGCGGCCATGTGCAACTTCTTCCGGTGTCGGCGTCACGTGGACAGGCAAATATTTTACCGGGCTCGTAATAAATACATCCTCCTCTTTCAACTCAGCGACCTCTGTGATCATACGGCGGAGTAATTTTCCTGAGCGACCAATAAACGGACGCCCCGACGCCGCTTCCTGTTTTCCAGGCGCTTCACCGATAAAGACAACATCTGCATCAGGATTCCCTTCTCCAGGTACCGCAACACCGACCTTCTCTTTCTTGCAGGTCTCACAATTTTTGATTTCTTCCGCGATTGCATCAAGCGCTGATTGTTTTTGCTGTTTGGTCATAACCAACTTCTGCGAGTAATCGAAGTGTGAGCGCCTTTGGCATTGCCATGACACTTTCTATCTCGCCCTCAATCGTAACAAACGGCTGGAATAACGGGTTCTGGACACCAAAACCTCCTGCCTGGGTAAAACAAATACCTTCCGCAATAATCTCTTCCACACGTTCTGCGGGAACCTCTTTGAAGAAAATGGTCGCAATATCAGTCCCTTCAGCACGCTTCCCCGTTTCCGTATTTGCGGCAACGACCGACGTCACGGTCTGCGCCGGATGTTTCGCATACATCGCCAGAAACTCACGCACCTCCGTGGCATCAACAGGCTTCTCTAAAATCTTTCCGTCACACACAACGACCGAATCACTGGTGATGAGAATCGCTCGTTCCTGGATCTTTAAAAGAAGCGCGTCCGCTTTGGCACGCGATAGCAACAACGTCAGTTGCGTCGCATCCTCATGTCGGATCGACTTCTCATCAATATCCGCTGACATCTGCGTAAACGAAATCCCAAGCTCCGTCAGGACTTTTGCCCGGCCTTTCGATTGGGAACCGAGAATGATGTTCATGTCACATTACGTATTGAGATGCCTCCCCTGGCCGTCTCCTTCAAAAAGTTTGAACTCGCCTCCCCAAAATACATGGAAGAACGTATCTCCACGACATGTCGTAAACATCCGACCAAACGGAACCCAATATCCAGTAGCCACCGTCTTCCGTAAACACGGACCCCCACTATCTTCTACTCCAGGAACAAATTCTTTCGGAAGCCACGGCGAAAAAAAGAATAGAGCCGCTAGAACAACGACTACGGCGAGCATCCATTGTTTTTGCTTCTTAGACATACTCACAACAGCGTAACACTCCAACAATCACGAGGGAAGCCCCAGGGCATCGCCCTGTAACGAAGCGACGCCTGTTGAACATCTCCAGTGTGAATCGGAAGCGAGTGGAAGGGCTATGCCCTGGGGCTGAGCGATGGGACATGAAGGGAAGGGAGCATGTCTGAGCACGGGATGGGTCCCCGCCTACGCGGGGATGACAATGGGAAGATGATGACAGGAGGGTTACACCTCCGCTCCGTGACAGTGCTTGAACTTCTTTCCTGATCCACACGGACACGGTTCGTTACGACCTACATTCTTAAACTTTGAATCTGTTGTAGTGGTTGTGACGGAGGAACCCTGGGAGCGTTGTTCCGCTTGGGTCTTTGCTGGTCCTTCAAGTTGCAATGATTGGGCTCGAGGGTTTTTCTGCTCTTCTTCAGCAACTTGTTTTGCCAACTGGACACGGAAAATCGTCTGAACGACTTGCTTGTCGATCAAGTTGAGGAGGTTGTGGAACATGCCGTATGCTTCGCGTTTGTACTCGACGAGTGGGTCACGTTGGCCGTACCCCTGCAGGCCAATGGCGCGACGAAGGTGATCAATCGCGTCGAGGTGCTCGATCCAAAGGTCATCTGTTGAACGGAGCAAAATTGCTTTTTCGATTTCTGCCATCAACGTGGAATCAGCAACGCGTTCTTCGGTCTTCGCATACTGGTCTCGCGCGACACCCATAAACCCTTCGATGAGCGCTGTGCGCTTTGCGGCAATATCCAACTTTCCTTCTGCACTCGTCGTCGCAAGTGCGATCTCATCCAAACGTGATTGCTCAACGTTAAAGAGCAATGTAAGCGCTTTGCGCAAATCTTCAATCGTCCAATCCTCTTGCTCTTCTGCAGCTGTATTGAACATCACGAGCTGTTCGACTTCGTGTTCGACGGCTTCGAGCACCATCTTCTTGAGTGGACGCTCCCCTTCTTGTGTCGCTTGGCGCGCCATGTCGAGGATATCGCGGCGACGCTTATAGATGACGCTGCGATGTTTGTTCAACACGTCATCGTATTCGAGGAGGTGTTTGCGGATATCAAAGTTATGTCCTTCCACTTTGTGTTGCGCGGATTCAAGCGCCTTGGAGAGGAGGCCGTTTTCGATCGCTTCGTCTTCTGGTACTTTCAACATTTCCATGCGCGCTTTCATCTTGTCCGAACCGAAGATACGCATGAGGTCATCATCCATCGACACGTAGAATTGCGTCGAACCCATATCACCCTGACGGCCAGCGCGACCACGGAGCTGGTTGTCGATACGACGTGATTCGTGGCGTTCCGTCCCCAACACGTGGAGACCGCCAAGCGCACGGACTTCGGCCGCTTCCGTTGGGTCTGGTGGGTTACCACCAAGCAAAATGTCGACACCGCGCCCTGCCATGTTCGTCGCGATCGTCACTGCGCCTTTGCGGCCAGCTTGTGCGATAATCTCCCCTTCCCGTTCGTGGTTTTTTGCGTTGAGCAAATTAAACGGCACACCTTCACTCTTGAGGAGTTCACCAAGAATCTCATTCTTTTCGATGGAGACGGTACCGACAAGTACCGGCTGCCCTGTCGCATTCCGTTCTTTGATCTCACGGACCGCGGCGCGGAACTTCCCAATCTCGTTCTTGTAGACACGGTCACGCAAATCTTTGCGTTGCGTCGTCTTGTTTGTCGGAATTGAAAGAACTTCGAGTTTATAAATCTTGTGGAACTCTTCCGCTTCTGTCACCGCTGTCCCCGTCATACCAGAAAGCTTGGTGTACAACCGGAAATAGTTCTGGAACGTAATTGTCGCCATCGTGACAGACTCGCGCTGGATCGTGACACGTTCTTTCGCTTCGATCGCTTGGTGCAACCCTTCCGAATAACGACGGCCAACCATCAAACGACCTGTGAATTCGTCAACGATGATCACTTCGTTCTCTTTGACAACGTAATCACGGTCAAGACGATAGAGCGCATGGGCACGCAGTGCTTGTTCGAGGTGATGCACCATCTTTGTGCCGCCTTGGACGTAGAGGTTTTCAATTCCAAGCCACTGCTCCATCTTGCCAATACCGGATTCCGTGAGTGTCGCCGCTCGCAATTTTTCATCGACAGCGTAGTCAACATCTTTTTCGAGCTTTGGGACGAGTTCCGCAAAACGATAATAGAGTTGCGTCGGCTCTTCGGCTGGTGCGCTAATGATGAGCGGTGTACGCGCTTCGTCGATCAAAATAGAGTCGACTTCGTCAACGATCGCAAAGTTGAGCTCGCGTTGCACCATATCTTCGACGCGTCCGACCATGTTGTCGCGCAAATAATCAAAACCAAATTCGTTGTTGGTCCCGTACGTGATGTCCGCGGTGTACGCCTCGTTGCGGCTCGTTGGACGGAGATAATCCATGTCCACGCGGAATGACCCGGTCGCATCACGGTTTTCATCATGCTGCGGTTCAGCTTTGAACGCCGGATCGTAACGGAAACCACCATCGTGTTGGATACAACCGACGGTAAGACCAAGCGCATTATAGACCTGACCCATCCACACTGTGTCACGACGTGCGAGGTAATCGTTCACCGTCACGACGTGCACACCCTTCCCCGTCAACGCATTCAAATAAACTGCTGCGACGGCGGTAAGCGTCTTTCCTTCTCCCGTCCGCATTTCAGCGATCGTCCCCTTATGCAACGCAAGACCGCCCATGAGCTGGACGTCGTATTGACGTTGTTTCAACACGCGATGTGATGCTTCGCGGGCAACGGCAAACGCCTCAGGCAACATCGCCTCAAGATCCTCGCCCTTGGCAAGGCGTTCGCGAAAATCAACGGTCTTTGCCGCCAATTGTTCAGAAGAAAGTGTCTGGATCGAAGGCTCAAGTGCCGCAATTTGCGCAATAACCGGCTTCAATTTGTCGATTTCACGCTGGTTCGGATCACCCAGGAGACGGGAAAAAATGCTCATAATCGTAGGGAGATCTTAGCCGAACCTAACGGTTTGGGCAATCCCCTAGACTTCTTCTTCGGTCCGCACACCCATCATCTTGTCCTTCCGTTGCGCGAGCGTCTCTCGCAAATGGTCTTTAACCTTGTCGATCGCCTTGTAAAGGTCTTCCGCCGTGCGTTCGACGCGGAGCACCTCTCCTTTAACTTCAACGTTCGCGGCGCAGGAGTAGATCTCGCCTTTGTTATGGTGGTTTGTTTCCATCCCAGCGATCACATCAATCTGGATAATGTCGTGTGCAAATTTTTCGAGCGTGCCCATCTTGTCTTCAACGTATTGGCGGATTGCAGGCGTGAGCTCCATCCCGGTCGCTCGGATATTGATGGTCATATACTTCCAGCGTAACGGACGCGCACCAAAACGGAAAGCGGATAAAAAAATCCCTGCCCCGCTGCTCGCGAGCGGCGGGGCAGGGCGAGTCCTTTAACCTCCCTTCTTCTCCTTCGTCGACTCTCGTCGCGACTCCAGAACTTCCAACATATTTCGTCGTGCCTCCAGATCTTCGATCGAAACTGCGAGACTCACCCCAGCTTGGAATGACGGTTTGCGGATATCGACGACCACTGAGATTTCGCCAGGCTTGAGCATCAACACATCATGCGCGATGTCATACGCCAGCGATTCAAGCGTCAACGACTTGCGAGCATCCACATGCACTTCCACGACGTGCTTCACGTGATCGTAGTCGAGCATGCCATCAGAGTAGATGCTGTTGAGATTCTCGACGCGCGCCAGATACTTCGTACACACCACGGACACGATCAACGGCTGAGGATGCTCGCGCTCTTCATCCGTACAGCCAATACGCCCCATGGTCCTGACGCGTACTCTAATCTTCGCTTCCATGTCTTCCTCCACAAAGGATCTACTCCTTTTTGAGGGAAATGTCAATCGTGTTGGACGCGACTAGAATCCAACGTATTGTACCTCGTCTTCGAGGAAAATACCCAATTCATCGCGCGCTTTCATCTTTACGAAGCTTGAGAGCTGGATAACATCACTCGCCGTGGCGCCCCCCAAATTCACGAGGAAGTTGCCGTGGACAAGTGAAACCTGCGCTTTGCCGATCGTTTTCCCTTTCAAGTCGAGCTTGTCGATAAGCCAACCCGCTGGGATGCGTTTTGCATCCACCATTTCTTTCGGAATCTCAATCGAACGTCGCGCGACATCCAAATCAGATTCACTTCCGCATTCAACGTTCTTAAAGAGACAGCCAGCAGTGAACGCACCTTGCGGCTGCGTCTCTTTCCGCTTCCCCATAATCTCTTCAAGCTTCTTCTGCGCAACAGCGGCGTCACCCTGCTTCAACGTCATCGTGACGTCGAGGATGACGTGGGGCTCGTGCTTGAATCGGCTTTCGCGATACGCGAACTTGCAATCCGCATTCGAATAATTCACTTCCTCTTTCTTCGTAAGATCATAAGCATGGACATTCGTCACAACGTCTTTCATCTCTCCACCAAAACAACCAGCGTCACCATAGACAGCGCCGCCCATCGTCCCCGGCACGCCAATCCCCCATTCAAACCCTTCGAGGCCGGCTTTTGCGATTTCACGCGCCAAGAGACCAGTAAACATCCCTGCCTCTGCCGTAACCGTATTCCCTTCGATGCGAAACGCGCGATTCCCTGCTTGGATCAGCACACCTTCATATCCATCATCAGACACCAAAATATTTGATCCGCCACCAAAAATATAAAAAGAAATTCCAATCTCAATGGCTGCGTTCACCATCATGAGAAGTTCCGCTGACGAATTCGCAACGACAAACAGGCGTGCAAGCCCGCCAATTTTTAGATACGTCTTTGGCGCAATAGGTTCATCGCGTTTTGTGTTTGGGACGCTTGCGACGTAGTCCGCAACTTGTTGATCAGTCAATTTCGTCATATACCAATTGCGCTGCGCGCCGCGCCATCAATATCGCCTGCTCCCATGCAAATCACAATGTCATCTGCTTTTGCGAGTTCGAGAATCCGTTTGACGGTCGCTGCTGGGTCAGTCGCATATTCGACTGTTCGCGCTGCATGGCGCTCCGCATCATGACGAACGACCGCATCAACCAAGTCAAGTGACGATACTTTTTCATCTTCTGTTGCATCGCGACCAACGACATCATAAATCTCGCACAAAACAAGTTCATCTGCATCATCAAACGATGTGACAAAGTCTGCGAACAAGCTCTTTGTCCGATTGCGATGGTGTGGTTGGAATGCAAGGAGGACGCGACGGTCTGGGAACGATTCCTTTGCAGCCTTGAGCGTCGCCGCGACTGCCGTTGGATGGTGGCCGTAGTCTGAATAGACTCGCGATTCATGCACTTCGCCAAGAAACTCAAAGCGCCGCCAAATTCCTTTGAAGGCTTCAAGTGCGCCCCCCATGTCTGGGTACGTGACACCAAGCTCCCGTGCGAGAAGAGCAGCGCCTGCCGCGTTCATCGCATTGAATGCGCCGTGGATCGCAAGATTAAACCGGAACGTCATCCCGGGCCTTTCGACAGTCATGACACGATAATCGCCTTGCTGCTCGCTTGTGACATTCCACACATCGGGTGCGTTCGTCCCAAACGGGATAATACGGACGTTGCGTGCCGCAAGCGATTCACGCTCTGTCTCGACGAGCGCGTTGATCCGTTCATCCGCGACGTTCGCGATGACGACGCCACCATCCTTCACCTGTTCAACAAGTTCGTGGAATGACGCGATCAACACTTCGACACTGTGAAACACATCCGTGTGGTCAAGCTCCAAGTTATTCAAAATGACACCATCCGGATGGAATTCAAGAAAATGTCGCGCGTATTCATCACCTTCAACGACAAACAGATCTCGCTTGCCGAGTCGCAAATTCCCATCCGCGAAACCTGGGACCTTGCTCCCGACGACGACCGTTGGATCAAGCTTCCCTTTTTCCATGATCAACCCGAGCATCGCCGTCGTCGTACTCTTTCCATGCGTGCCGGTGACGACGTAGGTCTTCGCATCTTCAAACCAATCGCCAAGAAAGGCGAAGTTCGTGAGCTCTGGGATCTTCCGCGCAGAAGCCGCGATCCGTTCCTTGTTTACCTGAGGGGCGGCAGACGTGTACACCAACAATTCACAATCCGCTGGGATGCGTGAGCCATCTTCTCCAATAAAAATCTGTGCGCCGCGTTCGGTCAGGAGTTTCGTCTGTTCGTTTTCGACGATATCAGACCCAGACACCTTCACGCCAGCCGCAAGCAACAGCTTGCCAACCGCGCTCATATTGATCCCGCCTGCACCGACGAGATGGACAGATTTCACGTCTTTGACATTCATGCGGCTCAGGGTACGCGATTGTCCGAAAAAGAAAAAGCCCACGAGAGATCGTGAGCTACGGGGACGGGTGAGAAGAGCAGACGTAGCGGTAGAGCCCCTGCCGCACCGCATCCGTCGGAATGAGCCGGAGTCCGCTGAACGCCGAGATCATGTCGAGAAGCGCGCCGTGCTGATCCACCTTGTACGGGATGACGAGCTCGGGGGCGTCCTTCATGCTGTACGCCTGTTGCTCGTCGGACTTCCAGAGCGACATCGTCTTGCTGAAAACGATGTCGTTTGTCGGAAGCTGTTGTGGGCGGCTGACGCGGATCAAGACGTGGTTCGGCTCTTTGTCGAAATCCATCGTAATGATATCGCCCTCCTGAAGCAACGTGGCCGCGCCTGTTGGCGTGCCGAGCCGGAGCCGTGCCACGCCAGCTATCTTCAACTTCTTCGATTTTTCTTGCATGCGTCCTCCTTATGGATGCGTCGCGACGGTACCAGTTTTTGGCACTTTTGTCAATCCTTCAACCATCACGTACCATCTTGCCATGCCAACATTTGACCACCTCCGCGCAGAGGACCCGGAGATCCTCGCCTTGCTCGACCAAGAAACCGAACGCCAACGCGACGGTCTTGAGCTGATCCCGTCAGAAAACCACACGTCTTCCGCAGTGCTTGAAGCGCTTGCGACGACATTGTCTGACAAGTATGCCGAAGGCTATCCTGGCCGACGCTACTACACTGGCAACGAAGTCGCGGACAAGGTTGAGACGCTCGTCCAAGATCGAGCGAAGAAATTATTCGACGTCCCGTATGTCAACGTCCAACCGTATTCCGGCAGCCCAGCGAACCTCGCTGTCTATCTTGCGTTGCTTGAACCTGGTGACACGTTCATGGGCCTTGATCTCCTCGCAGGCGGACATCTCACGCATGGCTGGAAGTACAACGCGACGGCAAAGCTTTGGAAGAGCATCCCTTACCACGTTCACGCCGACGGCTCGTTTGATTTTGATGAGATGCGGAAACTCGCTCTCGAACACAAACCAAAACTCATCTGGTGCGGCGGCACAGCCGTCCCTCGCGCAATTCCGTTCGCAGAGTTCGCGAAGATCGCAGATGAAGTTGGCGCATATCTTGTCGCAGATATTTCACATATCTCTGGTCTCGTCGCTGGAGGTGCACACGAAAGCCCTGTGCCTCACGTCCACCTCGTGACAACAACGACACACAAGACACTTCGCGGTCCTCGTGGCGCGATGATCATGGCAACAACGAAAGGACTCGCGAAGGATGCTGACCTTGGATCAAAAATCGACAAAGCAATCATCCCAGGTCTCCAAGGCGGCCCTCACTTGAATACGATCGCAGGAATTGGTGTCGCGCTCGCAGAAGCTTCAACGGACGCGTTCAAGACGTATGCCTCAAGCGTTGTTACGAATGCGCAAGCTCTTGCGACGGCTCTCCTCTCTCACAACATCTCCCTCGTCTCCGGTGGAACGGACAACCATCTTTTGCTTCTCGACTTTTCTTCGAGCGGTGTTGGCCGTGGCCGTTTCTTCCATTTTGCACTTGAACGCATCGGTCTCTACTCGAACATGAACACGGTTCCGAACGACCAAGGCTCCGCGCTCTACCCGTCCGGCCTCCGCATCGGTACACCAGCCGCAACAACGCGTGGGATGGGTGAAACAGAAATGAAACAAATCGCAGACTTGATCGCCCGCGTTGCTGACCACGTCAAAGAATTCCAAATGCCGACTGACAAAGCAGGTCGCGAAGATACGATGAAGAAATTCATGGAGACGCTCGCGGCAGACGATTTCTACAACAGCCTCCGCGAAGAAGTGAAACAACTCTGCAACCGCTTCCCAATCCCAGCTTCAAGATAAAGAAAAAGACGCCGGGGCGTCTCAGAGAGAATTTGGAGAAACCAGACGTCGAAAGAGTTTGCGCTTCGAACCGTTTCCAGGAGGCAACTGGGTCGAGTTCATGCGCTGGAGAGGCGCTGCAGTGCATTCTCAGCATTGCATGGATACTCCCTCTTCGAACTGGAACGTGTGCGTGGAGGCTCCCATAAAGCCACACACGTTTTTGTGATTGCGCCCAAGCAGTCGCCAGACCGAAGCTGAACGACCGACTATCCGAACACGCAGGAGGATAGCAGAGCTTCCCATATTGTCAAGGCGGCTAACCTACGGTATCCTCCCGCGCATGGAACGAATCAATGGCGAAGCACTCGCCGCTTCTATCCGAGGGGACGTCAAACGTACGCTCCTCGACCTGGGACTCCGTCCGCGTTTTGGCGTACTCCTTGTTGGTGACGATGCCGCCTCACACTTGTATGTGAACCGGAAGGAGAAAGCCTGCGCCGAAGTCGGTATTGCGACGGATATCCGCCGTATGCCAGCGTCGACAAGCGACGAGGATCTTCTTGCCATCATCAACACTTGGAATGCGGATGAAGAAGTCGATGCCATCTTGATCCAAGTCCCCCTCCCGCCAGGGCATGACACCGACAAGCTCATCGCTGCAATGGACCCGCGCAAAGACGCGGATGGATTCCACCCGACAAACACCGCCGCACTCCTCGCAGGCCACGGCACCGTCTTCCCACCTGTCCACGTCGGCATCCTGCGCCTCATCGGCGCGACACCACGAGATATGCGGAACGCAAAAGCAACGATCATTGCGAATTCTGATACGTTTAGCGCGCCACTTGAGCATTTGCTTGCAACCGCCGGTTGCTTCGTGACCGTTTACAGTCCAGATGAAATCGATCCACCAGCCATCAAGGATGCGGACATCATTGTCGTCGCGGTCGGACGTGGACAGTTCTTGACGCGAGATCTCGTAAAATCTGGCACCGTCATCATCGATGTTGGCACGAACCGTACGAAAGATGGAAAGCTTGTTGGAGATGCGGACGAAAAAAACCTGGTAGATGTTCCGGGCTGGATCTCCCCTGTCCCGGGTGGCGTGGGGCCGATGACAATTGCGATGCTCCTCTCAAACATCGCACAGCTCGCTAAAATGCGTCGTGGGTTATAACACGCGACCTTCGCCGAGCATCGACTGCAGCTTGCTGCGACGCAACCGATACGAAACAAGCATGATCGCAAGAACTTCGAGCCCAAGCTGGACCATGAAATCGACCGTAAAAATGACGCCAGCGCCGTGATCAGAGAACAACATTCCGTAGGCAGAATAGACAAACAAGAACATCGTGACATGGAACGCGACCAACAGGATCGCGTCTTTTTTTTCTGGGATCTTTTTTGCAAACGCCCAATAGGCAAAGACGACAGCAAAAATAAAAGAAATCACCCATCCGATCAGGCGGTATCCCCATGCAGGGATGCTGTCAGGGACGACGTATGCCAAGAACAAAACGAGGCCAAACAATTCCAGGACGATATTGAGGAAAGAAAAGGCGAGATAGCGAAACCACATATGCATCGAGTATACCTCTAACGGAACAAACGCTGAAGCATGAGGAGGGCAAAAGCCACGGCCGTTAGGAATGGAGCAATTGCGCGCCACCAGAATGGGGGCGCCTGCTTTTCACGTCGCATCACGGCCCATGCGGCAATGGAGACGAGCACGATACTAAATCCGTTAAAAACTCCTCCGACGATATCGATCGTCGCAAAAAAATCTCGTGTGGTAAACAGCAACAATCCCAACGGGATACCCGCAGCTAAAATCCATGTCAGCGTCACAGAAAGCTTGAGGTCATACCGGTACATCGCGCGGAGATCGTAGCTTGTGATGAAAAATGATGACGCAACGGCGAACAACCCAAAGACCGGAACAAGCCAGGCAACTGACGGCGGCAACACGGATGCGATCGCCGTGACAGACGAAAGGTCGCGACCATTTGCCGCCATAGAGATTCCGATACCGAACAACCAAATAAGCATGGCCGTCGCAAAAGACGCTGCCATGACGATGGCGCGCGTTATCCGGATCCGTTTGTTTGTCAGCTCATGCACCTCCGGGATAATGGTGACGCCAGAAAGGGCAAACAAAAAGACACCGATCCCCTGCCACGAAAATGTTCCGAGCTCGAGTGATGGCATGACAGAAGACTGGACGAACGCAGCCATCGTGATAATGAGAAGAACGGTCAAAAAAATCCAGGTGATGACCGCTTCGATTTTTGCGATAAGTCGAAGCCCCGCAAAGGCCGAAATTGCTCCCATCACCCAAAATACAATCTGCCAACTAAGTACCGTCATCCCCGGACTCAACGGCGCAAGGAGGACTGCTAAAAATTGGCCGCCGAGGATGAGATACGCAAGATTCACCCCCGTCAGATGGAACGCATGACTTGCAACCGCCACCCATCCGACACTCTTTCCCAGGACGCGGCCGACATATCCTGGCAAACGACGTCGCGCATGGTCACGCGCAATCACTTCGATAAACAAGAGGTGTGCGGTCATCATCAAAAGCGCTGCGCCCCAAAAGACGATACTCCCCATCACGATCCCCATCCGCGCAAACACAAGCGGTACGCCAAACACGCCGGCGCCGATAATCGTGCCCACCAGCGCCAAAAATCCTAAAAGGGACGAAGGACGTGGGGATGACATGAGGAAAAGTATACCATTTTCCCGCTTGCCCTGCCCGATCGTTCGCGCTAACGTCGGCAAAGAGCTATGTCACTTCCAGAAAAACTCACTCCCCAAAACCTGGAAGCAGAACAATCGCTGCTTGGCGCGTTGTTGCTTGATAAGGATGCGATCATCAAAGTCGGCGACCGCATCAATGCCGAGGATTTTTATGCCGATAAACATCGCTCAATTTTTGAGGCGATGAGCGAGCTGTACCGCAAACACGAGCCGGTGGACCTCCTCTCCCTCGCCAACCGTTTAGGGGAACGCGAAGAGCTTGAACGCATCGGTGGACGCGCGTACCTCATCCAGCTCACCAACAGCGTGCCAACGGCGAGCCATATCGTGAACTACGCAGAAATCGTCCAGAAGAAAGCAACACTCCGTCGCCTCTTGAACGCTGCATCAGATATTTCTGCGCTCGGATACGACCAAGTAGAAGACGTCGCCACGGTCCTTGACCAGGCCGAACAAAAACTCTTCAACGTGTCGCGTCGGTTTCTCAAAGCAGGCTTCACGCCGATCCATAGCATCCTTGATACCGCGTTTGAGCGTATCGACGAAGTCCATCGCGAAAAAGGAAAACTCCGCGGCGTTCCAACGGGGTACACCGATTTAGACAACCTCCTTTCTGGATTGCAACGCAGCGACTTGATCATTCTTGCCGCACGTCCTGCTTGTGGAAAAACGTCCTTCGCCCTCGACCTTGCGCGCCATGCCGCTGTCAAAACAAAGCTCCCTGTGGGCTTGTTCTCGCTCGAAATGAGCAAAGACCAGCTCGTGGACCGTATGCTGTGTGCGGAGGCGGGTGTCGACCTCTGGAAGATGCGTTCTGGGCATTTGCGTGACGATGGCGCACACGACGACTTTAGCCGCATCGGACACGCGATCGGCGTACTCTCCGAAGCTCCGATCTATATTGATGACTCGGCAAGTGCCAACATCATGGAAATCCGTACGAAGGCGCGGCGTTTGCAGATGGAACACGGCCTTGGCCTCATCGTCATCGACTACTTACAGCTCATGGAAGGACGCGGCGGGAGCAATTCAGAAAACCGCGTGCAGGAAGTGACAGAAATTACACGTGGCCTCAAACAGATTGCACGTGAATTGAACGTCCCCGTGCTCGCGCTCTCACAGCTTTCCCGCCAAGTGGAATTGCAAAAACCGGCGATCCCTCGTCTTGCCCACCTCCGTGAATCTGGTTCCATCGAGCAAGACGCAGACATCGTGTTATTTATTTACCGCAAAGCCGCGGATCGAAACTATCGTTTGGAAGATTTATCGCCAGAAGAACGCAACACCGCAGAAATCCACATTGCTAAACACCGTAACGGCCCAACGGGCATGGTCAAACTTTTCTTTGACGCAACCCGCGCCAGCTTCCGCAACCTCACCCACCACAACCAAGGCGCACCGCAACTCGCAGCTGCGGGGAATGCTCCAGCTCTCGGTGCCGGCGAACCACCATCGTTTGACCCGAATACGCCGATCGCAAGTTCGAATCCGATATAAAAAAAAGCCCCGAGGGGCTTTGAGTTCATGCTCTCATTTGTGCGATGCCTCTACAGAAGCGCTTTACGCTCTCGTTCGCGGCATCCTTAATCGCTTCTTCGGATGTGAGATGGCGCATCTCCGCAGCCGTGGCCGGCTGGTCGCCGTTGTTTTGGCATGCGACGAGATACAGAATGATGCTCCCGGGAGACCGACTCGCGACCTCTTGGCTGCGTACCATCTTCCTCATGCCGCTTGGCTTGAACTGCATCACGATCCCCATCGGCTTGTCGAACAAGACGAGGATATCGAATACAGACTGCGTCCCAGGAGACTGTTCCGCGAGGCAACGCTCTGCTTCACGAAAGAAACGAACGACCGTGTCGATGTCCCGTGAAAACTCACGGACGAACCCCACAAGCTGCAGGAACGTAGGGTCTTTCGATACCTCTTTCCCTGAACGTGCAACTTCGACCAGCTCTACGAATTCCTTGCTTCGTGTCAGCACTATGCACCTTCTCCCTTCGATGTGGGCAGAAGATAGCAAAAATCGCCGCGATTGTCAATCACCCATCCCCCCTGTAAGCTCCATCCATATGTTCTCCAAACTCAAGCAATTCAAGGATATCCGCGATAAAGCAAAGTCGATTCAAAGCGCGCTCGCCGAAGAGCGCATCGAGGGCTCGGCTGGTTGGGGCAAAATCAAAGTCATGATGGATGGCAACCAACGCGTCACATCGATTTCGATTGACCCGGAACTCATGAACGACAAGGCGAAAGTTGAAAACACGCTGAAAGAAGCATTCAACGACGCGATCGAGAAAGTCCAAAAAGTCATGGCATCCAAACTCAAAGACCTTGGCGGCCTCGACCTTGCGGAAGACATGAAGGACATGATGGGCAAATGAGCCGGATCCCTCCTGCCATCCGCGATGCGGCTGCGGAATTTGATGGGCTGCCTGGGGTAGGTCCCCGGGCAGCGTTGCGCTATGCGTATTGGCTCGTGACATTGCCACGCGAACGCATCCGCCGTTTTGCCCAAGCTATCCTCGCGTTATCAGAGAGCGTCGTGCGCTGTGCCGTCTGTGGGATGTGGTCAGACAAACCTGTCTGCTCCATCTGCAGTGATCCAGCGCGCGACAAAACGCAACTTTGTGTTGTTGCCACAAACCAAGACCTCCAGGTCATCGAAGAGTCGTCGGCCTTTGGAGGCGTCTATCATGTCCTTGGTGGGTTGCTCGACCCGATCGAAGGGCGAACACCAGAGACACTCGCAATCAACGAACTTCTCAAACGACTTCGCGCACCAGACTCCATCATCCGCGAACTCATCCTCGCGTTTGATCCGGATGTGAACGGAGATACAACTGCGCTCTACATTATCAATCAACTCAAAGGCATCCCCGTTTCCGTGTCTCGCCTGGCCCGTGGGCTTCCCTCTGGTGCCCAGATCGAATATGCTGATGGGGCAACTGTTGCGGACGCACTCGCGAACCGCCGCAAAAACACCTAGTTCTTTCCCCTCACAATTTGAAAGGAGGACCGTATGGACTTACACTGTCCAACGTGCGAACGGCCCTTGGAGGTCAATCAGTTCTGCAACAAACGTGAATGCATTGCGCTACGAAGCGCCAAGCGCAGCATCGGATTCAAATCCGCCGCCACGACACGACCACCCATTCGACGGAACGGCAGCCCACTCCCTTTCCGTCCCCCGACCGATCCATCCAAAGATCCCTCCACCAAAGAGTGACTCATGCCCCTCCCTCTCACCTAGCGCCTCGCGGAAGTATCTGCGGGGCGTTGTGCTATATAAAACAAAAAACCGCCGTTAGGCGATTTTGTTGATTTTCACTTTCGTGAATGGTTGGCGGTGGCCAACGCGGCGGCGGTAGCGGGACTTGGCTTTGTATTTGACGACTTCGATCTTCTTGGCGCGGCCGTGGGAGACGATCTCCCCATCGACTTTGCCTGCGAGGATTGGAGCGCCAATCTCTACCTTGGACCCGTCCGGTTCAGCCACGAGCAGGACCTCAAACGAAACGCTCGAACCGACATCGGCTCTAAGCATTTCAACGGCCAACACATCGCCTTCTTTGACGATATACTGCTTGCCCCCGGTCTTGATAACGGCGATCATAGTGCCGGGATAATACAGAAATGGGGGGAATCTGTCAAACCTTATGGCAAAACGACGATCACCCCGGGTTCGAGGCCTAACTGTTTGGCCCTTCCAGCGTCAATTTCCAGGACTTCATCGGCTTTTTGGGTTGGGACGTGGGTGGGTGGGACGATATCCGTTGGTCCTGGTGGGGGGAGGGTCACGACGTCCACCACCTGGCCGTGGCGGAGCCAGATGATATCCAGCCCGAACTTCATGTCTTTCATCCAGAACGGGTAAATCCCCTCGCGTGGAAACACAAATAGCATTCCTTCTTCGAGCTTTAATGGGTCGCGTCCGCTGAGCCCCTGTGTCCGCGTTGCATCTGTATCCGCGATTTCGAGGCGGAAGGTCGTCAGGTCAACAATCCGGGGTGTGACAGATTGTGCTTGTGGGATCTTTCCCCAAAACCAACACGCAGCGACGAGTAGGAGCGCGGTCCCAATCAACCCCGCGGCAATGGCGCGATGGTGATGGTCTGGATGGACGCGGTGCGTATGTGAATGGGTAGCCGTTTTCATACTATGGGATTCGTCGCGCAAGACGTTGCGCGAGCCACGATGCGAGTGCCGTGAGAACGATGAGCGTCGCAACGAGAAACATCTTTCCTCGCGTCTGCAAACTTAACGCCATAATACCTGCTGCAAACGAAACCGCCCAGAGCAACAACACGACACGTGGATGTGGGATGCCCGTACGGAGCAATCGGAAGTGCAAATGCGAGTCATCTGCTTTCCATGGCGGGACACCTCGCATCACGCGTCCAAAGACAACGAGGAGCGCATCCGTTACCGGAATCGCGAGGACCGCAAGCGCGATCGCGACTTTTGCACTTGAGACGACTGCGAGGAACCCGAGCGTAAACCCAGCGAGCGTACTCCCCGCCTCTCCCAAAAATTGTTTTGCGGGATGGAAATTGCGAGGCAGAAATCCAAGGAAGCCTCCACCAATAACAGATGAAAGGAGCGCAACGGAAGGTTGAAAATAGGTCGGTGAAAGCGTGAGAGCGCCGACCATTCCCGCGCCGATAACCGCAATCCCCGTCACGAGACCGTCGAGGCCATCGAGAAGTTTTGTTGCGTATGTCGCAAGGAATAGCCACGCGATCGTCAAAAGGTCTGCAGGGAGCGAGATCGGACCAAGATGCAACCAACTGAGCGAAAGGACTCCTCCCTGAATCGGGTTCGCGACTTGGACGATCCCCGTGCCGCTCGCGACAACGATGATTGCCGCGAGGATCGGAGACACGAGTTGCGCGATTGGAGGAAGCGGCCAACGGTCATCGATCGCGCCGCCAACCATCAAGATAAAAATTGCGACCGCAAATCCCATAAGCTGTATCGGACGTAAATCCGTAGAAGAAAAAAGTCCATTGATCTCTAAAACCCCAAGGAGAAGCAGAACGCTGACCGCGATCCCAAGCCCGCCCCAGAGCGGCGTCGCTTTTTGGTGGATCTTTCGTCCGCCTGTTGGCGCATCGACAGCCCCGTGTTTCTGCGCAAAAAGAGACGTCTCACGTGTTGCGGCAAACGAAATGAATGCGGTTGCAACGGCGATGGCAACGCATTCGATAATAAATGTCGGGCTTGGCATAGCTATACGGACGGTGCTTTTTCGATACGCAACGTCCCATCGGCTTGTAACACGATGGTATCGCGTCGGCCAACCTGGTCACGAAGGAGGATATCCGCAAGCGCGTTATCCAATCGGTCCTGTATCACACGGCGCAACGGACGCGCACCAAAGAGTGGGTCGTAGCCCGCTTTTGCCAATGCTTCAATCGCTTCATCCTCTGCGAGGAGTTTAATCCCCTTCGCTTCAAGACGCTTCCCAACCGCGCCCACCATGAGCCATGCGATCTGTACGACGTCTTCCTGTGTGAGCGGCTTAAAGACGATGATCGCATCAAACCGGTTCAAAAACTCTGGACGGAATGTCCCTTTCAAATCTCGTTCGAGAAGCAATGTTTTGATCGTATCGATCGAGATCCCCTTCGACAGCTCTTCTTGAATCGTCTGCGTCCCTGCGTTCGACGTCATGATCACAACCGCATTCGTAAAATCAACCGTCCGGCCAACACCATCCGTCAGACGACCATCGTCCATCACCTGAAGGAAAAGGTTGAGGATATCTGGATGGGCTTTTTCAATTTCGTCGAGCAATACGATCGTGTATGGTGTCTTCCGGACAGCTTCTGTCAGCAACCCGCCGCGCTGGTCACCCGGCGTCCCGATCATGCGGGTGATGGATGACTGGTCCTGGTATTCCGACATGTCGAGACGCACCATCGATGTTTCACTGCCAAAATATTCAGCTGCAAGGGTCTTTGCAAGTTCTGTTTTTCCGACACCCGTCGGCCCGAGGAAGAGGAAGTTCGCAATCGGCCGTTTGCCCTCGCGCAACTCTGCACGCGCACGTCGCATCGCCTGCGCAACGGCCGTAACGGCATCGTCCTGCCCAATCACGCGACCATGCATATGCTCTTCGAGGCTCAACAGTTTACTCCGTTCATCTTGCGTGACGGCTTCGACCGGGATTCCCGTCTTGTCACGAATGACTTGCGCAACATCTTCTGCCGTCACTTGTGATTTTTCTCCATGTGACTTTCGCGCGACGACGGCTGCTTCACGGATCACGTTCAACGCATTCTCAGGAGGTGCAACGTCCTGGACATATCGCGTCGCAAGCTTCGCTGCCTTATCAAGCGCCGCGTACGAGAAAAAAACTTTGTTCTGATATTCAATGAGACGCGACTTTGCCATGAGCACCTGCAGCGTCCCTTCTGGTTCAAGTGGAGAGACCGTCACTTTAATGAGTTTCGATCCAAGCGTTCGGCGTTCAAGATACTGCGTCCATGATGCCGGCGTCGTTGTCGCAATCGCGATAAAATATCCCTTAGCAAGCTCGGCAGCGAACGCTTCAGCTGGATCCATCGGTCCACTCCCGCCGCCAACAAGCGACTCGATACCCTGGACAGCGAGGATCACGTTCCCGCTCATCGCAATCTCATCTAGCATCGCGAGCAACCGCTCTGACGCAAGCCCTGGCTCACCCGCCGTCACAACCTGTGCAAGGTTTACGGATACGAGACGCATATCAAACAATTCTGGCGGGACGTCTTCTTCGACCATGCGACGTGCGAGCTCTTCGAGAAGCGCAGACTTTCCAACACCCGTCTCACCAACGAGCACAACAGACCGGCGTCCGCTTTCAATCGCTTGCAATAAGGACTGCATCTCGCGTTCACGCCCAACGAGCGGCGCCAAATACCCGCTGCGCGCCATGAGCGTAAGGTCTTCACTGAAGCGGTCGAGCAGCGGCGTCTGCTGCGCCGTCATTGCGCGGTTCATCACGGAGCTTGGCTTGAGCGCGGCAAGCGCAATGAAACGCCTGTGGTCATCGCGCATCTTTTCTTGCAATCGGATCCATTCACCCACAGCGATGACATGCTCTGGAGGGAACCCGAGCTGATCCAGCACTTGCTGCAAGCGAGGGCTGTCTTTGAATGACTGAAGGAAAATTTCCATCACTTCGACCTGCTTTCGATCGGTGGCTCTCGCTCCTACATATGACAACGCCAGCGTCCGCTTTGCTTCTTTTGAAAACAGGATTGGCCCGTCCCCTGGTTCCGCTTCAGCCATCAAGCGCGCAAGCGGGCCTTTGACGACATCAAACGCCATTCCAAGACGCGTCATGAAAAGCGAACCCGAACCCGTCGTCAACGCGACAGAAAACAACATCGTCGGATCGATACTTGCACGTTTGAGGTCGCGAGCAACTTGGTAGCCCGCTTCAACGACAGACAACGCTTCTTCCGAAAAATATGGCTCAACATCAAAGCGATGGTTCGCACGCTCGCCTGCCAGTTTGTCATATGCTTCAATCTGTCGGACTGTTTTTCCCCACGTTGGGATTGATTTGCGGTCGTTTGAATATTCAAAGAGACGGAAAATGAGGAAACAGGCAATGAAACACCCGAACCAAAAGAACGTAATAGCTGGGATACCGCCCATCCAAAACGCAATGGTCATCAACTGCGTGAGATCACTCAGCTGGAAGATCGTGAAAATAAGCAACGCGAGTGAACCCAGGCTGACGATCAGGAGGATGAGATGAAAAACAGCATTTGCCTTGGTGCGGATCTTGCGGAGCGCGATCGTAAAATCATCAATGTGTGTACTCCACACCAAAAACCCGTCAGCAGACGCAACACCGATCCCCGCACCTCCACATACCTTACAATCTGTCGACTTCAATGGATCGCCGCCACATGCGGAACAGACAATCGCGACTGGGAGTACCGTTTCTTTCATACGCGTGCCGCAAACCCGTGCAAAAATCCGGTGATCGCAAGAAGAAAGAAGATAATCGGCGCAACGACCCATGCCACAATCCCAAGCGCATAGACCAGCGCTTCAACAACGATCGCGATCGAACGGGCAATGAGGATCACGAACCGCATAAAGACGCTCACGAGTTTTCCGGTGATGTCGTATTGCCCGTACATCGGCACAAAAAAGTTTTTAATCCAGATCGCAAACGCGTAACTCCGCACACGATACTTCAATGTGTCGAGTGAACTATTGATCACCTTCAAGACGCCTGTCGAATACCACCACACAGGGAACCAAGCGATGCTCCCAAGAAGATCGACGAAGACAAGCCGGGCAACCGCCCCGACGCGTGATTGCATGCCTACAGTGTAGCATATTTCTCCCGTAATACTTCCCAGAAAAATAGCATCTTCCCGTGTAGTCAAGTATGTTTGACAATTTTAGCTGTCCGCGCTATATTCCCGCCGTAAAGCAGTCACCAAGGAGGGTAAATGTTCCATACAAAAATTGTCGAAATGTTCTTGCGAATCGAACGCCTGATGGCAAAGCTTGGCGTCGCATCTGAGCTCACCCATGATTTGGATGAGAAAGAGGACGATCTCGTCGCAACTGCTCAGGAGAAAATCCTCGGCGCGTGCTGCTGGTCGATGGGGCGCAGTGTCCAGGATGGGCTTCAAGGGTGCGAGTTCTTCATTGGCGCGACGTATGATGAAGGGGTCTCTTTCCGGTACGACCACCTGAAGGAGCACTGGGAGATGTCCGTCGACAGTCCAGAAGAACACAAAAAGCGGGCGGAGAAAATCCAGAAGAAGTCCGGTGCTTCCGCATCGGATACCGCATACACGCGCGTCCTCGCGGACCTCGAGTGTCCGACGACGCAGCTCTCGGATGACGAAGCCTTCGCCAAGATCCAGGAGCTCGTCACCCAATGCATCCTCTCAAAGCGCCCTTCCAGCTAAGGAAGTGGCGCTTTTTTTATAAACAAAATTCCCCGGACACGCGCTGCCGGGGAATTCTGAGGTACCATCTGCGTTACAACCTGAGTTGTACGAGGAATTTCTTCCTCGCACTGCTCATGCGGTAACTTATCGTGCCATAGCGTACGAACCGGCAGCTGGGTTTACGAATTCCTGGTTTTCTACCGGGACGAATCCGAGTTGCGTGGCGCGTTCTGTCATTGCCTGGACGGACGAGAGTGTTGCGGTCTTGTCTTCCATTGCGGTGACATCGGTCTTGAGCGATTCCACTTTGCGCTCCATGTCGCGAAGCTGGAATGAGCGGGAGGACGCGAGGTTCACCTGAAAGATGTACGCCGCGATGAAGGCAACGGAAAGGCCCGCGACCAACAAGTTCCAACCGACGATCCCTTGCGGGAGGCGGCGGCCGAGGGGCTGTGGAAGCCCGAGGCGTTCATGGGGTCTCGTCATAGCGAGTGCGAGCGTGCGAGACATACTTTTTATTTGGGGTTTGTTTGGTTTGGACCTTTTCCGCGACCCGTAATTTGGCGGAGCGCGAACGTGGATTAGATGTTTGTTCCTCGTCCGTTGGCACGAGGGGTTTTTTGGTGATGACCATGAGGTCATCGGCCTCCTTGAAGGCGATTTTAACGATGCGGTCTTCGAGCGAGTGGAACGTAATGATTGCAAGACGGCCACCATCTTTGAGCGTGTGGCGGGCTGCCACAATCGCATCTCTGAGGGCACCGAACTCGTCATTCACCGCGATACGGAGTGCCTGGAATGTCCGCGTGGCCGGATGGATCCGACCCCGTTCGTACATTGCGGGCAATGCAGCTTTGATCGTGTTTGCGAGATCTAGCGTCCGTTCAAACGGTTGCGCTTTCCGTCGCAAGACGATTACTTCTGCAATCTTCCGTGCTGCACGTTCTTCGCCATATTCACGGATCAACTCTTCGAGTTCATCGCGTGTCCAGCGGTTCACGATCTCGGCGGCCGTGAGGCCATCTTCGTTTGACGCTGCACCGAAACGCATGTCGAGCGGACCATCTGTCTGGAACGAGAGTCCATATTCCGGATCAGCCAACTCGTCTGAGGAAAACCCCAGGTCGAGCAGGATGCCGTCACACGAGGCAAATCCTTCACGTTCCGCAATCTCATCGAGACGTCGGAAGTTGGATTCAACCCGTTTGGACCGGGCGCCGTATCCCTTGAGACGTTGGTCAGCGCGTTTGAGCGCCGCCGTATCGACATCAAGAGAAAGGACGCGCCCATCCGGTGCAGACGCTTTGAGGATCTCCTCTGTGTGCGTTGCACCGCCCAGCGTCCCGTCGATATAGCAACCACCAGCTTTTGGCTGGAGGGCACGGATCGCTTCGTCAACCATGACGGCGATGTGTTGTGTCGTATCTGCCATATCTTAGACGAGTGAGCCGAGGCGTTCCGCGATGTCGTTCGAATCGCGTTCTGTCTTGGAGGCGTATTCCTTCCATGCTGCCTCATCCCAGATTTCCAAACGATCGAACAATCCCGTCACGACCACATCCTTTGAGACACCAGCGTATTGCCGGAGGTACTCAGGGATGGTGACGCGACCAGCTTTGTCGACTTCGACTTCCATCGCACCAGCGAGCATCAATCTCGCAAAGGCACGGGTGTCGGCTTGGCCGAGCGGAAGGGCGGCCAATTTGGCTGCCAACACTTCCCATTCGGTTTTTGGGTAGAGAAACAACGATCGGTCTAGTCCGCGTGTCACGACAGCACCTGCTGCCAGATCTACACGAAACTTAACCGGAATCGCCAGCCGGCCTTTGTCATCGAGTGTGTGATGAAACTCACCGATAAACATAAAGACGCGGCGTTCGCTTATTTCCCACTAATCCCCACTAGCACCCATTCTATTCCACTTTGTGACTTCGGGCAATGGTTGGAGGATATATAAAAAGGCTCTAAACAGAGCCAAATAAGTGTTCTTTTTCCGTTCCATGTGTATAACCGATCTCCCACTTCTCCCCCACCATTCTATTTGACCAAAACAGGAATAAAACGGTTTACTATACGACGAAGGGAGAAATGCGTGTCACAACAAATTAATCCTACGTGTTTCCCGTTCGTTCACAACGCCCGCTTCTTAAAACTCCGCCTTCGCGCAGACGCGTCGATCCATTTCGAGCTCAACTGCGAAGCGCTACCGGACTCCGCTGATCCCGTCGTCCATCTTGTTCGCGAGGTGGATGGCGCCATCGAGACGCATCAGATCTTGTTTCAACGGAGCCTGCACCCGTCGTACATCCCGAAAGTCGACGGTGAAGCTGAAGATGTCCTCGTGCGGTACAACGGCCCTGCCGTCGTGTCAGAGCTCGTCAGCGAGCCCCTCATGAAGCGCGCATCGCTCTCCTTCTCGCATTCATGCGGGATCATCTCCGTCGTTTGGGAGATCGGTGACTCAGGGGACTTCTCCGCTACCCTGTTGCTCGATGACCTCCTTCCGTTCTTCGAAACCGTGGCCGATAAAAAGCAGCGGGCACCGAAAAAGACGGATGCGCCGTCGCAACGAAAGGCACAAACAAAAGAAACCGTCGAAGAACGATCGGAACGTCGACGAATCGTCCGACACCGTATCGCTGGCTAGCCCTGCACCCATCTGGTGCAGGGATTTTTTTATTCTCCTCCCAACATCCTTCGTGACCGCAACTTTCGATGATACGCATTCGCAAACCGATGCGATTCATCACGCACGGCGACAAGAAGGTTCTTATGCTTCTCGCACAGCGCACAAATTTCTAAATTGTTTGGATCACAAATAAGCTCATCTTTATCGCGGTTCGGTCCCTTTGCGAGACCGACGACTGGAATTCCCAAATCAAACTCATGGATGACCTCGATCACGGCGTTTACTTGTGGCCAACCTCCATCAATCAACATCAAATCCGGATGACGCCAATCATTGCGAAGACGACGCGCAATCGTCTCTTTCATCGACGCAACATCGTTTGATCCCGTGACAGTTTTGATCCGGAACTTGCGATACTCCCCTTTTGCCGGCGCACCATCTTCGAAAACGACCATCGACGACACGGAGGACGTCCCAGAAATATTCGAGATGTCATATCCCTCGATGCGACCAAAAATATTGATCGGCGCTTCGCCTTCGCGAATCTTATCGACATCTTCATCCTCACGCTTCAACACCGCAACATCCTGTATATGTTCAAGGAAGTTGATCTTATTCCGAAACGACGCCGCATCCTCATAACGCCGTTCTTTCGACGCAAGCTTCATCTCTTTTGCGTATTGCTTCAACAAATCATCTTTCTTTCCATCAAAAAACTTAATCAAATCACGGATGATCTTTCCGTAGTCGCGTGGAGTGATCGCGCCAATACAAACCCCCGGACACAATTTGAGATGATGATAAAAACACGCACGAGATTGTCCTGGCTCACACGTTGACCATGGGAATGCTTTGCGGACAAGGTCGAGCGCCGCGCGAAGTGACTTCGGAGACGTGTACGGCCCAAACATCGCCTTGTAATGCTTCGAAGCATCCTCAGGCAAATCTTTTCCGCGAACAAGAATCGGCTTTGGATATTCCTCTTTCGTGATCGCGAGGTACAAGAAGCTCTTATTATCTTTCTCCTTGATGTTGTAATGCGGAAAATAATACTTGATGAGGTTCGCCTCAAGAATCAACGCCTCAATCGCCGTCGGTTTTTGGATGTAATCAATCTCACGGATATTCGCGACCATGTCCTGGATCCGCGCGTCGTGAGGCCTTTGGAAGTACGACGAGACACGGCGCTTCAGCGATGTCGCCTTCCCAACATAAATAATCTTTCCCTTTTCATCCTTCATCAAATACACTCCCGGCGTATCCGGAAGCTCCCCTTTCTTAATCTTCACGTTCTTGGGAAACATCTCCCACAAATACCATTTTTGAGCCAAAAGAAAAAGCCCCGCAGTCACCAGCTCACGTTGACGGAACTGGTTAAAACTGCTCTACTTGGCGCGTTCTCTCACAATCAAGAACGGAAGGAAAAAGCGATGTCGGACCAACCCGAGCAACTCTTGAGTGACAGTGAGCAGTTCGCGCTCGCGCTGAACGAGACGCTCGACGTCCCGGTCGAAGAAGGAAGGCGCAAGTACGAGCAGTTCAAATATGCCAGCGTCTCGATAGGTGCACTCGTCCTCCGCATGAGGACGCTTGTGAATTGTATGGGCCGCACCGAGGCAAAGCTCATCTTCGGCATCCGACCCCGGTTGTTCACGCTCTGGCTCGAGCGGCTCCCCCACCACATGGAGGTGCTGCGTGCCGATGGGTACACGGAAGAAGAGCTCAAGCTCATCTTCGCGGGCCATTTGGACCTATGCCGGCTCGAAGAGGCTCGCTTGAAGACGCGCCATCAAGCGTTCTGCGCACGCCTTCCAGAGGCGGCGCACCGTCGAGAGCTCGTTAAGGAATATCCGGGCATCTACCAGATCAAGACGGATCAGCTCGTTCGAACAATCCACCTCGCGTGGGAAGGGTCTGCCGAACAATACTGGAGACGTCTTCATGGAACGGATAAAACGGACAACCGCACGAAACCAGATAGGCTCAAAAAGCCTGTAGAAGGAACGCAAGCGAGGCTCTTAGGCCTTCTCCTCTACGCTGGACTCGAGCGTGGTTTCGCAGAAATAACCGCCCGTGTGTTCTTCAACGCCTTCGGTAGGCATGCAGCGAAGAAGTACCAATATCTCCTCGACGAAGGCTGGTCTGCGCAAGACGTGCATCGGCTCGTGGTGCGCGACCACAAAAAATGGCGATCCGGCCTCGAAAAAATGGTTGCGTGCGAGCGAGTCTTCCTGAAATACGGAATGAACGCGACAGAGGTACGAAAGTTCGTGATGGAATACTCCATCTTTTGCGAAGAAGACGCGGCCAAGATCGAACCGGCACTCGCTGCGCTCATCACCGTCGAGAATGCAGAATTTGCCATCAAGGCACTTTACCATCGGCCGAAGTCCGTGTTCGAAGACGAGGGCACGATCTTTGCCTGGCATGCAGACATGGTGAAACGGAAAAAGATGCTCATCGCGCATCTTCACCTGCTCCCCAACTTCACCGAAGACAAGCGCGCCATCCGGCTACGCGATCTCGTCGTCAAAGAACCGATCCCGGAACCGATACAAGAACCAAAACAACTGATAGAGCCTCCGCAGCCAACGCAGAAAGAGCCTGCCAAGCTACCGAAACCACCAGCTCCTCCTCCAAAACCACCTCCGTTGCAACTCGTACCCCGAATACGGGCACACGAGATTGAGAAAGCACAAAAGACGGCGGCGACGGAGGCCAAGGAAATGGCGGCTGTCATCTCATTCAAAATCCGCCACCCAGACGAAGATGTCCGGATGGAAATCCCCGTCATCAAGAAGACGGTAGAGAAGATGAAGGCGGAGGATTCGCGCGACGATGTCTTACGGGCGGCGCATGCGCTCTCAGGCAACGCCGTTGGCATGTTGAAAGACTATGCCTTCTCGTTCGTCCTGTTCCGTCCTGAGCTGATCGAACACAGCGAGAAGCTCATGCCGATGATCCAGTGGCTTCTGGCGGTTGGATACAAGAGGAATCCGCTGTTTGACGTCGTGACGAAATACACTGGTATCCTCCTCATACATCCGGCACGCCTCGACCACCTCGTCCCGTATTTCAAGACAAGGAAGGCTGCGCTCCCGCAAGACCCGCGCGATATCCTCATCCCGTCGGATGTCTTCCGCAGCCGCGAGTCTGAACTGCAACGTGCGCACATCGCACCCACAGACCCGCGCTACCACAACGCGCTCTTTGCCCGAACGAACCGTGAGTTCGACAACCTCCTCAGGTCGTGACCCTTGTACCATTCGGTACAGGCCAAGGGGCTTGCCCTGCACCAAATGGTGCAGGGATTTTTATTTCTTGACACATCCCCCATTCACTGATGGAGTTGAGCCTCAACGTACATTTGGAGGTGACATGGAAGCAGACGAGAAACGTCTCGCAACACTCCACACAGAAGGCTACAACCGGCTCCGGATCGAACGCATCGTGATCGACAAGGAGATGCTGACGATCCGTTTTACGGCATCTCACAGCTACAGGTCTGGTGATGCACTCACCTGGGACACACCCCTTCAGACAGCGCACTACAATAGCGAGAGCTTGCTCTGGACGGAACAGCTCAAACGCATCGGCTGGGATGTGCGCCCGTTCGGCAAGGGCAAAGTCGTTGAGTCCGGACTCAACGCCACATTCGGAAAATCAATCCCGCCTCCCGCACCCTCCGCCAGAGGATCCTCTCCAGGCAAACCCTCCCCTTCCCGCTGACAGCGGGATTTTTTATTTCAACAATTTCTTCAAATACTGCCCCGTCGCGCTCGCAGGATTCTTCGCCACATCTTCCGGTGTTCCCTGCGCGACCACCCTTCCTCCGTTGTCTCCGCCTTCTGGACCCATGTCGATGATCCAATCAGCATTCTTGATCACGTCGAGGTTGTGCTCGATGACGGCAACGGTATTGCCACGAGAAACGAGACGATGAAGCACATCTAGCAACTTGCGAATGTCATCAAAGTGGAGACCGGTTGTTGGCTCATCAAGGAGATAAAATGTCTTGCCCGTATCGCGACGCGCGAGTTCCGTTGCGAGCTTGATACGTTGCGCTTCACCACCAGAGAGCGTCGTTGCTGATTGGCCAAGTTCAATATAGCCAAGACCGACTTCTTCCATGATCTTACAACGATCGTAAATGGCTGGGATGTCCCGGAAGAACACCGTTGCCTCTTCGACCGTCATCGAGAGGACATCTGCAATATGTTTCTCGCGATATTTTACTTCGAGTGTTTCGCGATCAAATCGTTTTCCTTTACACACGTCACATGGGACGTACACCGTTGGCAAAAAGTGCATCTCAATCGCGATCTGACCGTTGCCTTCGCAGTGCTCGCAGCGTCCGCCAGGGACGTTGAACGAGAAACGTCCAACTTTGTACCCGCGAGCGCGCGCTTCTGCTGTGAGAGAAAACAGATCACGAACGTGGTTCCAAATTCCAGTATACGTCGCTGGGTTTGAACGAGGCGTACGTCCGATTGGCGATTGGTCAACGTCAACGATCTTATCGATCCAATCAATCCCTTCGATGCTGTCATGCTTCCCTGGTTTTGCCATCGAGCCATGCAGCCGATGTGCCATCGCACGATACAAAATGTCGATCATGAGTGTCGACTTCCCAGAACCTGACACGCCTGTGACCGCAACAAATCGCTTCAACGGAATTTTGACCGTGACATTCTTCAAGTTATTCTCCGCCGCTTTGCGGATCACGATATGTTCCTTTCCATCCCCGCGACGTTTCTTTGGATACGGAATCACTTTATCGCGACGAAGATACGCACAGGTGAGGCTATCTTTATTTTGCAGTACCTGGGGCATCTCGCCTTCTGCAACGATGTGGCCGCCATGTTTTCCTGCTCCAGGACCGATATCGACAAGATAATCCGCGGCCGCAATCGTGTCTTCATCGTGTTCAACGACGATGATCGTGTTTCCTGCGTCACGCAATTTCTCAAGCGTCTCAACAAGCTTCGTATTGTCGCGTTGATGAAGACCAATCGTCGGTTCGTCGAGGACGTATAACGCGCCAACAAGACGCGACCCAATTTGGGACGCGAGACGGATGCGTTGCGCTTCGCCGCCAGACAACGAGCCAGCCATGCGATTCAAGCTAATATAATGCAAACCAACATCAAGCATGAACTGTATGCGCGACAAAATTTCCTTCAAAATCGGCTCTGCGATTTTCGACTCTGTCTCATTCAGTTCAAGCAATGTCAAAAACTCATCCGCGTGGTCAATCGCAAGCGAGGTGCAATCAACGATACTCTTACCACCAACGAGAACGTGCAGCGCTTCCGTCTTGAGACGCGCGCCGTGGCACGCATCACAAATCTCATCAGAGAAAAGAAACTTTGTGCCAAGACCGTTACACGTTGGACAGGCACCGTATGGGGAGTTGAACGAGAAGAGACGCGGCTCAATTTCTGGGAACGCGAAATCGTGTTCAGGGCACGAAAAGCGCGTGGACATCAAATGTTCCGTACCATCATCCAAGATTGCGATGACTGTATCGCTCGCGCGGTCGAGCCCGATTTCGATCGCTTCTGCAACGCGACTTCGCAACGCTTTGTTTCCTTCAACCGGCCACGCGAGGGGGACACGGTCGACGACGAGCTCAATCGTATGTTGCTGGTACCGGCTCAAATTCACTTTGCCGCGCAACGATTGGAACTTGCCATCAAGGCGGACTTCCAAAAACCCACTCTCATACAAATCTTGTAACAGCTGGTGATACTCTCCTTTACGACCGCGGACAATTGGCGCAAGGATCACGATCTCATGTGTGTCTGCCGCTTTCTTCCGCTTTTTGATTTCATCCGGGACAGAGTGGATTTCGACCGTCCGCTTCAAGATGACATCAACCATTTCCTCAACCGTCATCTTCCGGATCGGTTTGCCGTCGATCGGACAATGCGGATGGCCGATACGTGCGTACAAGACACGAAGATAGTCGTAGATTTCCGTGATGGTCGCGACCGTTGAGCGCGGGTTTGCGCTGTGCGCCTTTTGGTCAATCGAAATTGCCGGCGAGAGACCTTCAATCTCATCGACGTCTGGTTTGTCCATCTGCCCAAGGAATTGCCGCGCGTAGGCGGAGAGTGACTCGACGTAGCGGCGTTGGCCTTCCGCGAAGATGGTATCGAACGCCAAACTCGACTTGCCAGAACCTGACAAGCCAGTAAACACAATCATCTTGTTGCGTGGCAACTTCAATGAGATGTTTTTGAGGTTGTGCTCACGAGCACCCTTGATAACAATGTGGTCTTGCATATAAAAATAGACAGCAAAGTGCCGCCGGGGCGGTCTTACCTACCAAGGTACAAGAGAACGCAGACGGTGTCCATGTTGCCCATGAGGCCCTTCCGCGATAGCATTTGCACTATCTATGTGGCTGCACCGGTTCCGGACAGGAACGTATGATTCAGAAAAAAATGGCTCGCTCCAACTCAAACGAAGTTTTGGACGTCCCGTCGTGACGGTGAACGCATACTTCCAGACCGGACCCTATATCGATACGATGTGGCGGAAGGCGCTACGCACCATCCCAAAACATGCCACCATCAAACGTGTTTTGCTTCTCGGCTATGGTGCAGGTGGCGCGAACCACCTGATCTGTAAGAGGTTCCCTTCCGCACGGATCACGGCGGTCGAATGGGATCCCGAGATGGTCAACCTCGCAAAACAACTCAAGCTCCATGCGCCGAACGAACTCGCGGAACTACGTATTGGTGATGCCGCCGTCGTCATCACGCAGATATCTGGGACGTTTGACCTCATCCTCTTTGACTTATATCGAGGGAGTGAACCGTCTCCACTCATTGAAGACCCGGTGTTCTTATCAAGAATCCAAACACTCCTTGGGCCAGACGGCTATTTTTTGGCAAACGTCTTCAAGAAACCGGCTGCCATGGAAACCGTCGCCACATTTTTTTCGTGGCGTAAACGCTGGAGATACAAATATAACCACCTTGGGTTATTCCGCACCTTCGGCTGCGGCGGCCAAGGCGATCCGATCCCCCCAGACTTCCTCCCCTACCATGCGGTTCCTGCACTGGTAGCGCGAGAAGTACTGACACATCCTGGCCAACTCTTTTTACAGGGAGAGGGGTTTGCCGGACGTCGTTGGCGTTCCGGTCCGCTCCGATTTGAAATGTATTACGGGGATACAGAGCCGACGCTTGAATACGGACGTGGCCGTCGTATCGTTTTTTGGCAGACACTTTCGCGCATGGACATCCCTTCTGGATGGCATCGCCCAATCTACATGCCAAATTTCAGAAAAACAGGATACGCGCCGGTACAGACCTCAGGAGACTACTGGCGCCAATGGACGGCGCATGCGCAGCGTCACCGCAAACGATGGCTCGCTGCACCAGATGCAGAGATCACCGAAACGGATCTCGAAACCTTCGCAGCGGCCTATCGGCACGGGACGGTCAGCCGGATGCTCAAAGGACTGTTCGTATGGATGCTGCGCCGCAAAGCAGAGGCGCATGGGAAGCTGATGCATTACTGGCTTGCAACAGCTCCGGATGGGAAGGCGATTGCAGGACTTGTCGTGCTTGATATCCCTGAAGCGCGCACGTCGGTCCATCTCATCGCGTTTTACACCAAAGAGGCAAAACATTCTTCGGTCAATTATGGCCTCATTGATCATTGGTTCCAGGATGCGATCCAAAAAGGATGGCGCTATCTCGACTTCGACGTCTTCCGTGGACCAACGGATCCGCGCGATTGGGAAGGTTTCTCCCGCTTTAAACGGCAATTCGGGACGCGATTCATCCTCTATCCAAACGCGCTTGTCCGTATCGTCAAATAAATATCACGATGCTGCTATACTCCGCGTATGTCCGTCTTTGAAGCGCTCGTCGCGTTCCTCCTCTACAGCTTCGTCGGCTGGATGATCGATACAAGCGTGCGCTCGATTGATGCAAAGAAATTCAAGAGTGGAAACTTTTTACCGATACCGCTTTGCCCCGTCTACGGGATTGGTGCGCTCTTCGCCCTCAGCCTCCACCACTATCTGGCAGGGATGCCTATTATCCTCGAAGGATTTTTATTCGGGCTTCTCCTTGCATCGCTTGAACTCATTACAGGGTTGTTTTTCCTCAAATTCTTCCACCGCCGCCTGTGGCATTACGACGGTGGTATTTTGAACATTGCGCGTTTTACCGACATCTTCCATGTCCTTGCATGGGGATCCCTTTCATTACTCGTCATCTACGTGATACAACCCGCGATTGAAAGAGTTCTTGATCTCATCGCGTAACCTGTATGTTCGGACTCACGCGCGACGAACTCCGCAACCTGCGCACTCTCAGCTCCCCAAAAAAAATCCAAGATTATTTGGACGCGATCCCCTACAACTTTGAACCGGATGGAGATACGTATCTGTCTCCACGTCGGGTCATGAGAGAAAAACGCGCGCACTGTATCGAAGGCGCAATGCTTGCTGCACTCGCACTCCGTCTCCAGGGAGAACGCCCACTCTTGCTGGACCTGACGTCGGCAGAGCATGACTTTGATCACGTGATCGCACTCTACAAACGCTATGGCTGCTGGGGTGCCGTCTCAAAAACAAACCACGCCGTGCTCCGCTATCGTGATCCGGTCTATCGCACCCTCCGTGAACTCGCCCTCTCGTACTTCCACGAATACACGGATGATAACGGACACAAGACATTACGATCCTACTCACGCCCCATGGACCTGGCGCGGTTCGACCATATCGGCTGGGCCACAAGCGAAGAAGACCTGTGGGACATCGCCCTCGCCCTTGATGACGTCCCACACTACCAACTCGTGACACGTGCACAAATTGCCGCATTACGAAACGCCGACGCAACAGAACGTCGCGCCGGCGAAATCGTACAGTGGAAAAAAGCTACGGCGTCACAATAAGCGGCACCATGATCGCTTGCGGATCTTTTTGCCCGCTTGGGTCGTCTTCAGAAATCACGAGTGTGAGCTTCCCCTGTGCGGTTGTTCCTGGCACGGGATGGACCATCCCATTAAACCCAACCTGTTCATCCGTCATCCAATCCTCATCCGTCGCGAGGATCCCACGCCCAAGAATCGTCCCCTTTTCATCTTGCAACGTCAGGCTTCCAGCTTGCCCTTCAAACAACCCCCAACGGCAATCCTTGTGGATCCCATTATGGATCTGAACTTTTACATCAAACGGCATCTTAACCGTCGCGTTTGCCGCGGGCTCCTGGATCGCAATCGCTTTCGGCTCACAGCCTGTAATGCGGACCTGTGGCTTTGCCTGCTGCTCTTGTTGGGTTTGTTGCGATGGCGTCGAGGCGCACCCAGCACCAAAAAGACCCACCAATGCAATCATGGCACCTGCCAAAGAAACGGAATACTTCATATGAAGAACATAGTAGCACAATTCCTCGCCGGCAACTCTTGCCCATTTCCGCATGTTTTGGTACTCTCCCCGCGACAAATAAACCCATAGGGGCGTCGTTCAATGGTAGGACGCTGGTCTCCAAAACCAGCAACGTGGGTTCGATTCCCCCCGCCCCTGCCAATGAAAGAACCACGTGTATCCGTGGTTTTTTTGTTCATAAAGAAGACTCTGAACTGTGCTAGGATGATCGTAGATTATGAATTCTCAAAAATGGATACGTTCTCTCACGCGTACGCGCATTCGTCTTTTGGGTGGCGTGGTCATGGGCGTAGCTGTGATAGTCGGCCTCTGGCTCTTCATATCTCGCACACAGCTCGCCGTTCCACTCCTCAAAACCTGCAAACCTGAATGCGCTCCTGCTGATGCGCCCTATCGTCGAATCGATGTGCCCGTGGACGAGCGAATCGAGGATCTGCTGAGCCACATGACTGAAGCGGAGAAGATCGGGCAACTCGCGTTGGTTGAGAAGAATAGCGTGCATGACCTGAACGATATTACGAGCTATGGCCTTGGCGGGATGTTGAGCGGTGGAGGCGGATATCCGACGCCGAACACACCAGCATCTTGGTTAGAAATGGTGCGCAGCTTCCAAGCGCGCGCACAGGCGACCCGTTTAGGTATCCCGCTCCTGTATGGCGTTGATGCAATACATGGCCATGCCAATGTCATCGGCGCGACCGTGTTTCCGCATGCCATCGGGTTGGGCGCCAGTCAAGATCCTGACCTGGTCTATCGTGTGGCTCAGGCGACAACGGAAGAAATGCTTGCCACGGGTATCCATTGGAACTTTGGACCGGACATCAATGTGGTTCAGGACACCCGATGGGGACGCGTCTATGAAACGTTCGGCTCTTCAACCGACCTCGTCACGAGCTTAGGTCGCGCCTATGTTGAAGGCATGCAGGCAACCTCTTCCATGGATGCGCGAGCCATCGTTACGATGAAAGCGTACTTGGGAGCTGGTGCGATGGTTTGGGGCAGCGCAACAAATGAAGATTACAAAATCGATCAAGGTACGACGACGGAGGACGAAACAACAATGCGGCGCGTCGAACTCCCACCTTTCCAGGCAGCGATCGAAGCCGGCGCCCCGGTTGTCCTCGTGGGACTGAATAGCTGGAAGGGCGCCAAGCTCTCGACAAACCATCATCTCTTGACGGACGTCCTGAAAGAGGAGCTCGGCTTTCGTGGCATGGTCGTCTCCGATTGGTATGGCGTATACATGATCCCCGGTGGGGAATATCACGCCGTCGTCACGGCGATCAATGCAGGTGTTGATATGGTCATGCTTCCGTTCGATTACAAATCATTCGTTGGATACGTTGGGCGGGCACTCAAGAGCGGTGACATTTCATCTGCACGTCTCGATGACGCGGTCCGGCGTATCCTTCGCGCCAAATTCGCTGCTGGTCTATTCGAACAACCAACTGCAGACGGTTCAAGCCTAGCCAGCGTCGGATCCGACGCTCATCGTGCCATCGCGCGTGAGGCTGTGCGCAAATCTTTAGTGCAACTGCAAAACAAGAACAAGACGCTCCCGCTCTCTCCGAACATCAATCGCATTATTGTCGCCGGGTCGGTCGCGAGTAATTTGGGACGCCAAATGGGCGGTTGGACCGTGGAGTGGCAAGGGATAGAGGGTAACTGGGTCCCTGGTACGACCATCCTGGATGGAATCAAGGCGGCGGTATCGTCATCAACCACAGTAGACTACAGCCTCGATGGATCGTTCGGCATCGTTTCAAGCAAAGCGAATATCGGGATCGCCGTCGTCGGAGAAACACCCTATGCGGAGGGTGTCGGCGACAATGCGCATCCATCCCTGAGCGCCACGGATCTCGCGACAATCGATCGGGTCCGCGCCGTCAGCCAGCGACTCGTCGTCGTGATCGTCTCGGGCCGGCCGCTCGAACTTCCACCTGAGTCGAACAAGTGGGATGCAATCGTCGCCGCTTGGCTTCCAGGCAGCGAAGGCGAAGGAATTGCAGATGTGCTGTTCGGTAGTTACCCGTTCACAGGCACATTGCCACTGGCATGGCCTCGCTGATCTTCTCTCTTTGACTTTAATCCACCATTGAACCCGTTTTCAGTTCTCCATCCGATTCATACGTTGCAAAGATGACTCCCCTGGTGGAAATTTTTGAATCAACGAGTTTAAACTGCTTTGGTTGTGTACCGTCGGCGAATAATTTCTTGCCCGTGCCAATCGTCACGGGATGGATCCAGATGTGCATCCGATCGATGAGATTATTTTTGAGAAGCGTTTGAATAAGGTTCCCACTCCCCCACACCCACAGGTCGGGACCATCGAGTTTTTTAAGCTTTTGTATTTCCGCAACGACATCTCCCGTGACAAGCTCGGAATTATTCCAAGGAAGTGGAATGGATTCATGTGAGACAACGTACTTCTTTGTGCTGTTGAACGGCTTCGCGATGAGCTCAATTTCTGGATGATCAGGCCAGTACCCAGCAAAGATCTCATAGGTGCGTCTTCCCAGGAGCATCTCAAACGGAATCGTCATGAACTCCTCGATGACCTTCCCTGTTATGTCATCGTCCCATCCAGCTTGCCAACCTCCATAGGCAAAACCGCCAGAAGTATCCTCCTGCGGTCCGCCCGGCGCCTGCATGACGCCATCCATCGTGACAAATGTTGTGGTGATGATCTTTCTCATAATAGGTTGATTTTAGCAGGTGGATATCAAATGAAGAAATATACTCCATCCAAGGCTCGAACGAGTGGAGCCCCCGTTGTTTGTGGAAAGAGGATCGGGTGGTACAGTGGGAATATATGAAAAAATCTATCCTGAAATGGGCTGGGCTGAACGCCATCGGTACCGCGCTATACATCGCGCTCGTCTCGTCGTTTATGTTCTATACACCTCATATTTTTGCGAAGGCCGAAAATACGGTTTTGATTCCAATGGCAATGATCCTTCTGCTTGTCGTCTCCGCCTCTGTGACAGGCTCTCTTGTGATTGGTCGCCCAGTGCTTTGGTATCTTGATGGCAAAAAGAAGGAAGCCGTCTCTCTCTTGATCACAACCGTGGGCTTTTTAGCTCTCATCATGCTTGTCGCCTTTTTGAAACTCGCCTTCCTTACGAGCTAGGGATCCGTCATGTTCTTCCTTGCGCTATCGATCGTCGTTCCCATTCTTGTCTACGCGCTGTTCCCCGCATTTATTCAGATCGCGACAGGAAAACAATTCAAGCGGGACGGCATCCTCTTAGTCGCGTGTGTCCTGTATTTCATTTCGTGGCAGCTCCCCTCTCCACTCATTCACGGGCATAACACGTCATTCACGACGCATCTGATTGGTGGAGGCGTCTTTACGGGATTGTTGTGGCTGTCTGTAAAAAAGCAGATGAACTGGAAGATGACGTGGCTTATCGAAGCGATGAGCCTGTTTGCCTGCGTCTGCATGCTTGGTGTCACAAACGAACTCTTTGAGCTCGCGACAGTCGAACTCCACCTCACCCGATTAACCGGCACAGATACCTGGTGGGACCTGTTTGCAAACACACTTGGCGCGTTTATCTTTTGGATTTTTTATAGAATAGTTCTGTGCGTAAAACGACCCTCACTTTGAGATACCTTTTCCATGACCAAAAAAGAACCAAGACCCCCGGTCCACACCGTGCCAACGGATTTGCGAAAAGCGCTCACGTCTTCTCCAGCAGCTCAAACTGCTTGGAAGACGCTTACACCGCTCGCTCGGAATGAGTGGATCTGTTGGGTTATCTCCGTAAAGAAGGCGGAAACAAGAGCCCACCATATCCAACGACTGCGCACAGAGATCGTCGAAGGAAAACGGCGACCGTGTTGCTTCGTTGGCTGTATCCATCGCTGAAGAATAAAAAAGCCTCGAACATTTGTTCAAGGCTGATGAGAAGTCGCCCCCGCGTGGAGAATGATTTTGAGGTTTTCCTTTGTGAGTCCCGGCATCAGGAGGAAGCTCACCTTCCACTCGACTGACATCCCATAGAAATCCTCCCCAATCACTCCCGCGCGGTAGAGCGCCGTGAGAAGCTGCTTGTACACCAGCCACTCCATCTCGTGGTCGATGTAGAAGTGGAAGTGTCCAGCGGTACTCGAGGGGACGATGCGTGCAGGGACGCTGAGCGGCAAGACGATGGGAGAAACCCCCGCCTCGTACTCCTCGAGCTGTGCATACGCGAGTTCCTTGTTAGTGATCCCGCTCTGCACAAGCGCATCCATGAGCATAAGCCCTGCGCGCTCCTCGGGCTTCGGAATGTGAATCTCGACACACGTGGTCTTGTCGTCGAGCTTCTCAAGACGCATCGGGTAATCGATGTCCAGCGCTGGCGCATGAAAGTTGCACCTCCTGTTCGTCAATGAACTGATGAACTGCGCCTCTTTCTCATCTGATGGATGTACACACCCAGGCTTCGGATGGTAGATGCAACCCGCATCGATTTCCGCAAAGAACACACGTTCAATATCTCCCACAGCACTCCTCGTCTTCTTTCGTATGACGCCAGCTAGAAAACCAAAAAAACCGGTTTTTGTCAACGTATGTTATGCTTCCCCTATCTATGGATACAAAACAAGCTGTGTTTGCTGGTGGGTGTTTTTGGGGGCTCGAAGAACTGTTCCGCAAATTGCCAGGGGTGATCGATACAGAAACGGGATACACCGGAGGCGAAAACGAGCATCCGACGTACGACAACCATCCGGGGCACGCCGAAGCGCTCCAAATCACGTATGATCCATCAAAAATCACATATAAGGAACTGCTCGACTTCTTCTTCCGTATCCATGACCCGTCCACATTGAACCGACAGGGCAATGACGTTGGGACATCATATCGTTCCGCGATCTTTGTGACGGATGAAGAGGAACGGAAAGAGGCGGAAGCATTTATCCAGCTTGTCGACAAATCAGGCCGTTGGCCAAACCGCATCGCGACGACCGTGGAATCGTTGAAGCACTTTGAGAAGGCTGAAGAAATGCACCAGGACTATCTCCAGCACAATCCAGGCGGGTACACCTGCCATTTTGTACGCAATATGCCGAGCTATCTCTCATAAGACAGAACGACTCATTTTCTCACTTATTTTCTCCCCTCTTCAGTAATATGAACATCAACATCCTCGCAGTCCTCATCGCAACCGTCCTTCAATTTATAATCGGGTTCATTTGGTACGGTCCGTTATTCGGCGGCCTGTGGGGAAAAATCCACGGCTTTGACAAACTTTCAAAAGACGTCCAGCAGGCCATGATGAAAAAGATGATGCCATTGTACGCCACACAGTTCCTTGTAACGATCGTCACAACCGTCGTCCTCGGGTTGATGATGGGTGGCCTCCCATCAGAATGGAGCACCTATGGCATCGCCGGTTTCTTCTGGCTTGGCTTTGTCGTGCCGACACAAGTCAGTGCCGTCGTCTTTGGTGGCACGGATCCAAAATGGATCGTCAAGAAAATCGCCATCATGGCAGGCGCATCACTCCTCTGCCTCGAAGTCGCTGCGGTCGTGTTGCGCTCCATAAAATAATCAGAAGCAAAAAACACGGACACAGGGTTCGTGTTTTTTTATATCTCCTTGACACGATTTTGTCCGCAACATAGAGAGATGTGCTATTCTGGGGTTAGTGCTTTGATTAAATAAACCCCACCATCATCATTTGGGGATACACATTGAAAGATGTATGAACGTGTTCTTTAAGGCCAGATACGTGCCGGCCATGCTGCTTTTTCTTTTGGCAGCACCAATTGCCCAAGCGGCGACAACGCCGTCTCTTGGTGCGGCTGCGAGCTATGGCGTCCTCGCGAATACCTACACCAACACGGTGCCGGGTACAACGATTAATGGAGACATTGGGTTTACCACAGGCCCAGCAGTCGTCCCAGCTGGCGTCCACACGAACTACGGTTCCGGTGCGCCGTACGCAACAGCCGGCGTTGACCAAGGCAATGCGTTATCTGCATTGGCAGCACAACCGTGTACGTTCACGTTTGCGCCTGGAGCGATCAACCTCTCCACAGACGTCACGCATGGCCCGATCGGCGTATACGCCCCTGGCGTGTATTGCAGTTCGGGAGCAATGGATGTCGGCGGGCCTCTCACATTAAGCGGCAGCGGGACGTTCATTTTCCGACCTGTTGGTGCATTGACATCGACAGCAGGAGCAGTCGTCACGTTGACGGGCGCTTCGGCATGTGACGTATTCTGGACACCTTCAGCAGCAACAACACTCGCTGCTAACACCTCTTTTGCCGGTACAATCATCGGAAACGCAGGCGTAACAGTGGGAGCAAACACCACTTGGATTGGGCGCTCCTTGGCATTTGGAGGAACTGTTACAACAGATACGGACACGATTACCGTCCCATCGTGCACGGTGACCCCACCTCCATCATCCACAGTCCCACCACTTATTGCAGTACGAAAAGTACCAACCCCCTTAAACCTGCAAGCCGGACCTGGCCCAGTCACCTATAACTATACGGTCACAAACCATGGCCAGATCACGATAAACAACGTAACGCTTACGGACGACAAATGCAGCAACGTGACGTTCCTTTCTGGTGACACGAACAGCAACGGATGGCTCGAAACAAGCGAAACATGGCTGTATTCCTGCACAACAACCCTCTCCCAAACCACCGTCAACTACGCGACTGCTCGCGGTGAAGGGAACGGGATGGCAACGGTTGACACGGCGATTGCCGAAGTATTCGTCGGCGTACCTGTTGTGCCGCCATTGATCCATATCATCAAAACACCGAACCCCCTCACGCTTCCATTTACTCCGGCGTTACGGTGACAGATGATAAGTGTTCCCCTGTGACGCGGATTTCTGGTGATTCAAACGGAGATTCTCTTCTCCAGTCAAACGAAACATGGACCTACACCTGTAGCGCAAATGTTCCAGTCACATCGACGAATACAGCTATTGCAATCGGCCATGCGAACGGTTTGACGGCGATTGACACGGCACTTGCGACAGTCACCGTCGCAGGTCAGGGGATTCCACCACTGATCCATATCGTCAAAAAGCCAGTGCCTATCGTTATGGCTGCTCCTGGTGGTCGAGTGACATACACGTACGCCGTAACAAACCCGGGTACGATTCCACTTAGTGGCGTCGGCGTGACGGACGACAAATGTGGCCCCGTAAACGTGATCTCTGGGGATGCGAATGGCAACGGATTGCTTGATACAGCTGAATCATGGATCTACGCCTGCAACGTCCAGATGACGCAGACAACCACAAATACCGCGACAGCAACCGGCCAGGGCAACGGCCTAACGGTCACCGATGTCGCTGTCGCCAACGTTGTCGTTTCCCCAGCTCTCGTCCCAACTCCAGCACCAAGTCTTCCGGATACAGGAACTCCAGTGCCAAATTTGCCGAACACGGGTTTTGGTCCAGGGAATGAATTCGCGAAATGGATCGTCCTTGCGGCTGGTGCGTTCATCGCATCCATCCTCGTGTTCGCACTCACTCATCGGAAACGCGTATCCTAAACAATACCGCAAAACGAAAGAAGACAAAGAGCCGGACGGGTGCGCGTCCGGCTCTTTCGAGAAAACGGCGAAACGCAACAGCGAGCTTTGCAAGAACAAAAACAGTCTTACGACGGATTTGGTCACTCCTCGCACCAGCAGCCTACATCATCGCAACGCTGGTCCTCTGTCAATTCGCAGCCGTACGATTCGCAATTGGCATCAATGATCCAGGTCTGGAATACAAGGGTTTGATCCCAATCGCCCAAGCAGCGGCATCCCACACGCTCATCGTCCCAACAGAAAAGCTCCCTCTGCGTTTGCAAATACCACGCATCCATGTGAACGCCCTCATCCGGAGCGTTGGCCTCACCCCTGACGGCGCAATGGGCGTACCAAGCAACCGCTTCGATGTCGCATGGTACAACCGTGGGCCACGTCCAGGGGAATCCGGCAGCGCGGTGATTGATGGACACATCGGGTTTAAGGGTGGGACTGTATTTGACCAATTGCATACCCTACAAAAAGGAGACCGCTTGAGCACTGTAGATAGCCAAGGGGAAGTTAAAACGTTCGTTGTACGGGAAACCCGTATTTATAATTTTGATGCCAACGTCCCAGAGGTATTCGTATCGGGTGATGGTGGAAGCCACTTGAACCTCGTGACGTGCACCGGTGTCTGGAACAAGCTCCAGAAACGCTACAACAAACGCCTCGTTGTTTTTACAGACTTGGTCAAATAATTTTTTTTAGGACCTGCTATGAACAGATTTTTCCGAGCGCTCATCGCCCCTCTCGCGCTCCTCATGCTCGTAGGCGGCCACAACGCCTCTGCCGCGGGTCCGTTGTTAGTCGACCTTGGCACTGCCGATGGGTTTGCTGTCTTAGCTGGTTCGACAATCACGAATACAGGTTCAAGCATCATCAACGGAAACATTGGTTCATCTTCAGCAGCTCCTGCAACAGGATTTCCTCCAGGGGTCATAAATGGGGCCGAGCATGCCGCCGACCAAATCTCGACCCAAGCCCAGACCGACCTGGCAACGGCATACAGCGATATTTCCAAACGGGCACGGACGACCATCGCCTCAGAGCTCGGAGGGACGGTTAAAAATCCAGGGGTCTACGACTCCGAAGACGGGGCATTTGTGGTAAACGGGACGCTGACGCTCGATGCCCAAGGCGACCCATCTGCCATTTTTATTTTTCAGACAGCATCCGGGCTCGTCACGACAGAACATAGTACCGTGGTTCTTACAGGTGGCGCACAGGCGTGCAACGTCTTTTGGCAAGTCGGTGGCTCGGCAACCATTGGCACGAACTCAACCTTCAAGGGGAATATTTTAGCAGTGTCTTCTGCATCGCTTCGCGCAGGCACGAATGTGGAAGGCCGCATCCTCGTTCAAAAGGGTTCCGTGACGCTAAACGACAGCATCATCACCAAAGCCACGTGCGTGTATCCCCCGCTCGTGCCCGATTGGAAAGCGACATTTATCGCAGCTCCCCCGCTAATTTCCATCAAAAACGTCCCCAATCCGCTCGCCTTATCTGCAGGCCCCGGCTCCGTTACCTACACCTACACCGTCTTAAACGTTGGAACCGTCCCCATGAGCGACGTGACAGTTGCTGATGATAAGTGCGCAAAGGTGGAGTACAGCTCAGGCGATACCAATGGCGATTTTAAATTGGACGTCGATGAAACCTGGACCTACCGATGCATAACAAAAGTAGGACAAACGACGACAAGTCTTGCAACCGCAACCGGCCACGCAAACGACCTCCAAGCGGTTGGGAACGCCGTTGCGACGGTTGTTGTAGGTGTACCCCTCCCACCACCGTTGATTCATGTCATCCAAAAACCGGACCAATTCATCTTGCCGTTTCGTGGCGGTGAGGTGACCTACACCTACATCGTCACGAACCCAGGCGTCACCCCGCTGTCGTACGTGAGCGTTGCAAGCGATACCTGCAAATCAATCTCGGGCCCATCCGGCGACACGAATAGCAACCATGTCCTTGACCCAGAAGAGACATGGACATACCTCTGTCGGTTAGACGTCACAAAAACCACCATCAGCACTGTTACCGTTGAAGGGAGCGCAAACGGGCTGACGGCGATCGGATACGCCCCGTCCACGGTCGTCGTCGCCATACCACAACTCATAAAACCTCCGAATTTTCCGAATACCGCAGCCGCACCTCCGATCAGCTTTCCTCGGTTTCCGAGCATCCCACCGCTCCCATCAACGGGCGCGCCTGTGTTCCCAAATACGGATGCGACCGTTACGAATAATACCCTCCCCTGGGTCATCACGATCGCCGCTGTCATTGTCGCGTTCGCCGTCTTAGCCACGGCGTTACTCATCTGGGCGTATCGAGAGGACCGGAAAAAGAAGAAAAAGAAATTATTCATCATCGTCATCATTGGATCTGCGGTTGTCCTGGTCGGCCTGCTTGTTTCTCTGTATCTCATCGGTAATTTCTATAAGCTCCCGGTCCCAACGCTTCCAAATGCTGGACTTGTTGGACGATTAAAGATCCCCTCGATCAAACTCGATGCGGCGATCGTTTCTGTCGGTCTCACGCCTGACGGAGCAATGGATGTCGCTCCAGGGCACCCCGACGTCGGCTGGTTTGACCTCGGTCCGCGTGCCGGCGAAACCGGAAGCGCTGTCATCGACGGCCATAGTGGCTTTTGGTTAAACGGGAAAGCGGCCGTGTTCGACAACCTGTACAAGCTACACAAGGGCGATACGATGACGGTTGTCGATGAAAAAGGAAAACTACGAACGTTCGTCGTCCAACGAGTTGGTATCTTTGATGCGGAGGCGGATGCGACAGACGTATTCACTTCTGACGGCGGCGCGCACCTGAACCTCATCACCTGCTACGGCAAATGGGATGAAACCAAAAAAGCGTACCCCCAACGGCTGGTTGTATTTACAGACCTGACATCAGACGAGAGCGCCATCAACACAGCTACGCTAGCAACAAGCACAGCCCCCGCCCTCATCCCGTCAAAAAACATTCCAGGGACCTCCTTTACGATCAAGCGCAATCTCGGGATCGGAAGCTCGGGAGCCGATGTGACCGCCCTCCAAATCATCCTCATCAACAGCGACTTCTTAAAAATCGCTGCTCCGACAGGACACTTTGATGCGGCAACCAAAAACGCAGTCATCGCGTGGCAAAAAGCAAACAAGATCTCTCCCGCGACAGGATATTTTGGTCCCCTCTCACGTGCAAAACTGAACAGCGCCTCCCCCACCTCGACGCTCCCTAATGCAGGAACAGGCACCCAATTCCCAGACGTTGGGGCTCATCCATAATGGCTATGACAATCCCATCCGCAACAAAATCCGCAGCAAAGAATTCATTAGGCAGACCATATCGCTTTGGTATTACCACGATCGTAGCCTTCAGCGTGGCGCTCCTTGCGTTCCCCGCTGCGACGCATGCAGCCTTATTCGAACCTGCCGTGAACTATGCCGTCGGCTCCGTCACTGCGTTTACATCCGCAGACCTTGATAACGATGGAGATGTCGATTTTGCTGCAGCGACGTATGACAATGATACGTTTGCGGTAATAAAAAATAATGGTAATGGGACATTTGCAACACCGATTAGCTATCCGTCAGGAGGTACCTCACCCAACTATGTCTTCGCTGTCGATATCAACGGCAACAGCAGTAAGGAGATTCTCACTGCCAATTTCGACAGTGCTGATATTTCCGTCGTCCCGAACAATGGCAATGGCACGTTCGGAGCGGCAACATTGTATGCCGTGGGAACGAATCCCTACACCGTTATCAGCGCTGATCTCAACGGCGACGGCTTCCAGGATATCATCACCCCAAACTTCGGATCTTCAGACGTCTCCGTCCTCCTTACAACCGGCCTAGGGACATTTGCCGCCGCCGTGAACTATGCCGTGGGCAACGGTTCTGCTAGCCCCGCGTTCGTCGCAACCGCTGATCTTGACGGTGACGGAGACAAAGACATCGTCACGTCAAACTATGACGAAGACACCGGATCCATCCTCTTCAATAACGGCAACGGAACATTTGCCGCAGCGGTGAACTTTCCCGAGGGCGCGAACCCGGCCAGCGTGGTAATCACAGACATCGATGCCAATGACACGCAGGATCTTTTGTTCGTGAATTATACGGATAACACGGTCACTATCTTTCCTGGAAACGGCAACGGAACATTTGCCGCAGCGGTGAACTATCCTGTGGGAGATAGCCCCGTAGGCATCGTGTCTGCGGATTTCAACGGTGACGGGTCTCTAGATGTCGCAACGGCAAACCTCAACGATGCAACGATTTCCGTTCTCCTCAATAACGGCAACGGAACTCTCGCTCCGATGATCTCTTTTACGGTCGGAGCCGAACCGAACGGCATTATTGTCGCCGACCTGGATGGCGACTCATTTCCAGACCTCGCGACCGTCAATGGACTCGACAGCAATATCTCCGTCCTCCTGAACACGTCTGTCACGCTCCCCCACTCCCCATCCACTGAGACGGCGCTGATCAACCTCCGCCAGGTCATGAATCCAACTTCCCTTCCAGATGGGCCGGGAAACATCGTCTATACCTATTCCGTGACAAATCCAGGACGGGCGACACTAACCAATGTGACATTGACGGATGATACCTGTGTAGACGTCTCGCTCCAGTCTGGAGATGTAAATAGCAACCACTGGCTGGAACCAAATGAAACATGGACATACACATGCACCACGTTCCTCGCAAAGACCACGGTCAATTACGCAACCGCTCGGGGTCTGGGAAATGGAGTCGCCGCCATTGATACCTCGATCGGAGAGGTATTCGTCGGTGAATCAACAGCCGCTCCGCAGATCAATGTCACAAAAACCTCTGCACCTCTTACGCTGCCTGTGGGTGGAGGAACCGTGACCTATACATATGCCGTCACAAACCTAGGAGCATCCCCATTGACAGGCATCACAATCACGGACAACAAGTGCCTTAGTGTGGCGTTTGCGGAAGGTGATGCCAATGCAGACATGAAGCTCGACCAGACTGAGACCTGGATCTACCAATGCACCCAGACCCTCTCGCAAACCACCCAAAACACCGTCATTGTGACCGGACGCGCCAATGGCCTCACGGCGATCGATACAGCCACAGAAATCGTGGCGGTTACAGGCTCAATTGCATCACTTCCACTGATCCACATCACCAAAAAGAGCGACCCTATCGAACTACCACTTGGGGGAGGCTGGGTAACATACACCTATGCCGTGACAAACCCGAGCCTGGTTGCCTTGCATGATATCCGTGTGACAGATGACCACTGTGAGCCGCTCATCCCAATATCTGGGGATGGGAACGGCAACGCCCTTCTCGATACCAATGAAACGTGGTTCTACACGTGCAAGAAAAATATAGACCGGACAACCTTCAATACCGCCACCGCCCAAGGAACTGCCAACAACCTGACCGTTTCGGACATTGCTGTCGCGAATGTACGTATCGGTTCGCCGTTCAGCATCCAAAGCAATTCTTTGCTAAAACTCTCCTGCACGGGAAACCCTGGGGTAAACGACCCGTGCCACACCGTATACGCCGTGGGTCTAGATGGCCTGCGCCATGCGTTTCCGAACGAACGCGTATTCTTCAGTTGGTATAAGGCATATCCAGTGATCAAGATCCTGACAGGCAGTCAAATGGCAACGATCCCCCTTGGAAGCAACATAACCTACAAGCCAGGCGTAAAACTCGTCAAAATTCAGACGGACCCGAAAGTCTATGCCGTAGCCGATGAGGCCGTCCTCAGATGGGTCACAAGCGAATCACTTGCTTCAGACCTCTACGGAACGAACTGGCGTACAAACGTCGATGATATCGGGGATTCGTTCTTCGTCGATTATACCGTTGGAGCTCCTATCACCGCTGCCGACGTTTCGACGACGCAGCACTCATCAGAACCCGTCTGCTCAAGCGCAACCACGTTTACAGAGTACATGGCAAGCGGCAGCTCAAGCCCACAAGTGCGCGCGCTTCAAGACCTCCTCCGTTGTTTGGGATACTTCCCTGCAGATGTCAGTTCCACGGCGATATTCGGTCCGACCACCCAACAAGCCGTGAATACATTCCAATCTGCACACGGCCTCCCATCAACCGGAACGGTTGGACCTGCTACCCGAGAAGCGCTGAACGTCTATTAACCTCCACATGTGAAAAAATACATCCCGCTCCTAATTGCCGTTTCACTTCTCGACGCAGGATGCGCTCCTTCAGCATCACGCGTCTCAACAACAATCCCTATGCCCTACATGACGAATATCGTAAAAGAGACGATGGAAAACACAAACTTCCGAAAAGTCCTGTTCACCGGCGCAAATAGCCAACTCGTCATCATGAACATCCCTCCAGGAGGAGAAGTCGGTCTCGAAACACATAAACACGTCGAACAAACTCTCTTTTTCCTTTCCGGAAACGGCGAAGCCATCTTGAACGGCGAAACCTCCCCCATCATGGCTGGCGATGTCGTCGTCGTGACTCCTGGAACGACCCACAACTTTACAAACACAGGAAAAACCGATCTTAAAATCTACACCGTCTACGCTCCCCCGAACCACATTGACGGCATCGTCGAAAAAACGAAGGCCGATGCTGACGCGGATACGGCAGACGAAGCATTCGGGCAAGCTGCTGGAGAATAGGCTATACTCACGCACGCATGAACCGCTTTGAGTACGCGTCCCTCGTCCTGCAAATCCTGACGCTATTTCTTGCGAGTTATTTTGCGTACACCCAAAACGTCATCAACGATCGTCAGGCGCGCATCACTGATTACGTGTCCATCACTGCCGTCCCAGACAACGGTGGGATCCGGCTTCTGAATACAGGCGCAACAAACGTCTACATCAATGCCATCACGGTTGATGGCGAACGGACGGAATACAAACCGGCCCGCCAAATTGCCGCGCGCGCCATTGATGCAGCGAGCTACTTTGTCCCAATCACCCTCGAAACTGCGAACAAAGATGCATTCAGCGTCCGTGTCGAAATCGAAGACGAATTTGGGACACATTGGATCTCAACACAGGGCGGCGCCAAGGGAGACGATGATCCAGCGACAGGCCGCTTCTCGATCTGGACGGAACGAACGACAAAACAATGAAGCGCTGATACGCACGGCAACTTGTGATATAGTGCTATCAGCTTATAATTCTTTGTTTCTTTTTTATATGATGCGACACGCAACAATGATGCGAGCCCGCACGACAGTCTTTGGACTTGCCGCAGCGCTCGTCATGATGCTCCCTTCGCAAGGATTTGCAGCACCCCTGCAAGGGAATGCGACGTTTGATAAAGCACTTTGGTTTTCGGGCAGCTATGCTGACCAAACGGTCGCGGCAGGTGATGCAACGACGAATGACACGACGATCGCCAGCGCAAGCTCTGCGGATTACAGCTATTGGGGTCTCCAATCCCCATCTGATGCGATGTACTTCCTCATGGGCACCTGGGGCACAAGTGGCACCGCAGCGTATGCCTATTCAAGCCCAGTCACAGTATTGAACCTCGATGGGTTTTCGACACTGAGCCTGACCGCAAATCCAAGTTCAGATTTTACGGTACCGAGTGGTGATGGCACGACCTCAATCAGTTTCACGCCGCCTTCAAACTGGACCAAGTCCACGATCAACGGCACAAACGCGTATTGGGTTCGCATCGGCGCTAACACGCCATACTCGACGTTGCCAAAAGCCACAACAGCTATGGCACGCGCCTACAACCTCCGTGTGAAGTTGCAAAACGATGCCGGAACAGCGTATAGCGCCAACATCACTCCATCACTGAGCAACTGCGGAAGCAACGTCTACCTCGGTGAATGGAACACAGGATCCGGGATCCACAATTATGCCCTGCGGACAGACGCTGGGAACTGCACGCTCTCATTCTCATCAACGGGATATGTTGATACGTCCTTTACCGCAACAGGACTTACAACATCACTGAACGACATGAGCGGCACGCCAAAAAGCTTGGTGCGTGATGAACTCATGACGATCACCGCAAGCGGAGGTGGTGCCGTTAACGGAGCAACCGTCACGTTCTACACGAACGCAGGCTATACACAGGAGGCGGATGACCTTTCTGTTTCTGGAGCAAATGACGCTCATGCAACGACGGATTCTTCGGGCCAAGTAAAATTCGCCCTTGCAGGTGGTACCTATTACTACAAAGTGATGGGGTCAGGATATGCAGATGCCACAGGAAGCGTCTTGATCAACAGCGGTTCGGCAAACAGCCAAGGAGTCACCTTGGCAACCTCGCCAATTGATACGACCATTTCTGCGTCCCAATCGTTTGTCGGCGTCGTCCCATCCACGATCATGGCGGATAACGTCCAGACAGGAACGATCACTGTTGTTGCGCGAAACGCAGCAAACGTCGGTCTCTCAGGAAAAGTCGTGACGGTTTCAGCAAACTTTGGCGCTGCTGTCATTAGTCCAGCCCAAGCCACAACCGATGGGTCAGGCACGGCGACCTTCACGATTAAGTCCGGAACCGTTGGTGCCGCAACCCTGACTGCTGTCGCAGGAGGCGTCACACTGAACACCCATCCGGTTGCCCAGTTCGTCTCTTCAGCAGGGTGTGCGTATGCGACCGGCCAACTCGTGAAGCTCCCAAGTGACGGAAACAACAACACCCAGGAAGACAGTGCGGTCTATTACTACGGAAAGGACTGCAAGCGCCACGCCTTCCCGAACGACAAGGTGTACTTTAGCTGGTACTCGAACTTTAATAGTGTCGCGAACATCTCTTCGGCCACGCTCGCCAGCATGCCGCTCGGCGCGAACGTGAACTACCGTCCAGGTGTCAAAATGGTAAAGTTCACGACGGTCCCAAAGACGTATGCCGTATCACGCTATGGCATCCTCCGCTGGATCACGTCTGAATCAGTTGCCACCCAACTCTATGGATCGGCTTGGAACACACATGTTGATGACATCAGCGACGCGTTCTACACGAACTACGCGTTTGGTGCGGATATCACCAATTCAAACCAGTACAGCCCGCAGAATGAAATGAACGCAGCGCCAACGATCGACGATAACCTCTAAAAAGATCGTTCGTCCCCAAACAACCCGCTCCGGCGGGTTGTTTGTTATACTGCCATCAAACCACTATGCCATTCCTCCTCGCCCTCCATTCCTACGCAGATTGGGGTCTCCTCGCCCTTCGATTGGCTCTTGCCGCAATTTTTTGGGTCCATGGCCGCTCAAAGGCAGGTATGTGGAAAATGCAGCCTTCTGCCCAAATGCCTGCAAAAACGATCTCGATCATGAAGCTCCTTTCGATCTGCGAGCCTCTTGGCGCTCTCGCGATGGTCGTAGGCTTCCTGACGCAGCCTGCGGCGCTTGGGTTTTCGCTCATTATGCTTGGGGCAATCCACTCAAAAAAGAACGTCTGGAAGACTCCATTTAAGGCAGACGACAAAACCGGATGGGAATTTGATTTACTTATCCTTGCAGCCAGTCTATTCCTCCTTCTTGCGGGAGCTGGCGCATTTAGCCTAGACCGGCTACTGTTCCGTTTGTAATGGCCACTGTCACATTCCTGAAGAGCGCCCCTCGCATCGACGACCTCCCCGAAGGGAACAGGCCGCATGTTGCGTTTGTCGGGCGCTCGAACGTCGGCAAGTCCGCGCTCTTGAATGACCTCGCAGGCACAAAAAACCTGGCGCGTGTCAGTTCAACGCCAGGCCGCACACAGATGGTCAATTTATTTGATGTCGATAAGAAGTTTTTTCTTGTAGACCTCCCGGGCTATGGTTTTGCGAGTGGCTCAAAAGCCAAACGCGACACCTACAGCGACCTCGTCCGCGATTATCTTTGGCAGGCACAACAACTCAAACTCGTCCTGCTCGTGATCGACTCACGCCTCGGCCTCACCGACCTGGACCGCGACATGTTGAGCTATCTCGAATCCGGCAAACTCCCCCATCTCATCATTGCAAATAAAATCGATAAGCTCTCGCGCTCAGAAGCGGTCAACCTCATGCGCGAGCTCCAGGCACGACATAATGTCCCCGTCCTCTCCCATTCGAACGTGACCGGAAGCGGAAAGGGAGAAATCTGGCACGCGATTCAAACTGCGATCTCAGCGTGAGTTGTTCTGTGGACGATACGCGTAGACACGAAGCGCGTTTAAGATCACTACGACGTCTAGCCCTTCTTGGACAAACGCCCCGACAACCGGCGGGATGGCACCAATGGACGCGAACAACATTAAGACGATACTCGTCCCCATCCCAAACAGGATCCCCTGTTTTGCAACCTTGAGTGTGTGATGTGAAATCGCAAACGCCTCTTGGACGCGCGAGAGCGTGTCGACAGTGATGACCACATCCGCCGTCTCTGATGCCGCGGTCATTCCGTGTGATCCCATCGCGATGCCGATATCTGCTGCGGCGAGTGCTGGCGCGTCATTGATCCCATCCCCAACCATAAGCACTGGCTGGATCGTGCGGCGTAGTTTTTCAATCTCACGGACCTTATCTTGCGGACGAAGGTCGCCGATGGCCTGCTTGATCCCGAGTTCCTTCCCAATTTTTTTGACAACATCTGAATGGTCACCCGAAAGCAACATGATTCGTTCGAGACCATTGCGCTTAAAGACTTCAAAGAGGTGCGCCGTTTCTGGACGCAGCCTGTCACTAAACGTGATGGAACCAAGCACCATTTTTCCATGTCCCAAGAAAACCATCTTTTGACCCACTCGCTGACGTGCGCGGTGTGCCGTCCGAATCTGTTCATTAAAGACGATGCCATGACTTTCCAAAAAATCTTCTTTCCCTAATACGTAGGTATCGTTATCGATATCCCCAACAATCCCTTGCGCAAGCACCTCATGCGCCTTCGTTGGAAGTTCGAGCGATACACCGCGTCGCGCCGCTTCTGCCACGAGCGAACGAGCGAGGACATGCGCAGAAATTTGGTCGAGTGAGGCGGCGATACGGAGTACCTCATCGCGTCGCATGGTGTAGCCTTGGACATCTGCAACAGATGGCTCACCAAACGTAATCGTGCCGGTCTTATCGAACACAAGCGCTTTGACGCGGTCAAGCGTCTCAAGCGCACCGCCGTTTTTAACGACGATGCCTCGTTTTGCCGCAACGCTAATGCCAGACATGATCGCGGTTGGTGTTGCGATGATGAGCGGGCACGGTGTCGCAACAACCATCACCGCAAACCCCACGAGTGGATCTCCAGAATACAGCCAGGCAAATCCGGCGAGTGAGAAGGTAAAGATGGTGAATCCAAAACTGTAATGGTCGGCCAACCGAACGATCGGAGCGCGATTTGATTCTGCATTCTGCACGAGCCGCACAATCTGCTGGTAATTACTTTCGCTGCTCACACGCGTTGCGCGCATCCAAAACGCATCACCCACATTCACGGTTCCACTTACGACCAAACTCGCCATTTTCTTTTCAACAGGAAGCGGCTCCCCCGTCACCATCGACTCATCGATCAGCGCTTCGCCTCGAAGCACAAGCCCATCCGTTGGGACCGTCTCCCCGCGCTTGACGAGCAACTCGTCTTCAAGACCAATCTCTTCGACACGGATATCCCGTATCTTTCCGCCACGCTTCCGGTGCGCAACGGACGGAGCTCGCGAAAACAATCGCGTGAGTTGTGAGCGCGCTCTTGCAAGCGCATATTCTTCGAGCGCTTCTCCTCCCGCCAGCATAAAGAGGATGATCCCACCCGAGATGTATTGGTTAAAAACAAGTGACACGAAAATCGCCACGAGTGAAATAATGTCGACGCCAAGTTGGCCACGGGTCACGTCACGCGCCATTCGCCAGGCATAGGGAAGCGCTCCAAGGGCCAGCACAGCCCCTGCGATAAAACGGCCCGCTTCAGGACCGAGGACAAAAGAAGCAAAGACGGCAAATGCAAACCCAGCGCCGATGACAAATGGCATCCGCGATGCGTTGGAACGAACAGGTTGTTTACCCATGAAAATACATGCGTATTGTATCACGGAGGCGCCTGTCAGCCCGAGTTGACGTCTTACCGGTTTTTTGCTATGTTCTGCCTGAGTTTTGCGAATCAACGCAAGCTCAGTCAGGAGGTACGTTGCAAGACCGTACGTATGTCATCACCGGGGCCAACTCGGACCATGGACCATTCGTCACCCTCGCAATCGTGACGATCGACAAAGGTGTCGGCAAGCTCGAGAAGCAAGGCGACAGCGCCTTCATCAAGAAGCTCAACGCCGGCCTCACGCTCACGCTCGATGCGTTCAAGGAGGTCGATATCCGTCCACACAACGGAGAAGCCTTCATCAAGATGTGCCTGGAGGACTTCAACGCTCCTCACCTCGCATGCAACGAGATGCTGGACGCCGAAGCGGTCGAGATGGTTCGAGAGTCCTCGAGCGTCACGTCCGAGTCGACCAGCACGACCATGCAGGCCCTCTACGCCTGCGAGAGCATCGACGAGATCGATGACCTGCTCGGCACGCTCTATGCCGAAGCCCCCGATTCCTCGGAGCGCGCCTCTGACCCACCGCCTAGCGGCAGGGGCAAGGCCGCCTGATGGAAGACAATTCTCTCCACCGCTCCGCTTCCCGGGGCGGTTTTCCTTGGAGGCCTCGTGGCACGTGAACACAACGTCCCGTACCGCTTCATGATCCCGCCAGAGGTCCAACCGGACTTTCGGCAGCTCGATCGCGCGATCCGGGACGGACAGATCCTGAGCTCATTCCCGCAGATCGTCCGGCTCGGACGGCTCGGGGATGGGGGCAAACGACGGCCAGAGGTCGTCATGCTCAACTGCGAACTCGACATGGGACCGCATCGGCTCATGGCACACTTCTGGCCTGATCCACCGGGCGGCATCCCTCAAGAGTACTCGACGTGTTCGCCCCATTCGCACAACGGGAGGCACTTCGCGGCATTCGTCACATCACACGTGATGCGCATCCACGCCTGCCCGATCTCGGCACCACGGACCCACCTGAAAATGGGTCCAGGGATGATGATCGGAATGGTGGCCGGACGGAGTTGCATGCTCGTCGACCACCGGCGTGAAGACAAGCCAACGCAAGTCCTCTCGCACATCAACCAGTCACCGTCCTTCGCGGAGAACCTCCTGTTCAACGCGATCATCGGCTCTGGCCAGCGCCTGGAATCCAGCCTCGTCAGCTACAAAGCGACGGTCTGGTCGCAATACCATCCAGAAGCGTTCACCTACACAGAAAGCGCGCGGCTCGAACACGCGTTCGCCGCGACACCACGCGTCGTGAGCCAGGAGTTCTGGACGATGCTCCGCACCTTCAGCGATAGCGACCTCGCCCAAGCCAAAATCCACGGACTCCTCAAGGATTTTTACGGCGTAAAGGTCGTCAGACAATTCACAGACCAAATCGACCGGATCCTCTCGAAGAAGCAATTCAACGACGAAGATATCCGGATCCTCTAGCCCCGCCTTTCGAAGAGTGGGGTTTTTCTTTTACTTTGATTTCTTAAATGCAACCTTGAACACCGGCTCGTACGTCACATTATTCTCATCCGTAATTTCGACCGTCTCCCCTTTCATGAGTTTTGAGAGCGCGAGGTCCGAGAGCATTTCTGCATCCGCCTTCAAGCTTTCGCTGATCTGCTCGAGTTTTTCCATTTCTTTGACGAACTGCCCACGGATCTCGTGTTCAAGTTGGAGTTTCTTCGCTTTGATCTCTTTCAGCTTATCAACAACTTCCTGGTACGATTTAGACTGCGCAAACACGTCGCGGATCACTTCATTCACCGTCTTCTTTTCGTTGCGGCTCAAGTGCATGCGGTCGTAGATTTCTTTGAGGTCAGACATAGGAGTGAGACGCGAGTATACCATCCCATCCCCTCGTCGTATGATGGGGATATGTCCCGCTGGAACGTCTACCTCCTGCGCTGCGCCGACGGCACGCTCTACACTGGTATCACGACAGACCTCGCTGCTCGCCTCGCGACCCATAATGCCAAGAAAGGCGCCAAATATACACGGAGTCGCCTTCCCGTCACACTCGTCTGGAGCTTGCAATGCAGGACGGAATCCATCGCCCGCAAACGCGAAATCCTCATCAAGAAGCTCCGTCGGATCGAAAAAGAGTTCCTCCTTGAGTTGACACATGCGAATCACTTGCATTAAGATAATGTCACTATGGAAGCAATCCTTCTTTCCGTCGCATCCTTTATCTCCACCTTGTTTGGTGGGTTATTCGGGATTAAGCATCGAGACAAGCTCCACCTGATCATCAGCTTTACGGCTGGCGTCCTCATCGCTGTTGTCTTTTTTGACATCATGCCAGAAATCTTTGAGATAACGTCGTCGAGTGCAATCAATGTCATCGTGCCAATGGTCGCAATTATCGGCGGTTTCTTGGGGATCCATTTGCTCGAAAAACTTGCCGTGATCCACACGAGCCATGAAGAAGAATACGCTGAGCACAAACATCCCCTCGTCGGTACGATCAGCGCGTCTGCACTCGCGGCTCACAGCTTCCTTGACGGTATTGGGATCGGACTTGGTTTTCAGATCAGCCCTCATGTCGGTCTCTTGATCGCGATCGCGGTCATCGCCCACGATTTTACAGATGGTCTCAACACGGTCAGCCTCATGCTCGTAAACAAACACACGACACGCAAGGCACTTTATCTCCTCGCGGTTGATGCACTCGCTCCAGTTCTAGGCGTCGTCTTCACCCTCTTCTTTACTATCCCTCAGAGCATCCTCGTGATCTATCTTGGCGTCTTTGCCGGCTTCCTTCTCTACCTCGGCGCAAGCGACCTCTTACCAGAAGCCCACAGCAAGCGCAGTTCGTACAAACAGCTGGGTCTGACCATCCTTGGGATCGCGCTGATTTTTGCCGTTACCCGGCTCCTTGACTAGGTAGACCAAAACGACTCCCATTTCGTATAGTATGAGTAGGGAAATTTAACCCCATTCTTTCTTGTATGAATCAAAAGGCTATTATTGCGGTTGTCATCATTCTTCTCGGTATTGCTGGATATGGAGCCTTTGCATACATGACCCGCCCTGTTGCTGCCCCAAGCCAGCCGATTAATGGGATAACCACCCCGACGAGCTCGACGACAGAACCGACTGTTAACGGTTCAACGAGCACGGATCCGAATGCGTATACGATTCGTCAGGAAAATTCACACGTCAATTTTGTCCTTGATGAAATCTTGCGCGGCTCCCCGTACACGGTTGTTGGCACCAGCACAGAAGTAGGTGGCCAGATCACTGTTGATCGCACCAAGCTCCAAGATGCAACGGTTGGGACGATCCGTATCAACGCACGCACCATCAAGACGGATGATCCAGGCCGAAACGGAATGATTGGACGCTTCATCCTCAAATCAGAAGATCCAGAAAACGAATTCATCACCTTTGAGACAAAAGAGATTGTCGGCCTCCCGACAAGCGCCGATATCGGCACCCCACTCCACTTTACAATGACGGGTGACCTCAAAATCGCCGGCACGACCCGTTCAGAAACGTTCGACGTCAACGCCATGTTCTCGGATGATCACACGGTTACAGGTTACGCCTCGTCAGTAGTGAAACGCTCTGACTTCAACCTCAATATCCCAGACATCCCATTCGTCGCGAACGTCACGGATGATGTGACGCTGAGCATCGATTTTACGGCCACAAAGTAAGCGGCGGAGCCCTTGATCTTTCCCCGTCTTTCGGATACCATCCCCCTGCTTCCCACTGACGGGGAGAGGTCGCATAGTGGTCTAGTGCACTCGCTTGGAAAGCGAGCATACCGCAAGGTATCGGGAGTTCGAATCTCCCCCTCTCCGCCACATCGCTAAGAGCGAGACCAACAAAAACAACCCAATCGGGTTGTTTTTGTGTGGATCGAGATACCTGTGCATAACCTGCCTTGACCCATCTTGTGGTACGGGTCTATGGTGGAAGAAGAACGCAATGGATCAACGCCGGGCAAATCCCTGGACCGCGACAAAACGATGCAAGGATTCGCTGGGCGCTGAGACTGCAGCTCGACGCTCGCCTAATTCCTTATACGCACCCATATGAACAACACAGACACGATGCGCGATCGCAAGGACGAAAGCGCACACACGTCGGCGGACCGCATGAATGGTAGCGAGAATACGGAAAAGAAGGCGAAGTCCGACCAGGAAAAGAAGGAGAATACCCAAACGTCCTCCGCGAATAAGCAAGAAGACACGCGGAAAGAAAAACAGAAGGCGTAAGGGATAAAGAAAACGACCCTGCTATCGCGAGAGCAGGGTCGTTTTTTTTCTATTTCGATATAGTGCTATCGGTTCCGCATCCCATCAATGAAATGCTGTACCTGTCCTGGAATCGCGTTTACGAAATCGTGGACCGGTGGATAGTGCGTATAGGCGAACCAACCAACGATGACGATGAAGACGGCGCTCATCGTGTCTGCAACGGCCATTAACCCGTCACGATGATACATCTCTGGGTTATTTACATAACGCATGTCATGCGTGCCACGGAGTGGACCAGTGATGGCGTGGTAGCCGATGAAGAGCAACGCGATCGCTGCCCAAAGCGGAAGTTGAGAGGTAACCATCCACCCGAAGATCGCGCCCGTATTGATAAGCGAGATGAGTGCCGCGATCCAGATCACCGCAACAATCACACTCACGAGGCCGAAGAACGACGAGAACGCGCGTGGCGTACGCGGGGTGTAGCGATATTGATACTTCCATTCATTCGCCTTTGCACGTATTTCAGAATGCATCTTGCGCATCTGCGCTTTTTGCTTATGCCATTCGTGTTTATTCGCCAAACGCGAGTATGATTCTTTCGCACGATTCACAACCTCTTGCGCGTTGAAGGACTCCCCATGTGCCGCAGCACGTTCTTCTGACGTATTTGCATACGGCACAAGGAACATAAGGGCGATGTAGAGCGGGATCATCGCACCGCCCGTCACGATCGTCAGGACGACAAACGAAACACGGACAAGCGTGAGGTCAAGATTAAAATACGCGGCCAACCCTGTACACACGCCGCCGATAAGTGAATTTTCCAGGATCAAATAAAACCGCTTTGCGCTACGCGTACCCTCTTGCTCTTTCGTGGATGAAGCAGATTCGCCTGTCTTTTTTTCTTCTGCTGGGCCATCAACTGGTCCCATCTCACGGATCACCTGTTCAACTTCTGCTGACGTCACAACATCTTTATTTGGGTTCAAAAACGCGCGGCACTTTTCGCCGATCGCCTGCTCAAGGTCAGACATGATCTCTGTTTTGTCCGGGTTCTCCGCAAGCTTCGTTTCCGCTGTCGCGAGATACGCACGAAGCGCCTCAAACCCCGACTCTTCAAGTTGGTAGGCTTTGCCGTTTAAATGGATGGAGGTGATTTTTTGCATATTAGTTGCCAATGGAGTTGATGGTGTTGTTGATGTGGAGCCAGTAGGTCTTGAGTTCGTCGAGGTGTCCTTTTCCTTTTTCCGTAAGCCGGTAGTACTTGCGTGGAGGCCCAGCCTCGGATTCACGCCATTCGTATTCAAGAAGCTCCTCACGTCGCAACCGGCTCAAGAGAGGATAAAGGGTGCCTTCCTGGGTCTTAAAGTCTGTTTTAGCTAATTCTGAGAGGATATCGGCTACATAGACCTCGCGGGAAGCAATAACTTTTAACACCAAAAACTCCAGCAAACCGTTGCGGAGGGGTTGGAATCGCTCAGTGATGTTGACATTCATACTACCTTTCTGTACAAAGGTAGCATATGCCAAAACAGTCGTCAAGCGATATTGACCCAGAACTCTACTTTTGGCTGTTTGTAGCTCCAGAAGACTGGTTTACTCCCCTCCTCCTCGAGGCAATACAAAACGCAGACCGTTAGGCCTGCGTTTTTAGGTTCTCTTTTTGAGAAATTAGCCCTGGAGCTTCGAGTCGATCATCGACTTGAGCGTGGCGTATGGGACAGCACCTTCGACGAGCGTGCCGTTCACGAACGTTCCTGGCGTACCCTGGACACCTGCGCTAGAACCCTCTTGTTCTTCTTGGGCAACCTGAGCAGCGGTCTTTCCGCCATCCAAGCATTCATTGAACTTGTTGGTATCAATCTTGAGAGTCCCAGCGACTTCCTTCCACGTTGCGACAGACATCTTGCTGGCTGCGTTCGCTTGGAAGATCGCGTCATGCATTTCCCAGAACTTCCCCTGCTGGCCGGCGCATTCTGCTGCTTCGGCTGCCTTTTGTGCTTCTGGGTGGATCGAGGTCAACGGGAAGTTGCGGTAGATCACGCGGACATCGTTCGGGTAATCCTTGAGCGCTTGTGTAATCGAATCCTCGTGGCGGAGACAGAATGGGCACTCGTAGTCCGAATATTCAATGAGTGTTACTTTTGCATTCTTCGCACCACGGATGTGGTCATTCTTTTCATCAACTGGCTTTACTGGAGCCGCTGGTGCCGTTGGGACCGATGGATCCGTTGGCTGCGACGGGATGGACGGCTGGTTATTTGCCGCGAGAGCTGCGGAGCCGAAGCCTTTGCCGCTCACAAACATCCCGACAACGAGAGAAAGCCCAATAATCGTAACAGAACTCACACCGACGAAAAGTCCCAGGAGGAACATGGCCTTCGGGCTGCCGTTGAAGAGGCCGCCTGTTGGTTGCTGGTCTTGCATGGAGATAGAAATAAGGGAAATTAGCGTGGATCAAGGATACCGACGGGGGAAAGCGCTGTCGAGCCTACGTGTCAAGGCGTGGTGCTCGTCGCGGCTGGTTGCGCGAGCAATACCTGGATTTCTGCGTCCCATTGGGCATCAGAAAGGCCACCAACGATCTGCTTGGAACCGACATAGAACGTCGGTGTCGCATTGACTCCGATGCGGTCACCCTCAGACATGTCGTCGTTGATCTTGGATTGATTCTTGCGGCCATCGAGGCAGGCTTTAAAGTTTCCGCCCTGTAGGTCCAAGGCCGTCGCGTAGTCGACAAACTTCTGCGTTGGGTCAGCCAGGCTATCCCATGACGGTTGGTCATCGTACAGCTTGTCGTGATACTCCCAAAACTTTCCCTGGTCTTCTGCGCAGCGTGCTGCATTTGCCGCTTCCATCGCATTTGGGTGGAGCGACGGCAATGGATAGTCATTCCAAACGATCTTCACTTGGCTGCCATACGTATCACGGACATGATGGACACCCGCCTCAGCAGAACGGCACGCTGGGCATTGGAGGTCGCCAAAAATACGGACAACTTTATCCGTCTGCGCACCTATTGAAGGATCATTCGTGTCATTAAAGGAGACAGGAGCCACCGGACTTGGACCAGAAGCAATTGCCCAGATAATCCCAATGACGATTAACACAACGAGCACGATCGCACCGAGCAAAAACCCTTTTTGGACTTGTTCAGATGAAGCCATATGCCCCGTATCCTAACCCTGATGTTGCAGCCACGCAATGATCTGGAGGGCGGCCTTACTCCCCTCCCCAACGGCAACAGCAATCTGCTTTTCTGTGATATCCGTGACGTCCCCTGCCGCAAAAATCCCATCGATGGACGTCTTGTTGTGCTTGTCCACAATAATCTGTCCGCTTTTATCCTTTTCAATAATCTTGACAAAGTCGCAAATCGGCTTGAGACCAATCTCGATAAAGACGCCGTCCGCTGGCTCGACGCGCTCTTTTCCATCAGGACCAACGAGTCCGATCCCTGTCACCTTCGAAGTTCCAACCACTTGAGTCGTTTTCGTTGCTGGATACACCGTGATGTTTTTGCTTGCGAGCACTTTCTGTTTCATCAACGTGTCTCCTCCAAGTTCCGGGTTGAGGGAGACGAGCACAATCCCTGTCGTATATTTTTCGAGGAAGAGTGCCGCATCCATCGCGCTATTCCCCCCTCCAATCACGTAGACTTTTTTGTCCTTAAACAACGGTGAATCACACGTCGCGCAATACGTGACACCTTTTCCATACAACGCGTCTTCGCCTGGAACACCGAGCTTCCGATGTGTTGTCCCCGTTGCGATGAGAAGCGTCTTCCCTTCATACGTCCCTCGATCCGACGTGACAGTGAATCCCTCCTTCGATTTGACGACATCCGTTACCTTCTCCCCTTCTTTGAGGTCGTACGCACCTTCGTAATCTTTGAGGTGTTCCTTAAATTTCTTGACGAGATCAACCCCATTTAAGAGATGGAATCCAAGATAATTCTCCACATCGTCGCTCAACAGCGCGTAACCACCGATATCTTTCGTGATCATCGCGAACTTCAACTTCTGACGTGCAAAGTAGACCGCAGCCGCAAGACCGGCCGGTCCACCACCAAGAATGAGCACGTCGTACATGGCCTCGATTGTATCAATTTTTTCTGCGCGTGACCAGGAAAATACCGAACGCCGTCGTGCCAATAAGCAACCACTGTGTTGGCGTGAGGAGCCAGACGTGTCGGTCAGCGACTCGGAGGAAGTCGAGACAGAAACGGAACACGCCATCGAGAATCAAAAAGAAACCGAACCAAAAACCGGGCTTCACCCTCTTTCCGTAATGCCAGTTGACGATGAGGAAGATCGCGACAATGACGAAGCCGACGATCGAAAGATATAACCCAAGGTCATGACGGACTTTCCCATCCGGATATGTAACGCCAAGCGCAAACGACGTGAGCGTCCCTGGATGGTCGTGGATCAAAAAGCATCCGAGACGCCCAATCCCACACCCCCACGGAATTCCCCACGCAAGAACGTCTGCATATTCGATAAATTGGAGCCCTTTTCGTTTGGCAAACAGATACGCGGCACCAGCACCTCCAAGAATCCCACCCATGATTGCATACCCAGGCTGTCGCGGGTCGATCGCACCAAATGGATGGAGAATGTAATAACTGGGATCATAAAACAGGACGTGGAAGATACGTGCGCCGATAAACGCGGCAAGGAAAATCCAAAATGCAACATCCCACACCATTTTTGGATCGAGCTTCTTCTCTTTTGCTCGACGCGCCGCGACCCACACCGCAAAAAGGAAACCGGCCGCCACAAGCGTCCCCCAGGTCTGGAGGGTGATGGGACCAATGGAGTAGGAATGCGATTCAATCCAAGGAATCACAAAAGGTTCAAAATCTTAAATGCTTTTTCAAATTCATCTAACGCTTGTGCAGCCATGCGGGTCGAAAGCTGGAACGTCGCTTCGTGCACCAATTGGTTGCGGATCTTGTGTGCCCACCAGACGTCTTTCAGTTTTGGGTATTTGTAACAGGCCATCTTGAGACGTTCACCGAGCGTCGTTCCTGGCATGAGGAGGGATTTAAGCGCGGAATCGAGGAGCGTATCTGCTTCCATGACTGCAAGTTTTGCCCCCATCTGGCCCTGCTGGGACGTCTGTCGGATCGTCTTCCATCGTTCTGCAACCTGCTCTCGCGTAAGTCCATGCGTTTCTGGGCGCGTCAAACGACGAGCAAGTTTCCAGATCCCGTAGATAACCAGGATAACGAGTATCAACCCAATAATGACCCAAATCCAAGGAAATGAGGATGCGGATGACTCAACAACAAGGTCGTCCATAGTTTATTTCTCAGTCGCTTCGTACGCTTGTGAGATTTCGAGGAGCTTTGCCTCTTCAAACCATGGCGCGAGAAGGTGCATGCCAACTGGAAGACCAGCGACATCACCACACGGGACCGAAATCGCCGGAAGCCCAGAAACGTTTGCGCCGACCGTGAAAATATCTTCGAGATACATTGCGAGCGGATCATTGCTCTTTTCTCCAATCTTCCACGCGGTCGTTGGCGCCGTTGGCGTGAGGATGGCATCGACGTCGCGGAATGCCGCTTCGTACGCACGACGAATCAATGTTTGCACTTTCTTCGCTTGGAGATAATACGCGTCAAAATATCCCTTCGATAGCGCGTACGTCCCCAACAAAATGCGACGACGGACTTCTGCGCCAAGGCCTTCAGCGCGTGATGCGGCGTATGTTTCAAACAATGGGAGGTTTTCTTTGCGCACGCCAAACCGCATTCCATCAAACCGTGCGAGGTTCGCTGAAACTTCACATGGCATCACGAGATAATATACAGCCAACGCTTCATCGGCGTACGGCAAATCAATTTCTTTGATCTCAGCGCCAAGTGACTCAAGGACGCGGACGGCTTCCGTCACTTTATCGCGGACCTCATCGCTCATCCCTTTTGTCTTCCAGGCCTCACGAGGCAGCCCGATACGGATGCCTTTGAGATCTTGTGTCCACGATTCCTCGATCGGTTCTGCTTCAACGGTTGTTTGGTCCATCCCATCATGACCCACAATTGCTTTGACGAGAATCGCCGCGTCTTCAACGGTCTTCGTCATCGGCCCGATCTGGTCGAGGGATGATGCCATCGCGATCAAACCGGAACGGGATACGCGACCATACGTCGGTTTAAGCCCAACAATTCCACAGAAAGAGGCTGGCTGACGGATTGAACCGCCAGTGTCAGACCCGAGCGCCGCAATACACATGTGTGCGGCGACAGCTGCCGCGCTTCCCCCCGAAGAACCACCAGGGACACGATTCGGATCACGCGGATGGAGCGTTGGACCATACGCGGAATGTTCCGTCGAAGACCCCATCGCAAATTCATCAAGGTTTGTCTTCCCGAGAATCACCGCACCTTGCTCGATCAACTTTTGCGTCACCGTCGCGTGTGATGCCGCAATATGATTCGCGAGCATCTTTGACCCCGCCGTCGCACGCTTGCCCTGATAGAGGATGTTGTCTTTCAATGCGATCGGAATCCCATCGAGGTCACCAATCACGCCACCATCCTCACGACGGATGTCTGAACGTTTTGCAGCTTCCATCGCCTCTTCTTCGTACACATCCAAAAACGCATGGATCGCCCCATCTTTTGCACGGATGGCGTCGAGACACGCCTTCGTCAACTCAGCCGAAGTGATCTCGCCATTTACGAGTGCACTACTCGCCTCAACCAATGTCAGTTCATTCAGTGGTTTCATACCTATTTCTTTGGCGCCGTAAACACTGCCGGGACATGCAATAAATCCCCCTTCCGTTCCGGGAAGTTCGAGAGCAACAATTCATGCGTCAGGTCGTCACATTCAAACGCGTCATCCGAGCGCCACCCTTCGGCGCGCGCGGGCATCGTTTGCGGTTCGACGCCTTCTGTTGGAATCTTGGTCAACCGGTCCACGTATCCAAGAACCGCATCGAGCTCCTTCTCTGCCCGCGCCGCTTCTTCATCCGAAAGCTCAAGCCGAGCCAAATCCGCCAGCCGTTTTACGTCTTCACGAGTCAGTGACATACGAACAGAGGGTACAGGATTATGAGAGCTTCTTCAACAATCCTTTTTCGTCCAAAATGTCGATACCCAACTTCTTTGCCTTTTCATATTTTGACCCAGGTTCTGCGCCAACGACAACATACGTCGTATTCTTTGAGACATTTTCAGAGACATCTCCTCCGAGCGCACGAATTTTCTCCTTTGCTTCTTCGCGAGAAAGCACTTCGAGTGTCCCGGTGATGACCCAAGATGTTCCCGTGAGTTTTCCTGGCACACGACGCTTCATCGTCTCAACATCAATCACCTTGAGCAGCCGATCTAGTTTCTCCACTTCATGCTTGTCATGAAAATACGCTCCGAGCGATTCTGCGACAACATCACCAATCCCTTCAACTCCCTGTAAATCTTCTACGCTCGCCTTTCGCAATTCCTGGATTGATCCGAACGAAGCCGCAAGATCACGCGCCGTCTCCTCCCCAACATGACGGATCCCAAGTGCGTTGATGAATCGATCGAGCGCGATGGAGCGATGCGATTGGATTTCTGTGACAAGTTTATTTGCTGACACCTCCGCAAATCCTTCGAGCCCGAGGAAATCTCCGGCTTTGAGCGAGAACAGGTCGGCGGGTTCATGGATAAGCCCCTGTTGCAACAATTGTTCCGCAATCTTGTCGCCAATCCCGCGAATATCAAGTGTCGCACGACCAACAAAATGGAGTAGCTTCGCAAGTTCCTGCGCAAAACATTTTGAGTTCGTGCAAACCGTTGCGACTTCTCCTTCACGACGAGAAACAGGCGAGCCACACATCGGGCACTTCTTTGGCATGTGGAATGCCTTTTCCTTCCCCGTCCGTAACCGCGGCAACACTTCGATAATCTTTGGAATAATATCTCCCGCCTTTTCAACAATGACCGTATCTCCAATCTTGAGACCGAGACGTTTTATTTCATCTTCGTTATGGAGCGACGCATGCGTCACCGTCGTCCCTGCAAGCTGGACCGGATCCATGACCGCAACTGGCGTCAGCGCACCCGTGCGACCGACAGACACTTGAATTTCGCGCACAATCGTCGTCCCCTGCTCCGCCGCATATTTCCACGCAACGGCTCCCCGCGGCGTCTTCCCGACGACTCCGAGCGACTCAAAGAGTGCATCATCATTCACATTCACAACGATTCCGTCGATTTGATACGGGAGCTTATCGCGCTTCTTTCCGACATCTTCTTGGAACGATTCAACCGCAGCGATGTCTTTACACAAACGATTCAGCTCGTTGGTAGGAACACCAAGCAGCGCCAACATCTCGTGGACTTGTTCATGCGTCGTCGTCCCAAGGTCGCCAAGCAACTGCCAGCCTAAAAAGGACAACCCGCGCTCAGCTGCCATCTTTGGATCAAGTTGTCGGATCCCACCAGCAGACGCGTTCCGTGGGTTTGCGAGGAGTGGTTCGCCGCGCGCCTTCAACTTCTTATTCAATGCTTCCAGTTGCTTACGAAGCATGTACACCTCGCCACGCACTTCGATCCTTCCGGTGTGCTTCGTGAGTGTTCGTGTGACGGTGGCTGCATTCACCTTGCCATGATGTTTCTTCAAAAACCGCTCGACTTCGTGATCGCTCGGGACGCGAAGTGTGAGCGGAAGCGCTTCGATCGTCCGCACGTTATGTGTGACGTCTTCTCCGATGCGACCGTTCCCGCGTGTCGCGCCCTGGATGAGCTTGCCGTCCTCGTAAATAATCGAAAGCGCGAGGCCATCCATCTTCACCTCAGCATAAAACTCAATCTCCGCACGTGGCCGCATTTTTTTGATACGTGCAACCCACTCGTCTGCCTCTTCGCGGCTAAAGACGTCTTCGAGCGAAAGCATCGGCGCGGCATGCGGCACCTTCTTGAAGCCCTTCGCCGGCTCCCCCGCCACACGCTGCGTCGGCGAGTCTTTCGTAATCAATTCTGGAAACTCCTGTTCGAGTTTATAGAGCTCATGTTTGAGCGCATCCAACGCCGCCTCCGAAATCTCGAGGGCATTCAGGACGTGATATTGGTAGCGATACCGGTCAATCTCGTGCCGGAGCTTTTCGATACGTTTTGCCGCTTCTGCTTTCATCATTCGGACATATTACCTCATATCCCCCTCCTTACGAAGGAGGGGTAAGGGGAGGTTCCCCGTTCGACCGATTCGATCGACAGGAAAGAACCCCCTCTAACTCCCCCTTCGTAAGGGGGAGGATATGGCTACGGACAAGTTGGACTACCGGCTACCCCTTTCAAGAGCTGACATTCTGAGAAAACGACGTAGGAATACAGTCCAGACAAGACGTCGAGTTTTGGCATCGTGACCGTAATTTTCTGGGTTGCGCGACCAAACGTCCCCTCCGCGCCAAGCGTGATATCTCCGGGGAACGGTTCGAGCGTTCCTCCCTGATAAACCTGGACCGTGACATTCGTCGCCGTACCGTTTACCGCCTTTAAACGAATCCGGTACGCATGGTTCGGGTCGAGGGAGGTAATGGCCATTGATGGCGAGAAGCCGAGCTGTACCACATACGAGTCATCTGACGGCCACATGACTGTCGATCCGGACGTCCACTGGGCATATCCGGCTTCGAGCTGCGCGCTCCCCGTCCAACCGATACGGATCGTATCGATTCCCGCCGCGGCGCTTAAGTTATCCGGGTCAAACAAATCAATGACAGAAAAATCCGTATCTGACACCGATGTGATAATTTTCTGCGTGGCCTGTTCAAGCGCCGCGGTCGAGACCCACGCACCTGCATTCGGATACGTACTCGACGTCGTTTCGACAGACGCGAGCGTCTGGTTCTTTTTCCGGATCGCGTAGAGCTGCTGCTCGACGCCAGAGTCCGCCATGTAGTATGCCGAAACACTTTGATCCGTGTCGCGGGCCCGCTGCGAGCCTTCGAGCACCACAATCCCAATCCCGATACCAGCAAGCAGCATCGTAAACGTGATAAGGAGCGTGAGTGGCAAAATGTTGCCTCGGAGGTTCATCGGCATATCATCGCGAATAGACCCGTGATGACACGGTCGTTTGCGTCTCAAGCGTCTGCTGTTCCTGCGTGCGATCCGCCATGTACGTCATACGTAAATGGAATGTAACAA
>JBDSJN010000004.1:0-2260 GCA_039917355.1 Patescibacteria group bacterium | reverse complement strand
GAGTGGTCGACAGATAGGTGCTGAATGTCGTGTCTGGGTGGAAAGCGGACGTTTGCGCAAACCGGAAAATCGTAGAAAGTGATGTATACGAGGCCATTAAGGCTGATGGTTGGGGGATGAGACCTATGACGCCAAACCTGTCGATATTGGCGATGTCGCTTGCAGCGATGGCAAACGCGCCCGCCCACTCTGCTCCGGCTGTCGCGTCAGGCGCATGGCACGTCGACTACGACGACGAACAATGCGTGGCGAGCCGCACGTATGGTGAATCCGACAAGCCGATTTATATGGTCCTGAAACCTTCTCCGGCCGGCGGAGTGATGCGATTGATCATCAGTCGCCGGGGAGGGGGTGAGGCCGCGCAAGTGGCCGCGAAAATCCGGCTCGGCGATCAGTCGAATATAAAGACCAACGTTCTTGCCTATGGGGAGCCGAATAAACACCAGCGCGTAGTCACTGCGAACCTGTCGATGGCCGAGTTCAAGACTCACGCGACGACGCCGTGGATTCAAATTACAAGTCCCGAGCTTTCGGGAGTGTTCCCAACCCCGGGCCTTCTAAAGGTTGTTGCTGCCTTGGACGAATGCCTGACGGATTTGCAGGACTACTGGAACGTTCGCGCGGACAGGCAGCTCGCTGTCCAGCACGAAGTATCGCCAACGCAGCCGCTTACGCCGCTCTTTTCAGCTAGTGACTATCCAATGGTCGCGATGGTGCATAGCCAAAGCGGTACCGTGAAAGTGGGCGTCCTCGTCGATGATACTGGCCGCGTCGCGGATTGTTCGGTTGAGTCGACCAGCGACGTCGCTTCCTTGGACACCATGACTTGCTACGTCATACGTACCCGCGCCAAGTTTATTCCGGCGATAGACGCAAATGGAAAGCCAGTGAGAAGCTATTTCTCGCAGTCGATAACCTGGAGACTTGGCCCGCCTTCTAACAAGCGGTCAAAGTAGCTCTCGACATCGCTAATGTCCGCTTTGGGTGGAAAGCGGACATCCAACGAAAGGCCTAGGTGCGGGCGCTCGGTTTGGAAAGATCGCGCTCACCTACAGCAATTGAGCTTTGATGATCAGGAGCAGAAAACCGACCAAGAAAACGAAACAAAGCAGGTCGATCGTTGCCAACATCCAAAACGTGGCGGGGCTACTATCACGAGCGAACTTGAACGGGCCGTAATTAGCCGTTCCGGTCCTCGCTTCTCGCGCCAATCGGAATCCAAAGTAGATGATGAAGGCTGCAAAGCCTACCCATGCATAAAACGGCAACCGTGGTCTCCGTAACAACCTAGCATCACGAGCTTAGTGAAGCGGCGAATGTCCGCAATGGGTCGACAGCAGAGCCTACAACCGGCTTACAAAGATTGCCCCAAGCGCCAGAATAGCATCGGTCCGAATGTCCGGAATGGGTGGAAAGCGGACATTGGAAGCCTGTGTTTCGCTAGGGTCCGAACCGATCTATTCCGCGCCGGAATCCCCGTTTCATGGCGTTGAAAGCCGCCCGTCGAACCTGGGGCAAGGCGGCTACGTTCGACCTTTCGCTCTTTCCCCTTTTCGATCCCCTCGGCTTAGTCACGTAAACAATAGCGAAGCTCAAGCCGATGAGGAGGGTGACCACCAAGGCCAATGACAATAACTCATCGCGCACGTGCATACCTAAAACCCTACTACCACCATCTCAACGTCAACGTCAGAAGACGGTACAATGCAGGCCTTCACCCAGCGTCCGCAATGGGTGGAACGCGGACATTCGCTCTGTCAGTGTGATCCCGTGACAGACAGCCGATTTCCAGAACTCAAAGACTACTCGGACGGGGAGTTTAGCCGCTTCGGCTACAGCCCAAAATGGGTGTCCTACTTCGACCATTGGCTTTCCGAGGACGAGGCAGCATCTTCGAATGTGATGTCCCACGACCTCGCAAGCTCCGCTGGTGCGTCCGATGAATACCGAATGGGTGAGGAGAAACTTGAAGCGTTTTATGGAGCGCTTTTTGAGGCAGGAGCTATCCGCCTCGTAGAAGGCGAACCCGTGGTGCATACCGCGTTCGACGAGGCGCTGGCCCAAGTAGTGACATCGAGCCTTCGCGAGAAGAAGCTTATGGATTGCTATGTTTCGCATCTCTCGATGCGGGTTGTGGGCGGATACGACAGGACCGACTTGCTTCTGTTCGAAACGGCGATTTCAATCCCGCTAGTAGAGCAGCTGGCGAGCAACAGCGGTCTGTTCTTGCTGACCTGAATGTCCGCAATGGGTGGAAAGC
>JBDSJN010000003.1:0-242354 GCA_039917355.1 Patescibacteria group bacterium | reverse complement strand
AATAACAGGCGGCTTTTTTCTATACAAAAACTCCCCCGCCAGCTGGCGGGGGAGTTTTTGTTATTTGGCTGCGATTGGAGTCACGTTTGCGAACTTCGCATTCTTGAACGCGCCTGTGTAGCGGCGGACCTTGCGGTCTTGGAACGAGACGAGACCTTCAACCAGTGAGAAGAGGGTGTCATCCGAGCCCATTTTGACGTTTTTGCCTGGGCGGATCTTGGAGCCGCGCTGGCGGACGATGATGCTGCCGATCTTGGCGAATTCACCAGCGTAGAGTTTGGTCCCGAGGCGTTGGCCCTGAGAATCGCGTCCGTAGCTTGTAGAACCGCCGGCCTTTTTATGTGCCATAGGGAGTTGAAGGGTAAATGCCCAGAAGGGCTTAACGATGTGGCGGCACTGTACGAGATTGCAGGGGGATTGTCAAGTACATTTGAGGCTAGCCAGGAAAGCCCAAATAGGGTAGATTCCAGGGGATATGACCACAAAAACCCGCGAAGAATTGATGAAAGAGGTCGACCAGGTGCTCGAAACGCTTCGAGAGGGCTTGGCGATGCATGCCGGGAATGTGGAACTTTTGGACGTTGATCCGGCTACGGGGAAGGTCACGGTTCGTCTGATGGGGACCTGCGTCGGATGCCCGATGTCTGACCTGACCCTTAAAGCGGGGATCGAGGAGACTTTGATGCAAATGATCCCGGAGGTCACGGAAGTCGTGAACGCGGCCTAGTTATCCTCTTTCCAGACGCTTCCTGAAGCAGTACGATAGCCGTATGCGGTGGGAGGATTGGAAATTTTCTGCGCGGCTTGGGTGGAAAGACCCTATCGTGCGTTGGCTTTCTGTGTCCGCGCTTGTCATCGTTATTGCGATGGGCGCGTTTTTCTTGTGGCGCCTCTTGCCGGAAGGGTGGCGATCGGGAGTCATTACGATGCACTACACGATTTATATCGGCATCGACGATGTACGTTCATGGCAGTGGATATTCTTTGTCCCAGGAACAGCTCTTTTAATCCTTCTTGTGGATATCGCGATTGCACTCGGATTGTTTCGTCGGCATCCGCTTGCGAGCCGCATGCTTGTGGCGACGGGCGTGATGACCGCAGTCGTATGGGCAGTCGGGAGTTTCTTTCTTATCAACGTCAATATTTAACCTATGGACGTGTTTACCTTGAGCATCGTGCGGATCCTGATTGTTGGTTCCGTCTGTTTTATTTTAGCGCTGCTCATGACGCCGGTCTTGATTCGTTGGTTGCGACGGAACAAAATGGGAAAGAATATTCGCGACAAAAAAACAGCACCAGTGATGGCCGCGCTCCACGCAGCAAAATCAGGTACGCCGACGATGGGTGGCCTTGTCATTTGGCCGACAGTGGCTCTCGTCATCCTCGCGTTCTATTTTTCTTGCCGTTTTGGCATCGTTCCTGCATGTGGAATTAACTTCCTTTCGCGAAGCCAAACGCTTTTGCCCCTTGGGGCATTTTTGGCAGCCGCCCTCGTCGGTCTCCTCGATGACTATTTGAATATCCGTAAGATTGGACCAAAAGGTGGTGGGTTACGTGTTCGGTATCGCTTGTTGACATACACCATTATCGCGGTCGTTGCCGCATTGTGGTTTTATACGAAACTTGATTGGGACATCATCCATATTCCGTTTGGTGGAAACCTCTCTCTCGGTATTTGGTACGTCCCGATTTTTGCCCTCGTCATCGTTGCGACTAGCTTTTCGGTGAACGAGACGGATGGGCTTGATGGGCTTGCCGGAGGAACATTGCTTGCGGCGTTTAGCGCCTATGCGGTCATCGCGTTCAGCCAGGGGAAGACGGACCTTGCGACATTCTGCGTAGCAATTATGGGCGCGCTCCTTGCGTTCATTTGGCATAACATTACGCCGGCTGCGTTTTTTATGGGCGATACCGGCGCGATGGCGCTAGGAACAGCACTGGGGATCGTTGCGATGCTGACAAATCAGCCGTTGCTCCTCCCGATCATTGGCTTACCATTCATGATCGAGACGATCTCCGTCCTTCTCCAGGTCACATCAAAGAAGCTTCGTGGAGGAAAAAAGATTTTTAAGAGTTCACCGTTCCATCATCATCTCGAAGCGATTGGATGGGGAGAACCGAAGATCGTGATGCGTTTTTGGGTCATTGCCCTCGCCTGTGCAGCGATCGGGACGGTTATTGGGTTGATCGACCGTTTGTAAGCTATGCGTGATCGGAGCTTGCCATTCGACAAGACATTCCTGTGGCTCGCAGGCGGGTTGACGTTGTTCGGAATTGTCATGCTGATGTCCGCAAGTGGACCGCTCGGGTTCCAGACGACCGGGGACAGTTTTTATTTTTTAAAGAGCCAGTTGCTGAAGGGGATCTTGCCAGGAGTGACCTTGTTTTTTTTATTTGCCTTCGTCGATTATCGGATCCTCAAACGGTTTGCGTTCCCTGCTCTCATCGCCTCTGTCGTGCTGCTCGTCCTGGTCTACATGCCAGGTATCGGTCTCCACCTTGGCGGATCATCGCGATGGATCTCTGTGTGGGGGATCACCTTTCAGCCATCGGAGTTCGTAAAAGTAGCGTTCCTTATCTATGTTGCGGCGTGGCTTTCGTCACGTGACAAAGCAGACCTCCAAACACTCGAGCGGGGTTTGGTTCCGTTTCTTCTTCCGCTTGGAGTTATCCTCATTCTTCTCATCAAGCAACCAAACACGGGCACGACGACGGTGATGGCTGCGATGTCGCTTGCTTGTTATTTTGTGACAGGTGCGCCGCTTTGGTGGTTTGGGACGCTTGCAGGGCTGGGAGGCGTTGGGTTGTATGCCCTCATCAACCTCACGTCGTATCGTGCGCAACGCTTCATGACCTTTTTGCATCCAGAGCTTGATCCGAATGGCGTTGGGTATCACATCAACCAGGCCTTCCTCGCTGTTGGGTCTGGTGGATTGTTTGGGCTTGGATATGGCCAATCCCGACAGAAGTTTCTCTACCTTCCAGAAGTAGCGAGTGACTCCATTTTTGCGGTGATGGCGGAAGAGCTCGGATTTGTCTTTATGCTTATTTTTCTCGCCGTGCTTGCGGCGTTTGTGTGGCGCTGTTTCCAGATCGGAAAGAGGGCGCCAGATTCGTTCGGCACGTATCTCGCGACAGGGGTCGGTGCGTGGGTCGCCGCGCAATCAATTTTGAATATCGGATCGATGATCGGTCTGATGCCGATCACGGGTGTGACACTTCCATTTATGAGCTATGGCAGTTCCGCATTTGTCGCTCTCGCGATCGGTTGCGGGATTGTCGCGTCTGTCTCTCGTCAGGCATCATCACGCACATGACGATTTTATTTGTTGGAGGTGGAACAATGGGTCCGGTGACGCCGCTGATCGCTGTTTTTCGTCGCATGAAAGGGATGAGGCCTGACCTCCAGTTTGCGTGGGCCGGGACGCCGGATGGGCCGGAGCGTGCCGTCGTCGAAGCGGAGGGGATCATGTTTTATGCCGTCCCCGTTGCGAAGCTCCCGCGTCATCCCAGTTTTTCATGGTTGACCTGGCCCTTCTCGTATCTCCGCGCTGGCGCTGTTGCGCGTTCAATCATGAAGAAGACCAACCCGTCGCTTGTCGCCTCCGCTGGAGGCTTCACGGCTGTCCCTGTCATGCGTGCCGCCCGAGACCAAAAGATTCCTTGCGTGATCCATCAACTCGATGCAGAGCCGGGGTTATCAAATAAAGCCGTCGCGCAGTTTGCGTCAAAGATAACGACGTCGTTTGCATACGATGTTCCTCCATTTAAAAACAAAGAAACGGAACGAGTGGCGACGCCGACGCGATTTGCGGGCGTGACGGTTCCTTCACGACAAGACGCGGCGCATGCCTTTGGGTTGCTGACAGAAAAGCCGATCATCTTTATTGTCGGAGGTGGGACAGGGGCTGTCGCAATCAACGAAGCCATTTGGAAAACGAAAGAAGACCTTATCCAGGGCGCGCAAATCATCCATGCGACAGGGAAGGGGAAAGCGAGTGTCTCTGTCACGGAAGCGGGGTATGTGATGCGGGAGTTTTTAGATGAAAAAGAAATTTTGAATGCGTATGCTGCCGCAGATCTTGTCGTGTCACGTGCGGGTATTGGCGGGATCTCTGATCTCGCCTGTTTGTCGAAGCCCACGATCTTCGTCCCGATTCCAAAGAGCCATCAAGAGTTGAACATTGCAAAGCTGCCATGCGCGTTCATCGACCAAGGCGAAGGGTTCTCAGAGCGGCTTCGGGACCGGATCCTCTCATTCTTGCGAGACAAGGAGGCAAGAGAGGCGTTGGGGCCAAAGCTCCACGCAGCGTTCCCAACGGATGATGGAACGGCGCTGGCTGAGAGATGGTTGAAGCTTCTCACATAAAAACACCCGCATGTCGCGGGTGTTTTTAATGGTGGGTCCGGCGGGGATCGAACCCGCGACCGTTGGCTTAAAAGGCCACTGCTCTACCAACTGAGCTACAGACCCATTCCGTCACGTTCATTTTTGCGCTACAATCCTAGCGTATTTTCACGAAAGAATCAAGATGCGCATTGCGATGATCGGCGCAAAGGGGATTGCGACACCCGCCATACAGGGTGGCGGTATTGAGCGTCACGTAGAATTGCTTGCAGAACGGCTTGTCCAGGACGGGCATTCGGTGACCGTATACGTCCGTTCTTACACGAACCCAACGGGACGGAAGATCTGGAATGGGGTCCGGTTGAAGACGATTTGGACCATCCGGAACAAGTCATTGGACACGATCATCTATACGATCCTCGCAACACTTGCTGTCTTACGTCAGAATGTGGACATTGTCCATTATCACGGAGTCGGCCCTTCGACACTCGCGTGGATCCCTCGGCTCTTGAAGCGCCACGCTCGCGTTTTTGCGACGTTCCACAGCCAGGACAAGCTCCATGAAAAATGGGGGTTCATTGCTCGCGCATATCTCGCCTATGGCGAATGGGCTGCGTGTCACTTTCCACACAAGACAATTGCGGTGTCTCACGGAATCCAGCTGTTCTGTCAGCAGATGTATGGACGTGACGCGATTTACATTCCAAACGGTGTGGATATCCCTACGCGTGAACCAGGGACGTCACATATCAAGGCGCTTGGGCTTGAACCGAACGGTTACTTCATGACGCTTGGTCGGTTAATCCCACTAAAGGCACACGAAGTCGCGATCCGTGCATTCAAAGAGATCAAGACGGATAAAAAACTGCTCATCATCGGCGAGCCATCGATTTACGATGTGGAGTATCACGCGATGTTGCAGGAACTTGCGCGCCAAGATCCACGTGTTGTCTTGATGGGGTATCGGAGCGGGGATGAATTGAAGCAGCTCCTCGGGCATTGCTATGCGATGATCCACCCATCACGTATCGAAGGGCTTGCAATTGCGATCCTCGAAGCGATGTCGTACGGCAAGCTTGTCGTGATGAGTGATATCCCGGCGAATCGTGAGCTCGTGGACCACTCAGGGATCGCCTTCCCGGTCGGCAACGTGACGAAGCTTCGCGAGACGCTCGAATGGCTGTTGTCTGACCCGGTCCTCGTGAAAGTCCGTGGCGAACGTGCACGTGAGGCGGTGCGCAAATTCTATTCGTGGGAACACGTCGTCCGGAAAACAGAAGCGGAATACCAATCGTCGATAGAAGACGCCTATCGTTAATCAATATGGAACGACATCTGACAGTCGCGGCAGTTGTCGCGGCGTATAATGAGGAACCCACGATCGGCCCGGTTATCCGAACGCTTGTGGACTCCAAGCAATTTCGTGACGTGATCGTCGTCTCTGACGGTTCCGTTGATCGAACTGCCACCGTCGCGCGAGAGAACGGTGCATCGTTCGTCTATGAATTCCAGGTGAACCGTGGGAAAGGTGCGGCGATGCAATACGGCGTTGAACATACGGATGCGGATATCATTTTTTTCTGCGACGCAGACTTAAAAGGGTTAACTGCGAAACACGTCAAAGATATCCTCGCTCCTGTTTTGGATGGGAAGATGACAATGGTTGTCGGGCTGCGCGATCGCGGCAAATGGATGCTGTGGCTTGAGCGTTATCTTCCTCTCGAAGGCGGTGAACGCGCGTTGCTTCGTCGAGTTGTTGATGACATTCCGGATGCCTATATGCGAGGCTACATGGTTGAGCCTGCCTTGAATTATTACTGCAGAAGCCGCAAGCTCCCCTATGGAACGGTTGACATGCCCGGACTCTCCATCCGTCGCAAGATGCAGAAAGTTGGCGTCTGGAAGGGATTGAAGGGATATGTAAAGATGACGACTGAGATCATCAGAGCGATGGTTGCCGTGCGGATCGCGAGAATACAAGGGAAGTTTTGACTATGAAAAAAGAAAACTGGAAGAACGTGAAGGTCCTTATTTTGGGACTCGGACAATATCCAAAAGGGAGCGGCGTTTCTGCGGCACTATTTTTTGCGAAGGCGGGGGCTGATGTGTTGGTGACGGACCAAAAGACTCAGGAGGATCTTGCGGGGAATGTTGCGCAATTGAAGAAGTTTAAAAACGTGACGTTCCACATGGGTGGGCATGATTTGAAAGATATTGCGTGGGCTGATCTCGTGGTCCGAAATCCACGTGTCCGTCCTTCGTCACCAGAGATGAAGGAGGCGGCTCGTCTCGGGAAGCGGATTGAGTCTGATGTGTCGCTCTTCATGGACCGTTGTCCATGTCCGGTCGTTGGTGTGACGGGGACGAGAGGGAAGAGCACGACGACCACACTTGTCGCAGAGATGTTGAAGGCATCGAAGAAGACCGTTTGGATTGGCGGCAACATTACGATCTCCCCACTCACCTTTTTGTCGAAGGTGAAGGCCGATAACATTGTCGTCCTCGAGTTGTCGAGCTGGTTGCTTGAGACGACGGGTGCAGCAGATCTTTCTCCGCAATACTCGCTCATCACGAATTTGATGCGCGACCATTTGAATACATACGAAGGGATGGACGACTACGCAGAAGCGAAAGCGCAAATCTTCCGCCACCAAGACGGGAACGGCGTTGTCGTATTGAATGCGAGCGACGATTACGGACGTGAATGGATGAAAGAAGCGCCGGGACGCGTCTTATCGTTCGGGACGAAGTCATCTGACGCGATGCTAACGAAGACGGATTTGACTTGGAAGGATCCGAGGACCGGGAAGGAAGAGGTTCTCGTCGCACGAAAGCAGATCAAGCTTCTTGGTGAACATAACGCGATGAACATCCTTGCGGCTGCGTTGCTTGCGAGAGCTGCTGGCGCATCGACTTCTGCGATTCGCAGCGTCGCGAAGTCGTTCAAAGGGATTCCAGATCGTCTTGAAGAGATTGCAATGATTGAAGGAGTTCGTTTTGTGAATGACACGACTTCAACAACGCCAGATGCGACAATCGCGGCAGTGAAGGCGCTCGCGCCAGTTTCGAAAACGATCCATCTGATCGCAGGTGGAGCGGACAAAGAATTGGAATTTGATGAACTGGCGAAGTTGTTGAAAAAAAATAAGGTACACGTCACAGTCTTCGAAGGCACGGCGTTTGCTCCATTTGCGAAGGCGCTCCGAAAAGCGAAGGTGGCATTTGAACGAGTTGGTTCGATGAAGGAGGCGATGGACGTCCATCTCGCAATGACAAACAAAGGTGACACGGTATTGCTTTCGCCAGGATGTGCCAGCTTTGGTATTTTTAAGAATGAATTTGAAAGAGGGGAGCAATTTAAGCAGTGCGTTGGAACGATGGGCTAGCGCGTTGCATATTTATGAGAACGGTTTCAGTCGCGTGCATTCAGATGAGATCCTCTGATGTCATTGAAGACAACATTGAAGATGCGACGAGACGGATCCGGGAAGCCGCTACCCAAGGAGCCGAACTCGTTGTCACTCCAGAGATGACCGCCTTGCTTGATCGGCGTCCTGGGGCACTTTTATCAACAGCAACAACAGAGAAGGAGGAGCTCACCATCGCAAATTTCCGTGAGTTGGCGCGTGAACTCTCCATCAATCTCATTATCGGGTCGCATCCAATGAAGGTAACGGATGATCGTTGTGCAAACCGGAGTTTTTTTATTGGGAAAAATGGTGAAATTTTGGCGAGATACGACAAAATACATCTGTTTGATGCGGATTTTGGTGGAACGGACGTATATAAAGAGTCGGACCGTTTTGTTCCTGGGGAGGCGGCGCAGCTCATTTCCGTTGGTGACCTCTGTGTGGGAATGACCATTTGTTACGACCTTCGTTTTCCGAATCTGTTTCGGTCGTTCGCTAAAGCTGGCGCGAATGTCATTGTCGTTCCGGCTTCATTCACGCGACCAACTGGCGAGGCGCATTGGCATGTGCTACTTCGAGCGAGAGCCATCGAAAGTGGTTGTTTTATCCTCGCTCCCGCACAAGGAGGCATCCATGCTGATGGAAGGGAGACGTTCGGGCATAGTCTCATTGTTGATCCGTGGGGAAAGATCCTTGTAGAAGCGGGGACAGAGCCCGAAGTCATCGTTGCAAATCTTGATTTGAACCTCGTGTCAGAAGCGCGACGCAAACTTCCCACGTTGTTACATGACCGTGAATATACACTGCAAAAGACGAATGCTTCTGTCATCCCGGGCGCGGTCTGACGGAGACCCGGGAACCATCCGGATCTTCAGAGGGGTCCCAGCTTTCGCTGGGATGACGGGGATCTGAGGCCTCTTGCGTGATTAGCACTCTCTTTGGTACAGTGCTAATCGTCGCGTAGAACGCGATTCTACATGGAAGATCGTCTGAAACAATTAATGCGGTTGGTCGTGGACGAAGTCGTCACGACGGGGGCGTCTGTTGGGTCACAGCACTTGGTTGAAACGTACAACCTTGATGTGAGTCCGGCGACGATCCGCAACTGGTTTGCTGAGCTCGAAGAGCTTGGTTATTTGACGCAGCCACACACCTCCTCAGGTCGCGTGCCAACGGAAAAAGGATATCGACTTTATTTACAAGAACTGATGCAAGAACGGGCGCTGCGGCAACGTGAGCTCCAACACTTGCGCCAAGCGGCCTTACTCCTCGATGAATCCACGACATACATCCGTCAACTTGCTAAAAAAGTTGCGGAACTCGCGGGAGAAGCGACGATGCTCTCAAGCGGAACGAGTGATGCGATGACGTCGGGACTTTCCAACCTCCTCGCTAAACCAGAGTTCTCCGGACGCGAACGAATGGCGGGGATGGGACTGATGCTCGACCGTGCGGACCAGATCCTGATGAAGCTTCGCTCGCAACGGTTTGATGAGCCAACGGCGCTCATTGGCCAAGACTGTCCGTTCGGCGAAGATTGTGGTTCGGTGTTCCTCACATTGGCAGACGGATCACTTATCGGGATCGTCGGCCCGCTCCGCATGAACTATTCACATGGTTTTGCGCTCTTGCGCCAAACAAAACGACTCCTTGATGGATTTGATACAAACGTATGAATGAAGAAGAATTAAAAACCCAAGCGGAAGAATACCTCGCCGGATGGAAACGGGCACAAGCAGATTACGCCAACTTAAAAAAAGACAGTGACCGCGAAAAACAGGAATACGCAAAGTATGCGAACGAGCGATTGCTCGACGCGATCCTTCCAGCGGTTGACCAGTTTGAGACGGCTCTCGCCTATACGCCAGACATCTCGACGCTCCCGGAACAAGAACAGAAGCAATTTAAAAACTGGATCATCGGGATCCATGCCGTGAAAGCATTGTGGGACAACGTGTTTACGACGGTGGGTCTCGAAAAAATCCCGACGACTGGAGCATTCGATCCGCAGCTCCATGAAGCGGTCGGTGAAGAATCAAAGGAAGGCGTTGCACCAGGAGAAATTGTTCGGACGATGCAGGATGGATGGAAATTGAACGGAAAGTTGTTACGGCCAGCAAAAGTAATTATTTCTTCATAATCCCCACTGTCATCCCGGACGAAGTCTGACGGAGATCCGGGAACCCCTCCAATCGAAGGGATCCCGGATCTCCGCATTCGCTCCGTCCGGGATGACGGATAAAGCTACTATGCCTAAAATTCTCGGTATTGACCTTGGGACGACCAACTCGTGTATGGCCGTCGTCGAAGGTGGCCAGCCAAAGGTGATTGAAAATGCGGAAGGCGCGCGCACGACGCCGTCTGTTGTTGCCGTTGGAAAAGGCGGTGAACGGATTGTCGGGCAAGTTGCGAAGCGCCAGGCGGTTGTGAACCCAAAGAACACACTGTACTCGGTTAAACGCCTTATTGGCCGCCGTTGGGACAACGGAGATGTACAACGTGATGCAAAGTCCTTCCCTTTTGATGTGAAGCAGAGCGGTGATGCGGTAAAAATTACCATGGGCGGCAAAGATTACTCGCCAGAAGAAATTTCGGCGATGATTCTCCAGAAGCTCAAGGCGGATGCGGAGGCTCGCATTGGGGAGAAGATTACCGAAGCTGTTATTACGGTTCCTGCATACTTTGACGACTCCCAACGCCAAGCGACAAAAGTTGCTGGTGAAATCGCAGGTCTCAACGTCCGTCGTATCATCAACGAACCAACGGCGGCGGCTCTTGCGTACGGTTTTGACCGCAAGAAGGATGAAAAGATCGTTGTCTACGACCTTGGTGGTGGGACGTTCGATGTGTCTGTCCTCGAAATCGCATTTGATGCAACGACGAACCAGAACACGGTAGAAGTCCGTGCGACGAATGGTGACACGCACCTCGGTGGAGATGACTTCGACAACATCCTCATTGATTGGATCTTCGAAGAGTTTAAGAAGACGGAAGGCGTCGATCTCTCAAATGACAGCATCGCAAAGCAGCGTGTCAAAGAAGCTGCGGAAAAAGCAAAGATCGAACTCTCGAGCGCGATGGAAACAGAAGTGAACCAGCCGTTTATCGCGAACATCGAGAACATCCCGCGTCACCTCCAAATCAAGCTCACGCGTTCCAAGCTCGAAGAACTTGTTGGTGGACTCGTCGAAAAGTCACTCGAGCCATGTAAGAAGGCGCTTGCTGACGCTGGCCTTTCTGTTAGCGACATCAACGAAGTGATTCTCGTAGGTGGGATGACACGCATGCCGCTTGTCCACTCTGCCGTTGAAAAGTTTTTCGGCAAGAAGCCAAACGTTTCGGTTAACCCAGATGAAGTTGTCGCAATCGGGGCAGCCGTCCAAGCCGGGAACTTGCAGGGTGACATCAAGGGTGAGCTTTTGCTCCTCGATGTATCTCCGCTTTCGCTTGGTCTTGAGACGCTTGGTGGCGTGATGACGAAGCTCATTGAACGCAATACGACGATCCCTACCTCAAAGTCGCAAGTGTTCTCGACTGCTGCTGATAGCCAGACGTCTGTCGAAATCCATGTGCTTCAAGGTGAGCGCGAGATGGCCGAAGGCAACCGCTCGCTCGGTCGCTTCACATTGTCTGGAATCCCGATGGCGCCTCGTGGCGTTCCTCAGGTTGAAGTCACCTTCGACATCGACGCGAATGGTATCTTGTCTGTCAAAGCGAAAGACAAGGGGACCGGTAAGGAGCAACAGATCACGATCACGGCATCGACGAACTTGTCGAAAGATGAAATCGAACGCATGAAGAAAGAAGCAGAGACACACGCCGCGGATGACAAGAAGCGCCACGAGCTTATCGAGGCTCGCAACATGGCAGAGTCGATGATCTACACCACAGAAAAGATGATGAAGGAAGCAAAGGATGTTTCTGAGGAAGATCGCAAAGCCGTTGAAGAAAAACTTGAAGCGCTCAAGAAGCTCAAAGACTCAGAGGATATCGAAGCTATTAAGAAGGCAGGCGACGAACTCGCAACATGCGCACAAAAAGTTGGTGAAGCGATATATAAGAAGCAGCAGAACGATGCGTCAACGACACCTCCACCGGGAGCTGAAGCACCTGCTAGCGAAGGAGAAGAAAAGAAAGAAGAGCCAAAGGAAGGCGACTTTACGCAGAGCTAATCCCTAACGATCATTCCTATGCCAGAACTCAACGTACGCGCACAAGATGAAGTCATCCACGGAAAATATGCCAACGTTGTTGGCGTCCGTTCGCAGGAACGCGAAGTTGTTCTCGATTTCATCAGCGTGGTGAACAACGAGGGTCAACTCGTCTCACGCATTTTCTTGAATCGTTTTACGGCTCAGGAACTTGTAAATGCGTTGCAAGAGAACATGACGAAATGGGAGAAGATGCGATACGAGGGGGCGAGCAAGCCACCGGAGCCGCAAGCATAACGATTCATGCCAGGAAAAGATTACTACTCCATCCTTGGAGTCTCGAAGAGTGCGTCGCCGGAAGAGATTAAAAAATCCTTCCGGCGTTTGGCGCACGAGCATCATCCAGATAAGGGAGGGGATGCGCAAAAGTTCAAGGACATGAACGAGGCGTACCAGATTTTGGGCGATGCGCAGAAGCGTCAGCAATATGACCAGTTTGGGTCTGCGGCATTTGAGAATGGCGGAATGGGTGGAGGAGGCGCGGGCGGCTTTGGTGGTTTTGGGGGATTCGGGCAGGGTGGGTTTAGCGTGAACATGGATGAGATGGGTGACCTCGGCGAAATGTTTGGTGGGATGTTTGGGTTTGGTGGTGGACGTGGCAAACAAAAGCGCGGTGCGAACATCGAGGTTGATGTCACATTAGATTTTCTTGAGAGCGTCAAAGGGACTGAAAAGACCGTGAAGATTTATAAACATGACAGCTGTACCTCTTGCGATGGATCTGGTGCAGAAAAAGGAAGTAACATCGTTACGTGTAAAACGTGTAACGGAAAAGGACAGGTCCAGCACGTCCAACGGACAATTTTGGGGAACATCCAGATGAACGCACCGTGTGGTGAATGTTTTGGGACGGGGAAAGTTCCGGAGAAGCCGTGCCATACGTGTAAAGGGATCGGCGTTGAGCGGCGCGAAAAGGAGTTGTCGATCCATATTCCTGCTGGGATCAGTGAAGGCGAGGCGTTGCGGATCGATAGCGAAGGGGAGCATCCAGGCAAAGGCGGAAAGCCGGGGGATCTGTTTGTCCGGATTCATGTAAAACAACATAAACTATTCGTCCGCGAAGGAAACGACATCCATACGCGTGTAGATATTCCTTTTACGACGCTCGCTCTTGGTGGTTCCGTTTCAATTGAAACAGTTGATGGTGAAGGCGAACTCAAGATTCCAGAAGGAACTCCGTCTGGTTCGATCTTCCGTGTCCGTGCCAAAGGTGTTCCATTCCTCCGTTCAAATGGTCGTGGTGACCAATTCGTAACCGTGCAGCCAGAAGTGAAGTCGAAGCTGTCTCGGGAACAGAAGAAGATGTTGGAAGATTTGCGAAGTCAGGGTCTCTAGCCTGTCATCCCGGACGAAGTCTGACGGAGATCCGGGATCCCCATTCGATCGGAGGGGATCCCGGATCTCCACGTTCGTTACGTCCGGGATGACATGGGACAGATATGCTATACTTCTCATATTGATCTATGGGCGCTGTCATTTCATATCTCACCTCACTCAACTGGCAGAATCCGACGTGGGATGTGTTCATTCTTTTGTTTTTTGTTGTCGGCGCATTGCTGTACGGCCTTTCGCTTGGGCGGGACCGTGTCATCGTGATCCTCGTTGGCATTTACATGGCGCTTGCGGTTGTGACGAACGCTCCGGCGCTGACGAATCTGAATCTTGCCTTAAACCTCAACGAGAATTACGTCCTTCGGATTAGTTTGTTCCTTGGCGTCTTTGTCGTCGTATTTTTCCTCTTGTCTCGGAGCGCATTACTTAAAACGATCGGCCGCTCAAACGCGCCTGGCTCGTGGTGGCAGACGATCATCTTTAGTATCTTGCAAGTCGGCTTATTGATCAGCGTTACATTGAATTTCCTTCCGAAAGAAATGACGCAGGGTCTCACCGAAGTTACTCGGAATATTTTTATGAGTGACCAGGGCCGGAGTGCGTGGCTTATCCTCCCGATTGTGTTCATGATTCTTGCGCCAACAGACCGGAGCAGCCGGCTTGACGGGGGAGCGTAACAAACGTGAGATAGGCCGGTATCTATTGTTGTCCCAACATGGACCAACGTCATTTTCCTGCATTTTACCGGAAAAACGTGGATCGGATTTACCGTTTCATCTATTACCGAGTTGGAGGCAATACTGAGCTTGCGCAGGACTTGACGCAAGACGTGTTTTTGAAAGCGTTTGAAGCATTCGGTCGGTATGACGAAAACGTGAGTGTTTCTTCGTGGATTTATACCATCGCGAGGAACCACCTCATTAATACCCATGCAAAGACGAGGCCAACCGCGGATCTTGAATCGATCGAAGAGACAATGCCGGATGATGAAAACTGGATGACGTGGTCTGAGCTGAAGGATGATGAGCGTCGTCTCATTCGGACGCTGACAGAGCTGCCACAAGAAGACGCGAACCTGATCCGACGGAAGTACCTTGAAGGATGGAGTTTTGATGAACTCGCAGAAGAATGGGGAAAGACGTCTGGCGCACTACGCGTCCAGTCTCATCGCATCCTAAAACGGTTACGATCACTGATGAAACAACGATAATATGTTTGACTGGATTCTCTCACGTAAACTTGGACGGATTGCAAAAACGGCCTCACCAGACCGTACGTTCGTGCGTGGACTTGAGTTGAAGCTGAAGGCAAGAATGCCGCATCGCGCGTCACGCTCGTTGCTTTGGAAGTCTGCTGTCGGTTCGTTGACCGGAATCACGCTGCTTCTTTCTGGGACGGGGGTGTATGCCTATACATCGGATGACGTGACGTCGGATAGTGCGCTCTATCCAGTTCGTACGGGGATTGAGCAGGTAGAGCAATCCATCGCTGTCTTTCCAAACGTCAAAGCCGCTGTTGCGCTACATCTCCTCAAGCGACGTATAAAGGAACAGCAGATTCTCATAAAGCGACAACGTGCTATCACGCAAGAACAAGAAACGCGTTTCTTCCAGACAGTTGAGCGGGCGATTGAAGCGGGGGATGCGTTGGAGGCTGTCGCACAAGGAAAGCTTGATACAGCAGTTGTAGAGCTCGAAGGCCAGTATCCAACAGTCACAACTTCATCTGAGCGGACGGTTGAGCAGCTCCATCGGATTGAGCAACGGATCAACCAGCTCGCTCCGGCGCGTCGTGCGGTGTACGCATCCATCCTCGAACGTCGGCTCCAGCTACGCCAAGAAATCCGTGAACGGATTCGGACTCGGACAACGCGTTGATTGTTAGCTTGAAACCGTAACGACAATTAATTCAGCTGTGATCGAAAGGGCATTCGTGATGTCCGTTTCTTTTGCGGTTACCGTAACGACATCACCGATCTTGATGTCGCTGATTTTGATTTGCGATTGGAGCGTTGGAGTTGGAGGTTGTGTATTCGGACTTGGCGGGAGTTTTGCGAATGCGTCTTGTTCTGCCGCAAATTGGGTCGCAGATTTTTGAGTGACACGCATTATTTTTGTTGAGGCAGTGGTAGTGACTTCGCGATCATCTGAGACACCGCTCACGAGTGCGTCCGTCATCAGATTTTCTTGTAAGACAATCAGTTTTCCTCCGGAGTTCCGCTGGACCGTTCCGACGAGGATATGTGAGTCGCCTTGTACGCCTAAGCCGTATTTTTCGAAACGTTGCTTCGCCGTTTCAAATCCGCTCCGATACGCTTCGGAGATTTCCTCATCAGATGCTTGTGATCCGCCAGTATTTCCGAGCATTCCGTTTTGGGGTGTGCTGTAGGCGTTCAGTCCAACAAGGATGAGCGCCGTGCAAACGACCGCGACGCAGAGAACAACGAGCAAGTAACGGCTATAGGAGCGTTCCATATTATGAAGAGTATAGCACGATGCCTTGTCAGGATGACAACCAATCTTGACATTTGCGTGTATTTCCTGTATAAGTGCGCTATCCTCAAAGAGGAAACGCGTCCGACAGATGGTCTGTTCACGCGTGTTCCTTCACAAGTGCAGAAGGTGACAAATGCGTAAGCTTCGTCTTTTTCGCGTAGCGCCTATTGCGCTTGCGATTCTCTTTGGCTGCGACGACGATACGACGCCAACGTCGTCCTCTTCCACCGTTTCGACTGGGAACATCTGTGTCGAAACGAACAACGGCTGCCCCTCACAAGGTGGCGCTGGTGGGATGATGGCAACGACTGGTTCCGTCTCGACCGCCTCAACTTCGTCGAGCGTCGTTTCCTCGTCCTCGAGCGAGGCGTCCTCAACGAGTTCCGACAGTGCGTCTGTAAGCTCTTCCGAGAGCTCGACAGCAAGCGGCGGCGGCATGGGTGGTGCTGGATCTTCCAGCGCCACTGCCAGTGCGTCATCGACGGACGCCGCGTCTTCCAGCTCAAGCGATGCCAGCTCATCCTCCGACGCGTCATCGTCGGCCGACTCCTCCGCGAGCTCGACTGACGCAACGACGGTTGGTGCGGGTGGAGCAGGTGGCATGGGCGGAGCCGGAGGTGCGACGAGCGTCGCGTCTTCGAGCGCGGAAGCGAGTAGCTCGTCGGTTTCGACGGGAACTGGAGGAGGGCCAACGTGTCCGCCTTCGGTCCCCGGCACGGCCATGACCTGCGGCACATGGACCGAAGAGGTCGCGCCTTCACCCCTCCAGCTGCTGAACGGTTTTTGGGCCTCAAGCCCGAACGACATGTTCGCAGTTGGCGGAACGTACAACGTCGGCAAGATCATCCACAACGACGGAAGTGGTTGGGTCGTCCAGCCGATTCCTTCGGTGCGTCTTCTGAACGACATCATCGGTTTCTCGTCGAACGATGTCTTCGCGGTTGGACGCGGTCCCCAACAGACTTTCGATGGCGTGCTCCTGCATTACGATGGCGTGTCTTGGAGTAAGGTCCTGGGAACGCCATCTGTAACAACGGGTGGTAAGTTCACTAACGTCTGGGGGACGAGCGGAAACGATCTCTTCGTGCTGGGATGGAACGGCCAAACCGCTGTCCTGTACCACTACGATGGATCAGTCTGGACCAACGTACAGATGCCGTCTCCGCCGGTCCGCTCCTATCCTGGCGATGTATGGGGAACGAGTGGAAACGACCTCTGGGTCGTCGGTGCAGAACAGAACGCAATGAATGCGAATGTCGGTGGAGTCGTTTACCACTACGACGGCACGAGCTGGTCAACATACAATCCGCCGAACACAACAGCGCTCTTCGCGGTTCACGGATCGGGGGCGTGCTCTGTCACCATCGGAGGCACGTACTACAATGGAACGGGCTATCAAGCCGCCACGTTGTACTTCGATGGAACGGCTTGGAGCTCGAATAGCTCCAGTAGCGTCGAATCCGTGGATGGGTTGTGGGCTGGAGAAGAGAACCGCTCCTTTCTTGTGGGGTCTGGTACCACCTCCGGAAGCGGAAAGTTCGGACTCGATGATGGAAATCACGGAACGACCTGGACAGTAGCAACACCGACCCTGTCGTTTCCGCGAACCTCATTCCGGGTTCCTGGTACGCATGACTTCTACGTGATTGGCGACGGGAACGGCTTGGGGCAAATTGCACATGCTGCCTGTAACTGATCTTACCGAGGCTTTCCCTTAACTGGGAAAGCCTCTTTTTTATTATATGTGATATACTTTTAGTAAATATGTCTCGCCTTCGTCCCGCCATCTTGTTTGGAGTATTGATTGCTGTCGCAACTCCCGTAACGGTCTTCGCTGCATTCGCGGGGCCGTCTCAATCTCCGCCACAAGGCAACGTATCCGGTGTGGTCTGGAACAGAACTGCAGCTGATGAAAATAACAGCCAGTCCGGTGCTGAATATAACGTCGCTGGAAGCGGACGTGTCGGTGGAGATTTTTTTCTTGGTGATTCCAAAGCGCTTCGTATTGATTCGACGGGGGATACATGGCTTAACATCGGTAACTGGAAAAACGGAAAGTTTACTCTGAATGTCGTTGGTAATATTCAAACTGACACATCAGATGGTGCGGAAGGCAGTATCACTGCCGATAAGTACTGCATCGGCGCAAGCTGTATCAGTTCTTGGCCTGTCGGTGGCGGTGGAGGCGGCGCAGGAACTATTACAGGCGTGACAGCAGGAACAGGTATCGTGGGAGGTGGAACGACTGGCAATGTAAACATCAGTTTCGACCCTGCCTACGGCGATGGCCGGTACCTCCAGCTCTCTGGCGGCACGCTCTCTGGCGGCCTTACGCTTGCTGCAAACCCAACGACGAACCTTCAAGCTGCAACGAAGCAATATGTGGATAACGCCGTTGGTGCGGCTGGCGGGGGAACGATCACGGGTGTAACGGCTGGGACGGGTCTTGAGGGCGGTGGGACGGTGGGGACGGTAGCTGTCGGGCTTGATCCAGCCCATCAGAGCGGTGCCGCGTATGATGGTCGTTTCGTTAATCTGGATGGCGATGCGATGACAGGCAGTTTGTATTCCCCTGAATACACGGGGAAGGAATTTAAGATTGATAACGGGGTTGGAGATGTCATCCAGACGCAGGCGTATCAATCGTTTGGACAAAAGGGAACCCTCGAACTCCTGAATCACGCAGGACAAAAAATGCGATTCATGAATGGGGACGGCAGCTTGATCTACAGTAATAATGGATCTTCATTCCCGCCCTTTTATCTGAATTTTTCCCGTGGGGATGGTCTTGCATTGAAAGGGCTTAGCGCAACATATGGGCTTTTGACGACGGATGCTGTTGGTGCCCTCGGCTCTGCACCAGGTGGCCCATACCACACACAGGTCAGCCTATCTGAATATGGCGGACCGAACTTCCATACCGGTGTTGCTTCGTATGCAGCAACACAATTGGCAAAGGCGGGATCTTTTACGAACAATTGGAACGGCTCTTCTCGCGGTGCGGTGCTTGGGACAGGGACGAATGCGGCAGAGTTCACGGGGAACGTCTGTATCAATGGTGATTGTCGCGGTGCGTGGCCAGGCGCAGCCGCTGTCACGCAGATCAATACCGGAGTTGGATTGCTTGGCGGGCCTATCACATCAAATGGCACGATTACATTCGATACAACCTTTGGTGATGGCCGTTACATCAACGTCAACGGTGATTCGATGAGTGATAGCCTCACGATTAACGCGCCATCAACGCCAATCGCTCTCGTGACGACAGGTCAGGGTGTCGGTGGGAACTTTACCGGTGGGACGAACGGGCTTAATGCGTACGGTGGAACAACAGCAGGTTACTTCCAAAATAGTGCGGATTCTTCCTATCGCGCATGGGTGGGTTATAATGGATACGGTGGGTATTTTGCCGCACCAGCTGCTGGTATCGCTCTCTATTCGAGCGGGTTAACGCAGTTAAGCGGGAATACGACAATAACGGGAAGCGCGACGGTGTCTGGCGAGATTACCGCAACCGCAAACACCTTGGCTTCGTGTGCGTGGACGGGATATATCGCTGATGGTTCTGCAGTCCAGTGCCCCGCAGCTACGCCGATCATGAGCGGCATGCAACGCAGCGGCACCACGATGCGGGCGTATTGCTGTGACTTGTAGGCTCTGCTAGCCTTAGCGCATGCTCAAACTTTGGAATACCGCCTCACGGTCGCTTGAAGAAGTAAAACCGATCTCGCAAGGGAAGATCGGGATGTATGCGTGTGGACCAACAGTCTACCAGCGTGTACATATCGGAAATTTGCGAGCGTATGTCATCGAAGATGTGTTACGTCGGACCCTCGAGTCGGACGGTCTTACTGTGCGTGAAGTCGTCAATATTACAGATGTTGGTCATTTAACGGATGATGCAGATGCCGGCCAGGATAAGCTCGAAAAAGCATCACAATCCACAGGCGAGTCTGCGTGGGAGATTGCGAGACGCTTTACGGATGCGTTTGTTTCTGATTTAAAGAAACTGAATATCGAGCTCCCAAGCGCGATGCCAAAAGCGACGGATCACATTCCGGAACAGATCGAGATTGTCCAAGAGCTTGAGAAGAAAGGCTTCACCTATCAAACAAGTGATGGAGTTTACTTTGATACATCGAAGTTCCCAAACTACGGGAAACTCTCGGGTCAGCCGCTCGAAGAAAAGGAAGAGGGTGCTCGCGTCGCGACGAACGTAGAAAAACGGAATGCGACGGATTTTGCGTTGTGGAAGTTTTCGCCAGCAGGAGAAAAACGCCAAATGGAATGGGAAAGTCCATGGGGGACAGGATTCCCGGGGTGGCACATCGAGTGTTCTGCCATGGCACGAAAAGAACTCGGCCAGCCGTTTGATATCCATGCCGGTGGCGTTGACCACATCCCTGTTCATCACGAGAATGAAATCGCGCAAAGTGTTGCGGCATACGGCATGCCTCTCGCCAATCTTTGGTTCCACATCGAGTTTCTTCTTGTCGACAGTCAAAAGATGTCCAAGTCACTCGGGAATGGGTACACGCTTGATGACCTGTCAGAAAAAGGATTCGATCCAATGGACTTCCGATACTTCTTGCTTGGCGCACACTATCGTCAAAAGTTGAATTTTACCTGGGAAGCGCTTCAGGCTGCCAAGAATGCTCGTCGCAAGCTCGTCAACGCTGTTCGCGGCTGGAAGACGCCTCTTATCGGCTGCACTGATCTTGAATCTGAGTTCATGGCGGCGATGCACGACGACTTGAACACGCCGCGAGCATTGTCTATCGTTTGGAAAACGGTTGATTCGGACTATTCCACGGATGCAAAAGCAGAGACGATCTTAAAAATGGATCGCGTCCTTGGCCTTGGCTTGTCGGATGCTGTCGGAAAGCCTGTTCTAGTCCCAGCAGACGTCAAAGCGTTGATGGACGAGCGCCAAATTGCACGTGACGGCAAGGATTGGGCTGAGTCAGACCGTTTGCGAGATGAGATTGCGGAGCGTGGATGGGTCATTGAGGATGGTGCGGAAGGCCAAAAGGCTAATCCAGCCTAACATTCGTGATATACTTTGTTGGTGCCTCGTAGCCTTGATGCATCAATAGAACAGGCGAGTGTTGGTGGACTCACGTGGGTCTTTGTTTCGAGCAACCAAAAGAAAGAAATCCTACAGCTCAAACGAAAATACCAGTTGCATCCGATTGACCTCAAGTCGGTCATGCCACCGCTCCAGCGCGCTCATTTGGTCCAACGTGACGAATACGTCTTCATGACGTTGCTCTATCCTGTCTTTGACCATAAGACACGTATCATCTATTCGTCCGAAGTCGATTTTATTATTACGGACAACCAACTTATTACGGTTAATCCGGATAGGCTTGTTGGGCTCCGCGAAATGTACGAAGCGTTTCGGGTTACAGACAATGAAGGGAAGAAGATAAACGATCCCTATCGCTCCGGTGATGTTTATCGGTTGCTTATTTCTATTTTGGCAGACCTCGAAGAGCAGATTTACCCAATGCTTGTGCATCTTTCGACAGATATCGACGAAGTCGAGGGCCGACTCTTCCGTGATTATGAAAAGAACCTGATCCAAGAGTTGCTTCGTATCAAAACAAACGTCGTTAATACGCGAAAGGCTATCCAAGCCCATAAAACGGTGCTACGACAGCTCATCAAGAGTGGGGGAACGAAAATTGGAAAGACGTTGCCGTATTTTGAACGGCTCGTCGAGCAAACGAAGGAGGTGTGGGATGCGCTGGATGTCCAACGCGATACGATCAACGCGTTGCATGAAACGAACGCTTCGCTCATCGACTTCCGGATTAATGAGATCATGAAGACGTTGACGATTTTTTCTGTCGTCATTTTCCCGATCACGTTACTCGCGGCTATTTTTGGGATGAACACATCAAGTATGCCATTTGTGGACTCTCCGCATGGGTTTTGGATCATCATAGGGATTATGGTCACAGCCGTGACGGGAATGTTGGTGTATTTTAAGTCTAAAAAGTGGTTCTAGTGCTATACTAGGCCAAGCTATGCCCGACCTTCTGACTCCAACAACTGCCGAAACACCTTCGGCTGTTGAGGCGCTCCCTGAGATGTCGAACGTCGAGGCGGATGAACAAGCATACGAGCAGACGGCAGAATCAAAAGAACATTTTCTTGAAGAAAATCAGATCCAAGAAGACGCACCGACCACGACAGTCAAGATCGCGCCATCACGACCGGCGCAGAAGCCAGTCGTACGAAAGGCTGACGAGGTAACGCTCCACGTCGAACAAATCCTCGAGCGGGGGATGGGCGAGCTGTATGCTGGGCTTCCAGATAGTGCGAAACCTATTTTTAAGAAAAAGGGCGAGGAGGTTTCGACCCAGGTCACGACGATGATGCGTTCATTTAAGGTGGAGGCGTCAAAAGTGATCCGACTGATCCGAGACTGGCTACTCACGATCCCGAACGTCAATAAGTTTTTCCTCGAACAAGAAGCGAAGGTGAAGACGGATGCGCTCCTTGAATACGATGCCGCACGGCGCGAAGAACGGAAACAGCCATGATCTTTCCTCTCCTACAAATTGACGTGATAACCGATGACTACGCCACCGCACCGATTGATGTAGGCTCTTTTATCTCAAGTCCGTGGTTGTTTGTTGCACTTGTATGCCTTGGCGTGTTTGCGACGATCATCATCGTGCTTCTCGTTATTCGTCGAGCATTTAACCGGAGTGGAAATGCGAAGCGTGCATTTAACATGGCGATATTGAGTATTAAAGTGCCGAAAGAATCCAGCGGCGGTGATGGAGGCGCGGACAAGTCCCAGCAGCAGATTCAAGAGATGGTTGGGGTGATGGAAACGATTTTTTCTACGCTCGGATCACTTTCCGCACAAAAAGGCCTGAATGCCTGGTTGTACGGCCGTGGAGACCATTTTACGTTTGAGATCGTCTCACATTTAGATAAGATTTCGTTTTATGTTGCGGTGCCACGTACGCAGCAGCAGTTTATCGAAGAGCAGGTCCACGCCCAGTATCCGCATGCGCAAATCGATGAAGAGAACGACTACAATATGTTTGCGCCAACAGGTGTCGTCATCGGGAGTCACCTGACGTTGCGCCGTGCGAATGCGTTTCCAATCAAGACATACCGCAAGTTGGAGTCTGATCCGTTAAACTCGATTACGAACGCGCTTTCAAAGGTAAAAGGAACTGACGGCGCAGCGATCCAATATGTCGTACGCAGTTCGCGGAAGCATTGGCGTACAGATGGGTTGCGGATTGCGCGTGAGATGCAGCAGGGGAAGAAGCTCTCGCAGGTCCATCAGGGAGGGATCATGTCTGGCGTTGGGAAAGAATTGAAGAGCATGGCCTCTACGGCCAAGCCGAGTGATAAAAAGCCAAACGAACCGTACAAACTCTCGCCACTCGAAGAAGAGATGGTAAAGGGATTGGAAGAAAAGGCGTCAAAAGCCGGGTTAGACGTAAACATCCGTATTGTCGTTTCTGCGACAACAACAGAAAAGGCGCAACAATATTTGAACGACATCCTTGGCGCGTACGGCCAATACAATATTTACGAATACGGAAACTCATTCTCTAAATCACAACCACGCTACCAGAGCGTGTTAGTCCGTCATTTTATCTATCGTCATTTTGATGAACGGGTCCGCGTTGTGTTGAATGCGGAAGAAATGGCGTCGTTGTATCACATGCCGCTTCCGACAACGGAGACGCCAAAAATTGATTGGCTGCTTTCTCGTCGTGCGCTTCCACCAACAAATTTGCCGACAGAGGGGCTTCTGCTTGGGCATTCTGAGTATCGTGGACATGATTATCAGATTCGGATGAAGGGGCAAGACCGCCGTCGTCACACCTATATCATTGGTAAATCTGGTTCCGGTAAGACAGAGCTCATGAAGAGTATGGTGAAGCAGGATATTGAGGAGGGTCGCGGCGTCTGCGTCATCGATCCACACGGAGATTTTGCTGATGACGCGCTCTCCTTCGTCCCACGCGAACGTGCTGACGACGTGATCTATTTTTCGCCAGCGGACACCGAGCGGCCGCTAGGGCTCAACATGCTTGAGTTTGATGAACGGTATCCAGAACAAAAAACCTTCGTCATCAACGAGATGCTCAAGATTTTTGACAAGCTCTACGACCTCAAGTCAACAGGCGGTCCAATGTTTGAGCAGTACATGCGGAACGCGATGCAGCTCATCATGGACGATCCAGAGTCCGGAAGCACGCTGATGGAAATTCCACGCGTGTTGGCGGATGAAGATTTCCGCGCGTACAAACTTTCAAAGTGTAAGACCCAGGTCGTGAAAGATTTTTGGACGAAAGAGGCGCAAAAGGCGGGTGGCGAAGCGTCGCTTCAGAACATGGTGCCGTATATCACGTCCAAACTCACGCCGTTCATCTCGAACGACATCATGCGTCCGATCATCGGACAGCAGAAGAGTGCGTTCAATGTCCGTCAGGCAATGGACGAGGGCAAGATCTTGCTGTTGAATCTTTCTAAAGGGAAGCTAGGTGACATCAATGCGTATCTCATTGGGATGGTACTTGTTGGCAAAATCTTGATGGCGTCCTTGTCACGTGCAGACATGGAGGCTTCTGAGCGCAAAGATTTTTATCTGTATATCGACGAGTTCCAAAACTTCCTGACGGATTCCATCAGCGCGATCTTGTCAGAAGCGCGAAAGTACGGTCTTGACCTCGTGATTGCGCACCAATTCATCGGACAGCTGACACAGAAGGGCGATACGTTGGTTCGAGATGCTATTTTCGGAAACGTTGGAAGCATGATGGCGTTCCGCGTTGGGCCGGATGATGCAGAGTTCCTCGAGAAGGAATTCGCGCCAGTGTTTAACCAACACGACCTGATCAACGTCGAAGCATTTACGTGTAATGCAAAGATTTTGATCGACAACACAGCTTCGCGTCCATTCAACATGAAGCCGTATCGTCCGACGCCACCTGCAGACAAGGAATTACCAGCCATGATTCGGGAATTGTCTCGCTATAAGTACGGCCGGAAACGCGCACTTGTCGAAGCAGAAATCCAGGAACGAACAATGGCGACGGAGCAGATGATTAGTGAAGAAGGTTTGGTCTAGTCTGTTGATAACTCGCGCTTGCAGACGGGTGGAGGCGTGCTATGCTGGGTGTGGATAAAAAATTCTCGCCTGGGTGGGCGGAACGTATGGCAAAAACCAAATCATCAATTCCGGATGTGGAAGAAGAGCAGGTAGAAATGGACGCACAAAAAGCGACCATTGATGGAGTCGACACAAAATTAGCTTTAGCCGCCAAGATCATCGTGAACCTTCGCGAGGAACTTGCGGCTCTTGAGCGTTTGTTGGCAAGTGATGCAGACGTCGCAGACCTTGAAACACTTGTCACGCGTCGTTCAACGCCAACAGGTGAACACGTCTCACCGAACGACAGCCGAATCATTGAAGGGGTGTTTGACGGCCTCCAGATGATCGGTTCAGACGGTCGTCAATACCTCGTACCACCAAACTACGCTTCAAAATCAAAGCTTGTCGAAGGAGATATCCTTAAACTCACAATTCAACCAACGGGCGGTTTCTTGTTTAAACAGATTGGTCCGATCGAACGTGAACGCATTGTTGGACTCCTTGTGACCGACGAGTCAACCCAGGAGTGGAAGATCGTCGCAGATGGACGCAAATACAATGTATTACCAGCTTCAATTTCGTACTTCAAAGGCCAGACTGGTGATAGCGTTGTGATCCTGATTCCGAAGGCGGCCCCATCAAAATGGGCTGCGGTTGAGAACGTCATTCGTCCCGAATAAACCGTTTGCCCGAATCCCAATCGCGCGCTACCATGCGCGCGTTGTGTTATGTCTTTAAGCCGTAAATACCGACCGCAAATCTTTGCGGATATTACCGACCAGGAGGCGATCAAAGAGACGCTTCGAAAGGAGGTCGAAACCGGAAAGATCGCCCACGCGTATCTCTTTTCTGGTCCTCGTGGAGTCGGCAAGACGACGACGGCACGTATTTTGGCAAAGGCGTTGAACTGTACGAAGAGGAAGGGTGGAGAGCCGTGCAACGCGTGCGATCTTTGCATTGAAGCAAATGAAGGGAAGCTTCTGGACTTCATCGAGATGGACGCTGCGTCAAACACGGGTGTCGATAACATTCGTGAGGCAATCGTCGAACACGTGCGCTTCCAGCCTGTTCGGGGTGCTTTCAAGGTCTATATTTTGGACGAAGCGCACATGCTTTCGAACGCGGCGTGGAACGCGTTGCTCAAGACGCTGGAAGAGCCGCCAAGCTACGCGGTGTTTATCCTTGCGACAACGGAACGGCACAAAGTTCCAGCGACCATCGTCTCCCGTTGCCAGCAGTTTGATTTTAAACGGATCCCTGATGGTCCGCTTTCGGCACGTGTGAAGGAACTTGCGAAAGATGAAGGCGTCTCAATCGATGATGCTGTCGTCACATCCATTGTCCGTCACTCAGACGGGTGTGTTCGTGATGCAGAAACGCTTCTTGGACAGCTCGTGTCACTTGGAGAGAAGAAGATTACGACAGATGTTGCATCGCTCGTGATTCCGATTTCACGCCTTCCAATCGCGGCAAACCTTTTAGCCGTTTGCGCAAGGCGTGAACTTGGGCCAGCATTGCAGGCTGTTGGGAGCCTCGAAGAGGATGGTGTTCCTCTTGTACCGATCTTCGACGACCTTCTCGTCGCCGTCCGTTTGTTGCTCGTTGCTGGTTCAGATAAGAACCTCGTATCAAAACTTGCTATGGGTGATGAAGGTGAAAAAGCAATTGCGCCACTCATCAAAATATACTCTGACGCAGAATTGAGTGAGATCGCACTTATGTTGATGGAGCGTCGGCGAGATGCGAAGCAGGGGATTGATGCGCGCTTTGCGCTCGAGCTTGCAGTCACCGCAATTGTCTTGGGCATACTTCCCCACGGACCGAATGGCGGAGGTGGAGTAGCCGTCGCTTCTGCGCCTCAGGTGCAAGTACCAGAAAAGAAAACGGCTCCTGTTCCTGAGCCGAAGATTGTGGAACATGAGGTACCAATTGTTCCAAAGGTCGAAGTTGCTTCTGTCGTGGCACCAATTCCAGTGCTGACGATGGCAGCACGGATCGAGAGTGAAGGTGACATCCCTCTCGCGCTCGTCCAGCGAAAATGGCCAGGTTTCATCACAACGATGAGTGAGTTAAGCCCATCGCTTGCCTTTGTCCTCAAGACCGCACGGCCGCTCGAGACAAAAGGAAACGTCGTGACACTTCGATTCCAATACGCATTCCATCGCGATAAAATTTTGACAGATATCAAGAATCATCGGATGGTCGAAGATGCCTTTGCAAAAACCTTAGGTGTACCGACAGTCCGGTTAGAAGGGATCATCGGCGAAGATGCAGATAACGCCGAAAAACGGTCTGTCGACATGGTCTCCAACATCCTCAAGGCCTTTGGTGGGCAGGTCGTCGAAGGAGGAGGAGAGGCATAACGTGTCTTGACGAGACCTCTAAAACTCAGTATTCTCCGGTCACAAATCATTCGGGGATCGTCTAATGGTAGGACAGAAGACTCTGAATCTTCTAATCTAGGTTCGAGCCCTAGTCCCCGAGCCACGTAAAAACTCTCGCACAACGAGAGTTTTTACGTGGCTCGGGGCGCATCAAACAAAAAAACGTTTGCGCTTTACGGGGTTCCGATTGCGTTCGTTCACGTGGCGCAGCCATTAACACTTACATACAATACCTGTTATCCTTTTACCCATCGATATGACCCTCGACGCCATCACGCAACAGATCAAGGAAAAACACTACGCAGCAATCCCGATCGAGCTGAAGCGAAGTGACTTCGAGGTAGCTGTTGCAGCGTTCATGAAATTTTTGGAGGTGCCTCAGGAGGTGAAGGACCCGATCTACTTCCAACTGTATCCTGGAAACCGTGGCTCAGAGGTGGGGTACAAAAAATATCTTCGTGACTTGGGGAATACGGATAACCGCGAATATTTCCATTATAACGAACATGCGGATGAACGGTTCAAAGAACAGGAGACAAGCATCCCTGAGCTGCACGCGTTCCTCGAAAAGACGCGGATGATTTATGCAGAAGCAAAACGGACAATACGAAGCGTGGTGGAGGCATTTGAGCCCGCGTATCCAGGGTTGACGGCAAAATTTTTTGTAGAAGGTGAGCGTCCAAATTTCTATTTGCGTTTTTTGAAATACGACCGTCTCAAGCCAGGTGAGTTCCTTGCGAAAGGGCATTACGACCGCGGGACGACGACCCTTGCCCTTGCAGAGAGTGCTCCCGGCTTACGGATGGGTTTAACGGATGCAGACGTCCGGGATGTCGTGCATGCAGAAGGTCAAGCATTGTTTATGCCCGGTCTGCGCTTCCAGAGTATTACATCACCTGATTTTCCTCCGACGTGGCATGATGTCGTTCAAAAGAACGAAGATACATTCAGTCAGGATGTCGCCCGTTGGGCGGTTGTTTTCTTTGCAGATATCCATGGCGTCAACCAGATAACATACGAAGAAGCCCATACGCCAAAGGCGACATAACTCCGCAAATCGTTTATCATCATTCCACATATGAACGCTGTCATTCCTTACATCCCCTGGATCATTGGTATCCTTTTTGCGTTGGTCATGATTGCATTGCTGAGCAGAGGCGGAGGGCATTAGGGTGTTGAAGGATTCCTGCGGATGGGCTAGCCTAAAAACATGAACTTCACGGACCAGGAATTGGTTGCGCGATACCTTGCAGGGGACAAGCCAAGTTTTGACATGCTTGTGGCTCGGTATTTGAAGCTGGTGTATAGCGTCATGTTGCATTACACCAAGAATGCAGAAGACGCGGAGGATTTGACGCAGGATGCATTCGTCAAAGTGTTAAAACACTTGCGCCGTTATGACAGCGCCCAAGCGTTCAAACCGTGGCTCATGCGGATTGCAAAGAACCACGCGCTGGACTGGCTCAAAAAGAAGAAGCCGGTTTCGATGTCAGAACTTGACCCAGAGACGCAGGACATGATCTTAAACGAGCTTCCTGACCCCGCTCCATTGCAAGATGCGCAGCTCGAAACAATTGAACGTGCCCGAGTACTGACGGTTGCGATGGGTGAGTTGAATCCGGAGCAACAAAAAGTCTTGTTTTTGCGCTACATGAAGGATTTTTCGTTCAAAGAGATTGCTGAAGAGCTTGGAGAATTAATGAATACTGCTAAAAGTCGTCATCAGCGGGCACTCATTGCGCTCAAGAAGATATTACTGAAAAAGCCTCAGCTTAGCGAAAAATAATAAGAGCATGCATCAGTTAAAAGCCCTCTCTCGTATGGTAGATAGAGGGTTTTTATGACTAATCCACTGAATCCATCAACACCCATCAAACTCGTCGAGCCTTCTGACGAACTTCTTTTGCGTATCAGCCGTCGTGTACGCGAGGAAGAGCTGTTCTTGCGGTTCCGGAAGCGCATCTTTTTCGCCCTCGTCGGATTGGTCTTTTCACTTATCGGTTTTGCGTTCGCCCTTGTTTGGTTCGTCGCAGGCTCTGGCGCAACGGGGTTTGCAGAAATGGCTTCGCTCCTTGCAAGTGACAGCGGCTACGTGATGGGGAACTGGCAAGAATATTCACTTTCCCTTCTTGAGACGCTCCCGGTCATCAACGCAATCACATCGCTTGCCTTACTCTTCTGCGTCATCTCGTTCGGCATGTTGGTTACAGGGAACGTAAAAGGGATGCGTGCACTTGGACGACTCATTCAACACTAAATATATGGAAGAATTGGATCAGACCGCGCCACCTACTGAAGCGGCGGCAACACCGCAACCAGAGCCAGTATCCGAAACACATCCAAGTTCGATGCGCATGTTGCTCGTCGCAATTGTCATTATCATCGGACTTCTTGGAGCGTTTCAGGTTGGGATTGTGGTTGGATTTCACAAGGCGGCAAGCTCTTTCCAATGGGGTGAGAGCTATCATCAGGTCTTCGCAGGCCCGCGCCAAGGTTTTTTGTCGCCGATGGACTCACACCAATTCGTTGATGCGCATGGGACGTCGGGCGTCGTCCTGAAGAACGAAGGCGTGTCGATCATCATTAATGGAAAGGACGCGGCAGAGCGGAACGTCCTCCTCTATCGAGACACCATGATTCGAAAGTTTAACCAGGCAATCCCACCGCAGGAGATCATGCCGAATGACCGGATTGTGATCATTGGTCAGCCATCGATGCATGGCGAGATCAATGCGAAGTTCATCCGCGTCTTTCCTCCACAGCATTAATAGAAACAACACTGATCCGTATGTCCTGGAAGAAACACCTCTCAAAAAAACGTGTTGCGTGGTCTTGTGCGGCGATCGCTGCTGTTGCTGCCGTCCCGATTTACAATGCAAGCACAACGAAGGCTGCGGAGACACGGTACGTTCTTGCTGCTGTCCAAACGGGGACGGTCGTTTCGACGTTGGCGGGTTCGGGACAAGTTTCTGCAGAGCAGACGGTTGACCTCAAGCCAAAAGTCTCTGGCGACATCATCACCTTGCTCGTGAAGGCGAACGAGACCGTCCATAAGGACCAGACGCTCATCGAAATCGACCGCGGCGATGCCGTCAAAGCGGTCCGTGATGCGCAGCAATCTGTGCGGGACGCGGAGCTAAGCCTTCAGTCTTCCCAGTTGTCATACCAAAAACAACAAAAGGGACCTTCGACAGTGAGCTTGCTTCAAGCGCAAGATTCACTTCGACAAGCACAACGGAATTTGGATGAGCTGACAGATGGCCCTGACGCATACGAATTGCAGCAGGCGGAAGCGCAGGTCACCCAAGCGGAACAGAGCGCGAAACTTGCTGCGGATGGAACAACGCCGCAAGTCGTGCGGAATGCGTACGACAAGGCGGCGGCGTCACTCAAAAATTTGGCATCAGACCTTTCTAATGCGCTGGGAGATGCGGACAGCGTCCTCGGAATCGATAACAGCGTGACGGTAAACACAAATTTCGCCCCACTTTTTTCTGTCCTTGACCAGGGAAAAAAGAACCTTGCGATTAATAGCTATCCACTCGCAAAACAGGCAATTACAAACGCAAAAACAGCCGTTGATGCGCTCACGATCCAGAACGAGAACCCAGCAGAGGTTGACGCGGCGATTGATACCGTCCAAGCCACGCTCGATGTGCTGAACCAATTACTGCTCAACGTGAAGAACGGGCTGGATGCAAGTTTGACCTCATCGTCATTCAGCCAATCAAGCCTCGACCAACTCAAATCAACGATCCAGGGAGATATCACGAGCGTCACAAATAACTATTCGACATTGCTTTCGCTCCGCCAGTCGATCGACCAGGCACGTGATTCGTACAACAACTCGGCGTTGTCGCTTGCGCAGGCAAAAGCATCACTTCAAAAATTGAAGGACGGAGCAACGGCGAGCCAGATCGCGTCTGCGCAAGAGCAACTCGCAGAACGGAAACAAGCACTTACGGACCTCCAGGTTCCGATGGATGCTATTGACGCGAAGATCGCAGAAAATGGGATTGCGCAACGAAGATCTGCGCTTCAGGATGCGAAGAACCGCCTTACAGATGCATCAAGGACGCTGAGCGATTACAGCGTACGCGCACCATTTGATGGGGTGATCGCAAAGGTAAATGTACAACCAAATGATGCCGTCTCTGGCGGTGCGGCAGCGTTTACGATCATTACGAACAGCAAGATTGCAGTCGTTCCTTTGAACGAAGTCGATGTTGCAAAAGTGAAGGTTGGTCAAAAAGCAACACTGACGTTTGATGCGATTGATACGTTGACGATGACAGGTGAAGTGGCAGAGATCGCGACACTTGGGACAACCTCACAGGGTGTCGTGAACTATGACGTAAAGATCCTGTTCGATACGCAGGACGAACGGATACGGCCAGGGATGAGCGTCGGTGCTGCCATCATTCTCGACAGTGCACCAGACGTATTAACTGTACCAAATGCGGCGATCAAAACCTCGAATGGAGAGAGCTACGTGCAGGTACTTGATACTCCAGACGCACCTTCGCAGACGGCAGGCGCTGCTGGTGTCACGTCGAAGTCAGCACCACGGAACGTCTCCATCGAAACCGGACTTGCAAGCGACTCCGTGACCCAGGTAACCACTGGATTGAAAGAAGGTGAAATGGTTGTGACGCAAACGGTCGTCACGGGCGGAGCGAAGACGGCTACAACAGCGACGACGAATCGGAATGCGACAGCAATTCCCGGGCTTGGAGGTAGGGCAACTGGCTTTACGAGCGGTGGGCAAACGTTCCAGACGTTCACGCGATAAGTATGCCTATCATCAAAGTTGATAACGTCACAAAACAGTATTCGAACGGAAATATTGAATTTCTTGCATTAAAAGGCGTGAGCTTTGAGATAGAAAAAGGAGAATTCGTCGCGATTATGGGTCCATCGGGATCCGGGAAGTCGACCTTGATGCATATTCTTGGAGCTCTCGATGTTCCTTCGACGGGCTCGTACGTGCTGGATGGAAAAGACGTGTCGACCATGAATGAACGGGAACTCGCCGACGTCCGTCGAGAGAAGATTGGGTATGTCTTCCAGTCATTTAACTTACTGCCCCGCACCACCGTGCTTCGAAATGTCATGTTGCCACTCATGTATTGCGGTGTCCCGCATGACGAACGGCAATCTCTCGCAGAAAAAGCACTGACGGCAGCAGGTATGGATAGCGTGCATTATCTCCACAACACGAACCAGATTTCTGGTGGACAGATGCAACGCGTGGCGATTGCTCGTGCGCTCGTCAACAACCCATCGCTCATCCTTGCAGACGAACCAACTGGGAACCTCGATACGAAGACGGGGAACTTTGTCATGGGAACGTTCCAGCAGTTGAACACACAGGGTCACACGATCATTCTTATTACGCATGAACGCGAAGTTGCAGAACATGCAAAACGCATCCTCGTAATTCGTGACGGACAGATTGTAAAAGAAGAAACAGACCATACGCATCGCGTCCAGTCTCATCTTGATGCACAACCCTCATGACGATCCGCGACTTGTTTGAAGAAACATATATTTCGCTCTCATCCAACAAAGTACGGTCTGCGTTGACGATGCTTGGAATCGTGATCGGGATTGCGTCCGTTATTGCGATGGTCGCCATCGGACAAGGCGCGCAGGGGAATATCGAAGCGAGCATCCAATCTGCCGGAGCGAATTTATTGACGGTCATCCCGGGCGCCCAGCGCGGCGTTGGTCAGCAGGTGAGCGCAGGGCGCGGGTCGGCACAGACACTGACGATTGGGGATGCAGATGCGATCACGTCTGGAGTGACGGACGTGAAGGCGGTTTCGCCAGAAGTTTCTCGTCGGTATCAAGTGACGACAAAAGGGAAGAACACGAACACATCGGTCATTGGTGCGGTCGCGGATTACATTGTTGCCCATAACATCGAAATGGAAAACGGATCTTTTATTTCTGAAACAGATACCAAGAACCTTGGACGAGTTGCCATCCTCGGATCAACAACGCGCGATGACTTGTTTGGAGAAGGCACCTCACCAATCGGAGAAACGATCCGTGTGAATAACATGCAGTTCCGGATTATCGGGATCGCGAAAGCAAAAGGTGGATCCGGGTTCAATAACCCCGATGATGCGATCTATGTCCCGCTCACGACAGCGCAAAAACTCCTCACCGGAAACCAGACGGTTTCAACGATTAGCGTTGCAGCGGTCTCGCAGCAAACGATGACGTCTGTTCAGGATCAGATGACGGTTGTGTTGCTTGAACGTCATAAAATTTCTGACCCACAAGCCGCTGACTTTAGTGTGATTAACCAGGCGGATATCGTCGCTGCAGCCTCAAGCGTCACCGGGACTCTCACCGCTCTCCTCGCTTCAATCGCGGGCATCTCGCTTCTCGTCGGCGGGATCGGGATCATGAACATGATGCTGACGACCGTCACGGAACGCACACGAGAGATCGGCCTCAGAAAGGCTATTGGCGCGCACCGGGAAGATGTAAGCCGGCAGTTCTTGATGGAATCCGTCTCGCTCACGTTCATTGGTGGGCTGATAGGGGTGGTCCTTGGAGTTACGATCGCGTGGGGGATCGGCCACTTTGCTGGATATGCGAGCAAGGTGACGTTAACGTCGGTCCTGCTCGCGTTCGGTGTCTCCGCAGGGATTGGGATCGTCTTTGGATACTATCCAGCGACGCGAGCGGCAAAGCTCAACCCGATTGATGCATTACGTTACGAATAATTTCTTTATTACCTCTTGCGCACTCATATGAAGCTCAACCCATTTATCATTGTCTTGATCGTGTTGGTCGTTGGTGGCGGTGCGTTTTACGGCGGCATGAAATACCAGCAGTCGAAAATTCCAGCCGGTGCATTCCGCTTTACGCAAGGTGCTGGCGGCCAAGGCGGAAACTTCGCTGGTCGAATTCCGGGTGGTGCAGGCGCTGCCGGTGGATTTGCCCGTGGCGGCGCTGGTGTTGGACTTGTGAACGGAGAAGTCCTCTCGAAAGATGAGAAGAGCCTCACGATCAAGATGCGTGACGGCGGATCAAAGATTGTCTTTTACTCTGCATCAACTTCTGTCATGACGTCATCGTCGAGCACGGTCGATTCGATCGAAACCGGAAAAACGGTGATGATCAACGGAACAACCAATTCGGATGGCAGTGTGACGGCCCAGACGATCAACCTGCGATAGGCCTTCTGCTTTCCGTCTCGCGTGATACACTCTTCGCGACGTTATGGAACAACAACTCTTTATCCTCCCATTTGACCACCGCAGCTCGTTTTCGAAGGATTTGCTTGGGTACGAAGGGGAGCTCACGAAAAAGCAACACACAGAAGTAACGGCACTGAAACGGATTGTTTTTGATGCATTCATGAAGGTGGTCTCGAAAGAAAAGGCGCGAGGTGAATTCGGGATTTTACTCGACGAGGAGTATGGTGGGGCTATGTTACGTGAAGCAAAGAAGTTCGGTGTCCGTACATGCCTCACAACAGAAAAAAGCGGCCAACAAGAGTATCTCTTTGAGTACGGCGACGCTTTCAAGGCGCATCTCGATACATTTGCACCGACGTTTGCAAAGGCTCTTGTCCGATACAATCCCGCGAACGCTGCGCTCAACAAGCGACAGCTCACGCGTCTAAAACAGCTCGCCACATTCTGCCACGCAAACGGCTATGAACTCCTCTTTGAGCTTCTCGTCCCTGCAACGGAAGAGGATTTGAAGCAGTCGAAGGGGAAGGCTGGTTATGACAAAAAATTGCGTTTTGAACTGACTGTTCAGGCGATCCAAGAAATCCAACGTGTTGTTGACGTCGATATTTGGAAACTGGAAGGGTTCACAAAAGTACAGTGGGGGAAGATTGCAGAGACGGTAAAACCAACCTCACGTGTGATTGTCCTTGGGCGTGGTGCGGATCGGAAGCAGGTTGAGCAGTGGCTCAAGGATGGTGCAGCCTACAATCATATCACCGGGTTTGCCGTTGGCCGGACAATCTTTGAGGAGCCGTTGAAGCAGTTTATTTCTAAAAAGAAGTCGCGTGAGCAGGCGGTGGACGCCATTGCCAAGAACTTCAAGTCATTCGTTACCCTGTGGCGTAAAGCCAAAAAAGCGGCCTAACCCTAGGCAAAACCGCAAAAATGGTGTACCCTCGCAACATGAAACAAATTGCAGAACCGGTTACTGGTACGACGCCTGTCTTTTATGGGATGGGAATTGCGCCAAAACTACTCGAAACACTCGAGAAACTCAACTTTTCGACGCCAACTCCAATCCAACATAAATCCATCCCAATTGCCATTCAGGGCAAGGATGTGATCGGGATCGCCCAGACGGGGACGGGGAAAACGCTCGCATTTGGCATTCCGATGATCCAACGCTTGGCCCAGACAAAAGGCCGCGGTTTGATCATTTTGCCGACCCGTGAACTCGCCCTCCAGGTCGAAGAAACCATCGCAATCCTTGGGCGTGGGATTAACCTGCGCACAGCTGTCTTGATTGGCGGCGCTGCAATGGGCCCACAGAAATCCGCACTCTCGCGGAACCCGCACGTGATCATCGCGACGCCTGGTCGCTTGATCGACCACATGGAGCAACGCACCGTAAAACTCACAGATGTGAGCGTCCTTGTGTTGGACGAAGCAGACCGTATGCTTGACATGGGCTTTGCGCCTCAGATCAAACGCATCTTGCAGGCTGTTCCAGTCGACCGTCAGACGATGCTGTTCTCCGCAACGATGCCAGCCGACATCGTGAAGATCGCAACAAGCTACATGAAACTCCCTGTCCGCGTCGAAATTGCGCGTGCTGGGACTGCTGCGGAAAAAGTCGAACAAGAAATTTATGTCGTCCGCAGGGATGACAAGACGCGTTTGCTCCAGAAACTCCTCGACGATTGGAAGGGGACTGTCCTCGTGTTTTCGCGTACCAAGCACGGTGCAAAGAAAATCACCACGTCTGTTCGCGGCATGGGTCATACCGCTGCAGAAATCCACTCGAACCGCTCGCTCGCGCAACGCCGCGAAGCACTTGATGGGTTCAAGAACGGAAAATATCGCGTCCTTGTTGCGACGGATATCGCTGCTCGTGGGATCGATGTAAAGGGGATTGAGCTTGTCATCAACTTTGACCTTCCAGACAACCCAGATGACTATGTCCACCGCATCGGCCGTACAGGCCGCGCCGGAAGCGAAGGTAATGCGATTTCGTTCGCAACACCAGACCAGGGTAGCGACGTTCGCTCCATTGAACGGTTGACGCACGTCCGCATTCCGCTCACGAAGCTTCCAGAATTGCCAGTAGAACGCCGTCTTCCAGTCCCACCAGAACGAGAGGAATACCAGCCACGTCATCGCAGCGGTGGATACGGTGGCCGCCGCTCAGGCGGTTCGTCATCCTCCTCGTCACGCCGCAGCGGCGGAGGGCGCAGCCAAGGCTCACAAGGATCCTGGAGCAAGCCACGCGTTCACTACTAACAATCACACCTATGCCGCTTCTTTCGATCGATGACCGTGGGTTCCGTCCGCTTGATTCTCGCAGACGAAAATCAATGGCGTTGCGCCTCAAACGGGCAAAAGAAGCAGTCATAAAACAAGCAGAAGACGGCGAACAAGGCTGGTTCTTTTTGCCGGACGACCGCGAGATGCTTAAACGCGTCCGCACTGCGGTCGAAGACCTTCGTGGTTTTACGGACCTTCTTGTCATCGGGATTGGCGGCTCCGATCTTGGAGCTCGTGCGCTTTCTAAAGCGCTTGTGACGGAAAAGACAAACGGGCTTCGTCTTCATTTTGCGGGAGCTAACACAGATCCAGACGAGCTCTCGTCTCTTTTGAAGCAGCTCGACCTCAAGAAAACGGCGATTAATATCATTTCAAAATCAGGCGACACCGTTGAGCCGATGACGACATTTTTGATCGTCCGTGAGGCACTCATCAAGGCTGTCGGAAAATCAAAAGCAGCGTCACACATCATCGCAACAACCGACGCGCAGTCTGGGTCACTCCGGATGTTGGCTGATGAAGAGGGATACGTAACTCTTCCCGTCGCTGGTAATGTTGGTGGACGTTTTTCCGTCTTAACCGACGTCGGTCTGTTTCCACTTGCGGCAGCTGGGATTGAAATCGACGCCATTTTGAAAGGAGCAAAGACAGTCCGAGACTCCTTTGTCCGTGAAGCCGCGGATAAGAATGACGCCTGTGCATTTGCCGCGTCTCAATTTGCGTACGCAGAAGAAGGAAAGCGCATCCAAATTTTAATGCCCTACGCAGAGCGGTTGCGCGAAGTTGGGTTCTGGTACCGCCAGATTTGGGCTGAAAGTCTTGGCAAAAAGACGAATCGAAAGGGAAAGATCGTTCACGTAGGACCAACTCCCATCGCCGCACTTGGCGCAACGGACCAGCACTCGCAGATCCAGCTCTACACCGAAGGGCCGGATGACAAGACGGTGACATTCATCGAAGTAGACTCCTTTTCAGAAACGCTCCACGTCCCAAAGAGTGTGAGCGCCATCAAACCTCTCGCCTATCTCGCGGGGACATCGCTCGAACGGATCATTCATGCAGAGCGCGAGGCGACTGCGAAAGCGTTAACGCTCGCAGGCTGCCCGAACGCAACAATTCATCTTTCATCAGTCTCACCAGAAACGATGGGCGCCCTCGTGATGTTCTTTGAGCTTGCAACGGGCATCTCTGGCGAACTGTATGATATCAACGCCTATGACCAACCTGGCGTTGAAGCGGGGAAACACGCAATGAAAAAAATACTTTCCAAATAATTATATGATTGACGATAGACAGACCTGCGATGTGTGCGGTGAAGAGTTTAACGAAGAACGTCCAAGCCACGAACACGTAGATAAGAAGAAACAGGAGAGCGCGAAACCCACCGAGGAGAGTGGGGTTGACGAAAAGGACATACCTGCTCAATCGTGATATTCTAAAGCCATAATTCAGTAACCCACTCATATGCCAGACAAGAAACCATCTTCGCATATCGGCGCCGGGCTGTTGGTCGGCGCGGCTATCGGTGTGGCGGCTGCAACATTTTTGCAGTCAAAGCAAGGGAAGGCGCTCACGAAGGATCTCCAACGCAAGACAATGGCCTTGCAAAAGAAAGTCCTGAAAGAATTGAAGAACGCGAAGAACATCACGAAGGAAACGTACGATGACCTTGTCGATAAGGTTGTTGCATACTACGTGAAGACAAAGGACATTGCCGAGAAAGAAATCCCGGAGGTGACCAAGCTCTTGCGTTCACACTGGAAGTCAGTCGAAAAAGAATTGAAAGATCTCGACGTGTAATAAAAAACTCCCGCCAATCGGCGGGAGTTTTTTATTTGATGATAATCTTTTCTTTTGTTGCGTCGATGGTGACGGAATCACCCTCGTTGATTTTCCCTTCAATGATCTTGAGGGAAAGATCATCAAGAATAAGGTCCTGGATGGTGCGCTTGAGGGGTCGTGCGCCGAATGCCGGGTCATATCCTTTGTCTGCAATCAGTTTCTTCGCTTTGTCTGTGAAGGAAATTGCGATCTTTTTTGCTTTGAGGCGGTCTGCGACAAGTGCTAGCTGGAGCTCGACAATGCGTCCAATTTCCTCGCGAGTCAACGCGTGGAACATCACAATTTCGTCGAGACGGTTCAAGAACTCTGGACGGAAGTGGTTCCGAAGCATCTCTTTGACCTTCCCCTCAACACCGTCGCGTTCGTCCTTTTTTTCGTCTGACTTGAACCCAATTTCGCCACGCGTCGTCCCCCAATCGAGGATCATGTCCGAACCAATGTTCGACGTCATAATAACGATCGTATTCTTAAAGGAGACTGTGCGGCCCTTCCCATCGGTCAAACGACCATCATCAAGAACCTGTAGGAGAGAATTGAAGATGTCTGGATGCGCCTTCTCAACTTCATCGAAGAGGACCACAGAATATGGACGGCGGCGGATCTTCTCTGTCAGCTGGCCGCCTTCATCGTAGCCCACGTACCCTGGTGGTGAACCGATCATGCGTGAGACGGTGTGCTTATCCATGTATTCGGACATGTCGATGCGGACCACAGAATCTTCGTCATCAAACATGATGGCGGCGAGCGCTTTTGCGAGTTCGGTCTTCCCAACACCGGTTGGACCGAGGAAGAGGAATGAACCAATTGGTTTTTTTTCTTCGCCAATACCAGCACGAGAGCGGCGGAGGGCGTTCGAAACGGCCTTCACAGCTTCTTTTTGCCCAATGACACGCTTCCCGAGCTCTTCTTCGAGCTTGGTAAGCTTTGCCGCCTCAGATTCAAGCATGCGCGAGACGGGGATACCCGTCCACCGCATCACAACCGCAGCGACCTCTTCGTCGGTAACCGCTTCTTTTAAAAGCCCACGCTGTCCCTGCATTGTCTTTAGCTGTGCGTCGATTTCCTTCATTTCCTTTTGGGCGACAGGCAAGCGGCCGTAGCGGATTTCTGATGCCTTTTCGAGATCACCATTACGCTCAGCAATGTCCGCTTGCGATTTAAGCTTTTCAACCTCTTCCTTTGCGGCACGCATCTTTGCGATGATTTCCTTTTCTGCCGTCCACGAGAGCTCGAGCTGGTGCGCCTTCTCTCCAATTTCTGCAAGATGCTTTTCAACTTCTTCGAGACGTGTTTTTGACTCCGCATCTTCTTCTTTCGACAACGCTCGTTTTTCAATTTCGAAACGAGTAAGTTCGCGTTTCAACTTGTCCAAATCCTCCGGCAACGAATCAATCTGCATCCGAAGAGCTGAAGCGGCTTCATCAACGAGGTCGACAGCCTTGTCTGGCAAGAACCGATCGGTAATGTATCGATCAGAAAGCTTCGCCGCTGAGACAAGCGCCGCGTCTGTAATACGAACACCGTGATGGAGTTCGTATTTTTCTTTGATCCCACGAAGAATGGCAACGGTGTCGTCAACGCCTGGTTCCTTCACCATCACAGGCTGGAAGCGGCGTTCAAGCGCGGCGTCCTTTTCGATATACTTTTGATATTCCTTAATCGTTGTTGCACCGATGGCACGGAGCTCACCACGGGCGAGGGCTGGCTTGAGGAGGTTCGAGGCGTCCAAGGAGCCGCCTTCGCCCGATGCACCAGCTCCAACGAGCGTATGCAGCTCATCGATAAAGAGGATGATTTTGCCGTTTGCACGTTCAACATCGCGGACAACTGCCTTGAGACGTTCTTCGAATTCACCGCGAAACTTGGTACCAGAAATCAATGCACCGAGGTCCAGCGAAACAACATCCTTGTCCTTCAACGTCTCTGGGACGTCACCCGCGACAATGCGTTGCGCGAGACCTTCAACAATTGCCGTCTTCCCCGTACCGGCTTCACCGATAAGGACGGGGTTATTTTTTGTGCGACGGGACAAGACCTGCATCACGCGACGGATTTCATCATCGCGGCCGATGACCGGGTCAAGCTTTTCTAGTTTTGCAAGATCTGTGAGGTTGCGAGAGTATTTTTGGAGTGCCTGGTACGTCCCTTCCGGTTCCGGAGAATCAACTTTGACGTTTCCACGGACATCTTTCAACGCTTTCATGATTGAATCTGTCGTGACGTCCGCCTTGGTCAAGCACGAGGCTGTTTCATCACCACCATCCGCAAGGGCGAGGAGAAGGTGTTCTGTGGAGATGTATTCATCTTTAAAAAACTTTGCCGCGCGCTCGGCATTGACGAACGTTCGGTTCACATTCGGAGAAAGATAGATTTGCCCAACGCCGCCAAGCTGCGCATCAACTTTTGGTATGCTGATCAAGAGATCGTCGAGTGCGCCTTTGAGGGAGGGGACGTCTGTCTGGAGTTTTTTGAGGACGGCTGGTACGACGCCATCTTCCTGCTCCAAAAGCGCCGCAAGCAGGTGCGATGGTTCGATCGCTTGCTGGCCGTTTGACGTCGCCAAATGGTGAGCCAACTGGATGGCTTCTTGGGATTTTGTGGTGAAATGTTGTGGAAGCATAATTAGCAGTCTCCAATATAGACTGCTAATTTAAGCTTGGCAACCCCATGCACCATTCGGTGCATGGCAAGCCCTCGTTTTGAGCCTTATTTGTAGAAACCGATCGGGCGTTCGATGACGAAGAGCTTGTTGTAATCAAAGTAATCAACCGTTGCCGTGTTGCCATTTGAACTTGCAACGATCCGTTTTGGGAGGCCATTTGCAACGCATACCTCAAGGGTGGCTGGGGTGCTCGTAGATGGGATCGTCGTTGAATACCGTTCGCATCCAAGTGAGCCATCACGCGTCTTTGCCACCAGAAGCGAATCATCCAGTCCTTGCGTCAAAAGAGATCCCTGACTGCTCACAGAGGAGCGGAATGCCTGGGTATATGCTTTTGCTTTTTCCGGATCTTTCACATATCCCCATTGCGTTTTACTCATGCGGATATAAAGCGTGTCGCCAACACCAACCAACTCGCTCGTATCTGGCTGGCCGCTTGCATTCTGTGACTCCATCGTCCCATGAAAACGATCTGGCTTCATGACATCGATCTGACCTGTCACCACGGCGCTTGCGATTGAAAGTGTGAGCTTCGCGCGGAATGTTTTTGCCTGCTCAAATTGCAACAAGGCCGCACGAAGCTCATTCAGGTTGCGTGTGTTTTCCGTCTCAGGTGTCTGAGGAGGTGGAAGAAAGACGTTTGCTTCTGGAGTCGTGTTCGTCGTCGACGGTTGATTTGCGGGGATCGCTTTTTTACATCCCACGCCGAGCAAGATGCTGAGTGCAAGAGGGATCACGAGGAAAGAACGTCGCATATGTTATTGGGTGGTCGATGTTGAGCGGACGATGGACACTGGGACAGTTGACGTTGTATATCCGTTTCCGGTGGAGAGGGTAAACGTGTTCAGCCCTACGTGAAGAGGGACGGTGATAGAAAAGTGACCCTGCGTCACGAGGTGCGTTTTTCCATCCAACGATACAGTCGGCATGTTGGTTGCGCCCGTGATGCTGGCTTCTGATCCGCTCATGACGCTGCCGGATGCCGGGGACGTGACACGGAGATCGGGATAGCTCGGAAGTTTTGCTACCGACGGCTTACATCCAACACCCATGAGAAGCAGCACAGCGCTGAGAATAAAAAACCGGTTCATGCCCCTATGATACACTCTCTACACTATGTTTGGCAGAGCCATTGGTTGCGTCTTCTTCCTTGTCGTTATTGGGCTGCTTGGCTTTGCGATTCTTTCGATTCCACCTGGAGAGAAACGCTTTAAGACAGCTGCCTATGACCTGCCCGATCAGGGGTGGCGGATTAGTTCGCCCGGCGAACTCAAGCACCTGTATGGCCGACTAGATGAAAAAGACGTCGACTACGTCACGTTTACGATTGACCACGCGATGCCTCTTGCCGTGAGTCTGAAGAATCCAGCAGGGGATGCAGGGTTTGAACCAACGTTCATCATCTTTGGACCAGGATTGCCCGCTCCAACAGACAAGCTTCCAATCGATATTGGATCAAACGGAGCGATCATGGCGCAAACGGTTCGTGATAAACAGCATCCCGTTTTTGACGCAAGTGAATTCACGACCTATCTCACCGGACCAAGCGTTACGGCAGACCTCCGTGTGTCCGGGACGTATGCGGTTGCGATTCTTTCTACAAAGGAGAGCGCGGGTCGCTACGTCCTCTCGATCGGAAACCAGGCAGCAGGCGGACTCGCAGCACAGTTCGCGCTTGTCCCGGCGACCCTCAAAGCGCTCTTGAGACTGTACTGAGCAGCCTCTCTGTGGCATCCTTCGCCGTATGCCAGGGACACTCTCCATTGTCGCGACCCCGATTGGGAACCTCGAAGACATGACGCTACGCGGCATCAAGACGCTCAAAGAGACGAATCTCGTGGCGTGCGAGGATACACGCGTTGCGGCAAAACTCCTTGCGGGGCTAGGACTTGAAAAAAAGCCTCTCTTTGCGCTGCATGAACACACGGATGAAAAGAAAATTGAAGCGGTTATCGCGCACCTCCTTCGTGGCGATAACGTCACGTATATCAGCGATGCGGGGACGCCAGGCATGAATGATCCGGGAGGAAAACTCGTTGAGGCGGCGTTTGAAGCGGGGATTCCAGTCACACCCCTCCCAGGCCCATCCGCCCTCAGCGCCGTCATCTCTGTCTGCGGGTTTCCGATGGAACATTTTTCATACGTCGGTTTCGTGCCACACAAAAAAGGACGTGAGACGTTTTTCCGCGAACTTGCGACACGTGAGGAGTCTGTCATCTTCCTCGAGTCAACACATCGGATGGAGAAGACCCTTGAGAGCCTCTCAAAAACAATGGCTCCCTCGCGAGGGATTTTTATCGGACGGGAACTGACAAAGATGCATGAGACACTGTATCGTGGAACGATTGACGCAGTGTCAAAAGGCGTGCACGCTACCAGCTTCAAAGGAGAATTCATCATCGTTATTGCTCCTGCACGATTCAAGCTATGAACAAGTTTTACGTTACGACACCGATCTACTACGTCAACGACAAACCACACATCGGACACACCTATACAACGGTTGTGGCAGATGCGGTTGCGAGATTCCACCGTCTCCACGGTGATGAAGTTCTCTTTTCTGTTGGTGTAGATGAGAACAGTCAAAAGAACGTTCAGGCGATGGAAAAGGCCGGAGAATCTGATTTGAATGGATATCTCGACCGCATGGCGGGGACGTGGAAACAGACGTGGGACGATCTAGGGATCACGTACGACACCTTCATCCGTACGACGGACGTAGGTCATACAAAAGCGGTCGAACGGTTTTGGGATGCCGTCAAGCAGAGTGGGGACATTTACGCAGGGACGTACGAAGGTCTCTACTGCGTCGGCTGCGAAGCGTTTAAGACTGAAAGTGAAATCGTCAACGAGCGCTGCGTTCTTCATCCAAACAAAGATCTTGAAAAGATTAAAGAAAAAAATTACTACTTCAAAGCAGGTGCGTATCGCGATGCATTGTTGAAGCGGATTGACGAGCAGGCAGATTTCGTCCAACCAGAATCGCGACGAAACGAAATCCGGAATTACATCAAAGATCACTTTGCGGATTTTTCAATTTCTCGTGAAGCCAAGAACCTTCAAGTAGGTATTCCTGTTCCAGGCGATGATTCGCAGAAGATTTACGTGTGGTTTGACGCCCTCATCAACTACATCACCGTTGCAGGTTATGGATCAGATGACGCCAAGTTTGCAGACTGGTGGCCGGCCGATCTCCACCTTGTCGGGAAAGACATCATCAAATTCCACTGTGCGCTTTGGCCAGCGATGTTGATGAGCGCAGCGAAAAACGATCTGTCGTTACGTGATGAGCAGGGAGGTCCAAAGCTGCCGAAGCACGTATTTGCCCACGGCTTTTTTACGATTGATGGGCAGAAGATCTCAAAGTCACTTGGCAACGCCGTTGATCCTCGTGAACTCGTCCCAACGTATGGCTTTGATGCGATTCGTTATTTCTTGTTGCGGGACATTCCATTTGGTGAAGATGGAGACTTTTCTCGTGAACGCATCACAGAACGATACGTCCACGACCTTTCAAACACACTTGGAAACCTCGTAAACCGTGCCGTTGCGATGAGCCGGAAGTACAGCAACAACTGCATCCCAACGAAAGATGGAAATGGACCTCAGTTTGTCGGAGCGGACAAATTCAAGCTCCTGAAAGAGATGGTGATCACGCAGATGCAGCATGTTCGTTTTGATGAAGCACTTGCGACACTTTGGCATGGCGTTGATGGGAACGAGGGGTTGCTCCAAGCGAACAAGTTTATTGAAGACACACAACCATTTAAACTTGTGAAAACGGATCCGGAGGCGGTCCAAGTCATCTTGTATTCCTTGCTCGAATACTGTCGCATTGTGGCGTGGCTCATCGAACCAGTGATGCCGGATGTCGCGCGTCGAATGATCGAGCAGCTTGGTCAGGATCCTGACGCAGAACGACAAAAGGGGATCGAGGTACTCCTCACATGGGGCGGCCTCCAGTCGGGATCCGCACTCCCTGAGCCAAAGATCCTGTTTCCGCAACTACAACCCTAGCTGTCATCCCGGACGAAGTCTGACGGAGATCCGGGAACCCCATCATACCGAATAGGGATCCCGGATCTCCACGTTCGTTACGTCCGGGATGACAAGTGGTATCATAGCTAAAACATTATGTGGATCCTCAACCTCTTGCTGGTCATCGCGTTGCTTGGGTTCGTTGGAAGCGGTTGGAAGGATGGCTTCGTCCATACAGCCGGTCGGCTGATCGGTTCCGTCGTAGGGTTCGTGCTTGCGAAATCCTTCTCAATCGCGGCAGGCTCCTTTCTTGCGGTGCTGATCCCATCGGGGTGGGCGCGCTTTGCAGCGTTTCTTATCATCTTCATCCTCGTGACAGAAGTGATCGGGTTTATCTTCAAGCTCGCAGATGGCGCGTTCAAAATCCTCTCGATCATCCCATTTCTCAAAACGATTAACAGCTTCCTGGGAGCGATCCTTGGTATCGTTGTAGGGATCATCCTCGTTGGTGGTGCCATTTGGGTGCTGGTCAACTTTGACCTGATCTCCTCGATTACTGCGCTCCTCCAAGCCTCGTGGCTTGCAAAAGCAGTCCTCTTTGTCTTCGAAAAACTCTTGAGCATCCTGTTGTAACCGTGTGCCCCGGCTGATTGATTCCCATTGCCATCTCCACTTTCCTGCCTACGATGAAGATCGTGAGGCGGTATTGTCGCGTTTGAAAGAAACGGATACATGGGCCGTCACAGTCGGAACAACACTTGGGACGAGTAAAGGGGCTGTCGCATTCGCAGAAGCAACGGATGGAGTCTGGGCGACGGTCGGCTATCATCCAGAACATTTTACAAGTGCATATCACGATGAGGCAGAAGGGGATGCGGGAGAATACTCGATTGAAGAAATTGCAAAGGTTGCTCGCTCATCAAAGAAGGTCGTTGCAATTGGTGAGACGGGTTTGGATTTTTATCGCATTGATGAAGGAAGGAATCGTGACGAAGCAATCGCGCAGCAAGAAAAAGGATTTCGCGAACACATCGCGCTCGCAAAGGAGCTCAACCTCCCCGTCGTCATCCACTGTCGTGAAGCGTTGGCGCGTCTTGCGGAAATTGTGCGTGCAGAAAAAGAGAAGGGATGGAACGGACGTGCCGTGGTCCACTGCTACACTGGGACGTGGGAAGAAGCGCAACCGCTTCTTGATCTCGGTCTCTATTTGTCATTCACAGGTATCATCACCTTCCCACCAAAAAAGACGGATGATCCGGAACGCCATGTCCACCGTGTCATTGAACGCATGCCGATTGACCGGATCCTCGTCGAAACGGATGCTCCATGGCTCACGCCTGTCCCGTTCCGAGGGAAGCGGAATGAACCGAGCTATGTGCAATATGTTGCGGAACAGATTGCGATGTTGCGGAATGTGACTGTCGGCGAAATAGCAGAACAGACGACGGAGAATGCAAGGAAACTGTTTGGGATCTAGTGTATGAGGGCCACTCAAAAAAAGACCCCGCTTCTAAAAATATCGGCTCTTCGTAAACGATTCGGCCTGCCGAAACTGTTTATCAAAGATGAATCCAGGCAGCTATACGGAACATGGAAAGACAGGAAGTCGCGGCTTGTGGTCTCAGAAGCACAACGAAAAGGAATCAAGAAGCTCGTTATCCTCACTGCGGGAAACGCCGGATACTCGTTGGCAAAATTTGCGGACAAAGCTCATATACAAGTCGTTGCTGTTTTGGACTCGCGCTTACCCAGGCCCGAGTTTCTCAAACTCCAACATGCCTGCAGCCTCCTGGTCCGATGCGAACTTTCCAGGCACGTTTTTTCTACGAAGGAGTTACTTGCAATGGCGCGCGACACTCCAAATGAAAGAATTTTGGATGCGACGAATGGATTTGAGCGTGCATACCACAGCCTCGTCGCAGAGCTCAAATCGACCAAACCTGATTACATTGTCTGCCCTGTTGGAAGTGGAGAGGCGTTTGTTGGAATTGCAGATGGAATACGAAAATATGGCTTACGGACGATCTTGATCGGCATCGCACCCGCTGACTACCCATCACGAGCAAGTAGACTTAGTACTGTTTGGACACCATATATTGCACGAATCGAAAAACTGACACAATCTCGGCATCGCCTGTTTAGAGCTACGGAACATGAAATCAAGAAGAGCTACGCGATTGCAAAAAAGCATCTTCATTGCGAACCATCTAGCGCGATTGTGTTTTCAGTTTTCTCGTACATTACGTTTCCAAAGAAGGCGAAAATCATTTTGATAAATTCAGGCACAGGCATGCCATGATATACTTTCAGTAATATGAAACACTTTTTTCGCGTATCTGCTGTTGTTGCGGGACTTCTTTGTTCGGCTCTCCCCGTCTTCGCGAGCGGGCCTATGCTTTCGTTGAGCAAGTCCACGGTAACGCTACTCCAGCAGTCCGTCGTCGCAGACGGTCAGCAAGAGATCGCCGTAGAGGTCTATGCGAGGAACGAATTGGATCAACCAATGTCAGGAGCCATGATAGAGGTTGAACCTGCGCAGGCGGGAAGCGTCAGAGTCAGCCCCGCGCTCATCGCGGACGCCGCGGGAAAGGCAACATTCACACTTAAATCCACGATTGAAGGCTCGTATGCCATCTATGCGCTTGTAAACGGCAGTGTTCTGATCCAACAGCCGGTAATCAGCTTCGTCGCCCCGAACTGCCCATATACACCAGGCCGCCTCGTCAAACTTCCAGACGACCAAGACGTGATGACTCAGATCGATTCTACGGTTTACTATTACGGCAAAGATTGTAAACGGCACGCATTCTCAAATCAGAGAGTATTTGATACGTGGTACGCAAATTTTGATGGCGTACAAGTTGTTTCGGCAATCGAATTGGCGAATATGCCACTCGGGAAAAACGTTACCTACCGCCCCGGCATCAAACTGGTGAAATTCGTCACGTCTCCCGCAACGTATGTTGTTGCGCAAGGCGGAATCCTTCGTCAGGCAACAGAAGAAATTGCGATTAGCTTCTACGGTGCAAATTGGAACACCAAGGTAGATGACATCTCTGATGCCTTTTACTCAAACTACTTGTTTGGCCAGAGTGTGACGAATATCGGGGCGTACTCCATAGAAAACGAAAAAGCCCGGACGCAGACGATTGACGCTACGTTCTAGCAACGCGTTTTTTGCCCTGTATTGACCTATTTTCAAAAAGCAGGTAAACTTTCCGCGTCTTTTTATGGCTGAAAACCCGCTTCCGAAGAAGGGTCCGACCATGGCAGAAGCCCTTGGGATCGTCTGGGAAGTGGTTGTGATGGTGGTTGTCCCTACGCTGTTCTTCGCCCTAATTGGACGATGGCTGGACCGTCACTTTCATACAACACCGTTGTTTCTCGGGATTGGATTGCTTTTTACGCTTGTCGTGATTGCTGTCCTTGTCATGAAACGAGGGAAAGAAATTGCCAAACGACTTTGATCACATGACCTTGCCACCACTCGCAGCTGAAACACTTTTCCACATCGGGTCATTCCCGGTGACGAACGCGTACGTCAACTCGACGATTGCGTTGGTGATTTTTGTCGTCGTGGCTTTTTTTGTAAAAATTTCGATCAGCGATGTCCCTGGCCGTCTCCAAAACTTCGTCGAATCTATTTTTGAAGCGCTCCTTGGCTATTTTGACCAAGTGACAAACGACCGCGAAAAATCCAAAAAGTTTTTGCCATTTGTCGGCACCGTTTTCCTTTTCATCCTCCTCTCAAACTGGTTGGGGCAGCTTCCTGGCACCGGCTCAATTGGGTTGTGGTTGATGCATGAAGGTCATCTTGAGCTCATCCCGATCCTGCGTCCTGCGACGAGCGACCTGAACCTCACTGTCGCTATCGCGCTCTTATCGGTCATCGGTTCGCACTTGCTCGGAATGTTTACGATCGGTTTCTTTACGCATTGGAACAAGTTTATCCAACTTGGGACAATCTGGAAGGCGCTCAAAACGCTCAATGTCATTAAGATCTTGACGGCGCTTGTTGAGTTTGTCGTCGGGATCATTGAACTCTTCTCGGAAGTTGCGAAGATCGTCTCGCTTTCGTTGCGTCTCTTCGGCAACATCTTTGCAGGAGAAGTATTGATGACTGTTATCGCTGGATTGTTTGCGTACGGCTTGCCGCTTCCATTCATTGCACTTGAATTCATCGTTGGGATTGTCCAAGCCACTGTGTTCGCGCTCCTCACGCTCGTGTACCTGACCGTCGCGTCGAGTGCGCCACACGGGGACGAAGAACATCATGAGGAGAAACATGCAGAAGCCCACGCCCATTAGGAATGAGAGGGGACCCCGCCTCAAGTGAGACGGCGTGCCAATTCACTCTTAATGCCACGTAGGACGCGACGGTAAATCCACCCATTTCCCCGTCGACGGAATCGTGTCACTCCAATGACCCCAGAATCGATCGCCCTTCTCACAAAGGGTCTCACCATCGCGATCGGCGGCATGATGCCAGCCCTCGCCGTCGGCAAAATCGTGTCGAAAGCTATGGAAGCCATCGGCCGCAACCCGGAATCTGCCGGCAAGTTGTTCGTCCCGATGCTTCTCGGCGCCGCGTTCGCAGAAGCCATCGCTATTTACGCGCTGGTCGTCGTCTTCACACTGTAAGACTTTCCGATCCCATCTCTCACAGCGAGAGGTGGGGGAATGAGAGCCCTACTCTCCAACCCTATCTATGGCAGCTGAAACACAACCCCTCCAAACAGAAACCGCCCACGAATCCGGTGTCGTTGGCGTGCTCGGGACGCTTGGCATTAATGGCCAGCTCTTGATCGCGCAACTCATCAACTTTGCGATCATCCTGATCGTATTGTGGCGCTGGGTCTACAAGCCCCTCCTTGCCAAGATGGACGAACGCTCCAAAAAGATCAGCGATGGGTTGGTGTTTGCCAAAGAATCGAAGAAAGCATTGAACGATGCCGAAGTTGAACGTGACCAAATCCTTCGTGAAGCAAAGGCAGAAGCACATAAACTGACAGAGAAGGCGACCGCTGATGCGGAGAAACTTCGTGGAGAAAAGATGGTGCAAGCCAAAACGGAAATTGAAAAAGTTATTGTTGAGGCAAAACAACAAATTAAGATGGAGCGCGAAGCTTCATTCGCCGCATTGAAGGGTGAGATCGCAGAACTCGTCACGATGGCAACCGCAAAAGTCGCGTCTTCAATGGATGAAAAAGCACAGCGCGGCATGATCGCCAGTGCGTTGAAGGATATTGAAAACGCCTAATCCTATGGCTGTTTCCCGTTTACTCTCTGATGTTGCCAATGCCCTTGTCGGGGCAGCCAAGGACGAAGATGTCGTCCACCGCGTCGTGAACGATCTCAAAGAAGTCGTCACACAGGACCGGGCAACGTGGACAAAGGCCGCGCAGAAAGGCGAGCTCCATCCCTATGTCCAGCATGCGATGCTGATGCTCCTTGAACACGACATGCTGGACGAGCTCCCACGATTCCTTACACTCGTCCTCGGCGCGGCTCAAACGAATGCGGACCACCGGAACGTGCGAGTGACTTCTCCGATCGAACTCACGGACGACGAACGGAAACAGGTTGCAAAACTGATCACAAAGAAATTCGGAGGGACGCATACGCTGGAAGAACGGATTGATCCAAGCCTCCTCGGCGGACTCGTCATCTCGATCGCAGATTGGCACGTCGACGCCAGCATCAAAGGAAAGCTCGCACGCCTCACCCATACACTCACCGCCTAATATATGTCAGAACCCAAACTCAAAAACGTGACGGCCGCCGCACAGATTGCGGATCGTCTCAAACAACAGATCAAGAACTTCGATGCCTCGAGCCAGGCAACGGAGGCTGGTGTGGTGCGTGATACGGGCGACGGCATTGCCTCGATCACCGGACTCGCCCATGTGGGCGCGATGGAAATGATCCGCTTCGAGAGCGGTGAAGAGGGCGTGGTGCTCAACCTTGCACAAGATTTCGTCGGTGCGATGATCTTGGGAGATCCAAAGAACGTCAAAGCTGGGCAAGCCGTTGAAGCAACAGGGAAGACGCTCTCACTCGGCGTGTCTGAGGCGATTATCGGACGTGTCGTTGATCCGCTTGGGAAGCCGGTTGATGGAAAAGGCGACATCAAGGTCAAAGAAGTGATGCCGATCGAACGCGTGGCACCAGGTGTCATGACGCGCGAACCGGTGAACCAACCAATGATGACGGGCATCAAAGCGATCGACGCGATGATCCCGATTGGTCGTGGTCAACGTGAACTTATCATTGGTGACCGTCAAACGGGGAAGACAGCAATCGCGATCGACGCGATCATCAACCAGAAGGGGCAAGACGTGAAATGCGTCTACGTCGCAATCGGTCAAAAGGAATCGAAGCTTGCAAAAATCGTCGCCCGTCTCCAAGAAGCAGGTGCCATGGAATATACGACGATCGTTCTTGCTGGTGCGTCCGATCCAGCTTCCCTCCAATACATTGCTCCGTACGCCGGCGTTGCGATCGCTGAATTCTTCCTCGCGAAGGGCGAAGACGTCCTCGTTATTTACGATGACCTTTCAAAGCACGCTTCTGCCTACCGGGAAGTCTCCCTCTTGCTCCGTCGCCCACCAGGACGTGAAGCATATCCGGGTGACGTGTTTTATCTCCACTCCCGTTTGCTCGAACGCGCGTGTCGTTTGAACAAAGAAAACGGCGGCGGTTCGATCACGGCGCTCCCAATTATCGAAACACAAGCCGGTGATATCTCGGCGTACATCCCAACGAACGTGATTTCGATCACGGATGGACAAATCTTTTTGGAATCTGATCTGTTCTTCAAGGGCGTCCGTCCTGCCGTGAACGTCGGTCTCTCCGTCTCTCGTGTTGGTGGATCCGCGCAAACAAAAGCGATGAAGAAAGTTGCTGGGCAGCTCCGTCTTGACCTCGCGCAGTTCCGTGAGCTCGAAGCGTTCTCGCAATTTGCGACGGACCTCGACGAAACGACGCGCAAGCAGATTGAACGCGGTCGCCGCACGGTCGAAATTTTGAAACAAGGACAATACGAACCAATGTCGATGGCGCACCAAGTTGTCGTCATTTACGCGGTCACAAAAGGACATGCCGACGGGATTGCTGTCGACAAGATCAAAGATTGGGAGCGTGGGTTGCATAGCTACCTCGATGAGCAGGCTAGCGATATGATGACGATGCTTGCCGATAAAAAAGCCCTCGAACCAGAAATCGAAGAGGGGATGAAAACGGCGATCAAATCCTGGAACGACACGTTCTCCGCAATGTAATTACTGCCATGGCGCTTTCTCCACGACTCATTCGACGGCGTATCAAGTCCGTCGCCAACACTCGCAAGATCACCAAAGCGATGGAGCTTGTGGCTGCTTCGAAAATGCGCCGTACGGTGCAATTGACGCAAGCTTCTCGTCCGTATTCGACGTCACTTGAGGCGATGGTTGCGGATGTGCGCAGACTGATTGATCCAGCGAGCCACCCACTCCTCGCGGGACGTCCAGAAGCGAAAGCGAGTCTCGTGGTCGTGGCCGCGTCAGACCGCGGGCTGTGCGGGGGGTTTAACAGCCAGGTGCTCAAAAAAACAATGGAGTTTTTGCGCAGCCGCCAGGAACACGACATCCGCGTTGTGACCGTTGGCCGTCGCGCAGAAGCATCTGTCCGTCGCGCTGGCTACAAGATCGTTGCGGCGTTTGATGCAATCTCCAACGCCCCGAACTTCGAACGCACGCAGCCGATTGGAGAATTTATCTACAACGAGTTCATCAAAGGGAATGTCGACCGGGTGTTCATGGTTTACACCGACTTCAAGAGTCCGGTCTCGCAAATCCCAAACACGATGCAGCTCCTGCCGATCATCCCGGAAGCGGAACTGGTAGGACAAGAACTGATGCAAGAACCGATGGAAGAAGAAAGGGATGAGGAAGAAGGATACTTCAAAAGAAATACAGCAGAAGAAGAGCTCAATGAATCGCCTGTGCTGTTTGAACCGAATCCAGAAAAAGTCCTCGACGCGTTGCTCCCGCGGCTTCTCGAGACCCAGGTCTACCAGGCGCTCCTCGAATCATCCGCCTCAGAACACTCCGCTCGGATGCTCGCAATGCGAAACGCCACGGATAACGCCTCTGACATGTTGCAAGATTTGACTCTCACCTTTAACCAAGCCCGCCAAGCGGGAATCACACGAGAAATTTCAGAAATCTCTGCGGGTAAAGCGGCTATTGAGTAAAGATATAACAAACCCATCCATCAATAGCCGTCCTGAGCTTGTCGAAGGACCCAATCTCCAACTAATATGAACGGAACAATCACACAAATCATTGGACCAGTCGTTGACGTCACCTTTGCTGGTGACCCGCCAAGCATCTACAACGCGCTTGAGTTGGAGTTCAACGGCAAGACGATCACCCTCGAAGTCGCCCAACACCTTGGCGGCGGGGATGTGCGTGCCATTTCGATGGCTTCGACGGACGGCTTGACTCGCGGCATGGAAGTGAAGGATACCGGCGCTCCAATCAGCGTGCCAGTTGGCCGTGAGACACTCGGTCGCATGTTCAACGTGACGGGTGACATTATCGATACAGGTAAGCCAGTGAAGACGAAGACCAAACTTCCAATCCACCGCTCAGCACCTCCATTCAAGGACCAGACGACGAAGACGGAAATCCTCGAAACAGGGATCAAGGTTATTGACCTCATCTGTCCATTCTTGAAGGGTGGGAAGGTCGGTCTCTTTGGCGGCGCCGGTGTCGGAAAGACCGTCATCATCATGGAACTCATCCGCAACATTGCGAGTGAGCACGGTGGTTTTTCTGTCTTTGCAGGCGTCGGTGAACGTTCACGTGAAGGGAAGGACCTCTACAATGAAATGACAGAATCTGGCGTTCTCGAAAAAACGACACTCGTGTTCGGTCAGATGAACGAACCGCCGGGCGCTCGTGCTCGCGTCGCTCTCACCGGCCTCACAATGGCTGAGTATTTCCGCGATGAAGAAAACCAGGACGTGTTGCTCTTCGTCGACAACATTTTCCGCTTTACACAAGCTGGTTCCGAGCTCTCCGCTCTTCTCGGTCGCATCCCATCTGCCGTGGGTTATCAGCCGACGCTTGCCACAGAAATGGGTGCACTCCAGGAACGCATCACTTCAACAAACAAAGGCTCCGTCACATCTGTCCAGGCCGTGTACGTCCCTGCGGACGACTTGACCGACCCAGCTCCAGCAACGACGTTTGCCCACCTCGACTCCACGGTCGTGTTGGCACGTTCACTCTCTGAACTTGGTATTTATCCGGCTGTGGACCCACTCGACTCATCGTCGACGATCCTTGATGCCAACATCATCGGTGAACGCCACTACAACGTCGCTCGTGGTGTGCAGCGCGTTCTCCAGCGCTATAAGGATTTGCAAGACATCATTGCGATTCTCGGCATGGACGAATTGTCAGAAGATGACAAGAAAACCGTTAGCCGTGCACGCAAAGTCCAAAAATTCCTCTCACAACCATTCCATGTTGCGGAAGTCTTTACTGGCAACCCAGGCAAGTATGTGACGCTTGAAGATACGATTCGCAGCTTCGAAGAGATCCTTGAAGGCAAGCACGACGACAAACCAGAACAGTCTTTCTACATGAAAGGCTCAATCGACGAAGTCACCGCATAACCCATGCCGCTCCACTTTGAACTCGTCACACCGGAACGCATCGTCTTCAAGACAGATGCGGATCGCGTCACGCTCCCAACGGCTGAGGGCGAGATTACGGTACTTCCGAACCACGTCCCGCTTGTTGCGCGACTTGTGGCAGGAGTCGCGACGCTCGTCGTTGGCGGGGTTGAGGAAGATGTGGCGGTGTCTGGTGGGTTTATCGAGATCGGGGAAGGGAACAGTGTCCGCGTCCTTGCAGATACGGCAGAACGCGGGACGGAACTCGATATCTCTGTCATTGAAGCTGCGACAGAACGCGCGACTGAAGTGATGAAGAACGTCGCACGGACGGACGATAACGCGTACGCTGCAGCTGCAGCGGCTATGGAGCGCGAATTGGCACGTGGACGGGTCGCTCGCCGTGTACACGTCTCGCGCCGCATCCCGACCCTTGACGCCGCGAATCTCCCTCACGACAAAAATCCGCTATAATAGATCCAACACATGCGGCTGTTCATCGGAATCCGCGTTCCTCAAGAAATCCGTGATCATCTCTCGGATCTCTGGAAAACGCTCTCTGATCGCCCGCACGGTCTCAGGAATGAGCCCATCGCAAACTGGCATATGACGATGGCGTTTCTCGGAGAAGTCGACAAACAGAACTTGGAAATTCTTTCGGCTCTTATCGCCCGTGCCACAGAACGACCCCCAAGAGGGTCGTTTTCTGTAGAAGGATTTGAGACATTCCCTCGCAAAAAGCCTTCGTTCGTCATCGCAAATATCAATCGAGAACATGCCGTGCCCTGGAAACCGTTCGTCGAAAAGATGCGTGATATGGTCTCCGTTGCCGCGCCTCACGTTGACCGCAAGCCCTGGATCCCACATGTGACAGTCGCACGGTCACACAGCCCATTGCCGACATGGGAACATCCCATCAAACATATCGCATGGAAGCCAACGGAGCTCTCCCTCATCATGAGCGACGCGGGGCAACATGGGTCAAAATATACGGACTTAAACATCTTTCCGTTGTGCTAAGATGGCGATCATTCGGATATGCAATCTCCCTCCACCTTTGAGTGTTTTGGGCTCGTCATCCACGGGCTGGATTGGGGCAAGGTCAAAGAACGCCTCGACCAGGCCGTCGGACACAATGAGCGTCTTTGGATTGTGACTGCAAACCCAGAAATCCTGCTTGAAGCAAAACGAAACCCGACGTATTGGCAAACTCTTCGCCAAGCGGATTTGCGCTTGGTTGATGGTGTTGGACTCAAACTCGTCGGCTGGCTACTTGGAGCTTCGCCGTCCCGTCTGACTGGCGTTGATCTCTGCGACAACCTTCTCAAAGAAGCGGAGACGCGAGGATGGCTTGTGGCCTTCTTGGGAGGTGAGGATGGTGAAGGGGACAAAGCGGCTTGGGAAAAGCGAAAGCAATATCCAAAACTTCGGATCATTACGGAAGCAGGTGGACGCGTGAATCCGGATGGGACAGGGGATGAAGCGAATGATGAAGCCGTGCAGCGCCTCACGATGCAAGCTCCGGATGTTCTGTTTGTTGCAAACGGGCATCCTAAGCAAGAAGCCTGGATTGCGCGAAATGCTGATGCGCTTCCAAGCGTAAAGCTTGTTGTCGGTGTTGGGGGGACATTCAACTATTGGGCTGGGACCTCAAAGCGTCCGCCAAGCATGATCCGCTCACTCGGCCTTGAATGGCTCTGGCGCCTTATCCACGAACCAAAGCGCTGGAAGCGGATTTGGAATGCCGTTGTCGTGTTTCCGTTTGTTGTAATGAATGATCGACTACGAAAAAAATAACCTATGTCATATTCCATAGACCCCATTTCCGTCGCAATGACCGCAGAAGGGGTTACCTCTCTTTGTGACCGCGGCCTCGCAGAAGCAGCACGCCTTGCTGGCGGTATTCGGTTCCTTCGCGACAAGGACGATGCATCACTCACATGGGATACGACGTTTGGTGCGTTTGATGGGATTTCGAAAGCCGTGCAGGAATCCATCTACGTCCCTGCGACAATGATGATGAACCATCCGGATGAAGCCGTGCGAACAGCCGCAATGGCGTGCGAACCAAAAGTGAACACGTTTACATCCGCATTGTTCGTTGACGATGCGATTGCAGATGTGTTGAAACGCGCCGCGCCTCTTTTGAAAGCACTTCCAACGGACAAGCAAAAATTTGTTGATGAAACATTACGCGATTACAAGCGCAATGGGTTGATGCTAGACACGGCAGGACGTGAGACGCTCAAGCAATTCAATGAACAGATGACGACACTTGGCCAAGCGTTCGAAAAGAATCTTGCCGATGCGACGCTTTCGATCGAAGTTGAACCAGCGCAACTCAAGGGACTTCCAGAAACATATATCGTCGCACACCCGGTCAAAGAAAACGGGAAGGTGACGATCACTACAAACTATCCGGATTATATTCCATTCATGCGCTATGCGGAGGATCGTGTTGCGGCAAAGGCGCTCCAGACGCAAGCCCTCAATCGAGCGAAGGAAAAGAATTTGAAGTTACTTGATCAGCTCATCGAACTTCGTAACAACAAAGCGAAGCTGCTTGGGTATGCGACGTGGGCAGATTATGTCCTTGAGCCTCGTATGGCTAAGTCGAGTGCAGTGGTGAAAACGTTTTTGGAAGATCTTCATCGCGGCATCCAGCCTGCGCGAGAGACGGAATTTCGTCGTATGCGAGAGATGGCTGCATCGCTTGGGATCGCCGCAGATCAGCCGATTTTTGGCTCAGACAGCGCATACCTCGAAGACAAGGTCGCGAGCCAACAATTCAATCTCGATTCGCAAAAACTCAGCGAATACTTCGAAGTACGTCGCGTATTGCAAGGCATTCTCGACATCAGCTCAAAGCTCTACGGCATTTCTTTCGAACCGATTGATGCAGCGAAGTGGCACGAAGATGCCCAGGTCTTCCTCGTCAAAGATAACGACGGCTCACCGCTTGGCCGTGCGTATCTCGATTTATATCCACGCGAAAATAAATATAAGCATGCGGCTGTCTTTCCGCTTCGCGAGACGATGACGTTGCCTGATGGGTCGCGCGAGCTTCCGATGGCCGCGCTTGTCTGCAACTTTCCAAAGCCTGGCGCAACGCCAGCACTACTGAGCCATGACGATGTTGTGACGTTCTTCCATGAATTCGGACACCTGCTCCATGCATTGATCAGCAAAAGCCGGCTCACCTCATTCGCAGGCACGAGTGTCTCACGAGATTTTGTGGAAGCTCCATCGCAGATGTTTGAAGAATGGGCGTGGGACAAAGAAACGCTTGCGCTATTTGCAAGACACTACAAGACGGATGAGATGCTTCCTGACGAACTCTACGCATCTATGGCAGCCGCACGGACATTCGGTGAAGCGATCGGGACGGATCGCCAGATCTTCCTCGCGACGCTCGACCAAACGTATCACACACGAGAACCAGGATTTAATACGACAGACGTTCTTGAGGAGTTGCATCCGGAATTTAGTCCGTTCATGCGTATCCCAGAAACCCACTTCCAGGCGAGTTTTGGACACCTCGTGGGTTACGACGCCGCGTATTACGGCTACCAATGGGCGCGATCCATTGCATTCGATCTTCTCAGCCGCTTCAAACAAGAGGGGATGTTGAATGCAAAAACAGCTGCTGATTACCGTCAGGCGATCCTCGAACCAGGTGGAAGTGATGATGAGAGTAAGCTTGTTGAACGGTTTTTGGGGCGCCCTGCAAATGCGGAGGCGTACAAGAAATATTTGGGGATCGATGGTTGACCGTCGCTTGGTTTTCCGTTACCCTCGCGATGGAGGAGTTGATATTGAAACGCGAAGTTCTCGCTGAAATCATCACATCCAATCCGTCCTTTAATACTGACTATCCGCCAACCTACGAAATATTTTCACGGTTGTACTTTGAGAGTCCGGAGTTTACGGGATGCGGCAAAGAACTCCTCGAACAAAACGGACACCTGAGCCGCTCCGATGGATATCGGCAGTTCGTTGGGTCAATCGTCCCAGACGCAGCCGGCTCTTGGGCTATCCTTGTAGGAAGCGGTGGATGGAACCGATTCACTCTCGATAGCGCACCGGAAGACCTCCTCGTCACACTCGCATTCCAACGCGACCAGGACGATGCGCCTGACCTCGATTTCCTTCTTGAGGCACGTCGTTCGAGCGAACGAATTGCGGAAACATTTCGCCGGCTAGACCCGAGGCATCAACAGATCGTCATACGGTTCCTTGGCCTCGAGAACGATACGCCCCAAACAACCGCCGAAATTGCGGAAGCTTTCGGCATCCATCGGTCGCGCGTGCATCAGATCTTCGTAAAGGCGATGGAACTTCTCCAGCTCCGAGAACCGTCTTTCCTTGCCTACGAAGAGTAGGCTTTTTTCATATCTCGACGTCAGACTGGATCCCGGGTAGGATATGCGCAATATGGCTCCCCGAACGCGCGTCCGCTTTGCCCCCAGTCCGACAGGTTTTTTGCATATTGGCGGGCTCAGAACGGCGCTCTATAACGAACTCCTTGCAAAGCACGATGAGGGTGACTTTATTTTGCGCATTGAAGACACAGACCGATCACGACTTGTCGAAGGCGCAGTCGAAAATCTGTGTCGCTCACTCGAAGCCTGTGGCGTCGTGCCAAATGAAGGCGTGTGGTTGGATAAAAAGGGTGAAGTTACGCAGCGCGGGGATTTTGGGCCATACGTTCAATCGGAACGGAAGGACAAACATCAGACGTACGCAAAACAGCTTGTGAAGATGGGGAAGGCATACCACTGCTTCTGCACGACGGAACGATTGGAAGAATTGCGTGCGCAACAACAACTCGAAGGCAAACCAACGATGTATGACGGCAAGTGCCGTAGCGTCCCTCATGAAGAAGCGCTCAAGCGGATGGAAGCCGGCGAGAGCTGGGTCGTCCGTCTCAAGCTCCCGAAAGAGGGGAACGTGACGTTCTTCGACTCTATCCGCGACGACATCACCTTTGATTGGTCGGTTATCGATGACCAAGTCATCATCAAATCAGACGGATTCCCGACGTATCACCTTGCGGCAACATGTGATGACCATGACATGGAGATCACGCAGGTTATTCGCGGAGAGGAATGGCTTTCTTCCACACCGAAACATCTCTTTATCTACGAAGCATTTGGTTGGACGCCGCCGAAGTTTGCGCACTTACCACTGCTCTTAAATAGCGACCGATCAAAACTTTCCAAGCGACAAGGTGATGTTGCGGTCGAAGACTATCTCAAGAAAGGCTACGTGCCAGAGGCGCTGCTGAATTTTGTCGCACTTCTCGGCTGGAACCCAACGGGCGATCGTGAGATCTACACGCATGATGAACTCATCGCAATGTTTGATATCGCGAAGATTAATAAGAGTGGCGCCGTGTTCAACACGGAGAAGCTGGACTGGCTGAACGCGCAATATCTCAAATCAATGTCAGAGGAGCGCTATCTTGAATTGACACATCCGTTTGTCGCTGACGCAACGGACGACAATTCGTTCGCGGACCGATGCCTTCTCCTTGTACGTGACCGTGTAGAGAAACCTTCTGACGTGACGGAGTTAACCGACTTCTTCTTCCGTGACAACCTCGACTACTCGACGGTTTCAATTGCCTGGAAGGCGCAAGAAGCATCTGCCGCGAAGGAACGGCTTGAAGCGGTTCGGGATGCGATTGAAGGCCTCTCAGATACGGATGCAATGAATATGGCAACGGTTGAATCCACTATCAAAGGGCTCATCGAAGCAAAAGGCTGGGGGAATGGGGATACGCTTTGGCCGATGCGCGTGGCGCTCTCTGGAAAAGAAAAGTCTCCAGGGCCATTTGAACTGGCTGCTGCGTATGGGAAAAAGAAAACGCTCGAACGGCTGGAGGATGCTCTCAAATTTCTTCGGTAACCCCTCGGCTCCGTCAGACTTCGCTCGGGGAATAGTAGTAATATTTCCTGAGCTTGTCGAAGGATTACCGAAATTAAGACGGAGGGGTATACTATCTTCTCAATGAACCTCAGGAGGATCATCACGCTGAGTCTCTTCGCTCCACTCATCGCGGCAAGTGTTTTTCCGTATGCGATCCCAGCTTCTGCGGATGAGACGTCTGTTCAGGGCGTAAAAGCAGAGCTTGATGACCTGAGCGATCAGGTCAAAGATAAGCAAAGCCGAATCAAGGAACTTGATACGCTGATTGGGGGATACAAGAGCCGTATCCAGGAACAATCGAACGCAGAGCTGACGCTTCAAAACGAAATTGCGCTACTTGATAACCAGGTCCACGCAAAGGAGCTCAGTATCGAACGAGGCAAAACGGAAATTGAAGAACTCAACCTCGAAATCAAACAATTGGAACAGCAGATTACGGAAGAAGAAAAACACATTTCAACGCACAAGGAATTGATTGCAGAGTTTTTGCGACGAAGCAACCAATCTGACGAAGTATCAGACCTTGACGTGCTGCTGACACAGCCAACACTTTCTGCGTTTTATAACCGCATCGAAGAGGTTGCGCAGCTCGAAGAAGATCTTGGGGAGTCGCTTAATACGCTCAAAGGCGTCAAAGACAACTTGGGTGCGGCAAAAATTCTTCGGGACCAGCATCGTATTGAGATTGAACAGCATCAGAAGGAACTCGTCGTCGAACAAGCGCAGCTTGAGGAACAACGGAACACAAAAATATCTCTTGTTGCAGAAACGGAAAATAGCCAAGAGGAATTTGAACGGATTTTGTATGAGCTCAAGCAGCAACAACAGATTACGGCAGATGACATCTCGAACCTGCAAGACCGCCTGAAGGATACGCTCGATTCTGTCGACGAGTCTCTCGCGCGTGGAGATGTCTTATTAAACTGGCCGCTCAAACCATATAGGGGAGTAAGCGCGCACTTCCATGACCCAGGCTATCCATATCGCAAGCTCTTTGAACACCCAGGCACAGATATCCCGACACCTGTTGGGACAGCCGTCCACGCGGCGGCTGGCGGATACGTGGCCTGGAACCGCACTGGAAAACAGTACGGAAACTACACGATGATTGTACACCCGGGAGGCATCGCGACAATTTACGCGCACTTATCCAAGTTTGTTGCAAAGCCTGATACGTATGTTGACCGTGGCGATGTGATTGGGATGTCTGGTGGCCGTCCTGGAGATCCGGGAGCTGGCCTTTCAACAGGTCCTCACCTTCACTTTGAAGTGCGTCAAAACGGCATCCCCGTGGATGCCGAAAATTTCCTCCCAAGTGTTGACTCCGCTCTCGCAACGCAATAGCTATTAGACGGTTGCGATGTGTTTTGTAAATGCTGCTTCCAGATCCTCCATTGAGGATACACGGACAAGGTCTTCTTTGATGCCTTTGAGGCCCGGGACATTCTTGAAATACCACGGAAGATGCTTGCGCAACTTCACAAGCCCATGCAGGCCATGATGCTCGACTTGGAGTTTTGCGTGTTCACGAACGACCGCAAGACGTTCTTCCATTGTTGGCATCCCAGGATCGATTCCTTCGCGCAAACCGCGGACCATGCGTTCAAACACCCATGGGTTTCCAAGTGCACCGCGACCAATCAGGACGCCGTCTGCATTCGAGCGCTTGAGGGCATCACGAGCTTCTTCGAGGTTTGTGATATCACCATTCACAAGGACGGGGAGGGTCGTATTGGCACGAGCTTCTCCGATCCGGTCCCAATTTGCCTTGCCAGCGTAGCCCTGTTCCTTGGTGCGGCCGTGGATCGAGATGAGGTCTGCGCCAGCCGCTTCGAGGACTTTCACGAATTCGAGCACATCCGTGTCCTTGCTCCAGCCTAGACGCGTTTTTACGCTGAGTGGTACAGTGATCGCTGCCTTCATCGCCTTGATGATGGCCGTTGCGCGTTCCGGTTCTTTGATCAAAAACGCCCCATTGAAGTTCGAGACTAAGTTATAGACCGGGCAACCCATGTTGATATCGATGGCATCCGGGTGGTAGCGCTCCTCAATGATGCGAGCCGCCTCAGCCATAACTGCAGGGTCTGAGCCGAAGATCTGTTGGACGAGTGGTCGTTCCCGCTCATCAAACTCACACATCTTAAGCGTTTTCGGGTTCATCCGAACGACGGCTTCGGACGAGACCATCTCGCGGAACATCAATGGCGCACCGTGTTGCTTGCAAATGAGGCAAAACGGAAGGTCGCTCATGTCTGCCATGGGCGCGAGGGCGACGATTGGTCGCGGTTGATCTGACCAGCGGAACATGCGCCGACGGTAACATATCCCCACTCATTTGTCATCCTTATGACCCAGCCGTCATCCCGGACGAAGCGATAGCGAAGATCCGGGATCCCTTCGATCGGATGGGGATCCCGGATCTCCGTCAGACTACGTCCGGGATGACACATTACATACATGCCCGATTTCAAACTCCATCTCCCATATAAGCCCTCAGGCGACCAGCCTGGGGCTATTTCGGCGCTCACGCAAGGCCTAGAGAAGGGGTTGCGATACCAGACACTTTTGGGTGCGACGGGGACGGGAAAAACGTTTACGATGGCGAACGTCATCCAGAATATCAAGAAGCCGACGCTCGTGATCGCACACAACAAGACACTTGCTGCGCAGCTCTGTAACGAATTCCGTGAATTCTTCCCAGAGAATGCCGTCGAATACTTTGTTTCATACTACGACTACTACCAGCCAGAAGCGTACATCGCGAAGAGTGATACCTACATCGAAAAAGAGGCGATGATCAACGAGGAGATCGACCGTCTCCGTCACAGCGCAACGCAAGCGCTTCTCACACGGAAGGACGTTATCATTTGCGCATCCGTCTCCTGCATCTACGGCCTTGGTGCGCCAGAAGCATACGAACAAACCGTGATCCACGTGGAGAAGGGACAAGACCTGACGCGTGATGACGTAGTCCGTCGCCTTGTCGAAATGCAATTCACTCGAACGAATGCCGAAATCTTGCGCGGGACGTTCCGCGTTCAAGGCGCCGTACTCGAAGTGATGCCGGTGAACGAAGAATTTGTCTATCGCATTGAAGCACCTCGAGGAGTCGTCGAAGCTGTGCTAAAAACCGATCCGGTGACGAGAAAGATTTTGCGTGAACAAGAAGACCTTTGGATTTTCCCTGCGAAGCACTTTATTACACTTGGTCCGGAACGTGAGCGCGCTCTCAAGACGATCCGCGAAGAATTAAAGGAGCGTATTGATTGGTTTGAGAAGAATGGGAAGCTGCTCGAAGCAGAGCGTCTTGATCGTCGCACGAAGTTCGACCTTGAGATGATGGAGAATTTGGGATATTGCAACGGTATTGAAAACTATTCACGCCATCTTTCTGGCCGTCCTGCAGGTGCTGCGCCAGACACGCTCTTCTCATACTTCCCGGATGATTTCCTTCTTGTCGTTGATGAATCGCATGTGACAATCCCACAAGTCGGTGGGATGTATGCGGGGGACAAATCGCGTAAAGACACGCTCATCGAATACGGATTCCGTTTGCCGAGCGCACGCGATAACCGACCGATGATGTTTGCTGAGTTCGAACTGAAGGTGAAGCAAGCCGTCTTCGTCTCTGCCACACCAGGGGATTTTGAAGCGAAGCACTCTGCGCAAGTCGTTGAACAGATCATCCGTCCGACGGGTCTTATTGACCCAGAAGTCCTCGTGAAGCCAATCACGCCAAAGAAGGGGCAGCTCAGTCAGATTGATGACGTACTCGAGCGTATTGCCGTGACCGTCAACCGAGGCGACCGCGTCCTCGTAACGACGCTGACGAAGAAGATGGCGGAAGATCTGAACGAGTACCTCGGCGAACGCAAGCTCAAGTCGCGCTATCTCCATAGCGATATTGATACGATTGAACGTCTCGAAATCCTCTCCGAATTCCGAAAGGGGACGTATGACGTCATCGTTGGTGTGAACTTGCTTCGCGAAGGTCTCGATTTGCCAGAAGTTGCACTTGTCGCGATTTTGGATGCAGATAAGGAAGGGTTCTTACGATCGGATACAGCGCTCATCCAAACAATCGGTCGTGCGGCACGTAACGTCCGGGGGCAAGTCGTCCTGTATGCTGACCGAATCACTGGCTCAATGAAACGCGCGATTGATGAAACAGATCGCCGTCGCACAAAACAAGTTGCGTACAATACACTCCATGGCATTACGCCACAGACAATCATCAAAGCAATTAAAGATTTGCGTGCTGAACTTGGGCTCACAGGAAAGAAAGATGTGAAGGAAATTTTGAAGCTCGAACTTTCCGCAGAAACAGCGGACCTCGAAACCGTCTTCAAGCGAAAAGAAGCAGAGATGAAACAAGCTGCAAAAGATCTCCAATTCGAGCTTGCTGCGATCTTACGAGATGAAATGTCAGAGATCTTGAAAGAAACGAAGAAACGAGAAAAGAAAGGGTCGGCGTTGCCAGAAGCGGAAGAAGCGAAATTGCGGAAAAAGAGGCAACTTCGTCACGGACGGACAAGGTAAATACCCATGCATCATTACGTCCACCACATAGTCCAATATAGGGAACTGACAGCATTTGCATCAGACAAATGGACAGCTCCATCTAGTGCTTTTTTTGGAGCTCTTTTTGCATTTATTTTTACGCTATTAGCTGCAAAGCAGGAGCGGCGAAAAGAGCTGAATTCAGCTCACTATCAAGAATTGATTTTTTCTGAGCGATATTCTCTTCAATTGATTAATGAGATGCAAGCAGTTTCTCTTTTTGCAAACGACCTGAAACAAATATTTAATAATCGAAATTCTGCCGAAGCACAACTTCCTTTTAATAGCATACCTGAACTTACAGGTTGCGAAATCTTTCAAAATAAGTTGCTCAATCTTGAAATGCTAAATGATTTAGGCGTACTTGCAGTAAAAATAAGACTTATCAATAACAACATTCGAGGAATAAACAACATGCTCGCCGAATTCAGAGCAATGGTCATGACTCAGAATAACGCCGCGGCTGTTGCAAGTTACAGAAAAAATTTTGATACGCCCCTCGCTGCTTTACTCGACTTGTTGCGTGTTCTCGAAAATATTACAATTTTTACCATTACGTTACTCGCTAAAAGCAGGGTCTTGCTCAGATCTCAGCCTAAAAACTTTTTTGAAATACGTTGGATCAACGCTGGAGAAATTGAATTAAAAAAAGATGAGGTTAATAAAGAGATTATTTTAGTAAAAATGGAACTTCAAAAAGAAACGTAGCCTATGCAAATACCTACCGAGTTGGCAGACCCTATTCATTTTCTGGTGCTTCTCGCCTTCATCGTTATCGTCTTGATTTTTGTTTTAGGGAACGAGTGGCTACGAGAAAAAACGCACTACTCACGTGTACTCCCAATTTTGATCTTGCCCCTTATTACCATTGCGTTTATTGTGATACGGATCAGATACCAATAAGTATGTCACGCCCTCGTTCACACACATCGACCATTGCCCTCACGTTGCTCTCAACGCTTGTCGTCGTGATGGCGTTCTACATCCTGTTCCGTTACACCGCAACAAACAAAATGCCAGTTACGCCTTCAACAGGTGAACAGACCGCCGTCCCACCCGTTGATCCGGGCCGCGCATTTATCCGTCTTGCTGGTGCGCCAGCACCTATCGAAAAAGGAGGATCACTCACCCTCGTATTTGATTCGAATGAATGGTCTGTGTGCGCCGTAGACATTTATAAACCAGACGAAACGTCTGTCATCCTCACAAAAGAAGCGTCCAAGCCAAAACAAGTTGCCCCAGGCCGTTTTAGCTGGACGTGGCAGGTCCCGGCAGATGGCGTAGCTGGAAAATGGATCGCGCGCCTTCTCTGTGGAACGGCGGATAACCTCGCGACCGTAGACCAGACGTTTGAGGTGCGCTAAGGTTCCTCCATGGATGCCGTAGACGATGTAAAAACACGGCTGGATATCGCAGATGCTGTCCAGGAATACCTTCCGCTCAAACCGGCTGGAAGTGGTTCTTTTCGCGGCCTGTGTCCGTTCCATCACGAAAAGACTCCGAGCTTCTACGTGAACCGCCCACGCCAGAGCTGGCATTGTTTTGGATGCGATCAGGGTGGTGACGTAATTTCGTTCGTGATGAAGATGGAGGGAATGGAGTTTCGTGAAGCGCTTGAATTACTTGCGACGAAGGCTGGTGTTGAATTGCCAAGTTTTGATATCCAAAAATCGTCAGAGAAGAAACGGCTGTACGAGGTGAACGATCTCGCAACGCGCTTTTTCCGGACGATGCTCCTCGAATCTCCTGGCGCAGAACATGCGAGAGCCTACGCCGCAAAACGCAATATCGACGAACTCACGGGAGATTTGTGGCACATCGGCTACGCACCAGATAGCTGGTCAGCGCTAAGTGAAGCGTTGATGAAGAAAGGGGCGACAGAAGATGAGCTCATCAAAGCAGGGCTTGTCGGCAAGCGTGAACAGGGGAGTGGCGTGTATGATCGGTTCCGTGACCGATTGATGTTTACGATTACGGACGTGCATGGACATATTGTTGGGTTTACGGCACGTCAGCTCAGCGAGGATAAGAAGGAAGCAAAGTATGTAAACACGCCAGAAACATCAATCTACAAAAAGTCCGCGGTATTGTACGGCCTCGACAAAGCAAAAGGAGAAATCAAACGGCAGGATCTTGCGGTGATTGTTGAGGGCAACATGGACGTCGTCACATCACATCGTGTTGGTATAACGAATGTGATTGCCTCATCAGGCACGGCGCTCACACATGACCAATTGAGTTTGTTGAAACGATTTTCGAAGAACCTTGCGATTGCGTTTGACCAAGATGCAGCAGGGAATGCGGCGACACTTCGTGGTCTCGATCTTGCGCGACAACTTGATTTCAACATCCGCATCATTACGTTGCCACCAGAAGCAGGGAAAGATCCGGATGACGCTGCTGGGAAAGATGTCGCATTGTGGAGTGATGCCATTACGCATTCTGCCGGAATTGTTGAGTGGCTGTATCGGAATGCATTCCGTGGACGTGATATTTCAAAACCAGAAGACAAGAAGCTCGTTGCGCGCGATCTCCTCCCCGAATTCCGCCGGATCCCAGACCCTGTCGAACGAGACGGGTGGATCACGCGGCTTGGACGCGATCTTGGCGTTTCTGAGGACGCACTTCGGGAAGCTATTAAATCCGTTAAAATCACAACACCGATAACGAACCAACAGGTCGAACGAGCAGGAAGCCCACAGGTCGCTCCCCAGCAAAAAGCTGCAGAACCCCACGCTTCTCGCGAAGATCAGCTCACGGAGCGGATCCTTGCCGTGCTTGAGCTGCGTCCGGAGCTTCGACCTCTTGCCCAAGACCGGCTGGCAAGGTATCCTCTGGCCGAACCCGCAAGGGAGGATCTTTCCAATTACCTCGCGATCGTTGCTGATCGTGAGTTCGAGGATCAGTCGCTTAAAGTCCTCACGGAGGATCTTGAAAAGACTGTCACCGACTTGTATGAGATTCGTCTCAGACGAGAACGGGAACACCTCGAACAGGAGATGCGCGACGCAGAACGTGTGGGCGACCACGCCAAAATCACGGAGCTGCTCGGCAAATTTAATGAATTGACCTAACCCTTCTACCATCCGTTTCCGGCGGCCCATATCGTTCGCGATGTGGCGCTCCCGATCCCGGATGTGAAGCCTCTATGGTTAAATCCAACGCCAAGAAGACGAAGCAGAAGGCACGCCCACAAGGCAAGCCACTCGCAAAAAAAGCCCAGGCAAAAAAACCTGGCAAGCCACAGCAAAAGAAAGGTGCCGCTCTACAAAAACAACAGCACCAAAAACCACGCGTCGCATACGTGAAGGCAGACGCGCCATCGCCTGAGGCGCTTGATAAGTTGTTTGAAAAAGCGCGCACACGTGGATTTTTGACGGAAAACGAAGTCCTCTACAGTTTTAGTGAAATCGAAGACTACATCCCGGTCTATGAAAACTTCATTGACCGTCTTGATGCTGCCGGCATCGGGATCGTGGAGATGAAGGAGGGGATTTTGGGACGTGGAAAAGAACGCCACGACGTGATGACGCAGATGCATAGCGCAGACGATAAGCGCGGCAAGGTCGATCCATTCGACCTCACGGCAGACTCGATCCAGATGTACTTGCGTGAGATCGGGAAGATTCCGCTTCTCACGGCAGAAGAAGAAGTTGCGCTTGCAAAGCGAAAGGAGAAAGGCGAAAAGGAAGCTGAGAAGAAATTGATCGAAGCGAACTTGCGTCTCGTCGTTTCGATTGCGAAGAAATTTATTGGAAAGTCGCTTTCGCTCCTCGACTTGATTCAGGAGGGAAACATTGGGTTGTTCCGCGCCGTGAAAAAGTTCGAATATCGCAAAGGGTACAAGTTCTCGACATACGCCACGTGGTGGATCCGTCAGGCGATTACGCGTGCATTAGCTGACCAAAGCCGTACGATCCGTATTCCGGTGCACATGGTTGAGACAATCAACAAGTTCCAGCAAGTGGAGCGCCAACTCATCCAAGACCTTGGCCGCGAACCGTTACCAGAAGAAATCGCCGCCGAAATGGGTGAGGACGTCGAGAAGGTTCGTCACATTATCAAGATCTCACAAGATACCGTCTCGCTCGAAACCTCGGTTGGTGAAGATGATGAAGACTCGACACTTGAAGACTTCATCGAAGACGTTAAACACGTCACACCGGATCGCGCCGCTGCACTCCAGCTCCTCAAAGACTACGTCGGGGATATCATCAAGGACCTTAGCCCTCGTGAGCAAAAGATTCTCGAGATGCGCTTCGGCCTCGTAGATGGCGTCTCGCACACGCTCGAAGAAGTCGGAAAAGAGTTCGACGTCACGCGTGAACGTATCCGCCAAATCGAAGCCAAGGCCATGGAAAAGATCCAACAACATCCGCTGGTCAAACGCCTCATCGATTACTAAAAAGAAAAAAGCCTCCGAAAGGGGGCTTTTGATTCGTTGACAGAAACAAAAAGAACCACCAAGCTATGGTGGTTCTTTGTTGGAGGTGATCGTGGCAACCAATTTTTGGAAGTGTTACGGGCTGGACTGCGAGCATCGCGGAAAGTCTGCTCGATTCGTAAACAAAGAGGACCCGGAAGGCGAACACGTTTGCCCCAAGTGCAATAGCGCGGACGTCTTCCCGGATCGCACATTCAGGTGTGTAGGATGCAAGTACGCAGCCAAACAGGACGTCTTCTTTCAGGAGGATTCCAATACGGATTGGAAAGAACGGCTCGTTCATGAAGGAAGACTGGACAACAAAGAGGAACAAGAGATCGAGCTTGATGACGACCCGACAAACCCCAAGAGTCGCTGGAAGTACGACTGCTCAAAGAATTCACGAAAGATGGAGGGAGCAGACAGACTGTCTGTACGGACACGCCAAAAACGTTTCCAATGCACCTCAAAAAGGTTCGTGCAGGTCTCCTGAAGCCATAGCTCCGTCGACCAACCAAGGTCGGCTTTTCTTTTCCAGCGCCTTGACGGACACCCAAGATATCGGTACTATCCCGACGCAATTTAAGAGCCATTCGAGGGTAGCTCTCCGCCAGCTGGCGGAGGTAGAGAATTCATTAAACAATTCATTCGAGGGTAGCTCAGCGGTAGAGCAGGGGACTGTTAATCCCTTGGTCGTGGGTTCGATCCCCACCCCTCGAGCCAACAAAGAAACCACCGTGAGGTGGCTTTTTTGTTTGATTATTCATCTATCTATTTGGGGTCGTTCAATAATGTATTGCGAGATTGGATTTGCGGATATCTTCCACACACGAGATACGCGACGATAGATACGCACGAATCCAACAAAGAAGATGTAGCCGATGGCAGCACCGGCAGTATTGAATATCACATCATTAATGTCTGCGATCCGGAACGTCATTTTTGCCAGGAGACCTGTTATCAGTTGCAAGAGCTCGATTGCAATGCTACAGAGCGCGCCAATAAGAACGATCTTCTTCAAGTGAAAACTCGTAATGAACGGCAGACCAAAGCCAAAAGGAACAAAGAGCAAGATATTGAGAAGGACGGTCTTCAGATCCTGAGAAGTGAGCGCGATGAGCGGAACCAGGTTCATGCTGTTCCCAGCCGTTTGTCCATTCAGGATAAGATTTGGCATGAAGTGTTTTAAAAGAAGGAGCGCCTGAAATTGAAAAAGCGTGTAGTCTAAAACTTTAATGAGGTAGATGTAGAATATTGTGAAGAATATCAAATAGATGAGGCTTTTCTTTTTCTTCAAGCGGAGGAACGCAATAAGAGCGATCCATAGCAAACCACACAGAAACGCAATCAGTACATCAAAATACGTTACAAATCCCATAGCTACTTTCGCTTGCTCTTTTTGACGCAGGTTGGGCACCGACACCCATGCGGTTTGATAAAGTCGTCAAAGTATTCCTTGCCGTAATTGTACGTGATCTCATCGCCGGCTTTAATGCGCTTTCTTGAGTAGACGTAGATCCGATTTTTTATCGTGCGTGTTTCTGCGTTTGGACGGCATGCGTGGTTTATATACCGCGCCGTATTCTTCCGCGTCCCGCCAAGAATAGCGTTGCCGTTTTCGAGGTCAAAGAGGTAGCGTCCACCAACTCGATCCGCCACAGCGTCCGAAACAAGCTTTCCCCAATATTCGATGATGAACTTTTTGGCTGGAATCTCTTCGACGGCAAAAACTCCAAACCCACTCGAGCTTCTGCCGACGCGGAGGGGGAATAGTTGAGGACGGGGGCTTGGATACGGCATATTGTTCAGGATATTTGAAACAGGAGGCCAGTATACACACTAATCCGTATTTTTTGATACGATGGTTGAGATATGAACATGTTCAAAGCCACCAAGGCAAAAACCATTGCGCAATACATGGCTGACGTTCCCGCAGACCGCAAGGAGCTCGTTGAGTTCCTGCACACGTTTATCCAGAAGTCCGCACCAAAGCTCAAGCCACACTTTGCAACCAACATGATCGGATATGGGTCGTTTCCATATCGCAACTACAAACACGAACCGATTGAATGGCCGGTTGTCTCATTAGCCAACCAAAAGAACTACGTGAGCATCTTTGTCTGCGCGCTAGACAAGGGCCAATACGTTGTCGAAAAATACGCAAAAGAACTCGGAAAGGCGAAAGTCGGCAAAAGCTGTATTAGTTTTAAAAAGCTTGAGGATATTGATCTCCCAACGTTGAAGAACGTTCTTGTGTTTGCACAGAAACATCCAGGGTTTGTGGGATTGGGGACACAGAAGAAATAGGATATCGTGCCACTTGTAAGAATCGGCTATTTGGATGGATTGACATTCCGTCCTTTTTCCTGTATCCTCCCAGCTCATTCATAACACCTACATGCGACATAACAAGAACGTCCTCATTGTTGCGCTGATTGCGCTCGTCAACATGCTTGGGTATGGGATCATCATCCCGCTCATGTATGGGTATTCAAAAAAGTTTGGCCTCTCCGATTTTGAGAACGGCCTCTTGTTTGCGTTGTTCTCGGTGTGCCAATTCATCTCAACACCGATCATTGGCCGCCTGTCTGACAAGTATGGCCGCCGTCCGATGTTGCTCGTCTCAATCGTTGGGACAGCCGTCTCATTCTTTGTGATGGCGTTTGCACCAAGCGCGGCATTCTTGTTTATCTCACGCATTTTGGATGGTTTGACGGCAGGAAATATCCCGGTCGTGTTCGCGGTCATTTCTGACTCCACCAAACCAGAAGAGCGCGCCAAGTCGTTCGGGCTCATCAGCTCCGCATTCAACTTTGGATTCGTGTTTGGACCAGCGATTGCCGCCTTCACCATCGGAATCAATTCGGCACTTCCATTCTTGATCGCAGGTGGCATCACTGTTATCGCGGCAGTCCTGACATTCTTCTACCTCCCAGAAACCAACGTGCATCTTGGTGAAGTGAAAGATGGGAAGTTGTTCGACTTCAAAAATATTTGGAAAATGCTGTTCGATGATAACGTGGGCGTCACATTCTTGATCACGTTTGTCTTCTTCCTTGCGTTTGCGTGTGCCATTATTTACGGGTTCCAGCCATTCACGCTCAACACACTCCACATTACGGAATCACAAAACGCGATGCTGTTTACGCTATTTGGTGCGTCCGGGTTGTTTGCACAGACATTCCTCGTTGGGCCGATCTCAAAGAAGCTTGGAATGAAAAAGTCGTTCACGAATGCGATTTTGTTCACGGCAATTGCGTTCATCGTGATGTCGTTTTCAACTTCCGTTTGGATGTTCGTTGCGGCGATGGTTGTCCTCGCCCTCGTGAACAGCCTCGTGCAAACAATGATCCCAACAATCTTGTCACAAGAGGCGGATGCAAAGTCACAAGGCTCGATCATGGGATTGAACAGCTCCTACCAAAGCATCGGAATGATCATTGGCCCGCTTTTAGGTGGTGCGATCGCAACGGTCTCAATTCCACTGACATTCCTCGCGGGAGGACTCCTCGTCCTCATCTGTTATGCACTCTCCTTCAAAGTCCTGAAGCCGGGCGCAAAGAAAGAATCCGCGTTCTAAGGAAATGCCACCCAGCTCACGGGTGGCATTTTCTTTTGAGAGGAGTATGCTTTAGAGGCAAGCCTTATTCCTTAACACAAAACCATATGGCTGGCATCGGAGACTTTTTCAAAGCTGGCATCTTGTCCTGGTTCTTCGGCGGAGGATTGTTCCTCGCAATCATTCTTTACCTTTTGTTCTTCCGTTAGCTCGTCACACAAAGCCGTGGGGGAAACCCCGGCTTTTTGTTATTTGCGGTGGAATGAGGACTGGGCTAAGGTTTGCCCATTATGACCTCTTCCACACTCGTGATTGCCGTACTATGGATCATTCCGATCCTGTTCGTCATCGTCTTCTATAAGCTGGTTTTGCGCCTATTTGGGGTCGTTTTAATCCCAGAAGATTCGATTGGGATCGTCAACAAGAAGTTTGCCCTTCTTGGAAAGACAGCCCTTCCGGACGGGTCGCTCATCGCGCTGAACAGGGAGGCTGGTATCCAGGCAGATACGCTTGCGCCTGGTGTGCACTTTTGGCTTTGGCCGTGGCAGTTTGAGGTAAAGCGCCAACCATTCATCACGGTCCTTGAGGGCAACGTTGGTCTTGTTGAATCACGTGACGGCACGGCGCTCACGAACGGACGTGTGCTTGCGAAGAAAGTCGAGTGCAATTCGTTCCAAGATGCACGAGGGTTTTTGACGAACGGTGGAGAACGCGGCCCTCAGATTACGATTATCCCGCCAGGAACATATCGCATCAACACGTCGCTCTTTACCATCAGCCCTGCCCCGGTGTTGGAAATTGAAGACAACATGGTCGGTATCGTGACGACGAAAGAAGGAACCTCACTTCCGACAGGCGAGATTGCTGGACACGAGGTTGATGGCCATAACCTCTTCCAAGATGGACAAACCTTCGTCACAAACGGGGGATACAAAGGGCTGCAGGAACAGGTCATCTTGGCTGGTCGCTATTTTATCAACCCATTGTTCGCGACGGTTGAACAGCAACCAATGACAGAAGTGCAGATCGCACACGCCGGTGTTGTGATTGCATACGTTGGTGCTGCTGGGAAAGACGTAACGGGGGCGCTGTTCAAACACGGTAACCTCGTGAGCCGTGGAGAGAAGGGTGTTTGGGCAGATCCGCTCGATCCAGGAAAGTATCCAATCAACCCGTACACGCATCGTGTTGAAAGCGTGCCGACAGCAAACGTTGTCTTAAACTGGGCGACTGGGAAAACGGAATCACACAAACTGGACCAAAACCTGTCGACCATTTCTGTCCGTTCCTCTGATGGGTTTACGTTCAACTTAGATGTGAGCCAGATCATCCACATCCCACGCAACGATGCGCCAAAGGTGATTGCACGATTTGGAAGCGTTGCGAACCTCGTCACGCAAGTCCTTGAACCGACGATCGGCAACTACTTCCGCAATGCTGCCCAGGGATCCGACGTCATCGAGTTCTTGAAGTTACGCAGCCAACGCCAAAAGGAAGCAAAAGAATCGATCTCCACCGCGTTGCAGGAATATAACGTTGGAGCCGTCGACACGCTGATTGGTGACATCACGCCTCCCGCAGAACTGATGAAGACGCTCACCGACCGGAAGATTGCGGATCAGGAAAAGGTCACGTTCGAAACGCAACGTGCCGCCCAAGACGAACGTCAGAAGCTGGAACAAGCAAAAGCACTCGCAGACACGCAGGCTCGTGTTGTGGACGCGGAGCGGAAAGTTGCCATCGCGGACTTTGACGCGCAATCAACAATCAAGAAAGCGGATGGTGACGCCAAATCCAAGACGATCAACGCCAAGGCTGACGCGGAAGTACTTATAACTGTCGGTAAGGCCGAAGGTGAAAAGATCACTGCTGTCGGTAAGGCGGAAGCAGACGTCATCCAACTCAAGACTCACGCGATGGGACAAGGGAACTTTGCCGTCGTGGAAGTCGGTCGTGCGCTCGCAGCTGCCAAAATTCCACTCGTCCCTCAGATCGTTGCTGGGGGAGGGGATAAGGCTGGCGGATCGCTTGTTGACGTTCTCCTTGCGAACCTTGTACGCGATAGCCTCAACAAAGACACAACACCCAAAAACACCGGGAAACCTGTTTAAAGATTCAGGATCGGTGTTATGATTGCACCATGACCATAAAACACGTCGGGCTTATCGTTGGTGGAGTCATCGTCCTTGGAATTGCGTACTACCTCCTATCTCCAATCTGGCGAACCGTTCGCGTTGATGACGCGCTTCCTGTGCAGCCTCCAGTCGCAGCTGTCCCCAATCTCTTGATGCCAGAAACGGAAACCCAACCTCAACAGCTTGTTCCAGCTCCCGAACAGCCAACCATCAAACCACTGGAAGGAACATTCGTCCCTGGCGCGCACGACGTTTCGGGGAAAGTCATTATTCTCCCGAATGACGATGGAGACATCTTACGATTTGAAGATTTTGAAACCATCAACGGACCGGATTTACGGATCTATCTCGCAACCGATAAGAGCGCAACAGACATCGTTGACCTTGGGTCAATCCGAGGGACGACAGGAAACATCAATTACACACTACCTACGGGAACAGATACGACGAAATATAAATACGTCCTTGTCTGGTGTCGCGCATTCCATGTACTTTTTAGCTCTGCGTTACTCCAATAACTCCAACCCCTATGATGAATTCCGTTGTCCACTTTGAGATGCCGTACGAAGATAAGAACCGTATGGCCGACTTTTACGGCAAAGCGTTTGGTTGGAAGCCGCGCATGCTCGGCCCAGAAATGGGAAACTACGTCGTGATGCAGACATGTGAGATGGACGAAGCCACGAAGTTCCCAAAGAAACCGGGCCGCATCAATGGTGGATTTTACGAAAAATCAGACAAGGCTCCGTCAACTCCTTCGGTCGTTGTCGCCGTCGAAGATATTCGCGCTGCGATGAAGCGCGTTGAAGAAGCTGGCGGGAAGATCATTGGAGGCCAAAAGCCGGGTGAACCGGATGATATCCCAGGAGTGGGCCTCTACCTTTCGTTCACTGATAGCGAAGGCAACAGCGTCGGCATGATCCAGCCAGCACCAATGATGTAAGCGTGTCCTTGAGACAGGCTCCTTATGAACGCATTCATTAAAATAGTCCTTTTGTTGATTGGGATATTGTCCCTGGTGGCTTTTCCACTGGTGGCTTTTCGACTAATCCAAGGTCCTATCTACTCGGATGAAGAATGGTTCAATCTTGAAAGACCTGTCATCAATGAAGCTATTGCAGCAAAAGACTTCCATGTGTGCGAAAAACTGCCGAAAAAAATACGAGTCACGATTTGTGCCAAAGGGCCGGGGACCTGCTACGCCCCGGAGGATCGAGCCCCTATAGAAGATTGCTTCAATGCTTATAACGAAACCTTCTACGATCCAGCTCTTTGTGAATTCATGGAAACTCCTTTTTGTTTCCAGGACATTGCCATCCATACGAAAAACCCGGACTTGTGTGAACGTGTTGATAGCGATCATACAGGTGAACATTGGCGCTATTATCGAAACCTCTGTCTCTTTAGTGTCGCAGCAAACCTTTCCGAAGCGGATGGGATAGAACCCTCTTCACTCTGCAAACGCATGGTTCCGGATGAGCCTGGGCACACCGTCTTCCAAGACTGCGTAGCACACTTTCCGACTCCACCTGCAAACTGATACCGTCTCGTATATGACTCCTGTCTGGACAATCTGCAGTCGTGGCCATCGCTTTAAAAAGAGTAGCGCTCGTCCTGTTTGCCCAAAATGCTACCCGGGCTATTACAAAAAGAAGGCGGCGGGCAAGGCATAACAAATTGTCATGTAAACTTGACAATTCCGTAAAAATGTGGTTTTATATGGACATATATGCGGGCTCACCACATTGTCCATGTATCTGGCGTTGCTGCGTTTTTGGCCATCACCTTGAGCGTAGCTTTTGGCTATGCATCCCCACGCGTGCAGGTCGTTGAAGCTGCACCGGTCGTCGCAATCGAGGCTCCTGCTACCCAACCAGTTATCCAGGAGAAAGTTGCGCCCATTCCTACCAAACTCGGATTACCACTTACGGACGCGCTGAGTCGCGTGACCAAGAAGACGTTTGGCATGGAAATCCATCCTGAAACCTCCCCCGTGCCAAATGACCGCTTCAATGGCTATCACGTTGGTGTTGATTTTGAGACGACGCCAGAAGAGCAGGACATCGATGTTTCCGTGTTCGCTATTTGCGACGGCCCGCTCCTCGCAAAGCAGTTCGCAAAGGGATATGGAGGTTACGCCTTGCAGTCTTGCGAGCTGGATGGAGAACCCGTGATCGTCTTATACGGCCATTTGAATTTGGAACGCATCCTCCCAGAACCAGGCCAAGCTCTCCTTCGTGGTGAAACAATTGGCGTATTAGGGAAAGGATATAGCCCGGAAACAGACGGTGTACGCAAGCACCTGCATCTCGGGGTCCATCGCGGTACCAAAACGGACATCCGTGGGTACGTCCAAGAGACAACCGACATCGATAATTGGCTGGATGTCCTCCCGTACTTGAACTATTGACCATCTAGGATTGAACGGATCAACCAGAACGGATAAAATGACGAGGATATGCCTCGTCATTTTTTGAAGTCCAATCTCGTATTGGCGACTGTTATTGCACTCAGCGCTGTAGCCGGAACCGCTTCTGCCCATGGCGGCCCATTGCTCGAAGGGACGCTCGTCCATAGTCTCCAAGACCCAAAAGTCTATTTTATCCAAGGCGGACAAAAGCGATGGGTCACGACAGAAGCCGCGTTCTCGGCACAAGGGTTCCGTTGGTCGGATGTGAATACTGTTGACCAACACCAACTCGACGAACAACCAGAAGGGGAGGCGATCTCCTCGACGTCGCCGCTTGGATTACCGATCGACCACAGCCTTCTTCCAGACCTCGCACCTGTTGCGCCGTACGACTTGAGATATGCGGTCGAGGACGGTCGCACGCGTCTTCGTTTTACGGCGACGTTTTGGAACCGAGGGAAGGGCGCGCTTGAACTGCATACAGATGACCCTGCAGCTGCGAATGCAGCAGTTGATAGTTCATTCAATGCGTTCCAACGGATATTCCATGCGGACGGGACGACGGCCGATCGACCGGTTGGAATTCTGTTCTGGCACGAAATCCACAACCATTTCCATTATGATGACTTTGGCCATTACACGCTTGAGCTTGTCCGGCCAGCTGTTATTGGAGCCTCTGTGGCACAAACCATGACCGAAAAAACCACGTTCTGCATGCGCGATGATGAAGCGATCGGGGCACCAGCAGACGGCGCAAAGCAAGGCCGCAAATATATGGGATGTGGCGGAGGAACACAGGGCGTCTCTATCGGCTGGGCGGATGTCTATCCATCAACATTACCGGATCAATTTTTTGATGTGACGGGTTTTCCTGCGGGCGTCTACAAATTAACCTTTTCGGTTGACCCAGACGCGAGCTTCGCTGAAACACGACGAGACAATAACGTGAGCGCGACCCTCGTCGAGCTGGACCCAGAAAAAAAGACACTCAAACTCGTCGGAACAGCTTCAGCGTACCCCACACCAAATACGCAGTTCCAAGATGGGACGTTAATCCGCGCCGACGGGGATTCGCGGATCTATGTGATGCATTCCAATAAAAAACGACTGCTCAAGACCGCGCAGGTCTTTGCGTCTTATGGCTATGCGGACAAGGATGTCTACACGCTTCCAGCTGGCGCGGTCGCTTCAATTCCGAACGACAAGCTCGTGCGCGTGACGGGGACGAGCGCGATCTACCTCTTGAATGACACAGGCTATCGCCGAAAAATCCTGAATCCCCAAGTGATGTCGTCCTATGGTTGGACAGGCGTTGATGTTGCGTCCATTAGCCAGACGGAACTCGAAAGCTATCCAGAAACAGCATTAATCTGGCGAGAGAGCGATGCGCAAGTCCTCTCGATCAGCGATGGCCGTGCCGTTGGGACGTGGGCGACATTGCGCGCTTCGGGATACGATTCTGATAGCGTTCACCTCGTCAACACGACGGACTTCCTCTCCTACGCTGCAAAGACGATCCAAACCGGCCTTAATGTGCCGTGGGATATCGCGTTCCTTCCTGATGGCCAGATGCTTGTAACGGAACGTCCTGGGACGTTGCGTCGTATTGGTCAACACCCGTTCTCTTTCCCAATTCCCGCAGTTGCCGGGGCAGGGGAGGGCGGCTTGATGGGCATCGCACTTCATCCGGATTTTACGTCGAACCACCTCGTCTACTTGTACTACACAACAAATGATCCGCTTCGGAACAAGATCGCACGGTTCCGTTTAGATGAAGACAAGCTGACATTTGATAAAGTCATTCTCGATAGCATTCCTTCTGCGATCTATCACGATGGTGGGCAGGTCACCTTCGGACCAGACGGGATGTTGTATCTCACGACAGGTGATGCAAACACCTCTGAAAACGCACAAAATATATCTTCACTTGCGGGCAAGACGTTGCGACTTACGCCAGAAGGTGGAATCCCAAGCGATAACCCATTTGGGACAGCGATCTGGTCGTATGGACATCGAAACGCGCAAGGAATTGCATGGGATGCGCAAGGCCGTATGTGGCAAACGGAACATGGCCGATCAGGGGCTGTCTCTGGATATGATGAGTTGAACCTTATCGAAAAGGGAAAAAATTATGGTTGGCCTACCATCGAAGGGGGTGAGACGCGTGCAGGGATGGTCACACCGGCAAAAAACTCCAGCTCTGTTGTGACCTGGGCGCCATCTGGGATCGCGTATGTGAATGGAACGCTCTTTTTTGCGGGGCTACGTGGAGAATCCCTCTATGCAGCTGATGTGAATGCCGAAGGAGCGATTACGAGTTTCCGGCAATACTTCCAAGGGACGTATGGCCGCCTGCGTGGCGTCGTCGTGGGAACAGACGGATTCCTCTACCTCACAACTTCCAATCGCGATGATCGTGGTACACCAAGAGCAGGGGATGACAAAATCATTCGCGTCTCACCAGCGTTCCTAAAGTAATATGCCAAAAAAGACAACTTCGTCAGGAACACATACCGTCCGACATGCGGATGGGAGCCCATGGGCAAAAGGGAAGACAATCAAAGGCGTCCCAGAAGGGTATTGGGAATGGTTCCGAAAAGATGGGTCAAAAATGCGTTCTGGGACCTTTACGAAAGGAAAGCAGACTGGGGAGTGGACGACATACGATAAGAAAGGGAAGGTTTACAAGGTCACGCAAATCCGTTTGAAATAGCTCAGAGACGCACTACAACCATTGACAAAGTGAGTCTTTTTTTGGTACAAGCTCAGTACCTGTCGTTTACAAAAAGGAGATTTGCATCCAGTGGAACAACGATCGCAAGAAGCAGAAAAAGCGTATGACCGTCTCGGCAATGGTTACAACTTCCTGACGAAGTTGGCCGATAAGATGGTGTTAAATCGAGCCGCAAAAGTGCTCATCTCGCAGAACGCCTTGGGGAGCGTTCTGGAAGTTGGCGTGGGCACAGGCAAGAACCTCCATCACTATCCGGAGGGCTGCGATATCGTCGGTATCGACATCTCCACCAACGCACTCCAGAAAGCAGAGGCGGAGGCCGTACGCTGCGGTGCTCGCTTCAACGCGCAGGTCGGCGACATTGCGAGTATCCCGTTCGACAAGGGACACTTCGACACCGTCGTCATGACGCTGGTCGCATGCCAGCTCGACGACCCGCTCACGGTATTCCGTGAAATGCGACGAGTCTGCAAGCCGGATGGACGCGTGCTCTTTCTCGAACATTTTCCTCCGAAGACGCTGGGCATGAAGGCGCTGTTCACGGCCACCTGGCCTCTGGCACGCCTCGCGATCAACTGTCGGCCGTTCAGCGACAACGCGAGTCTCATCGGCGAGAGCGGATTGAAGGAGCTGGAACGCGAGCACTATGCGAGCGGCGCGCTCCAGACGATCGTCACGCAGCCGTAACCTCAACCGTATCTACACCCCAAAGGTCTGGAGATGCGGTTTTTTATTTTTTTAAGGAGGTGTATTATATAGGTATCGCGTTTTTATCCATTTATTTCCGTTGTTTTTTTCATATGCCAGCCATGTCAGCGACCGCGTTGCGTGCACTCTCAGCCTTCCTTACGGGCACAACCCTCCTTGCCGGAGGTGCATACGTTGTTTGTTCCTCCCACAATGCGCTTCCGGGTGATGTCTCGTATTCCGTAAAAACTGGGATCGGTGAGCCGCTTTCTCTCCTTCTCGCAGGAAATCCAGTAAACCGAGCGAGCATCTCCGCTGATTACGCATCGAATCGTCTTGAGGAAGGTGAGCAGTTAGCTGCGAATGGGGAAGTGACGCCGTCGCAAGGGAAGAATTTAGGAACGTCCTTCCAGCTTGCGGCCAACGATGCCCAACGTGACCAGAGCGATGCGGCAGATACAAACCCAGCAGGAGCTGCAAAAGCGGCGTGTGACTTCCAGGCAAAATTAGATGGTCACGTCCAATTATTGGCGGGGTTACGTGCTCGTGCTGAAAATACCGATACGCAAGCCGCACTTGCTCAGCTTGCTGCAAAAGCACAAGCAGAAGCCAACGAGTCGCTTGCGCTTTGTCTTGCCCTCCGCGTCAAAGCAGGCGCAGATCTCAAAGCACAGGCACAGGTCTCTCTCAAGGCAGCGCAAGAAGCGATTGCACATGCGCACGTGGTGTTGGACAAGGAAAAAGCAGCTCTTGGTGCAAAACTGACAGCGGACGCGAACGCACAGCTGGACGCGGCAGATCATATTTTGGCAGGTGGCCAAGCAAAGCTCACGGGGAATGCGTATGCGGAAGCAGGAGCATTCTTTGAAGCTGCTGCACGGACTGCGGACGATGTCGTGCTCCGCAACAACACGCTCTTGAATATCCATGCCCAGGGGGGCGCCGACGGTGAGGCGATTATCAACACAATACAGAAAGGTCAACCAGTCATCTTGAATTTGAACGGCGCACTCAACACCGCCGCAAAAGTCGCAGCACCAAACACACAGGTGCAAGGCGGTGGTGCGGCAGCTGTGGGAGCTCAAGGAACTGCACAGAGATCAGGGAACACGGCCCAAGCAAATACAAACGGGAATACTGTCGTAAATATCGATGCAACCGTCGGTGGTTTGCTCGATGGGGTAGAAATCCCAAATACCGTGAAGGGCGTGGTCTTCCCGTAATACACTTGTCGTAGCCGTTCATTCATCCATAGATTCCGCAGCTTTTACCGACATCTTTGTCGGGCATTGAAGCTGCGGTTTCTTTTCCCCTGAACGCCTGGAAGAAATAGCCATAATGGGATAGTATCTACTCACAATGAGAATTCTCAGCAATGACTATTTAACCAACCTTCCAGCCGCGTCCCATGCCGCTTCGGGGGGTCCGGCTGGCTTTGCACGGACATTCTCCTCCTATCTCGCGGCGCACGGACATGCCTGGATCGGCGTCGTTCATCAACACAAGCAAAAAGATGAGACCGCCGTTCGGAAGACGGCGACGGCGCACAATGCGGAGTATTACTCCTTTACGCGCCAAAAAAATCACTCGAGCACCTTCCTCCAATCTACAAAAGCAATAGACCCTCGCGTTTGGTTTTCTGTACAGATTGAGGCCCTCCGGAAACTTATCCGTCGTGTACAGCCAGATCTTTTGTTCCTGAACGGATTTTCGCTCTACGCATGGGAATTGCTCGAAGCGGCACGACTCGAAGAAATTCCGATCGTTATCCAGCACGCGGGGATCTTGCAGGTTGAGGTTGAACAATACAAAGACATGTTTCCTGCGCCCGCTCGGAAAGCGATGCTACAAATGGAACGTGAAATCGTAGAGGCTGCTTCTGCTCAAGTATTCTTAAATGAATTCAGCCATGATGCATTCTGCGCTCGTGTCGCGAATGTCCCACCAGAGCAGGCTGTCTTCATTCCGCTTCCATACAACGAACAGTTTATTACAAAGGAAGCACCCTCCTCTATAAAACAACGGAAGGGAGGACCAACTGTCATTGGGTCGGTCGCGCGATGGGACCGGATCAAAAACCATCAAGCGATCCTCGCGCTTGCGCAAGAAGCAAAACGTCAAGGTCTCGACTGGTCATTTCGTTGCGTCACAAAGATCCCGGATACCCCAGTGAAACGACAATTCAAAAAGAGATACGCCAAGACGATCGAGGTCGTCGCACCCATGCCTCCTGCAGATCTTTCGCGCTTCTACGCATCCTCTGATATTCTGATTCTCCCATCACATTTTGATGTCTCACCAACGGTCGTGATGGAAGCCGCCCTCCTAAACAGAGGGACGCTTATCTCTCCAACCGTCGGGTGGGTTTCCGAATATCAGGCATGCGGCCTCAACGATTGGATCATTGATTTTACACATCCTGCAGAAGTCGTAACACGGATACATACACTTCTGGCGCGCACGTCCATCAAGCGATTCCAGACTTCGATTAAAAAACACCACGCCCCATCGACCGTTTTCGCCGCGTATCTTCGTCTGTTCTCATCTGTCATCTGAACTGTATGCGCATCGCCCAACTTGTTTCAAACCTCAACCCTGTCTCACGGGAATCGACAAAAGCCATCTGCTCGCATGTGGCATTGTTGACGAATACGATTGTCCAATCCGGCCATCAGGCGGATCTGTATGCGGCAGGGGATTCCGTGACAAAAGGCACGCTCCATTCGATCTCCCAAACTGCCGCTGAACAGCAATCGTTTCCACCAGACCTCCAGCGGCATTTTACCAACATGCTGATTTCTGATTGCTACAAGAACGCAGCGGACTACGACATCATCCATAGCCACTTTACGCTTCTCAGTTCCTTTTACGCGGGGCTCGTAAACACGCCGACGCTCATTTCGGTCCACAGCCCGATCCGAACGGAGATCCATCCATTTTTGCTGAAGTATCGCCAGCTCTCGTATGTGTCATTTTCGCATGCGCAACGACACCACATGCCAGAATTGAACTGGGTGGCGAATATCTACCATGGTGTTGATACGGAGCGATTCGCATTCCATCCGTTTCCAAAAGATTACTTCCTCTACCTTGGCCGTGTCACGGAAGAGAAAGGCGTCCACCATGCGATCGAGGCAGCGAAAGCCGCAAAAGTCCCGCTCATCATTGCGGGAGGAAGCTACCAAGCGGAAGGGTACTGGCATAAAAATATCGAACCAGAGATCAACGGCAAAACGATCCGGTATGTTGGCGTGGCGAATGAAACACAAAAAATTGAACTCCTCCAGAACGCACGCGCACTGCTATTCCCAACACAATACGATGAGACATTTGGCCTCGTGATGATCGAGGCGATGGCATGTGGAACGCCAGTTATCGGTTGGCGAAACGGTTCTGTTCCAGAAGTCGTGGCAGACAATGTAACCGGGTTCATCGTCGATAGTGTGTATGGTATGGTAAAGGCGATCGAGTCTATTGATACGATCAGCCGGCAGGCGACAAGGAAGCGTGCGGAAACGTATTTTAGCCAGCAAAAAATGACAGAAGGCTACCTCCGGGTATACGAACGGATGATCAAAAAAAATAAAAAAATAACCAAGCCACCAGCTACTCAAAAAAAGTCGCCTTCGCGCCGCTAACTCTCTCACATATCTATGCAAAAAATCACCCCATTCCTCTGGTTCGAGAAGAACAACTCAGAAGAAGCAATGAACTTCTACGTGTCCGTCTTCAAGAATTCAAAGATCGTCACGATCAAACGCTATCCGGAAGGGATCACCGAAGGACCTATGGCTGGTATGGGCGGAAAAGTGCTCACCGGTGTGTTTGAACTCGACGGTCAACAATTCATGTGTCTTGATGGTGGGCCGAATGTGTTCCAGTTCAGTGGCGCGATCTCGTTCCTTGTTCGGTGCAAAGATCAAGAGGAGATCGATTATTTCTGGGAGAAACTTTCTGCGGTAAAAGCCGCTGAGCAGTGCGGTTGGTGCACAGACCAATTTGGCGTCACCTGGCAAATTGTCCCGCAAGACATGGAACAGCTCTTGACGGGCCCGGACGCTGCAGGCTCTGCCCGCGCAATGCAAGCGATGATGCAAATGAAAAAAATTGACATCGCTGAATTAAAACGAGCCTACGATCAGGCGTAGTTGCCTACATGTAGCTAAAAAGTCGCTCGGGCGGCTTTTTTAGACGGATCTGCTTGTTTGGGTCTACAATGGAACTATATCTAATACACGAACCTTACAGATATGCGCACCAAAGGATTTACGAGTACTCAAGCAGTAACCGTCATCGCAGTGGTCCTCATGGTCGTTGCTGTTGGCTACATCGTATGGAGTTCATTCTCAACCAATGTTCCCGTGATTGACGAGCCCACACCTGTGGCATGCACGATGGAAGCAAAAATATGCCCAGATGGTTCATCCGTTGGGAGAACCGGGCCCAAGTGCGAGTTCGCAGCCTGCCCAGCTGCACCAAGCGGGAATACCGGCTCGAATGGGAACACGACGAGTACGGGCGCCGTCCCTCCAGCAGGGGATACGTCAACCGCTTCTTGGAAGACCATGACCTCCACCACGACAGGAATCACGTTTAAGTATCCGGAGCAACTTTCGACGCAGTACATCTCAACGGTTGATTGGCCGCCGCTTATCCAAATCGTTGATAAGGCGTTCGCCTGCAAGGCAGCAGGTTCCCTCAATGCCCGAGCAGGGATAACGGAAGAAAAGACGGTTAACGGGCGCACCTATTGCATCACGCGCGTCGCAGAAGGTGCGGCGGGGAGCACCTATACACAATACGCGTATGCGTTTGCGCAAAGCGGAAAGACTGTTGTTCTTACGTTTACGCTTCGCTCGGTACAATGTGGGAACTTCGACGAATCGCAAAAGACGGCTTGCGAAAAGGAACAGGCCTCTTTTGACATCAGCCCTACCATCGACGCGATGGTTCAAAGTGCCGGAGCAACGTCATAACGCATATCAGAAACGGGTGTTGACACCCGTTTCTTTCTATCCTATCATTCAACCGATAGGTAAAGTGTATTTTCATTCCTTACCCACGATGACCTCAACGACACTCCAACTCAATTCCATCTTTAGCGCCCTGGCAGACCCCACTCGGCGCGATATTCTGAAACGCGTCGGAAAAAAGGAACTGCCCGTCGGTGAAGTCGCGAAGCCGTACAAACTGACACTCGCCGCCATCTCAAAACACCTAAAAGTCCTTGAGGAGGCAAAACTCATCCTCAAGCGACGACAGGGGAAACAGCAGCTCGTGCACGCATCACCCGCCGCAATCCGTGATGCATCAGCGTTCCTCAAGCTGTACGAAGCAGAATGGACTGACCGGTTTGACCGGCTCGAAGCATATCTTATAAAGAATAAATAATACTGAATCTCTTTTCTATGAAGCTCAACTTTCGCAATAAGTGGCTCGTCATTGTCGTCCGCACGCTCCTCGGTCTCATGTTCGTCTTTAGCGGGATCTCCGGCCTTATGGCAGGAATGAACAACATGCAAGGCGTTCCAGCAGAAATGATCCCTGCCTCGATGGCGCTCTGGTCCATGGGCATCTTCCAAATGATCAAAGTGACGGAAATCGTCGCAGGGATCATGTTCATCACGGGATTCTTGCCAGCGCTTGCCGCGATCTTCGTCGCTCCGATTTGCATCGGTGTCATCGTGTTTGACTCCCAAGTCGGCCCACAATACCTCCCATCTGGGATCATCATCAGCGCGATGAACATGTTCATGGGCTACGCCTACTGGGACAAGTTCAAATCACTCTTTGTTCGCAAATAACTTTGGCGCCTCGCAGCATATCTCGAGCAATATTATGGAACAGGAATACAAAACAATCACAATCGAACGGACCATCAACGCACCACGCGAACGTGTGTTCAAGGCATGGATTGACTCAGAGCAACTCAAGCAATGGCATTACGCGACAGAAGGGTGGAGCACGCCATACGCCAAGGTCGATGCTCACGTCGGTGGAAAGTTCGACATCGGCTTCAAGTCACCAGATGGCAAGAATGACTTTGCCTTCGAAGGGACATTTACAGAGATGAAAGAACCAGAACGGATCGCGTACACGATCGCCGATGGGCGTCCGGTCACGGTGGATTTCATCGAAGAAGGGGACAAGACGAAAGTCATCCTCGTCCTCGCGCTTGAAACAGAAAATAGCGAAGAACTGCAGCGCGGTGGCTGGACAGAGATGGTTGTACATCTGGAACAGCTCATGGCGAAGTAACAATCACGAAAAGAAAAACCACCACGAGCGTGGTGGTTTTTTGATTCAAGTGTTAGCCTATGCAGATGAAATCCCTCAAGCGCTGCCACTGGCCCGGCGCGAACGACAAGCTCTACATCACATACCACGATACGGAGTGGGGCGTCCCTGTTCACGACGACCAGAAGATCTACGAATTCCTTGTCCTAGAAGCGTTCCAAGCCGGACTTTCGTGGCGGACGATTTTGTATAAGCGTGAGAACTTTAAAAAAGCGTTTGCGAGTTTTGATTATAAGAAAGTTGCGACGTTTGATAAACGGAAGTCTGCGTCACTTATGAATGATGCGGGGATCGTACGGAACCGTATGAAGATTGAAGCGGCGATCAATAACGCAAAGCGGTTCATGGAAGTCCAAAAAGAATTTGGGACGTTCTCGAAATATATGTGGTCGTGGGTGAAGGGGAAGACGATCCGGCACACGATCAAGACACCGAAAGATTATCCCGTCACGATTCCCGAAGCGGATGCGTGGGCAAAAGATTTGAAGAAGCGTGGATTCAAATTCCTCGGCCCGACAGTCATCTATGCCCATATGCAGGCCGTTGGCATGGTAGATGACCATATGGTTGGATGTTTTAAAGCAAAGAAACACAAACTATGATGAAAATCCGTCGTTCGAATGAACGTGGCCATGTGGAACATGGGTGGCTCGATAGCTATCACACATTTTCGTTTGCGAATTATTACGACCCTGATTGGATGGGTTTTGGACCGCTACGCGTGATCAACGAAGACCGGATCCAAGGGAAACAGGGATTTGGTGAACATTTCCATAACGATATGGAAATCATCACGTATGTGATTGATGGTGCGCTTGAGCACAAAGACAGCATGGGAAACGGTTCGATCATCCGTCCAAACCAGGCGCAATACATGTCGGCAGGGACGGGCGTGATGCATAGCGAGTTCAATCCGGAAGAAAGCGCGGTCCACCTGCTACAAATTTGGATCGAGCCGAATATTTATCATGCGACGCCGCAATACGAAGAGAAGGAACTCAGCGACGCCAAACACGACGAACTCCAGCTCATCGCCTCACCAACAGGTCGTGACGAATCAATTGCCATTCGACAAAACGCATCCGTCTCGCGAGGCATGTTCGAAGCGGGAGGCGCCCTCACATATCCGATCCTTTCTGGTCGACGGGTATGGATTCAGCTCATCAGCGGGGAGCTTAAAATAAACAACGAAGTCCTGACAGCAGGAGACGCGTGCGCCTTGTTCGAAGAAACAGAAGCGGTGCTTACTGCCATCTCAAACGCGCATTTCCTCTTTTTTGACCTTCCGTAGTACCATCCATCCAACATATGCCTGGCGAAGGAATCAGCAATATCAAGATTGATGGGGAACGCCTCTTGGCGCTCGAGGATGTCCTTGGGATGGAGAAGGCGCGGACATTGGCCGAAGAGCAGAAACTGAAAGCATTCGGAATGCTCGCAGGCCTGCTCAGCCGTCCAAAGCCGGAGGATATCGTCATCTCATACGAAGAAAAACGCTTTGATGCGTTCTGGTGTGTTCGTGGGATGGCCCGATTTGAATACAAACGACGGAAGTCATACAGGATCCCTGTTGAAAAGATGGTGCGTGATGTCGAGCTGCTCAATACGACGTTCCAAGCTTCGTCAGAGACTTCCTCATTTGAGATCGAAGGGATCGAGCATTGCATCGAGGATTATCACGCGGAAGAGATTGTGAACGCGCAGAATGGCGAGCCAGGTGCATTCGCAAAATATCTTGGCTACTTGAGCAACCAAATTGATTCAACGGACGTCCTCACGAAGGACGGGACACCAATTGTTGCGCTCGAAGCAAAGCCAGCGTTCCTCGTGCGTAAAGTTGTGAACGGTCTCATCAAACCCATCCAGGCAGACCAAGTTTTAGATGAACAAATCGCCATCACGGAACTTGCGCTCTATTTTGTTCCGATCTACACGTTTGAACTCCATTGGAAGACGAAGGATAAGCGGGTCACGATCTCATTTGATGGCGTGACAGGGGAGCTACGACCACAAGCAAACAAAATCGCAGAACGGATGCGCAAGTCATTTAGCAACGCGGAACTCTTTGAGTTTGGAAAAGAAGTCGCCAACTTTGTGCCAGGCGGCGGGCTTGCGATGATGGTGGGAAAGAAAGCGGTGGAGTTGTACGACAAGAAATAGGCTATTCCGAAGCCGATTGTCCAGCCAATCTCCCCGTTGCCCAAGAGGCCTGGAGGTTGAACCCGCCCGTGTAGCCATCGACGTCGAGGATTTCGCCTGCAAAATACAAATCGGGACACAGCTTTGATTCCATCGTGCTCGGATCAACTTCCGTGAGCGGGATGCCGCCTGCCGTCACGAACTCATCACCTGCGCCACGACCGATAGCCTGGAGCGGTATTCCTTTGAGCCAAGCGACGATCGAGCGCATCTCTGTTTTTGATAGTTCATTCGCGCGCTTGTCTGGCAATTCCAATTCGCGACACATCACTTCTGCGAGCGATTTAGGAATGACAAAGCCGAGCACGTTCACGATATTCTTTTTTGGATTTTCTGTTGTGACGCGTTCGATCTCTGCACGGACATCGTCAGGGGATTGGTCTGGGAAAATATCAATCACGATGTCGAGCGGCTTGTTTGCATCATACACTTCAAATGCAACGAGAGACGAGAGCGCGAAGACGGCGGGACCACTCACGCCCTTATGAGTGAAGAGAAACGGTCCGGTGAAATGAAATTTCCTATCTCGTGATGACGAGAGTTTTGCTTTTTCGAAGGATAAGCCCGAAACATCTGCGGTCCATTTTTCTTGTGTCGTAAACGAATTCAAACTTGGGGCGAGGGGAGTGAGTGTGTGGCCGAGGGACATTGCGAAGGCATATCCATCTCCCGTCGATCCGGTGTGGCGATACGCTTGTCCGCCAGTCGTAAGGATCAACTTGTCGACGATAAGTGGTTCGTCCTTATCTTTCAGAAAGACGTGGAACTTGTCACCCTGCTTCAAGACTCGAGTCGCGGACGCTTTCAAATATGTCCGAACGCTCGAATGACGGAACATCTGTTCAAAGACGCCAACGATATCCTTCCCGTTGTTTGATTGCGGAAAGACGCGCAGGTCGTCTTCGATCTTGAGAGGTACTCCATGGGACTCGAACCAGTCATAAACGGCGGCGGGAGGGAAGGAGTAGATCGCGGAGGAGAGAAATTTATTGCCCCGAGGGTAGCGCGTCAGGACCGAGCGGACATCTGGAATCCCCGTCGTCACATTGCAGCGGCCACCCCCAGAAATGATCACTTTTTTGCCTAAACCGTCGTTTTTTTCGATCAAAAAAAGCTCCGTTTCTGAGTGGAGTTCGTGGATTGTGGCCGCCGCCATGAGTCCGGCTGCGCCACCGCCAATAATCGCAATTCTCATGTTATGCTGGGATTATAGCCTACTTTACATCAATCGACCCCAGAGGCTTGCCAAAACCAACAAAATCAGGTATAGTGCGCGTCTTCTCTTATGTACAAACCCCAGCGCTCCGGTCACTCCGGCGGAAAGAAATTTGGTGAAAAGAAGTTCGGCGGGAGCCGTCCGTCGTTTGGCGACCGTGGCGCACGCCCGTCGTTCAAGCGCGATTCCTTCAGCGGCGACCGCCCGGAATCGTTTGACGCTGTCTGTGCCACCTGCGGCAAGGACTGCCGAGTGCCGTTCCGTCCGAATGGCCGCAAGCCGGTCTACTGCAGCAACTGCTTTAACCGCGAAGATGGTGACAAGCCATCGTTCCGTGATCGCAGCGAACGTAGCGAAAGCCGTGAAAGCCGCCCATCAAGCGGAGGCGGAGACAACCATCGCGTCGAAGAACAGCTTCGCACGATCAACCTCAAACTTGATACGATCATGAAACTGTTGAACGCCAAGCTCCCAAAGGGCGATGACGAATTCGACCTCGGCTAAACACCAATCAAAAACCATCCGCCTGAGGCGGATGGTTTTTTGTATCTAGCGACGGAACAGATTCTGTACAAAGGTGAAGAAGGAAGAGGCGAGTCCTTTCTTATACGTGAAGATAACCGTCGGTGTCCCGTCTGCTTCTTTTGTGTTTGGGTTGTAATCATGAAGCGCGTCCATGACCGTATCGTATGCATACGTCTTCCGTTCTCTTGCAGGATCATTCACGATGAACTCCTTTGTGTCGTCATCGTATCCCGTAATGACGAGGACGTGATATGAGTCGCCGAGGGACTGTTCACCATACAACGCATACATATTCACAAGAGCGATGACTGGACGTTTCGCCTTCAATTCGCGCTTGATGCTTACGAGCGAAGGATCCTGCTTTCGCACTGCGCCAAATGCATCTTCGTGACGGATCAACTGCACCGTCTGGTTGGCATCAGTGTCCTTATATACCTTGAATGTTTCGTTCTCCCAGTCAATCATTGATTGCATCTGTGCTCTCCCGCCATCCGTAGGTCGACCGGTTCGATGATAGTATCCATCAATCATCACAATACTTGCTTCTTCACATGCCTCATCCCATGGCGCGACCCAGGCCCCATCCGGGACTTGGGAGACATACGGAACCTGCAGTGAGCTGGAAGCGACTGCAGCGGAAAGGAAAAGGCTCAAAGGGAAGAACATATGGTAAGGATAGGACGATGCACAGAAAAGTCAATGCGATTATTGACGTTTCATCCGTTTTTCCGTACCATTGCGCTCAATATGAAGTCGGAGTTTGCGGACGCACACGCCGCCTACGAGTCTAAAAAGACCAAGCTTTCGGCCTCTGTCCGCGAAGGCCAAGCGGCACGGCCTCACGATGAAAAACTTGCCCTGAGCGGGAAGCCGTCATCGAACCTGTTTCGGACACGCGTCCAGGAACGGTCCACCAAGGTGAACGTCCGTGACTTCAATCACGTCATTTCGGTTGATGCAGAAAACCTGACCGCAGAAGTCGAAGGCATGACGACGTACGAAGAATTCGTGCGCGTCGCGTTGTTACATGGGTGCTTGCCAACGGTTGTCCCTGAACTCAAATCCATCACACTCGGGGGAGCGGTGACTGGGATCGGGATTGAATCCTCCTCATTTAAATTCGGGCTTGTCCACGAAACCGTCCTCGAGATAGACGTCCTCCTTGGCGACGGACGCGTCGTGACGTGTACAGCGGATAACGAACACCGCGACCTCTTCTTTGGTTTTGCGAATTCCTATGGGACGCTTGGGTATGCGCTTCGCCTCAAGGTAAAGCTCCTCAGAGCAAAACCATTCGTCAAACTGGAACGCGAAACGTTTACGGAAACAACAAAATTCCTCACCGCGATTAAAAATGCGTGCCTCAAAGCGAGAGAGGATGGGTCAGCAGACTATATCGATGGCGCGATTCTTCCAGACGGGAAACTCTATCTCACGCGTGGAACGTTTGTTGAAACAGCGCCGAACATCAGCGATTACACAGAAGGGAATATTTACTACAAATCGCTCGCGACAAAACGGACGGATTACGTCACGGCCGAACAATACATATGGCGTTGGGATACAGATTGGTTCTGGTGCTCTCGGTTCTTTGGGGCAGAGAACCCTTTCATCCGTCGCATCGTGTATGGAAAGAAGCGCTTGCGATCGACGACGTACTGGAAGATCCGCGACTATTGCAACCGCCACGGCATCACTAAATTCCTCGAATATTTCAGAGGTCGATCAGAACCAGTCATCCAGGACGTCGAAATACCAATTGACCAGTCAGAAAAATTCCTTTCGTTCTTTAAAGAAAAAATTGGCATCGCATACGTCTGGATTTGCCCAACGATGCAGCTCGATCCCACCAAGGCATTCGACCTCTACGCGATGGACCCAAATACGCTTTATCTCAACTTCGGCTTCTGGGATGGCGTGAAGTCAGAAAAAGAAGACGGATACTACAACCAGCTCATCGAAGAAAAGGTCAAAGAACTTGATGGAAAGAAGTCCCTCTACTCGACATCCTATTATTCCCGTGACGAGTTCTGGAGCCTCTATAACAAGCCACGGTATGACGAGCTGAAACAGAAATACGACCCCTCAAGCGCCCTCAAAAACCTCTACGATAAATGCGTCTTACGCACATAAACTTATGACCCTCAACCCAGAACAAGCTACTCGCGATATTTTGCAGAAGGCAGACATCACCATTGGCGGCGACAAACCGGGAGATATTCGTGTGAACGATCAGCGATTCTACGGCCACGTCATGCGTGGCGGCTCTCTTGGCCTTGGCGAGAGCTACATGGATGGCTGGTGGGATGCGAATGAACTCGACACCTTCTTTACCAAGCTGTTGCGTTCAGATGAGATCCGCAAAGACATGGGGAATTACCTCCCCGCAATCGTAAATGCCTACGTCTCACACGTCGTGAACCGCCAAGAAGCAAAGCGCTCACTCAAGAGCGTCCAAGCACACTACGACATCGGAAACGACCTCTACACGCGCATGCTCGACAAACGCATGGCGTACACGTGCGGGTATTGGAATGAATCAAAGAACCTCGACGACGCACAAGAAGCAAAATTTGATCTCGTCTGCCGAAAGATCGGGCTCAAGCCTGGGATGACGGTTCTTGATCTTGGATGCGGTTGGGGATGTTTCTCAAAATTTGCCGCAGAAAAATATGGCGCAAAGGTTCTCGGCGTAACGCTCTCCAAAGAGCAGGTCGCGCTTGGGATGGAGATGTGCAAAGGGCTGCCCGTCGAATTGCGTTTGCAAGATTATCGCGATGTCAGTGGCACATATGATCGTGTCGTCTCCGTCGGCCTCATGGAACACGTTGGATATAAAAACTATCGCGAATTTTTTGAGGTCATCAGCCGGTCGATGAAAGACGAGACATCCGTTGCGTTGGTCCACACGATCGGAGGGAGTATCTCATCGACAAGTACCGACCCATGGCTTGATAAGTACATCTTCCCGAACTCGATGCTTCCGTCCGTCGCACAAATCGCAAAAGCGATGGAAGGGTTGTTCGTCATGGAAGACTGGCACAACTTTGGCGCAGACTATGACAAGACGCTCATGGCCTGGTACGACAATTTCATGGCGACATGGAAAGAGATCGAACCAAAATACGGCGAACGCTTCCGCCGCATGTGGGAATACTACCTGCTCTGCTGCGCCGGCACGTTCCGCTCACGCTACAACCAACTCTGGCAAGTCGTGATCTCCAAAAAGGGTGTTCCTGGCGGCTACAAAACGGTACGCTAGCTCCATGCTGGAACTCCTTAAACTACGTAACCTTGATGTAAACCCTTGGAAACTCATTTCGAGTCTCATCATTTTTTTGCGCCGTTATTTTTGGGGGACCACATCTCTTCAGTGTCCTTGAGGAGAGGGACGGGCAAGAAGGAGCCGAGATCCAATACCAAACAGATGAAGACGACGTGCGGACAACCGTCGAAAGTTTTGGCGATGTGCTGAAAAACGTCCCGCTTTCGGGAACGACAGAAATTGCCGCGCAGATGATTGAAGAAAGCTATTTGCAATATCTCACGCCAGACCTGCGCGACCGTTGGAAACGGAATCCTGACCAGGCACTCGGTCGACTGACATCGAGCCCATGGCCCGAGCGGATTGATATCCTGTCGATCGAAAAGACGGGGGAGGACTACACCGTGCACGCCGAGGTCGTGTACATGACAAGCCAAGAAATGGCGCATGGCGGTGATGCGGGACGCGATAAGGTGACGCTTACACTTGTTCCGAAGCTATGGAATAACTTCATGCCGCAAGGATGGGCGATTTCGTCTGTTGCCATGCAACGCTAAAACCATATGACAAGAGAGATACGAGACAAGCTCCTGCATATTTCTGGTGAGCGGCAAACAAAAAGTGACCCATCGCACGATATCCATCACGTCACACGTGTGATGAATCTTGCTGAGCGCATCGCAAAAAGTGTCCATGCGGATCTTGATGTCGTTATTGCGGCTGCGTGCTTCCATGATGTCGTCGTCTATCAGAAAAATAGTCCACAGAGCAAAAATGAAACTGACGAGAGCGCAGCGCTCGCCGAAACACTCCTGCAATCTATCGAGGAATATCCAAGCGAAAAGATTCCGCTTGTCCAAGAAGCGATCCGCCAATGTTCCTATTCGAAAGGGATTATCCCAGACCTGCTCGAAGCGAAAGTTCTGCAAGATGCCGATCGGCTCGAAGCAACGGGCGCGATTTCAATCATGCGTACGTTTTCATCCGGAGGCCAGATGAACCAGCAGTTCTATAGGCCAGAAGACCCGTTTTGCGAAAAAGGGGAACCTGTCGCACACGGAAGCGGCCTCGATTTGTTCTATCGGCGCCTATTGCTCGTGGAGCAAGGAATGCATACGGACTATGCAAAGAAGCTCGCAAAACCACGAACGTCATTTTTACACTCGTTCTTAGACGAACTGCGTTTGGAGCTAAAAGAGTCCGGAATCATTGAATAGTCATCCGTGCGCAAATTTTTATGTCACTTGTCGATACGATAAAAAACATCATTACCCCAGGGATGACAGTGCTTGATGTTGGTTCTGGAGATTTTGAATATGCTCTCGCGCTCCAAGAACTCGGTTGTCATGTCACAGCGCTGGATATTCAACAACCAGAGAGCATTCCTTCTGGAATCACGTTTATTCAAGGCGATATCGTTTCCCATGAACCGACAACGACCTACGATGTCATCTTTATGAGTTTCGTCGTTAATTTTTTAGACAAAAAAATGCTTACAGAAATAATACTGCCTCGGTACAAAAACGCGAAAGTTATCGCGATCCGAACTTTTTCTGCACCCCCTGAGCCCTTTGACGATCGCAAAAAAATCACGACCTATACCACGGACGATTTCCAAAACCTCCCATGGAAACAAACTGTTTTAAAAACCTGGGATGAAATATACCCAAGTTCAGATGGGGTAGAGAGGCTCTGGCATTTACTTGATTACGTGGGCGTCTCTCATTCGATGGAGTAACCCCCACGAGGGGAGTGGATGTAGAGGTTGCCAAATTGGCTAATCTATGGTTTACTGGCGGCCTTTATGGCAGCTGACCACGGCAACGTTATCGTCCGGTTTAGTGATGTGACGTTTGGATACGACGAAGAAAACCCCATCTTGGATGAGGCGAGTTTTTCTATTCGCGAGGATGCAAAATTCACGCTGATGGGACAAAACGGTGCTGGCAAGAGCACCATCTTCAAGATGCTGACGGGCGCACTTAAGCCGAATGAAGGCTCGGTCCATATCACAAAAGGCGCGACGATCGCGATCGGTCTCCAAGTGATGCCGCGTGATCGCATGGAAGATTCGGTGCGGGAATATTTTGGGCATGCGTTCATCGAAACAATCTATGACCTCGACAAACGTATCGCCGATGTTCTCGACACCGTAAACCTCAAAACGCCACTCGAAAAGAAGATTAAAGAGTTTTCTGGTGGGCAACAGGCACGCTTGCTTCTTGCATACGCCCTCATCCAAAACCCGGATATCTTGTTGCTCGATGAGCCGACAAACAATTTGGATACAGAGGGGATCGAGCACCTCACAACGTTCCTCATCATGTACCCAAAGACCGTGCTCGTGATCTCGCACGATGCGGATTTCTTGAACTCGTTTACGGAAGGCGTGTTGCATCTCGATGTCTTCACCGGAAAAGTCGAACAATATGTCGGTAACTATTATGATGTGGTCGAAGAAATTGCGGCGCGACTTGAGCGTGAACGCATGCAAAACGCGCGGCTTTTGAAAGATATTCAGGACCGCAAAGACAAGATCAACTTTTTTGCGAACAAAGGTGGAAAGATGCGTAAACTCGCGAGCAAGTTGCGCGACCAGGTTTCAGATGCAGAAGATGAAATGGTCGACGTGCGCCGCGATGACAAAACGATCCGCGATTTTGAGATCCCAGCACAGGACATGAACGAAGCGATCTTGAAATTGACTTCCGTCACCGTTCTCAAGAAACACGAACCGGTACGGAAGGAAGTTGATATTGCGCTTTGGAGAAAACAGAAGCTGATCATCACTGGTCCGAATGGGATCGGAAAGACAACACTCCTCAAGACGATTGCGGAAGCGACAGATGAAGGCGTTAAACTTAATCCAGAAGCGAAGGTTGGATACTATCGCCAAGATTTTTCCGGTCTCGATTTTAATCAGACATGCTACGAGTCACTTGAGTCCGTAATGGAGCTCAAGAGCAACGAGACCCTGCGCGCTTGTGCGTCCGAGTTTTTGCTGACGTCTGATCTCTTAAAGAATAACGTCGGTTCGCTTTCTGAAGGACAGAAAGGCTTGCTCTGTTTTGCGCGCTTCGTCCTCCAAAAGCCAAGTCTCCTCATTCTTGATGAGCCAACGAACCACATCAACTTCCGCCATCTCCCCGTGATCGCAAAAGCGATTGAAGATTACAAAGGCGCGCTCATTCTCGTGAGCCACGCACCGGATTTTGTAAGCCAAATCACCATCGACCAGACCCTTGATTTAGGCTCACTGTAGCCGTACAATTGCCGGAATCTATGCCAGCTATCGAAATCAAAGGACTCTCAAAAACCTACGCAACCGGAACCGTCGCCCTAAAAGAGGTGGACATGGCCGTGAAAGAAGGTGACTTTTTTGCGCTTCTTGGGGCGAACGGGGCAGGGAAGACCACAATCATTGGAATTTTGACTGGGCTTGTCACAAAGACGTCGGGGAAGGTAACGGTTTCTGGCTACGACCTTGATACGCAGCTTGATCAGGTGAAGTCGTGTATTGGCGTCGTTCCGCAAGAGTTTAACTTCAGCATTTGGGAAACCGTGCTGAACATCGTCCTGGATCAGGCCGGTTTTTATGGCGTTCCTCGCAAAGTCGCGATGGCTCGTGCGGAAGAATTGCTGACAGCACTCGGACTGTGGGAAAAACGGAAACAGGCCTCCCGCACCCTTTCTGGTGGCATGAAGCGTCGTTTGATGATCGCGCGTGCATTGATGCATAAACCAAAAATCTTACTGCTCGACGAACCGACGGCGGGTGTCGACGTCGAACTTCGTCATGGGATGTGGGAGTATCTCAAAAAGTTGAACGCAGAGGGGACGACGATCCTTCTCACGACGCACTATCTCGAAGAAGTTGAGCAGCTTTGTAAAAACGTCGTTATTCTCAAAAAAGGGGAGAAGGTGCGCGACTCTTCTGTCGCATCACTTTTGGAATCTTCTGGACTCCGAACATTCCGACTGACGATCGACAAGGATCCTGCAACGATCAACATCAAAGGACTCACGCTCACGCCACGCTCAAATGACCAAATTGATGTGGAAGTTGATGGCGACAGCATCACGCAAATTGCACAGACGCTTTCTGACGCAGGCGTGAACATCCTCGATATTCGTCCAACGTCAAACCGGATTGAACAAGCCTATTTGGAAATCACCGCATGAACACCTCTCTCATTTCACTCACCGCGCTCTTGCGCCGTGAAATCATCCGTCTCTTCCGGATCTGGCCACAGACCTTCATCCCACCGCTCATCACGCAGAGCCTCTATTTTATTGTATTCGGTGGATTCATTGGTTCACAAATCGCGAATGTCCATGGAATCTCGTACATGGCATATATCGTGCCGGGCATCACGATGATGTCTGTCATTACCGGCGCGTATACAAACGTCGTATTCTCGTTCTTCAGTACAAAGTTCCAACGAAACGTCGAGGAGCTCCTCGTCTCCCCGACGCCATATTCCATCATCCTGCTTGGGTATGTCCTTGGCGGTATCTTCCGCGCACTCCTGACCGGTACGCTCGTGTTCCTCGTCTCCGTCTTCTTTGTCCATCCAACGGTCCTGCACCCATTCATCGTCCTCCTCTTTGCCATCCTGACGGCGACCGTCTTTGCACTCGGTGGATTCTTGAATGCGCTTTGGGCAAAGAACTTTGATGGCGCGGGCATCTTTGCGACGTTCGTCCTTACACCACTCACGTATCTCGGAGGTGTCTTCTACTCAATCCAGATGCTCCCACCGTTCTTTCAGACACTTTCTCGTTTTAACCCAATCGTCTACATGGTCGATGGGTTCCGCTACGGCTTCTACGGGTTCCATGACACGAATCCGCTGCTTGGGATCGGCTTCCTCGTCGCGGTCTGCGTTGTCTTGGCAGGAATCAACCTCCATTTGCTCAAAAAGGGGACGGGACTTCGTTCGTAACATATGGCTGAGCTTGTCGTAGAGCTTGCGCGCATTTCACCAACGCAACATCGGTTCAGCTATCGTCGACCAGATGGGACAGGGGAGGCCCTTGAACTGGAAACGAAATCGTTCCTCTTTCACGACCTCCTCCATTTTGCGGTTGAGACTGAAGTGGGATTACAACATTCGTTTTACGGGAACCTTGCAAGAAGTTCATCGTATTCCTTGCTTGCAGAATTAAATGGAGAAGCGGAAGGTGAAATCGGCATGACCGAACGGATTGTGGGAGGGCTGACCGGATTCCTCAAACAAGAGAGTGATAGAGGAGCCTTCCTTTTGCTCATGCAGAATATGCTGGATGCAACAGGAGAGCAGCTCCCATTCTGGCTGACGGAAACCTCACTCACGAACATCAAAGAACGAATGCGACGGCTGCAGGGCGAATGGAATGCCCTCCCGTTTGGAGCTTCCATAAAACTCGATTTTCCAGTGATTGATTGCAAAAATAGCTAATTCTTGAGACAGTACCCGCTGTATGAAATATTTTATCCGTATCATCAACAACATTGGTTGGTTCATGTGGATCCCGCTTGCTGCTGGGCTCGGTGGGATTTTACTCGCCGTCATCGTCGCTCCGATTTTTGGGATTCCCTTTGGGGCGTTTTTTATCTTTACCTTCTGGAAACTCCTGTTTGGCCCAATGGTCAAAGATGAACGACTCCGGGAGATCGGGATTGAAGCAGACGCAAAAATCCTTTCAATCGCCGAGAACGGTTCGAGCATTCAGATGGGTGGCCAGATCCCAAAGCCAGGGATGACGATCCGCCTCGAAGTACATCCAACGGATCGTGAGGCATTTGTCACGACGACGAATGCATTCCTTTCGATGTTTGAAATTCAAAACTACCAACCCGGTTCATCGATTCGGGTGAAGTTCGACCCGACGAAGCCACAGTCTCTCGTCATCCTCCAGGGCGTCCCAGCAACAGGGTATTACAACAGCAATGCAGGAGCTCGCACCGACGCGACAGCGAGCATGACACAAAGCCAGGTGGATGACCTGACAAAGAAACTCATCCAGCTCAAGCAGGACCAAAAGGACCTTCTTGAAGGAGGCATCCAATATGACGCAAAAGTCCTTTCCTTCACGGATATGAACGTGGAGATACCGGATGGCGGGACGCTCGTCACGATGCGCGTTGAGGTCCAGGGACCGACCGGCCCATACACGGCAGAAATCATGGCCCCAGTCATGGTTGCTGGTATGGGGAAGTACCAAGCGGGGCACATGGTCTTTGTGCATGTCGATAAAAATAACCCTCATCGGGTAGCGCTAGCCGGTTCTCCGGAGAACCATGGCGCGCAACACGCCTAAGTCTAGAATCCTATGATTGAATACGCTCCCGAAAAAAAGATGGGCATCGGTTGGCTCTTCTTCCTGCCGATCCTCATCCCGCTAGGAATTGGCGCTTTTTATCTCTACGCCTACTTCGTGGTTCACATGAAGTACAGCGTCCCTGTTCCAGGAAACGTTCGCGCATTTGATCCGATCGGGTCGTACGGGGAGGTTGAAAAATTTGCTGGTGAAGGGCTTCGTTTCAAGTCGCTCGAAGCTGACAACGTCTCATCGGATGGAACGATGGATTTTGGAGCAAGCTACGATTCTCCTCCCCACCTCACCTATACCTTCCTCAAGTCGATCCCCACGCCGAAAGATGCGGGACCAGTCGGCGCAGGTGGGTCACCGACCGGAAAATGGATGCGCACCGTGGAGGTCAACCTCGGAAAAGTGGGCCGCTATGGGGAAGTCAGCTATGAGTCCTCGCACAGTATGGATACAGATTTTAACAGCCGCGGAATGGATTTAGATGAAGGGTATCCTCAGTCAGATCCAGGAGAAGCCGCGATTCCAGTCCCAGCGTGCAGTTTTGCTGACATGTGGAAGGTCGCTATCCAAAAAGGTGCACCCGCCTCAGCCGTGGCAGATATCACCTACGATAACTATGGCTACGAATTCGACCTGTCGGAATCTGATATCGAGCTTTACTTCACGAATAACTGCAAACTAACAGAAGACCGCTATGGCATCGAACCCATCGACCACGTCAAATAACGTGCAAAAAAGCGAAGCGGACTGGCGTAAGGAACTGACACCAGAACAGTACGCCGTCTTGCGTGAGAAGGGGACAGAGGCACCGTTTACTGGTGAATTTGTGCACACGGATGCAAAAGGGATGTTCAACTGCGCGGCATGCGGCAACCAACTTTTTTCGTCCGATACGAAGTTTGACTCTGGGACAGGCTGGCCAAGTTTCAGCGATGCCCTTCCAGGCGCCGTCGCGTACCACGACGACATCTCTGGCGGAATGAAACGGACGGAAGTGACATGCGCCAAATGCGGCTCCCATCTTGGACACGTCTTTAACGATGGTCCTGGCCCAGAAGGAAAGCGGTACTGTATCAATTCCGTGTGCTTAGGGTTGGCGAAAAAAGAATGAATCCCACCATCCTGGTCCTCTTTGGCGCGACGGGTGACCTGGTTGCCAAAAAAATCCTCCCTGCACTCCTGAACCTCTGGAAGGAACAGAACCTCCCCGAGCAATTTTCGATTGTTGCGTATGGCCGTCGTGACCTTACTGACACGACGTTCCGTGATTACGTCCGCGAAATCCTCCTCAAACGAACGGACCTCGCGGTGGACGCAGTAACACTCAACTCCTTCCTTGAAGCGATCTCCTACCACCAGGGGCAATTTGACGTCGAAGCGGATTACGCGGCACTCAGCAATACACTTGCGGCGATGTCGGATGGTCCAACAGGCTACGTCTACTATCTTGCCGTCCCACCAGAACTGACAAAGACGATTGCCAACGGCCTCCATGGTGCAGGGCTCACGACAGACGGGAAAGACGGAACGAGACGCATCATCATCGAAAAACCGATTGGGACAAGCGCGCCGTCTGCGGATGAGATCGAAAGCGTCCTCGAGAAGACGTTTGCTGAAACGCAGATCTACCGTATCGACCACTATCTCGCCAAAGAGATGGTGCAAAACATCATGGCGTTCCGCTTCTCGAATAGCCTTTTTGAAGGGATCTGGAATAACCATTCAATCGAACGGATCGATATCCGCTTGTGGGAGACGCTTGGCGTTGAGAGCCGAGGCGCGTTCTACGATGGACTGGGGACGCTGCGCGATGTCGGGCAAAACCATCTTTTGCAAATGCTCGCGTTCGTGACGATGGATCACCCTGAAGATTTTGTTGCGGATGAAATTCGTCACAAACGTGCCGAAGTCCTTCGTGCTCTGCGCGTCTGGTCACCAAAAGAAATTGTTGAGAACACGAGACGTGCGCAGTATGACGGCTATTCATCGATCGAAGGTGTCGCGAAGGATTCGCAAACGGAAACATACTTCCGTGTGAACGCTGCGATTGATACACCACGCTGGAAGAACGTTGAGATTATGTTGGAAAGTGGCAAGCGAATGGGACGCGCACGGAAAGAAATCGTTGTGACGTTTAAGCCACCAGAGAATTGCTTGTGCCACGCGGACGCAGACGAACACCAGCAAAATATCATTACGTTTGCGATCGAACCAAAGGAGGGGATCATGATCGATTTTTGGAGCAAGAAACCAGGGCTCGACTTTGATGTTGAACGCCGCTCATTCGACTTTATGCTCCGTGATATTGGCGAACGATCGCAATACATTGAAGAATACGAAAAGCTTCTCCTCGATGGGATCATTGGTGACCAGACACTCTTCGTCGACAAGGATGAAGTAAAGGCAATGTGGCGGTTTATTGACCCGATCGTGAATGCCTGGAAGGAAGGCGCGGTTCCGCTTGAACGGTATACTGCGGATACTGCGCCGGATGCTTTTAGTGGGGCGTCGGTCGGCCGCAGGGTATAGCCTCTCACCTAACACCTAAAACCCAATCCTAATCTCGATATGACAAAAGAACTTGCAATCCTTGGGTTGGGAAAGATGGGAGGGAATATGGCGAAGCGCATGGCTGAACAGGGTTGGCGTACGGTTGGATGGAACCGGACAACGGCTGTTGCGACAGAGCTGGCAAAGGACGGAATCGAACCGGCAACGACATTCGACGAAGTCGTTTCCAAATTTTCGGGCCCACGGATCATCTGGCTCATGCTTCCGGCGGGCGCACCCGTTGATGATGCGTTGTTTGGGGAAAATGGGATTGCAGCAAAGTTGTCATCTGGCGACATCGTGATCGATGGAGGAAACTCGTTCTTCAAAGATGCGAAACCTCGAGCAGAGAAGCTTGGGGCGATGGGAATCAAGTATCTTGATTGTGGGACGTCTGGTGGGCCGGGTGGTGCCCGGACGGGAGCGTGTTTGATGATTGGTGGTGACCGTTCGGCGTTTGAACAGATCGAACAACTCTTCCGCGACTTTGCGCTTCCAGGCGGCTACCAGTTTTTTGATGGGCATGGTGCAGGCCATTTTGTGAAGATGGTCCATAATGGGATTGAATATGGCATGATGCAAGCCATTGCCGAAGGATTTGAAGTGATGAAACGGTCAGACTACAACCTCGACCTCATCCGTGTGACGGACATCTATAACCATGGAAGCGTCATCGAATCGCGTCTCATCGGCTGGATGAAGAGCGGCTTTGCGGAATACACAACGGAACTCAATACTGTTTCATCAACCGTCGCGCATACCGGCGAGGGCGCGTGGACCGTGCAGACCGCAACAGAGATGGGGATTCCAGTGCCGATCATCGAAGGATCGCTGGAATTCCGCAAACAATCTGAACAGAATCCGAGCTATACTGGAAAGGTACTCTCGACACTCCGTAATCAATTTGGAGGACACGCAAAATAATATGAAACGAGAACCCGGAGAACCGCTTGGTCTCACGACGCCGTTTGCACTTCGTGTATACGACGTTGTGCGAAAAATCCCGAAAGGGAAGACACTGACATACAAACAGGTCGCGACGGCGGCAGGGCGTCCGAATGCAAGCCGCGCGGTTGGGAATATTTTGAATAAAAATCGACACAAAGACGTTCCATGCCATCGCGTCGTCCGTTCGGACGGGAGCGCCGGAGGCTATGCGTGGGGACCAGAACAAAAACGGAAACGTCTTAAGCAGGAAGGGGCAAAAGTAGCCCTCTGACACATGTAGTGCTACTCTATGCACATGCACCGGCTTCGGAAGACGCTTCTCTGTACCTCAAGCGTCATCACAGCGTTGTCACTCACGACGCCTGTATTCGCTGCCCCGTCCGACCCTCCGTTCAAACCGGAAGAGACCCGACCGGGGGTTGTCAGCCTCTGGAGTGGAGGATTTAGTGCAAAAACAACATTCAGCGCACTCCCCGCATCTGCAAAAGGTGGCGGTACGCTTGCAAGCGGCGACCTTGATGGCGATGGGCAACCGGAGATCTTGGTGGGCGCAGGCCCGGGCGTTGAGCCATACGTAAATGTATTTGATGGCTCAGGCAAAAAGCTTGGCGCCTTTCTTGCATATGAAAAGACGTTCCGTGGCGGCGTCCGTATCGCTGTTGCGGATACCGATGGGGATGGGAGAGGGGAGGCCGTGACGGTTCCAGGACCGGGACGCGAGGCCACGCTCAAAACATTCAGCATGGACGGAAAACTCATCACAGAGACATTGGCGTATCCACGTTCATTCCAGGGAGGGGCACACGTCGCAGCTATCGACCTCGCGAATGACGGAAGAAGCGAGATCGCAACATCCCCAGGCCCCACAGGTGGACCGCACGTGCGGATTTGGAATGGGGATCTGACGAATCTTGGACGTGACTTTTTTGCATTTGATGCCTCAATGCGTGATGGCGTGACGATCGCATCCGTTCGGACACCGATGGGGCCACAACTCGTGGTTGCACCGGAAAGCTGGAGCGCGCCGGTCATCCGTCGGTACTCACTTGGCCTCAGCGCGTATCTTGAAAAAGAATTTGATGCATTTGATCCAACTTCAAAAAATGGAGCAACACTTGGCGCTGCCGACCTTGATGGCGATGGAACGGATGAGATTGTTGCCGCACAAAACGGCCAGACCTCCGCAGAGGTGCGTGTCTTTGGACTAGATGGGATGCGCCGTGGGGCTTACCTTGTTGTAGATCCATTGTATCGAGGGGGAGTGAGTTTTTCGGGATATGGCGTAGGCAAGCGGTTACTCATGACAATGCCTATTGCTCCGGTCGTTCGCGGGCCGCTCGACATCGATAAAAAAATTGATATCAACTTAAAGCAGCAGCGTTTGATTGCGTTTGAACACGGGCGGGTTGCAGATTCGTTTCTGGTCTCAACCGGCGTCGGAAGGCACCCGACGCCTGTCGCAAAGACGGAGGTATTGAAAAAAATCCCTATCATGGATTATCGATGGAGCTATGGCCCAGGGAATCCGGACAACTACGACATCAAAAACGTCAAATACAATCTCAACATCTTGCCGCACATCTACATCCATACGGCATATTGGCACAATAATTTCGGTCATGTGATGAGCCACGGTTGCGTTAACACGTCTCTCCAGGATGCAGAACGGATTTATAACTGGGCGACGACAGGAACAGCGGTTGAACTGCATTACTAAAGACACGGCGAGGTGTGCTATACTCTCCATGATATGAATGGAGGAGGTAAGAATGCTGGCCATCCAGAAATCTGGGCGGTCCTCACGATCATTACGTTCCCGATCGTGCTCATTGCGAGTGGAGTCTTGGGTGTTGGCCAATGGTGGTCAATCATCTTTGCGATCCTTGCGACATTCAGTGTTCTCGTCCTCGAAACGATCGTACGTGGCAGATTGTGGCCGTTTGAAAAAGGGTTCGTCGACAGCATCGGCCACCCAGAGACGCCATTCCGCATCATGGTCTTTCTTGGCGCGACTCTCCTCGTCCTCGAAACCGTTGCCATCCTTGGCGCGGTAACAGATCCACGGTTTGACGAAGGGCTTCTTTCGCTCGTGATCCGCAAAGAGTGTGGGATCCGTCATTTTAGCCGGAGTTCAGACCTCATGTGCCGCTTTTTGACGCAACCCCAACGTGTCCAGACGCAGCGCCTAACAACGGCGGATGTCGCGGACCATGCAATCACAACACACGCTGCAGCTCTTTGGGTCAAGCCGGGAGGGACAACGACGTGCGCGCTTCGTTCGCTGGAACGCCATATTGATACATCGGCAAAAAACGTCCAGGAGGCTGCAATCGTCCAATGCACGCAATGGGTCGTATCTGAGAATGGGGAGCTGATCGCAAAGAGCACACAGCGAAAATTCGTTGGTGCACTCCTCGAAAAAAAGTCAGATGGATTGTATGAAATCACACGTTGGAGTGATGACCCAACCAACCCAACATGGGATGCGGCTCTTGGCGATATGGCAGAATCTTGCCGCGGACGTACCGAGGCCCTCAGCATCCTTCCAGAATTTATCTCGTCGCTCCAGGATGAATCAAAACAGAAAGCTGCGGATCTCTTAAAAATGTAAATCGTTGATATGCCACGCCTCCTCCGCTCAACCTTCGGGATCATTGCCCTTGCGTCATCGATTGCTTCATTTGGCCTTGGATGCAGCAGCGCAAATCCAGAAAAGCAAAACGCTGAGATCCAAGCGCAGCTCCGCCAGCCAGCCCCGGCATCCGCACCGACAAAACAACCAGAAATCCCACCAGAAGCCGCAAAAGTCCCAAGACCGTACTAAGCGATACGCTGAAGGAGACCGTGCTACAATTGGACACATGAAGATCACGTTTTTTGGTGCCACTCGCGAAGTGACGGGTTCTTGCTATTTGGTTGAAACGGAGAAGACAAAACTCCTCATTGATTGTGGGATGTTCCAGGGTTCACACTTTACCTCGGCGAGTAACTTTAAACCGCTTGGGTTTGAAGCAAAAACGATTGATGCCGTTGCGGTGACGCACGGCCACCTCGACCACGTGGGTCGTATCCCAAAATTGTACAAAGAGGGATTCCGAGGAAAAGTCTACGCCACACCACCGACGTGTGAGATTGCGCGTGTCATCATGGAAGATGCGGAGCAGATCATGGCGGAGGATTTGCGTCGGAACGGGACGCAGAAGCTGTACGAACGGAACGATGTCGAAGAAGTTGAACAACTCATGATGCCGACGGATTACGGCAAGAGCGTGCACGTAAACGACCTCTCAATCCGGTTTCATGATGCGGGCCATATTTTTGGTAGCTCCTTCATCGAGGTTACGGAGGATGGGGGAAAGACCGCCATATTTTCTGGTGACCTCGGCAACAAAAACGTCCCAATCCTTCGTGCGACAGAACAGCTTCCTGCGGTTGATGCACTTGTCATCGAGTCGACGTACGGCAACCGCGTTCACGAAGACGATTCGACCCGCGTCACAAGGCTGCATGACGCAATCGTGACGACGGTCAAACAAAACGGTGTCCTTGTAATTCCGGCGTTTGCCGTTGAACGGACGCAGCAGGTGCTCTATGAGTTGAACCATCTTGTCGAAAACCGTTTGATCCCTGCCGTCGATGTGTATCTTGATAGTCCGATGGCAATCAAGATTACGGACGTCATCAAAAAATATCCGGAATACTACAACAAAGAAGCGCTTGCACTCAGCGCAACAGGGGATGACTTGTTCGATTTCCTGGGCCTCAAGGTTTGCATGAGTCGTGATGATTCCAAAGCGATCAACGACTCGCCCCGGCCAAAGGTCATCATCGCGGGGTCAGGAATGATGAACGGTGGCCGCATCCAGCACCATCTCGTCCGTTACTTGAGCGATAAACGCTCGACCGTGCTCATCATTGGATACCAGTCGAGCGGGACGCTCGGACGACGCTTGTACTCTGGGGAGAAAGTCGTCGACGTATTAGGGGAACACGTCCAGGTTCGCGCAAACATCGTCTCGATTGGGGCATATAGCGCCCATGCAGACAAACCGCAGCTCATCGATTTTATCAAAAACGCAAAGGCATTACCGAAGCACGTCTACTGTACGCACGGCGAAGAAGACGCTTCCGCTGCACTTGCGACCGCGATTGCAGAAGAGCTCCATGTAACGGCTGACGTCCCTCGTCCTGGCGATACGATTGAGGTGTAACACGTATGAACTGGATTCTCCTTGCGATCATAGGTCATGCCGCAAACGGCGTGGCGTTCGTGATCGATAAGTCGTTGCTGTCTACGGCGTTCAAACGGAGCGCGACGTATGCCGGACTTGTCGGCATTTTGTCTTTTATCGTCATTGCTGCGGCGCCCTGGGTCAAGGTATGGCCTCATGGGAATCCACTCACAATCTCACTTATCTCAGGCGCACTGTTCGTTGTTGCGCTCTGGGCATTTTATGAAGCGCTCGCACGGGCAGAAGCCAGCCGCATCGTACCGATTGTCGGTTCGCTCATCCCAATCCTGACGCTACTTGGGACAAGTATATTTCTTGGTGAACATCTCCGCGCATCTCAACTCATTGGATTCGCGCTCCTCGTAGCGGCGACAGCGATCCTTTCTTCGAGCGGCGGGGGATCGCGGCCCTCGAGGGCGTCTATCGGGCTTGCTGTCGTTTCTGCGATCCTCTTTGCTGTCTCATCTGTCACCGCAAAATATAGTTATGATACTGCGGGTTTTTTGCCCGCATTCGTTGCTTCGCGTTTATCAGCCGCTGTGGTGTCGGTCTTCATCGTTGTCGCGATTGATCGTGTCGCAGGACGCGAATTATGGTCAATGCTCAAGCCAAAACAGGGGAGGAACAAAAAGGCTATGAAATCCGCCGGCGTCCTGGCGGTGGTGGGGCAAAGCCTTGGTGCTGGTGGTTTCTTGTGTGTTCAACTTGCGGCAAGCGGAGGGAGTGCGGCAATCGTGAACGCGCTCCAGGCCGTCCAATATGCCTTACTCGTCATTGCGGCGCTCTTCTTAAAACATCGTGCTCCAAAACTCCTGGGAGAAAATCTTGAAGGACGCGTCTTGTTCACAAAAATCACCGCACTTATCGTTGCCGCAATTGGCCTCGCTTTTGTCATCTAGCCGTATGAAACGTCATCTCTTTAATATGTCGTATCTCCTCCTTGGACTGCTTGGCACGATCCTCCTTGCGATCGTGGCATTTTTGTTTATTGGTGGCCCACCACCAACGGGGATGCAGACCACTTATGGAATGACGTTCAGCCGACCGTACGCGCAGAAGGATCTCGGTCTGGATCCGGATGACGTCTTGACCGCTGCACTCGATGACCTCCATATCCGTCGGTTCCGCATTGGTGCGTACTGGAAATACCTTGAACCAAAACGTGGCGTATGGGATTTTTCGGATCTCGATAAAGATATCAATGCCATCAGCAGGCGAAAGGGGACGATCGTGCTTGCGATTGGGCAAAAAACGCCGCGCTGGCCAGAATGCTGGCAGCCGGATTGGTGGAACATACTCCCTGCTGCAGACCAAGAAGCGGCAACACTCACGTATCTCCAAACGGTTGTTGATCGATATAAAAATAATCCGTTGATCGTTGCGTGGCAGGTCGAGAACGAACCACATTTTGAATATGGTGATTGTGGCAAAACGGATCCGGAATTCCACAAAAAAGAAATTAAACTTGTGCGCGGACTCGACCCAAACCGTCCCGTCTTTACGACGGACTCTGGCGAGCTCTCACTCTGGACATCATTCGGCAAAACTATTGATCGGCTCGGCGTGAGCGTTTATCGCGTTGTCCGAAACCCAACGTTTGGTACATGGCGCTATTTCTTCCTGCCTCCAAGTTTCTATCGCCACAAAGCAGAGCTCCTTTCAGTGTTTGGTGTCCCTTCAATATATGTGAGCGAATTCCAGATGGAACCATGGAACAATAAGCCTCTAACTGCAACAGACATCCCAGACCAGCTTAAAACCTTCGATATCAAACAAATGCGTGCGAACATCGACTATGCGAGCCGTATGGGCCTCTCACCCGTTGATTACTGGGGTGTTGAGTGGTGGTATTGGATGAAAACAGAGCAGGGTCACCCGGAGTTTTGGGAGGAAGCGAAGCGGATTTGGTAGTAGAGCCGGGGTTTCCCTTGACCTATCGGTGGATTTTGGCTATACTCCGCCCACTATGGAGCTCCGTAATATTGCGATTATCGCCCACGTTGACCACGGCAAAACGACCCTGGTTGATTCGCTGTTGAAGCAGTCCGATTCCTTCCGCGAACGCGGCTTGGAAGGCGAGACGATCATGGACTCGAACGAGCTCGAACGCGAGCGCGGGATTACGATTCTCGCCAAAAACGCGGCTGTTACCTACAACGGCATCAAAATTAACATTGTCGACACGCCAGGCCACGCGGACTTCGGTGGAGAAGTTGAACGTATCATGAACCTTGTTGACGGTGCACTCTTGCTCGTCGACGCAAAAGAAGGGCCAATGCCTCAGACACGTTTCGTGCTCAAGAAGGCGATTGCAGCTGGCCACCGCATCATTGTCGTCATCAACAAGATCGACAAACCAGATGCACGTCCGGACTGGGTGTTGAACCAAACGTTCGACCTCTTCGTGACACTCGGTGCCTCTGACCGCCAGACGGACTTCCCGGTCATTTACGCTTCGGCGAAGCAGGGGAAAGCTGGTCTTGAAGCAGATCTTTCGAAGATGACGGATATCCGCCCGTTGTTTGAAGAAGTCGTTAAAGAAATTCCAGCCCCAAGCACAGACCCGAACGGCGATCTTCAGGTCTCTGTCGCGAACGTGAGCTACGACAACTACAAGGGTAAGACCGGCGTTGGCCGCGTCGTTCGTGGGACGCTCCGCCCTGGGAACGTCGCATGGATTAACCGTGATGGCGTCAAAGCTGCTGCCCGGGTTACCTCTGTGATGATCTTTGAAGGGATGGGCAAGCGCGAAGTCCCAGAAGCTCCAGCCGGTGAAATCGTCGCGTTCTCGGGTATTGATGGCGTAAACATCGGTGAAACGATTGCAGACCCAAACAACCCAGAAGCACTTCCGGTCATGAAGATCGAAGAGCCGACGGTCAAGATGACCTTTGGCGTGAACACCTCCCCATTCAACGGGAAGGAAGGCGAATTTACGACCTCGCGCAACATCAAGGAACGTCTTGAGCGCGAATTGCAGAACGACGTCGCGCTCCGCGTCGAACCGGGGACATCTGGCGAAAGCTTCGTCGTGTCTGGCCGTGGTGAACTCCACCTCGCCATTTTGATCGAAAAGATGCGCCGCGAAGGGTTTGAGCTCCAGGTTTCCCGCCCTCAGGTTATTTTTAAGGAAGAAGGCGGCAAGAAGACGGAACCGTTTGAGGAGGTCTCGCTCGAAGGGCCAGAGAACATGTCTGGTTCGATCATCGAAAAGCTTTCGAAGCGCAAGGGTGAACTCAAGGATATGCGCACCGAAGCGGGGACAGCGTATCTCGAATTTACCATCCCAACGCGTGGTCTCATCGGTTACCGCAATGAATTCATGATGGATACGCGTGGCCAGGGGATCATGAACAGCCTTTTCTTGGGCTATCGTGAATACGTTGGTGAACTCGGTTCAACCGACCACGGCTCACTCATCTCGTTTGAGACAGGGGAGTCGAACAGCTACGGCCTCCAGGCAGCTCAGGAACGCGGTCAGCTCTTCATTGGTGCTGGCGTGCCAGTCTATGAAGGTATGGTCATTGGGCAAAACGCCAAGGCAGAAGACCTCATGGTCAACGTGTGTAAAGAAAAGAAACTTTCAAACATGCGCTCTAAGGGTGATGGCGTTGCTGCTGGTCTCGACACCCCTCGTATCATGACGCTTGAAGAAGCACTTGAATTCGTTGGGGAAGACGAGCTCGTGGAAGTCACGCCAAAGAACATCCGCCTTCGTAAACTCTACCTCAAAGAATTTGAACGCAAGCGTAACGGCTAAAAAAAAGACTCCTGGGACAACCCGGGAGTTTTTGTAGGAGCAGGCTCGCTATGCGAGGTCTTTGTGTGCCTGGAAGAGATGGAGATGGATCTCCTTTATCACCCAGAAGTAATTGACCACACAGATCCAAAGGAGCAGCGTACCGAGCGGGCTCACGGCGTCGGACGGATATAGGAGCCACATGCCCACAGAAAACCACATCGGTGCCGTGATCGTCAGGTAGACGAAAAACAGCATCGCGACTTCGCGACTGGTCATGATGCGCTTCTCGCTCAACAGCGGCCTCACGTACCAGCGAACAAACCGCTGGGAGAGACTGGCTACTCTTGGCGGAAGGGGAGTGCGATGCGGAAGACGTTCATGATAGGGGTTCATACCCCTCCTTTTGTTGAGGTTTTAAGAACAGCCGAATTTTAGCAAAGATTAGCCCAATGTCAAGCATGGTTGACAAAATGGGCTTTTTGTGCTATATTGCTTGGTCACTGCGATACAGCTTTCGGACCAACATTAGGAGGTCACAGTGAAAATTGGTGAACTGTTCAAGTGGGCGTTTGTTCTTCTCGGCGTGGTCGTGATCTTTGTCATCTGTGGCAAGATCTACACCGCGATCTCAAAGGAGCCTCCGCCCCACATCGGGAGCGCCATTCTCGGGGGTCTCGACAAGGCGTCGGAGGAAGTACGCGAGAGCCACTTCGTCACGAAGGCGCTGGATCCCTCCAGGCACAAGGCGCACAACGTCGTCGACGACATCGAGGCGGACATCGCCAAGAAGAAGGCGCGGCAGGCCTGGCACCCCACGCCTCCGGCGCCCAAACAAAAACACAAGTAACCACAACCTCGGCTCCCGCAAGGCGAGCCGCTCAACACCCCACGTCTGACACGCGTGGGGTTCTCTATATCCGGACCCTTGCCAATGCCCCCATTCTGGGCTAACGTGGCACGCGGGTTACGGAACAATCAAAAGGAGGCGACATGAGGAGTCGATCGTACAGGAGTAGTCCTTTTGCGAACGAGCTGCACGAGCAGCGACGCGTGATCATCCGCCTGAAAGAGAGCAACCATCAGCTTGCAGGGAGCTATGACCAGCTCGAAGAGCTTTACAACCATGAGGTCCGCGAAAGCAGCTCTCTGCGTAGCCAACGCAAGAAGCTGATTCTGCTCTCGAGTAAGCGCCTATGTGTCGTCGCGACAATGGGACTCGCGGCGTACTTGGGCAACTCCACGACCCACGATGCGTGTCCGTCTACGACGGAACTCGTGGGCGGTTCATCAAGCGTTCTTGCCAGCCCATCGGCTGCGAGCGCCTCGACGTACTACGCCTACGACGACTTCATCGAGATCGACATCTCGTGCACGGAAATGCACCCAGTGTGCCAGGACCCGTTCCTTCCCATGCGGTTCCCACGTGACCCGCCCCTCGAACGGGCTCGCTTGCGCGCAGCGGACATCGCGATCCCATGGCCGGAGTACGTTGCGAAGCCGTCGCGACCCGCCGCGCCCATGCCGACAGCTCAACCCGCGCAGTTCTTCTTCGCGGACTATACAGACCCTTCCTGCCCACCCTAAACCAGTGGGCTTTTTCATATAAAAAAAGTCGAGCTTGGCTCGACGGAAGTTATTCATCTGGTTTCGGTGTTTTTGGGATCTCGAGCCGAAGGCCGGCGAACGATGGTGTCCGCGGCGCAAGGGGGAGACGGATCCCACTCACTCGTACGGACGACGGGTCCGAAGGCGCAGGGACCGTTGGCCGTTTGGCTTGTGGCTCAAAATGCATCCTGGCACGCATGTTGATGAGGAGCACATCCCATGTATGCGTTGTGCATACCAGGAATGATTTACCAGGCGTCACGTGTGGCGTCCACATCGGCGCACCTTCGAGGATCTCGGCGTCCATGCTCCCCATGTCGTTCAGCTGGAGCATGAAACGGAGCTCCTCCGTATCGTTGACGAAGAGCACCCAGAACGCCTGGGCAAGAAAGGGGAATTCCCCCTCAAGCCACGCGCGGCACGCGAGCACTTCGCCCATCGTCCGGGTCTGGTTGATCCCGATGATGAATTCACGCTCAGAGTGCTGCGTGATGACCGAGCCGAAGGATAAAATATATTCTTCGACGGACACTCCGCGCTTACAGAGCGGCGGCTGCCCGGGGTCTGACCCGCACGCGTTGAGCAATCGTTTTAACGAAAGTGCTGAAACATCTTCCTTGGGCCACGCGTCGCCACAAGGGAGAAGTGTAAATCTCCGTTGGCTATACATGGATTCCCCCCCTTTTAAAAGGACCGATACGAGATAACCATATTGGACCCAAAAAAGCAACCCCTGGCCCCTTGCTGCATCTCGCGAAATGGATTCCCGTATGGTACATTCGTTCGGCTATATTTTGCTTATGAGACGCGAAGTTGTCCTCGACATCGAGACCCAAAATACCTTCCAGGATGTCGGCGCCTACAACGCCGCGCTCCTCGATATCTCCCTCATCGGCTGTTATTTTTATGAGACGGATACCTTCGAGACGTTCCTCGAAGAAGACCTCCCAAAACTCTGGCCGCGCCTTGAACGTGCGGACCGGATCATCGGTTACAACTTATTCGGTTTCGATTATCCCTGCATGCAAGAATATTATGCGGGTGATTTGATGAAGCTCCCGACGGTCGACCTTCTTGTCGAGATCGAAAAACGGATCGGCTTCCGCGTAAAGCTCGATGACGTTGCCCATGCGACACTCGGCGTAGGGAAGAGTGGACACGGCCTCCAAGCCGTTGAGTTTTGGCGCAAAGGAGAAATTCAAAAGTTAAAAGACTACTGCTTGCAGGACGTGAGAGTAACGCGAGACGTCTATGAAAAGGCGCTCACCGAACAAAAAATTGCGTTCTTTGACCGAATGGGACAAAAGCGAGATGTGCCGATGCCGATTCTACCGCCAGAACCGGAAGCAAAACCTACGATCAACCTGACATTGGGATTATAAGCCTCTCCCGCTTGTCATCCCGGACGTAGCGAATGCGAAGATCCGGGATCCCCATCCACTCGGAAGGGATCCCGGATCTCCGTCCGACTTCGTCCGGGATGACAATCTATCCACATCCTTCAAAATCCCAACAAATCCTGACCGCGCGACCCCTATATCTTGTGGTATAATTGCAAAGCGACCACAAGATCTAGTGGTCGCGCGGTTCCAGGCCCTTCTTTCCCTCATTCGTGCCCCAACCTCACGGATGAAGGACAAAACTCCTCTGTACGGACACCAAAAGATGCCGAATGGAGGTGAAACATACCCGTCACACGCGCCTTGATGAGTCTCTCATCGGGAGACGGGTTTCACCTGGGATCTGTGCGAGTTAAAAAACCTGTTTTCTTTCCGCTTATGTCCAAGCCGGTTGTTTCGGGCGCCTCAGGCGAAGCGTCTGCGAACAAACAAAATGCCTCACAGAACGCTGCGGAAACCATCTGGTCTTACGTAACCTCTGTGAAATCGATCCGTCGTAGCGATGGCCGCATTGAAGATTTCGATATTTCGATCCTCGAACACTCCGTTCGACGGGCGTTTGAAGCATCAGGCCTTACAGGAGAGCGCGAACATGCCCGCATCCAAGGCGTGATCCAAGACACCGTCCATCGGCTGACTCAAGCGTTTGATGGCCACACCGTTCCAGATACCCAAGACCTCAAAGAGCTTGTTGGTGCATCGCTGATCGATGGAGATATGATTGAAGTCGCAAAGACGTATCTCACGACTGGTGTAGACCCGAAGAACTCGCCGTCATTCCAATTGCAGTCCATGCCGGTTGCCAAGCCAATGTCCAAACCTGTTATTGCACGCCGTCGCCGATTGCCGGATGAACGGCAATCCATCACGCACAAATTTGAGATCGGTTCACACACCGGCTACATCACCGTCGGTCTCTACGAAGACGGGAAGCCGGGTGAGATCTTTGTTTCGATGAGCAAAGAGGGGAGCACGCTCGCTGGTTTGCTCGACGCGCTCGCTACTTCCGTCTCAATCGGCCTCCAGTATGGCGTGCCGATGAAGACGCTCGTCGCCAAGTTCTCGCATGTCCGTTTTGAACCGTCTGGCTTCACGCAGAACCCAAATATCCGGGTTGCAAAATCGGTGGTGGACTATATTTTCCGGTGGCTCGGTACCAAGTTTCCCGACACCGAACCGGAACTCTCTGTCGAAGATGTGACGTCGGAGGAGCAGACGACAGACGATAGACGGCAGACGGTCGCTTCACCAATCGCTGGGAGCTGTCCGCTGCTCACGCACCGCAAGGTCTACAAGCCATTCGAGTATCCGCAGTACTTCGACTTCTTCATGAAGCAGAACCAGGCGCACTGGATGCCGACAGAAGTCCCGATGGAAAGCGATATCATCGACTACAAGAACAACCTCTCGCCTGCGGAGATCGGCCTCGTCACCAACATTTTGCGCTTCTTTACGCAGGGCGATATCGAGGTCAACAACAACTACAACACCAAGCTCATCCCGGCGTTCCCAAAGCCCGAAATCAAAATGATGCTTTCGGCATTTGCCGCGATGGAAAGCACACACGTGTGGGCCTACTCGTACTTGAACGACTCGCTCGGTCTTCCAGAAAAAGAATATTCGGCGTTCCTCGACTTTGAGTCGATGCGCAAAAAATACGACTACATCCAATCGTTTGATGTCCGGTCTGTCGAAGACCTTGCCGTGAACCTCGCCGTGTTTGGCGGATTCATGGAAGGCGTCAGTCTCTTCTCCTCGTTCGCGATCCTGATGAACTTTCCGCGGCTTGGAAAATTGAAGGGGATGGGACAAGTCGTCACCTGGAGTATCCGCGATGAAACACTGCACTCCAAAGGCGTCTGTCAGCTCTTCCGTGACCTGGTGTCGGAGAACAAACACATTTGGACAAGCGACCTGCAGGAGACGCTCTATAGCGCCTGCCGTGACATGGTGAACCTCGAAGATGCGTTCATCGACACCTGTTTCGGGATGGGGGATGTGCCGGGCCTCAAAGCAGAACAGGTCAAACAATACATCCGCTACATTGCCGACAGACGGTTGAACGACCTGGGCCTCGACGCGATCTACAACGTCTCAAACCCACTGACATGGCTCGATGTGATGGTCAACGCAAAAGAACACACCAACTTCTTTGAAAACCGTGCCACGGAATACTCAAAAGGTTCGGTGATCGAAGACTGGAACTCGTAATCAAAAATAAAATCGCACCTCTATGACCACTTACGCTTCTGTCGTTGACGCCCTCTCAAACAACGATCTCGCGGCCGCGCGCGACCTGCTGCTCGCGGAGATCCTCAAAAAAACAGACGGGAAAAACAGCTGGGATTGCCCACACTACACGGCAGACCGTGCCATCCAGGAATCGATCGATATGGAAGCTGTGACGTCGGCACCACTTTCGTTCTTCGGCCTCGAAAATTTGCGTGACCGCTACTTTTTGCGCGATGCAAACGGAGAGATCTGCGAAAGCCCAAAGACGTTCTACGCCCGTGTTGCAACCGGAATGTCGCGTGGTGAAAAAGAACACGCACAAGAGCTCTACAACTTGATGGCGCAGCAATGGTTCGTGCCAGCGACACCGACGCTCATGAACATTGGGACAAAGAAAGGTTTGCCGATCTCCTGCTTCTTGAACACGGTTCCGGACACACTTGAAGGGATCTTCGACCTGTATCGTGAAAACGCGTTCCTCTCCAAATACGGTGGGGGAATTGGAACAGATTGGTCGCAGCTTCGCGGACAAAACTCTCCGCTCAAGGCAAGTGGCTTGCGCTCATCCGGCGTCATTCCGTTCCTCAAGATCATGGATTCGGAAACGATTGCTGTCTCACGCAATTCAACGCGTCGTGGTGCCGCCGCCGCGTATCTCCGCATCGACCATCCGGATATCGAAGAATTCCTTGAGATGCGCAAACCGACGGGCGGCGACATGGACCGCAAGTGTCTCAACATCAACAACGGCGTGGTCATCACCGATGAATTCATGATGGCGGTTGAGGAAAACCGAAACTACCAGCTCATCGACCCGCATTACAAGACGGTGACGAAAGAATTAAACGCCGTCGAGATGTGGCGCAAGCTCCTCAAGATGCGCGCAGAAACAGGGGAGCCGTACTTGCTCTTCATCGACACGGTCAACAAGGCCGTCCCGCCACACCACAAAGCAAAGGGCCTCATGGTACGCCAAAGCAACCTTTGCACAGAAATCGTCCTGCCGACGGACTCAGAACGCACAGCTGTCTGCTGCCTGGGGAGCATGAACCTTGAACGGTATGACGAATGGAAGTCGAAGATTGGAGAAATCGCCTACGCCTGTGTCAAAGCGCTCGATAACAACCTTGAGACGTTCTGCGACATGGCTGACCCGGTGGAATTCAAAAAGTCGATCAACTCGGTCAAGCATGAACGTTCTGTTGGTTTTGGAGTGATGGGATACCACGGCTACCTGATGCAAAAGGGAATCCCGTTCGAAAGTCTGCAAGCGCGATTGGTCAATAAAGACATCTTCAAACATTTCCACGAGGCATCCGTTGCCGCGTCGGAACGTCTCGGAAGAGAGCGTGGGCTGCCACTTGATGGAGGAACACAGCGCAACTCGTATATCAACTCGATCCAGCCGACGGCTTCAACCGCATTCATCTGTGGCGAAGCAACACCGTCGATCGAGCCATCAGCCGGCAACGCGTATCTTCAAAAGACGTTGTCAGGAAGCTTCCTCGTCAAGAACAAATATTTGGAAAGACTCTTGGACGAAAAGGGGATGAACGTCACAGACGTTTGGAAGAGTGTCATCGCGGCAAAAGGCAGCGTGCAGCACTTGGACATTCTCAGTGAAGATGAAAAGAAAGTGTTCCGCACTGGCTACGAGATGAACATGCGCGAGATCGTGCAACAGGCCGCCGACCGCCAACCATTCATCTGCCAGGCGCAATCCCTCAACATCTTCTTTACGACGCCCGTCAGCGGCAAGTACCTCCACGAGACCCACATGCTCGCCTGGAAACTCGGCGTAAAATCCCTCTACTACCTCCGCTCAAGCGCCCCAATCCATGCCGACTCCATCGACATGAAATCGCTCAAGCGCGATGTGGCGACGGAGGAATGCGCGGTTTGTCAGTAAAAGAAAACGGATAAGAAAAAAGCTCGGAAGATCTCCGAGCTTTTGCGTTGCCAAAAAAGAAAAACCGACCACAGGGGTCGGGGAGAGCGCACTATGAGACGGGTTCGATCGAGCGGACGGCCAGGATGTATTCGCCGTGCGTCACGAGGATTTGGATACCCTCAGCCATCGCTTCGATGCGTTCCTGGTCGACATCTTCTTGGGTCGTTTCGCCCTTTGTCCCACGAACGAGGATCAGCGAGCACCCGACATCCATGACGATTTTGAGCGAATGAACGGAGCTTGCCCTCTGGCGCAAGGAATAGCCGTACGAGCCGACCAGGTGGAATCCGGGAAACGGCTGCCTGTACAGGAGCTTGAGACCTTGCAGTCGCAACAGTCCAATGGAATCTCTGAGCGTTGCAGGGGAGAGCCTCTGATCCTCCAAGAACGTGACCGCATCCTGCAGGCGCATCACACCCTTCCTGGTCACCGTAGAAGGGATCTGGACCGCCACGAGAGCAACCCGACGGGTTCCGCTGCGGAGGTGGTCCAGGTGCGAAGCGATGTCCAAGATCTTCGCGTCTGGACGAGACAGGAACTTCGGGAGGGCTTGGAACTGATCAAGCGCGTTGTTCTCGTAGTCCACCGTGACCCCACCGTGGAGCTTCTTCACGGCGTGGGCGAAGTCCCGCTGCTTATCCAATGCGACGCGCATCGCAGTGGCAACCGAATGGTCCTGGTTGATGGAGCGGATGTCTTCGCGTGTAATGTCTGCTTGAGCGAGTGCGCGCAAGAGCTCGACGAGCTCCCCGGCCGTCAATTCTGAATGAAGGCTGGCCATATTGGCTGACCCTTTCTTCTGTCCGCTTTGCTGACCCGTCCTTCGCCAAACGCAAGGGGATCGGGCTGACAATAACGACGCAAAGAACCTATCATCCAAAGAACGGCCTGTCTATATTCGTCTCAAAAGAAAAACCGACCTGCAAGAGGCCGGATGTGTCCACTAGGGGACGTAGAACTCGGGGACGGCAAGGATCTCGCTGTGAGCATCCTCGGGACGCAGGATGAGCGTCGGGTTCGCGAAGTGGGGATCCCGGTTGAGCACCAACACGTGGTCGGGGACGCCACTGCCCATCTTGCGGATGTAGCCACCGATCGCGAGGTTGGGGAGCTGCTCGCTGCCCAGCTCCTTCGCGAGCTTGGGATAGTGCATCGCGATCGCGATCACGCCCGCGTGCGGCGAGGTCTGCGGCGAGCGCACGATCTTGGGAGCGACGTTGATGTTCGCGAAGGCGTCGATCATCTCCCAGCGGAGGCCGATGAACGACTCGATGCCGGGGAGGAGCTCGAACTTGTCCATCTCGAACTTGTTCATGACACGCGGCTCTCGGATCACGTCCGGCGAACGGTAGGGCTTCTCGCGCATTCGCGACAGGCCCAGCGCGTCGTGGACGCCGCTCCAGAGGGTGCGGATCGTGTTCACCGTCGCGGAGAACATCGCACGGCTCTCGCAGTACGGCACGAGGACGGGGAGGATCGTTCGCTTCGTCATCGGCCAAGACGGCAGACGCGCAGCCGCTTCGAGCAGCTGCTCCTTCGTGATGTGGACCTCGTGGTTCTTGGCCCACTTCTCGATCGTCGCGACTTGCTTAGACAAGTCCTTGTCGATCAAGGAGTCGACGTCGATCAGAACGGGCGGCTTCGGCTTGGATTCGCCGATGATACTCTTGAAAGGTTCGATTTTCGTAGCATCCATCTCTCTACTCTCCTCACAAACGACACCATGTCGTGCCTGGAACGTAGCCTACATTAGTCAAAATGTCAAGATTACTTGGCCAAAAAAAGCCTCTCAGAGAGAGGCGTGGAGGGGTTAAAACGCGCTAGCGGGGGAGAGTGGGGTGCGCTCGATGAGCTTGAGGGTTACGCCTTCGCGTCCGGCGTTCGTGGCCTCGACAGCAATCCGCACGCCCGCTTGTTCGAAGCGATGCTCTACGGTATCGCGCGACCCACCACGCATCAGCTTGAAGAGAAACGCTTTTCTGATCTCGTCAGGCAAGGACTCCAGCCTGAGTCGCACCATCGAATCAATCGTGCGTTCCGGATGCAACGCGAACTCGGTAACGAGCTGCGTGACAGCGAGTGAAACCAGGTCAAGCGTCCCGAGCGTCTTGATCGGGATATCGTTTGCACGAGCGCTTGGCGCCGGGACGATGGGAGGAGGAAAGACCGAATCTGGGGCTCTGCGCCCCGCAGGTTGTTGCATCACGTGCACGCTTCCTTTCTAGGGGCAGGGGAGAGTGACGAACGCGGCGAGAATATCATATGTCGGCGTGGTGTCAAGAACATGTTACACTGCAGGGGATGGAAGGCATCGACCTCGGGTTTTTCTTATTACGCTTTGAGGATATTGGGTATCTCGCAATTTTTGCTGTGATGTTATTGGACGGTGCAAACGTCCCGTTTACACCGAACGAACTTTTTTTAGGCTTCATCGGCTATCTTGCGAGGACAGGAGGTGTCAATCCGGCAATCGCATATCTCGTCGCCATGCTTGGCACGATGACTGGCCACGCGTTTTCTTTTTTTGTCGGATGGAAAGTGGGCAGGCCGCTCTTTGACCGTTACGGAAAGTTCATCCTCGTTACAAATGACCGATTAGACGCCATCGAAAAACGTCTCAAGCAATTTGGGCCGACAGCGCCATTTGTTGCGCGGTTCATTCCAGGACTTCGGAATGTGGGAAGCCTCCTCATGGGCGTATTCCAGTACCCCCCAGGCCCGTTCTTTATCCTGACAGCCGCAGGTGTCGCGATCTACAACGCGCTGTTCTTTATGACCGGGTTTATCCTCGCAGAACGGTTTGCGGCAGTTGGTGATTGGATCGTTCCAATCATGGTCTGCGTCCTCGCCGTTGGACTAGCGCTTGCCGCCATTCATTGGTACCGTATGCGTCGTTCTGTGCAACCGTCACGGGCAAAACGCCGTCGACGCACCACACGACGCTAACCTATGGTCATTAGAGACCTTGCGGCACAAATCCTCTTTACGATCTCCTTGCTGGCCTACGCTGGTTTTTGGGTTTGGGCAATGATCCACGCAACACAAACGCCACGCGCAACGTCTGAGCAGCGCACGCTCTGGATCATCGCGATGATCGTTAACCCACTCACCGCCATCTGGTACTGGTGCGTGTGGAAGCGTTGGGCATTTTGGACGCTGTTTACGCCTGTCCTCGGATTCTTCATCTCACTCCCATTCATCGTCCGTTCTGTTTTGAGCCACGCGGATGCAACAGCACTCACGAATTCGCTTTTTGCACTTGGAAGTTCACGACAAGTAATCTTTGCAGCTGCGCTCATGGTGTTCCCACTCATCCTCACGCTCGCCGCACTGTTCCATCTTGGAAAAAATACGGAGCTGACCGCGATGGATCGGAATGACTGGATCGTTTCGCTTGCGTTGCCTCTTTTTGGTTTTGGCGCGGGCATCGCCTATACCGCGCGTTATGAACGACGCTGGGCGATTGCAGGGCTTCTGTGGGGCGTGATTCTCATCGCGGCACTCAAAGGCATCTCACAAAATGTCTCGCACGCCTTGATTCCAGCAGGGGAGGAGAAGCGCGAAGAGTTCCGTCTGAAAACAAAATAAAAAAAGACGAGGGGTTATCCCTCGTCTTCACCATCTCCTCCGACGTCGATCTCATCCTTCTCGAGCTCTTTTTCCATTCGCTCGAGTGCGGCTAATCCATCTAGCGGCTCGTCTTCTTCAAGAGGGGCTTCTTTCTTTTCTGTAACATCTTCATCTGCATCCTCCTCTTTTCCTTTCTCCTCCTCTTCGTCCTCATCATCAACAGAGCCGGTGCTATCAGCATCCTTCACGGACATCCCAAGAGCTCCGAGATCCTCTTCGTCATCCTTTTTTGGTTCATCTTCCCAGTCATCGGTTGTGGAATGCATAGCAAGCATAGACTCGTCTGTTAGGGTTTGACGATAGCAAATGCGTTTTTAGGATGGCAATGTGGATAAACCCTCTCACCTCTGAGTCGGATATGATAAGGTACGTCGCGTATGGATTTTTCTCTTATCTTAACGGTTCTCTTAGTCCTCGCCATTGCGGGGATCGTGTATTTGGCACTCATGCTCAAAAAGCTCCTGGCGCCACAAGACACCCAATCGTTTACGTTGATCCAGAACCAGATGGCGCTCCTCCAAAAGGAAATGGGCGACCGGATGGGGGAGACGCATAACGCCGTGCGCCAGAGTTTTGCCGCATCAACAGGCGTTGTGCGTGACGTCACAGAACGGCTCACACGAATGGAAGAGACGAATAAGCAAGTCCTCGACGTCACAGCGCAGCTACAGGGCTTGCAAGACATGTTAAAGAACCCAAAGCAACGTGGAATCTTGGGAGAATATTATTTGGAGACGTTGCTCAAAAACGTGTTACCGCCAGGTGGGTACCAGATGCAATACGCGTTTAAGGACGGGGAGATCGTTGATGCGGCAGTTTTTGTAAAGGATAAAATCGTTCCCATCGACTCAAAATTCAGTCTCGAAAACTATAACCGTCTTGTCGAAGAGAAAAACCCGGTCGAGCGTGACAGGCTCGAAAAGATGTTTGTGAACGATTTGAAGCTTCGTGTGCAAGAAACAAAGAAGTACATCCGCCCACAGGAGGGGACGATGGAGTTCGCCTTCATGTTCATCCCCCACGAAGCGATTTATTACGACCTTCTCGTCAACAAAATCGGTGGGCTCGCAGAAGATAACGAAACGCTCATCCAACGCGCGGCAGGGAAGCATCATGTGATTATCGTCTCGCCAACATCCTTCCTCGCGTATTTACAGACGGTTCTTCAGGGATTGCGCGCGCTCCAGATCGAAGAGCAAGCGAAAGAAATCCGCACACGTGTCATTGACCTCGGACGACATATCGCAAAGTACGAGGAACACTTTTCAAGCGTTGGAAAGAATCTTGGAACGGCAGTAAACCAATATAATTTGGCGACGAAGGAATTTGGAAAGATTGATAAAGACGTGATGCGCATTACGGGAAACTCAAACGGCTACGAACCGATCGCCATTGATAAACCGGACCAGGACGAATAAACTGCTCTTACCTATCGTCCCGTATGACCAAATTCCTTTCCTGGGCCAAAATAGTGCTCATCTGGTTTGTCCTCCTTGCTGTCTATCTGATTGCGCACAGCGTTATCAGCGTGCAAACAAGATACCTTGGAGACATTATGACGCAGACATCTCAGGTTACAGAAAAAGTGCCGTATGCGATCATTCTTGGTGCATCGGTTCTTCCTGACGGGAGGCCTTCTGACGCGCTGCGTGACCGTTTACTCGTAGGGGAAGCGCTGTATCGTGAAGGGAAGGTCGAGAAACTGTTGGTCACAGGGGATGATGGGGGCTTCCGCTCAGACGAAGTCGATTCGATGAAGGCCTATCTCCTCAGCGAGGGCGTCCCAGAAGACGCGATCACGGTAGATGGGAAAGGGTATCGCACGTATGAGAGCTGTAAGCGGGCCCACGAAGAATTCCATATCGACCGCGCGATCGTCATTACCCAACGATTCCATATGGGACGTGCGCTCTACCTCTGCAATGAGCTTGGCGTCGAATCCAAAGGGATGACAGCAGACCTAGAGCACTACACCAAAATCAAATTCTTTTGGGCGCGTGATCTTGCTGCGAGCGTTCTCGCGTCTTGGGACATTAACGAGTTTAAGTCAACAGGGGAAATGGAACTGTAGCGCTGGTTTGACGGCTCCCCCAACCCATGGTTCAGTGGTTTTGGAGGAACAAGTGCACAATTTAGTCTTTGACGAAACACTACTCGAAGGAAGTACTGAGGAGCGTGTCGCCAAGGCCAAGGCACTCCTCGCAGCAGGCTGCATGCTCATCCAGCGCAGCATCACAAGGGTGGCCCGGGGCTGCCTTGGCAGGAAAGAGCGTTCGGGCACGGCGTTCATCAAATGGTGCTACGGGCAGATCGGAATCCATCTCAGCCTCCACGCACAACTCCAATGTCAGGGCATGCGGCGAGACAGGGCGTGGGGCGAAGCGCAACCAAGCGACCTCATCTGCTTCGTCCTTCCTCAAAGCCGTAAATTGGTCCCTCGCAACGGTATCGTGACGGAGCAACGTACTGTGATCTACGTTTCTCCTATCCATGGGGAGGTTGTCGAGCGCACCTTCGAAGAACTTGCCTCATGCGAGCTTCGCGGGATCCGCCTCATGCTCCCCGCCCCAATGCAACGGAAGACAGACGTCATCCGCTTACCGGCAGGGCGCGGACTCGAGCCGACGAAGGAAACAGTCCGCCTTCTCATCAACGCCCATCTTGCAAAGGTCGCCGCTGAGTGACCACATGTCGAGCCTGGCTCGACTTTTTTTTATTCTCGAACGGGAGAGGTGGATTGACAAGTTGACTTGAACCTGCTAAAACTGGGCAGTACTTTCTTATACCTCTACACACCTCACAAGGAGCGTTCAGTGAACCAGAACTCCCCATCGTTCAACAAGAAGAACGTCGTGATTGGTACCCACCTCGGCAAGTTCCACGCCGATGACGTCCTCGCCGTCGCGACGCTCCGGATGCTCTATCCGGACGCGCCGATCGTCCGCACCCGCGACCTCGAGAAGCTCAAAGACTGCGACATCGTCGTCGACGTCGGGCTCATCTACGACCCGGAGAATGGCCGCTACGACCACCACCAGAAGGACGGCGCCGGCAAGCGGACCAACGGGATCGAGTACTCGTCCTTCGGCCTCGTGTGGAAGGACTACGGGCTTGCGATCACTGACAACGAGGAAATCGCCAAGCTCGTCGATGAAATCCTCGTCCAGTCGGTCGACGCCCGCGACAATGGGCAATCGATTATGATCAAGAACCCAGCCTTCAATGGGGCGTCGAACTTCTGCCTCTCGAGCATCCTCGATACGTTCAACCCAACGTGGGACGAACCGCAGGACCACGATAAGGCCTTCGAGGATGCTCTCATCATGGCGGAGGTAGTCATCAAGGGCGTCGTCCGAAGCTGTCAGTCTGTCGTACGCGCCAAGAAGCAGGTCCGTCAGGCACTCGCCGAGCGCCAAGACTCGCGGATCCTCGTCCTCAAGCAAGGCTGCCCGTGGCAGAACGTCGTCCTCTTGGAATCGGAGGGTGCAGATGTCCTGTACGTCATCCTGCCGGGCGAGGAGGGTAACTGGCGTGTTCAGGCGGTTCCGCTGGCCTTCGGGAGCTTCCGGAATCGGAAGGCGCTCCCCAAGGCCTGGGGCGGGCTGCAGAGCGAAGCGCTCTCGGAGCTCACCAGCGTCCCTGACGCGCACTTCTGCCACAACAAACTATTCATCTGCTCCGCCGTCTCTCGCGAAGGCGCGATCAAGCTCGCCAAGCTCGCGATCGAGACAGACTGAAAACCCCGGACGGATCCAATCATGGATCCGTCCGGGGCTCTTTTTTATTTCTGGAATTTATTCCGTAATTTTTGTCGCTTCCATCCCAGAAACTGCTGTCCCAATCTTATTTTCGCTCTTAACGAGGCCGATATCCTTCACGTACCAAGCCATGCCAGTCGTTGTGACCTTTGCAGCCTGGATACCTGTATCAACCATGATCGTCTGTTCGATTTTGAGGGCATGGAACGTCCCAGCAGCCACCGTAACATCTTCTTCTCCAACGACTTTGCTTTCGATATGTGTCGTCTGGTGTTTTCCTTCGAGGATCGCCTGCATACGCGCGTCGTTGGTGTGAACGACGACTTCTGTATCAAGTGTCCACGCACGGCCTACGGTCAGATCGCTTGGAAGGACTTCGCCCTCCATCTTCAGCGTCTCGTAGCTGATATCGAGCCCAGACAAGCGGCTCGCAAAATCAAAGAATCCTTTGCCATGGATGTTGCCATTATCACAGACAAGTTCATTTGTCATCGTGCTCTGCTGGCCTTTGACGGTAAATGTGTAATCTAGTTTGATCGAGTCTTTTGTATGCTCTGCAACGTGGATCGAGAGCGGGTTACCGCTACTCATTTTATATTCGATCGTCGAACCCGCCTTGAGAGGGTAGTACAAATTAAAACAATCTGAGCGACCGATTCCAACCGCTGGAGCCCCAGAACGAGCCTCAGGAGGGGAGGAAGGGCTAGGGGAGTCAGAAGAAGGGCTTTGGGAGCAACCAGCGCCAATCAACGAAACCGTGGCGATCAAGGACGCAACACGAAAAATAGTTTTCATATGCGGGGAGTATAAAGCATCGCGGACAGAAGCAGAAATCTATTTTGTACGAAATCGGTACCGATGAGGGACGGGGTCAAAATCTCATTTTTAACGGCGGGGTAGGGAGGTCAACCCAGCTTTAGCTAATTAACCATGCGTCGCACAATATATGTTATACGTACCATGGGGGGACTTTTTTCTGGATTTAACGCAAAAAGCCCTTTTGGGGCCTCTTAATACCTATCTCTACGCTTATCACTTAATAAATACTTTTCCTGGAACTCTTGCGTCTAGATACTCCGTAATCCTTGATTCATCTGGCTTGGTCTTCAAGTACGCCGTGTAGGTCATGAGCTGTGGCTCAAGCGGCTGGGTCAAATCAAAGTAGATATCATATCCCTTTTTGCTCACAAAACGTCCTAGAGCCGATTGAGGGCTCTCTACCTTCATGAAACGGAACTGGAGGCCTCCTAGGACCAAATAGCGGGTCGCATCCAGCCAACGACGAATCTCTTCTGGGCTTGCGACTTGGAATCCTGGCGCCAACGGATCTGCGGTATTCATGACAACAACTGGCAAATGAATTTCGTCAGCAAAGGCTTTAGCGGCAACGCGGTCCTGCGAAGCGCGAAGCACATCGCCGTCAGCCATTGCCGTGACGATCCCTTTGGCGTCCACCAATACGTACTGGCTATTTGACTCCACAACAACGCTTCTCTGCCTCTCTCCGATCTTGAGTCGTAAAACGTTGGGATAGGACTTTTCCACAGCCACGTTATCCGCGAACAACCGGTCCTTTAACTTGATGGCCAATTCAGTCGTGTTCAGCATCAACAAATTTTTTTCACTCCATGGACGCCACCCACTTTCGGATAACGCTCTCTCGGTTTCTGCCACCACTTCTCCCCTGTCGAGGCTCTGCAACGGCCCTGGATCGATTGTTTGGATATCTAGATACCCTGACCGGAATAAAAACCACGCCCACCCAGTAACGGCAAACGCCGCAACGATCGCGATGACCGCGCCATAACTCGAACGCTTATCTTCTAAGCGTCGTGTACGGTACATCCCCCCTCCCCTGTCTTCGCGTTCGTCCATGCCTCTTATTGTGACACAATTCGCGGTAAGAGCGGATTGATACGCGTCACAACTTCGTAGTTAATTGAACCTATTTTTGATGCAATATCTTCTGCGCTCACCGTCTCCTCATTTTGCGTTCCAAGAAGGACGACCTCGTCCTCAATGCGGACACCTGAAACGTCTGTGACATCAATGACGCACATGTTCATACAAACGCGACCCATGACTTTGCAGCGTTGACCGCGGACGAGCACCGTCGCGCCCCCAGAAAGACCGCGATCAAAACCATCCCAATAGCCAACAGGAATGATTGCGAGCTTTGAAGGGCGCGTGACGCGCTCCGTAAGGCCATAGCTGACCGGTGTTCCTTTTTCTACGTCCTTGATCTGCGCAATGACCGTCTTCCACGTCATGACCGGTTTAAGATCTAAAAGACGATGTTCCTTCTTTGCGACCGCAAGCGTCTCTTTTGATGACCACAAGCCATACATCGAAACACCGAGTCGAACGACGTTAAAATACGTTTCTGGGAACAAGACTGTCGCCGCGCTGCATGCCGCATGTTTCCATGGCGGGTTGATCCCTTCTTTTGCCATCATCTCGAGCGCTTCACGGAACCGGTCGAGTTGCGTCTCTGCATATGAATGGTCAGTGGTATCTTCGATGTTTGCAAAGTGCGTGGATGCGCCCTCAATCACGACACCGGACGTCTTCTTGAGTTCACGGACAAGCTTCTGAAGTTCGTCACCAAAAACGCCTTGGCGTGTCGTTCCTGTTTCAATTTTGACGTGGACGAAGACCGCCTTCGTGCCCAATGAGGGACGACCCGTGACTGGCTTTAGCTTTAACGCACGGATCGCTTTGACCGTCTCAAGGTTATACACGACGAAGGACAAACGATACTTCACGCAATCAGCCAAACGATCGTTTAACGTGTAACCTAAGAGCAGAATTGGCTTTTTGATGCCGGCTTTTCGGAGTTCAATCCCTTCATCGACATTGTCGACACCCAACCATCCAGCGCCCTCCTTATCCGCGATCTTCGCGACAGGGACGAGGCCGTGTCCGTAGGCATTGGATTTTATGACCGCCATGACGGACGTCTGCTCACCCACATGACGCCGAAACGCCCGGACGTTATTCGTCAGGGCGCTCTTAGAGATCTCTACCCACGTTTTTGCGGAGCGTTTCATTATCCAATTCTATCAAATCCGCAGTACGGAACCAATGCCTTCGGAATCATGATCGAGCCATCTTCTTGCTGGTGGTTTTCGAGGATCGCGATAAGCGCGCGGGAGACGGCGATCGCCGTCCCATTCAATGTGTGAACAAACTGGATATTTCCATCTTTTGATTTAACGCGAACATTGAGACGGCGAGCCTGATAATCCGTACAATTCGATGTTGATGTGACTTCACCCCACCCTCCTTTGCCGTCACCGCGTCCCCACATCCACGCTTCGAGATCATATTTTCGATACGCTGGACCACCCAAATCGCCGGTACAAATATCAACGACGCGATATGGGATTTCGAGCATCTTGAAGATCTCTTCTTCGTGGCGCAGAAGCTCTTGGTGCAATGCCTCTGACTGGTCTGGTGCACAGAAAATAAACATCTCTACTTTTGAGAATTGGTGCACGCGATACAAGCCGTATGACTCACGTCCGTACGTCCCCGCTTCGGTTCGATAGCAGTGGGAGACGGCGGCATATTTGATAGGTGTCCCCTCCTCCGGAAGGATTTCATCCATGTGATATCCGCCGACTGCAATTTCCGCTGTACCGATAAGGGACAGATCGGAATTTTCTATTGAGTAAATTTGTGTCTCATCGCCTCTTGGATTAAAACCTGTCCCCAAAAGTACCTCATCCTTTGCGAGGTCAGGTGTTGAGAGTGCGACGTATCCTTCCTTCGTCAGATAATCGAGTGCGAAACGAATAAGCGCCTGTTCGAGGAGCGCCATCTTTCCTTTCAAGAAATAAAACTTCGCTCCAGCAACTTTCGCGCCACGAGCAAAGTCGATCAGATCGTGCTTCTCAGCAAGCGCCACATGGTCGAGTGGATCCTTCATCTTTACGACCTTCCCGACTTGGCGGATTTCGACGTTTTCTTCGTCCGTCTTCCCGTCTGGAGTTTCCGGATGCGTCAGGTTTGGGATTTGGAGCAAAATAGACTTCCACTCCCCTTCTTTTTCGGCCAGTTCCGCTTCTTTTGCGGTGATGTCGTCTTTCAATGCCTTTCCTTTTGCGACGAGTGCATCGCGATCTGTGGCCCCTTTGACGGCTGCGGCGACGGAATTGCGCTCTGCACGCAATGCTTCGACGGATCGCGTGAGTTCAAGCCGTTCGACATCAAGATCCAAAAACCGGTCGAGATCGACCTTCACGTTGCGACGTGCGCAATTCTTTTTGACCTCAGCGGCGTGTTCGCGGATGTATTTTGGATCAAGCATAATCGTTCGAGTGTTGCTGGATGATATCACGGATCTGGCTCAGGGCGATGAGACGATGTGTATACGCCTGCTCCTCTTGCGTCAGTTCGTCGTATACCTTGCCAAACTTACTTACAACGAGCAATGCCCCATATGAGAGTCCAGGATACTTGTTTTTAATGGGTTTTTCCGTAATCAAACCCTCTGTTGCTGCTGTAACGACACGCTCCGTTCCATCCGGGAAGATAAGGACCTGGAAGACCGAAAAACGCGCTGTCCGCTTCTCAAGCGGAATACCCTCCATGCGTTTCATCGTATAGGCGATAATCTCATCATCCGTCGGGTTTTCTCCTGCCCACCGTTTTGCATGGATACCTGGCTCACCTCCAAGCGCGTCGATCTCAAGACCGCCATCGTCTGCAAGAACTGCAACATCCGTAATCCCTCCTCGCTTGGCCGCATCATAAAACCCTCGCGCTTTAAGCCGTGCATTCTCTTCGAGCGTCGTCCCCGTTTCTTCGATATCGATAAAACCCAGACCCAAATCCACCGACGTGACGATCTAACATGGGAGATCGTGTAACGTCTCTTTGATCTGGGCGAGCTTCCCTGGATTGTTCGTCGCAAGCAATAACCTCATACAAACAAAGAATCCCGGCTTAGAGCGGGATTCCTTCTTCTTCAGCGGGTTCTTCCTGGAAGTCTTCGTCTGTGACGCGAGCGCCGCGCAAGAGCGATGACTTAAAGGTGTCTGGGAAGTACGCTTCGCAGCGCACGACGTTTGAGGCAAGACCGCGGCGGGTCAGCTCGACGTCGAGCGTGTCCGTAAATGTTTCCTGGTCGTATCCAAGCGAGATGATATCTGGTTGAACTTCTTCGATAATGCGGTACTTATCGTCCAGATGGCCGAGGAGCGCTTCATCAACGAGCACGTGGTTCTCAACGGCGGCAAGACGGTCCTGTTCGCTATTCGCTGGAAGGTCGCCTTTGATGTCGATGACGGTTGCGTCACGCGCGATGACAACAACCAACCGGTCCCCATGTTGGAGCGATTGGCGGAAGTAGTCTTCGTGACCTGGGTGGAGGCCGTCAAACGTGCCGAAGCACATCACTGTTTTTGCCATAGGTATTTATGCGTTTGGTTCTGTTTCAGACGGACGGAGCGTTGGGAATAAGATCACTTCTTTGAGGTTGCGGACGTTGGCGAGGAGGGCGACAAACCGGTCGACTCCCATTCCCCATCCTGCCGTCGGTGGCATCCCATGTTCGAGCGCAGTAACGAAGCCCATATCAATCTGCTGCGCTTCATCATCACCGGATTCACGGAGCGCTTGCTGCCCCTGGAAGCGTTCGAGCTGATCTACTGGGTCATTGAGCTCGGAGTAAGCCTTGAGGAGCTCTACAGCGCCTGCAATGAGCTGGAACCGTTGGACAAACCGTGGGTCGTCGTCGCACTTCTTGGCGAGCGGCTCCATCTCAATCGGGTAGTCGATGATGAAGATTGGCTCCATCTGTCGCGACCGGACTGTGTCCTTATACAGGTCATCGTATAATTTGCCAAGATCCCCCTTCTCGTAGTCGCTATCGATGCTGAGTTTCTTCATGGCAGCAACGAGGTCCGTGCGGGACATGCCAAGGATGTCGACACCACACGCTTCCTGGATCGCTCCGCGGAACGTCTTACGTGGCCATGGCTTGCCGAAGCTGATCTTGTCTTCACCGTGTGCAACTTCGAGCGAGCCGTTCACCTCTTGGATGACATGCTTGATGTAGCCTTCGGTAAAATCCATCAAGTGACGGTAATCCTGGTACGCCCAATAGAATTCGAGAGACGTAAACTCTGGGTTATGCGACCAGTCGATCCCCTCATTGCGGAACTGACGGCCGATCTCAAACACTTTTTCGAATCCACCAACAATGAGACGTTTCAAATATAATTCTGGCGCAATGCGGAGATAGAGATCGATATCGAGCGCATTGTGATGCGTGATAAACGGACGCGCTGTTGCACCTCCTGGGATCGGTTGGAGCATTGGCGTTTCGACTTCGACAAACCCTTCGTTCTCGAGGCCATGGCGGAGCGCGCGGATCGTTGCGGCGCGAATCGCAAACACGCGACGGGTTTCCTCGCTTGAGATCAGGTCGAGCTCGCGTTCACGGTAACGCGTTTCAAGGTCAGAGAGGCCATGCCACTTTTCTGGGAGTGGAAGGAGCGCTTTTGAAAGAAGCGTCCATGACGAAACGGCGAGTGTCATCTCCCCTCGCTTGGTGCGGAACATCTTGCCAGTGGCCTGCACAAAATCAGCCGGATCAACCCGGTCACGGAATAATTCAAATGCAGCGTTGTCGATTGCGTCTTGCTTGAGGAGGAGCTGGAGACGGCCAGTGGCGTCCATGAGATCCGCAAAGATCAAAGCGCCGTGGACACGTGTCGTAAGCAAACGGCCAGCAAGTGTCACTTCTTGCCCGCTCGATTCGAGAGTCTCAAATGTCGCAATAACGTCAGCACACATCGCGGTGCGCGTGACGGTTGATGGGTATGGGCGAATGCCAGCATCTTGAAGCGCGTTCAGCTTCTGGCGGCGGATTTCATGTTCGTTCGGAACGGACATAGCGATTGCCTGCACGGTACTCCCTCTGAAAAAAAGGGTCAAGCGTCCTAACTACATCACGTCAACAATCGTGAAGCTCTGTGTGCCAGCTGGCGTCGTGACACTGAGCTTATCCCCTTTCTTATGGCCTAAAAACGCACTCCCAAGCGGAGACTCGTTTGAGATCTTTCCAGAAAGCGGATCTGCTTCGTTGGAGCCAACAATGGTGAATTCTTTCTTCTTGCCTGCGGATTCGACAGCGATGGTAGAACCAACACGAACGTCGCCACCTTTTACCCCGCCTTCTTCGATGACAGATACGTTCTTCAAGATCTCCTGAATCTGCATGATGCGTCCTTCGATAAACCCGAGCTCATCTTTCGCTTCGTGGTATTCCGCATTCTCGGAGAGGTCGCCGAGTGCTTTGGCAGCTTCAATCTTCGACGCGACTTCACGACGACGAACAGTCTTTAAGTTGACCAGCTCTTTCTTGATGTTTTCGAGCCCTTCCGGGCTCATGTAGTTGATCTTGTCTGCCATACAAGTGATGAATCAAACGCGCGCAATCAACAGGTGACGCGCGCGGTATTACCACCAGACTATACAAGCTGATGGGGGCTGTCAACTTCCGTTATTCCGTCAACGTCGTGATCGCGCGGGACTGGTCTAAACAGACTTTGAATTTCGTGAAAAAACCTTCTCGACCCGCCAATGCCCCAATACCAAGACTACGCACAAAGCCGACTCTTGCCTTCCACCGCTTCTCACGAACTTCTATCTCTACGTCGTGATAGTAGACGTCCGTACGCTGGTCTGCGACGCCTTTTGTCTGTTCTATCTTCCCTTCTTCGATAGGGATGCCGATCGCTTCGCCGATTTCCGCATCAAACAAACACGTGTCCGCTCCAGAATCAATCAACGCCATTACTTCAATTGATGCTTCTTGATGAACAATCTTTAGTCGAACAATAGGCCGAAGAATTGAATGCCTGTTCGGAAACGCGAGAGTTGGTCGGATGGATTCTTTTCGAAAACGGCATTGATACTCAAACCCCATAACATGTTGGAGATATTGTCGTTGATGATGAAAGGACTTTCATGAAAACAGGTTTCTTGTAAGAGGTTTTCTTGGCACGAGAAATGACGAGCTTCAATGTTTTTGCGCTCGCAATAACTTTATCTTGGCCAGGGTTGAGCGCGACCCATTTATCCTGGAATCGGCCAAGTGGGGCTTTGACAGCGTCTATCCGCATAGGACAAAACCATAGCATCGTCGATGATCATGATCAATATAAAAAAATCCACGGGTTAGCGTGGGAGAGAGTGCTTCGATTTGTCAGGGAGTTTCAACTCGAGCTCCTCCCGTGCGTCTTCGAGCTCTTGAGCTGAGGGCCTTGGAAGTCCACTGAGTTGGGCATTCGGATCGCCCTGCTCTAGCAACGCGATCCTCTGACACAGTCTGTCTTCGAGCAGAGTCCGTCTCGACCTTCTTAGAAAGATTGAACAGAGCTTCCACCAGATAAGCGTTTCACAGGGGAAGAAGACGCACAGCCAGAGCAGGAATGCCCATCCTTCAGAGAGCATGATTGTGAGTGCGTACGGGATTGCAAGCAACATCACGAACATCAATCCACAATATATGACGAGGAAGGAGCTCCATCCCCTCAGCACTATGATGCGCTTGGCGCGTGCGTAATATGCAATCCTCCTATTTCTTTGAGGATCGAACCTATAAATGGAACGCCCCATTGACCTACCTCACAGATAAGATTCTACTTTATCTTCGCCTGTTCCGTCCACCAGGCTTGGAGGACTTCTTTCGCGACAGGGACGGCGGAGACGGAACCTTCGACTCCTTCTTCGAGGAGGACGGTCACGACAACCTGTGGGTTATCGAACGGGGCGAAGGCCGTGAACCAGGCGTGGTTGGCTTTATCTGAACGCCACTGTGCCGTTCCCGTCTTTCCAGCGACAGGGAATGGAAGAGAGCTGAGCGCGCGGCCTGAGCCATAAATGACGGTGTCGCGCATCCCGAGGCGGACGGTTTGGATATTTGCGGGTGAAGCGATCGTTTCATCCTGCTTTTTGATCGGAACACTCGTCTGTGGTTCATCAGGACGGCCATAGCGCATTCCGATCTTTGGCTGGACAATGTGGCCGCCATTCGCGACGGTTGCAGTGAAGGACGCGACCTGGAGCGGCGTCACAAGCAAATCACCTTGCCCGATTGAGAGGTTGTAGGTGTCACCGATGTACCAGCGCTCGCTCTTTGTCTTCTCTTTCCACTCACGCGAGGGGACAAAACCACTCGCCTCTCCTGGCACGTCTATACCAGTCTTTGAACCCAAGCCGAACTTGCGCATCCAGGCCGTCAGCTTATCGACACCGAGGCCCACGAAACTGTTATAGCCTCCACCAACGTAATAGAAAAAGGTGTTCACGGACCACGCGATGGCGCTTCGAACGTTGACCGCGCCGTGTCCGCCCGCCTTCCAGTCTGGGAAGAACCATGGACCAACCTGGATGCCTCCCGTCGAAAAGACAGTCGTGTTCGCTGTGACGATTCCTTCCGCGAGCGCCGCTGTTGAGATGACAGGCTTTGCTGTCGAGCCGGACGGATATGTCCCCGCCCATGCACGCGGCAACAGCGGATGATCCGGATTGTTGATCAGCGCCTTGTAGAGCGTTGATGAAACACTTCCAGAAAAAATATTGTCGTCATATGCTGGCCATGAGGCGATAGCGAGGATCGAGCCGTCGCGCGGATCCATGACGACAACCGCGCCGCGCCCTACCTTCGCTTTTTCGATTCCGGTCTTCAGTGCGATATCAACGGCACGTTGGAGCTCGAAGTCGATTGAGAGCGTAAGATCTCTGCCATCAACTGCCTCCTTCTCCCCCACCTCAGCGGTGACGTGATGGCGTGAATCTACCTCGAACAATCGCTCTCCCGGTTCGCCACGAAGTATTGATTCATATGTTGATTCAACACCTGCTTTCCCAACCAAGTCCGTTTGTCGATACCCTTGGTCACGACGTGACTCCAGCTCCTCCTTGTTGATGCCTGAGACGTATCCCAAGATATGCGAGAGCGTCGGCGTCTCGTCGGATTCTGAATAATGGCGCTTGCTCCCAACAACAACTTCGAGGCCACTTGCATCTGCTGCAAGAATATTAATCGACAGAGCACGGTCATACGGAATGTCGCGCTTGATGACAACGCTCTCATCCGGATCACTTGAGGCATCAAGTGTTGCTTGGATCTCTTCGACGGATACCCCGATCGTACGGCTCACTTTTCCAAGGAGCTCCTCGCGCGCAGACGCGCCATCGGGCAGCTGTCGTTCGGTGATATGAACATCAAAAGACGGCACGTTCTCTGCAAGCACGTGGCCTGTACGGTCACGAATAATTCCACGACGAGGGGCGATGATGACATGACGTAAGCGGTTTCGTTCTGCCTGCTCTCGGAATGAGGCGCCTTGGACGACCTGGATCCAGAACGCGCGCCCAAACAGCCCGCCAAGCAGGAGGATCATCACGCCTGTGACAAGACGAAAACGCCATTCCGGGATTGCGATCCCCATAAATAACGGACGGTCTTTAATGTGGGTGAAGTCATCTTCATACATGACCTCATGCAAAACCATCCGCTCGTCTCCACGGTTGATCTTCATCCCCTCACCTTGTTCACGCCATCGGAATGGGTCAGCCATAATAGCGGGAGTGGCGCGTTATTGTGACGAGGAATCGACGCGTAAACAACGCGAGCAAGATGAAGGCAGCCGTCATAAGTCCGATATCCCACAGAATCGTCGTCCCGAAGGAAAGGAGCGGCTCAACGCGGATATCCAAACGAAAGAGGCTTGTCCCAAAGAAATGGACAAGGGAAAGCCACAACCGGTCTACGAGACGAGCAGCGATCACAAGCGCTCCCGTCGCATAGACTGAGCGGTTTGTAAGAACGGTTTGTGACAGAAGAATCATAACCACAACGACCGTGATGTATCGGCCAAAGGCAAAGGTTCCGGCATCAACACGGAAGAGGTCGACGAGAATACCAGCGATCCCCGCAAAAACGAGCGCACCGCGTGGCGAGCTCAGGACGACAAAGAGTACTGCTAGCTCCAGGATAGGACGGATGTCGCGCCACGGTGCGGGGAGGAACGGTAAAAAACAGGCCTCAAGCAAGGCTGACACGATCGCCGCAAGTACGACAATAATCCAGCCGCGAAGACTCATGGCGTCTTCCCTCCTGTCTCCGGCCGGAGTGCGGTCGGCAATAAGACGCTGACAAGACCAAGGCTGTCGGCTTGTGCGACAGGCTGGAGCGCCGCGCTCTTGAATGGGTCCGTCGGCTTGCCTTGGATGTCATTCACGAGACCGATCACGAGGTCTGGCGGAATTTTATCTTCGGTCCCTGACGTTACGATGACGTTATCTGAATGGAGCTCCTCGGCCTGTGGGACGAGCGTCAGACGCGCGACTTGGTTGCCACGGCCTTCAACAAGGCCAAATAAGCGATGCTGTCCGGAAAGTGCAGCTGCGACGCGGCTCTTTTGATCTGAAACAAGCGTGACTGTTGAGACCCGATCTTTTAGCTCTGTGACCTTCCCAACAAAGACACCATCACCAACAATAACTGCCATGCCCGTTTCGATCCCGTCCTTTGCCCCACGATCGATGAGGACCGTTGCGCTTTGTGGGTCGACGCTACGTGCAATCACGCGGGCTGAAACATGATCATAGCCAGAAGCACGTAAATATCCCGTCAGCGCCTGAAGCGAACGGTTTTCTTCTTCGAGTGAGCGGAGACGGACGTAGTCGACGGTGAGTGTCGAGAGCTGCGCTTGGAGCTCCGTTACGCGGTCTCTCAACTGTACGGCGTCAGGTCTGCCATGGAGTAACGTCCCTGCTCCGTTTCCAAGGGTCGATACGGCCCGAGCAACAGGCAACGTCACAAAACGGAGGGCTTCTTCAATTGGGGTAAACGCGCCGACGAGTCGGAATACCAAAAGTGCGCCGACGGTTCCGGCGAGCACAAGTGCGACCTTGGTTCGGGCTTGCATAGTTCACACTTTTTTTAGTCCGCTTACCGCATCCGATCCGTCATTGGTAGCGTGACGTCTTTGAGGAGCTTCCGGTCTTCGAGCAGCAACCCTGCGCCACGGACAACGGCTGAGAGCGGCTCATCCGCAATTCGGACCGTAAGTCCTGTCCCCTCTGCAATGGCACGGTCGAGGCCGCGCAGGAGCGATCCTCCACCAGACAAAATAATGCCACGACGATAGATATCAGCCACAAGTTCTGGCGGCGTGATTTCAAGGATGGATTTGATATTCTCGACGATGGCTTTGACCGAACGCGCCAAAGCTTCACGGATCTGCCCATCACTGACCGTAATCTCGCGTGGCAGCCCAGAGAGGAGGTCACGGCCACGCAACGGTGCTTCCATCGTGTCTGCAAGGGGCATCGCAGAACCGACAGCGACCTTAATATCTTCTGCAACGCGCTCGCCAAGCAACAGGTTGAAAACGTCTCTCGCGTACTGGATGATGTTGCGGTTCATTTCATCTCCGGCAATCGGGATGGATTTGGCCGTAACGACACCGTTCAATGAGATGACAGCGATCTCCGCCGTCCCCCCACCGATATCGACAATCATGTTTCCGATCGGATCCGAGATCGGAAGGCCGACACCGATGGCGGCAGCCATCGGTTCTTCGATGACATAGACCTCGTGTGCGCCTGCCGAAATCGCTGCGTCGCCGACCGCCTTCCGCTCCACTTCGGTGACATCAAGCGGGACGCCAATAACGACCCGCGGACGTGGCATGAACGACGAGCTCTCGCGGTGGACCTTTTCAAAAAAGTACCGCAACATTTTTTCGGTCACTTCAAAGTCCGCGATAATCCCCCGCTGTAGAGGACGCGAGACCATAACGTGTGGCGGCGTCTTACCGAGCATCGCCTTCGCTTCATGGCCTACGGCGAGAATCTGCCCGTTGCGTAAGTTGATGGCGACGAATGACGGTTCGTTGATGACGAGCCCTTTTCCTTTGGAATAGACAAGTGTATTTGCGGTGCCGAGGTCGACACCCAAATCTTTCGAAAATCGCGACGTGAGTCCTCCAAACATATCGTTGGTATTTAGACACGCACGTCACGGGACTGCAAGCACGAATTCGTGTGCTCAACTGTTTCCGTTATGAACCAAAATGGTATTCAAGACCGTCGCGACTCTTCGCGAAGGAGGAATACGTATTCGACGGCACTCATCGTCACAAGCAAGAGAAGTAGCGCCCACCAGCTCAACCATCCCTGTGCCGAGAGGAAGAGAGCGAGGATCGCAGCGATCGAAAGGAAGACGGCGTGGCGGAAAGCGACGCGGACTTCACGCGCCATGACCCCGCTCCGGCGTAAAAAGAGAACGCGATAAGCTGTACCAAACAACGTCAGTGTCCCGACGAGTGAGAGGAGAAGCGTGACAAAAAAAATCACGAAGCCTCCGGTACCAGCTTCTTGCGGATTTGTTGTATTGAGAACGAGGACCCACGCTCCCCACGAGAGGATGGTTGCAATCGTCATCAAGACGAGATACATCCGAAATGTCATAGCGCACAGTATACCACCCCAAACAGTTAGAACCCACTCGAGCGAGAGTCCAAACGAAGGACGACACGAGATCCAAGTTCACGATTAATCGCGTTTAGGATTTTTGTTTCTTCGAGCTTCAAATGCTGGAGCGCGGGCGCAGAAACGGATTGCAGCTTAAGTGTCCCTTCGTTAAATGAGACGACCGTCACACCTTGCGAGCGATCATCTCCCCACAGCTTTCGCAAGACCGATCCTGCGAGCTCAACAACCTGTCGCGATTCAACCTGCTTCAAAATCCCATGCGACTGCACAACAGAAGGAAGCAGACGCTTCATTGGTTCAAATCCCATAGGCTCAGGCGCGGAACTCGCAAATATCCTTAAAATCGCAATATTGGCAGGTAAACTGCGATGGCTTTGGCAAGAAGCGCGACGACAGGATCTCGCGCATCCGCTCCTCAATATCCTCGCGGAACGTATCCTGCTTTTCTCCCTGAAGACACTCAACCTCGGCCTGCTCCCCGCTTCGGACGTAGATATACGCAAGCTTCTTGATGAGGAGTCCTTTTTCCTGCATCGCCATCTGATACATCCAGAGCTGTTCCTTATCTTTCTTTTCGAGGTCATCGCTCGTCTTGGGAGTCCCCGTCTTATAATCGTAAATGACGTAACCGCCTTCTGGGAGCTCATCGATACGGTCCACGCTTCCCTTGATCGAGTGTTCCCCAAGTCTCCAATCGAATGACTGCTCGAGTGCTTTCACCTTTGGCGGGTTCGCGTTCCAGGTTTCCCAGGTCCGACGGACAGCGTCTCTCCCCTCTTTTTTGTATTTGTCGTGCTCGACGCGGTTTGGGTACCATTCATCAATCCAACGATCATCATAGATCTCAAGCGCTTCATCGAGCGTAACACGGAAGCCAGTTGAAATAACGAGCTCGGAAACGACAGGAGCCGCATCAAAAAGGCTGGACTGACGCGCAGCTCCGCGGTCGACGTGAAGCTTCAAGATATCGTGAAATGTAAGGTGGATGGATTGACCGAAGCTCTTATGGAACGAGCCAAGAATCGGGATGCGATAGACGTGGGCAAATTTATATTGCAACGGACAGCTACGGAATGCCGCGAGCTGGGTAAATGAAAATCGTCGTTTGAGCTGGAACGCCTCCCGCTCTGCTTCTTCTCTGGGCGTCAGGACATCTTGCATCGTAAGTGCAAGCTCATTCCCACCCTCGAGCTGGAGTGCCTGCGCATCAAGACCAGCTTCTGCCAAAAAAATGGATGCTTTCTTTTGTCGCGTTCCGCCATAGTTCGTCGCACCTGTCAGGGTCAGCGTATCTTTGGCACGCGTCATCGCCACGTACAGCAGACGACGCTCTTCTTCGATATGCGCGTCCCCCTCTGGCAACCGTTCGTTGACGAGACCTTCAGGCAATGGAATTGCGTCGGACCGAGGTCGTGTTGGGAAGCGTTGGTCAACCATTGAGACGAGGTAGACATGGCGGAACTCTAAGCCTTTTGAGGCATGGACCGTCATCACTTTGACGAGCTCGGGTCCGGCATCAGGATCCGCTGCAAGGGCGCCTTCTTCACCGCTTTCAATTTCGAGTTCAAGATCATCAAGCAACCCTTTGAGCGTCGGCCCATGTGTCATGAGTTCAAAGCGCTTGATGCGATCTGCGAAGGCGTTCAAGAGACTGATGGCTTCAACCTTCTCGTCCTCTGGATACTTCATGATCGCCGCGAGGAGACCCGACTCCTGCAACGCCGTTTGGAAAACACGAAGTGGTTTTTCACGCTTCGCTGTCTCGGCAAGCTTCGTGATGAGGGTGACGAGACGAGACGCTCGTTTAACGCCTTCCTCTGTCACGCCAGGGACGACGGACGCCTGCATCAGCGCTGACCAAAGTGGCATTCCTTTGCGATTGGCGTATTGGATGAACTCTGCCGCATCGTGGGCGCTGATCGTAAAGAGCTCCATCATCATCACGCGCCACACGCATGGCGAGTCGTGGTAGCCATCACAGAGGCGCAGGAGGGCAAGGATATCAACGATGAGTGGCTTGGCGTACAGTCCACGCATCGCAAAGAAACGATATGGGATCCCTCTTCGTTCGAGCGCTTGAACAAAGGGAATCGCGCCATCGTTTGAACGGACAAGGACGGCAAAATCATTCCAGGTCCGATCTCCCCGTCCTTTCACTTCTTGAATCTCTTTTGCAACCGCTTCCGCTTCTTCGTCGAGTGAGCGATACCATGATGTTGAAACGGAACCTCCGTCTCCACGAGCTGCGGAAAGCTTCTTTGAGAGTCCGGTTTCTGCGAGCTTCACTTCGAGACGATGCGGGTCATTTTTCTGGATAAAACTGTATGCGGCATCAAGAATCTCTTGGCGTGAACGGTAGTTCTCTGTCAACGCGACAGTTTTTGCTTCTGGGAAGTCATCGCGGAACTGGAGGATGTTCGCGAGTGACGCGCCACGGAACTTATAAATCGCCTGGTCATCGTCACCGACAACCGTGAGGTTCTTTTCCTCCCCTGCCAGGAGTTTTACAAGCTCGTATTGTGCCCAGTTTGTGTCTTGGAACTCATCGACCATGACGATCTTAAACCGATCGCGAAGCTCTTTAAGGACAGCTGTGCGTTCACGAAGAAGGCGAAGCGTTTCGACGATAAGATCACCAAAATCAAGCGCACCTTCTTGCCGCAAGATGTTCCGATATGCAGCGTAACAGTCCGCGAGCTCCTGGAGACGCTTCCGCTCCCCTTCGATGACCTCAGAGTCACCGTCAAGCGTGGCGTTACGGACGAAATCCAGGTAGTGCTCAACAGTCACACCCTCGTCCTTCGCGCGAGAGATGTGCTTCAACAGACCTCCAAGAAACTTTACGGGGTTTCCAAGCGGGCGGTAATGGTCGAGCGGCAGTTCTTCGATGCGGCGTTTGAGAAGGAGCCATGCGTCGGTTTCGGAAATGATACGAAAATGGTTTGGGAGGCCGATCTCAAGCGCATACTCTTCGAGGATGCGTTGGCAAAACCCGTGGAACGTCGAAACCCAAAAATCGTACGCGCCGTTTGGGAGCAATTGGAGGACGCGATCTTCCATCTCTTCTGCGGCCTTCTCGGTAAACGTCAGCGCGAGGATTTGTTCTGTCGCGAGACCTTGGGACGAACAAAGCCAGGCATACCTGCGTGCGAGCACGGTTGTTTTTCCAGTCCCAGCACCAGCAACAATCAAAAGTGGCCCGGATGTATGGGTTACGGCCTCACGCTGTGCGTCATTCAAGCCTTCAAGCAGGTCCGGCATCCACACAGGTTAGCCGGTCGCACGCGCCTCGTCTATCCGTTCAATTTTCTTATTCGGTTCCCACATGACAGATGCTATAGACTCTAGTCTCCCAGACTCAGAAAGGGCAGGCGCGGTGCTGCGGATGACGGATTCCGCAAACGCTTTTAGGCCCAGTGAACGGGCAACGGCTTGGCGATAATCCTCACCAGGCTGTCGGTACGGGATTGAGGTAAAAATAGTTGCGTGGTCATCCTCCGCTACCCCTGCAAGGTTCCGTTCGATGAGGGATGCGGCAACGCGGATCGACTCTGCAAGGTTTGGGTCCGCATCGTTGATGATGAGCGCGAGGTTTGCCTCGGCCAACCAATCAAAGCCCTGCCCAATCGCAATAATGCGTTCATTGTGTCCCATCTCATGCAGTTCACGTGGACGGTCAGCGAGCTCTTTGACGCGTTCGGCGTTCCCCATCATGAACGGGATAATATCTTTTGCCATCCCAAGATCCATCTTCGGAAAAACACGCACGAGTGCCGCTAATCCATCTTCTTCTGTCTTGCCGACAAGATCCGCCCCAGAGAGGTCCCCGTTTGGCCCATGAAGAATCAAGGTATCTCGGTCGGTCTCGATGCCCGTCACAATAGCGGTAAGCTGCTCACCAAAGACATACGAAAGGTCTTTTTGGAGCTGCTCTGCATGTGCCCGTGCCATCTTTGTGTCGTACCCCCATCCCGCGCAACCAAGATGTACGTCACTCGCACTAAAATGATACGTGACGAACAGTGCGTTCCGGCTCCCGCGCGATGCGGCGACATCCACCCAATGGCGGACGCGTCCCAAAAAACTCGGCCACCATACGTTAAACTTTCCACCGATCGCCCGGAACGCTTTTACGATACCAAAAGGCGTCTTCGTGATGGACGGAAACAGGACGCGGCCATCCATACATTTGATGCACCCAATAAACGTCGTGTGCTTTGCCCAATACCGTACTCGGGCCGCTTCTTCGTTGACATATCGAGCTGACTCATCTGCATTGATCTGGAAGATTTTGTCTTGGATAGGTTTGGTTGGCATAGAAAATGAGCAGCGATCGTACCGCTGTGTGCAGCTCTTTGCAAGAGGTTTGGATAAGAAAACAGCCCTTGAGGGCTGTTGAGATGAGGAGATCAGCGCGACGGCGCTAAAAGAGAGTTGGGAGGGAGGGACATTGGCGGGGCTTCAACCCAGCGGTCCCAGGCATCAGCGGAAACGTGGTACGTCCGCTTTCCGTCTTCCCAATGGATGTGGCAGAACGCGGCGACCTTGAGGCCATCGACGTGGCTGAGTTCGTGCCGGATCCTCCGCTTGGCTGCAACGAGCAGGCGGATGATCTCTTCGAAGTTCAACTCTGCGCTCCGTGCCATACCACACGGGGCATGGACGTAAATCGCAATAGTGCGGATGTCCTTCAACTTGATGGCTCCGGCGATGTTCTGGAGAAGCACGCCGTCGTTTGGGAGGTCGCGGTTGAACGGCGAGTCATGCGGAATGAGCAGCGCACCGCCGTTCAGAATGAGCGGATGGATGCGAGGTTCCCCACGCTGGGGAGCGAGAATCTCTGTCTTGTGGCGGTACAGGTCGTGGAACTGGTCCCCGTCCCCACAGGCAACGAGCACGACCCCATTGCGTGCGTCAATCTGATGCTGTTGGACATCCCGAAGGACCTCTCCACGCCGCATTGAACGTTCTACTTGACCATCATCTTTTCTGAGTGGCATCTATCGACCTCCTTCATAAAGAGCGCTTCCATCCGACAACTGCGTGGAATGGAAGCGGAAAGTATTACACCTCTTTTTTCCTGGGTCAATACACCTGCTTTTTAGAGCGTCCCCTCATCAATCGCTTTCCGGATCCGGCCCATCAATTCAAGATAAAAACGGACATTTGCAAGCGTCGCAAGACGTTGGCCCAAGACTTCCTCGATCGTAAAGAGATGGCGGACGTAGGCCATGGAGTAGCGTGAGAGCTCCTGTGAAACAGGGTCTCCTTCAACGGCTTCAACAAACGGACGCTCGTCCGTTTTGAGTGATTCGTTTGTAAGATGGAGGACTTCATAGAAGTCTGGACGGGACAAATCATCGTGGACGAACCGATAGACGTGGCCATGGCGCGCGTTTCTGGTCGGCAAGACGCAGTCGAACATGTCGATCCCCCGCTTTACGTATTCGACAATCTCATGTGGCTTGGCGCCACCCATGAAGTAACGCGGTTTATCTTCTGGAAGGACTTTGTCGACAGCTTCAACGGTCCGGCAGGCATCCACGAATGGTTCACCGACGGAGAGCCCTCCGATCGCGTAGCCGTCAAAACCGATCTTCATGAGTTCGGTCGCGTGATCGGCACGAAGCTTCTCATCCGTGCCTCCTTGGACGATCCCAAACAATTGAGCACCATTATTGTTCGATGTTTCTCTCCCCTTCTCGAAGGCGATCTTGGATCGCTCTGCCCAACGGATCGTCCGAGCGAGGGAATCTTTTAGGTAGGCGTCTGTCGAACCGGCCGGTGTGCACTCGTCGAGGACCATGACAATGTCACTTCCGATCGCTTGTTGGATCTCCATCGAAAGTTCCGGCGTCAGCAAGTGTCGTGAGCCATCAATATGCGATGCGAAGAGCGCACCTTCTTCGGTGATCTTGCGTGTCTTCGCGAGGGAGAAGACTTGGTAGCCGCCGGAGTCTGTGAGGAGCGCGCCATTCCATGACATGAATTTGTGGAGCCCACCAAACTGACGCATGATTTGAAGGCCTGGGCGGAGGTAGAGGTGATAGGTATTTGAAAGCAGGATCGGACTCCCGAGTTGTTCGACGTCGAAGGTCGAGATCGTCTTCACCGCACCCTTGGTTGCGATCGGCATGAAGAATGGTGTCTCGAGTGAGCCGTGTGGCGTTTGGAGCGTCCCGCGGCGTGCGCGCGACGAGTCGGAGGTTTTCTTGTGTGTGAACATGTTATTGGAGCTCGTCTTTCTTTTCTTTCATGAACGCAAACCACTCTTCAAGGACCGTGAGGAAGAGCTTGAATGGGGCTTCAAAGATGAAGTCAAAAATGAAGAGAAAGACGTTCAAGCGACTGACGCTAATCGAGAGCCACTGGCCGGCGCGGAGGATCGGAAGAGACAAGAAATCTGCGAAAACAGAAAAGAGACTTTGCTTCCCTTCGACGACCACAACCTCACGCGCGGTCTGGCGGAGGCGGAAGCCAAAGAAGCTCACGACGCAGAGGAAGAACATAAACATGATGGACGATACCCAGGTAAAATTGAGGGCATCCAGAAGGATCGCGACAAGCCCAAAACTGAGCAAGAAGGTCGCTGCGTAGACGAGGCCAAAGAGGAACCCCGTCATCCCTTTGCGGACGGCTGGGACACGGATTTCTCGCTCAACAATGAGGTTTCCAGAGAGGAGTTCCATCACGCCAGCCTTCAGGCGATCTGTGTTGTCTTTTCCTGGAACCTTGATTAGGATCCCAACAAAGAGCATTGTGAATGGAGGAAAGAGGAGGTTGATCACGAGAGACAGGATCCCTACCTCGCCGTACCACCAACGCTCAATCGGGACTTCGACGACAAGCGCGATCAGCATCTTTGTAATGAGGAGATAGATCATCGCGCGTACCGTCCCGCGGCCAAGTTTTGCCTTGGCTGCGGCGTAGCGTTCTTCTGCTTTTTGTGTGAGCCGTGCTTGGAGGAGTTCTGGCGTATCAAGCACCTTTCCCGCTTCATCTTTCGCTTCGACAAGAACGTCCTTTAGCAGCGCGAGGGAGACGGCCCAGGGTTTAACGACACGAAGGAACCGTTGCGCGAGTGGATGGCGAAGACGGCCTCGCACACGGAGCTGCACGGCAACAAGACGCTCCGCAATCGGACGCGGATTCGCGATCCACTCATCTGCACGGAGCCATTCGGGGAGGTATGCGCGGAGCAACTTAAAGCCCAACATGTCGTCGTCTGCTTTGACGAGCGAGCGGTAACACGCGACGTAAACTTGGAGACGGCGCTCTGTATCATCAACCGTTGCGCCACGGACACGGATGCGGTCCGCGAGGCGTTCGTAGAGGAATGTGACCAGCGCTTTTTCTTGCGTCGCGTCGACGAGTTGCTCCTCGATCTCAACGGAGATGATCCCCATCAGCCAGGTCGCATGACGTTCCCCTCCTGCGTTGATCTTTGAGACCGCCATGAACTTGCGGACACGGACGGCGACATCGTCCACGATGGATTCCGGCATCGTCGCGTTGGGGAGATACCGGGCAGCAATGAGCTCGCGGACAAGATGGTTCGCGATCACGACTGGGTTGGATTCCAAAATGAGCTGCCGTTTCAGGATTCGGGTAATCGCGGACTTCCGGATCAAATGTTCATCTTTGTATTCAACAGAATTTCGGATGCGTTCATACAAAAACGAAAACTTCCCCACTGTCTCATTGACGGTGATCCGAGAGCCTTCTGGCCCGATGACCGCTGGCGGTACCCTGAGGGCGGCCAGGATCTGCCCCGCATTGGCGCGGGAAATCGCATCCATAGATACATGCTAGCCTAGCTGTTTTTCGTCAGCTTGGCTAGACACCCTCCTTGCCCGTCTCGCCTAGATCGGGTATCTTCCTTCCAGATATGTTCTGGCCTGTCGTCATCGCTGTCCTCATCCTCGCCTTGGCATTTGGGATCTTTCAGGTTGTCCCTGACCTCCTGGATTTTGGTAGCTGGTTCCCGATCGTCATCATTAGCTTCTTGTTGCTATTTGCAGGGGCTGCGGCGTTCATGATCTATAAACTTCCGTCCATTTCGGCCCTCACGGGCGCGAAAACCCAATCAAACACAAAAGTAATCACCGTTCCGGATGTGATTGTGACGGATTAAGCGGTTTTTCGGCGCGACTCCTTTTTGGAAGGAGTGTCTTTCATGTCGATCTCTTCGACGTAGCGCTCAAAGTCTGCAGTGTATTTTTGTTCGACGCGTTGATGGAAGATCTCCTCTGAGGTTTCCTTGCCGTCCAATTCTTTTTCGACGTCTTGGTGCGCACGAAACCATGCCCATTCATCGGTGAAGGTGTACCACGCGTGCTCCCACAGACTTTCCTCGACCGCCTCACCGAAGCGTTCGATCTGGGCTTCTGGTACGACCAATAACCCTTCGAGCCGCGCGAGTAACGGGTTCGGAGCCACGGCTTCAAGCCCTTTTTCGCGGCGAAGCTCGTCTTCGAGCGAGGTCCGCAAGAGCAGAGCCTCGTAGATTTCGCGTAATTGGGGTCTCGAAAATGAGAGCGAGAAAAACTCTGTATTCATGGCTCAAGCATAGCAAGCCAAAGGGACGCGTCAACATCAGGAATCCATGGCCTTTGGCGTGCACCTAGGCTATCCTAGAAGTTCTTTCTTAGACCTATGAAACATTTTCTTTTTGTCCTCGCGTTGACGATGCTTGTTGGTGCAGGCTGTGCCCGCTCCCCACAGGCCAAAAATCCCTACACATTCAAAGCGGACGCAACGTGGCCACGGACCGGCGCTGAACTTATCCATGGGGCTGTCCCAGAAAACGGGCCAATGGTGACGGCAACCGACGCAATGACGGGCCGACAGTTCGCCTCCCAACTCCCCTCCAATTTTACGGATGGGAACGGCCACTACACGACGACCCGGGAAGACGAACTCGTTGATGTGCAGGTCGGGGTTGGTGGAACTGTCGCAGATGACGCCCTGCAGTTCTCCAAGATCTCTGGACTTGGACAATTTGATGAACAGGAACTCGGTACATGGCACATCACAACGGCATTCGAATCCCAAAAGAATCGATGGGTCGCGCGCGCGACCCAGCCAGACATGATCGACAGCGCGCATATGTATCATGTGATCGAATGCCTCTCGACACCAGAAAGCAATGCGACATTTTGGGATGGGTGCCGCACACTCATCGAACATGCAACGGTTGACCAGGGTACTGCTGATCCTGGCTCGTCGCAGACACGCTAACGCGATATACTGATACGATCATATGACGAATTCCCATCGAGAAAAAGCGTACGTCGTTTCGGTCAACATGGGCTATGGGCATGAGCGTGCCGCATATGGCCTAATGGACCTTGCACACGGTGGAATCATCACAGCGAATGACTACCCAGGAATCCCAAAAGAGGACCGCAATCTCTGGATTGATAGCCGTAAAATTTACGAGACGATCTCCCGCCTACAACCACTCCCTGTCATCGGCGAAGGCATTTTTGAGATCATGGATAGCATCCAGCGTATCGACCCGTTCTATCCGAGACGTGACCTTTCAAAACCAACTCTCCAGGTCAAACAGACGTATTACATGATCGAGAAGCTGAAACTGGCTCGGCACCTCATCGAGACGCTCGCCGAAAAACCGCTCCCGCTCATTTGTACGTTCTTCATCCCCGCATTTGCGGCAGAGGTCTACGATTATCCAGGAGACATTTACCTCGTGGTGTGTGATGCAGACATGAGTCGTGCGTGGGTCGCGAAGGATCCAAAGAAAAGCCGGATCAAATACTTTGCGCCGAACGGACGCGTGGTCGAACGGTTGAAGCTCTACGGCATCCGCCCAGAAAATATTTTCTTGACGGGCTTCCCGCTTCCAAAAGAAGTCATCGGAGGACCAGAAGGCACGGTCATCAAAGACGATATGGTACATCGCCTCTGCAACCTCGATCCGAATGGAATTTTCATGGGCAAATATATCAAGACCTTGGATGCAGAGCTTGGACCAGGAAAATGCAACGTCAAACAGGATCATCCGCTTACCGTCACGTTTTCCATTGGTGGCGCAGGCGCACAACGGACACTCGGCGTTCAAGTCATGGAAAGCCTGCGTGGGATGTTGTTACGCGACAAGATCTCGCTTCACCTTACGGCTGGGACAAAGAAGGACGTTGCGAAATTTTTTAAGGATAAGGTCAAGGAGTTGCGGTTGGGCCGCGCGATTGGTGAAACGCTGTTTATCGACGAGCAACCAGACCGTCCCGCGTACTTCCATGAGTTCACGAAGCTCCTTCGCAAAACAGATATCCTTTGGACAAAGCCGAGTGAACTTTCGTTCTACACCGGTGTTGGGTTGCCGATCATCATGGCGCCTTCGATTGGGTCACAAGAAGTCTTTAACCGTATCTGGCTCAAGACGGTTGGAGGCGGCGTCACACAAGGCGATCCGCGATATGTGAACGAATGGTTATTTGATTGGATCAACAGCGGTGGGCTCGCACGCATGGCGTGGAACGGGTACATCGAAGCGCCGACGCACGGTTCGTATCGCATTGAAAGTATTGTGACAGGCAATGCCGTCCATCTTGAAAAACTCCCAATGATTATCTAACCACATATGAAAAAATATCTTGCCACCCTCTCGTTACTTGCTCTTGTCGGTGCTGGTTGCGACAAACTCCCGCAAACAACCATTCAGATTCCATCACTCCCCTCCCCGCAGAACGAAACTCCCGCGATAAACGGGTTTGGGATGTTGCCAGCGCTCAGCGCGCCCGGAGCCGTCCTTGGGACACCAGAGGCGATTTCTGCGCGGCCAATGGCTGTCGCGATGCCTGTTCCGTCGCCCGTCACAGATGCGGCAATGAAAGAGCCGGCTGCGATGGAAGGATATGCGACGGTAGCGACTATTGGCGCACCAACACCAAGTATTGCACCAGCCAATGGCAAAGCGATGATCCGTCCGTTCCCAGTGCCGCAACCGGCAAAGGTGGACTATGTGGTCAAAGCCACGCTTCCGACATGGGGATCGGATGGCGACGTGCTCCGTGCAAAATCTGCTTCCCTCCCAACGGTCGGACTCAAAGCGCTTGCGCTTGCTACAGGGCTCCCAAGCCAAACCATTGGCGACAAACCGGATCTCCGCTCGTTTAACATGAGTTGGAAAGATACGGAGGGCCTTACATGGTCATTCGACAGCATAGGGCGCACCCTCTCGTTTTGGAAGGAGACAGATTATCGCGTGATGCAACCGCAAGCAGACGCAAAGATCAAACAACCAACGCCGCTCTCTGATGATGAGATCACCGCAATTGCAAACGACTTCATGACGCGCCATGGGTTTGGCACGTACGCACAAGGTAAGCCGACCATCGACCACCCGTGGAATGCAGGTGATGACATTGCAACGCCGCCTTGCCCCGTCATGCTTATGAAAACAGAAGCCGCTTCTGGAAACGCCGGAAGCGGAGGCGGCACGGTAAGCTCAGACATGATGCCGACTCCGTGCGGCTACTCATACCCACTCGTCACCTCGATCAGCTATCCCTCGCTCGTAAACGGACAGGCGACGTACGACATGGGTGGTTACCCTTCAATGGGTATCAGCCTCCAGATCGACCTGAACGCAAAGCAAGTCACCAATGGGTACCTATGGCTTTCACCAGACACGGATAGCTCTAAATATCCATTGATCGCTCCAGATGAGGCCTTGAAACGATTGTCTGCCGGCGGTCGTAACCCGCTCTATTGGTACGGAGATGGCTCCTCAGCGGTTCACGTGACGATCGATAGCATCTCGCTTGCATGGATGCGCTACGACTCTTGGGACAACGATGGAGTAAAGACGTTCTTCCTGCCTGCGCTTCGTGCAACCGGGACAACGGATGCCGGCAAAGGACAGACAGATATTTATCAGACGGTCGTCCCGCTTGTGAGTGATGGTGCCTTTGGTGGCGCGACACCTCCTCCGATCATGCTCCCGATGACGGATCCGGCGGCTCCTGCCGTCGCTCCAGCCATTGCGCCAAAACCAGCCACAACGCGATGAGCGTCATCGACAGTGTCCTCCTTGGCGTTGTCCAAGGGCTTACAGAGTTCCTTCCTGTTTCTTCGTCAGGACATTTGATTTTGATGCGCGAGCTGCTTGGGATTAATACCTCAGGCGGTCTTGCCTTCGATGCAATCCTTCAGCTGGGGACGGTTGTTGCTGCGCTCCTGTACTTCCGTCGTGATGTTTGGAAACTCATTGTTGATGCGTGGCACATCGTGACCGGAAACCGCAAACGCGTCGCACCGCAAGACCAGGCGTATCTCCTTGCGATCATCGTCGGCACACTCCCTGCCCTTGTCCTCGGCATCCTCCTCGAAAAAACAATGGACACGTTGTTCCGCAGCGCGCTTCTCGTCGCAATCACTCTCATCCTTGGTAGCATTCTCTTTATGCTTGCGGAACAGTATGGCAAGCAACGTCGCAAGGATGTGACCGCGAAAGATGGGTTCTGGACTGGAGTTTTCCAATCTCTTGCGCTTGTCCCTGGGATCTCTCGGTCCGGTGCAACAATTTCAGGTGGATTGTTCCGCGGTTTGACACGCGAGACAGCGGCACGGTTCAGCTTCCTCCTCTCACTCCCCATCATCACCGCGTCTGGACTGAAGAAGCTGCTCGATGTCGTCAAAGATACACCTACAGACATCCAAGGACTTCAGCTCGCCATTGGTTTTATCGTGTCATTCGCGGTCGGTATTGCGTGTGTGCACTGGTTGCTTGGGTATCTCAAAAAACATGGCCTCTCGGTATTTGCCTGGTATCGTATCGCGCTTGGCGTAATCGTGATCGCCATCGTGATGCTCCGATAATCGCATGACAAACAGCTCTTTAACGGCCTGGTGGACACTTTCAGGGCACGAGGCCGTTGAGGCGCTTGGCTCGTCAGAGAACGGCCTGTCGGGGCACGAAGCATCCTATCGGCTGCAACGGGAAGGTGGAAATATCCTCCACGCGCAAAAAGCACGATCGCCCTGGAAAATCCTCCTCTCCCAATTCACGAGTCCGCTCGTGATCATTTTGGTTGTCGCGAGCATCATCTCTGGCTTCCTTGGCGAGCGGACATCGACTTTGATCATTCTCTTTGTGACGGTCATGGGAGGCGTATTGGCCTTTGTGCAGGAATACCGAAGTGAACGCGTCTTAGAACGGCTCCAAAAACACCTGACCCGATGGGCGACGGTCATTCGGGATGGAAAGACCTTTCACGTCGACGCACGAAGTCTTGTCCGTGGTGACATTGTTGAACTCCAAATTGGGAACGTTGCGCCTGCAGATATCCGGCTCCTTTCTCTCGATGATTTGCAGACAGACGAATCACAACTCACTGGAGAGTCGCTTCCGGTCCCAAAATCCATCGAAGTAGTCAAGCATGAACACGCGCTCCCACAAGATCGGATGAACATGGTTTTTTCGGGGAGCTCCGTCGTTGAAGGGACAGGACGCGGGATTGTTGTTTCAACGGGGAATGCGACAGAAGTCGGAAAGATCGCTGCGACCCTTACGAGTAAGCAACCGGAAACAGAGTTTCAGAAAGGCGTCCGCGCGTTTGGTAATTTTCTTCTTCAATTAACGCTTGGGATGACGGCGATCGTATTCATCATCCTCTTTTTTACGAAAGGAAACACGGCGGAAACGCTCCTCTTCTCTCTCGCGCTTGCTGTTGGCATCTCACCAGAACTTTTGCCACTGATCGTCACGATCACGCTCTCAAACGGGGCTCTCGCGATGAGCAAAAAGCATGTGCTCGTAAAGCGTCTCATCGCGATCGAAGACCTTGGGAACTGCGATGTAATGTGTACAGACAAGACTGGGACGCTCACTGTCGGCACGCTCCGCATTCGGGAGACGCTTAGTCCGTTCGGCAAGCCAACAACCGTCCCGCTCGCATATGCCATGCAATGTGTCGGAAAGGATGCCGGCGCAGTCTCAAACCCAATTGACCACGCGGTGACAGACGAAGCGAAGCGACGGAATCTCTCCCCCGCCATCCATAGCGCGACACTGCTTGAGACAATCTCGTTTGATTTTACGAGACGTCGCATGAGCTGCATTCTCGAAAGCCACGGAACGTACTCGCTCGTGACAAAAGGCGCAACGGCAGAGGTACTTGAGCATTGCACACGCTACATCGAAGGAGACGAATCCCATGCGCTCGGAAAAGAAGATCGCGAAAAAATCATGGCGCTTGCGGACAATTACAACGGACAAGGTGCACGACTTCTTGCCGTTGCGAGACGAGACATCGCCCACAAAAAAGAATACGACGAGAATGATGAAACGAACTTAGAGCTCGTCGGTTTTGTTGTTGCGAGTGATGCTCCAAAAGCGACTGCAAAGGCATCTATCAAAAAGATGATCGGCCTTGGCGTACGCCTCGTGATCCTAACGGGTGACAATGAACGCGTTGCGCAGTCTATCGCGGAACAACTCGCCTTCCCCATCCAAGGAATGCGACTTGGGGAGGAAATTGACGGGATGAATGCCGAGGAACTACAAAAAGCCGTAGAAGGTGCGAATATTTTTGCACGCATCACGCCGGATCATAAGCTGAAGATCGTTAAAGCACTCAAAGCCGCTGGCCATACCGTCGGGTTTATGGGTGATGGCGTAAACGACGCTCCAGCGCTACGGGAAGCGGACGTTGGGATCTCATTCCACGAGGCGACGGATGTGGCTCGTGAGGCCGCAGACGTTATTCTCCTCCGTCGTGGACTCGACGTCGTGAGTGATGGAATTATCGAAGGACGGAAGACGTTTGCACGAACGATGACCTATTTACGCGTCACGATCAGCTCAAACTTTGGCAACATGATCTCCGTCGCAACCGCAGCGATCCTTGTACCGTTCATTCCCCTGCTCCCAGAACAAATCCTGCTGCTGAACCTCGTAAGTGACTTGCCGATGCTTACAATCCCTAGTGACGCGGTGGATGAAGACCGTCTCAAACGCCCAAAACATTGGGACATCAAAGAGATCAAACGGTTCATGTATATCTTTGGCCCGATCTCGAGCCTCGCGGATTACGCGACCTTTGGAAGCCTTCTGGTGCTTGCTGGAGGTTCGGTCATCGCATTCCGCACAGGTTGGTTCATTGAGTCCCTCTTCAGCGAACTCCTTATCATCTTTGTCCTCCGCACAGAGAAGCGCTTCTGGCTCGCAAAACGCCCCAGCACGCCACTCATCATCAGTTCTGTGGTCGCTGGAGCCGCCGGCGTCCTCCTGCTCGTCACACCGCTTGGGAAGCCCTTTGAACTCACGGCCCTCCCTCTGCGAGTCCCATGTGCGATCATTGCAATTCTTGGCTGCTATGTCGTCGCAGGAGAATTTGGAAAAAGAATCTACCTCCGGGGACAACAGAAGCACGTGTAAGCCACTCCTAGATGAGAAGGATCACTTGACGAATAACGCTCGTCAGCTTACTTTGCAACGACCCAACTTCGCAAGGAAGGCTCATGCAAAGACGGTTCCGCATCCTCGTCATCAATATTTCGCTCCTTCTCACCTTGAGTAGCTGTGTCACCTTCATCATTTGGAGGCTCATTGGGCACTAGCTCCACTCTCTCCCTGAACGCACATGCGTTCTTTTTTAAACAAAAAATCCCCCCGGTATCCACCAGGGGGATTTTAATTTCTTCGTTTAGTTCCGACGCTTGGCGTAGAGTCCGAGCGGGAGAAGCGAGATCAGCGCGAGGCCAATTGGCATCCCGGTGCGTGGAAGTTCCGTCGGCTGGGACGGATCTGCTGGGTCTGCCGGGTCGTTTGTTGAGGAGCCTGGATCTGCACCCGGATCTTCATCAACCGCGCCCAAGACTTGGCCAGGAGGAGGCGTTCCGCCGCCTACCCCGATTGATCCGGTTCCGGATCCACCAGAGCCTGTGCCGCCCGTCGAACCACTACCACCACTACCCGATCCACCACCACCACCACCACCACCACCACCACCCCCACCACCGGTACCGCCTCCACCGCCAGAGACTGGGCCTGGATCTGCGTTCGTTACGATACATGTCTTGGTTTCATCGTTACCGATCGTCCCTGAACAGTCTACACTGAGTGTATGCGTGTACCCATATTGATCTGTTTCGGTAACCGCGTAGCTGCCTGGCGCAAGATAGATGGTTGTCCCACTTGCATTCCCAATGAAGGTCGTTACGGATGGATTGGTCCCCGTTACGGACAGCGTAAAGTCTGATGACAATTTTGTTCCGCCGTTATCATTGATCACGAGTTTTTGGACAATCAACGTCGCTGTTTGATCTGCTGTTGGTCCAACTGGGCCGATATCGTTGTTGATAACGTTGCAATAGAGAGCCGTTCCCCACGCAATCGTCCCAGAACAGTCGCCTTCATAGGTTGCGGTGTACCCTGGATCTGCGATTTCGCCGATCACGAATGGACTGTCAGAGCTTACGAATGTCTTTGTCCCGGCGTAGAGAGGGCCGAGAGGTGAGGTTGACGTGCCCTGGAACGGGAAGTATCCGAGAGAAGAGCTTGCGTAGAGGGTAAAGTCCATTGATGTCTTTGTCCCACCGTTGTCGTTCACAACAAGCTTTTTGACCATCACGATCCCTGCCGCTGTGTCATCGTTCGTGAGCGTACAGCTCTTTACGTCGCCTGTATTGATCACGAAGAACCCACGCGTATCTTCTGGGAACGGTCCACCAGGAACGACGTTGTTGTATTCGTTACAATCGCCGCTGTATTGAGCGTGATAGAACATGCTCGCAACTTCGAGGAAACGATAGAGCCCTGGCGCAAGCGTAACGGTTTGGCCGTCGACAACCGGAATGGTTGTGCTCGTATCCCAGTTCACAATACGCAATGGGAAATTCGAAGCATCGTAGTTGCCACCATCGTCGTTAATCACGACCGTGTGAACCGTCACTGAACCTGTCGTTGCTGGAGGGGCCGTTGGGTCCACATCATTGTTGGTAACCGTGCAGTGCTTCAATTCAGACCACGCAACCGTCCCGAAACATTCAGGACTAAATGTAGCGGTATATCCTGGATACGCTGGTTCCGTCACGGCATATGTACCAGCAGTGCCGACTGGGACGACAACACCTGCATACAACGGACCAAACGGAGAGGTAGACGTCCCTGGGAAGGTATATGCGCCGAACGATGAAGTAACGGTCAACATGAAATCCTCTGGTTTGCTCGTCCCGCCATTATCGTTAATCACTTCTTTTTTGACGAGGATTTGCCCAACCGGCCAGTCGTTATTCGAAAGCGTACAGCTCTTAATATCCCCTGGCGTGAGTGTAAAGAAGCCGCGACCGTCCCCTGGGAACGGACCGCCTGGAGGGAAGTTGTCGTACTCGCTACAGTCACCCGAGTAATGGGCCTGATACAACGGGCTGGCGATTTCGAGGAAACGCCAAAGGCCTGGATCGAGATCAATCGTTTGACCATCAACAACATCAATCGTGCTGCTCGTATCCCAGTTCACAAGGTGTAATGGGAAATTCGAAGGGGTATACGTGCCGCCACCATCATTGATGACGTTCACATGAAGTGTGATGCGTCCCTTCGTCGTATCTTCGTTTGTGACCGTACAATGTTTCAGCTCACCCCACACAACGGTGCCAAAACATTCTGCGCTGAATGATGGGAAGTAACCTGGATGCGAAGGCTCTAAAACGCTATAGTCCCCACTTGTTCCGACTGGAACGACTGTTCCGGCATAAAGCGGACCAAAGGGCGAAGTGGATGTGCCAGCGAAGGTGTACGCACCGAACGTCGATGTCACCGTGAGCATGAAGTCCTCTGGCTTGCTGGTACCGCCTTCATCGTTAATCACTTCTTTTTTGACGAGGATTTGCCCAACTGGCCAATCATTATTGGTAAGTGTACAGCCCTTAATCTCGCCTGCTTCAAGCGTAAAGAAGCCACGACCATCCCCTGGGAACGGACCTCCTGGAGGAAAGTTGTCGTTTTCGCTACACGCGCCAGAATAATGGGCTTGGTACAGAGGGCTTGCGATTTCGAGGAAACGCCAAAGACCTGGATCGAGATCGATGGTTTGCCCGCTGACGATATCGATCGTTGTGCTGGTATCCCAGTTTACGAGATGCAATGGGAAGTTAGAGGCATCGTACGTTCCACCGCCATCATTGATGACAACAGTATTGAACGTCATACGGCCTTTCGTCGTATCTTCGTTGGTTACGGTGCAGTGTTTCAATTCTCCCCACGTCACAGAGCCAGAACATTCTGCGCTGAATGATGGAAAGTATCCGACATGTGACGGCTCAGAAACGGTATACGTCCCGCCCGTACCGACTGGGATCACTGTTCCCGCATACAATGGACCAAATGGTGAAGAGTCGCTTCCTGGGAACGTGTAGTCTCCAAACGTTGACGTAACGGTCAACATGAAATCTTCTGGAATGCTCGTGCCACCTTCATCGTTGAAGACTTCTTTTTTCACCAAGACCTGGCCAACTGGCCAGTCGTTGTTCGAAAGCGTACAGCTCTTGATATCTCCTGCCGCAATCACGACAAAGCCGCGACCGTCCCCTGGGAACGGACCGCCTGGAGGGAAGTTGTCGTACTCGCTACAGTCACCCGAGTAGTGGGCCTGGTAGAGAGGGCTGGCGATTTCCAAAAAGCGCCACAAGCCTGGTTCGAGATCAATTGTCTGACCGCTCACCACATCGATCGTCGAGCTGGTATCCCAGTTGACGAGATGGAGAGGAAAATTTGAAGCGTCATACGTCCCACCGCCATCGTTAATAACGACCGTGTCCACCGTCAGCGTTCCCATGGTAGGAGCAGCAGCCGTTGTAACCGTTGGGCCAGTAAAGAAGAGCGCAACAGAAGCTGCAATCAGAGTTGCAGCGAATCCCAAGGAAATATGCCGTGTATTGCGGGTTTTCATATATTAAGGAGAAAAATAGCAGTATTGAGCAAAAAACGCCATAGCAGCAAAAAACCTCCGTTGGGAGGTTTTTTTGCATGGTAGCGCCAAGGGGAATTGAACCCCTGTTCCGTGGATGAGAACCACGTGTCCTAGCCACTAGACGATGGCGCCCTGTCGCTCTCGAGCGACAGGGCATGCCCCTTGTCGCGATAAGCTTTTTTCTATGTTGTCACGCGAGCCATTCTTCTGTTTGGCGGCAGAGGAGGTCTTTGGCACGTTCTGGGTCGGCCATGAGTTCTTTGGTGATCTTTTCCATGCGCGATCCTTGTGAGCCTTTGATGAGGACAACGTCCCCTTGCTTGAGGCGCTCTTGGATAAAGAGGCCTGCTTCTGGGCTCTTTGCGAATGTGAAGACACGATCCTCTGGCATACCTGCGACTTTGGCCGCATTCGCCGTGACGTGCGCGAGTGTACCACAAACAACGAGCATGTCAATCCCAGCCTCTGCAACGGCACGCCCTAATTCTGCGTGGGACGACTCTGCCAGCGCACCTAATTCGAGCATGTCCCCAAGCGCCGCAATCCGTTTCTTCCCTTCTTCGACTGGAAACACCACTAGGTCACGAATAGCGGAGTGTGCGGCAAGTGGTGACGAATTGTAACTATCATCAAGCAACGTCGTGCGCTTGATCCCTTCGATGATACGCGTGCGGCCTGCCATTCCTTTAAATGAGGCGAGTCGTTGCGCGGCTTCGTGGAAGTCGACATCAAGCGCATGAACCATCGCGAGTGCCGCAGTGACGGCTAATGCTTGCGGACGGCCAAAGACACCTCGGAGTCGGAAGTTTGCTGCGAGACCCAACGCGACGACGTGGACGTCGAGACCTGATGAACTTACATCTTGCGGATCGTACGCAACGGATGCAGAGACGAGACGAACAGTCGCCTGCTCACTTACACCAAACGTGACGACATCCGCTTGGGTCATCTCTTCTGCCTTCATGACTTCTGGATCGTCTGCATTCAAGACCGCATTTCCGCTTGGCTTAAGTGCTTTGATGAGTTCGCGTTCTTCATTCGCGACGCCATCGAGCGAACCAAAAAACTCTGTGTGCTCTGGAGAAATCGCGGTCAGGACGGCTGCGTCTGGAGGCGCCATACGAGTCAAATGCGCGAGGTCTCCTGGATGGTCCGTCCCCATCTCGAGGATGAGCGTTGACGCACCAATTTTACGGAGCCCCATGCATACGAGCGTCGCCCGTGTGAGGAGCTTGGCCCAGCCAAGGACGGAACGGCCTGGCGCTGGCATATCGAACACAGTAAGCGGAACGCCTAGTTCGTTGTTATAGTTTTTTGCGGATGCACGCACACCGGACTCCTGCTCCCCTGCTGCAAATGCAAGGGCGAGCGCTTGCTTCGTCGAAGACTTACCGACTGAGCCGGCAATCGCAATGATCCGGGGTTTCTCTCGGGCAATCGCCTTTTGCGTACAGCGACCAAGGTACCGAATCAATGCATCTTTCATATCCATCCATCTTAGCGCTAGTTGGTCGTCGTTGTCGACGCTTGAGGAACGACTGGCGGCAGAGGTGATGACTTTGGCGTGACAATAGGCCGCTCGGGAGGAACCTTGAGATACGTCAGGAGAAACTTTGCCATCTCCCCAAATAGCGGTGCTGCAGATGATTCTGCCCACTGCACATCTTTTGGATGGTCTATCTTAATCAACATCACAAAGCGTGGATCACTCGCTGGGGCATAGCCAACAAATGAACCAATCGTAACGTCTTTTTGATATCCAAGACCGTCTGTACGTGGCACCTGTGCCGTCCCTGTCTTTCCCGCAACCCAATATCCTGGGACGCTCGCTTTTTTTCCGTGCCCGTTCTCAACGACAGACACAAGCATGCCAGAAATCAGTCGCGAGGTGCGCGGATCAACCGGCGTTCCCAGTACTTGTGGTTTCGTTTTTTCGCGCGAGCCGTCAGGATGGATAATCTCATCAACAATATACGGACGCATCAGCTTTCCGCCATTTGCAAGCGCTGAATACCCCGTCACAAGCTGGATCGGCGTCGTCGTGATTCCCTGCCCATATGAACCCGTCGCCGCAAAGATACTCCCCTTTTTTAGGAGAGAAGCGACGTTTCCTTTTCCTTCTGGTGTCAGTGCAACGTCCGTCTTTTTTCCAAAACCAAATGCGTCGACATATTTACGGAAGGTATCTTTCGTCAGCAACCGCTGCACAAAAATTGTTGCAGTGTTGAGCGACTCATCGAGCGCTTGCGTCATCGTCTGCACGCCGTGTGCCAGTCCATCTGAGTTATGCACCGTGAAATCATCGATCTCTTCTGAACCCGTATCGGTGTACGTCGTTTTCGGCCCGATCTTTTCGGCATGGATGCCTGCCGCCATCGTAAACGACTTGAAGATGGAGCCTGGTTCATACGCCGTAAACGTGACGGGGTTATTCAGCACGGATAAGTTTTTCACTTTTCCATATTCGGACGGATCAAAATCCGGCCACGAACACATTGCCATCACTGCCCCGGTATTTGGATCCATCACGAGAATCGAACCCGAATCGGCTTGGTGCAGTTCGACCGCCCCTTTAATCCTGCTGCACGCCTCATACTGGATCGTCCGGTCAATCGTGAGCACGACATCTGAACCGTTTACTGCATCCTGAATATGACTCTCACCAATCGCGAGGCGTTTTCCGCTCGCATCTTTTTCTGCAACTAGTGAGCCTGGTTTTCCTGCCAAGATTTCATTGAATGACCCTTCGACGCCATACTTTCCAACAAGGGAATTTGGTGTTTCACCGCCAGCGACAAATCCAATCAGCTGTCCGCTGACGCCTTTTTCGGGGTAGAGCCGCGCGTCGGTCTTGACCGTCGCAATCCCTTCAAGTTGATGTTCGCTGACCATCTGCATGACGTCCGTTGAGGCATCTTTCAAGACAACCTCGTATGGATCATCAGGGTTCTTTGTAAAACTCGTTACAAGATCAACATCTGGCTTTCCAACAAGCGGTGCAAGTTCATGTGCGATCGCAATCGGATCCTTCATGTTATGAGGAACGGCGTAGATAAGCCATGCGTCACGGTTGGTTGCGAGTGGATACAATTTTCCATCTGTGGCATCACGGACATAGATCTTGCCGCGCTCAGGCAGGAGTTTCGCTTCGAGGTCATGTTGGTCTGATGCAAGGACCTCATACGTCCCATGTTCGACGATCTGGAGATATCCCAACCGAAGGACGACCGCGATGAGCGGCAGGCACAGCAGGATCCCCAGCATCAAAAGCCGCTTGTCTGGAGAGCTACGTGAATCGCGACCAGAATGGCGCGAAGGAGTATTGAACCGCGGCATGGTTAAGGCATGAAGACGTCGTGCTTCGCTCCGAGGTCTTCAATATACGTATTGAAGCGATCGTTGTTCTTTGAAGATGTCGAAGCTTGGTACGGTACGACGACCGCGTTTGTCGATTCAGCGGCGCTTGGCAACCCTGTGACGATTGGCTTGAGGAGTTTGTTCGTAATATCGACCGCATCCGTTGGGATCGAAATCGCGACTGGTTTATTGATCCCCGCAATATCAAGCCGCACACGAATACGGAGCGTCTCATTGTTTTTCGGATTCAAGATTGGCCACGCCGCTTGCAGCGTAATAGGTTGGCGTGTGCGACGGTCGACGGTCAGGAGGTACGTCCCGTGTAACAGGTATTCATTCGCTTGATCGATGCCACGCAGCGCGTTCGCGTCCGGACCCTTACCTGTCTGCGCGGTATAAAACGCGATAAAAAATGGACGAAGCTGGGTTCGATCCAACTGAAACGGAATTGTCACGATCTTCCCATTTGTATTCGGCTCAACGATCCAATCACCTGCAAGCTGGATGAGGGACGGGAAGGCGGTGAGTACGGCCTGCGTTTCTGTCGCATGTCCCAGCCCCGACAACTCTGTGACGCCTTTGCTCTTTGCCACAGAACTGATATCGAGCAACGCGAATGCATCACTCGACGTTACGCCTGCTAATTTCACGAATGCATTCTGCGAAGAAACTGTGACGGTATGCGGACGGAGCGCAAGCCGACCAGCATCAACAATAATATCTGCTGTCTGCTCTGGTCCAATGAGACCTTCTCCGGCACGGATGACGCCAATGATTCGAGGATGGGCCTGGTCCGTAAGATCGATCTGCCCTGCGAATCCCAATCCTGTTGTGATTCTTGTGGATGGGCTAGTCCATGCGACATCGAGGACGAGTGTCTCTGCCGTCTTCATTGTCGTGAGGCGCAGTAACCCATCACGTAACGCTTTTTCTGGGGAGTCACGCAGCACCCACCACGACGCCGCGATCCCAGCGGCGAGCAACATCGCAAGCAATACAAATAAGACGCGTTTCATGGATGGATGATACCAAGACCGCACCGTCTTTGCGAGGCTCTGCGAAGCAATCTTTACAAGGAATTCAGTTTCCTTTGAAAGATTGCCGCGTCGTCGGACTCCTCGCAAAGACGGAGAACGGACTATGATAAATACTTTTTCCCTTTTAATCTATCGGGCAAATAGGATTGGTCGACGGGACCATCAAAATCTGGATTGTATTTATATCCTTTTCCGTAATCAAGGTCCTTCATGAGCTTCGTCGGCGCGTTCCGAATATGGAGCGGGACGGGCTCATTAGGGAGGGTACGAATATCATCGCGGACGGCGCTGTAGGCCATGTAGAGCGCGTTCGATTTTGGCGCCTTGGCAAGATACGCAACCGCTTGCGCGAGGATAACGTTGCATTCAGGCATCCCAATGAAATGGGCCGCTTGATACGCCGCAACAGCTTGAATGAGGGCGCTTGGATCTGCGAGACCGATATCTTCGGAGGCGAAGCGGATCAAACGCCGTGCAATGTAGAGTGGCTCATCCCCTGCCTCGAGCATCCGTCCAAGCCAATAGAGAGCGGCGTCTGCGTCAGAGCCACGCATCGATTTATGGAGTGCGCTGATGATGTTGTAATGCTCCTCCCCTGTTTTGTCGTACAAGATATGTGTCCGTTGAAGTGCAGCGCGCAAACTTTCGAGCGTGACGTTCCCTGCCTTCGCTGTGATCTCGAGGGCATTCAACGCGATGCGCGCATCACCATCTGCGACGGTCACAAGTTCGTCCATAACTTCTGATGGGATTGTGAGCTTCTTTGCTCCGAGTCCCCGTTCGCAGTCTGCGAGGGCTTGCGTGATGACGTGACGGATATCGTCCGGTTCTAACTTTTTGAGGACAAAAACGCGAGCACGGGACAAGAGAGCGGCGTTCACCTCGAACGATGGGTTCTCTGTTGTAGCACCGATCAGGATAATCGTGCCGTTCTCGACCCATGGAAGGAATGCGTCTTGTTGACTCTTATTGAAACGATGGATTTCATCAATGAACAAAATTGTGCGCTTTTGATGAAAGTCGAGCCGCGTCTCTGCTTCGCGTAACACCTGGCGAACTTCTGTCAGGCCGGACGTAACCGCAGAGAGCTCAACAAACTCTAAACCTGCGACGGAGGCAATCAGCTTTGCGAGCGTCGTCTTTCCGCAACCCGGAGGACCCCAAAAGATCATCGATGGGACTTCTCCTGCTTCGACGAGAGAACGGAGGACTGCGCCCTTCCCCGTCAGGTCTGGTTGGCCTACGACATCATCAAAACGCCGTGGCCGCATCCGATCTGCAAGCGGTGCGTAGATCCGGCGGCGCTCCTCTGCCGCGTGCTGGAATAGCGTCTTTGGCATAGAACAAAGATAGAACGCTGTTGGCGTTCTTGCAACTACTGTCATCCCGGGCGCAGCGAAGGCGGAGACCCGGGAACCCTTCCGATCGGACGGGGATCCCGGATCTTCGTATGACTACGTCCGGGATGACAAAAAACTATTTCCCAAACCGTCTTTGACGGCTCGCGTATTCTGTCAGAGCCTTGTCGAGCTCTGCTTCATCAAAAGCTGGCCAATGTGAATTCGTCCAATAGAGTTCAGAATAGGCAGACTCCCAGAGCAAGAAACCGGAAAGGCGCTGTTCACCTGATGTGCGGATGATCAGGTCTGGTTCAGGCATTTCTGGCCAGTACATCGCGGATTGGATCGCTGCTTCGTCAATCTCGTCTACGGTTGCTCCCTTAAAAACCAACTTGCGGCACGCATCCACAATCTCAAGACGGCCGCCGTAGTTGAGACACAAGCAAAATGTCGCGTTGGTGTTGTCTTTTGTCCGCTCTTCTGCGGTTTCCATCGCCCGTAAAATGGAGGGACGAAGACCTTCGCGGCGACCGACGAACTTGAGACGAACTCCTTTGCGATGGAACTCATCGAGATCGCGTGTCAGTCCGGTCTCAAGCAAATCCATGAGATACCCGACTTCGTCTTCGGCGCGTTTCCAGTTTTCAGTGGAAAACGCAAAAACCGTCAAAAGCGGGATGTGGCGAGCAAGGCACCAATCCCCGACTTCTTTGAGGCGGTCATAACCTCGGCGATGCCCTTCAAACGAAGGAAGGCCCTGGTCTTTGGCCCAGCGCCGGTTCCCGTCCATGATAATCGCCAAATGGGTTAACGGCGCGTCGCTCATACGTGGGAATGATCGTATCTAACCTGGAACAACCGGTCAATAATCAAGAGTTACTGTGGGCTCGTACGAGTTACGGCATCCCCGCCACCAACAGCCGTTCGGCAGTCATCGCGGCAGGTGCCAAAACTGGCGTTACATACCGATTGCGCTGTTGCGTCAGAGCCGGACATTGCGCTGCAGGAGTTGAATCTTGAGGTACACGCATTCTCGCAATCAATCGTGATCTGCTGGCCAGGAGATGTGTTTGTTTCGCCAGATGACGAAAGGCCAGGCGACGAGAGATCGAGAATCCCTCGCGCACTCGGAGGAAGATTTAATAAGAATGACGCAGTGGAATTGACCTCGTACCCTGTACAGACGTCACGAAGACACTTTGCCGCAACGGCATTACACGTCGCGAGTTCTTCACGGTCGTAGGCGGCGGCTGTCGAACAGATTGCGAGGTCGCGGGCGCACTGGTCGCGACAGACGCTTACTGGCACGCGGCTTGGCGCTGCACTATCCGCATGTGGACGGCACGCAGCGATCACACACTTTCGGTTTTGGATACGGCAGTCGTTCAGTTTTGTCGCATCATCCCCTGCCTGGACCACACAACCACCAAGCGCAACTGCACATCGATCTTCGCAGGCGATGGTTGTCGTTGGGCGAGGCCGGCATGCGTTCATACAATTGTTCGCGCCGACACGACACGCATCGAGTGGCGGATTCGCGAGGGTCGATACAGGCTGTTTTGCCAAACACACAGAGAGTTTGTTCCGACAGGATTCCAAACAGTCCGCCATTGTCGTATCGATGGCTGAAGCGCTCGAACCAGTCCGTTGCCCGTCTCCCGCAGCAAGTTGCGTGCGGAGGGATGCCACATCATTTTTAAGGAGACCAATTTGTGATGAAAGTGAGGTCAATGCACTGATGAGGTTACTCGTCTGGTCTACTCCAGGAGTTGATGGAACTGCCTGGCCATACACCGCATCCGCAAACATCGGCACGCTCATCACAAGAATAAGCATGACACCCGCCGCCGCAACAACCTTCCGGAACGGATTTTGGACCGGTGTCGGTGGAGGCGTTGGTGAACTCTCAAAGCGCTGTTTTGACGATGACATATCGCACAAAGTATAGCATAAAAACAAAGAGCACCCGACACGGCGAGAGCAAGTGCTCTTTGCCGCGCGGGTGCGCGAGGTGTTGACGAACTCTAGTCGTTGTCGAGGCTGAGCTTCTGCCCACCACCCTCGAGGTTGAACCAGGTTTCACGGGGCGATTCGCCATCGAACGTGAGCTTCAGCTCATATCCGTTGTCGAACTTGAGCGTGGCCTTGTCGCGTTGACAGATCAGGTCAAGGAGCCTGGTTGATCTACTTGACCTTCGAGCTCAGCGCCCGCTTCGCCTCGCCCACCCACTTCATGATGAGGTGGGCGACGACGCACAACGCGAGCCCGCCGATGAGCGTCATGTTGAAGCTCATTCGCATAGGCATCGCCGCCTTGATGAGGAAGGCGAAGCCGAGCGTGAGAGCTGCGCGGAGCAGCACCCACTTGAACGCCTTGATGGCGCTCGTCTTGAAGGTGCTGTTGATATTGCTGCCCGAAACGGTCGTGTTCGCGTTCATTCTGGATCTGCTTTCTAGAGGGTATCCCTCTTCAAAATCGAACAAACTACTATAGCACAAAAAAGGGGTTTTGTCAACCATGCTTTACACGTTAAACTACGCTTATTTAAGCCTAAAGGCCTTGCCTATTACCGCGGTGGCTGTTATCCTCTGGCGACAAATCATCGGGCTATAGCGCAGTTGGTAGCGCGCTTCGTTCGGGACGAAGAGGTCGAGAGTTCGAGTCTCTCTAGCCCGACCATGCAAAAACCCCCACATCGGGGGTTTTTGCATGCAGGACCCTCTTTCGGTAGACTGGCATGACTATGCGCCTCCCCGCCCTCCTCTTGAGCCTTGTGCTTTGGACCGCTGTTTTACCGGCCTTGCCTGTCCATGCTCAAACGACATCTACGGATGCAACAGCCACAACAACGATTGCGTTGCCTATAGATACAGAAATTGCCGGTTCGAATGACGGCAAAGATATTGATGTGAAAGGTGAGGAGGGCACGTACGAACGAGCCATCATCAAATCGATCGGGTTGACCTCGATCCCTTCCGGACAAGAAGTGCAGCAGCATCAGCAATATACGATCGAAGTCCTTTCTGGCAGCCTCAACGGACAGACTCGCGTTCTATCAAGCGACCTCGCCTCAAACCCATATGGACTGACGCCAGCTGTTGGCGACAAGGTCGTCGTCCTCATCCAGGGAAGCGCCACCCAAGGCAACGAACTGATCTTCCTCGAGGGCTTTGACCGACGCACCGCAATGCTTTGGCTCCTCATCTTGTTTGTCTTGACGCTCGTCATGCTTGCCGGTTGGCAAGGTTTTAAGGTCGCTGTTTCCATCTTGCTTTCGATCCTCCTCATCGGCTGGATCCTGATCCCATCATTCTTACACGGCATCAATCCAATCCCTGTTGCGATAGGGCTTGCTGTCGTCCTCGCGGCAATCTCAAGTTATTCCGCAACGGGATGGAGTAAAAAAACATGGGTCACAATCGTCGGGACATTAGGCGGAATTTTAATCGCCTATCTCCTTTCCTCCATCTTTGCACATTGGGCAAACCTCGGCGGACTCGCAAGCGACGATGACCGCGTCTTCTTTGCAAAAAATCCGACGCTCGACCCTCGCGGACTCATGTTTGCGGGAATTATCATCGCATCCCTCGGTGTTGTTGAAGACGTCGCTGTCTCGATTGCGTCAGGCGTCTTCGAAGTGCAACACGCCAATCCGAATCTTACCGTCAAACAGTTATTCCGTTCTGGGATGGTCGTTGGCCGCGACCACATGAGCGCGCTCGCCAACACACTCATCTTTGCCTACGTTGGCGGCTCGCTTTCAACCCTCCTTCTCTACACACAATTCGGCGGCTCATGGCTCAAGTTCCTCAACTTCGACAGCGTCGTCGACGAAGTGATCCGCTCCCTCTGTGGCACCATCGCCCTCGTCTTCACCGTCCCAATCACCGCACTCCTTGCCGCGATCGTCGCGTCACGACAAAACAACGCTGTTGGAAATGATCGGATTAGGAAGGCGACACACTTTCATCCGGAACAGTAGGATTTTTCGACTAGCTTACTATCTGTCATTCCCGTGAAAACGGGAACCCAGGAAATAAACAGCCCTTACTGATTAATTGGTGAGGTCTGCTTTATTTCTGGATCCCTGCATTCGCGGGGACGACAGGGAAGAAAACGAGAGCGACAAAACGAGTATGAGGGAGGGCGTAGGGCATAGCTCCGAAACGAGCAACACGCTGCTCAAAGGGCATTGTTGCGAAGTTGAGGGGCTATGCCCTGCGGCCGACCGATGCCCCATTACATCGTGCGAGAAGACCACGGATATTCTTCTTCGTACATCGTCTTCTCTTTTGCGTATTTCACTAACCAGTCTTTGAGATACGCGGTCGCACGCACGTCTTCTTCATTGTAGAGCATGATCGCTTCGAGAATTTTGTGGTCACCTGTTTCGAGGAATTTTTCGAATTCGTCGACGGATTGGCCGCCGCCCGTCACAGTCCCTGTCCAACGGAAACCGAGGAACGGCGCGATGTATTTGAGGCCGTAAAAATAGAGGGGGAAGATGATGCTTGATGACGTGATCTCTTTGAGGTCGAACATGTGCTCACGGAACCGCTCAAGCGCTGGGCTGCCGCCATAGCGACGCTCAAGGACGCCGAGACGGATGAATTCGTACGGTGAATAATGGTAGACCGAAAAGACTTCTGGGAGCGTCTCAATCCAGACCAAAAAACCTGCCCACATTTTTCCTTCGTCTTCTGGGCGTTCTGCCACGAATGAACGATAGACGTCGCCTTCCTTTCCACGAACGAGAAAGCCGTAGAGATAGTCAACGTCGAGCGGCGGATCACTTTCGATATCAAAATGGATTTCGAGACCTTCAGTAGGAAGCGCAACGGCTTCACGCACAATCACGAGCTTGTCTTTTAATGCTTGCGCTTGCCGCTTGGCGACTTCGAGGCCGTGGAGACGGAGCCCTGGAGCTGAGCCGTCAAGAGAGACAGGATCCATTTCCGCCGCGTCATCAATCGTCCGGATTCCGAGGGAGCGGAGCGCGCGGAGTTTTCGGACGTCAACGTTATAGAGCAACGCGATGTCACGCTCTGCCTCACACAACCGTTTGCACATCAAACCCCATGGACCGGTATCAAAACAACTTTTGCGGAGGACGAGATCCGGCCGCTCCCCCGCTCTGAGACGCTCAAGCTCTGCAGCAAACTCTTCGAACTCCAGGACGCAATCACCTGGTGTAAACGATAAGCGCTCACCGTCACTATTCACGATAGATGCTTCGGCTGGAAAACGGCCTTGCATCCGTTCAAGCAACGTCGCATAGAACACCAATTGGAGCTTTTGGTATTTTTCAAGAGAATGCGTCGACTTTACGTCGATCGGGATGTAATGCCACGCGCCCAAATTCGAATCTCCCTCACAACGCTCCAGCAAGTCCGGTCGTCCGGTCCAATCCCCGCTTGTGAGGGTTCCTTGATAGATAAAGGGGACACCTTCTTGCATCAGCCGGAGTGTTGCTTCTGCATCCTTCTCCGCATCTCGCGTCAGTGCAGCCTCATGGACACGCGACGCTTCGAAGAGCGCGGTGACGACATCTTTTTCATGAGCGATCCCGTTTTCGAGACGATTACGCTCCGCATCCGTCATCTGGCGTTTGAATTCTTTCTTTTGTTGCTCTGTTGCAAAGCGCTCAAAATATGGCCAATGCGGACACTGCAAAAAGCGATAAAAATCTGTGGCGGTAAGGTAGTCGGGATGGAGAGACATATCAATCAGGTAATTGGTGCATCAAATCAATTGCATGACGGAGGTCTGCGACAAGCGCATTCTTTAGGCGGCTTTCGATGATGGCGTACACCGCTTCTTCATGGACAAGTCGCTGCGCCTTCTTGGCATGGAACACATTCCAAATCTCTCCGTTCACCTGCGCCATATCGGCGATGCTTCGAATATTTGAAATATGGTCTGCGGCGGCAATCGCAAGCGCTTCAATAGGAGCTGTCTCGAGGACAACACGATACGCTGCTTTGCGTTCTTCCCAGTCGACATCCTTTGGAAGTTCCGACACGGCCGAGACGAGTTCCGCGACGCGGGGAGATGTTGCAGATGCAATCTGCTCACGTGTCACGCCGCAATCTTCGAGGACATCGTGAAGCATCCCCGCAGCAATCGTCTCATCATCGAAGCCTGCCTGTTGCAACAAAAAACCGACATACGCTGGATGCACAACATACGGAACCTGCTCAGCGGGGTTTTTACGGAACTGCCCCTGGTGCCACATCGCGGCGAGCTCAAGTGCGCGGACAACTAACGGAGAATACAGGGTAGACGTCATACCTTGGGTGTTGGTGGTTTCTGCGACATCCCATACATGAGCGCAAAACGGATTGCGCGGGACATCATCCAGGTCGCGAGGGCGGTGCATAGCCCGGTCGAAATGATTGTGACAAGTATCCAATGCGGCATGAGCATTGACCGAAAAATGGCGATGAGAAGGGCTGCAAAAAGGAGACCGACCACACTACCAACCATTGCGCCTTTGACTGCAAACTCACGGATTCGTTGAGGGTTGGCCGTTTGCGGGAGGTTCCGTGGTCGAAGGGGTTTTTCGACAAGAGGTGGAGGTTCGAGCCAGGACATGCCCGCAGTGTGTCGGAAAACACGAGTTTTCGCAACGGCGTGTCCAAAAACGGGGTTCACGCTATACTAGGAGCTAGCTATGCCCAGTGTGCGAACCCACCTCAAGGACCACTTCATCCCCCACCATGGCAACGGGCATCATCCGCATGTCTTAAAGCACCGTGTGCTTGTGGGATATAGCGCGCTGCTCCTGCTCGTCAAAGCTATCGGATTGACTGCCTCGATCGTCCTTCCTTCAATGGGAGCAAGCGCAAGCACTATTACGACGGACCGTATCATCGCGCTCACAAATGCCGCACGCCAAAACCTCAGCCTACCGGTGTTAGCCGTCAACGCACGGCTTGCGGCAGCCGCCCGTGCAAAAGCAGAAGATATGGCGATCAACCAATACTTTGCCCACACAAGCCCTGCGGGGGTTACCCCATGGAACTGGATCAAGTCGGCTGGCTACGCGTACCGGACCAGCGCAGAAAACCTCGCTGTCCATTTTAGTGAAGCGGAAGACGTCCAGGCTGGCTGGATGCAAAGTGCGGGCCACAAAAAAAATATTATCGACCCACGATTCACCGAAATCGGCGTCGGGATTGCGACGGCAGATTTTGAAGGCGCCGCGTCGACCTTTGTTGTCGAGATGTTTGGCCAGCCGAAAACCATTGATACACCAGCCGCCGTTGCCGAAGAAGTACCAGCACTAGAAGCACCACCCGCAACCGTCACCCCTGTTGCAAATGGGTACAAAGTGGAACTGACCGCCTCAAAAGCAACGTATGTGAGCGCGCAACTTGGGAACACCGCTGTGCCGCTTACAAAAGACCCGGTCAAACCGTCGACGTGGGCTGGAACCGTTCCTGCGCCAGTGACAACGCAGCCACAACCAATCACCGTATCGATCCAGGATGAGACCGGAAAGACAGAAAGCTCCGTCGCGGCAATCGTTGCGCCGGAAGCGCACCTCGATCAGGTGTTTAACATGCCGTATGACACAACGCTCGACCCAAAAATCGTTGGTGACTTGAGCCTTGATGGGTTACAGCAACTGATCCGCATCATGTTCATCCTCTTCATCCTATTCCTTACGACGTCACTTGTGATTGCAATCGGCTACCGACTCCAACTCCGTAATGCCCCTGCCATGGCGCATACTGCCGTCGTCCTTGCGCTTGCCGTCTTCTTGTACGCCGTCTCGTAATCTCCATGGACGCAACATTCAAACGTCGGCTCAAGCTCGTCCTCCCGATCCTCTTGGTTCTTGGGATATTTGCCGCGTTCAATGCGGACTACCTCCGGATCCATATCGCCTACGCCATTAATGGGCCCGCTTCTGTTGCGACACCCGAACTGACGCTCCACGTCCCCGGAGCACAGAGCCCCACATCAACACCAAACACATTGACCATCCCAAGCCTTGGGATTCAGACGCCGATCCAATACGTCACAGCAACCAACGAGGCAGCGTTCCAAGAAGCGCTCAAAAACGGCGCCGTGCACTATCCTGGGACGGCAGAACCTGGGCAACCAGGGAACGATTATATCTTTGGACACTCAAGCGACTACTCGTGGTCGGGTGGAAAATATAAAACGGTGTTCGCCCTTCTACCAAAGATCGATATTGGAAGCATCATTTGGATCACCGATAAGACGGGCAAAAATTTTCGGTACAAGGTCACAGAAACACGGATCGTCAACCCAAAAGACCTCAGTGTTCTAGACCAGCATGAGAACAAGAAAAAACTACTGACGGTACAAACCTCGTATCCGATTGGAACCGCGTTGCGGCGATTCGTCGTGATCGCGGAATTGGTTACGGAGTAGCAAACGTATAGTCGTTGTAGAACGCATCTGAAATATCATCGATGAGCGTATTCCAGAATGGCCCATACAGCTGCACGGCAATCTCTTCGGAAGGGATCCAGTTCAAAACACCACCTGCTTCAACACGATAGACCTTTGGGTCTGTGAGGAACTTCACGAGGCGCGAACCCGGCTTGTACGTCATGTTTTTTCCAAGTGGAATCTGCGAAAGCTGATCCGGACCCACAATCTGGACGCCGCTAAAATCCATATACCAACTGAAGTATACTTTTTCATTTGGGAATGCATGGCGCTTCTGGTCATCGCCCATGAGATAGACAGCGGAATCCACCTGGGTCATCGTATCGCCGTCACTTGGGAGCTTGATGAGCGAATAGGCAGGAATCTTTGAGGGCAATACGATTGGCTGTGTTGATTGGTAGTTCGTTACCAGTGGAGGAAGAGCCGAGACTTCTGGAGCGCCCAGGCCGCCGCCACCTCCGCCAGACGTCGCACCAGCTACTGGGTCGTTATCGAAAACCGTCACGCCAACAAGAGGGACTGCAAGTCCATTGTACGTAAGATCCCCACTTGTAAGGGAAAAGGAAATCCCAGCTGAGTGCGTCCCCTGGATCGTCGTGTCGTCAATCGCGCTCACCGTCACATCTTGCGCCACATTCCAATTCAAGTTCGTAAACGTAATCGTTGCTGGAAAAATGCTGATCGTCGAGCTCACTCCAAGCGTTACCGTTACATCCGCCGTCGGCTGGGAAGTCAGGACGAGCGAGATGGTGTCGTTATTCGAGCTCCCTGCCCCCTCTGTCACCTGTGTCGTCCCTCCACTCTGCGTGACGGAAAGTCCGGCCGTGTCGTCATCGATAATAGTGTAGGTAAACGTTGTATTGTTATTGAACTGCGTCGATGTTGGCGAAGCAGATAGGATCGTAAGGATCGCCGTTTCGTTCCCTTCCACCAGCGAGTCATTCAAGAGCGTAAGTGGGACAGAATAGCTCAATTGGTTGGCCGGGAAGACGATGCTTGGGATGGAATAATCCGTGTTGAATGTCGCTGTCCCGGAGGTCGAAAGGGTAATCGTGATCGGAGTCGAAACTTGTTCTGACAATTCAAACGTGAGCGATGGGGAGCCGGATTCGGCACCGGACCCTGTTGTCGCAGAAAACTGAAGGAGTGGCGTATAAAATTGGCCTCCTCCAGAGTTCCCAAAGGCATACACTGTATTTCCGTATGGGGCCATCGTGATCGCAGATCCGCCTGCCGCCTGGAACGGCGCATTGATTGCGGGGTTCCATCCTGTCAGCAAGGCGCTCACGGGGTCAACCGATGCCAAGTATGATCGTGAGAGCCCCCCAACGGTCGTAAATGAGCCAGAGAGGATCATGACAGATCCTTTATTCAGGATTTTTTGTACGGTAGCCCCAAGGTTTGGGTTCCAGGAATTTGCCAACCCCGTCGTCAAATCAATCGCCGCGGCTCGGTTTCTTGTCTGCCCTCCAATTGTTGTAAACACCCCTCCAACATACGCAAGGTTGTTATAGATCAAGATATCGTTCACGGTACCTCCTGCGTTCGGGTTCCACGCGGTTGGCGATGCAGAGCTGATGTCAATCTCGGCAATCCTGTTCCGTGTTACGCCTCCGACAGACGTAAATGTCCCACCTACGTAGATGCTGGACGTCCCCGTGGCAATCGTACTTACCTGCCCACCTGCTACGTTAGGATTCCATGCGGTTGGTGATGCCGACGAGTAATCAAGGGCTACCAATTCGCTACGTGAAGCACCTCCGATGGTCGTGAATGTCCCCCCGATATAAAGAGTGTTTCCGTCCATAAGCATCCGTGTAACGGAATTGTTTGCGTTTGGGTTCCACGAGGTACTTGATGCAGTTGTTTTGCTGATTTCTGCCAACCGATTGCGTGCATCGCCGCCAATAGCCGTAAATGCCCCACCAACCAACACGGTCGATGTCGTGAGTACCATCGTGCTCACCGTCCCGCTTGCATTTGGATTCCAGCTCGTAAGCACACCCGACGAATCGAGCGAGAGCAGCCTGCTCCGGTTCGTCACCCCAACAGCCGGCGGCTGTGGAAGCGCCGAAAATCCGGCAAGGAGTGTGGATCCAGAGATTGCAAATGCGTTTGCATCCCCCGTGCGGATAAGCGGGTCCCATGATGTAGATGAACCTGAGGCAGTACTTATTTCGGCAACACCCAAACGCGAGAGCCCGCCGATACTCGTAATCGTCCCAGCGACATAGAGACTTGACCCAACGAGGCTCATATCCGTAATCGTGTTCCCGACATTTGGGTTCCAGGATGTTGATGACCCTGACGTCAAATTGAGCTCAGCTAAGCGGTTCCTACTTTGTCCTCCAATCGTAATGAAATTTCCTCCGACATAAACTGTGGATGTAGAAAACGCCATCGAGTTGATGAAGTTGCTCGCGTTTGGGTTCCAACTTGTCGATGAGCCCGTCGTAAGGCTGAGGGCTGCCAAACGGTTCCTCGTTGAACCACCTGCCGAGGTAAAGTTACCCCCGACATAGAGCAGGCCATTAAACACCTTCAAATCACGGACGTCCCCACCAGAAATCGTCCCGTTCCATCCGGTAGATGAGCCTGAGGTCACATTAAGCTCAGTCAGGTTCGTCCGCGATACACCACCAGCAGCCGTAAAGGTCCCCCCAAGAAAAATTGTTGACGTCGCCAGTTCGAATGTCAATACGGTCGTTCCTGTCACGTTCGGGTTCCAGGATGTCGCGAGGCCGGTCCCTGTATTAACTGCTGCTGCGATAGAGCGCGACACTCCTCCAACTGCTGTGATCTCACCCCCGATATAGAGCGTCGTACCAGAGAGGAGCATCGTCTTGACCCCGGAGTTCGCCCCAACAGTTACCGTGACATTGGGATTCCACGACGTATCAAGCGACCCGTCAGAAAAGACATGCGCCAAGTTATTTCGTGCAACTTCATTTGCGTATGTAAAACCACCCCCAACGTACCATCCACCAGAACCATCCGAGATGACGCTCATGACGCGTCCATTGAACTTTGGGAACGAGGCGTTCGCTGAAGCGGTCGTAAGATCGAACGCCACTGACTGCCCGTAAAATGGGGCGATGTATGTGAAGCTCCCTCCGAGATATGCGGTCCCATCCGTATCAAGCACCATGGCATTCACAATACTATCCGTCAGCCACGTATTCTTAATGACCTCTGCCTTGGCAGGTTGGGCAAATAAAAACACCTGCAAGAAAAGTATTCCAGCAGTGATATAGAGGCCTTTCCAGCCATGTACTGACATCCTCCACAGTATACTACAAGTTTGAATAAATAGATGCGTCCTCATCTGAGGAGCCACTCGGCGGATTGTCCGCAGTTGCATCATCCATTTGGATGCTTGCGTCGCTATCGAGCATCGCACCGTCGTTGATGTACCCATCTAGCTCTGCATCACCCGTCTTTGGATTGCCATTTGCATCCGTTGGTAATGGCTCTGATGGCTGGCTCGGAACCATAACCTGGGGCTGTGGTTCTGTCGTGATGGTTGCTTGCGTATTCGCGCGGCAGCCAGCACCTAGAACCAGGCTAGCGAGGAGAAGGATAGAAAATTTCTTCATATGCCAGTAGTATACCCCCATGCAGCTCCCCAAACGGAAATCGCAGCAAGATCGTCAAGCCCTCGAGGTCGAAGGGCCAGAATACCTGACGGCGACGGGGATCGAAAACCTCAAAAAGACGCTTGTGCGGCTTGAGAAGGACGAGCGCCCAAAGATTGTTGTAGACCTCCAGTTTGGATTGTCACTTGGTGACTTCTCCGAGAACGCAGAATACCAAGACGCCAAGATGCGGCTCTCGCGGATTGATGGACGGATTTTTGGAATCAAGGAACGGCTGAAGCGCGCGATCACAATCGGTGATGGTGGGACCGATGGGAAGATCAGACTGGGATCGCATGTTGTCGTAAGTGTGAATGGCAAACAAAAAGATTATCACATTGTGGGGCCGAGAGAATCTGACCCATCGAAAGGACGCATCTCACACGTCTCCCCTCTTGGGGACGCGCTACTTGGAAAGACTGCCAGCGAAACCGTTACCATCCAAACAGCAAACGGCCCCGTGATGTACGGGGTCGTTTCAGTGGAATAATTTTTTTTTATTGCTGGGTCTCTGAACGGGTCAACGTGATCCCCGTTTCTTCTTCGTCTTCACCCTGTGTGATCGTGATAGCAAATGTTGCCTTATCCTTGTTCTCAAACGAAACGATATAGTTCCCCTCGCTCATCTCAAGCGATGACTTTTGCGTCCAGCCTTTTGCTTTGGCCTGCTCCTTGTACCACGCAACAATGTCTTCGGCTTTATCCTTCGAACTCATGATGAGGAAAACAGAACCTTTCTTCGTATCGATAGAAGAGCTCTTGATAGAAACGGAACCGTAGACCGGGATGTCAGACGGAAAGTTGTCCGGCAGCTTAAGATTCTCACCCATCGCAAAGTTCGCGCCATCCTCCCCTGTCACCTGCATCCCGCCATCTTTGATATTCACATCCACGTCCTTCCCTGTCTGTGTTTTGACCGTGTGCTCAATCGCTTTATCAACGATGCCATTCATCGCTTTTTCCTTCAGATTTTCGATCGGGTTACAGCCTGCGCCAACAAGGGATAACGCAACGATAGGGAGGAGAAAGGTTTGGATACGCATATAGAGTGGACGGAGTATATCACGCAAATAAGAGAAATTAGATCATTTGTCGTTTTCGACTCTTTCGTTAGTTCAAGCGCCAGATAGCGATGTTGAGATAGGTCGCAAAACTCACCCAGAGGAGATATGGCACGAGCAACCAGCCGGCCGAGCGCGAGAGACGAAAGAAGAGAACCATTGCCCCGATAATCGCCGTCCAAAGCACGAGGATATCGACGGCCGCAAGCCCGATCTGATGCAGGCCAAAAAAAGAGAAAGGACCATAACGTATTCAACACGAGCTGAAACGCAAAGACCGCGAGCGCCGTTCGAACGTCTTTCCGCTTGAAGCCTTTCGACCAGATTAAAAATGCGGCGATCCCCATGAGCACATAGAGCGTCGTCCAGACCGGCCCAAAGACCCACGACGGTGGGTTTAGCGGCGGTGTAACCAACGTCGCATACCACCCCGGAACTTCGGTGGATGTGAAGAGCGCCCCAAGCGCACCGGCGCTCAGGCAAATCACGATTGCGAGAAGAAGTTGGAAGAAACGTTTTATCGGCATAGGACGTTACCCAAAGGATATCACAAAATAGATTCCATAGAACGAAAAAACACCGCTCACGCGATGTTTTTTCCTGGTGGGTAGGCAAGGATTCGAACCTTGGAAGGCGTATGCCAGCAGATTTACAGTCTGCCCCGTTTGACCGCTTCGGTACCTACCCGTGCTCGGCGAAGCGGAGCTTCGTTTCAGTCAGGCGTCCAACGCCCTCCTTTCACTTCGTCCGCCGCCTGCGCTTTGTTTTTGCACGAGTGCAAAAACAAGTCAGAGGAACTTCCGATCGATCCGGTAAGGATTTCTCGGATATGGAGCCGCAGACCGGGATTGAACCGGTGACCTCTTCCTTACCATGGAAGTGCTCTACCAGCTGAGCTACTACGGCATGAACCTAAACCACGTCCCGGTTGGACGTGTTCAGGTTATTTGGTCTCCTTGTGGAGGTTGTGGGATTTGCACTCTTTGCAGAACTTCTTGAGCTCGAGACGTGCCTTGACCGTTTTCTTGTTCTTGGTCGAATGGTACATCACGCGTTTGCAATTGGTGCACTCCAACTTGATGAGGTTATCTTGCGACATAGATAGTATTTGACCGGTGGGCCTCCGCTCGTGGGAGGATGGAGCCGGTGGTCGGATTTGAACCGACGACCTGCAGTTTACAAAACTGCTGCTCTAACCAGCTGAGCTACACCGGCAGTGGGCTCTTATTTTCAGATTGAGCGTGCGGAGAGTGTAGCCGTTTTCCAGGGGGTTGTCAAAGGTCCCCTAGGCGCCCTGGATCTCCTCGATCTTCTCCTTATAAACCTGCAATTTTGGCCTATCTTCTGAGACTAAACGGAACTTATCGTAGAGGCGGCGGGCTTCTTCGCGGTTGCCCAATTGGATGGCGGTATCGAGAGTCAGCTCGAGGTATTTGCCGCTTTTTGGCTCGAGTTCGACGGCTTGCTTGAGGAGCGGCCAAGCGTCCTGCGCGTCGTCGTGGTTCAAGAAAAATTGAGCGAGTTCAACGTAGCGTTGGGCAAGGCGCGGCTGGAGGTCGAGGGCTTTGCGAAGCATCTCCTCTGCTTTTGGAAGGTCTTTCTCCGCTTCGTAGATCTCGGCCATACCGGCGTAGCATGAAGCGTCCGCTTTCTTTGTGCGCATCAAAAACTCAAACGTTTCACGGGCTTGTGGGTACAATTTTTGTTTGAGATAAATTGCCGCAAGGCCTTTATAGGCATCGAGGTTGCGGTCATCCATCCCAAGGATTTCTAGATAACGACGTTCCGCATCTGCCCATTTTTGGTCGCGGGCAAGCGAACGCGCTTCGTCCAACAGCGAACGAAGCTTGTCTTTCACGGATGGTGCGACGGACGCAAACGGCGCCTTCGCCTGTTTATAGAACCGATCGAGACGGATCAGTTTGAGGTATGCGCCGTGGAAACTCTTTTTACCTGCAACGGAGACATGTTGCCACATCGTACGCAATGGTGCGACGGCACCAGACTTCATCCGGTCAAAACGCTGTTGGATGATCTCTTCGCGCTTTTGGCGGACGCGTTCTTCTTTGATCGAATCTGGATCAAGCAACCGAATCTCTTTCCAGTGCTTCAAAAGCGTCGCGATGAATATCACGAGGGCAATGAGAGCAATGGGGAGGGTGATCCAGTAGAGCATGGGGAGGTTGGAGGTGTCGGGTTTTAGGTTCTAGGTTCTAGGTTTTAGTTCACACCTAACACCTAAAACCTTCTGCCTCACGCTGGAATTGCCGCACGGCAGAGCAAGCCGAACCCGCGTGGGTCGAGCGAGGCGCCACCAACAAGTGCGCCTTCGATGCCGGTTGTCGTGAGGTATTCCGAAACGTTACGGACGTCGACGGAGCCGCCATAAATGACGCGAATTTCGTCAGAGGCAGAACCAAACTTTTTTTTGAGCACGCTACGAATCACATCGTGAACTTCTTTTGCGTCTTGTGGCGAGCATGGGCGACCACTGCCAATTGCCCAGACCGGTTCGTAGGCGATCACGAGTGGAGCACGACCATCAGCTTTCACCCCAGCGAGACTTGCCTGCACCATGGCGCGGATAACCTTATTCGTCTCCCCTTTTTTGTATTGCGCGTCTGTTTCACCGACGCAAACCACAGGCGAGATTCCAGCTTTTTGGACAGCAGCCGCTTTCTTTGCGACCATCTCATCCGTTTCTCCGAGGTGCATGCGGCGTTCGCTGTGACCAACGAGGCAATAGGCCGTTCCAAACTCCGTCAGCATCCCTGGGGCAATTTCGCCTGTGAATGCACCTTCTTCTTGCCAGAACACATCTTGAGCTGCGAGCGCTGGGATCGAGGCGCGTCCGAGCGAGGCGCGCACTGCGGCGAGGGACACAAATGGCGCTGCAACAGCGACGTCGAGGTCTTTCGGGAGGCGTTCACGGCGGAACGCGCGAATCCAGGCACCTGCTTTCACAGGACCGTAATGCATCTTCCAGTTGGCGATAAGGAGTTTCTTCATATACTTACCATTTCATCATCTTAGCGAATTCTGCCTTTTTCTTAAACGGTCCGATCGCGGCAGCGGCCATACGCTCCGATTGCAGGATCAGTTTGGCAACACGACGGATATCCGACGCCGTCACTTTTTCGAGGCGGCGCATCTTTTCTTCTGGCGTTTCGAGGGTCTTTTGGAAGGTCCATTGTCGCCCATACCAGTCCGCTTGCGTCGAGGAATCCTCAAATGCGAGCATCGTCCGTCCACGGATGTGGTCTTTGGCACGGCGTAACTCTTCTGGTTTGACAAGGCTACTCTTGATGAGCTTCAGTTCCTTGAAAATTGCTTTCATCGCCTCGTCGACGCGTTTCTTATCGAGGCCTGCGCTGATTGAGAAGACACCGATATCTTCGAGCGCTTCGTGCGACGCACGGATCGAATAGCAGAGACCACGACGTTCGCGGATCTGGATGAAGAGACGAGACGACATGCTGCCGCCAAGAATCGTTGCAAGGAGCGTCGCTGCGGGAATATCCTTACTTCCGATCTTGATGCCGTGGAAAGCGATGGCGAGCTGGACCTGTTCCGTTTGTTTGTCTTGGAGTTTCACTGCATCGTCGAGACGTTTTGGTTGAACAAACGGCGTGAACGCGTTATCCATCCGCTTCTTTGGCGGTTTGACGGAACCAAATGATTTTTGGAGGAGCTGCATCACGCCTGGGACAATCTTCCCAGCGACCACGACCGTCATGCGTTCTGGGATGTAATAGCTGTCGCGATAGGCGATGAGGTCATCACGCGAGACGGTCTTGATGATTTCCCGAGGACCGGCGATGTTCCAACCAAGAGTAGAATCTGGGAACAGCGCTTCTTCGAGCAAGTCATCGAGGTGCATCCGTGGGTTATCCTCGTACATGTTGATCTCCTCGATAATCACTCCCCGCTCTCGGTCCATCTCTTTCTGTTCGTATTTGGATTTGAAGAGCATCTCATGGAGCAGGTCGATCGCGAGTGGCGTCTTTGCCGCGTCCATCTTGATGTAATAGGCGGTGAGATCTTTTCCAGTGAACGCGTTGTACTCCGCACCGAACTGGTCGAGCGTCCGTGTGAGGATCTCTGTTGTCGCGTACTTCTTCGTTCCTTTGAACATCAAGTGTTCGATGAAGTGCGAAGCGCCATTGATCTTCCGCGTCTCATAGCGTGAACCGACTTTCGTCATCACGAAGATCGTCATCGAGGTCGCGCCTTTTTGCGGGACCAAGATGGCACTCATGCCATTACGTAATTGATGACGGATGGGCTTCATAGTTTTGGCTGGACCCACGCTGGGACCTCAGCGATTAAAATGCGCTCTTGCGTCATGGCATCGCGATCGCGAACAGTGACTTTGTTATCGTTTTTCGTCTCTGGATCAATGGTGAAACACCATGGCGTCCCAATCTCGTCCTGACGGCGATAACGCTTCCCAATCGAACCGGACTCGTCGTATTCAACCATGAGACCGATCTTGCGGAGCGAGGCGACGAGAGCTTCCCCGATTTCTGGGAGGCCGTCTTTCTTGGTGAGAGGGAGAACAGCAGCTTTGACCGGTGCGAGACCCGGAGGCAGACGAAGGACCATCCGAGGCTCCTTCTCCCCTTCTTCGCTCGTGTCTGCTTCATCAATATCAAGATGCTCACAGAGGACTGCTAAGACACTACGATCCAAGCCCCACGTTGGTTCAACGACGAATGGAAGAAGCTTCTCGTTCGTTTCTGGATCGAGCCAGCGCAAATCTTCCTTAGAAAATTCCTGGTGGCGAGAAAGATCGTAATCTGTGCGATTCGCAAGGCCGTACAGTTCCTTTTGACCGAATGGATATTGGTATTCGATGTCGATGGTGCGAGCGGAATAGAAGGCACGATCCGCTTCCTCGATTTCATGATAGACAACGTTTTCTGGCTTGAGGCGGAGCACATCCGTAACCCAAGACTTCATTTCTGTGAGCCATTCCTCAAAGGCGCGAGGCGCGTCGGCTGGTTTCACGAAATACTCAATTTCCATCTGGTCGAATTCACGTGTCCGGAAAATGAAGTTCCCGGGCGTGATTTCGTTTCGGAATGCCTTCCCAATCTGCGCGATCCCATATGGCAACCGTTTGCGTACGACGTCTTTCACATTCTTCCATGCGACGAACATGCCGCCGGCAGTTTCTGGACGGAGATATGCGACAGAGGAAGCGTCGTCTGTGACGCCTACGTTCGTCTTGAACATCAAATTAAAATGACGAATGTCCGTGAGCTCGCCGCCGCAGTTTGGACACTTGATGTCTTTGATATCGACTGGATTCTCTTTGTCGTAGCCTGGTTCTGCCTGTTTTGCTTCGAGCAAGTGGTCGGCACGATAGCGACGTTTGCACTTTTTGCAATCGACGAGCGGATCAGAGAATGTTTGGATGTGACCGGACGCTTCCCACGCCTTCGGGTTCATGATGATTGGCGTTTCGAGGCCAACAACATCGCCACGTGCACGGACAAACCGGTTCCACCAGGCGTCTTTGATGTTCTTCTTCAGCTCAGCGCCGTATGGACCGTAGTCCCACGAATTGGCAAACCCACCATAAATCTCTGAACCTGGAAAAATAAACCCGCGTCGCTTGCAGAGCGAGACGAGCAAATCCATTTTCTGTTCAGAGGAGATGGGCATATTTGGGGTAGACGAGAGCCTAGATTGTCATTATTTCCTCTTCTTTTTCTTTGGAGATCTTTTCAATTTTCGCGTTTTCTTCGGCAACGACTTTGTCGAGCTGTTCAAACTGACGGAATTTTTCATCTTCACCAATCAACTTGGCTTTTTCTTCAGATGAGACGTTATCACGAACTTCTTCGCGGACGTTGCGGATTCCGATCTTGGCCTGTTCCGCTTTCTGGCCCAAGACTTTGACGAGTGCCTTGCGGTTCTCTTCTGTCATTGGCGGCATGATCAGACGGATCGTCGTCCCTGAAACGTTTGGGGTGAGTCCAAGTGACGAGGCTTGGATCGCCTTTTCAATATCTTTGAGGTTGTTCTTATCCCACGGTTCAATCTGGATCGTCTTGGCGTCAGGAACAGAAATCGAGGCAACGCCCTTTAGTTCCATCATCGAGCCATAGACTTCGACAGGAAGCTCTTCGACCATCGATGAGTTGGCACGGCCAGAACGCAGGTTGTGCAACTCTTTTTCGAGATGTTCGATTACATTTGCAAACTGCTGTTTTGCATCGTCAACATGGTTGGCCATAAGAAGTTTTGTAAGCAAAATCTTGCCAGTTTTTGGCGTTTCCGTCAAACGCTGGAATTCCCCTCCTTACGAAGGAGGGGTAAGAGGAGGTTCCCCTTCGGACGGACAGAACCCCCTCTAACTCCCCCTTCGTAAGGGGGAGGATATGGGCTATTGCTGCTTCAATGCCGTCGTCCCCAAGTAAATCGTATCCCCATTCTTTGGATCGATGAGGAGCGCGGAGCCGCCCATTGTTGTTGGGAGTTTCTTTGCGGTCCATGTTGCACCACCGTCACTCGTGAGGGTAAATGTTGTTGGGCCGGTGTACACCATTTTCTTGTTGTCGTTCGGATCGATCGCAAGCGCGGAGATTTTGATGGTTTCTGGCGGTGCCGTCAGGTTGAGTGCTTTCCAAGTTGATCCCCCGTCACCTGATTTGATGATCCCGTATTTTGAGACGACGTAGAGCGTGTTTACCGCTTTCGGGTCAATGACAACCTTTGTCGCACGACGCGCATCACGATATTCTTCGCCAAATTGTTTGCTGATCTGCGTCCAGCTCACCGCACCATCTGCCGTCTTCCAGACGCCACTTCCAAGAGTTGCGACGTACATCAACCGTGAGTCGCGTGGATCCATCGCCATGTCGCTGATTGGGCTACCTTCAACACGCTTTGATGTTGCCCATGACAACCCTGCGTCTTGCGATTTGAAGATGTCCCCTTCTGAACTTCCGGCATAGAGGTTCGTTGGGTTGAACCAGTCGACGATCAGACGCGTGAATTGTTTGTCCGTGCGTGGATCAAAGAAAATCTTGGTCCAATCGCGGCCACAGGTTTCTGTCTTATAGATTTCGTTGGCACGTGCGGCGTAGACCGTACACTTGTTCTTTGGGTCAACCGCCACGGCATTTACTTTTCCGGTATTCAAGCCCTTCGCGAGCTGCCAGGAATCTCCCCCATCAAGCGAAAAGACCATCCCGTTCTCCGCTGTCGCGAGATAGACCGTGTTGTTGTCTTGCGGGTCGAGCACCATGTCGACAATGTTGAGCGCTGCAGCTCCAGCCGTCACTTTTGAGCTTTGGACGAGCGCGCGCTTATTAGCCCAGACCTGTCCGCGGTCCGTCGTTTTCCAGACACCGCCGTTCGGTCCCTGCGGAGTGGATGAGCCGGTGCCAAGACAACCTTGGCCGAATAACACAAGAGCCATCGCAGGAAGGATGGCGACACGGAAGGAGCGTTTAAAGGTGTGCATACAAATCACGAGTGGGTAAGAAAGATTGGATGGAACGCGCGAGGTAAGTGTGATGGAAACAAATTACTGAGTGGATCAGGCGATGCAAGACGGATCGCGGCGGCATCGAGCGCGAGGCGTGGTGAGAGCGCGCTCCCAACCATCCCCCGTGCAGCGATGATCGCTGACCCTGTGACGTACGCGATAACGGGTTGTGACATGAGGGCAACGCGACTGCATTCTGCCCACACATCGAGCGCCTCATTCCAGGCGTCCACACCATTATCCGATGAATCGCAAACTTTTGCTAGTGCGTCGATAATTGCGAGCCTCTCCCCTGTCGTTTTTGCCGACACAAACCGCTGTGGCGAGATGACGTCTTGCTCGACCGGCTCGATCGCTAAACCTGGCCGTCCACGTGATGATTCAATTCGTGATCCATTGATGCCGCCTGCCTCCATCTCGCTCCGTGAAACCGAGGAGAACGGAAGGATCACCAAACGACTCTTGATCGTTGCAGGGATGCGGGCGAGCGACTCCGCGACACACACAAACACTGCGCCGGCAGGTGGTTCTTCGAGCACTTTGAGGAGTGCGTTCATCCCCTCCTCATTCAATCGCTCAAGCTCAGGAATGAAGGCGACGATACGTGGTCCGACCAGAGGACGCTCGCTCAAACGGACACGCGCGTCGCGGACAATTTCGACAGAAACCTGGACCTTTCCTTCTTCGGGAACAAGACGGATGAGGTCGGGATGGACGTTTGGGAGCTTCGTTCCTTCGAGCCCAAGCAGTGACGTCGCAAACCGTTCTGCGATCGTGCGTTTACCGAGGTGACGTGGACCAACAAAAAGATATCCTGGCGCAGGATGCGGAAGTGCCGCTTCAAGAAGACGAAGCTGCGCGGCGTGGCCAATGATCCCGTTGCTGAGCGACATGGTCGGATGGTAGCACAAAAGAAAAAAGACCTCCGAGGAGGTCTTATGGAAGATACGAGATGACGATGCTGGCGCCCAGCTCACCGTCGACCATCGTTGTCACGTCGCCTTCATCCTTGCGGAAGGCGTTCATCCCGCCGACGGCAGCGGTGAGCTGAAGGCACGCCGTGAGGTCGTTCGGCAGGCAGAGCTCTGGCTGGAAGTACCCACCCATGAAGGACCATGCGGTCTTGCTGTCGTCCACGAAGGCACGGTCCATGATGAACCCGCCTTCCAAGTGGAAGAAGTTCGCGACGTCGAGCATGAGCCCGCCCTCGATGTGGAGGACGGTGGCTGACCCGTGTGGGGTGTCGCCGCCGTACGCGCCACCGATACCGATCGGGAGGCGCAGGTGCTCGACGAGCTTGGGAACCCAGCGGACCTTCCCGCCGACTTCGAAGACCGTGTCGTCGTTGAGCGACCGGGGATGCGCGAGGACGAATCCGCCCGCTTGAAATCCGAGGAAGCCGCTCTGTGGGCTCTTCTCGAGTTTTTTCACCCGGTCGTTAACCTGGCCGATCACCCGCTCGTTCGTGTCGATGCGCTGTGAGATTGCGGCGTTCGAAACGTCCTGCAGGCCCATGCGGTAGTCGACTGCCTCGAAACGCTCGTTGACCCAACCCATGTTGGAATCGATGATCTTCTTGAGGTAGGTCTTGTACTGTTCGGGCATGTTCGACGCCGTCTCGAGCTTCTCGATGCGGGACTTGATGGCGACGATCTGCTCGTCGGTCACCTCGTCCTTCTTCTTCAGCTCGTTGACGTCCTTGCGCAGCTCGATGAGCTGGTTCCCGACCAGGGTTGGCGTCATGCAGACGCCGTCGACCATCACGTAGCCCTGCATCTTGCAGAACTGTTCCGCGGTCATGGTTGGCTTGGTGCCACCATTCGTCGTCGGAGTCGCGGGGGTGGTCGGGGTGGTCGAAGGCGTGACGACTGGTGGGGTTGCCACGTCGCAGGCCTGCTGGCCGGCACGGCACTGGTCGCAGATCGTGTCCGCAACCTTTGCGTCGTCGGCGCTGAGTGCATCGCAATCCGCGATCCCCGCGCACGCCTTCTTGATGTCTGAGGCGCTGCCGCAGACGAGCCTGCCAGTCAGCTCACAAGCCTTCTGGCACGACGCCAGGTCGGCGCGAGCGGTCTTAGCCACCATGGCCGAGACGAAGAACGAGACAACGATGAGAAGAATCGTCCGGGGGGTGGGCATCGGTGCCTCCAGGTAGGTTGTCGAAGGAGCTACAACTAGTTCGGGGTGGACTACGTTTACCATAGGAACCCCTGGTTTGTCAACCCTAATTGTCTTATTAAAAACAAAAGCCCCCGGGATGCATATGCTGAAGCACATGCAGTCCCGAGGGGTGAGTTCCTTCTAAGATCCGAAGGAATGAGTTGAGGTTTGCTGAGACGGTCTAGGACCATCTCAGCGTGAGGTTCGATCGACTCAGCAGTCGACCGGGACGCGAGCGTTGCCCGTCACGATCTCGGGCGCGCTGTTCTTGCAGCAGGCCGGATCCTGCGTTGGCAGGCCGTAGCAAGCACCACCAGGCTTGTCCAGGTTGTCCGCGTTGTCCTCGATCACCGGCGTCACGAGGACCCCGTTGACCGAAGCGTTGAGCGACCCGTTGGTCTGGTGCTGACCGCCGCCCGACCAGCACGCCCTGTCGCCGTAGTGGCGGCACTTCGTGAGGTAGACGTTGGTGTCGTTCGCGGTCATCTGCGCGAGGACGAACGAGTGGTTGGGCACCGTGATGGTGCAGGTACCGCTCGAGATGTCGCACAGCCTGTCCACGTTGGACGGGAAGCCGGGCGACGCCTGCGTGCAGAAGCCCGCGGGCATCCAGTGCGCTTCGTACGGGATGTACTGCTTGCTCTGGAACTCACCGAACAGGTACTTCGAGCCCGTGGCCTGCATCCCCGAGACCGTGAAGGTCACGGAGCAGGTCGCCGCGTTCGTGCCGCCACCCGTCGTGGTGTTGCCACCCGAGGTCGTCGACCCGTTGCAGCTACCGCAGCTGCCCGTCGTGTTGCAGCCCTCGTCTGTCTGGCCACTACAGTTGTCGTCCTGCCCGTTCCCGCAGATCTCCGCGCAGCCGGGGTGGCGGTTGGGATCGGTCGGGAAGCAGTCGACGTTGTCGGCGTAGCCGTCGCCGTCGCTGTCCTGGGGCTGGTTGTTGCCGCAGTTCTCGTCGATCAGACCACTGCAGTTGTCGTCCTTGCCGTTCCCGCAGATCTCCTGCGCGCCCGGCTTGACGCTGTCGTTGTGGTCGTTGCAGTCCGTCGACGGCTTGCCGCTGTTGTCGGTGCAGCCCATGGCGTTGAACCCGTCCATGTCCGCATCGCAGGACTGTGGGTGGTTGCTGCCCGTCGAGCTGTTCCCGCCGTCGCCGCCCTCACCGTCGTTGTCGAGGTTGGGGTAGCAGGCGGAACCGAGCGCGACGAACGAGGCGAGCGAGAGAGCCGAAACGAGAGAACCGATCGTGGTGTTGAGCTTCATTGTGAGCCTCTTTCTTGGGGGTATGAGACCGCCCATGAGGGGCGGATCGAAATTGATCCGCCACCTACGAGGTGACGTGGGAAGCTCATCGAACCATCGATGAACCTCTAAATCTAAATCTTTGTGATGAGAAACGAGCGTGGGATGGCCGTGCCAACCTCCTTTGTAGGGGATCGGGACGGTGACCTCCCGCATGAAGGCTCGACTCAGTCGAAACTTCGTGTGGGAGCCCGACGCTTGCAAGAATTGCAAACGTCGGGGCACTGGTGAGGCTACGAGCCTCGACCGTTGAAAGAACTACTTACTCGCCTCCTTGTTGAAGATGATGCCTCCGATGGCGACGAGGTCGACACCGAAGACGCCCTGGAACATGGTTCCCTCGAACTTCTTGCCGTCGACCCAGCCAGCGACTGGACCGCCGCCAAGCTCCAGGAACGGGATGATCCCGATCGGAACCTGCGCGGGCTGGATCCTCAGCTCGAGCCGACCACCGTACGAACCTCCGAAGAAGTTCCCCGGAATTCCGTTCCCGCTTGCGGCGGGGCGGATGGTCTGACGAAAGCTGGGACCGACGCCGAGCACGAAGTGCCGGTTCTCGTCGAGCGAGAAGTGCCCCAGGACCGAACCTTGGACGTACAACCAGGGCGAAACCTGGTCGCTGTCCGCGGGCTCGATCTCGAGACCGACGCTTGCCTGGATGCCCAGAGCGAAGCGCTTACCGATCCACCCGTCGACTCCACCCGTGAGACCGAAGGCGCCCATGACATCGTTTCGGGTGCCAACGCCAGCCGTGAGGCCGACGTAGAGGTCCATGTCGGACGTCTTGCGCTTCTTGAGAAGCTCGATCTCGTGGGTGATCTCCTCCCAGTTGTCGCCCCCGAGGAGCGTGGGAGTGACGACGTGTTCCGTCTTCCACTTCTCCCACTCCGCGCGGAGCTTGTCGAGGTCCTCCTTGGTGGCGAACTTCGACGTATCGATCACCTCCTGATCGATCTTCGCCTTGATCGCCGTGGGGACACACGCGATCACCTTGACGAGGCGCGTGCTGTCGATGAGATCGAGCTTCACGAGCTCGTCGTCAGCCGCCTTGGCCTCCTCGACCTTGAGAGGGTCGCAGGCGCAGTCCAGAATCCCGTTCTGCACGGTGTTCGGACCGCAGACGATGGACCACTGTCCGGTGGGCGGAACCGGCTTGGTGCCACCCGTGCCGCCAGTGACCTTGTCGCGGCAGTACTGATCGGCCCACATCAGGTCGATCGCATTGTTCGCGACCTTGGGGTCGGCCTCGCACGTCGGCTTGGGCGTCGTCGGAGGAGCGGGCTGAGCGAACGCCATGTTGGCGAACATCATCGAGACGAAAACGAGTACGGCCGAAAAGGCCGCCGAGGTCTTGAATTGCATGTTGACCTTTCTACGGCCTCGCGGCCGCCTCTGGTTTTACCCAGAGATGGCCCCGCGAGGGGCAGTTGGTACGGTGTGAAACGAACGAGTCACCCCACTATTGGGGCCCAGTTCTTGAGAAGCTGGAGTCGTCCCGTGAAGCGTTTGGGAAAGGAGGAAAATTCCCAAACACGACACGGAACGGCTTCAGATACCCAGCAATTGGTCTTTTAGGGAACGAGGGACAATACCACAAATTGGCTATTTTGTCAATACCCGACTTACGGTTTACACCCAATACCTCGTTTTTGGCAATACTCAGCTAAAAAGCACGCTTTTGGCCTCTTTCCGTAGGTCTCCCTTATACCAAAAACCAGCCCGTTTGTCAAGGCTGGTTGTCACTTCGCGCATCTCCTAATCCCGTACCTTTCCAAGAATCCAGGCGGTTCCGATGAGGAATCCTGCCACAAGACCCATCAGGCCGTTGCGGAGGAAGTCTGGTTTTGCAAAAAATCGCGATGGGAGAGGGTCATCAATCACCTGGACGCGGACGGAATAGCCAAAGTAATTCGGGGCCTGGGTCGAAATCTGCTGCGCGACCTGGAGCGAAAGGTCCTGCGCTTGTTCGCGGCTCGTGTGATAGGCCGTCACGACCATGATACCTGTATCGGGCACAACGCTCGTCGCAATGGTGTCTTGCCACTTTTGGCGCTTGGAGATCTCGTCTGTTGGGAAATAGTTCCGATCAATACTCTCATTCGCCATCACGGCATTAAAGAAGCTTGATGTGTACACGACTTCTGAAAGGTTTTGTGCGATCCGCTCAGTTGATTTGATGGCGGTGTATGGATCGAGTCCCGTCACGTTTGTCTGGGTGATCAGCAAGCGGACGCTCGACGAATAGCGGAGCGGCTGGATAAGCGAAAAACCTAACGCCAACACCAACCCAATCAGAGCTGCGATCCCGATGGTGCGCCAGCGGCGGACCATAATGTGAACAAGGTTCGAAGTAGGCATACGACTATTTGAGCGGCTCACTTGTCACAAGGCTTCCAAAGATGAGCGGAAGAGAGAGTTCGCTCGTCCCTCGCAACACATGGAGCGTGACACTTGCGCCTGGCCGGTAATCCGCAACGATCTCTCCGAGGTCGCGAGTCCCGTCCAGCATATCACGTTCAATGCCAAGGATCACGTCACCTGCGTGCAGCCCAGCTTTTGCTGCCGCAGAATCTTTGACGACGGCGAGCTTGCCCGTCTTTCGGTCATCACGAAGCAAGACGCCATGCATCGGGAGTGCGCCACGATCTCCATCAAACTTCCATGTCGTGAGATCTGTTGCGCGAACACCAAGAATCGCATGCGCGATCGAGCCGTTTGAGAGAAGTGATGCAAAGGACGCCGAGATACTGGATGCGGGAATGACGCTCACAGGCTTCCCTGCCCCGCTTTCGACGAGCCCAAGCAATGACCCACGAGCATCCCACACTGGTGAACCAATATCTCCCGTCTGTGTATTCCCAGATAACGTGATGCGACGTGTCGTGAGTTCGCTCGAGATGATCTCTGCTCCAAGCCCTTCGGTGAGCGAGGTGATGAGGTTCGGTGCAAATGATCCGGGACGACGTTCGGTCCAGGCTTCTGTCCCAAGTTCGAGGCGTTCAACGTCACCAAATGCTGGCGTCGTGAGGTCGCGCGCATCGATCTTGAGGTAGACCGTTCCATTCACGTGGTCAATGTATCCCAGCGTGACGACGTGAGGCGTATTCCCCTGCCAAAGCGTGAGGTCAGCGAGAGGCAATGCACCGAGAACGGCAGCCGTCGTCACAAACCACCCATCGGATGTCAGCGCAACGGCCTGACCAAGCAGGCGGTCATCAGACAACGTCCGGTCTTCAGTAGTAGTGCCGCGTGGTTTGCGATAGAGCGAAGCGACCGGACTGGAACGACGCGTCAAAAAATTTGAAGGGAGGAGGGGCACGGCAAGACGTGAATCAACGGGAACGAGCGACGGTTCAACGGATGCAGTGCTCGTTGGGACGATAGGCGTGGTGCTTGTCGAAACGACCAGCGGCCCCGTCGGGATGAGCGTTGGCGTCACAACGTATGCGGCCGTTGCACCAGCAAGTGCACCAGCGGTTGCAGACAACACAAAAAGCAACACGATCGTGCCAAGTTGCGACGTACGGGGTGCGAGCTTCGGAAGGGACATACGGCTTAGAGCCATTTTGCTGTAGAGAGTGACGTGACAAAGAGGAGGACGGCGGCGACACCTTCGATCCACGCCTGGCGCGGGGATGGGTGCGGTGCGTACAAATACCGGCGGGCACGGAGTGTGACAGAAACGAGGAACGCGGCGATCAGCCCATGCATCGGCATCGAGATCGGCAACATGATCCCGAGGAGACCAATATGCACGCCGACCAGCGCACCGAGCAACGACCACACCGCTTTTTCATGGAGCGATGCGCCGCTGTGCCCCGTCGTACGGAAGAGCACGGCACCAAGGACCGTCATGAGCGCCACGTGCCAGATCGGTGGCGTGTGTAAAAAGACGAGAAGCCCGACGGATGTCGACGCGGCATACCACACCGCAATCGGGACATACGCGATGTTGGCACGAGAAATACCGTTCACCGGATACCGAGGCGGATCATACACCAAAAGGAAGAGGAGCTCGAGGGAGATAAACACGCTCACGCTCGCAATGATGATAACCGCCCATACCGCGAGCGGTCCTTCAACAAGAAGGAGTGCAAACGCGAGCGCAAGGAGGAGAATGAATGATGGTAAAATTCGCTCAAACGCATCGCTGAGCGGAAGACGTTTCCAAGCGATGGCAACCGTTGCGGCAGGGAGCGCGATAATCCCAAACACAACGATCCATGGGTATGTGAGCGGGTTATTCATCTGCGACCAAAAGAGCACGCCTTCCAGTACGGCGACCAGGAGCGGAAGAAATCGATACAAGAGGATCATGGGATGTTCGGTGTTGCGTCGATTTCGAGGACGCCGTCCTTGAGCGTCAGTGATGTGAACCGAATTTCTCCGAACGAAATTCGCCACGTCCCAAAATCACGGGAGAGGACGCTACCCGCGAGCTGGTGCGCGAGGGACGGCTGGATCGGATAATCCCCGAGCTGGACGTCTGTTGCATCAAAACGAATACCACCGTCTTCGATGACGGGCACAAGCCGGACGCGCAGGTCCGCCGTGATGACACGCTGCTTCAACTGTCCACTCACTTCGAGATAGTTTGGTGTGACCACGATCTGGACGTGTTCAGCCGTTGCTTCTTCTTTCCGTAACGCTTGGACGATGGCGTCGCGCAATGCTCCGGTCAGCTGCACTTCGGTCAACATGATATTCGTGCCCTGCGTTTGTCCAGCAGAAAGTTGCGACGCAACCTGCCGCGTCAGGAGTGTCTGGAATTCTCTTGCGGTAATCGGTGCCGACTCAACGACGCGGACCGGCGTAGGCCCGTGATAGAACATCGAAAAAACGGGAACGTGGACGAGGCCTGTTTTTGCAACAGCAAACGCAACAACCAACGTGAGCGCGAGGATGATCCCCACGAATACGCCGACCACCGTCAATGCATTCTTCCCAATCATACGTTGCTATCCGCTTTTTCTGTGCGGAACCGATAGAGCTCTGTGAGGACGACTGACGCAGCCGTCGCGACAGGAATTGCAACCAATGCGCCGACAATCCCAAACAGTTGCGCACCGACAAGGACGGCGATGATGCTTGCGAGCGGGTTCAACCCAAGTGCCTTCTGCATGATCTTCGGAACGATGACGTGGTTTTCAAGTTGCTGGATGATGGCGAGGAGCCCCAAGGCGAACAAGGCTTTGACCGGCGAGTCATTGAACGCAACGATGACGATCGGGATACCACCAAGAATCGGCCCAAGGTATGGGACAAATTCTGTGAACCCGGCAAAAATCGCGAGCGAGAGTGCGCTATCGATCCCAAGCACAAGCATACCGATGTAATACAACACGCCAATCACAAGGCTTAGCATCAATTGTCCAGATAGCCACTTGCTGATTTTTTCTTCGACACGTACGACGATCTGCGCACTCATCTCTTGATAGGGGCCGGGCACGAGGTTCCGGAAAAGCTGGATCGCTTCACGGTCTTGCACCACCATGTAAAACGCCATCACGAGGACGATGACAAGACGTGCGATCCCGCCGAATAAATCACCCAACGCACCGACAAAACCCGTCGCGATATGCGAGAGTTGCTCTTGGAGAGATGCCACGCTGCTCGAGAGGTTGTCCGCAAGGCCATGCTGCGTACTGAACTCACGCACGCTCTCAACACTGCTTGAAACCGCGGTGAGGGATGAACCGATCGTGTTTGAGAGGCTCGTCACCTGTTCCAACATCGTCGGGATAATAAGAGCGAACGCAAGTGCAAACAGTGCAAACATGGCGATGTAGACAGCGATCACCATGACCCCTTTTGGAATCTTCCGCTTTTCTCCCCATCTCGCCACGGGATGGATGAGGGCTGCAAGGAACAGCGCGCCGGCCAACAAGCCGAGGATGTCCCGAATCAACCACATGCAATAGAGGATGGCGAAGATGCCTAGGATCTTGAGGACGGTTGTCGTCTTGATGCTGATGTTTCGGTCGGATTGGGCCATAGATAAAACCAGTCTAGCACGCTGGTTTTACTGATGGATAGGGTGTGTTACGATCACGCTCACGAATGACTGTATACGCCGAAAACCGCAAAGCGCGGCATGATTATGAGACCCTCGAGACATTCGAGGGTGGATTGGCGTTATTGGGGCATGAGGCAAAGTCCGTCCGGACAGGTGGCGCAAAGCTTGTTGGAGCCTACGTGGTGCTCCGAAATAGCGAGCTTTGGCTGGTTGGCACCCATATCCGGGCGTATCCCAAGGCTGGCCCGCTCCCTGAATACAATCCGGATCAGGATCGGAAGATCTTGATGGGGCGCCGGGAGATCGAGGCGTTACGAGGCAAAATCCAGCAAAAAGGCTTGACATTAGTCCCCTTTTCATTGTATCCTCGCGGCCGTCATATCAAGCTCTCTTTTGGCCTCTGCCGTGGGCGAAAAACCTACGATAAGAAGGAAAAACTGAAAGGGCGAGACATTGACCGAGAACTCCGCCGCAACCTCCGTGGTCGCGACGAGTAACGGGTGGGACGTCCCACAAAAATATTGGGGATGACCAGTTTCGACGTTCGTTTCTCTCTACATAGGCAGGCCGAGCCGGGATGACTCGTTAAACCGTCCCAACCAAGACAATCGCCAACGTCTTGAGCAAGGCCAAGAGCGCGATCGCTTCGGCGTTCCGTGTTTCTTCGCCAGCTTACGCTCTCGCTTAATTTTTTTTAAGCTGAGCCGATCCCCCGCTTCGCGGCCCGACCTTGCGGAACGGATCGTTATCGTTCGGGCTTGAACCACCGCGCTCATATCCCGCGACTGGTTGACAGGCTGTATATGTTGGCAAACGGGTCTCGACCGCTCGACCACCGTTCGCCGAAACCCTTGAGCGGCCCAAGCCTGTGCACGACTATGTCGTCTGTAACGTACGGACGGGGGTGCGATTCCCCCCATCTCCACCATGCGCCCGCTTCGCGTCATTTGAAGCGGAAGTCAGTAATAATTAAGAAGGATGGAATCTGGGATCTCGGAAGTAGATCTGGGTCCGCCACTGCTAATTCCAAGATTCAAGATTCTCATCTCATTTATTCCCCCCGATGCGCATCCATTACCGCCGGCGTCCGCCACAACGTGAAGCCGCACCGCAATACCGCTCCAACGCGCAGATTGCCGTGCCGGAAGTTCGCGTGATCGACGAAAACGGAGCATTCCTAGGCGTCATGAAAACGTCTGAGGCCGTCGCACTCGCCAACGAGCGCGAATACGACCTTGTCGAGGTTTCGCCAAAAGAAAGCCCGCCCGTCTGCAAGTTCCTTGATTTCGGCGCCTTCAAATACCAGAAGGACAAAGAGACGCGCCAGCAAAAAGCGCACGCCAAGAAAGTCGAGGTCAAAGGCATCCGCCTCTCGGTCAAAATGGGTGAGCACGACCTCGCGGTGCGTCTCACACAAGCGCTCGACTTTTTGAAAGAAGGCCAGAAGCTCAAGATCGAGATCATCCTCCGCGGCCGCGAAAAAGCCCACGGGGAGATCGCGACCCAACGCATCCAAACCTTCCTCGCCAAAATCACGGAACAGTATCAGCTCTATACGGAGCAAGAGATCAAACAGCAAGGTGGGAACGTTTCTGCCATCGTTGGACGCAAATCATAACCCTCATATGCCTAAGCTCAAGACACACAAAACCGTTTCGAAGCGCATCCGCATCACCAAGAGCGGCAAGCTCCTCATCCAGCACGGTGGCAAGAACCACTTCAACAGCCGCGACTCGGGCAAGATCACCCGCAAGAAGCGCCGTGACCAATCCGTTGCCGCCGTCTACGTCAAGAACATTAAGGGCCTCATGCCTAACGCCTAATTAATCCCCTCAACTCCCCTCTCCTATGGCACGTGTAAAACGCGGCATGCACCACATCAAGCGCCGCAAGAATATCCTCAAGCGGACAAAGGGCATGATGTGGGGCCGCAAGTCCAAAATCACCCTGGCGAAAGTCGCCATGACCAAGGCAGGCGTCAACGCCTACCGCGACCGCAAACTCAAGAAGCGCGACAACCGCGCCTTGAACCAGATCCGCATCAACGCGGCGGTCCGCGAAATGGGCATGAGCTACTCCAAAGTCATTGGCGCCCTCAAAGCGAAGAAGATCGAGCTCGACCGCAAGGTCCTCGCGCAACTCGCTGCGACCTACCCAGAAGTTTTTGCAAAAATCGTCAAAGCGTAAATACAGAACGATCCGACATCCGTCGGGTCGTTTTTGTATGATATCCTTCTTGATATGAAACTTTCTCTTGGGATGCCGATAGATATGGGGCGACGACCCGCTCCAGCCGAAACAGAGTCTATTGAAGATGACGACATAGGCGAGGTCGAACCAGTTACACTTCGCCAACCATCTCCCGCTCCTGTATCTGAGGAGGTCACGGGTATTCGCCAAGTAGGACGAGCGCGTGAACCAAAAATCGTCCCGCCAAAGGGTGGGGAGGAGATGCTCCGAAACCGGCAAGAATACGTTCGCACGCGTGCAACAGTACATGAAAAACAAATAGCTCTTGATAAACTGACATGGAACACACATGCCGCTATTTCGGCTCTCGAGTCGCTGTTCGATGAAATCAAGCAACCTGGCGTTGTCCTCAGCCAATCGCTGACCGTTCAGTACATTCGGCGATTGACCGACGCCCGTGAGGAACTTGAGACGCTCGTCGCAAGAACGCGGAAACTTGACGACACTGGGGAGCTCTCCTTACGACTCATCGACATACACCTTGGACTCATGCAAACAGAAGATTTACTCGAATCTCTCCATACGTCTTTCCAAAACGGCGCGTAAAAATACAGAACTTGAAATAATTTGCTATACTCCCCTCCATATGGCCAAAAATTCTCTTGAAGGAAACGCCGCCCGCAAAATGCCGCCGCGTCCCATTGAACAAGACGACGAAGAACCGATTACCCAACGGATGGGAAATGCTGCAGAAGAAACGGAACCAATTACACAGGTACGGAAGCGCCCAGCACTTCAAGAAGATGCCGAACCCGTCACACAACGGATGCCGAAACGTGCCGCTGCAGAAGCAAAGGATGAGGATGAAGTGCAGGCAGCAAAAATCCGCCGGATGATTGATGAGACGATTGAGGAAGAAACCTCGAAACAGAGCACTGAAGAAATCGGCGACCAAGTTACAAAATTGGTGAGACAAGGAAAAGCCTCCGGCCTTGAACGTGATCTCTCAAAGAACCGCAAAGCTCGGCTTGAAGAGGCGGAAATGGATGCGCGTCTGCGACGTGCGGAATTGGCAAAAAAGTGGAGCACGAAAGATGAAGCCGCTCGTGCCACACAAGAGGCCGATGAAAATGATGCGTTGAAGAAGAACCGAGGGGCTGAAGGCGCCCGTGGAATCTCCAAGGAATTTGCCGCGACGTTTGAACGCAGCCGCCTTGCGTCTCGCGAAGAATGTGACCGCCTTCTTCCTGTTGGCGGACAGCGTATCTTTGATATGGTCCAGGGTCTCCTCGAGGAAAACATGGCGACTGGGGCACTGCTTCAGGTTAAAATCGACCGCGACACTCTTTACGAAAGCCAGAAGTACGATCTCGCGAAGCAATATGTCCGTATCATGGCGAAGTACCGCAAGGCAGTAGAGTCCCAAGATAAAGAAGTCCGGCAGGATACGCTTGAACAGCTCACGCGCATCAACCGCACGCTTGGCATCCCGTTGAATGCAGAAGTGGAATCACATCTTGAGGAAGAAGATCTTGGATTTGCGCGTGAAGAGATGAAGACCGATGAGCGCCACTTTGTTGCCAACGAGCTTCGTCGGATCGTAGAGGAAGGCTCTTCCACCCCAATGGATATTAAGACCGTCCAAGAAGATTACAAGGGCAAGGGGCCGCTCGTGAAAAGCGCCCACAAGATCTGGAATCAACTTGTCAAAAAAGAAAAGCGGGTCCCTGAAGAAGATGCGGGTCTTGTGACGGAATACGTCTTCCAGCTCGCACGCGTGACAAAAGCCTCGCGTGATCAAAACAGCGAGGCGCGTCGAACGGAAGACGAAAAACTCAACCGAATGGAACACGTCCTTGGCATCACACACGACAAGCAGCTTGATGAAGTTATCGAGTTGGAACGCCTCGTCAAAAATCCATTCGAAAACTAACCTATGCAATCGTTCGAACGAGCTCCAGGCGGTCCAGCACGCGTAAAACCAATCCAAGAACGCGGAGCTCGGTTTCGGCGTGTCGATAGCGAACCACCTGCTGCGGAAGAAGAGGCGCCGATCACCCGTCGGTCAGGAAAGTCACATAAAGAAGAACCAAAGAATACAGGGTTGAAATGGAAAGAAGACGTAGAAAAAGTTGAGGAGATCCAGGAGCAGATCAAGAAACCGGAATTGGTCAGCGAGCTGCAGACCCTCAAGATGTACTCCGCGATGTCAATTCAACGCGCGCAGAACAATTTGGGGCAACTCAATATGGCAGCCCGGACGAGCGCGTTGACGCCGGCGTCTTTTGAGGATTTCCGTCGCAATCTCCTCATAGACCGGGATTACCTGATGGACCTCCAGAGACACAGCCTGTCGCAATCAAAGAAAAGCGAAGCATTGCGTGAGATCCAAGAAGAGATCCACAAGAACATCATCGATATCCAAGAAGGGATCCATGAGGCGGATATGCAGCTCCGCGAACAGGCCGTTACCCAAAAATGGTCCACCGCTAAGCCCTGGGCAAGCGAGCAACAGGCAGCGATGCGGAACGCAACGGTTGACGATGAGTCCGCCGCTCTCGCCAATAAATTCAACACATCTGCCAAACAAATGGCCGCAAAACAAAAGTCCGGGCTTTGGAGCCGGTTCAAGAGCTTCTTTTCCTAGGGTTTCTGCCACGTCAAAGTGGCTTGACACTCTTCTGAGGACGTGCTAAATAAAGACCGTACTGCGGTCTTTTTAGTAACTGCTATGAAGGAGGCCTCGTGGCTACGAACGAAGAAATCTTCTGCTTCGATCCGTCAGAAGAAGAACCCAAGCGCCCGCTGCCCCGCAGCATAGACGCCGAAGCGTTCTTCCGTGAACGGAAAGAAGCGTGTGACAAGCTCCGGACTCAGGGGCTTCTACACACAAGATCCCCTCGTCCAGCAACCATGTTGATGCCCGTCTACAACATGCGCCGCGACACCGCGCAGGTGTACCTCCGCCCCCGTTGGCGGGAAGGCGAGAGGGCAGACATGCTCTTCTTCGCCATCCTGGAGCCCATGGACTCCGAAGGACACAGCGCGATCTTCAACCGCCTGGATCACGATCGGGTGAGGCGCGAAGAGCGAACCCCCAAGGACGCGTTCCGCTGGCAGCCGTACCAGGTGAGAAGCCTGAAGGCGCACGAGCAACGCTCGCCCGCCCTCTACCGGACCTCCTGGGACTTCACGGACCCGATGAAGTCCCTCGAGCGCCTCTTCCGTCAGCGTGAGAACTCTGCCGACCTCGAGCGCAAGCTCAAACAACTCGAATCCGGGGTCTACGTCCACGTCCCCACGACCGCCGCTCCCCGTCGGGCGCCGCGGAACCCCTGAGAACATCCCTCGCTTCACCGCGAGGATTTTTTTATGCTATAATTGTGCCAATACTATGCCAGAAGCCATGCGCGCACCTTCCCCAGACCGGAACCAACGTTCTTCACGTCGAGCAATTCCCGACCTCAAGCTCGTCCCTCCACCTCCACCACCCCCGGATTATTTTGCAAGCGACGAGTTTTCGGCAGACGTTGACCAGGCCCTTGGAAAACCCACCCCGGAACAGGTAGCGCATAAAGCGCTCCAGGAAGAAGAGACGGCAGAGCGTGATGCGATGCAAGCTCGCTTGCGCAACTCGATGAGTAAGATGCACGCCAAATATCGATCCATCAAACCCGACGAGCTTGATGATCTGGATGCTGATTCTGCGGTAGAGTCCGCGAGAAAGGTCGAGCAGATACGGAATGAACCGAAGGTGGCAACAAAAGAGACGGCGACTCCACCAAGAATGCTGTCTGCACAGGAACTTCTTGTTGAAGTTGAGGAAACGGCAAAGAGCGATGACGAACTCGTGCAGATCCAGCGCGAGAAAATGAAGCGAGTACCAGAACCCTCACTTCGGGAACGTGCGCGTCGCTTTAGCGAAGAGAACCCGCAGTCCAAGGAGTTCAGTGTTGTCGAGGAGGAAGAAGTAAAACCAGAACCTGTGCGCGAAGCAAGGCCCTCCCTCAAAAATAAGGTGGTGGAGTTTCAACGTGGCTTCCAACGCAGCCAGGAACGGTCGGGTCTCCAGCAACGCATCAAGCAGCTCCAACATGAGCTTCGCGTTGAAAATGCAAAAGAAGGATCACTTCAGGGACAACTGAACGCACTACGCAGTAAGCGAGGCCTCAAAACACGATTTAAGGATTGGGTCTTGAGCTTGACGAAGAATGATAACGAGCCCGTCGTATCAACGGACCCTGAAATCGCCAAGCGTGAAGAGAAGCTTGCGGAGATCCAATCGGGTCAACGTGAACTGACTGAAAAGATCCAGGAAGCGCAGTCCAAACTTGGGCTCCAAGGAACACCAGGTCGTCCACGAATGTTCCCAGCGACAGCTCAGCGCGTTCTTGATACAGAAGAGATGATCTCAAACTACGGCGATAACCGTGGCCGCTCAGAGCAGGATGCGGAACGCGCCTATGGCATTCCGCCAGAAATCGTAGAAGAAGAGATCGACCAAAAAGAAGCTGCGGTAGAACAGGTCGAAGCAAGCAAGGCAACAGAAGACCCAGCCATTGAGTTGACGGAAGAAGAGTACGACACAACGCCAACTATTGAGACTAACGAAGAACCGGTTGCAAAAAAGATCAAAAAGCCAGCACGTCGTCTCAAGCCAGCTGACGCGCCAGCGGCCGAGCTCAAACGACTCCCAACCTACCGCGTCAAAGAAGCAGCTCCTCGAATGGAGGTTGTGACGCCACGTGACGTCGAAACGGTCATGCAAGAAGCAAATCTTTCTGCGAAGGATCTTTGGAATGACTTGAACCAAAACTTCCAAAAGGATAACAACTCGGCAGACTTTGCTGGCAAGGAATATCCGGTTACCGCGTATCTCTTTGCAGTCGCCAAATGGTACGAAGCAAAACGTGCTGATGACACCAAGAAACGGAATGCGGTTGCGAAGGACATCATCGCAATGCGTAAACAGTACAAGTTCAAGAACGTGAAGATTGATACACTCATGGGAAACGAGGCCTAATCAGCCGACCGACCAAACAAAAAAACTGCCGAACGAATCGGCAGTTTTTTTTTGCGATCTACTTTCGTTCTTTCACTTCTTGGAGGAACTGTTCGATGAAATCCTGTTTTGCGAGACTCATTTGCTCTTCCTTTCCATAGCGACGGACCGTGAGCGGTTCGCCCGCAGCTTCTTTATCCCCAACGACGATCATCGCCGGAATCTTTGCCTTCTCCGCGTTACGAATCTTCTTTCCGACAGATTCCGTGCTCATATCCGCTTCGACACGCAATCCGTGTAACCGCAACTCTTTGACGAGTGCTGCAGCAAAGTCATTGTGACGGTCCGCGACAGGCAACACAGTCACCTGAACCGGTGCGAGCCAGGCTGGGAAGGCGCCGGCATAATGCTCGATCATGATCCCGAGGAAACGTTCGACCGAGCCGAGGATGGCGCGATGGATCATCACCGGGCGTTCTTTTGCCCCTTCTGCGGCCGTATATTCGAGCTGGAAGCGTTCTGGCTGGTTAAAGTCCAATTGGATCGTGGCAAGTTGCCATTCGCGTCCAATCGCGTCTTTGGCGATAAAATCGAGCTTTGGTCCGTAGAACGCGGCTTCGCCCTCCCCCATCTCGACCTCACGGCCGACATCTTTCATGAGATGTGCGAGCGTTGATTCTGCGTTATTCCACAATTCATCACTGCCAAGATACTTTTCTGGATGTTGTGGGTCGCGAACGGAGAGACGAACGCGGAGCGGCATCCCAAACGCGGCGTAGAACCCTTCGATGATCCTGTACATCGCCATTGCCTCATCGTGGACCTGGTCAGGCCGGCAAAAGACGTGTGCATCATCCTGCGTGATCGATCGGACACGAGACAATCCCTGGAGCTGTCCCGTGTTTTCATCACGATACACCGTCGTCACCTCGCTGTACCGAATCGGGAGGTCGCGATAGCTGCGAGGCTTGGATGCGAAGATCTGCGTGTGGTGCGGGCAGTTCATCGGCTTGAGCACGAATTGCTCATCCGTCTTCTTGCTTGAAACGTGGAAGAGGTCGTCTTCGAACTTATCCCAGTGTCCTGATGTTTTATAGAGATCTACTTTTGCGAGATGTGGGATCCAGACGCGTTCGTAGCCGTAGGGCTGCATCAGTTCCCACACAAAATCGACAAGGAGCTGGCGGAGCATTACGCCACGGGGGGTAAAGAGCGGAAGACCGGATCCCACGAGCGGAGAGAAGGCGAAGAGATCGAGCTCCGCACCGAGTTTACGATGGTCACGCTTCTCAGCTTCCTCGCGCATCTTGAGGAACGCATCGAGCTCTTCTTGCGTCGCAAAACAAAGTCCGTAGATACGCTGCATCTGCGCGTTCTCCTGGTTGCCACGCCAATACGCGCCAGACACTTTATCAAGTTGCCATACGCCAATATCCTTCGCTTTTTCAACGTGAGGGCCACGACACAAATCAAGAAAATCTCCTGTGCGATAGAGTGTGACGGTTGAAACGTTTGCTGGATCCAAATCCCCTGCTTCTTCGGCAGAGAGTTTCGTTGTTCCTTTTGTCTTGAGGTCGCGAAGCAATTCAACTTTATAGGTCTGTCCCATTCCTTCAAAAAGCGCGATCGCATCATCGATTGCCATTTCTTCTCGCTCAAATGCAGGATTCTGTTTGACGATGTGCTTCATCGTCTTTTCGATCGACTTGATATCCTCCGGCATCACTGCGCGACCGATATCGATGTCGTAATAAAAACCATTTTCAACGACCGGACCGACGCCAAGCTTCGCCTCTGGAAAGAGACGCTTGATGGCCGCAGCCATGACGTGTGCCGCGCTATGGCGACGAGTTTCGATGGGTATGCTCATAACAGAGCCCTAACGATAGAGTTTCTACAGGGGTACGTCAAACCTTTCCTTCATATCCCCCTCCTTACGAAGGAGGGGTAAGGGGAGGATATGAACTATTCAATCACCAAATCGATCGCACTGGCTTTGCTTGGCAACCGGCGTGCCCAGGACGGTCTGAGTGTAATTTCGACGAACTCCACACCATCAACACCCGCAAACTTATCCTTGGCGTCCTGAACGGAAAGTCCAGCGATCGCTTGCGGTGAAAGTGCCGAGCTTTGGGTTGTAAGTCGGGATGGCGTTTCGGTGCTGAACGCGATCGTTGCGTGTTCAAGCTTTGGGTCAGAGGCTTTCAAGCTATACTCGACCTTTGTTGGGTCAAAATCCACAAGGTCGCGCCCATCTGGCAGTCCTTCTTTCAGTTTTGTGCGGACAAGCAACTCCATGTCCTTCTTTGGATAGAAGACGGCCGTCACCTTGACTTTGACCTGGGCGAGGAACGTATCTGACTCCTGGCCCGCCGTGATGTTGCTCTTCTTTTCGATTGGCGTAATCACGTAGATCGCCTGCCAGCACGCCTGGTCGCCTGGACAGTTATCGGCAAGTTTTTCTGCGGGGATGGCCGCTTCTGCGATTAACGTCTTTTTTGCCTGCTCGACGATCGTATCTTGCAGCGTCTTTTGCGCATCATCGATATCCAACTGAGTAACGATCTTAACCGTACGGCTTCCACCCGCAAACGGGGTAATCGCTTCTGCGGTAATCCACTTTTGGAGGTCGATCCAAAGCCCAGGGATAGTGAGCTTGGTGCCGGAAGGAATGGCATAGCCGTCCCCTGTCCCATCAGAATACGCATTTACCTCAACCGATTCCTTGGAACCAACGTCAACCGTCGAGGCGATACGGAATAATTTGCCATCAGCCGTCTGGAGACGCGTTGTTTTGACGAGTGGCTGCCCTTTGGAGTAGCCGTTGGTGATACGGACGCGGCCAGTCGTCGTCGCGTTGACGACCGTCCCCGTGGTTTCTTTGACCTTAAACTCTTGGATGCTATCAAATTGTTCTTCGACGACACGGCCCTGGAGCTGCCCCTGTTCCGGACTTTTCGCGATCTGGACAGAAGAGTTAACCTTGGCGACATCATGCTTAACCTGGACGCGGACGGTGGCACGGACTGTCGACATCCAAAGCACCGCGGCGATAACCAGGATCGTTAACCCAAAAAACGTAAACGCAATATTGCGATACATCCGAGGAGCAACCGGCGGCTGCGGAAAGCTGTGGTGCGGGTTGTGGTCTAACCGACGAGGATGACGGATGGGCATAGGCTGACAACCGCTAGTATAGCACGTCAGGCTGCGGTCCGGACGGTTGGACGAGTCACTTCAGAGTCCTCCGGACGCATGCGTGAGCGAAGCTCGACGATCGCCTGTTTTTCCTCTTCCGCCGCTCGTGCCGCTTGCTTGTACACCTCCTGGTTGGAGGTCTCCGTCACGAGCCGGGCATTGAGGGCGTCAATTTCCGTCTCAAGTTCTGAAATGCGCTGTTCAAAAAAGCGAATACGCACCGCATCTTCGAGACGTTTATCAAGTGATGACTCAAATGACGCGACCTGCGCGTTCTTTGCATCGAGTTGGCTGATCACAAACCTTGTCGCTTCGCCACGGATACGGCCGATCTCAACGGTCTGGTCTTGGGAGCTTGTAACGGATGCCACAAATTCTTTCAGTTTGGCCTCGCCCGCGGCGCCAAAAATTGCTTTTTGCGAATACGCTTTCAACATGTCGATATTTGAATCTTCATCTGCCTTGAGCGTCCGGTCAAGAAGCATCATGAGCCGGTTCACCCCTTTTTGGATCTCAATTTCTTTATCCGCAAGACGGACAAGATATTCTGTAAGTTCGTTCGTCGCTTCCGGGTCTGACGGATCCTTGAGTGCGACCCCCATGGATTCCAGTTCGAGCCGGAATGCCTCCGCGCTTTGCGCGTGACGAACGCCATAGTTGAACTGCAACCCTTCTGACCTGTACCGCGGTGACGCTCCGGTTGTTGCGGGAACACGTCCCCCCATTCGCGCCCCTTCTCGAATTGCGGCAAGGACCTCCTGAATCACCTTGCTATCAGCGCCCAAGATTGTGAGCGCGAACTCATCGCCACCAACGCGATACGGTTCGTTGATCTCAATCCCCCGCTCTTTAAATGTGGCAGTGATAGCATCAAGCACTTCAACCGCTTTTTTGACGGCGAGATCGCCCGTACCTGGTCCGCCTTCTTTATCAAAATATTTGAGGAACGCCATATCGATAGCGATGGTGGATACTTCTTTGCCTTCCTCAAACCCTTTTTCCATGGTTTCAAAATACACACCGCGACCATAAATCCCGGTCCGTGGGTCACGCTTTGATTTTTCGAGATCTGCATCCGCTTTTGCCAACCGCGCATCTGGTGATGACGGATCTGCAAATGCACTTGTCTTCTGGTCTAATTCGGTGAGGAACTTCTTGCCACGCGTATCTTGTGGCGCAACAAATCCTGGAGAAGAGGGCGGAACATCTTCTCCTTCAAACACAATGCCAAACTTTTCACTCTGTGCGAGGACTTCTTTTGCAACCGTTGATGCAAGGTTGAGTTCGATAGATCGACCAACGGCGCGGCGCGCCTTCAGGCTTTGGAACGCGTCTCCCATCGCCCGTTCGGTGACGAGATGCGTCCATTCCATTTTTGCGGGGACTTCAAGTGCACGATGCTCTGTAACAAGACGGCGAAACGCGTCGTAATCTGCAAGTTCGGTTGCATCATGCGGCTTGAATACGTCCCCCAGTGATTTCTTGAGGAACTTATCGTACAGGTCACGGGCTGCCGATTCTTTCAGTGGATCTGCGCCTGCCTCGCGAATCTTGCCAAGCATGCGTTCCGTCCGCATTTCCACTTTCGCAATGTCATTTAGTGTCTGCGCTTTTTCGATCATCGCTTGGATGAGTACTTTCTGGTTACTCAACCCAACGTCTTCTGGACGTTCATCGAGTTGGTTCAAGAGGTGGATCCCGTCAGCGCGAGAGATACGACTTGCCGCAACAGGGATCGGGTCTTCGCCGGAGCGGACCTGTGCAATTTCGATCGGATCTTGCGCCAGTCGTCGGCGAATTTCTTCTGCGGATTCGGCATCGACATCTCGCAGGTTTACCGCAAAATCATTCCCGGCATGGCGATAGACATCGTATGCATCAGCAAGACGACGGTCGTCTTTCCGCGAAGGGTCGCGACCCAACACCTCACGGACAATAGATTCGACTTTTTCTGCCGTGAGACGGAGCCCTTGGTCTCCAAGCGAGTGGTCTCCGGAGGAATTCAACCGGTCGAGCTCACCCATGTGCACAAAGAGGAGATGCGTGCGTTCATCCTCCGGCGTGATGGCGAGCGCACCTTCCGCATCGCGCTCCCATGAATGCTCGCGCATGTCGCGGGCGAGGTCACGTCCGAGCCGCTCCCCTTTCCAGGCACCCGTCGAATCATGTTCGCGCAAAAAAATCTCGACGTGTCGGGACGAAATCAGCGCTTCTACTTCATCCTCGTGTGTCGCTTGGCCACCCGACTCTTGGGAAAGACGGACCCGTTCATCCGACTCTCGTTTCGAAGACTCCAACGACTCGAGCAACAACGCACTCTTTCCTTGGCGTCCGCGACGTTCGTCTTGTGCTTCACGCTCAACGTTCATGCCACTATTTTAGCACATCGCCAACTTTTACCGTGTCCCGGCCAAGCAAGACTTCGAGCTCTTTCGCAACACCATCGTTAAACGCAATCTTTGCGGATGATTTGATGCGGCGTTGGCCATCCACATCTTCGATTAAGAAATACACAGGGTGGTCGCCCGGATGCGCATCGAGAATTGCACGGAGTTTGATAAGAATCGTCTCAGGCAATTTTGGACGGACGAGGAGAGTGATCGAACTATTTGGGTCGACCGGCGGCGCCTCAAGATCTGGCGTATGGCTCGCCACAACAGACTCTGTCCGAATCTCATTGATATTTTCCGACGTGATCTCAAACCCAGTTTCTGCGAGAACGTTCATCCGCCCTTCTTTCTCCGTGGGTCTGCCGCTCACGATGATGGCGTGATCCTCCTGCCAGACCAGAGGGCTGTCCCGGAGGACGCGAGGGAAGACGACAACTTCGCAATCGCCACTTTGGTCCTCGAGCTTACAAAACATCATCGGCTCGTTATTCTTCGTCAGGATCTTTTTTGCTGATGAGATGACTCCCCCAATCCGAACTTTCTTCTCCCCTTTCTTTTCTGCTAATTGAACAATAGGTGTGATCATTCCAACAAGACGCTCGCCATACTCCCGGAACGGGTGTTCAGAAACATACAGACCAAGGAGCTCTTTCTCCCACGCCAGCAGTTCGCGACGAGAGACAGATGGTGCGACCTTAAGGACGACCGGCGTCGCTTCTTTGGAGGTCGATGCTGAGGCGAACAGACTGAACTGCCCAGACGCCGCTTCTTGCTCCTGGCGTTTGTGGTACTCAAGGATCCCATCGATGTTAAAGAAGAGGATGTTCCGATCACCAAACCGATCGAGTGCGCCAGAACGGATGAGACATTCGAGAGACTTCTTGTTGATCGTCTTTCCAGCGATGCGTGACACGAAGTCCTCGAGGCTCTTGTACTCTCCCTTTTCTTTCCGCTCAGCGACCATTACTTCGACGACGTCTTCACCCAGGCCCTTGATCGCTTGGAGGCCGAAACGAATTTTGTTCGTCCCTTTGACGACGGAGAAACCGGCGAAGGATTCGTTGATATCTGGCGGCAACACCTCGAGGTTGATGCGACGACACTCTTCGACTTCGATTGTGATGCGGTCGAGGTTCTGCGAATCGGAGTTGAGGAGCGCCGCCATAAAACATCCCGGCCAATGCGCCTTCAGATATGCTGTCTGGTAGGCGATCATTGCATAACAAGCCGCGTGCGACTTATTGAAGCCATAGGCTGCAAATTCCTCAAATTGCTGGAAAATCCCCTCTGCGACGGTCTTGCCAACGCCGTTTTTGACCGAGCCATTAATAAATTTTTCGCGCATCTCGGCCATGAGTTTCGCGATCTTTTTGCCCATCGCTTTACGCAACGTGTCTGCTTCACCACCGGTAAAACCAGCCATGTCTTTGGACACTTGCATGACCTGCTCCTGGTACACAGGAATGCCATAAGTGTTTCCAAGCGCGCCTTCAAGAAGCGGATGCGCGTACGTAATTTTTTCGCGTCCATGTTTACGATCGATGAACGATTCGATGAACTGCATCGGACCAGGACGATACAGCGCTACCATCGCGATGATATCTTCGATGACGTTTGGCTTGAGTTCACGGATATACTTTTTCATCCCGTCAGATTCAAGCTGAAAGACTCCCGTTGTCTCTCCGCGACCAAGGAGGTCATACGTCGCTTGGTCGTTCAAAGGAATTTTTTCGATATCCACCTCAGCGCCGTCGACCGCTTTAATAATTTCAATCGCCTCGCGGATGACCGTAAGGTTGGAGAGACCAAGGAAGTCCATCTTCAAGAGACCGGAAACTTCCGTCGAATGGAGCGAGTATTGGATAACTTGTTCCACGTCGCCTCCCTGTGCTCTTTGAAGAGGAGCAAATTCGACGAGCGGACGAGGTGCGATCACGATACCGCAGGCGTGTTGGGATGCGTGCCGTGCCGTGCCTTCGAGTTTGATCGCAAGATCAATGAGTACTTTAACGCGAGGCTCTGCCTCGTACATGGCGCGCAACTCCGGATTCTCTTTGACGGAAATTTCGAGCGGGATATGCCTCCCCTGTACCGGAGGTGGGATGGCCTTTGCGATGCGGTCGACCTCTTGAAAGGTCCACCCAAGCACACGACTCACGTCACGGACGGCGGCACGGGCAGCCATGGTTCCAAAGGTGATGATGCCGGCTACGCGGTCACGGCCATATTTTTGGGAGACGTATTCGATGACATCCTTTCGTTTGACGTCGTCAAAGTCGAGGTCGATATCAGGCATCGAGATACGGTCTGGGTTCAGGAAGCGCTCAAAGAGCAAGCCGTATTGGAGCGGATCAATGTTCGTGATCTTGAGGGAATACGCGACGACGGAACCAGCGGCGGATCCACGACCTGGACCTACGACGACGCCGTGGTCCTTTGCCCAGTTCACGTAGTCTTGGACGATCAAAAAGTACGCCGCGAATCCCATGCGCTCGATCGTCTGGAGCTCGAAGATAAGCCGGTCAACCGCCTCTTGAGGAATTCCGTTTGGATACCGTTCTTTGAGACCCTCTTCACAAAGGTCGCGGAGGTAGAGATCTGGCGTTGTTCCAGCTGGAACCTCGAAGGTTGGGAGGAGGTTCTTACCGAGCTCGAGAGTGACGTTACATCGGTCAGCGATGAGACGTGTATTTGTAATGGCATCTGGATGAGCGACGAAGGCTTCGACCATTTCTTCCGGACTCGTGAGGGAATGGTCTGTTCCGGAAATGGAGGCACGGTTGTTGTCGGACAGGATCTTTCCATCATGGATACACTGAAGTGCGTCTTGGGCATCGGAATCATCCGGTAAAATATAGTGGACGTTTTTGGTCGCCACGATCGGTGCACCCGTCTTTTCTGCGAGCTCGTACAGCGCTTCATTCACTGCGATCTGTGTTGGCGCCTCTGGATGATGGATGATCTCAATGAAGAAGTTTTCTTTGCCGAAAATCTCTTGGTATTCCCCAACGAGACGTTCCGCCTTCTCCATGTCATGCGCGTTGACCGCCTTTGGGATCTCACCACGGAGACAGCCTGAGAGTGCGATGAGTCCCTTCCCGTATTCACGCAGGATGTCTTTATCCATGCGCGCTTTGTAATAAAACCCATCAAGGAACGATGTTGAGACAAGCTTGAGCAAGTTATGGTATCCCTCATTCGTCTCTGCGAGGAGTGTGAGGTGTGACATCTGGTCGTCGATACGCGGCCTTCGGTCCGTTCGCTTGTTCGGCGCGACATATGCTTCGACACCTAAGATCGGCTTGATCCCCGCTTTGTGGCACGCTTCGTAAAACTCAATCGCGCCATAGAGGCCAGCGTGGTCAGTGAGTGCGAGAGAATCGTATCCAAGCACTTTTGCGCGGTCGACGAGGTCACCAACATCCCCGATTGCATCGAGCAACGAATACATTGAATGCACATGCAAGTGCACGAACGGACTCTTTGGGAGTGGCGCGGCGGCGTCGGACATACGGAATGGTGGCTGCTGACGGGACAAGCCCTGCAGGACCGATTAGTTGTAATTGGTCGCATCGTAGCCGGAGGGGTTGGAAAAAGCCAATAAGAAAAAACGGCCAAGAATTGGCCGTAGAAATAGTCAGTCGTCGTCCCAGCCGCCTCTGCGATCGAGATTGCGTGCGACGCCTCGCTCGAGGGGCTCACGATAGAAGGGACGGATACGCACATCAGTGGTGGGGTTCTCCCAATCCCAGATATCGTCGACCGGGACCCACCTGACCTCTGCCGTCTCATGACGAGCCAGGATGTCCTCATCCACCTCCTCCGATTCGAGCGAACCGTGGAAGAAATAGGCAAGGATATGCCAGTAGTAATCGACGGGATCTGATGAGCCGTTCTCGTCGCGATAAAACAGGTTGCCCTCGTGCAGGTAAAACGGCACGGGACTCCGAAGCTTCACCCGACGACCGGTCTCCTCAAGGAATTCACGGAGAGCGCCTTCTTCGAGGGTTTCACCCGGATCGATACCACCGCCAGCAAGGTCGAACACCTTCGACCAATGCGGACGCACCATCAGGACCTCCCTATTTCGCTCAACGAGGACGTATGCGCTCGGACGCCACAGGGGCCTCACCCCATCGGGAAGAACGTGGATTTCGCCATTCAAATCTGGGAACTCTGTTTTCTTGTTCAACGTCCACCTCCAAAAAGAACCGTGGGTTGAATACCACGACCTAGGCATCCCGTCAACCGTCCTCCCAAAGAAAAAAGCCTCACGCGAGGCTTTGAGCTAGAGGTCTTCGATGGCTTGAAGATACGCATCGGCGGGGTTGAGGTATTGCGTTATGAATGCAATAGTTTCGTCCGCTGTAACGCGAGAAAACTCCTCCGCATGTGTGCGAGAGGCTCGAATACGGTCAAACATTCGAAGCTCACCCCATACGTTATCGATGAGATTGAATGCGGTGTGTTCCTCAAAACAAAGATCACGCTCTATCGTCCGAACCAGACGAGGGAAAATGGACCGTATCCGACCCTCGTTACCCACGAGAGACTCGATGACACGTCTGACCTCGTCCTCGTCCTGAGGCTTCACGGTACATTGAAGGAGCAGTATGCTTGGCGCATAGGCGTTCGTCAGAACCTTGACTTTGACACCGTAGGCGAGCTGTCGCTTTTCGCGGACTTCCTCGTACATCAGCGTCCGCAGGGCATTCCGGGCAACGATATCTACCTTGCCGGCTTGGAATGGGTAGAGCCAACGATAGACCAGCGTCACGGCTGTCGCCTCCCCCGTTCCGTTCGGGCCAAAACGATCCATACGGACGAGCGGACGCGAAAACGGAATTGGCTCCACCGCGCGAGAGATGTACTGAAGACGGAGGTCTCCGAAGTGGCGGTCGATCACGTCGCAGTATTGGCTCGGATCCAGGGATCCAACAGCGAGGAGAGTAAACTGGCGTGGGTGGAAGTGCCGCTCGTGGAATCCCAGGAGGTCTTCGTGCGTAATCGCATTCAGCACCTCATCATCCGGCAAACCGGTCGCGGTATTCATCCGATGATTACTTGCCCCCATTGCGCTTGCAAGCGCATCGTGAATTCTCATACGCCGTGGCGATGGCCCGTTCTGCACCCGTTCTCGTCGTACAATTTCCCGATCGATCTCGATGTCATGCGACATTGAAGGCTTGCACACGAATTGAAAGAGGAAATCAAGCCCTTGTTGCAGCTCTCCCGCTTTTACAATCAGAGGGAACTGCATGAAATCGAGGCTCGTTGATGCGGACGGGAGCGTGAACGGCTGCTCGTCTAACCAGTCATACAGCTCACTCTGGCCGCGGTACTGGTGCGCTTCCGTTCCCTGATGGAGCGCGTGTTCCAGGAGGTGGGCCGTTCCTTCCTTTCCTACGGGATCAGACAGATGGCCGGCCCCCTGGACGAACAACGCGAGCCGCACCCAAGGCACATCCCACTGAAGTCCGTACATTGCGATACGTGATACATCACACCGAGTGAATAGATCTTCCGACGGTGGCATACGTGCCTTCCTTTTTCATCGAAGTTGTCCAAAGAACAAACAAAAACCGTGGCCTTGATACCACGGTTTTCCGTATTGGTCAATCCTCTTATTCATCAAACAACTTGCTCTTCTTCTTTTTCTTTGGCATGTCGTCGTCTGATTCTTCGTCATCGTGTTGGAAACGGCTCTTCAACATCGACATGACGGCTTTGCCACCTTCGGCGAGGATGCCGAGATAGTTCACAGAAGATTCGACGCGTTCTTTGAGCGCCATCACGCCGTGTTCGATGCGGATGATTTTTTGTTCTGTTTCTTGGACGACTCGGTTTGCTTTACGGAGGAGCGTCGCAAGCTCAAACAATGCCCAGCAAAGCGCGATTGCAACAAAGCCGGTGGCCACAGCGAGGACAATGAACAAGATGTCGCGTGTCGATTCAAGTGTCATACCGTCACATCATATCACATTGACACAGAGGCTGTTTATTGATATGAAATGCATGCAAATTAAAGGAGGGACAATGTTTGGAGACATCAAAGATTCAAAAGAGGAGCGCAAACTTCTCGACGACCGTAAACTTCTCGTGGAGATTCGTGAGCGGATCACGCAACACAAGGCAGACCTCGCGATCGAGTGTGAACGGAAGAAGACACTCGACAGCTTCTGCGCCGTGCTGGATGGAGAATTCGAGCGACTCTCGACAGACCGCCCTCAGCACGTCAGGCTTTCATCACTCCTCCCCCTCCGATTACGGTTCGTTCCCGTCATTGGCCGTCTTGCGGAAAAAATCCGTATCAACGTGACCCTCGCGGCGTTCATGGCGATAGCTGTCCTCAGGGACAAGCGACTTGAAGCAGACGCCACCTGCAAGCACCTCGAGTTCGCCATCAAGGACCAGACGCTTCGCGAGGCGTATCACGCCAGACTCGTCGGCGAAAAGCCGCCTGCATCTCCCACGCCCTGAGCATTCCTCAGGGTTTTTTTATTTCCACTCCGTTTGCTTGTTGAGATACCGCACGCCACGGCCGATGATTGAGAAAAGGATGCCGTAGTAGAGTGCGACAAACACGTACAAGAGTGCGGGTGACAAGAAATACCCAGAGCCGGTCGTGAAAACCTTGATACAGAAATCTACCGTTTCCTGCTCGATCCCAGGAAAGATAACCACACAGAATTTTGTAAACAAAAAATGGAACAGGCTATCCACCGCATGGACGAGCGGTGGCGGGATGAATAACGAACGAAGCCAGCTTGGGACGACCTTTATCCCTGCATTCAGTGCAAAAAGAAGGAGCGCGCCAAAAAGCGCACCGATAGAAAAAAATCCAATGCGTTTGATCGCCTGCTGTGGTGTCGCAGGAATCGTCGGGTTAGGCGCGGATGTCTCCATGGAGTTTTTCTTTTAATGCGAGCGTGATCGTCTCCATCAACCCATCCACTTCTGCGCTTTCGAGCGTGCGCTCTGGCGATGAGAATGTGAGGTGGATCGCGACAGACTTTTTTCCTGGGAACATATTTTTGCCTTCGTAGGTATCAAACCATTCCACATTCGTGACGAGCGGATTGGTTCGCGCAATCTCTCGCGCGATGTCGTCATATTCCGTGCGACGGTCAACGACGACCGCAATGTCGCGCTTTGCAGGCGGGAACGGCGAGACAGCCTTGTAACGCTTCGCGCTCTTCCCGTGTGCGACGACTGTTTCCATTGGCATGTCGACGAGGCCAACGGCGCTCTCAAACTTAAAACGATTTGCGATCTTTGGTGAAACTTCGCCGACTGTTGCGATCAGGTCGCTCCCAACGAACGCCTGGACGGTACGCCCTGGATGCCAGAACGTATCGCTTTCAAGACGGCGCCAGCTGATTTCTTGGAGGCCTGCTTCTGCGAGGAGATGTTCAACGTATCCTTTCGCAACACGCCACGGCTCTTTCATGCCCATAAAGAGGGCGCCAAGTTCTGCTCGTTCGTCCGGAAGATCTTTCCATCCATCCCCCTTTGGATAATAAACATTTGAAACTTCAAAGAGACGAAGTTCCGATTCGCGTTCGCGATTCTCCGCAGCTGCGGCAAGGAGCGACGGCAAAAGTGTTGTCCGCATCACCTCAAACTCACTTGTGAGGGGGTTTTGGATATGGAGCATCTTTGATGGATCGTATCCAGCCTTCTCCATCAACTCTTTTGAGACAAACGAATATGAATATGTTTCGGTGAGACCAGCGGCTTTTGACGCGTCGCACATGCGGTCTTCCCACACGAGGTCCGGCTGTATTGGACGCGGTGCAAGACCGACCGGAACGACTGGTGGAATGTTAGCGTAGCCGTAGACGCGCGCAATTTCTTCGACCAAATCTCGAGGCAGCTCAATATCGTGGTCGCGCCACCATGGAACGGTTGCGTTGATTTTCTTCCCAGCTGTCGAAATCCCAAAACCGAGACGACGAAGAATCGCAACCATTTCCTTTTGTGGAAGTGCGACGCCAATGAGCGCCGTGACTTCGTCGGACGTGATCGAGAAGCGTTGTGCTTTATACGTTGCCGCTTTCACGTCCGCGACAGTGGAGACAATGGAACCGCCTGCGAGTTCGAGGACGAGTTCGACGGCACGAGCAAGTGCATCTGGAAGCGCTTGGACAGATAACCCTTTTTCGTACCGCAACTGCGCATCCGTTTGGATGTTCAATGCACGAGCCGTTCGACGGATTGAAACAGAATCAAACGTTGCGGCTTCGAGGATGATCGACGTCGTGTTTGTCGCCACACCGCTCGCTTGTCCACCGATGACACCGGCGACAGCGACCGGTTTTGACGCATCAGCAATGACAAGCATCGTGTCCGTCAGTTCGTGTGTACGACCGTCGAGAGCGTGGATCTTCTCCCCTTTCTTTGCGAGACGGACATTGATCCCCTTCTCAAGCGTGTTCGCATCGAACGCATGCATCGGTTGCGCAAGCTCGAGGAGGATGAAGTTTGTGATGTCGACAATGTTGTTGATCGAGTTGAGACCGGCAGACATGAGACGGCGCTTCAACCACCACGGTGATGGGCCAACCGTCACGCCATCGATCCGCACTGCCATGTAGCGCGGACATAAATTCTTCGCTGCGACTTTTACATCAACCGATGACAATTTTCCTTTGGTCTTTTTCATCACGCTCGGCTTCCAGGTGAATGGAACATTCAAAATCGCCGAAGCCTCACGCGCCATGCCGACCATTCCCATCGCATCAACACGATTAGATGTGACTTCGATATCCATCACGATGTCGGATGAGAGGCCGAGGGCATCCGCCAGCGGCGCACCCGCCATCAGACGCATATCGGGAATCGCGACACCAAGATCAAGAATCTCTCGATCTGCGTGCGGGAATGCGTCGAACAAACCAGTCTCGTTTGCCGCACAGATCATCCCATCACTCTTTACGCCACGGATTTCTGCCGGTGTAAGTTCAATGAGCTCCCCTTCGCCATGCCAACGGACTTTCGCACCGACAAGTGCAACTGCGACCCATTGGTCCTCCTTCAGGTTGGATCCACCGCATACGATCGTCACTTTAGATTTCCCAATATCCGTAATCGCCAAACGCAACTTATCCGCATTCGGATGTGGCTTCACCTCAAGCACATGACCAACCACAATACCGTCAAGACCAGCCCCCTGCGGGATCAGCTTCTCAACGCCCGGACCCGAAAGCGACACGCGCTTTGCAAACTCATCCGGTTTGACCTTTTTGAGGTCAACATATTCTTTCAACCAGTCGTAAGAGACGAGGGAGTTCATAACTAGAATTGCTTCAAAAAGCGCACATCGTTCTTATACAACGTGCGGATGTCATCGAGCTGCATCCCTTCTTTCATCATGTAGGTGCGTTCGACGCCCCAGCCGAAGGCAAAGCCGGAGTATTTCTTTGGGTCGACGCCTGCGGCTTTCAAGACGTTTGGATGGACCATGCCGGCGCCACCAAGCTCAAGCCAGCCGCGTTTGCAGACGCGACACTTTTGTTTGTCGGCACCAATTCCCGTGCCGCCACAGACGCCGCACGAGACGTCGATCTCGAATGATGGTTCGGTAAAACGGAAATGGAACGGACGGAGACGCGTTTTACGGTCAGGGCCGAAGAAAGTTTTTGCAAAATAATCGAGTGTGCCACGCAAGTGCGTGATTGCGACGCCTTTGTCGACGTAGAGCCCTTCGAATTGGTGGAACATCGGCGCATGCGTCACATCGCTCTGGCGGCGATAGCACTTCCCAATGCTGATCATACGCACGGGGAACTCACCGCGCTCCAATTCATGGACCTGCGCGTTCGACGTATGCGGCGTCAGCACCATCTTTCCCTTTTTGGAAACAGGCGCATCCATAAAAAATGTTTCCCACTCATCGCGAGCCGGATGTTCCTTTGGCATGTTGAGCGCCTCGAACGCGTACCAATCCCAATCGACTTCTGGATAGCGCGTGCGCGTAAACCCAATCTTATCGAAAATTGAAGTGATCTCGCGAATCGCTTGCGTCACGATATGGAGATGGCCTTCGGCGGGACGCGTTCCTGGCTCCGTGACATCCGCACGTTCGCTTTCGGCAATGGCAGAAAGCGCATCTTCAGAAAACGCCGCGCGTTTTGCAGCAATCGCACGCTCCGCCTCTTGCTTGATCTGGTTCGCAAGTGCACCGATCTTTGGACGTGTTGCCTCATCGACGTCTGCGAGGCCTTTGAGGATCATCGTCAATTGCCCGCCCTTGCGTCCAAGGAATTTAATCTCAATCGCCTCAAGCTCGCCGGCGTCCTTCGCCTGCATCACCGCCTGGTCGATTTCCAGCTTCAATCCATTCAATTGGTCGATCATAAAACTCCTCGTAGCCTAGCAGATTATCGGGGGTTTTGTCGATCTTTTCCGTTCACCAAGAGCATCAAAGAAAAATGTCGTCCTGAGCGATCGGGTTTTAGTTTGAAGATCCTTCGCTATCGCTCTCACTCGTCCCTCGTGACCCCTTCGGGGAGGACGACGGTTTTTTCTTGTTGCCGAACACGGTACTGAAAAAAGCGATCAGATATCCATACAACGGAATTGCGATGTAGGGCGTAAAAAAGATCGCTGCACCCGTCCAATGTCCGGCATCCTCGCTTGCATACCTGATTCGAAAATATGCGACAACAGGAAATAATAAGCTCCCAATTGCATGAAAAGGAAGGACCGTTAAAATATTCAGTGTCTTCTCACGTTCCGTGCATGGATATGTATCACCACCGATCCACCATTCACATACACGTGTCTCATCTGCTTTCGGCAGCCATCCTTTTCCAGGGGCCTCCCCCAGTTTTACAGAAAGAGAACTCTGCACAAGAAAAATGATCAAGCCGAAAAACCAAATGGCTACAGCTGCTGTAAACATCCAACCTTTTGGTTTGATTTTCATACCTACATCCCCACCAATCCCCTCGCCCCCGCAACGATCACTCCCCCAAACTTGCCGACATCACGAATCGTGACAAGAAGGATGAGGCCGATGAGAGCGAGGAATGCGAAGTTATGGATCGTGGCCTCGAGCGTGCGGCTCATTGGTTTGCGACGTACTTTTTCGATGATGAGGAAGAGGACGCGACCGCCATCAAGTGCTGGGATTGGGAGGAAGTTCACGACGGCGAGGTTGATTGAAAGGATTGCGGCGAATTGGAGGAGCGGCATAATCCCTTCCTGGGCGACCTGGCCTGTCATGACCGCGATCCCGACTGGACCGGAAACGCCTTCATCGACGCCACGGCCCTGAACGAGGTCACTAATGATCGTGCCGAAACCAAACAGAATCGCTTTCGTATATCCATATGTCGTCTGCGCAGCGACGACAGCAGCCTGGGCTGGCGGGAGGGTGACTGTCCCAATATCCGCGATCCCAATACCAAGCGCGATATGGTCTGCTTCTTTGACGAAGGCTGGTGTCGCAACGATTTGAATCTGCGAATTGTCCCGTCCAATAGACAACGTGACAGGCTGTTCCCCATTTGCCGCAATGAGTTTTTGCGCGTCTGTATACGAGGCAGGCGCAGTCCCATTAATCGACAAGATGACGTCATTCGGTTTTAGGCTAGCTGTATCTGCTGGCGACCCTTTGAGAACCTGGGTAATGCGGACCGCTTGGTCGTGGACAATTGCTCCTGCTGGCAGTTCATCGATAATCGTCTTTGCCCCTGCGACGAATACAAAGAAGAATAGGATCGTCGCAAGGATCCAGTTCATCGTGACACCAGCTGCGAGGATGATGACACGCTTCCATACCGCAACATTGTGGAATGAATCACGCCCGTTCTCCTCCCCTGGCTGCTCTCCTTTGATGCGGACAAAGCCACCAAGCGGTAACCAGTTGATTGACCAGATCGTATTTGCGTAGCTTTTATTATCTTTGCGTCCAACACGCTTCCATTTTCCATTCTCTTTTACGAACCCAATGATGCGTGGAGGGAATCCGTACCCAAACTCGTCGGCTTTCACACCAAAGAGTCGCGCAGTGAGAAAATGCCCCACCTCGTGGATCAACACGAGGACAGAGAGGACAAGAAGAAAGAGGAGGAGGGACATGTGTTGAGGAGGTTAGAGGGTTGCCGTTTCGAAACGGATGGACCGACCCAGCCACTTGGCCGCGATCTCTTCTGATCGCTTGGAGGGGTCTGTGAGGTAGAACGTCTGTTCTCCGGTTCCATGACGGATGTCAGGGCTTGAGAGTAGCCGGGTTACCACCGACGCGCCAGAGTCGATGAGCTTTACCCCCCTCCCCATGTACCGCTGGATGATCGGAGCGAGTAACGGGTAATGAGTACATCCGAGAATCATTGTATCAATATTAGCTGTTCGAAGGGGCGACAAATATCGTCGCGCAATCCGCTTTGTCTCCCCATCATCCAACCACCCTTCTTCGACCAACGGGACGAATAAAGGGCAAGAGACGGAGAGGACAGAGACCTTCTTTTCCGACAGGCGTTTCTCATATGTCCCTGATCCAATCGTCGCTCGAGTTCCAATGACACCGATCCGTCCTTTTGTGACCGCAAGTGCGTCTTCGACGGCCGGAGAAATGACCTCAAACACCGGGACGTTCGGATACGCTTTACGGAGCGCGTCAGCCGCTACCGCACTCGCCGAGTTACAGGCAATCACGATCGATGTCGCACCGTGGTCGAGCAAGAACTTTGCATCCTCAAGGGAGTATCGTGTGACCGTTTCCGCGCTCTTGTTCCCGTACGGTGTCCGCGCCGTATCGCCGAGATAAATGAAAGACGCATCCGGTTTCTGACGGAGCAATTCGCGTACGACGGTAAGGCCGCCAATCCCTGAATCAAAGAGTCCGATCATATGCTGGCGACGTTGTCGTCCTGAGCTTGTCGAAGGATCAACCCAGAAAGCTCTGCGACCTTTTTCGCTGTCAGCTCCTTGGATCGTGACTCGAGATTGAGACGGATTAGCGGTTCCGTATTTGAGAGACGCAAGCTGAACCACCAGTCATTTTCTGAGTGGGCTGCATCACGGAATTCCATACGGATCCCATCGATGTCTGTCGTCCCAGTCGCTTTCGATCCATAGGCCTCTTTGACGCGGGCAACAGCCGCCGTTTTGTCCGCTACTTCGAAGTTGATTTCACCGGAATGAGAATATGTCAAAAGTGGCTTCCAGAGCGAAGAAAACGCTCCAGCGGCATGTGTGAGTTTCTTGAGGATAAGCAACATGACGAGGTCACCAGATTCGACGTTGTTAATCGCTTGGAAGTAGTAGTGCATCGACACCTCCCCGGCAAACAACGCCCCTTCTTCGCGCATCTGTCGCTTGATAAAGGCGTGACCAACTCGGCACATTTTCGCCTTCCCTTCTGCCGCTTCGATCGCCTCTGGAACGGACCATGAAGAACGTAAATCGTAGAGCACGAGGCTTCCTGGTTTTGAGGACAATAATTCCGTCCCAAGGAGCGCCGTCATGAGATCGCCTGGGACTGGGACGCCAGCCTCATCAACGAACCCAATGCGATCTGCATCACCATCGAACGCGACACCAACGACGCATCCTTCTTTTGTCACGATCCGGGACAAATCATTCAGCGTCTCTCGCTTGAGTGGGTTGGCTTCATGGTTCGGAAAGTTTCCATCTGGTTCCATGTAGAGCGTCTTTGCTTCGAGCCAAGGCAATCGCTTGAGGAGCTCAGGGAGCACCGCTCCTGCCATCCCGTTTCCGGCATCAATCGCGACCTTCATTGTTGGCATGTCGGCTGGTAATTCTGCGAGCGCAATGATGTGGTCAACGTATCGAGATAACGCGGATGGATCATCTGTCACGGAGCCGATGGAAGCGGACGCAGGAAGAGCTTCATCCTTCCCGAAACTCGACTCAAGTTCTTCCATGCCGCTCCCCTGTCCAATTGGCGTCATGTCTCCTTTGACGAGCTTGTAGCCGTTGTACGTTCCGGGGTTGTGGGAGGCGGTCACCATGATGCCCAAATCGACGGCTCCATTCGTGAGTCCAACAGTGACATTGAACAACGGAGTTGAACAAAGGCCAATCCGAACGACATCGACCCCATGACTGGTGAGTTCCGTTACGAGTGCCGCTTCGAGGTCTGGCGACGTCAAACGCATATCACGGCCTACAATCACTTTCTTGGGATGGAATTCCCTTATAACGGCACGTGCCAGACGGGCAGAAAAGGCTGAATCTAGCTCTCCAGGAGCTAATCCGCGTATATCGTAGGCGTGGAAAACTGAGCTCGACATATATCACGTTGACCAGGGTGGGGTATTTTGTTAGGATTTGATTGTAGTTTTATTCCTCAATCTACGCAATTTTGCGTCATCTATGTCAATCGGCTGGATCATCCTTATTGCCGTTGCCGTCATCGCACTCTGGGCGGTCATGGTCTACAACGGCCTCGTCACACTTAAGAATCGCACAGACGAAGCCTGGTCGGACATCGATGTCCAACTCAAGCGTCGCTACGACCTCATCCCAAACCTCGTTGAGACCGTGAAGGGCTACGCCACACACGAATCAGGGACATTTGAAAAAGTGACCCAAGCGCGCAACATGGCCATGGGTGCCAAGACGGTTGCGGAACACGCGGCAGCGGAAAACATGCTGAGCAGCACGCTCAAGAGTCTCTTCGCTGTTTCTGAAGCGTATCCAGAGCTCAAGGCAAACTCCAACTTCCTTGATCTCCAACAGCAGCTCACGGACACCGAAGATAAGATCCAGGCATCCCGCCGCTTCTACAACGGCAACGTTCGAGACTTCAACACGAAGCTCCAGGTGTTCCCGACCAACATGATCGGCAGCATGCTCGGCTTTACCAAGCGTGACTTCTTCGAAATTTCCGATGGCGAAAAAGCCAACCCACAGGTCAAATTCTAACCGATGTACTCACAGATAGATTCCAACCGACGCAAATCCTGGATCCTTATCTCACTGTTCGTTGGCCTTCTGGCCGCAGTGGGGTGGGTCTATGGGTATGTGGTTTCCGACACGGGCCCTTTTGGGCTCGTGTTGGCGGTTGGGATCTCGTTTGTGATGACACTCGTTTCCTGGTTTGCGGGTGACAAGATCGCCCTTGCAACAAGTGGCGCCGTCGAACTGAAGGATCGGGCACAATTCCCAACGCTCTGGAACATCGTAGAAAATTTAGCGATCACAGCGGGAATTCCGAAACCGCGCATTTATATTATTGAAGATGATTCACCGAATGCGTTTGCGACTGGACGCGACCCACAACACGCCTCTGTGGCAGTCACGACAGGGCTCCTCACACGTCTCGAGAAAATTGAACTTGAAGGCGTCCTCGCGCATGAGCTTTCGCACGTAAAAAATTACGATAGCCGTGTGATGATGCTTGTGATCGTACTCGTTGGTGCCATTGCAATCATTGGCGACCACTTCATCCGCTTCAGTGACGACGACGAAAAACCCGGTCCGTTAGCAATTTTAGGGATTATTTTCATCATTCTTTCGCCGATTATTGCGAACCTCATCAAGCTTGCCGTCTCTCGCAAACGTGAATATCTCGCAGACGCGTCAGGGGCACTCCTCACGCGGTATCCAGAAGGGTTGGCCCGCGCCCTCGAAAAGATCGGCGCTGCTGGTGTTCCGCTCCAAAAGAATTCTTCTGCGATCAACCACTTGTGGGTCGCGGAACCTGGCGGCAGCAACCGAGGAATCAAAGCACGGATCCAGGGAATGTTCTCAACGCATCCACCAATTGATGACCGGATCGCCAAATTGCGGCTGATGGGCGATAATAGATAATACACAATGTTCTCACCTGACCTCCTCAACCGGTTTACGACCCACCTCAAGGAAGCACTCCAAAAGTCGCTTTCATTTGCGGTGACAAATGGGCGTGAGCTCGTGGAACCAGGAGACCTCATCGTGGGGTTAATGCATGAAAAGGGATCGATCGGATCAGAAATTCTTTTAAAAGCAAATTGCTCGCTTGAGCAGGCAGAAGCGCGGTTCCGTGGGACGCCGTCCTCATCATCCCCTGTTGCAACACCCGACCTCTCGCCTGGCGTCAAACGCATTGTCGAAAAATGCGTCCTGACAGCGCATCTCTACGAACACAAATATGTCGGCACCGAGCACCTCCTCTCTGCGATCCTTGCGGCAGAAGACCCGATGTTGCTCGCGTATTTTGAATCCCAAAACGTCAGTCTCTCCCCGCTCCGCGAACAAGTAATCGGCGTCCTCAAGTCCACGTCTCGTTTTCCGGATTTATCGTCACAAGATATTGAAGAGGGTGAGGAGGAACCCACCGGCTCGGCGCCGTCCGCCGCACGCCCACAGCCACGGCCCCAGGCACGTGCATCTGCGCTTGATGCCTTTGCGCGCGAGCTCACAAAACCAGAACACGCCGAAGCACTCGACCCCGTCATTGGACGTGAGCGCGAGCTGGAGCGTGTGATCGAGATTTTGTGTCGCCGTACAAAAAATAACCCTGTGCTTTTGGGTGACCCGGGTGTCGGAAAAACGGCGATCGTCGAAGGCCTCGCGAAGCGTCTGGCCGCCGGTGAGGTGCCGGACTGCCTCTACGGAAAACGCGTCCTCTCACTCGACCTTGCGATGACGGTTGCAGGGACGATGTATCGCGGTGAATTTGAAGCGCGTCTCAAACAAATCGTTGAAGAGGCGAGGCATGACCCGAACGTCATTTTATTTATTGATGAGATCCACACAATCGTCGGCGCGGGCTCAACAACTGGGTCGCTTGATGCCGCGAATATCCTGAAACCAGCATTGGCGCGCGGAGAGATCCACTGCATCGGTGCGACGACGTGGGCAGAATATAAAAAACATATCGAGCCGGACGCCGCACTTGAACGCCGTTTCCAAACCGTGCCTGTCGAAGAACCAACGGCGGAAGCAACGTACGTGATGCTGAAAGGCCTCGAAAGCCGGTACGCAAAACATCACGGCATCGAATATGCACCGGACGCGTTGCGCGCTGCTGTTGACCTTGCGGAACGATATTTAACGGACCGCTTATTCCCAGACAAAGCCATCGACCTCATCGATGAAGCTGCCGCGTCTGTCGTGGCACGTCGGAGCTCGCGTGAGGCGCTTGAACGTCTTGCCGCGCTTGATGTCGCGATCCAGGCAACGGAAGAACGGAAACGATCGGCCGTTGAAGAAGGACGCCTGCAAGACGCGAATGACGCTGCAGATGATGGCGACCGTCTCCGCAAAGAACGGGATATCCTCACAAAGAAGATGCACGTTGCGCGTGAGCAGTTTGTACCACTCGTGACAGACCAGGATGTCGCAAAAGTTGTCGCACGCATGTCGAATATCCCGCTCTCAACCGTCCTTTCGACGGAACGCGAACGCCTCGCTAAACTCGAAGATGTCTTGAATAGTGCAGTTCTCGGACAGACACGTGCGGTTCATGCGATTGCGGATGTTGTCCGTCGTGCAAGACTCGGCTTGGGCGATGTTCGTCGTCCAAAAACCGCATTACTCCTTGTCGGTCCGTCTGGCACAGGAAAGACAGAAGTAGCACGCGCACTCGCCAAAGAATTGTTTGGACGAGAGGATGCACTCGTGAAGCTTGATATGTCGGAATTTTCAGAAGGTCACACCGTTTCAAAACTTGTCGGCTCACCTGCCGGCTATGTTGGCTATCGCGAAAACACAAAGCTCACGGATGCAATCCGAAAGCGCCCGCACTCCGTGGTGTTATTTGATGAATTTGAAAAGGCACACGGCGACGTGCAAAACCTCCTCCTCCAAATCCTTGAAGACGGACAATTGTCTGATGGCACAGGGCGTATGATCCCCTTCCGTCACAGCTACATCGTCCTCACCTCGAACGTTGGATCAGACAAGCTCGGGAAGAAGGCGCTTGGATTTGGTGATTCCATCGGCAACTTTGAAGCAGCCGTAAAAGACGACCTCAAAGCGCGCTTCCGCCCAGAATTTTTGAACCGCCTTGATCGCATCATTGTCTTTGACCCGCTTGCACGTGAACATCTCCGCGAAATCCTCAAACGCCAGCTAGCAGACGTGTTAGCCCATGTCGAAAAAACACAGCAAGTCGCCTGCACCGCTGGTGATGATGTCTTGGAATGGCTCATGCAACAGCCGATCCCCGCTGAAGAAGGCGCACGCGCCATCCGGCATCTCGTGGAACGCGAAGTGACGGCAGCCATCGGTCGGATCCTGACAGAAAAACCACAGAAACGGAAAATCACCTTCAAGGCAGGAAAACAATTGAACGTCTCGTAAGCGTATGGCTGACCAAGGAGGAACTCGGGCACCACGCGGACAATCACGACTATCACGCTTCGGCCAAGCCGCGATGGCGGCATTTCAGATAGGAAACTCGCAACCACAAGCTCCTATTGAAAGACAAACAGACCAGACATATCAGGTCGATGATTCAAACCGCGCTCAAGCGTCACAACCAAAACGGCAAACGCAGAAGCCGCGTGGACAAGCACGGAAAGCAGCCGCACCACGGCCGGTAATGTTACTGTCAAATTTTAATGCCGCACAGCAATCTGACCGCCGTGGAGAGGCCTCAGATGAATCCACGCAACTGACGGACTCAAACGACCTCGACGTCACCCAACGTTCTCCGCTTGATCTCCCCGCGCGTTCCTACACGACGGGATCATCAGAGGAGACCGGGTTCGGGGAACAGATCTCATCACTAGGTGAGATGAATGCGCAGCGGACACGCGATACCCGAATGCGTGATACGGCCGAACAGTTTGTTGGAGCATCAACGAGCCCGGGATCTGCTCCGTCATCACCCAACCGTCCAGGCTCATCGCAACAATCACAGGCTGAAGCACCTCAGGAAACAATCGAAACAGAGCAGTCACCAGAAGAATCTGACATCCTAATGGCAGGGCAGCTTGCAAGCGTGCGAGCGACAGCTCTTGCAGGATTGTCTAAACAGCGCTCCACGGACCAGGTGCAAGAGGCACAGGCGAGCCAGGCCAGGAACAAGAAGGAGCTCGCAAACTTGTGGAACATGATTGAAGCAGCCGAATTTGTGAGTATTGAAACAGTCGTTTCTGCGCTTGCGCTGGTCGCAACCATGAACGCGCGCCTCGTCAACAAACTGACAGTGCGCAATTTTGACATGATCCCTGACCTTGATGTTGCCCAGACGGCCCTTGTCCTGGATGTGGATTGCGCCTGCTGCATGAACTGCTTCCAGGGCTTATTCTCCTGCATCATCATGCTTGTGCCTGTGGTGATCCTTGTGGGGATCGTTACGGTGGTTACAAACCTGCTCAAGTAAGGCGTGTACGCATATGCTACACTAGGCCGGTATGAGCGACCGGACAAAAAAAATCCTTTTTGCCATTGGGTTTATCCTGCTTTCTATCTCCATTGGCATTGCACTGTACGTTTTTTTCTTTAGACCCCTCGTCTCACCAACTCCGACCACTCCAACGGAGCAGCCTCCAACTGGAAGCCTTCCGACGTCTGGTGGCGCAGTAATAGGTGGAGCAGGTGAAACCCCAACAGAAGGCCAAGGACTTCCTACCAGTCCAACCATTCCGACCACTCCCGAGGCTCCCACAGTTGAAAACACAAACACAATTGTTTTGCGTGATAGCGTCACCCAAGCGGTCACCGCCGGGATAGATGGGAATGGTGCGCGTTTTTATAGCCCTGACGATGGCCGTTTTTACCGCGTAAATGCTGACGGGACCATTTCTACCATCAGCGAGCGGCAGTTCTTCAACGTCCAAGATGTCGAATGGGCAAAAAAACAAGATACAGCCATCCTCGAGTTTCCAGACGGACGCAATATCTACTTCAACTTTAAGGAAGACAGACAAGTAACGCTCCCCCAGCATTGGCAAGATTTTAGTTTTTCTCCGGATGATTCACGCATTACAGCGGAGGCAATTGGCTTAGACCCATCGAACCGGTTTTTGTTTGTTTCAAATTCTGATGGGAACGAGGCGCATGCCGTCGAAGCACTCGGTCAAAACGCAAAAAAGACGATCGTGAACTGGTCACCGAATAGCCAAGTCATTGCGTTCTCCATGACCGGAAACGCTCAACCGGAAGGAGCTCAAGAGATCCTACTAATCGGAGAGAACCACGAAAATTTTAAATCGCTCATCGTTCCAGGACGTGGATTCCAGCCCAACTGGTCGCCTACTGGCAATAACATCTTGTACAGCGTGTACCACGAACGGGACCAGCTCAAACCATCGCTGTGGGTGAGTGGCGGCTCAGCTGACAGTATCGGTGAAAACCGCCGCAGCCTCAACCTGATGACCTGGGCGGACAAGTGCACGTGGCAGGACGAAAACGTCCTCTACTGCGGCGTCCCGCAAACACTTGATGCAGGTGCGGGCTTTGATGAATCGCGTTTTGCCAGCACCCCGGACGACCTATATCGCGTCGACCTACGCACCGGCATCTCGGTCAAAGTGAACACGGCGGACCAGACGCACCCAATCCGGCAGCCTGTCCTCTCGAAAGACCACACCTCCTTCCTCTTTACGGATGCAGTGAGTGGTCATCTGTATGAGTATAAGCTCCCTACCCCGTAAGTTATGCTGCTGACCCGTCAACGTCTCCTCCTCCTTGCCGGTACCGTCCTTTTTTTTGCGCTGGTTGTTGCGGGGTATATCTGGTGGCGGGTTGATTTCAAATCAAACCATTTCCGTACAGGGCTTGTCCCGCAAGAGCTCGTAAACCAGCTACTGCCAAAAGACATTCCTCTTGATTCGATGCGCCCACCAGCCATCCGTGTCACAGACCCAATCCGGTATGGAGGCGCGACGTCTGTCATTTCGGTGATTGAGTATGGCGATTTTGAATGCCCCTATTGCAAACAGCTCGCGCCAGAGATCAAAAAAGCGCTTGAAGCGTACCGTGGGGATGTCCGTTTTGTGTGGCGTGATTATCCGATCACTTCTCTCCATCCACACGCAATGGATGCGGCCATTTTTGCACGATGCGCCGCAGTGCAAGGACGTTTTTGGGAGGCGTATGACGCGCTCATGTCCGCAACGAACTTAAACGAATCGCTGTACCAGCAAATTGCGGCACGCGCTGGCCTGAACGCGTCCGCTCTTTCGTCCTGCCGGAATAACCCGTCTGTCAAAGCAGCGCTGGAACAGGATGTAGAAGAGGCAAATGCGGACGGGATCCATAGCGCGCCCTTCCTCTTTATTGGTACGACGGCGATCGATGAGTTCATCGATGCCGAAACGATCACGAAAGCCATTTCAGAAGCTCACGTTGGCCTATGAACCGCACGCGTCGGATCATTGCATCACTCGTCCTCATCTGGAGCGCTGGGTTGCTAAGTGCGCTTCCGGTGTTTGCGCAAGAAAATACAGATTCTGCGTGCTGTCTTTGCGTTCATCGAGGTGAGGAGGCAAAAGGGAACACCTGTCTTACGGTCCCAAAAGATGAGGGCGGTGCCAACTGCTTCAATTTGAGCAGCGTGAATGCAAAATTGAACGATTATATCTGCAATTCCCCCGCATCTCCTGAATTGAAGTGCACTCCAAAATCGTCCTCCGCCTCAGGGATTTGTGACGCGGGGCCGGTTGATATAAAAGCCTTTGTCCCAAAAACAGTATTAAGCCAAACAACATTCCTCACAACGCCTGAACTTGGGATTTCTATCCCAGGGCTCACATTCGCCAACTTTTCGAATACGGCTGACGGCAAAGACTCAATCCCCTTCTTGGCGCAATATATATCAGCCGTATACAGCTACATAACAGGTGTTGCTGCCATCGCGGCTGCAATCATGATCCTGTATGGTGGTTTCCTCATGATTTTGTCGCAGACCGGGGCAAAGGTCCGCCAAGGGCGAGAAATCATTACAGATGCGATCGTTGGTCTCGTCCTCATCCTTGGGGCATACATTATTTTAGATGCGGTCAATCCGTCGCTCACAAAACCTGGCGCACTTCGGGTACAAACAATCAACAAAATCCTCTACGACGACAAGGAAGCGGTCCGAAAAGAATCCATCGCAATCGCAACGGTTCCGGATGTATCTACTGACCAGATCCCAATCGTTGATATTGACCCAGCGGCCATCAACACCATCTCCTCCCCTTCATCCACCGGAACGGTCGAGGAACCGACAACTCCTGATGGCCCGCCGGGCACTGTTGCGAAAGACGATAAAGGAAACCTAATCGCACAAGGTGCGTGCCCCTCGGGCATGGTTTCAATCATCTCAAGCAAATCTGGGTCGTTAGGGTCTGTGCCATCGTTCTGTATTGATGAGTTTGAAGCACCGAATATCGAGGGGAAACTTCCGTACAGCGCAATAAACGAATGGGAAGCAGATTGGGACTGCAACCAACGCGGCAAGCGGCTCTGCTCTCTCTCCGAATGGCAACGCGCATGTGTTGGGCCACAAGGAACGAACCTCTACGGCTATGGCCCTAAATTCATCGTCGGGGCATACGTCTCTGCAGAAATCCCGAATACAGCGACGGTGAAGGCAACTCATAACCCGCCAGCCCCATGCAACTACGATACGAATGGCTATGAGCCACTCCCTCCAACCCTCAACCTGAAATTTGCGAGCTTATTGTTACAGCTCAAAAAACCAGAGTACAGTGTGCTGAATGCAAATAACCCATGGGCCACAGATCCAGCTTTAAAAACGGACTTCCTCAGATTCCAGACCTCCCGTGTTGCGAGTAGTTTTGCAGAACCAAGTGGCAAACGCCCGTGCGTGACGCAAGAAGGCGTCCACGACATGAACGGAAACCTCCAAGAAATCGTCTTAACGGATGCAGGTGCCACAAAAACGCTTGACCAACGTATTGCGATGGGATCTGTAAACGGACAAGCAAAGCCCTACCGCTGGGCAGGCTTCTACTGGTCACCTATCAGCCACCTTGCAGATACATCTGCAACTCCAAAGTGCACAAACATCTGGGGAACGGATCACTCCGTCAACGAGCGTGCGTTTGAGAACGGATACCGTTGCTGCATGAACCTCCGGTTGTAGCCTCAAGTATTATTTCAGTTCTTTACAGGACCCTTCGGTAGGATGATCTTTACAGTATTGGATTTTCCCCTTGCAGTTCCCCATATCTTCGCGATACTTTGGCGGAAAGAAACATTCGCCGCAGTCGGATGCATAGACACCTAGGTAATCAAAGTGCCACATCTCAGAACATAACCGCTTAAAACCTGCGGCTGACATAATGGATTGGAATAACCGAGCATTTTCAAGACCATACAATACCGCGTGGTCGATCTCGTTATTAAATACGCCTTTCCCGTCACAGATTGGTCCGCCCGTCGTCACGACTTGGAACGTCCCATCGTCGTTCAATTTTGCGAGGACCCCGTCAAATGCTAATCCAAACTGGTGGCTGGAATACCCTGGCAGCGCGAGCCCCTGCGTTCCGGACTCTCCCTTTTCTCTCAAGTCATGGACGCGCTGGCAAAACGGCCCGACTTGGCCCGCCATTGTACGCGTCGTGTCCTGTGGGATAATAAAATATCCTTTCGATTTCGCAATCTGCCCAGCTCGAATAAAGGCATCATGCGCAGCCGGCAGCATCCCCGCGCCATCTTGAGAGTAATAGGTAATTCTTTTTCCGCCACTGACTCCCGAAAAATTCAACACCTTTGTCTCGCTGATTTTTTTCTTGGTGCTCGGGCCTAATCCATTCACTGGGATAAATGCGATTCCGTACTGGCTGATCTGCGCAGCTGCGTCATGTGGAAAATAATCGAATTTTTTGATGTCCTCATCCTTCGGGAACCCCGGGAGTTCCTTAATCGGCCCTCCCTTGGGAGCTCCGCTCGAACTACAAAATTTTTGGTAACAATCCTCCAAATTCGCGCATGGCCGCGCCTCAGGGATCTTGATCGTTGGGTCCGCACCGCACATCTTACCGAATGCCGTATCACTCCCCGCAAGCTGCGTGCCTCCTTCCGGCAACATCACATCGGTTGGCGGCGGGAGAGGCGTGCTTCCGGTGTCCGCATTTGGAGGCGGGGGCCCGCCAATCTTCTCATGGTCCGCAGGGGTCATGTCGCCATTTTTGAAGATCGTCGTATATTCTTCGCGTGGAATTGACGTCACAGTGATCGCCCGCAACTTTGTCAGGTTGGAATTCACAGTATACAAAATGATGTACGTACAAAGGATCAAGATAAGCCCAACGACGGCGTCTTGGATTTTTTCTTTTCCACGCCCGACATCACCCCGTGTGGATCCAGCAATATATAAAAACCCACCGTAGACGATCATAATGGCGGCAGCAATGATGGATGCGCCTACCAAATATCTATTCACTGCGCTGATATATTGTGAAAGGAATGGGATCATGAGCTGGTTCCCGTTCCGCACGATTGGAGATGCCGTAAAATCAAGCCCTGGTATCTGCACGTTCAGCTTTGGCGCGGTGACCGTCTCTTGAGCAAAACCGGACAACGGGAGTGCGAAGGCGCATACAAAGACGACCGCAAACAGCGCCGCCACAATCATTCGGTGTTTCATCCGTAATAGTATATACGATCGGATAGGGATGCGGTAGAATACAGCGTATGCGGCTCACGTTCCTTACCCGGATAGCCGTGGCTTCTTTCATCGCCTTCAATATTGGCGTTCCTTTTGTTCTTGCAGCCTGTTGTGTGTGCGGAACAGCTGCAGATGCTAATGCAAAACTCTGCATCACTCCGTCAACGCAAGGATCGTGCGCAAACCTCCCCACAACATCAGCAAATCCAAACGCAAAAACACTCGTCAACTGCAAAGAGGACACGGTCTGCAAACTCGTTTCAAATGGCGGCACCTGTAACGCAGGCCCGACCGACGAAGCCTCTTATCGCACACCAACGACAGCGAACGTGCAGGCAAAATCAGGCGTCGACATCACACCTCCGGACCTGAACATTAAGATTCCGGGTCTTATCTTTTCTAACTTTGCGGTCGAAAATGCCGGGTCAATAGAAATCCCTTTCTTTGCGCAGTATGTCGCTGCTGTTTATAAACTCCTCATTGTCGTTTCTGCTGTCGCTTCGGCTGTCATGATTGTGTATGGCGGGTTCTTATACATTGTCGCTGCATCAGGTGCAAAAGTAAAAAAAGGAAAAACAATCATCGTTGATGCAATCATTGGCCTCATCCTTGTGCTTGGCGCATACGTCATCCTGAATACCGTCAATCCGGATCTCTTAAAATTAGATGCCATCAAGCTCAAACTCGTAAAACCGGATCCGTATAACTCTTACTTAGGCGCAGGTCCGGAAGCTAGGGATAACTTGGCATTTGTCGGCGTTACTCCTGGCCCTGGCGGCATTACAGGAGAAGCCGGCGTCGACACAGATGCGGAATTCGCCCCACCGGCATCGACCGCCGCCTTCCCTACCGACCTCACAGTCCCCAAATCTTGCCCGGGCCGCGACCCAAGCTTCGAAGCCGGAAAACCGATGAAGGGTGGATATAATTTCGGTTATCCTGCGAGCGCCTTAGCGATTCCGTTAGACGAAGAAACGATTCGGGCGTACTTAAAAGAGCAAGCGCGCACCGGGGTTCCTATGGGCGTGATCATTGCGCAGATCATGTCCGAAACCGGGTCGAACAAAACAAGCAAGTGCATCGTGCAGAACCTCTTCAAGGACCCGGCGGCCTGTGGACGCGCGGACTATATCAGGTACTACAACTATGGCGGCGTTGGCTGCACAGGCCAGCGCGTCCCGGCTGGCGTATGCCCACATACCGCCTTTTCTCCAGGCTTTGACCCGAATAATAGCAGTAAAAAATACGGTGAAGCAGGTTGTGATGCGCCAGATGGCCCGAATGCAACGTTCAACAAATATAACAGCGCCTGCGTGCAAACCTGCCGCAATTACGGCTCTGCGCAAGCACTTGCCGCGACGATTGATTGTGGTGAAACATGCTACCCACAAATTTCGCACGCCGCCGCACCCGTCAACGGGACAATGGTTTGGTATCCATCCGTACAATGTAGCCGAAAATATAAGAACGCCCAGGAATTCTTGGACGACCACCTTGGGTTCGCACGCTTCTGCTTGCCATATAACGACAGCGTCTACAAATTCGCCTATTGCATTGGTGCAAGTGGCTACGGTGGCGCAGGGCTCAAGCCGGCATTCCTCTCCGAAGTGATCGACCGAAACTGTCTCTGCGGCTCAAAAGACTCTACAGGATGCAAACGCGACCTCACGCTCGAAAAAAACCTCGCGACGCATGTCTGGAAAGAAGCAACGCTGGTCAGCTACGCCCACACCTGTACCAAGTTCGATAAAAATAAAAAATGCATCGACCCAGACTACTTCAAATCAGGTCCGGACTACAACGCGATCATCAAAGCGCTCAAAGACGTGACCCACGGGTCGCTCGATGCGCACGAATTCCCAGGAACCGAAGGGGCCGTTCAAGTCGGGCCATAATCCACACGACGCTCTGGCGCCACATCTCCCCTCGTGGCAGGATTTTGGTATGCATAAAGGACCCGTGTACACCTGCGCCAAGTGCGATGCGCAATTCCCTAAATGGGCGGGGCGCTGTACCGCCTGTGGAGCATGGGGATCGATCGGACAGACGCCGACGGAAGGATCAGAGTCGTCCCCTGAACAACGGGGACGCGTTGCGGCGATGCCATCAAAGAGCGCCTCATTCAAAGGTGAGGACGGCGCCGTCCACGCCAAGATGCGACAAAGCGGGTTTGCGCCACTTGATGCGACGCTTGGTGGTGGAATTGTCGATGGTTCGGTAACACTTATTGCCGGTGAACCTGGGATTGGAAAGTCGACGCTCCTCGCGCAACTCAGCCTTGTCCGCGCTGCAAACAAAGATGCGGTGCTGTATGTGACGGGAGAAGAATCGCCTGCACAGATTAGACGGAGGCTGGATCGTTTATCAAAGGATGTGCCGGAGTCACTCCACTTTTTAGACCGGACGGATGCGGATGTTGTCGCGGCAACCATCGAAGCAGAGGGACCAGCACTCGCCATCATCGACTCGATCCAGACGATGCGGGCACCGGGCGTCGAAAGCGAACCGGGAAGCGCGACGCAAGTCAAAGCGTCTGCTGCGATTATTGCGGAAGCTGCAAAACGATCTCACAAAGCGGTCATCATCGTGGGGCAAGTGACGAAGGACGGTGATATTGCCGGTCCACGCCTTCTCGAACACCTTGTCGATACCGTCCTCTTTCTCGAAGGAGATCGGATGCATCGTTATCGGATCCTCCGCGCGTTGAAACACCGCTTTGGTGCGACGGATGAAGTTGCATTACTTTCAATGACGGAACAAGGGCTCATCGCGGTCGAAGATGCGTCTACGGAATTACTAAAAGACCGCGCATCTGGCGTCCCAGGCTCATCGATTACTTGTTTGATCGAAGGACATCGTCCGATGCTGCTCGAGGTCCAGGCACTCGTCTCACCTGCCGGATATGGGACGCCGATCCGACGCGCAACAGGGATCGATACGGCGCGTCTTGGGATGCTCCTCGCGGTCCTTGGACGGAGGGCAGGTGTGCAAACCGCAGACAAAGATGTGTATGCAAATGCGGCTGGCGGATTTGATGCGCGCGACCCAAGCGCCGACCTTGCGCTTGCAACAGCAATCGCAAGTGCGGTGAAAGATGCGGCACTCGATCCGAGATTGCTCGTCTTTGGAGAGATTGGTCTTGCAGGCGAGTTGCGTCCAGTTGCACTTCCAGAAGCAAGACTTAAAGAAGGCGCTCGACTTGGGTTTACACAAGCGCTTGTGCCAAAAGGACAAGGAAAGAATGCGCCAAAAGGGCTCCTCGTTAAAGAAGCTGGAACGCTGCGGGAAGCGCTCCAAATGATCCATGTGATGTAACCATAAGGCCCCTCCTTACGAAGGAGGGGTTGGGGAGGTTCCCCTCCGTTCTTCGATCGCTTTCTTCAATTGCTCCAATACATTTTCAAGATCCCAATATACTTCATGATTTGTGAATCGGTATATCTTGATACCAAAGGAAAGTAAAAACCGGTCTCTACGAGCGTCGTATTTCTGGTAGCCGTCTTCAAAATGCGAATCACCATCTATTTCGATTCCAAAACGAAGACTGGGACAATAGAAATCAAGGATATATAAACCGATTCCGTGCTGTCTACGAAACTTTAGACCTAACAAGCCACGTCCCCTTAGATATTCCCAGAGCTTTCGCTCTGCAGGCGGCATATCTATTCGAAGTTCCTTTCGTTTAGAAAGACTGGAATGGTTATTGAACATAACGTCTCTCTATCTACCGCTACCATATCTATCTAAAAAGACAAGGAGCGGACGGAGAGAACCCCCTCTAACTCCCCCTTCGTAAGGGGGAGGATATGAATATGAACTATTCTCGATGGCTGCTTTCGCGCATCGTTGTGACGATGTCGCGGAGAGCGGGATGAGATGAGAGTTCGGGATCCGTTGAAACGAGGTCGAGTGAGACTTCACGGGCGCTCGCCATGAGGCCGAGGTCGTCTGTTCGTGCGGCTTGGAAAATCGGCGAGCCGCTCTGTTGTGTGCCCAAGATATTCCCAGAGCCGCGGAGTTTGAGGTCGGCTTCTGCAACTTCGAAGCCATCATTTGTGCGTTCGAGGACGCGGAGACGCTCGAGCGAAAAACTATCGTCTGACGCGACAAGGAAACAACGTGACGCGCGATGCGAACGGCCCACACGGCCACGGAGCTGGTGGAGCTGCGCGAGACCGAACCGCTCCGCGCCTTCAATGACCATGACCGTCGCCTCGGGGACGTCGACACCGACTTCCACCACTGTCGTTGCCACGAGGACATCAGATTTGCCGGATGCGAACGTTGTCATCGCCTCGTCTTTTTCGCGCGCAGACATCCTGCCATGGACCATTCCAATGCGGAGACCGTTGAGCGGACCCGCTGCGAGGCGTCGCGTTTCTTCTTCAACGCTCTTTACACCGAGCGTGTCTGACGGATCGATAAGCGGACAGACGACGAAGGCGCGATGGCCGTCCAATACCTCGTCACGGATCGCCTGGTAGGCGCGCTCTCGTCCACTCTCCCCCATCACTGCAACGGTTGCGACGGGTTTACGGTCTTTTGGTTTTGTCTTAATGATGGAAACATCGAGGTCGCCAAGCAACGTGAGTGCGAGGGATCGTGGGATCGGTGTTGCCGACATCGACAAGAGATGCGGCACTTTCCCATCCCCGCGTGTCGAGACAGTCAGCGCCTCTCGTTGTGCGACACCAAAGCGGTGTTGTTCATCGACAATGACAAGGGCCAGATCTGGAGGCGCGGTTCCTCGCTCAAGAAGCGCGTGCGTCCCGACTGCGACAATGCGGCCTTTTGCGATCCGGTCACGCGCCTCTGACGCGGATAGTTCCGTGACGTCTCTTCCCTCGTAGAGCTTTCGCGTTGAAGATGTGAGGAGCAATACGGGAATATGGTGCGGGATCAAAAACCGTTCAAGCGTTGCGGCATGTTGTTTTGCAAGGACTTCTGTTGGCGCCATGAGGACAGCGGACGCACCAGCGCGGAACGTAAGAGCGGCGAGCATTGAGGCGACAGCTGTTTTGCCTGAACCGACATCGCCCTGGAGCATCCGCCGCATCGGTCGACCCATCTGCATATCTTTGACAGCAGCCCAGACCGCTTTCTTTTGGTCATCCGTAAGCTCGAACGGAAAGGAAGCGGCGAATGTTTTTGCAAACGATTCGTCGAATGTCACGAGGGGCGCACCTGCGGCGTCTGCCTCATGCCGAGCCATACGAAGCGCGAGCTGATAGACCAGCAACTCACCAAACGCGATACGGCGCCTCCCCTGCTCTGCGTCATCGGAGGAAGTGGGACGATGGATCGATCGGAGCGCATCTGCGAGAGATGGGACGGAGGCTCGCGACAACGCGTCGGTCGGGATTGGGTCAACGGGAGCGGCAACGTCCTCGACCGCTCCGCGGATAATTTTCCGTAATGTTTTTTGGGTGACTTGTCCGGTCAATGGATATACCGGCGCGACGGTACCAGCTGCAATCGTCTCTTGGTTTGCCGGTTCCCAAAGCGGGCTCGTAAAGCCTCGACCAAAACGGGGACGTTGTGTGACGGCACCAGATAAAAAAATCTCATCGCCTGGATGGAGCTGTTTAAGAAGCCACACTTGGTTAAACCAGGTTACTCCGATCGAACCGGACTCGTCCGAGACAACTGCTTTGATGATCGCGAAACGCTTACGGAACGTTTTGGCCTGCGCGATCTCTTTGACCGTTGCCTTGATCGTAACGGGAATATTTGTCGGGATTGTCGCGATGGTCGTAAGCCGCGAATAATCATCGTAGCGACGTGGCATCGTCATAAGAAGCTCCCCAACCGTTGCAACGCCAAGCGCCTTCAACACCCGACGCTCGTGCGCCGTGAGTCCGTGGATAAACTCCACGGGGTCATTCCAATTCACCATTTTTCCATCGTACAGAAATAGAACAAGGAGGGCAACTGGAATAGAAAAGACCCGGACAAGTCCAGGCCTTTTCATGGTGCACCAAGTTGGAGGAAGTTCGAACTAGTTTCGCATTGGACTCGAACGGTCTAACCGGGAGAAAACCTATACTCTTGGCCTAATCTCACACAGGAGACGGCGGGCATTCAACTCTACGGTGCGATTGTCCAGATCGTAGAACGGTCCGTCCGGGCCGTAGCCCCCGAGCCGGACGACAGCGTGCCGACCGAGAACGGCGAATACAGCACCAAGGTTACCGGCACCCCACGCCTGGCGCGGATCCCGAAGCATCTGGTTGATGAGCAATTGCGCGCGGCGTCGCTTGGGAAGCGGCCCCTCGCCCACTGGGAACGCGCGCGACGCGCAACCTTCGGCACGAGCCCTTCGGCGATCGCCACGACGCGATCCGGGTCGAGGACGTCGGCCCGGGCGTCTTGGGTCTTGCGGAGCCGGCCTGGGCACGCCCTTGCCGCGCGGCGGCACGCGCGCTTGAAGGACGTCCGCCGAGCCTCGCGCCGCACCACCTCCTCAAGGTTGGCGAACTCTTTCGGGTCTGGCGCCCCTCCGTCCGCGCCCCAGGCATTCAGCGCCGCTTCGAGGTCGAAAGGAGAGGCATCTCCGATGCTCTTGACATCGCGATGCGTTACGTGTGAGCTCTTGGCAAGGGCGTCCCCGTCCTTCTCGGAGAGAGAGGACGGGGGCGGGGGACCGGTGGGGTTATCCTGATCGTTCATGGTGCTTCCATGTGCGCTCGTTCCGGCGCGTCACCGCCGGGACCTCGGCTTCCGCCCCTTCTCTCGACGCCGGCACCATGCCGTCGTTTTTGAGTTGGGCGCGGAGAGTCGCAGCCGAGGACCACGAGCGTCGTCGTCGGAAAAATGGAAAGGTTTGGGGAGTGCGGTCTCGGAGAGGGTGCGCCGGAGGGCCTCCTGATCACCTCAACCTGCCAGCGGCGATGCCCGGTGTACGATCCGCGGATGGCCACCCGCCAGACGAAGAAAAGCGCCAAACAGCTCGCAGCTCTCGATTGCACGACGGCGAGCAAGACGACGACCTTCACGATCGTTCGAAAGCGCGGCTACGTTCTCCTGGAACGTGACGACACACGCCAGCGGGCGATGCTGTCGCGTTCGAGCGCCGCCTTGTCGAGGCTGCCCGTCACGAGACGGAGCCTGGCGACTGGTCAGGTGAGCGAGTCGACGTTCGAGGCGATCTTCGCTGGTCTCGCGCGCAGCCCGCTTCACTGAGAAAGAAAAAGATCAGGCCGCCTCCTTTCGAGGATCCGTCTCGTGCGCGCGGTGCGTCTATGGCGACGTGGAACCCGATGCGCAGTCGAGCGACGAGGCGAATAGTCGCTGTTGAGCTTGGCCCCGCACCGATTCGTGCGTACCGATTAAGGCGCCGCGGCTCGCGTTGTTGTCCCCCGACGACCGAGCGCGGCGTCATTCGTGCGCCAGCGTCACCAATTCCGATACCGAGGAAGGGTGCGGACTCGCGCAGACCTGATGCTGAGGCACGCGCAGGATGGCCTCAAGCAATAGTGGCCTTCCATGTGTGCTAAACTACGCGCAATGTATGCCACACACCTGGCGCGATCGGCCTACCATCCTACGTGAGGTGACGCCCAACTTCGACTGGGATCTCAAGAAGGTGCGGGCACTTCAGCTTCCGGTTCGACGGCTGCGGCTCGTCGACCTCCTCTGGCACTTTGACCTTCCGTTCTGGGAGCGGGAGGGAACAGACGACTGGAACCTCACCGTGTGGGAAGTGTTCCGCGATCCGCACGGCGAGCGATCCCATTACTCGCGAGTCTGGGGCGCGGACTTGCGCTATCCGATTGACGTCGTCTGGTGGAACGGCCGCTACCGCGTACTCGATGGCCTACACCGCCTCGCAAAGGCCTATCTGACGGGCGCGGGAACGATCCGGGCGCGGGTGGTTCCGCCGGAGATGTTCGCGAGGATCCTACATTGAACCGAATCGTCATCTGTGCGGCGCATTCCTGAGGGGCAGTCAAAGCTGCCCGAGCGTCGCCAGGATCGTGCGTCGTGTGTCGACCTGGCCACGCGTGCGCGGGCGAGCGATTCCTTCTGGTTCTTGCCGTTCGCTGGCCGAGACACGAAGGGCCCGCGTGCGAACAGATAGGCTCACGCCGCGACCCTCTCTCGAAGGGATGATGCGATGGACCGTTGCGGGAACAATCACGCGGATGTCGCCACAGCGCAGAGGAACAATCGAGCTCAACGTCCGCTGCTCGATGTGTTCGTAGCGTGCCTCATCATAGGCGACAGGCGTCAATGCCGTCGTTACGATGCAGCCGAAGTGATCGTGCACCACGTCGCGCCAGCCCACTTCGTTCGACCCTGGCCAGACCGTAGCGCGCACACACCAATCTGCGGTTCCACCGAGGTGGATTACGATCGGGAGGCAGGCGTCTTCGCTTGGTGGCTGCAGGCAACTCGCGGCGTCCCACTCGGCGTCGAGGTGTGCTCGCAGATCGTCAATACTGGGTAGGTGGCGGCGGAGTAGTCGTTCGGCTTCGGAACAGAACGAAAGGGGGGAGTCCGACGCCAACTCCAATGGTCGGAGGTCTGCGAGCAGTTCGTTGATCGGTGAGGTGCGCATTACTTTGCCCGAAGCAGCGATCGGCGCGCGGCTCCTCGAGTTGGTGGAGCAAAAACGGTCTACTTGCAGTCCGTTCGCTTTCCGCCGTGTTCCGCGCCCTGGATCATGGGCGGGACCTTCTCGATCTTGATCTTCGACGGGTCGAACTTCGGCGGCGCTGATTCGGGCTGGACAGGTTTCGGCTCCACTGTTCGATTCGGTTCCATGGCTTCATGCTCCTTTGCTTGCTAGTGTGGGACTACGCTGTGTATGGCAGCGACTCTAGGTAGTTGACTGCAAGTGCATGGGTGATCCCGCGGAAGAACTCGCACATGTCCTCGAACAACACCCGCCGGCGATCCTCAGGGGCCCGCGCCACCACCTCGCGAGTTACGTGGCACTGGCCGCCGCACGGTCCCTCGATCGCGCAGCCCGCGCAGTACGCATCGGTGCCGGGAAAACGCGACGCGATCAGCTCCAGCCACGGGCTACTCGTCGCTTCGAACAGGTCTTCGAAGGTGTCTACGTGGCCGATTTGAGTGGTGGTGTGGCTGCAGACCTTGATGCTGCCGTCAACATTGAATTCTAGCGAATGCCCTTGCACCGCCGCGCAGAAGCCATGGCTTGCGCGCAGCAAGCTCTCGGCTGTCAGATTGCGAAACGGCGTGTCCCAGGTGCCGAAGAACTCGATGCCCAGTGCCACTGCGCGACGGCGCAACCGCATGAGCTTGTCGACACGTGCGGCCGGCGCGATAGAGATCAGGTCCACGAGCATGTCGCGGGCATCGGCGAGCGTCGTGCCGCGGACCTCGTTCGATGCTCGCTGACCCGACTCGCGAGCTCGTCGCCTGGAGGACCGCGGTCACCGATACCCTGACGCTCGGCGCGACAGCTGCGACCAAGTTCAAGAACGGGACCGATGACGAGCGTCGGGCCGTCCT
>JBDSJN010000002.1:0-31764 GCA_039917355.1 Patescibacteria group bacterium | reverse complement strand
GGTGGACGACTCGGCGGACGGTCTCAAGTCTACTCACTGCGTCAGGTCTGCGACGCAGGTCGAGGACCCTCGAGCACCTCACGCGGAGACGGCGATCCAGAACAACAAGCGCGACGCGACGTAGGCCGGAACGGCTTATGGCGAGTACGGGCAAGCCCGCAACACCGACGACGGGCACGAGGGGGACAGGAGTTCCGTCGATGCCAGTAGGGTTCGAGATTGTGTAGTGTGAGTTTGCACGTGTTCGCCTCCTTTCGGTTAGGGTGTTCGTTAATTGTTCGACTTTTGGTCCTCTCACAATATCGAAGATCGGTAAGACGGGAAAGGGTCGCAGAACAGGCAAATTGCGACCCCTTCAAGTGGGGATAAGAGGTCGCAGACCGAGCACGCCGCGCAAAGCGGGCTTGTCCACAGACGATGTGGTCTCAAAAAGAAAATAAGAGACACTTACCAGCTCGACCCACTCCGCTATGCTCAATAGGCCTCATTTACTAATTTCGCACAAACGCTATGCTGCATAAGCCTGCTGTGTCCGCCGGACCTTCACAATCTATGACAGACACCATATCCATATTGCCGGGACGAGACCTGCTCACGCTGAGCGAGGTCGCCGACACTCTTCGCATGTCTCGAATGACCATCCACCGGCTCGTCCGGCGCGGACGGCTTCCAGCGGTCCGCATCACTCGTCACTTCCGCTTTCATCGGAAGGACGTAGCCGCCCTACTCCGCGACGGAAGGGCGCCAACCATCTATGGCACCTCGTAAAATCGGCAAGCGTTGGTTCGCCGACTTCCGACACGCGCGTGTGCGGTACCGCAAGCCAAGCCCCTTGAACACGAAGACCGGGGCCACCGAGTACGAGACAATTCTCCGCTTGCGACTCGCCAAGGGTGAGCCGCTCGAATCCGTGGCAGTGACTCCACCGTCGACATTCGCAAAGTTCTCCTGCGAGTGGTTTACCACGTACGTGCTCACGAACAACAAGCTGTCCGAGCAGCAAACCAAGAAGGTCATCCTACGCCGTCACCTCGTGCCTGCGTTCGGAACCCTCCCGCTCAACGCAATAGGCGCAGAAGCGGTCGAGGCCTACAAGGCTGAGAAGCTTGCCGTCGGTCTTCACCCAAAGACAATCAACAATCACCTGCTCGTCCTGAAGAAGTGTCTTCGCACGGCTCTGGAATGGGACCGCCTCGCTCGGCTTCCCGTGATTCGCGCCCTGACGGACGTTCCTGAGCCCAAAATCGACTACCTCCTCCCCGAGGAGAGCTGTCGGCTGGTCGCTGACCGCACCGAGCCGCTGTGGACCGACATGGCACTGGTCGGCCTACGCACGGGGCTTCGTCGGGGAGAGCTACTTGCCCTGCAGAAGGGCGACGCGAACATGACGACCCGAGTGCTCACGGTCTCGCGGAGCTTCGTGCAAGGGGCATTCGGAACAACCAAAAGCAAGAAGATCCGCCACCTGCCGATGACCTCTGACGTCTGGGATGTGTTTGCTCGCGCTCCGAACACCGGCTACGTGTTCGGCAGAGCCGACGACCGCCCTCACTCCTCCGATGTCGCGGAGAAGGCCATTCATCGACTGTGCGACCGAGCCCGAATCCGCCATGTGGGCTGGCACGCGCTTCGCCACACGTTCGCCTGCGAGCTCGTCATGCTGAACATTCCGCTGCCTGAGGTGAAAGACCTACTCGGCCATTCGTCGATCGTGACCACCATGCGATACATCCACTTCGCGCCGAGGGTCATGCGAAGCGCCATCGACATTCTCGAGGATGCCCATTGCTCCGGCGGACCTATCACGTTTGGGCAGCCGGCGGGCAAGGTGCCAGAACGCCAACCCCTTCAGCCAAGAGTCCTGACATCGATTCCAGTCGTCAACCACCACTAAAAACGTCTCCTTGTCGGAGACGTTTTCATTGGTGCGACGGCTGGGGATCGAACCCAGGACCTTGGGCTTAAGAGGCCCCTGCTCTACCAGCTGAGCTACCGTCGCCTGGCATCTAAAAGCGCTGGGATGATACGAAGTTTCCAGCGTTTCGTCAAGGTCGTCCGAGTCTTGCCCGAGCCTCCGCAATCCGTTATAGTCGCTCCGCTCTCTGCGCCCCTAGCTCAGCTGGATAGAGCGCTCCCCTCCGAAGGGAGAGGTCAGACGTTCGAATCGTCTGGGGCGCAATACAAAAACGCACTCGATCTCAGAGTGCGTTTTTGTTTGTGGTTGAAAACGTGGAAAAAAAGGCCTCCTTAGAAAAACGCGCGACCGTTGTGACCAGGTCGCGCGATAGAGAGAGGTTCCGCCGCTTAGTACTGACCGTTCCCATCGAATGGATCCGATGAGTATTTTCGCCTCCCGTTGATGTCCAATGTCGCAAACCCCGTGCCGAGGCTGGGTCTACGTTCAAACAGCTCGGGCTGAGAATTTCGGACGCTCCAGTAGCTTCTTCGCGCCTCTAGCGCATCTAGGCTCTGCTTGCGAGCCTTCAGCTTTTCAGAAACCGTATTGAGCACGGTGTCCGCGGTCATCCTCGCCGCTTCTGTCGTATCCGGCGAAAGGGATTCCAGCATTTTCTTGAAGCCTTCAACTTCTGACTTGAATCTTGCGAGATCTTCGAGGTCTCCTTTAACTCGATCTTGTTTCGGGGCATTCCGCACGACTCCCAGGATGCCTTCGATGCGTTGGATCATCGACGCATTCTCTTCCAGAACCTGCTTGATGCGCCATGCTCTCATTTCCTTTTCCTCCGAGCGAAATGGTATCCAATAACGAATCTTCTGGCAAACAAAAAACACCCCGTCTCTTTTGAGCACGGGGTGTTTTGTTCTGTGAAAAATCTTACATCTTTTTCATGCCTGATTCACACATCTTGCACGCTTTGCAAGAACCGGTGAAGAACATGAAGATGGCCGAGAGACCGACCAAGATGTAGACCACGCGTTCGACCATTGGCCAGGAGCCGATGATCATGTTCACGAGGTTGATATTGAAGGCGCCGAGGAGCCCCCAATTGAGTGCACCAACGATCACTAAAACCCAAGCGATCTTATGCACGGTGCACATTTTTCCCATCATCATACTGATGAATTGGCGGATGAGTCCCATCCGCAGTTATGAAAATAAAACGAACAATCCTAGTATACATCGAATCCCTACACTCCACTACTTTACTGTAAAGGAGGCCTTGGCGGTTGAGGCAAATGACTCGTAGGTCGCTTTTATATCGAGGAGAATGTTTGTCCCCGTCCCAATGTTCTCTGGAACCTTGAATTTAATGCGATAGGTCCCGTCACCAATAGCGGTGTAGGTCACATCTTCTGTTGGATAGTGCGCAACAACCGCTACGTTCACGCCCGTGAGGAATTTTCCCTTTTGGTCTTTGACCGTCACGGTGACCGTTTGGTTTGCCTTTGGCGCAAGTGATGCGCTTGCGATACTTGCGATCGCAGAAATCGTCTCGACCTCGTAGCTTGGGGTGGACGATGCGGTATCAACTTTTGGTTTTGTTGATGTTGGAGGGATGGCAAGTGGCGGAAGGTCTAAATCGGATGGCGCTGTTGGGATTGTAGACGTAGAAGAAACTTCTGACCCCAGAATCCCTGCAAGATCGACACGCTTTGGCGGGGACGCACGCCAGCCTTGATTGAGCGACCTTAAGACAATAACGGTTGAGCCGTATCCAGCCCCAATTCCTTCAAAGGTAAATTGTCCGCTTTCTGAGGCATGTACCGCGTCGATGAGTACCCCCTCTTCAGTGAAGGCCATTACGCTGGCACCGCGAGCAGTTATGCCATGGATTGTAACACCAGCTGCCGTATTATCGAAGCCGATGACGCGTGGCGATGGCACGGTCAAGACAAACGTCCCGACCAAAAAGCCGACAACGAGCGCCAGGGCGGTTGACACGATCAACTTGAGGCGAGGAGTGAGCGCAATCATGGGTACAGAGCGTAACGGATAGTCGCGGAAGGATCAAGGGTCCTATCCACGGAGGAAATGGCGCATGAACGCGAGGCGGTAGAGAGGCAGGAATTTTGGGAGATCCCAGGTGCCGTAGAGGTCGACTTGGCGGCCGCCCCAGCCCCGTTTGAAGCGGGTAATCCCCTCCCAGGAGGGCTTGAACGAGAACATCGCTTTGGAGAGTGGGTTCGCGCCCCAAAAATCGTAGTGCTTGTACCCGTCACGTTTGGCATCAAGGATCGCGTCCCAATGGAGGGCGTATGGTGCCATGACGTCGCGCGATGCGGATGAGGACGCACCATAGAGATAGGTGACTGTATCACCGTAAATCACCTCGAGGTTTGCTGAGAGGGCTTGCCCATCTTTTTCTGCGAGACGGATCCGTGCCATGCCTTGCGACCGGAGTGCCTCGTAGGTTGTTTTGAGATATGAATCGTCATGTTGTGAAAACCCATCTCGCGTCGCAGTCTCATTCATCAAGCGAAGAAAGGCTGCGACGTCATCTGCATGCGAGCCGATGCGCGTCGTGACCCCGTGCTTTGCTGCAACGCGAATGTTGTAACGTGTCTTTGGATGCATCGCTGCCTGGAGTTCGTCAATCGTTGGTACGAGATCGAGCACAATCGTTGACATCGGGTTCTGCGCATCATTACGGCGCATCTGCATTGGGATGAGCCCTTCTGGTTTACCGAGTTCGACAGGTGGCTCGAACCGCAAAAACATCCATTGATCGAGTGCTTGGTCGCGGAGCTGTTCAACAAACGCGCGAAAGACGTTCCGCTGCTCCTCTTGTGAGATTTTTGACGACAGAACGGGGCCTCGCGCTGCGAACCAAAAGCCACCAACGATTTTTTTGGCGCGATATTCCAATTGCGCCGCTGCAAGCCATGCGCCAGAATCGTCGATGAGTGCAAACCGTTTAACGGGCTGACCGCGCGAGATACGGAACTCGCCCCACGCCCACGATTGCGAAAACTGCGACCACGGCTGCGCAGTTTGGAAGACCTCCCACGGATGGAGGTCGGTGATTTCTACAAGCTTCATTTGGAAAGGAGGCGGAGTGCTTCACGGATGCGTTCTCCGGTTTCGGTGATGTTTACTGAAACGTGTTTGATCGCATCGCGCGCCTGGACGCCGCTGTATCCGAGCGACACGAGCGCTTCGACGAACTCGCGATCTGGACCGCTCGCACCGTCGTCCTCTACAAGTTGGCCTTTTAACTCGAGGACGATCTTCTGCGCGGTCTTTGTCCCAACGCCTGGCACAGAAGTGAGCGTCGTGAGGTCACCTGCCATGATGGCGCGACGGACGGTGTCGAGTGACCCAGCGGAAAGAATCGTCAGCGCGACTTTCGGGCCGACGCCAGAGATCGAAATTAACTTCTCAAAAAAACGGAGCTCCTCAAGGGACGCGAACGCAAAGAGGTCGTGTGCATCTTCGCGGACGTGATCATGGATGTACACAAACCGCTCCTCCCCCGCCTTGAGGCCGGTCAAAAACGGGATGCTCCCTTTGAGCATGTATCCCAGCCCCTGCACTTCGAGGAGCGCAAACGTTGGGTGAACCTCCAAAACCTTGCCGCGCAGTGAACCGATCATGCCCGTATCCTAGCAGAAACGGGTCAGGATATAAAAAAACCCCACCACGCTGCTATGCATGATGGGGTGAGCCCTGCACTGGATAGTGCAGGGTGAGTTGGTTACGGTGGCGGGCCAGTCTTTCCGCCGCTGAGTTTGGTGTACTCCTCGCGGTAGTAGCTTTCGCTGGTGTTGCCTTCCCGCTTGGCACACTCCGCGAGCCAGTAGTACGAGTCGGGGAAGCCCTTCCACTGGATCGTGAGGGAGATGAGCTGCCGCTTGGTCATCGGGTTGCAATATTGCCCCGAACCGACCTGTGCTCGCACCGCGGCGATTGTCGCTCGTTCCGCGTCCGTGAGCTGCTCTTTCGAGACAGGCGGCACGGAGGGAGTTGGCGAGGTCACCGAGGCGACAGAGGCTGGAGCGGACGCGACCAGGCTGGCTGAGCTCGTCGGCGGCGCCGCATACGGAGACCGCTGCGTCGTCGTCGAGATCGAGCTCGAGCTTACTGGCGTGTTCGCGGCAAGCTGCTGCCACTTGATGATCGCGTAGCCACCAATGCCTGCAACCGCTGCAAGGACAAAGAGGACGAGCGCGATGTAGCTCTTCTGTCCTCCCTTGCGAGGAGGAGAATCGCTTTCGCTAGGGCGCTCCGAGATCCGAGAATCCGTGAAGGACTCTCGAGGAACGGAACGCTTCTGGGCCGACGGACGAACCGACGGCATCGAAGAATACCGTTCGTCTTCGAGCGCCATCACGGCCTCGAACCGTTCGAGCGCGTCGGTAGCGGTTTGTGGCCGCTTGTCCGGATCACGATCGAGCATATCGAGAATGAGTTGCTCGAGGTCCGGGTTCATGTGTTTCACGAACCGGCTGGGATACCTGTCGAGGCTGAACGGTTTTGCGAACTCCCCGATCAAGCGTCCAAACAGCTCCTCCTTGGTACACACTCCCGTGACGTCGACCGCCTTCTTGCCGGTCACCATCTCATAGAGCACGGCGCCCACGGCGTAGATGTCTGCGCGGTGGTCGGCACCCTTGGCATTCATGAGCTGCTCCGGAGCCATATACTCGGGAGAACCCATCGTGTCACCTTCTTGAGTCAAAGAGTCCTCGGGGCTTTTTTCCCCGAGGTCCTTCGCGAGCCCAAAGTCGATGATCTTGATGGTGATGTTGTCGCCCTCCCCCTGGTACATGATGTTCCCAGGCTTGATGTCACGGTGAATCTGCTTGAGGCTGTGCAGTTTTTGCATCGCCTCGAGAAGCTGACGGCCCACCTCGTGGACCACCGTGATAGGGACAAGCGAGTGCTTGGGACGGATCCCCTGGTATGACTGCACGGCGGAGCTGATGATGTGCGTGAGCTCATTGCCCAGCACATGCTCCAACACGATGAACCCGTCGCCGTCCTGGTCGACCATGTGTCCCTTGAACTTGAGGAAGTTCGGGTGGTCGCCAAAGGCCTGTACGAGCTTCACCTCACGAGCCATTCGGCTCATGCGCTTCTCTCGCACCTGCTTCGTCTCTACGACCTTTTTTGCGTGTTCGAATGCCCGCAGGGCGACCGTCTCACCGGTCTTCGTGTCTTCTCCGAGATAGACCCGATTCATGCCACCTGCGCCGAGCTCGTCGATGATCCGGAACCGCCCGTCCATCTCTGGAGTGGCCGTTCGGATCACACCATTCGGCTTCGACTCTTGGCCAGGGACCGATGTTCCGGGACCGGGAAGCGTTTGCGCGTCGGATGACATCCGGCACCTCTTTTTGTATAGAACATTGATCCTCTAAGCCACCATGGCTCAGCTTGATCACCACGACCCTATACCAAAACCGGCCTTTTGTCAAGGCCGGTTGTCGTGTTTTATTGGCGTATTTAAGCCTTTTTCAGGCCAATTCCGATGGTTGCTCCATCGAATTCCGCTTCACTCGTAAACGCGAGACCTTCTGGCAGCGTCTCAGCAAACGAGATATGGACGGCTTTGACGTCGCCCGCGATCCCATCCTGCATGGATTCGAGCGTATCGCGGAGACCGGTATCGTGGGCCGCAAACGTGAGCTCGATCTTGTCTTGAGGTGAGAGACCAGCTCCTTTGCGGGCGTTCATCACATGACGCATCAGCTCGCGCATCATCCCCTTCTTTTTGAGCTCTGGAGTGATGACCGTGTCGAGACGTACAATCCCAAGGTCTGGTTCAATGACATCACCAGACGCGAGGACGACACCTTCGACGTTCAACTCATCACGGATGAGATGTCCAAGATCTTGGCGACCGGAAAGGCGTGAGGCTTCTGCCGCATCACGGAACAAGATATCGAGTTTGGCGAGCGCCTGGCGGACAGGGATTTTTGCAATGACACGCGCTTCGAGGCCAGCCGTGACGGCGTCGCGTGCCCACTGCATATCGCTCAACAGCTGCGTATCGATGAGGCGTTCGTCCGCTTTTGGCCAACGGTCGAGGTGGACCGACATTTTTGTGCCGCCAATATCCTGATACAGCTTCTCCGCAAAGAAAGGCATAAACGGCGCCATGAGGAGCGCGAGCTCAAGCAGCACTTCTTTGAGCGTCCGCAGCGCGTCGAGCTTGTCGTACGCATCTGCGCCCTTCATCCGTTCACGAGAGCGACGGAGCCACCAGGTCGAAAGGTCATCGACGAACGGACGGAGCAGACGCGTGGCTTCCACAAGGTCATACGCATCCATCGCTTTCGTCATGTCGCGTTCGAGTTCCATGAGACGTGCAAAAATCCAACGGTCGAGGATGTGTGCGGAACGCGGCTTTGTCAGTTCGATCCGGTCGTCGCCAGCGTAGGTGAGGAAGAATGCGCGGACATTCCAAAGCGTCCCAAGAAGCGAGCGCTGCAACGTCTCACAATCTTTTTGCGAAAAGTTCACTTGCTCTGCGCGGATCACCGGTGATGAAAGCAAGTAGAACCGAATCGCGTCTGCACCGACTTTCGTCATGAGTTCCCATGGGTCCGGATAATTCTTGAGCTTCTTCGACATCTTCTTGCCGTCTTCTGCCATGACGAGGCCTGTCACGATCACATCCTTAAACGCCGGCTTGTTGAAGAGTGCCGTCGACAAGACATGGAGGCTGTAAAACCAGCCACGTGTCTGGTCTTGCGCTTCGGCAATGAAGTTTGCTGGAAAGTTTTCGTCGAACCACTCCTTGTTTTCGAACGGGTAGTGTTCGGCTGCATACGGCATGCTCCCCGACTCAAACCAACAATCAAAGACTTCTGGGATACGCGACATTTCGCCACCGCATTCACAGGCGAGTTTTACGTTATCGATGCCTGGACGATGGAGATCTTGCTTTGTAACCCATGTGCCCTTTGTCGCTTTGGATTTGAGATCATCAATGGATGAAACAATCACACGTTTTTCGCACGAGTTGCACTCCCAAACCGGGAGCGGCGCGCCCCAATAGCGAGTACGCGAAATGCACCAATCTGGAGCGGTTTCGAGACCCTTCCCAAAGCGTCCTTCTTTAAAGTGCTCTGGATGCCACGTGATCTTTTTGGCTGTCTCGAGGAGTTTTGGTTTGAGCTTGGTGATGTTCACGTACCACGCAGGTTGCGCCTTATAGAGAAGCTGCGTATTACAACGCCAACATACTGGCACGCTGTGCTTGATGCGTTCTGTGCGATACAACAAGCCGCGCGATTCAAGATCTTGCGTGATGATCGGGTCTGACTTCTTGATTGGAAGGCCTGCGGCAATTGTGATCTCAGATTTCTGTCGGCCTTCTTCATCAACCGTCTCGAGCACCGGAAGGTTGTGCGACTTGGATGCCATGAAGTCGTCCTCGCCAAACGCTGGCGCCGTGTGTACGAGCCCCGTTCCATCCTCAGCAGACACGTATCCCATCGCGATGACGCGGAACGCATCGCCTTCGACAGGCATAAAGTTGTAGAGCGGCTCGTATTCCGTGCCTTCGAGTTCCGCACCGGTTAAACGACCGACGACTTCGAACGGGACTTCTGCGTTTGAGTCGAGCGGATAGAACTCTTTGAGCACGTCGTTCATCCGGGCTTCGGCAAACACCAACGTCTCCCCCGTTTTCGTGATGAGGACTTTGACGTACATGATTTCCGGATGCGCCGCGATCGCGACGTTGGCCGGGAGCGTCCACGGCGTTGTCGTCCATGCGAGGAGGTACGTTTTTTCTTCACCCTTCACCTTGAATTTGATGGTGACAGCTGGGTCTTCATGGTCTTCGTACGAGTTGCCCATCGCGATCTCAAAGTTGGAGAGTGGCGTTGCACAGCGTGGGCAGTAGAGCGAGACGCGGCGATCCTTGTAGACGTACCCTTTCTTGTTGAGTTCAGAAAACACCCACCACACCGATTCGATGTAATTGTCATCCATCGTCTTGTACGAGTTGTCGAAGTCGACCCAACGGCCAAGACGTTTGACGTAGCGGTCCCATTCCTTCTCATATGTCCCAACGGTGGCGCGACATGCGGCGTTAAACTTATCGATGCCATAGGCTTCGATGTCGCGTTTGGAATCGAGTTTGAGGTCTTTTTCAATCAAATTCTCGATCGGCAAGCCATGACAATCCCAACCCCAGCGGCGCGGGACGCGATAGCCCTGCATCGTCCAATAACGCGGCACCGCATCTTTGATGGCGGACTGGAGGAGGTGGCCGTAGTGCGGAAGACCGGTCGCAAACGGCGGGCCATCGTAAAAGACGTAGCCTTTGTTCTCGGCCCGTTCTTCGATGGAGCGCTCAAACACCCGCTTCTTTTCCCAAAAAGCAGCCATTTCTTCCTCAATCTGAGGGAAGTTTGGGCGTGTCGAACCTTGTTCTTGCGTGTTTTCGGCCATATAACGTTGCTCTACTGTGCGGTTTTTGAAGCGGATGGTCAAGGAGGCAAGAAAAGAAAAAAACCCGAGGACGGGTCAAGACTTGCGCTTGAACGCTGAAAGAAAGTAGGTCGTCTCGGTTGAAAGACGCTTCTCGACGTCGAGGGTGTAGCGACGCAGCTCGCGTCCGCTCTTTGTGAAAAGGATCCCGAGGCAATGCAATCGACCCTCGAGAGTTCCAATTGGTTCCGGCCCAAGCGCGACAGCGACACCGCCTTCCTTACCGCTAGGGAGCGTCGCTCCCAGCGTGAGCAGTTCCCAAGCGCTTTGGTGAAGCAGGCCGATTTCTGCCATCTTGTGAAGTTGGCCTAGGACATCAATCCCTTGTTCGAACGCAGGCACTCTGACGAGCTCCTCGCTGCGATACATCGACCTCCCTGTCGGCATCACATACGTTGCAATGCTGGCATCGACGAACTGGTATTTCCCAGCTGTAACCAGCTGGTCAAACGAATGTGCGTGTTTGAGTTCGCACAAACTAAACCAGGTACCCGACGGAAGTTTGAACAAATTTTCTTCGTGCATCTTGCCTCCGCAAAAGGACGTGTGTCGTCAGTAACCTAACAGAACATAACATATTGTCAATGATATTGGTGCAAACGCTATCAAAAGAAAAAGACCCGAGGATGGGTCAAGTGTTCGTGCTGCAGTTTTCGATACGAGCGAGGAATATTCCAACGGTGTCCGTCGCCTGGAGCGTGGTGATCACCGAATCTGGGATATCCATCTGAAGCAGGTCTTCGAGCTGGAGAGTCACCTCCATAATCGCCAACGAGTCGATATCGAGAGTGCTGAGTGGTGTCTCCATCGAAAGGGCGTTCAGCTCACTCTCCTCGAGGCACGCCACGACACCCAGGCTGCGTTTGAATGTCTCAAAAAGATCTGGTTTCTCCATTCGCGTTCTCCTTTGTTTGTCGCGGTGGGATGCTCTCAACCTACCAGAACATGGCCGATTGTCAATGATGTTGCTATCCTCTGGGGCATGACCAAACCCCTCCTCTTTTTGGGTGCCGACCATGCTGGGTTCGAGCTCAAAGAAATACTGAAAGCGGACTTGCTTGAGAAAGGCTACGAGATCTACGACCTCTCTCCACGGTTCAAGAAGGATGACGACTATCCGCTCCACGCAAAGAAGGTTGCGCTGGCGGTTTCGAAGACGCCTGAGTCTCGTGGCATCCTCGTCTGCGGATCAGGCGTTGGTATTTCGATCGCCGCGAACCGGATGAAGGGCGTGCGTGCGTTTGATGCGCATGATGAAAAGGAAACAAAACTTGCCCGCGGACACAACGACGTGAACGTGATCGCACTTTCTGGATGGAACATGGATGAAAAACATGCGATGGCACTCGTGAAGATGTTCTTGAAGACAAAAACTGCCAGCGCAGAACGTCATCGCCGTCGCGTGAAGCAACTTGGATAATCATGAATCAACTCCTCCCCGCAATTCTCGTCCAAGATGAAGCAACGTTCCGTGAACGGATGCGTTTGGTTGAAGACCTTGTGCCTGTTGTCCATCTTGATGTGATGGATGGTGCGTTTGTGCCGAACCACACGTGGTTTGATGCGAAGGTACTTGCATCGATTGAGACATCGCTCAAGATCGAGTTGCATTTGATGGTGAAAGACCCGGCGAGGATCATCGAAGAAATCCGTGCGATCGAAAAAGTTGTGCGTGTGATTTGGCATGTTGAAACGGACGTCGACCATGCGGCGCTCCTCAAGACCGTTCACCAGATCCCGAAGGAAGCTGGTCTTGCAATCTCGCCGAAGACACCAATCGACAACCTCGCACGATATGCGACGGAGCTGGATGAGATCCTTGTTATGGGTGGCGAACCTGGGTTTGGCGGACAACGACATGAGCCGCACACGATCGATCGTGCCTGGGAGATCCACGGACGCTGGCCTGAGATTGCGATCGGATTTGATATCAATGTGAATGCAGAAACGATTCCTTTGCTGCAACGTGCAGGAGTATCACGGTTCTGTGCAGGAAGCGCAGTGTTTGGAGGGGATGGCCCATCAAGCAACATTCAGAAACTCAAGTCGCTGCTTGGATAGACGGGTTGACAGAATAGCAAAAAAAGCCTAGGGTCACTGGGCTCTTTTCTTCTCTTCGAAACCACCAACTCCACACGTAACGAGGCGCTCATGTCACTCATCAGCCCACAACTCCGCGGTCTCCTCAAGAGCCTTGAGATGCCCATCGAACGAGTTCTCGACCTGCTCATCCGGACGACGAACGCGTACAGGGACCTCACCGTGCCGCTCCCCGTCAACCATCCCTGGAAGAAACTCGCGAGCGAGAACTCCGAGCGGATGCGCGAGCTCGTTTTCAACAACGGGGATTTCTTCAAGGCTGACGCGATCGAGACGTCGCTCCTCGGACTCCTGGCCTACACCCAAGGCCTCGGCCGGCTCGCGGAATCGACGCCGTCGATCAAGGAGCAACATCCCGATGCGGCGAAGGCCGGACACGGGGCGCTTGCCGCGGCGGTCTTCATCGATGTCATTGAGCTTTCCGTGGAGGACGCGCATCCGTTCTGGAAGGCTGCGACCTTTGCGATCGCCCACCGGCCGGATGCGGACGTCCCGGCTCGCGAGACGTACCCCGACGCGGACTCGCGTGACGCAGCGTTCGAGCTCCTCGGCATCTTGCGAGACATCGTGATGTACGACGGCCTCGTGCCCGAACGCATCACGGCGAAGCTCACGGATCCCAAGGAAAAGGAGCGGCTCCGGGACATGAACTGGTCCAAGGAACGCCGCGAGGCAGACCCGACCCTCGGCACGGAGCAGGGGCGCATCGCGCCTGCGAGCCAGCTCGAGCGGTTCAAGCGACACGAGTCGCTGATCCGCAAAGAGTACGCGTCGTACGAGACGCTCATGCTCGAGACGCTCAGCTACGTCTTCAAGGTCAAGACACCCGCGATCGCCGAGCTCATCGTCGAGGCGGGTGGACCGAGTCTCGTCTGGCACTACCTCCGACGGTCGCTCCAGAACCTGGAGCAGACCAAAGAGATCAAGACCGCTCTGTTCCGCTGGAACGAGCCTCTCGCCACGCGAATCGTGGACTCGCACCGTTAGACCGCCGCAAGACTCCTTGCGGCTTTTTTGTTATCCTAGAACCCTATGACCCTCCGCTCAACCCTTTCTATCGCGGCTGCCACGCTCTTTGGCCTCTCCGCCGCACTTGCGACACACGCCGCAACACTCTCTCCTGGTGATCTCATCAAGATCTCGTCACGCTCTGACGTCTACTATTATGGTGTTGACCAAAAACGCTATGTCTTCCCAAATGAGAAGACGTACTTTACGTGGTACACCGATTTTTCCACCAAGACGCTGACGGATTCGGAACTCGCTGCTGTTCAAATCGGTGGCGCGGCGACGTATCGTCCGGGCAAGAAACTCATCAAGGTGACAACAGACCCGAAAGTGTATGCCGTGTCGCGAGGCGGGACGCTCCGCTGGATCGAAACGGAACAGGTGGCAGCGGCGCTGTACGGGCCGGATTGGAATACGAAAGTGGATGACCTCTCGGATGCATTCTTTACGACATATAAGGTTGGCGCGTCTATCTCAAAGGTGGCTGACTTTAACCCAAGTGATGAGCTCGCCATGAATACGACGATCAGCATGGACAAGCAGCTCGTCGCGCCGGGATCGAGTCCGACAACGACGACACCGACTCCAACTCCGACATCAACGACCGTTGATCTCCAAATCTCAAAAAATGAAGTGCGCGCCGGCGATATCCTCGGCCTCACCGCAAGCTCGACCCCCGCATCTGGCATTTCAAAAATAGAACTTTTCTTTGACGGTGTCCTCATCAAAACCTGTACGTTCTCGCCATGTGCCGCAGAGACGCAGGTCCCTCTTTCTGGAACGAAACCACAATATGAAGCAAAAGCCGTGATGACGGCGTTGAATGCGACAACCGCCACGAAGATCGTGACGATCGTGATCAGCGACAACACGTCAGGGCTTGTGACGCTCACGATCACACGAAATATTGTGAAGCCAGGGCAGGCAGCTGATGCAATTGTCACAAGTGATGCATCTATCGCTGTCATCCGTACGGACATCTATATCAATGGTGATTCGATTGAGGCATGCGCCACACCTGCGCACGAGTGCCGTTGGAGCGACATTCTCCCTGGAGGCGTCGGGACGGTTTATGATGTGTATGGTCGCGTCACGGATAGCTTAGGACGACTCTATGACACCGCACACAAGACAATCACGATTGGGACCAACGACAGCCCCATGGTCACGGTCACACCGGCAAAGTCGATGATCTTTAAAGGAGAGACGCTTGATGTCACCGTGAGCGCCAGTGATGATGATGGCATTACCTCAATCGAGATTCTGAAAGACGGCGTCGTGCTCAAAACCTGCAACTCCGCAGCGCCGTGCACCGTCACAACTGGCCCATGGACCTCAACGGGGACCATCAGCTTTGTGGGACGTGCAACGGATAGCAAAGGAACCGTGAGCACAAGCGACCCGGTGAGCGTGACAGTCACGAATCCGTAATTCCGAAAAACAAAACAATACACACCTCCGATGGATATCGGAGGTGTTCTTTATTTTGCGTGGGTTGACGGCTTCTATGCTTCTCCGGCACACTGCTTGGGTATTATTCACTAATATTGTTTCCATGCTTCGCAACAAACTCTCCGCGATCGTTGGGATCGTCGCCACCGTTTCGATGGCGCTCGCACCCATTGCATCGCACGCCGCCGACGCCACGGCATTCTCCCCTGGCGATCTTATCCGCGGCCACGCGGTCAGCACGGTCTACTACTTTGGACCGGACGGCCATCGCTACGTCTTCCCAAATGAGAAGACCTACTTTACCTGGTACACGGACTTCTCCAAGGTCAAAATGATCTCGGATGGTCAGCTCGGCACGATCCCGCTCGGCCGCAGCAACGTCACGTACCGCCCAGGCTACAAGATGATCAAGATCACAACCGACCCAAAGACGTACGCCGTCGACCAGGGAGGCATCCTCCGCTGGGTCCAAAGCGAAGAACTCGCCAAGACGCTCTTCGGCCTTAACTGGCAAGACCGCATCGATGACCTTCCGGATCCGTTCTTCATCAACTACAAAGTTGGCACGCCTCTCCAAATGGCAACGGACTACCATCCAGCAGATGTGTTGACCGCAACGCCAAACATCATGATCGACAAGCAGTTTGACGAGAAGTCCGTCACGATCACGATTGGAAACGTCTCAAACGGTTTCGTCCCAACGACGACGACGATCAAGGCTGGCTCGACTGTTACCTGGACCAACGGAGACGTTGTCCCACACACAGTGACTGCCGCTGGATTCAACTCAGGCGACATCCTTCCTGGCAAAACGTACACACGTACGTTCACCACGACTGGCTCGTTCGACTACAAGTGCAGCATTCACCCGGTGATGCAGGGCACGGTCAACGTCGTCCAGTAAGAGAATCGTCCGAACGAAAAACACCTCCTTCTGGGGGTGTTTTTCATATCCCCCTCCTTACGAAGGAGGGGTTAGGGGAGGTTCCGATCGACCGATCGGAGAGAACCCCCTCTAACTCCCCCTTCGTAAGGGGGAGGATATGATTTTCTGCTACAATGGGGACATATGGCTGGAGGAACCTCGCTGACAGAACTCACACGCATTGCGACAACGATTCGCGAAGACATTATCACCTCTTTGCTTGCGGCTGGGTCAGGCCATTCTGCCGGACCACTCGGCATGACAGACGTCTTTACGGCGCTGTATTACGAGATCGCGAACATCACGCCAGAGACACGATCTGCAGCAGACCGCGACCGCATCGTCCTCTCAAACGCGCACATCTGCCCCGTCCTCTACGCAACGCTTGCGAATCGAGGATACTTTCCACGCGAGGAACTTCAAACATTACGGAAGCTCGGGACACGACTCCAAGGACATTCCAACAACCACTCACAACCAGACATCCCGATCGAAACGTGCGGCGGACCACTTGGACAAGGACTTTCACAAGCAATCGGCTTTGCACTCGCCTCGCGAAACCACGACAAACGGAATCAAGAAAAAACAAAAGAAGCCACTTCTGCCCCACTTCCGACATGGCATACCTGGGCGCTCCTCTCGGACGGCGAACTCGACGAAGGACAAAACTGGGAAGCAATCATGATGGCGGGAAAGTTCAACCTCCGCGAACTCACAATGTTCATTGACCGAAACAACATCCAAATCGACGGCTTCACCGAAGACATCATGCCGCTTGAGCCACTCGCCGATAAACTTCGCTCATTTAATTGGACCGTGCTCGAAATCGATGGCCATAACCTGCAAGAAATTATTGATGCAGCGGGCCAAGCGCGAGCGACCTACGAAAATCCAACAGCCATCGTCTGTCATACCATCCCGGGCAAAGGCGTTAGGTTTATGGAGAACCGGTTTGAATGGCACGGCAAGCCACCGAACGCCGAAGAGGCGAAGGTCGCTCTCGCCGAGCTCCGCACCTTTGCCGGATCAATCACAAGTGAACACGAATAACTCCCGCTCTCACCTCTAACCTCACCCATCTCACCTCTTTATATGCCTCCATCTCCTTCAGCCAAACGTCCTGGAATCCTCGCGTGGATCGGGTATGGCCTCGTCGTCATCTTTGCGCTTCTCTTTATTAAGTCCGTCTTTGGTCGCATCACGGGCCATACGAGCTATTCCGTAACAGGGATGGCGCCCGCCACGCAATCCACGATGCCTTCCGGAATGGGGGGCGCCTCGATGGGCTACGCGGAAAACTCTCTCGTCGCCCGCGACATGATGTACGAAGAGGGTGAAATGAAAGGAATGCCGATTGTCCCTCCAATGGATCCAGGTGGCTCGGCTGCCGTTGATTTGGATGGAAATGCGATCACGCCAAAGGTGATCAAGACCGGCTCACTCACCCTTCGCGTTGATGATGCGGCAAAAGCAATGGACCAAGTGCAACAGACGGTCACCAATGCACAAGGGTTCGTTGAATCTTCCTCAATTTCTGATGCAGGGACGGGTCCACGCTCGGCATATCTCACTGTCCGCATCCCGGTTGCACAATTTGAAGCCGTCAAAGCACAGCTCAAAGGACTTGCGACGGTTGTTCTGAACGAATCGACAAGTGGTCAGGATGTCACGAGCCAGTTCGTCGACCTCGAAGCCGATCTCCGCAATGCAAAAGCAGAAGAAGCGTCCTATCTTGAAATCTTAAAGAAGTCTGGAACCATCGAAGACACACTCGAAGTCACAAAACAGCTCGCCCAAGTCCGCGGTCGCATCGAACGACTCACTGGTCAGGAACGCTATCTCTCAAACCGCACGGATCTTGCGACGCTTACGATCACATTGACCGAAGAATCGCGTATTGATATCCCAACGCGTACATGGGAACCAGGTGAAGTACTCCGCAATGCGCTCCATGATCTCGTCGTCTCGCTCCAGAGCCTTGTCGACTTCTTGATCCGTGCATTCATCGCGATCGTTGGTCTCTTGCTCCCAATCCTTCTCATCACCGGTCTTATCATCTGGCTTGGCTGGAAGGTTGTCATGATCTTCGTCCGCCGTATCAAGCGCTAACCCCATGCCGACGCTCGACCCAAAACTGAATCCGCATCTCTTGCTGCCAACCGTCGAGAAAGTCCCGACGCGGAATGGCTATGGAGACGCTTTAGTCGAGCTCGGCAAAACGAACCCGGACATCTTTGTGCTAACAGGGGATCTCGCAGAATCAACGCGCGCTCATCTCTTCCAAAAAGCATACCCGGAACGGTTCATCGAATGCGGGGTCGCCGAACAAAACATGATGGGCGTCGCCGCTGGGCTCGCTCTTGCCGGCAAAGTGCCATTTGTGTCGTCCTACGCCGTTTTCGTGCCAGGACGCAACTGGGACCAGCTCCGTGTCTCTGTATGCTACGGCAAAGCGAACGTGAAGATCGCAGGCGCGCACTCAGGCATCTCTGTCGGACCTGACGGTGCCACGCACCAAGCGCTGGAAGATATCGCGATCACACGCGTGCTTCCAAACCTCGTCGTCATCGTCCCGTGTGACTACGAAGAGACAAAAAAGTGCACGAAAGCCGTCGCCGCGTATAAAGGCCCATGCTATTTCCGCTTCACGAGAGAAAAATCACCGGTCATTACGACACCTGAGACACCGTTTGAAATTGGGAGGGCGTACGTCTGTCGTGCTGGAACCGATGTGACGATTGCGGCGTGCGGTCCCCTGCTCTTCGAGGCACTTGTTGCTGCGGAAACACTCGCAAAAAATGGAATTGAAGCAGAAGTGTTGAACTGCCACACACTTAAACCATTCGACGAAGCGACGCTCGTGACGTCCGTCAAAAAGACGAAAGCCTGCGTGACAGTCGAAGAACACCAAATCATCGGCGGGCTCCACGGCGCAGTATCCGAGACACTCGGGCGCAACTTTCCTGCTCCGATTGAAGCCATCGGTATGCCCGTCTCGTTCGGCGAATCCGGTGAACCGGATGAATTGCTCACAAAATATCACATGAAAGCCGCGGATATCGTGGAGGCGGCGAAGAAAGTGGTGAAACGGAAATAAAAAATCAAGAGATACTCTGCGCGTCGCCAAGTGGCGACGCGCTTGTTATCCTGTGGACTGACTTCTATGCCCTCCAAGCCCTCCTCCCACTTTGATGTGATCGCCATTGGTGAGTCATTGCGTGATGTGTTTTACATGATGCATGACAAAAATGTGGACATGCAGCTCGATACGGAGCGGAACTTTCTTTGTTTCGAGTATGCGGAGAAGATCCCGGTTAAATATGTCGTCAAAGTGCCGGCGGCGGGTAACTCGAGTAACGCGGCTGTTGGCGTGTCGCGGCTTGGGTTGAAATCGGCGCTTGTGAGCTGGATCGGAAAAGATGATGCGGGGCTGCTCGCGCAGGGGGCGCTCGAGCAAGACGCTGTCGATATCCGTTTTTTGACGGTCGACCCGAAGTATCCGACAAGTGAAGCGACAATTATCAACTTTTTAAATGAACGGACGCAACTCGTATACTTCCAGCCTCGTGAATATAAGCTCCCGACGCTCCCCTCGGCGCGTTGCATCTACTATTCTGCGATGGGTGAACGGCATGCCTCCTTTGATACGGATTTGAACCGATATCTTACGGACCACATGCACCTCTTCTTTGTCTTCCAGCCAGGGACAACGCATGTGCTGGCTGGGCTCAAGAAAATGAAGCCCCTTATCGCCCGGTCGAACCTCTTCATTCTGAACCTCGATGAGGCACATCATCTCCTCCCGGACGGTGAACGTACAATGTTGAACCTGCTTGAAAGCTTCCATCGGCTTGGCGCGAATACCGTGATCATTACGGATGGCAACAACGGCGCGCATGGATACGATGGAAAAGAACATTGGTTCATGCCGATCATCCCAGCCAAAATTGTTGAAAAAACGGGTGCGGGTGATAGCTTTGCGACGGCCGTAACCGTCGCCCATCTGAAAGGGAAACCACTCTCAGAAGCACTGCGCTGGGGAGCCATCAACAGCGCGAGTGTGATCGGGGCGATTGGACCTCAGGCTGGGCTTCTTTCAGCTAAAAAAATGAACGAAAACCTCAAGAAACACACCAAATATAAGGCCCTGCGGATCCACCCGTAGGATTGACAAGTAGACTCGATTTTGCCAAGGTCTTGGCGTCCCTCGAAACCACAACTCAAACACCAGAAAGGACGTACGCCATGTACGAACCGTTGCGTCATGCAGACGCAGAGACCAAGTCCGACGACCAACTCACGAAGGAGGCTGCGGACTGCCTCGCGGGTGACAAGGCACGACAGTTTGCCGTGACGCTCCTCAGGATCGCGTTCGAGCCTGGCCATCCGTGGCTGACGTTCGATATGCAGCGACTCGCCTACCCCGCCATCGAGCGGTTCGGTGATCTCGACGAACGGAAAGACGTTCGCCAGACGGTCGTCACAGAGCTCACCGGCATGCTCAAGAACATGGCCCGCAAGCGAGCCGCGGAGAATCAAGCCGAGCTCGTCGACGCCGCCCTCGAGGCGGAGGATCGGACAGTCACGCACTTCGTGCAGGCGTTCCCGCACGAGGTTACTGCGCTGTACGGGCGGCTCCCCAAGCTGTGGAAGCTCTTCATGGAGAACTTCCCGTGGGGAATGGACGCCAAGAGCCTCGTCGACGTCATCACGACGCTCCTCGAAGCCTTGGTCCAGGACCGCGGCGATCTCCTCCAGATCATGACGCATCTCCGGATGCGGATGCTGATCGACGAGCACGACTGGCAGACGCTGATCCCCGTGGAGAAGCGAATGGAGGTTGCACTGGCCAAGAATCGACAGGAGATCGAGGCCTCCGGCACACCGTTCACGGCGCAGCAGGAGATGGAGATCGTGACGCTGCGCGTCATCGCCGAGAACATCCCGCTCGAGAAGCTCAAGCCGATCTTCTCCATGGCCGAGATGTTCCTCGGCTTCGTACCTCCTACGCCTCCTGGCCTGCCCAAGTTCGTCATGGACAACCTGATCCCACTCCCCGTGGGAACGCAGACTCCCGACGAGACGCCGCAGGCTTCGACCGAAGACACAGCGCCCTCGGATACGACGGCCACGGCAACGACGGATCCGGCTCCGGCAAGTCCCAACGAGACACCTCCCCAGACGGAACCTGCGGATACGACGACCTCTGCCACCAGCGACGATACGAGCGCTGAGATCTCGATCGAGGCAGACGAGCTGATCGACGTGCCCTCTGACCGGCCTCCACCGGCTGATGCGTCGACGGCAGACGAGGCGAAAGTCGAGGAGAGCTCTGTGCCGAAGGTCGACGACCATCTCGACAACCTCTTCGACATGGAGAACAAGGCGACTGCTCCTGAATCGGATCGTCTCGCCGATCAGAAGTCTCACAACTCCGACGCCTCTGGCAAGCCGAAGCCTCAAGAGAGCCGCCGCGAAACGCGCCGCGGCAGCGGAACCTCATCGGCGACCCCGAAGAAATAGTACCGGTCGCCACTTGCCCATCTCATCGAGGTGGGCTTTTTCTTATGGGGCTGTTTTGTATTTACCAGCTTCCACCTCCACCACCACCCATCCCTCCGCCCGAACCACCACCTGAGAACCCAGACCCTCCACTGCCTGCGGACGATGGCGGAGCGTATCCAGTCGCCGAAGCCGCATGGACGCTTTGAAGATCATTCACAAAAGCAGCTGCCCAAAGTCCTGTTCCCGGGTTGTATCCTTCTGCCCAATCCGGTGGCGGCATATCAATCGCCTTAAACTGTTCAGCCCATTGCTTTTCGACACCCAACGCAACGGCATATGGGAGGATCTTCAAAAACTCTTCTGGGGAACGGTCAGGGGCATTGTGGAACTTGATACGATCTTTTTCTGCGACGGTTAGATAGAGTTCGAGCCCTTTAACCTTCCGCAAGGTTTCTGCGCCCTTTGGTGTTCGTTTCGGCATCGCAACGCCGAAGATGATAATGATGATGCCAGACACGAAACAGCAAAAGATGAAGAGCGGGATTGCGGCCCCAATAAACCCAGCTCCCCACATGAGGAGGAACCCGATCACGAGATACCCTGACGGCATGTTGTACCAAGTTGAGGAAAACATCTTTTTTGAAGACAACAGGTCTTTCACCGCCTTCTTGAACTCAACCACAGACGTGTACAACTTCACGTCCTTAAAATCCTCCGTGCTTATTTCTTTTCCGCCCGAGAATAATCCATTAAACAATTTTTTGGATGCGGCATCCATCCCATCCGATTCCTTCATCTTTACGAGCGTATAGGTCTTCTTGCTGCTGAGTAACCCCTTCTTTTCGCCAAAGCGAATATGGAGATACCCATTCACCGCCATCTCAAGGATACTTGCTGTGATGCCTCTGGCTGGAACATCCCCGAACTGACGAACAGCGGCAACCTCATGAGGTAAAAGGCCGTCTGGGGCTTCATATTCTGGGATGACTGTCCCTGCAAACGGGTCGCGACCAAGCTTCAACCACAAAAACAGCATTCCAATGAATACAAGGACAGGGAACGCGAGGATGCCGTTATCACTGATGAGCGCCCATACCCGCTCTAACACCGATGGAGCTCGGATGATGCCTGCCGGAATGCCGACAACCGCCGTGAACCCTTCACCCGGCAAAAGTACACGCGTTGTACTGACTTGGACGGACTGGCCTTCGGCTACGTGCCTGCAGGCTGTCTCGGTCGAACCGTATGAACCGGTAAAACAGAGAGTGGTGGCAGGATGGTCGAGGATCGCAGGCGGCAAGCTGATGGAAAACGACGATTGTTCGATCGGCACGGTCCACCCATCCCCTGTCACGTTCCAGTAGATTTCACTGTGGTCTTTAAAAAAATTCGTTGCGCGGTCTGTGACGTAGTGGATGGTGTAAACGTGAGGGCCTGTGACATATTTGTCGCCGTCCCCGATCTTGATCACCTCGTCATCATTCTCGTATGACACCGAAAACGGAGCCTTTCCCCCGTCCATCGTTACACGAATATCAGTCAGGCGAAGACGATAGTTTGCACCATCCCGATCATATCGGATCGGGATATTCCGGAAAATCCCGTGATGCTCCTCGTCCTCAAAATCGTACTTGATGATTTCTGTCACCTCAAAACGGCGATCGCTCGTTAGCGAGGCGTTAACCTGAAAGTTATGGATCACTTCGGCGTGGACGGATCGGGGCATCAAAAACAGCAGGGAAAGCGCGAGGAGTGGGAGGAGGCGTTTCATACGTCGATAGGGTACAATGCGGCTATGACAACCGCCAAATCCCGAAACGCGCAGGTCCTCACCATCGGGGCTGCGACACGAGACGTGTTCATCCAGAGCCCGCGCTTCAAAATGGAGCGCGACGCGGATGCACCGGACGGTTTTGAGACGTGTTTTCCGCTTGGCGCAAAGATTGATATTGATAAAATCATCTTTGAGACGGGAGGTGGCGCCACAAACGCAGCGGTGACATTCGTGCGCTTTGGCCTCAAGACGGCAACCGTTGCGCGTATCGGCAATGACCTTGGTGGACGCGAACTTCGTGAGCGGCTCGTCACGCATGGGATCGATGTCTCATCTCTCCAAGAAGATAAAACAGAGGGCACAGGCTACTCACTGATCCTTGTGTCGGGGACAGGGCAACGTGCGATCTTGGTATATCGAGGTGCATCGCGCCACATCGACGCAAAGAAGATTAATTGGAACGCGATTGACCCATCATGGGTATACCTCACGTCTGTGGCGGGTGATAAAACAATCTTGAAAGATATTTTTGCGCAGACGCGGAAGCGGAAGGTCAATGTTGCATGGAATCCTGGGAATGCAGAACTCGAAATCGGCCTCAAAGCGCTCATGCCGTGGATCGCGGAGACCGACATCCTCATCTTGAACCGCGAAGAAGCGGCGGAACTCGCCGATACGGCACCACGCCACCTTGATGGGATCTTCCACCGTCTTTCGCCGTTGCCACGCCAAGCGCTTGTTGTGACGGATGGTGCACACGGAGCTTACGTCCACGCTCGTGGCACGACCTGGTACGCTCCTGCCTTGCACGGCAAACGGATCAATACGACAGGTGCGGGTGATGCGTTTGGAAGCGCGTTTACCGCCATGGCGATCAAATCTGGGAACCTCGAAACAGGGCTTCGTGCTGGCATGTTGAACTCGCTTGGCGTCATCACACACATGGGAGCGAAGTCCGGGATCCTTAAAAAGATACCGTCCAACGCTGATCTTGCCCGCGTCAAAGTAAAGACGCTTCCGATGAGCTGATATGTCGCTCGGAGACCGCATCAAGAACTTGTTTACCGAAAACCAGATCATGGTGGTGTTGATTGCGCTGCTCCTTGGCTTTTTGTTCCCATCCGTTTTCCGGCCAATCGCTCCATACGGCACATTCCTCCTCATCCTCATTTTCTTTACGTCGAGCTTGCGCCTCTCGCTCGGCGAACTCGCAACCTACGCGAAAGACTGGAAGATGCTCTTGATGGCAGCTGGGTTCATGCTCGTATTTTTACCAATCGTGATGTGGATCCCGCCGGCCATTTTTGCGCCGGACTGGGCACTCCCCTTTTTGATTGTCGGCGCGATGCCAACAGGAATGACGATTGCGCTTGTTGCAGAGTTTTTTGGCGGCAAGACAACCCTCGCACTCGTCGTCACAGCGACCACATCGCTCATCGCTCCGTTTACCGTCCCACTCGTCTTCCAGTTACTGATTGGCCAGAACGTCCCGATCCCTACGTGGAACCTGTTTAGTGATCTCATCATCACCATCGTCCTTCCGTTTGTGGTAGCTGCGATCATGCAACGAAAGATACCAGCGTTCGTCAAACGGTATGACATGTGGTGGAAGCAGATTTCGGTTATTACCTTTGGCGTCTTGATTGCTGGGATCGTCGCGGACACGACCGCTGGATCGACCATCGTCCTCGGCTGGAACGAAGTCGGTATTTTGATCGTCATGCTTTTTTATCTTGGTGGGCTCACCTGGCTTGCCTACCAAATGTGCTGGTGGCGTACGCCCCCAGAACGCGCCACAATCGCGCTCAGCATGATTTACATGAACAACACGTTGGCGCTCTTCATCGGCAACAGGTATTTCGCAGATTCGAACGTCGTCCCACGCCTCGTCATCATCCTCATGATCGTCAACGCACTCCTCCCTCCAATCCGCTGGCTCGCAAAAAGAGCAGCAAACCCGAATATAAAGACGCAAAAGCCACCAAAAATCCTCCAACCGTTCAGCTTGCCGTAGGTTCATCTGAAGATTGAAGGTCCTTCGCGGGAGCCTCAGGACGACAGTTTTTCCCTTATGCTAAACTATTTGGCATGAATCCCTTTATTTACGTCACCCGCAAGTTTGCTGATTCCGGTATCAAGGCGCTCAAGGCCAAAGGCTATCGCGTCACTGTCTACCCAGAAGATCAGGTCATCCCCCGCAAGGAGCTGCTCAAGAACGTCAAAGGCGCGACCGCGATCTTGTCTCTTTTGACGGATAAGATTGATGACGACGTCCTCAAAGCTGCAGGACCGGAGCTCAAGCTCGTCGCGAACTACGCGGTTGGATTTGATAACGTGGATCTTGCCTCTGCAAAGAAGCGGAATATCATCGTGACGAACACGCCAAGCGATGCGGTCAACGAATCTGTCGCAGAACATGCATTTGCGCTCATGATTTGCCTTGCACATCGCATCGCCGAAGGGGACGTGTTTGCGAAGGCCAAGAAATATACGGGTTGGTCACCAACACAGCTCATTGGGACGGACATGTACGGCAAGACACTTGGGATTGTGGGTGCGGGACGTATCGGAAGCGCCCTCGCCAAACGCGCCGTCGACGGGTTTGGGATGAAACTTGTCTATTCGGACGCACGTCGGAACCCGGACATTGAAAAACAGTTCAAGGCAACGCCACTGGAACTTGAAAAGCTCCTCGAAGTATCGGATTTTGTATCACTCCACGTCCCGCTCCTTCCTTCGACGAAGCATCTCATCTCAACGGCAGAATTCGCCTCCATGAAAAAGACAGCGTTCCTCATCAACACGGCGCGCGGACCGGTCGTGGACGAAAAAGCGTTGCTTCGCGCCATCAAAACCAAACGCATTGCAGGTGCAGCGCTCGACGTCTTTGAGTGTGAGCCTGCCATCGACTGCGATGTGACGGACAATTTAGAGCTTAAGAGCTTCGCAAACATCCTTTTGACGCCTCATATTGCAAGCGCTACCATCGAGGCACGCGAAGCCATGAGCATGGTTGCAGCAAATAACATCATTGCCGTACTTGAAGGAAAACCTGCACTTAACCCTACAAAATAATATGTCTGAAAACCTCCCTACCAGCTCCCCAGAAGGAGACGCATCAAAGCCGAAGAAGCCGCGGGCGGTCATTGGGTTTGGCAAATTGACGATGGGCTCCAAGATCAAGGCGGAAACAGCCAAGACGATGGTGGCGTCAGAAGAAGGGATGTCGAACCTTGCAAAGGCAGAAGTCCCTATGATGAAATCTGCGGAGGAGCAGGCGGAGGAAAAAGCCCAAGAAGCAGAGATTGAAAAAGAAAATGAAATTGCACGTGCAGCTTTCCGGGAAAAAATGGCGAAGCGGATGGAAGCGGAAGCAGTCGCGAAAAAAGCAGATAGTGAATACGTCAAAGAACTCCGCGAAAAAATGGGCTTGACCCAACACACCGGTTTGGAGCTCGCCAAAAAATCGAAACTCGCCGTCAACAATGAAGAGCTCGAACGCATCCAGCAACATGCGGATACCGTCGAAGTGCTTCGGGCACAGGCAAAGGGTGTCCAGACATTGGGAGGCGAACTGGAAAAACCTATGACGGTTGGGATGACCGGCAAGAGCGAGACGTCGTTCGAGGGATTTGAAGAAGAACGCGAAAGTTCCCCTGCCATGTTTAGTTTGGCAGAGATGGAACGCCAAGAAGCGGAAAACGCAAAGAAAAAGAAGCCCGGGGAACGCGCTGCGTAAATGCCAACGACACTCCTTTCCGTCCAGGACATCGCCAAAACATACGGTCCACGCACGCTCCTCGAGGGCGTGTCGTTTCATGTGGCTGAAGGTGAGCATATTGGGTTTATCGGACGGAATGGGGCAGGAAAATCGACACTACTCAAGATCATTACGGGACAAGAGACGTCAGATTCCGGGGCTGTCGAGCACATGCCACAACTCCAGTTGGGGTATCTTGAGCAGCACGAGGACTTTTTGCCTGGCGAAACGGTGCGTGGGTACCTCGAACGGAAAAGCGGGAAGCCGGAATGGGAATGTGATCGCATGGCTGGGCGTTTTGATCTCAAAAAAGAACGTCTTAATACCGTCGTCCTGACACTCTCTGGCGGATTTCGCATGCGCGTCAAACTTGCCGCGATGTTGCTCGAAGACCCGAACCTCCTCCTCCTCGACGAACCGACAAACTACCTCGACTTACCGACGCAGCTCTTGTTCGAGGAATTCCTCCGCACATTCCGCGGCGCGTTCATCATCATTTCGCATGACCGTGAACTCCTCAAACGGACGTGCGACATCACGCTTGAGGTGGAACGCGGTACCGTCGAACGGTATTCTGGGAACATTGAAGAGTGGTTTGCGTACAAAGAAGAACGACGTCTCGAAAAGGAACGTCATAACCGCACGATTGAGGCGGAACGACGTCACATGCAGGAGTTTGTGGACCGGTTCCGAGCCAAAGCGTCAAAAGCCACGCAGGCACAAGAACGGCTCAAGCGACTCGCAAAACTCGAACAGATCGACATCGTCCAACCGCTCAAAACCTCGCGAATCATGATCCCGCCGACGTCTGGTCGTGGCGGAGTCGCACTTCGGTTGCAGGATCTTTCGATCGGGTACGGTGAACGCGTCATCGCGGAGCACATCGACCTTGAACTTAACCGCGGCAATCGCGTTGCGTTGCTCGGGGAGAATGGACAGGGCAAATCCACGCTGCTTAAAACACTTGCAGGTGAGATACCCCTGCTTGCTGGTCACGTCCGCTGGGGGCACAAACTCAACATCGCGTGGTACGCACAACACGTCCACGAAGCACTCGACGGACGCGAGACGCTTGGCGCGTTTTTGACGCGTTCCGGTGGTGGATACCTGTATGAAGATATCTTGCGGCTCGCTGGCAACTTCCTCTTTTCGATCGACGACCTCGATAAACCATGTTCAATGCTCTCCGGCGGCGAAAAAGCACGCGCCTGCCTTGCTGGGCTCCTGCTGGGCAAACCGGACGTCCTCCTCCTCGACGAACCGACGAACCATTTGGATATGGAAACGGTCGAAGCACTTGGCGATGCGCTCCGCGAATGGAATGGCACGGTCATTCTCGTAAGCCACAGCCGCACGTTCGTCCATCTCGTCGCAACAACGATCTGGGATGTACATGATGGCCAGGTCAAAACGTATCCAGGGACGTATGAGGAATATATCTGGCAGCTTAAATACACGTTGGGGCTTGTTTCCGAACCAGGCGAGATGATGGCGCAAGTCGAAACCGTCGCAAAATCGACGAGAGCAGAACGCTATCAGGAACTGAAGAAGAAACGACAAAACGCATCAAAGCTCGAAACAACACTCGTCGAACTCGGCAAAGAAAAACGGAAGCTCTATGACGAGATTCTCGCAAATCCAACAGAATTCTCGCGTGAACGGAATGAGCGCATCACAACGATCGAAACGATGATCCGGTTTACGGAGGATGAATGGATTAAAGTGCAGGAGGAGTTGAAGGGGATGGAATCGTAACGCTGTTACGATTTCAAACTGATCCCCCACAAAAAATCGAAGAGCTGTCGCATACTGAATGCAAGATCCGGGGAATGAATGATGAAGGCAGCGCCTTCTTTTTTTGTGGAAATGACACCGATACTGTTTTCGTAGATATATACGGCTGATTTGAGATCAACATATCCAGGTAAGTATCGGATCTGACGAAGATACGGTTCTTCCGTAGAAAATAGAGGATCATCCACAAGACTTTTCGACTTTACACGCAGCGAGCGGCTCTTGATCCCCTTTTTAACACGACGATCAATCCACTGTTTGATAAAATCTTTGTCGATCGTCTGGATCGTTTCGTCAGGCGGTGAAAAATAGACGTACTCTGCTTTTACAACTTTCAAAATATCTTCAAAAACCTCACGAGCAGCATATTGGCCGCTAAATATCTGAACAAACGGCTGGCTGCTGACATTTGCATAAAGCGCTAAAAAATCAGGAAGCAGGTCTTTGAGCTGTTCTTTTTGGCTGTCAATTTTCTTATACAGTTCTTTGGGATGGAGCGGTACAAACAGTTTCCGTTTTCCTTGATTGATCGTCTTGATATATCCCCGTTCTTCAAGGACCCGGAGGTTGTCATAAATCGCCGTCCGGCTCATTCCAAGCTGTATCGCAAGCTCCCCAGCCGTCGCCTCCCCTTTGCCCAACGCAGCCAAATACAAAGCCGCCCGCTGTTCATCGAGGCCCGTGGAAAGCAACCACGCGAGAAGATTGTTTTTCATTGTCATTTTTTATTGACGAATATTATATAACATTAATTGCTATAATTAGCAATATTTCGTCTTTACTTCTTTTGCTATTCATATTTCTTTGTATGAATATCAGATCTATCGTAGTTTGAGAACGTCGCGAGTAGAGCGACGGCACGTTGAAAACTCAACAAGGAGAATCATATGAACGCCGCATCTGGTTGGAACATGCACAGTGTCGTCGAGATGGTGCCTATGGCCAGCTCGAAGTCGAGGCTTGCCACGGCACTCGACCTCGTCGACGAATACGCTTTTGAAACCTTGGGAAGCCCGATCATGGCGCTCTCAACGCTCAAGTACATCATGACGAGTCCCAAAGTCGAGCTCTCGCACCTGCGGGAGCTCGGTGATCAGGTCAAGTTCGTCACCATCCCCTTCGCGTATCTCGATCCTGCGTCGTACGTGGACGAGTCGCTGGAGATGAAGCAGGCGATCCAGAGGTTCGTGGATGTACTTTCGCCGAGCTTCCATCCCTACGTCCTCTGCCCGATCGAGCACTACAGCCTCGCGCGGCACATCGAGGCGCGCGAAGACCTCCCGGTCATGGTCCCTGAACAATATGCCCAGGTCTTCCAGATGCTCGAGATGTGCCTGCCGGTGTTTCGCGGATTCAAGAAAGACATTTCGGAGCTCCGCCAAAAGCTCGAAATGAATATCCGCGCCCAGCAGGAACGAGAACGGGTGCGCATGCGCGATCCCATGCTGGTGGCGATCCCAAAAAACGCCGCTCTCGATGGGAAAGGCCAGGCGCTGATCGGTCCGGCATGGGGTCCGGACCTCGAAGACATCCTTCTCGCCAGCTTCCAGCTCACGGCGAAGCCGCAGCAAAGGAAGTTCATCGAAGACTCCGTGCAAAAACTGCTCGGAGGCAACGAGGATGCGGGCCCCGCAGCTCTCGCAGGGCCGTACAGCCTCCCGCGTTTGATGGTCAATGACCAGATCCTCCGCGAAGTTGCCTCCAAAGAACCGATCGGCGTCGAAGATACCCTTCGACGTTTCCTCGAGGAGAGCGTGATGCCGACCGATGGAGCGCAACACCGACGAATCGCGCGACTCGCCGTCTCGTACATCAGGCTGCGCGACCAGAGGCGCTAAGGAGGCAGTATGTGCGGAGGCTACTCATCAAATTCTCGCCTCAGTGGATCTGGCGTCCTCAACTCGGTACCTGGAAAAGCGTGGCTCTCTATTGCAGACGAGCTCGCAGAACTCCCGGACGCCGACTTCGAGAAGGTGCTCCATGCATTCCGGCTCATCCGCCATGCAAAAGCCGAAGAAAAAAAGATAGAGGCAGCTCTATCCAAACCTCTCCGGCGTCAACGAGTTCGCTAACAGCTTCGGCTTGATAGCAACTCCCTTGAACCCAGCAGGCCATCCTGGCTTGCTGGTTTTTATGGGAGAACACACAGAAAGAGAAGCGAACGGTGAAAAAAGAATCACGTGAAGCATCGAAATGCGTAACGATTATTTCGGCAATGTGTCACTGTGCATCGACAACCTCAGCGGAGAACGGGGCAAGCTCTACGGGCATAACAGAGGAGCGATACATAACGGGAGAAACACCTGCAGAGTTCGATGCCAGGATGGAGCGCCTCTACCCTCCATTTGATAAAGAGGCGTTTCTAGCTGTTGTCGCCAATGAGTCGAGGAGGGTCGTGGACACATCCAAGCGCACTCTGATGAGGCACGCGCAGCCCCCAGCGCGGGATGAAGATCTGCCCCTTCCAGCTCGCCCAGCGATTGGTCCCAACCGACGGCTCAGTGCATTGGCAGACGCCCTTGAGGAGCGGTGCTACAGGAAGGTACGATCATTGCCAATGGGTCAAGCGCAACTCCCAGAAAAGGATGAAGAGTTCGAGGCGTTCCTTCGTAATGCGACCGTCGACAAGGCGGAACGCGACCAACTACTAGGGGTGGCGCGTCGCGTGTTCTACGGTGCACACTTTCCAAGATTGTTCCCGATAGTGGCGCCGCCTGATGCTCGGGTAGCTGTACCGAGGCGACTTGCAACGATGCCCATCGAGCTCGACATGATCGCTAAGGGGGAGTGGCTCGCGGAAAAGTTTGGCTTCGAGAACCCCCAAAGGTTGCGACTCTACTGGCTCTAGTGATAGAAGGTCAGCCGCTCGTGGCCCCTCACCCGCGTCTCGCTGACGCGGTTTTTTTATAGAGGCTGCGCCACGTGATCCCACGCAATCGGAGCCCCGTAAAACGCGAAGTATTTTATCTAGATGCGTCACGTGCCACGTCGTTCGCGAACGACGTGGCGGGGCACGTAAAATCCCACGTTGTGCGTGG
>JBDSJN010000001.1:0-114831 GCA_039917355.1 Patescibacteria group bacterium | reverse complement strand
GTGGAGATGGCTTCAGGTTCTGCTTTGGTGAATTAGATTCTGGGTCTCGGAGCACCGCGCGATGCTTCGAGACTCACGGCATGGGCGAGGACGAACGCGTGAACGAGCGGTCGGACACTGCGCTCGTGGTCTCGATCTCGGAAGAGGGACGGACGGCGGAAGTCGAGACGACGTGCGAGCTCTGGGTACTCGACCGCGAGTTCGGCGACGACGTCGGTTCTCGATCCGTCGATGCCCATCATCCTCATGGCGGTGAAGGGCGCACGCTCCTGGATCCAGATTCTTTCCTCCTCAGCGATCCCATGAAGGGCTTCGCGAAATCCGGGTGGGGCGGGACTCTTCTTTGACGCGACCTCGACGGCGATCGCCGCGATGTGGTGGTCCACGATGACGCGGTGGACGACTCGGCGGACGGTCTCAAGCCTACTCTCTGCGTCAGGTCTGCGACGCAGGTCGAGGACCCTCGAGCACCTCACGCGGAGACGGCGATCTAGAACAACAAGCGCGACGCGACGAAGGCCGGAACGGCTTATGGCGAGTACGGGCAAGCCCGCAACACCGACGACGGGCACGAGGGAGACAGGAGTCCCGTCGATGCCAGTAGGGTTCGAGATTGTGTAGTGTGAGTTTGCACGTGTTCGCCTCCTTTCGGTTAGGGTGTTCGTTAATTGTTCGACTTTTGGTCCTCTCACAATATCGAAGATCGGTGAGACGGGAAAGGGTCGCAGAAGAGGCAAAATGCGACCCCTTCAAGTGGGGATAAGAGGTCGCAGACCGCGCACTCCGCGCCAAGCCGGCTTGTCCACAGACGAAGTGGTCTCAAAAGGAAAGTCCGAGACCCTTACCGGCTCGACCCACTCCGCTATGCTCAATAGGACTCATTTACTATTCCAATACAAACGCTATGCTACCAAGGTTCACACGTGCCCACGCACCCTCACAATCTATGTATGAGAATTCACTGCTCCCTTTAGGCGTCGCCTTCCTGACGCTGAATGAAGTCGCGAGCACACTCCGCGTGTCGCCCGTCACCGTTCACCGACTCGTGCGACGCGGCAAACTGCGCGCGACGCGGGTCACCCGGCACTTCCGCTTTCACCGTGACGATGTCACCGCCCTCCTTGAGAATGGGAAGGCGCCGAACCTCCATGGCACAACGTAGAATTCGGAAGTGCTACTGGGTGGACTTCCGCCACAACGGCGTCCGCTACCGGAAGAAGAGCCCCATCAACACGAAGGCCGGAGCCGCAGAATACGAGATCATGCTCCGCATACGCCTCGCGCGAGGCGAGGACATCGATGCCGCTCCGGCTCGTCCTTCGCCGCCGGTGGCAGCATCCTTCGAGACGTTCGCATCCTTCTCCGCGCGCTGGCTCGCCGGGGTCGTCACGAACGACGACAAGCCGACCACGGTACGCACGAAGCGCTCCATCGTCCGCATCCACCTCCTTCCGTCGCTCGGCAAGAAACATCTGCGCGACATCACGAGCTCGGACGTTGAGGCGATCAAGACGCGCCTTCGGGAGACCGGAAAGTCGGCAAAAACGACGAACAACATCCTGACCGTCCTCAGCAGCTGCCTGCGCGCCGCTCACGAGGACAAGCTCCTGGACGAGCTCCCTCGCTTCAAGCTCGTCAAGAAGACGCCCCAACCCTTCGACTTCCTCACGTTCGACGAGGCGGACCGTGTTCTGGCGCTCCCGATGTCGACGTTCTGGCGAACGTTCGTCCTATGCGCGCTTCGGACCGGCATGCGAAGGGGTGAACTTCGCGGACTCCAGTGGTCCGACGTAAACTTCACCGCGCGCACCATCACGGTTCGCCATTCGTTCGTCGAGGGCGTCCTCGGCACGCCGAAAACGGAGAAGACGCGCGTCATACCCATCGCCCCCGACTTGGACGCCGAGCTCCGCACCCAGGGTCCCGGGGAGGGATACGTCTTCACGGTGGACGGCGGGCCCCTCGGCGAGCACCGAATGTACCTGGCGCTGGAACGCTTCTGCGAGCGTCTCGAACTCCGCCCAATTGGTTGGCACACGATGCGCCACACCTTCGCCTCCCACCTCGTGATGCGCGGCGTCCCAATTCGACACGTTCAGCTGCTCATGGGGCACTCGTCCGTCGAGATGACCGAGCGGTACGCGCACCTTGCGCCGTCGTCGCTTGAGTCGGCGGTTTCAGTGCTCTGTACGCCACCGCCGACTTTAATCCAGTTTGGGCAACCGGCGGTCCCGCTCACCGTAGAGCAAGGCGCCAAAGCCGCATGACGCCGTCAAGAAACGAGCAACTCCAGGCCTCAACGTAGCAAAAACGTTCCGATGATTCGGAACGTTGTCATTGGTCGGGCTGGTGGGACTCGAACCCACGACCCTCTGCTCCCAAAGCAGATGCGCTAGCCAACTGCGCTACAGCCCGTCTCGGTTTTCCTAAGTGCGGGTATCCTAGCGTATCGGTTTCAATTCGTCGAGGGGGTGCATTGCCAAACCCGTAAAGCTCCGATACCATGCCGCCGACAGCTAAATCGTGCGGGTATCGTATAGTGGCTATTATGCGACCCTTCCAAGGTTGAGAGGCGAGTTCGATTCTCGCTACCCGCTCCAATAAAACACCGACCCAGAGGTCGGCGTTTTGTTTACTGGAGATGTTTTTTGATGAGGCTCGTGAGTTCCACGATGTGGTCCTCTTTATCTTTTGCCATCTTTTTCCAGAAGTCGGTGCAGTCTTTAATTCCTTTTGCATCCTTGAGGTAATCGCTCTTGATCCGCCAAAGACTTTTCTCTTCTTGAACCAATTGGTTCATGAGGTTGTAGACATGGTTCTTGTGCATAGTGATGAGAGTATACGGCGAATGCTTTTAAAAAGAAAAAGCACTTCACATGGAAGTGCTTGTGGGAGGACGTTCTCGCTTACGAGGTTTCGCCGTCGGCGAGCTTGCGCGCGATACGTTGATCGCGTTTGGTGCGCCAGTTCCTTCCAGATGAGGGAGGTGGCGGGGGAGGAGGTTCGCGGGTCGCGTCGAGAGAAGGAGTTTGATTGTCCTGGGGGACAATCGGACCGTTCGTATCAGACGAGGAGGAGCTGTTATTCGGCATTGGGATCTCCTGCTATCCGAGCATGGCCGGATCGTTTTGGGTCGCGAGAGAGATTAAAAGAACGTCTGGAAAAGAGAAAGCCCAGCGTGTGCTGGGCCGTCCGAACATCTGTGGTGTGATCCTGACCAAGGTCAGGCAGATGCAGGGGCGGCTCCGGCGGCAATAAACGAAACGCAAATGACGACGCGCTTCGTCGTCGACTTGTATTGCCAGGAGAGATGACTCTGATCCATGTATCCAGCGTACGGAGTTCTGAAGGGCGCGTCAAGAGCAGTTATTCACAGGAAAAACTCTCTTGTCGTGAGGCCTCGCAACCCCTACAGTTGCTGTATGCGAATCGGCATCGACGCACGCATGATGACCCCCAAAGCCACGCGGGGGATTGGGCGCTATATCGAAGAATTAGTGCGTGCGATGCTTCATGTTGCGCCAGAGCATCGCTACGTCCTTGTTGCGCAAAATGCGCACCATCCGTTTTCGTCGCATCCATCCGTTGAAACGGTCGTCGCAAACATTCCATGGTACGGCGTTGCGGAACAAATTCGGATGCCTGGCATCCTCCGCTCACTCAAGGCCGACGTGCTCCACGTCCCGCACTGGAACGTTCCGCTTGTGACCGGTGGCCCACTTGTCGTCACGATCCACGATTTGTTGTTGCGCCATGAACCGCTCAGCGCACGGATCTCAACGCGTCATCCAAGTATCGCGGCGATCAAGCGTCTTGGGTTTCGCCTGACGGTTGCAGCAACGCTGCACAAAACAAAAAGAATTCTCGTCCCCACACAGTTTGTTGCGGATGACATCAAGACATTTTATCCATTCGCGTCTTCGAAGGTGATTGTGACAGGCGAAGGGATGACGAAATACGAACGGTTTGGGAATCCAAACGACGAACGTCCGCCCGGGTCGCAGTATTTGTTTTATATCGGCTCGGCATATCCGCACAAAGGCCTCGATCTCCTGATCGATGCGTGGGCAGATCTTGAACTCCAGCATCCCGACCTTCATCTCAAGATTGCGGGAGCGAAGGACGTCTTCATGGAGCGTCTTCAGCAAGAGGTGCGTCGCCGAAAACTCACCCGCGTGGAATTTTTAGGATACGTCAAAGAAGAGGAGTTGTACCGTCTCTATCGTGACGCCGCCGCGTTCGTGTATCCAACCCGTTTTGAGGGGTTTGGACTCCAGCCACTTGAGGCAATTCAGGCCGGTTGCCCGGTCGTTTCGTCAGACGCCGCATGCATGCCCGAGGTCCTCGGTCGGGATGCCGCTTTTTTCTTTCAATCAGGCTCCAGAACTGATATACTCCGAGCCATCGACGCTGTCCTGCGCGACCCCATTGCTGCCCGCGAAAAGACTGTTCGCGCACTCCCCGGACTCCGAGCGCGACACAGCTGGCAGCAGACCGCGGAACGCACACTCGCGGCGTACAAAACTCTTTCTTCATGGCCTCACGGTTAAGACAACCATCTTCCCAAGATTTGGAAGCCCAACTGGCTGGTGTTTTGGAGCAGGATGGGATCACGATGGTGTCCCCAGAAGGAATTCACCGCCGTGCCAAGCGGCCAAAGAAAACAGTCGCAAAGAAATCCGTCGAACCGATCCGTTTTTTGTCTGAGTCGAACTCGACGCTCGAAGATGGTGTTGCGGATCTTGATCGGGCGACGATTGGATTGCTTGTTAAACCCGTTGGGGTGACGCGTCCGCAACTGGTCCAGATCCACGCGGAGGAACGCCCACGCAGTGAGTTCGTTCTCTCGCTGCGGAACCTCGCCTTGCAGTACAACGAGACAGAAACCGAAGAGCGTGTGAGTGTCCACGATGCGTACGCAGAAAATCATGCCCCGCAAGCGCTTGTTGGTGAGTCATCCGTGTACGGCACGCTCACACAAGATCTCGCGTTGGATGCGATTGATCCGCAAGACATTGCAGAACAGTTTACGCCACGCGTTTTTGAGGTCGCATACACGCGCGTCTACGGACGCTTTGATCGCGTCACGTCATTTGTCCGTGCAATCGCGGATGATGTCACCGGGTTATTCCATACAGTCGAACGTATTGAGCGCGCGGTGTCTGATGATGTCCAATCTGCGTTGCACGTTGTTGAGGTCCCGCGTTTTTCATTTGCCCGTGCCCTCGCGGGGTTCGTCGGTTTGATGCTCGTCGTGACGTTGCCCGCAAATGCCGTCACCGTTTATCGCACAGCTATGCAGACGCGCGATGCGACGGAACGCGCTGGCAATGCTGCCGTTGGAGAATTGCTTGGCGCGAGTAGCGGCGGGTCGCTCCCATCAACCGAAGCAGCGCTCCAACGTGCGTCGAGTAAATTCCGTGAAGCAGATGCGGAACTCACCCAATCAAGCGCGCTTGCCATTGGAATCGCGTCCGTGTTGCCAAAGCAATATCGCTCCGCACGTGCGTTGCTCGAGGTCGGTGATAAAGCCAGCCAGGCGGGCCAATTGTTGGCGCAGGCATTCGATAAAATTTTTAGTGATCCAGGTCGTCGTCTCGATGAGCGTCTTGATGTCCTTGCGGCATATGCGCGTGCTGCTGTCCCGCTCCTCACCGATGCATCCAAAGCGGCGGCAACAATCGATCCAACAACGCTTCCAGAAGATAAGCGTGAAGAATTCAAAAAGCTCTCCGCTGGTCTCGAAGGGGGAACGCAAGCGGTCCGCGATTTTGCGGGGATGGCCGACATGCTCGCGATCATGAGCGGAAAAGACCGAAAACGGACCTATCTCTTCATCTTCCAAAACAACACCGAGCTCCGTCCAACGGGCGGATTCATGGGGTCTGTGGCAGAAGTTGACCTCGATCGCGGCGCCGTGACCAAGGTTCGCGTTCCGCCAGGCGGCACGTATGATCTCAAGGGCCAATTGTTGGAGCACGTCATTTCGCCGCAGCCGCTCCATCTCATTAACGCGGGCTGGCAGTTCCAAGATGCCAACTGGTCTCCAGATTTTCCGACGGCTGCAGAAAAGATCCGTTGGTTTTGGAGCAAGTCCGGCCAGCCAACGCTCGATGGCATCATCGCGATCAATGCATCGTTCGTCGAGAACATGCTTGATATCACGGGGCCGATCGATATGCCGGCGTATGGCAAAGTCATCGATAAAACAAATTTCCTGATCGAAACGCAAAAATCTGTCGAAATCGAATACGACAAAGAGGCAAACACCCCAAAGAAATTTGTGGGTGACCTCGTTGAAGCGATGCGCGAACGCATGAAGACGTTTACGAGCGAAGACTGGTTGAAGGTCGCGGCCCTTGCGTCAGATTCTCTCCAGTCAAAAGATATTCAAGTCGCGCTTATGGATCCAGAGCAGGAAGAGGTTGCGGAGCGATACGGATGGAGCGGGAAGCTCAAAGAAACGCCGGGCGACAGCCTTGCGCTCATCGAAGCGAACATCGCCGGACAAAAGACGGATGGTGTGATCAGCGAAACAGCAGACGTCCACGTCGGCATCCAACCAGACGGTGCGATCATCGACACGGTCAAGCTCACGCGGACACATCATGGGCAAAAAGGGGAACTCTTCCGCGGTGTCCGTAACGTATCCTATCTCCGCGCGTATATCCCAAAGGGAAGTGAGTTGCTCGCTGCTTCTGGATTCGAAGCTCCACCAGCAAGTCTCTTTAAAAAACCGGACGAGGATTATCTCCCTGATGCAGATGTTGTCGCCGTCGAAGACACCGAGGTGAAAGGTATTGGCGGAACGACGATTGCTGAAGAAGGCTCGCGCAGTGTTGTTGGCGGTTGGATGCAGCTTGATCCAGGGGAATCCCAGACGATCACGCTCCAGTATCGCTTGCCGTTTACGACGAAGAGTCTTGAGCGAGCCGTTCAGACGTCACCAGGAGATGAAGCGGCGCAAACGAGCAGAGCGTATTTGATGCTTCTGACCAGCCAGTCTGGAAAGAGTTCACGTGAGCTCACAACAACGATTGCGTATCCTCCATCTTGGAAGAACGTGTGGTCGCATGGGGTTGAAGCAGACGCGAAGACCCTCACCGCGCATACGACATGGAGTGGGGACAAGGTCGTTGGCGCGCTCTTTACGACAGGTGATGCGCAGCAGTAATCCAACTGTGTTATAGCCATGCCAAAAAAACCAGAAACCAAATCGGTCATTGCAACACGTCTGACGGACGATGTTGCTGAAAAACGCCACGCCAAAGCGGTGGATGAAGGGTTGCAAGCAATTTTTAAGACAGAGGAGGGTGGGATGCCGGATCTCAAAACGTTTACGCCCCGCAGTTCGCGCTGGTGGGTATATGCGTTTATTGGCGTTGCCGTCTTCTTGATCGCACTCACAGCTGCGGCGTGGGCAGGGTTTTCGTTGTTCCGTCCATTCCGTGGATTTTCTGGCCAAGGTCTTGCGATTACCATTGAAGGGCCGGAACGTGTTTCTCTTGGGCAAGAGACCACGTATTTCATCAACTACCAAAACCGCACGTCAGAACCGATCGCTGGCGCATCAGTGCGGGTTAGTTTTCCGACCGATTTTGTCATCGCAGGTGTCGAACCCCAGCCAAACGGGGAGAACGCCACGGAATGGCGTTTAGGATCCATGCCCGTAGACGGACGCGGAACGATTAAAATCCACGGGACATTCACCGGCGCGATCGGGACAGCGACAGCGATCCAGGTTGTCGGTTCGTACCGTCCCGCATCTTTCAACAGCGACTTTGATGCGCTCGCCACAAAAATATTAAACTACACGGATAGTGTCCTTGTTGGATCACTCAAAACGCCCGCCAAAGTCTTGCCAGGCGACCATGTGACGTTGAGTTACCATCTCGAAAACCATGGCAAAGACCCGTTTCAAAACCTTCATGTGCGCTTTACGTTGCCACAAGGGTTCCAGCTCGATGCGACATCAACTGGTGTAATTTCTGGTGACCAGGTAGAACTCCCGCTCGGGACACTGGCAGCTGATGCATCATCAACGGTCCGCGTCTCCGGTGTCTTTTCGTCTGGATCATCGGGCGAAGCGCACCTTGTTGTTGAAGCCGGTCATGCATCCGCAGAAAACACATTCCTCGCTTCGCAGCGCACTGAAACATCGTTCACCGTGCTCGCAGGGGATTTGTCACTCAAACTCGTGTTGAACGGTCAGGATTCAGATGTTGTTACGGGATACGATGGGGCCTTGCGGTTCGGTCTGAGTTACGAAAATACTGCTTCAGAGAATCTAGAAGATGTTCAATTATTATTCCATCTCGAAGCCGTGTCTCCGAATGGAGTAAAACTCGCAACGCTTGCGGATTGGAGTTCTTTGATCGAAAACGCGAGTGCAACACGCAGCGGAAACGATCTCACGTGGGACAAGTCAGGAGTCTCGATGCTCCAACGCCTCCCTCCACACAACCAAGGGACGCTCGGATTCTCGCTCGATGCGTTGCCTGTCGCATCGGGGACATCTGGGTTGGTTATCCGAGCGGTGCTCGAGGCGAAGGTTAAAAAAGTCGGCACGACAGACGTGAATCGCATTGTCCGCGCGGCACCAATTACGATCACATACCTGACGGATGCTACTGTTTCAGCAGAGGCCAGATATAACTCCGAAGAAGGTGCGCCGCTTGGATCGGGTCCGTTGCCGCCAGTCGTTGGCAAGCCGACGACGTATCGCATCCAGTGGGCACTTACAAAACATGTTGATGAGCTGAGTGATAGCAAGATCCATGCCACCCTCCCAACAGGTGTTGCATGGGCCGGGAAAACAATCGTCAATGCGGGAGCGGTTGCGTATGACGAACCCACACGAACTGTGACATGGGCACTCAACCGGCTTCCAAAAGACATTGGAGAAGAAGAACTTGGATTTGATGTGACGATTACGCCAGGCGAGGCAGATGCCGATCGCTTCGCGAAACTGCTTGGCGAGACGCGCTTTGAAGCGACGGATTCCACAAACGGACAGAAGGTCCTCAAAACAAGCCCTGCACTCTCGACCGACCTCGAAAACGACGAGTCCGCACGCGGCAAAGGGGTTGTGCGGAAACCGTAACTACACGCCCGGTTCTGGAGATCGTTCTGGTGTTACTGCTGGCGCGACAACTTCCACTGGTTTATTGATGATGGTCGCTGATTCTGTTGTCAGGTCCGGTGTCAGGTCTTTTGCTGTTTCTGCGACGGGAGCTTCTGGAGTAGGGGCGGAGACTTCTGGTGCAGACGTTGGCGCGCTCAATTTCTTTTCGATGGAGGCGAGCGAACCCTTCACGGACTGGAGTTGTTTTTCATAGATCGCAAGCAGTGCTTTGTCTTCTTCACGGACGATATTCAGGACGTCGTGGGTTCCAAGTGTCGCATTGATCCGTTCCTGGATCGTCGCCGTCTCGGATTCGTCACGTGCTTGCGCCGCAGACGCTTCCTGTTTACGCGCTTCAATATCCGTCGCGGCACGACGCAGCTCCTCGGATTTGGCGACGAGCTCGGCACGTTTATCCGGCGTAAGTGTTTCAAGTCGTTGTTCTTTTGGTGTTTCGACCGTCATTGTTGGTTGTGCGGCTTCCGTCGTCGGTTCGCTCATATGCCCCGAAGTATAGACAATGCGGCGTTTTTCGGCTATGCTCGCCGCGTCCAAATCAAGCGCCCCTAGCTCAGTTGGATAGAGCGCGTGGCTTCGAACCACGAGGTCGGGAGTTCGATTCTCTCGGGGCGCAGATCAACAGCCTCTCGTCATACGAGGGGTTTTTGATAGGGCCAATCTCTTGACAAAACCGCCATTTTGTCATATATTCCTCCCTTCCACGTTCAAGAATCTGTATGCCAATCCGATCGACTGAACACCCTGTGTTGTACCGCGCCTCTGTTGCGCGCCACCGCCTCCGCCGTTATGCGACGTGGGCGTTTTCGCGACCAGCAAAGACACGTCCAACGACCGAGACGTCACTTCCGTATCGCGTTGCAAAACATAAGTCCGTCTTGCTCCGAAAACTTGGGAGTGCGGATATGCGCTTGCAGCACAACAAGATCACAAACCTGACGCTCGCCTCACAAAAAATTAACCGCGTGCAGATCCGTCCAGGTGAGACGTTTTCTATTTGGCGTCTCGTCGGCAAACCAACTGCACAGAAGGGATATGTGACCGGCCTCCTGTTGTCTGACGGCGAGGTAAAGGAGGGGATCGGTGGTGGGCTCTGCCAGATGGCGAACCTCTTGTATTGGATGGCACTCCATACGCCGCTCACGATCGTCGAACGCAACCACCACAGCTTTGATGCCTTCCCGGATTCCGGCCGCGTCTTGCCGTTCGGCTCTGGCGCAACACTGTTTTATAACTATATGGACCTCCAGTTCCGGAACGACACGGCAGCGACGTTCGAGATCCGTGTCTGGCTTGACGACGAATTCCTGCAAGGCGAGATCCGTTCCAGCGCGTTGCCTCCAGAAACCTATTCCATCATCGAACGCGACCATCGTTTTATCTTCGACGAACGCGATGGCCACAATTATCGCGAAAACAAAATCTTCCGCGAGACGCGTGTCCGCGCAACAGGAGTCGTCTTAAAAGACGAACTCGTCTGCGCGAACCACTCACGGATGAAATACGAACCTCCTGCTGATGCGAAGGTCGTGCGTGTGACGGCGTAATTACGCCTTTGACGACCAACCCTTCGCTTCAAGCCCAGCCTGTGCGGCTGCAACCTGTGCTTCTTGTTTTGATGTCCCACGTCCAACGGCAACCATTTCTTTTTCGAGGAAGACGCCAACGGTGAATTCTTTGTTGTGGTCTGGTCCTGTTTCTTCGAGGACTTTGTATGACGGCGTCACGCCAAGCATCTCCTGCGCGGTCTCCTGGAACTTACTCTTCGGATCGATGTAGAGCTCGTTTTTGAGGATGAACGGCAAATGCGAAAGGATATATGCATGGATGAATTTTCCGGCAGCAGGCATCCCACCATCCATGTAGATCGAGCCGATGATCGCTTCGATCGCGTTCGCCAAGATATACATGCGCGCTTTGGAGTTTGCATCACGCGCTTCTCCTTTTGAAAGCAACAAAAATTCTTCGAACTTCAATTGGCTTGCGATCCCAGCAAGCGTCTTGGCGTTCACGAGTGCGGCACGCCAGTTTGTGAGCTCGCCTTCCGGGTTCGCAAAGTTTTTATACAGATGTTCGGTGACGATCAATTCAAGTACCGCGTCTCCCAAAAACTCGAGACGCTCGTTGTGTGTGTATTCAAAATCTGAATGCTCATTGAGGTACGAGCGATGCGTCATCGCCTCAATGAGATATTTCTTTTCTGCAAAATGATGTCCAAGCCGCTCTTCGAGCAGTCCGAGGTTTTGTTCCAGGTTTGTCATGATTATTCAGCCTCTTCTTTTTTCTCTTCTTTCTTTTCTTTCGGCTCCTTTGGTTTGTCCGCTTCTTTCATGACGCCTTTTTCTGTTTGGTTGCGGTACACCGCACCAAGCACGCCATTCACGAACTTGCCGGATGATTCCCCGCCAAACGTCTTGGCGAGCTCAATCGCTTCGTTAATTGCCACTTTGGATGGGATTTCTTCGTTGTACATCAACTCATACGTCCCGATACGCAAAATATTACGGTCAACGGTCGTGATTTTTTCGAGCGGCCAGTCCGGAGCAAACTTCGTGATGGTTGCGTCAATTTCGCCTTGGTGGCCAAGGACGTCCGTTACGATTTTTGTCGCAAATTCTTTTTCGTCGAGTTCAGGCGCAAACTCCTCGAGGTTGCGTGTGATGATCTCTGTTCCGTCCTTTTGCCCACCATGAAAATCCCATTCGTAGAGGGATTGCATCGCAAGCGCTCGGGCGAGGTGGCGATTAGACATAGGGCAAAGGTGCGAGGGGTTCCGGCAGGCGACCTACCGGAGAAACTTACGCGTGGGAGTGACCTTTGTGGTCGTGATCATGGGCTTCAGCCTTGGCTGGAGCTTTCTTTTTGGTGCCCAGAAGCTTTTCGAGCTTCTTTGCCTGGCCTTTCACGTGGATCTTGTGGCCATTGTATTCAGTGGCGCCAGGACCTGCGCGGTGCGACAAATGCGTCGTACCCGTCTTGGTATTCTTCGTAATTGCCGGCTTTGTGAGCGCAAAATGAGAGGCGCGGCGGCGCTTGTCGGAGCTAGTACGGCGATGGCCAGGAAGACCCATAACAGTAGTTCAGTATGTTTATGTGTATATGTTACCTGGAAATAAGGTTTTTAGCAAGGCCTAGCCTTGAATTCAATAAAGATCACATTTTGCCACATATTTCGACCCGAGGGATGGGGATAGCTTGCCAAGGCTGGGTTTGGCTGGTAAAGTCCGGCCAATCATATGGAAAACCTTGAACGGACACTTGTCCTCATCAAGCCAGACGGCGTCCAACGCGGTCTCGTTGGTGAGATTATCAGCCGGTTTGAACGCGTTGGGCTTAAGCTTACGACCATGAAAATGGTCCACGCCTCCCACGAAGACGTCGACCGCCACTATGCCCTCACCGAAGAATGGATGAAGGCGGTGTACGACAAAGCCAAGGCAAAATACGAAGCCTCGGGTGAAGCGTTCAACTACCCAGACCACATCGCGTACGGCACAGAGATCAAGAACGGTCTCATCACCTTCCTCAAGTCCGCACCGATCGTGGCGATGGTCCTCGAAGGTGAAAAGTCCGTCTCGCTCGTCCGGAAGCTCGTTGGCGCAACAGAACCAGCATCATCCGCGCCTGGCACGATCCGCGGCGACCTCTCGCACGACACCTACGCGCTCTCAAACACACAGAACCGTCCACTTCGCAACTTGATCCACGCATCTGGCACCGTCGAAGAAGCAAACAACGAAATCAAGATTTGGTTCACCGACACAGAGCTCTTCAAGTACGAACACGTGAACGATCGCGTGCAATACGATCCAAAGTGGTTCGAATAATCGACACAAAAAAATCCCTCGATCCGCCGGCTGGCGGACGGGGGATTTTTTGACGTGCCCTTCTGTTTCTCGTATTCTGTCGCAGGCCCATCACAACAGAAAGGGGGAGGTCATGACATCCGTTGTCCGTATTCAAGAGAAGCCGTACTTTGTGTGGGACTCGTTCCTCTTCCAAGGGGGATGTGAGTACGCCATTTCCGCAGAGAGGGACAAGGCGGAACGCATTCTCCGTCTCATCGAAGAGGATGATACGCCTGCCGAAGATGACGTTGCAGAAGTGGCGCGTACGCAGGACGGGGAGACGCGATTTTGCTACGCGCTTCGATTGCCGCGTCCGCTGACGTCTTTTGTCCAACGACATCCGATCAGCACGCTCAATGAACTCGCGCACGCGATGTTTGGAGAGGATGACGTCCGTGTCCGTTTTGGGACGCTGAATACTGTTGCGTATCCCATGTTGCTGGGCCACCTCGTGCTCCATGAAGAGCCAAAAGGGGAGAGCTGTTTCATCCTCAAGACGTCGACGGGCCAGATCGCGCTTGCCGCGAACCGCCCGCTGCTCCTCATCCGTATTTCCTCACTGCCCTGACTCCGCCAGCTGGCGGATCGTCGGGGCTTTTCTTTTTCTCGCCTTTACGTCATCCTTGGATGGTCTGGAGGATCCGGTCGGAGCGAGATTTCGGCCTAAATCGTGTTCTTGGGGTGACGATTTTGTTCCCGACACACTGTCGGGAGTCCGAGTACACTCGGATAGGGCCGTGGCCCTGCAATGACCGCCCCTGCAGCGTTCAGTCTATTGGTCCGCGTTGATGGTCTCTGACTGTCAGCCTCGCGCCGAAAGACGTTGTGCTCACATGCGAGCGGAACCGAAATCTCCCCGACCCCCTTCAGGCCAAACGATGCGCACCGCGTGTCGTTTTTGTTTGTATAAAAAAAGCCCCGTTTCTCGCGAGAGGCGGGGCGATGTCAGTTGACGGCGTGCGCGGACGGCGGCTCGCTGCGCCGCGTTTCGCTCGGCGCTCGGCAGGTGCAGAGCGTCTCGATAGCAACGAGCGTGTCCTTGATAGTTTGCCACAACGGCATGCCGAGGCCGGTTGACCAGCCGATGTGGAGCGGGAGCACCGCCCGTTGGTAGACCTTGAAGGATGGGTCCAGCCCGAGCTGGTATGCCTTGTCGCGGTCGACGGGAACGACGGGGATCGGCCTGCCTGTTGGTTGCTCTTTGCAGACCACAAGGAGCATTTCGTCCAAGCCTTCCGTCGTGAGAGAGGTATGCCCCAGGTAGCAGTCTTCTGCCTCGACGAGTGTGCGCACGACCAGGAGCTTCACGGGCTCGATCAAGCGCTCGTCGGCGAACTCGATGGCCAAAAGCTTTGCGTCCACGAGCGTACTCAGATGCTCGGCGGCGATCTCTCTGGCAAAGACCTTCATGGTGCGGAACATTCCAACGAGTAACCCCTGTTTCATCTTCATTCCGTCCTCCTTCGTGTTGCGTGCGCTCCCACCAAACAGGATATTGCATGTATTGTCAAGTCTGCCTTCCACATCGTCAATTTCAATTGACGCCTTTTTTAAATGGTGGTCTTATCTCTTTGGCCTGTTTTTTTCTCGGAGGTGGGTATGGCCGAGTTCTTTGATAATGCGGCCAAAAAGCCGCTACTCCTGTACGTCCCGAGGTGGATCCATCCGAACCATCTCAGCATTGCTCGCGCGCTTCTTGCCGTGCCGATCATCTTGCTGAAAGATCAGCCTGCGTTGTGTGTCGCGCTGTTGACGCTCTCGTCGGTCTTCGATCTGCTCGATGGGCCGCTCGCTCGCATCCGCAATCAACGCAGTGCGCTCGGTGCATGGTTCGACTCGATGTCTGATAAGGCATTCGTCATTTCGGTCATCTACTTGCGATGCTTCGACCTGATTCTTTTGCCGATCTGCATCGTGATCACGAGCCTTGAAGCATCGCTGGTGATCGTCCGCATCCTGAAGGAGCGGTCGAAAGTGAAGACTGACTCGAACCAGTTCGGTGCCCTCAAGACGTGGTCGCAGAGTTTCGCGCTCGGCTTTGTCCTCTCAGGCATTGCGCTGCTTCAACCGCTCTCATCTGTCGTGTTTTGTGTGGCGATCTTCTTCGCTACGCTCTCGCTCATCTTCCACATCCGCGACTTTCCTCGACGCTCCTAAACAGGGCGTCTTTTTCTTTTTTGAGGGCGGGGTGTTGACAGTTTTTCAGGGTTCTTCTTGCGTCTTAGCGCAAAACCCCTTATTCTGTGGGGGTCTTATTCTAAATTGCTAGGAACCCATATGGCCAAGATGACGAAGTCCCAACTCATGGATGCGATTGCAACCAAGACCGGTCACACAAAGAAGGATGTTGTTGCGGTGATCGAAGCGATGGTTGAGGTCGCCTACCACGAGACGAAGAAGAGCGGTGAGTTCACCATCCCGGGCCTCGGGAAGCTCGTCAAGAAGCACCGCGACGCCCGCATGGGCCGCAACCCGGCCACTGGCGCGGAGATCAAGATCCCAGCCAAGACGGTCGTCAAGTTCCGTGTGGCCAAGGCCGCAAAGGACTCAATCCTGTAATCCAACCTCGGATTTCAAAACAGCCTCGAAGGGGGCTGTTTTGTATGCTACATTTCCGCTATGTCGATGTTTATCGTGACTGCTGGCCCGACGGGGATTGGGAAGACGCACCAGATGCAGCGCTTGATCACTCGGGACTCGCGGCGGTTTACCGCAGTCTTGAGTGTCACCACACGACCGCGACGTGATGCGGAGGATGGTTATTGGTATCGTTTTGTGACGCGGGACGAACTCGCCGCCCTTGATCCGGCTGACGTCATTTCGAATATTGAGTTTCGTGGGGAGCGTTATGTGCTCCTCCGTTCCGAAATCCAAAAGGCACTTGAGCGGGCACCGATTGCATTCATGGCGATCGTGACGCCCGTCATCCTCCTGATGCGCGAGCAGAAGATCCCGCACTCCGTGATTTGTTGCCGCATTGGAGACGAAGCAGGATATGAATCGCGTCTCAAGAAGCGCGGCTATGAAGGCGAGAAGTTCGAACAAGAAAAAACATCCGGCATCGAGTTTGCGTATCCTCCAGCTGATCCCGCCTGGCCACAGGAGGATATCGCGCTTGGGATCGATGCGTCTGATGATGATCGTTTTAATGAAGCGGTAAAAAAACTCGCAGGCCCGCTTTTTCCGGCGGAGCTCCGATAGATATGCCAGAAACCCTAGAAGCCCGCGCCCCCCGTCGTACCACAACTGATAAGACGGATTGCCCGATTCGCGTCCAGGCAGAACTCGTCTCGCTTGGCGGCGGCGTGATGCTTGCGATCTGCATGCTTGTGACGGCGCTCCTCATTATGGCGCTCTATAGCCCAGACACAACGGGGATGCAGCGCGCGATCGCCATCATCCTGACGATTGCCGCATGGATCTATCTCTTCCGTAGTTCCACAGAAGAATTGACGCTCGTGGGCGAAGAAATTACGTATCGCGCCAAGCTTGCGAGCACGCGCACCGTCTCGCTCAAAGATCTTGAAACGATGCTCCTCGTCCATCAGGGGTTGAACCTCGAACGCGGCATCGAGACGATTGAGTTCCGATTGTTTTCAAAAAAAGTAGAACACCTGAGCCTTGGCCCATGCTGGCAACGCCACAAACTCGAAGCGTTCTTGGGATCTGTCGAAGACGCACTCCATTCACCAAAACTCCTTGAGACTGTCCGCTGAGCTGTGCATCGTGTACCCTTCCATCAACGTATGCCTCGCACCATTCCAACAACCGGCCCGGCACCACACGATCCAACAGTAGTGGTACCGGTCAAATATCTAGCGGATGGGGGAGCGGCAGCAAATGTCGTCGTACCGTTCCAGGCGCAATCATTTACGGAGAATGCGAACTGGCGCGTGTTCCGGATGATGGCAGAGACGATTGAAGGGTTTGAATTTTTATCCAAACTCCACAACGAAGTTTCTATTTTTGGAAGCGCGCGGACACGACCAGGGCATGAGCAATATAAAAATGCTCGCAAGCTCGGATTCCTGCTCGGCAAGAACGGATATACGGTTATCACGGGCGGGGGTCCTGGAATCATGGAAGCGGCAAACCGTGGCGCGTTCCAGGCGGGTGGCGTTTCTGTTGGTCTCGACATCGAACTCGCACACGAACAGCGTCGCAACAAATATGTGACGCGTGGCATGGGCTTCCACTATTTCTTTACCCGCAAGGTGATGCTTTCGATCTCTGCACAAGCCTATATCTTCTTTCCTGGTGGCTTTGGCACAATTGATGAGATGAGTGAGATGCTCTGCCTTATCCAAACGCAAAAAATCCCAAACAACATTCCATTCATTCTGGTCGGCAAAACATTCTGGAAGCCGTTTCTCCGTTGGATGAAGCAAGCGATGGCCGTCGACGACAACTACATCAACGAAGAGGACATGAATATCATGCATGTCGTCGACACGGCCGAAGAAGCGTTCGAGATCATCAAAACGACGAAAGAACGGCCATTCAATTGATCGTTGACCCATGCTCCAAAAAAGAGGTATCCTTTTTCTATGCAAGCGTGGCCCAGAAAACTGGTTGTATCATTGGCCCTCACCGCGATTACCATCGTTTCTTTTGTTGGAATCTGTAGGCAAATGCTGGTTCCGTGCGATGCTGCGTGTTCGCAACAGATGATGGGTCCCTCCATGGCGAACATGGAAATGACGCACGACTGTCCGCAGGGAGGCGCAACGTGTCCAACGGCTGCAGCAGACCACATGACGACCTTTGCCAGCATGTTCCCGTCGATCCCAACGGATGTCTCTGGCCTACTGTTATTGGTTGTCGTAGCGGTTATTGCATGGGTATCCATTTGGAAGCGATACATTTTTACTACTGAACGATTGAACGCAGAAACGAAAGATTTGATACGTAGGTTCGCGTACCCTACAAGACCTCGTGTTCTTGTGTTTGCCTTTAGCCAAGGCATCCTCCATCCAAAACGACACGCCTAACAACAGACGGGAGGCTGGTACGAGTTACGACTCTTCACCTTCCGTTTTTTTGTTCGGCTATTTTATTTTTTGAACTATGTCCCAACCATCAACACAAGAAACAGCCTGCGTCGTCCGCATCGAAGGCATGACCTGCCATAGCTGCGAACTGATCATCGAGCAGAGATGGAAAAAGATAGACGGCATCAAACGCATCGATGTAAACGCATCCTCCGGAAAAGCTCGGCTCACCTTCGACGGCGACGTGCCACAGATCTCCGTCCTTCAAGCAGCTTTAGGCCAAGGACAGTACCGGGTACTCGACGCCTCCCAATCGGCATCGTCATTTCCTACAAACCGCCCATCGTTCTGGCGGCTTGTTGGATTATTCGCACTCGTCCTGCTGCTCGGGTCGGTCCTATCGAAGGTCGGCCTCTTCAAAACGAACACGTCCTTTGCAAGCGGCACGAGCTTTTGGGCGGTGTTCGTGATTGGGCTCGTGGCCGCGAGCTCGTCCTGCATCGCGATCTCGGGTGGGCTCCTGCTCTCATCTGCAGCGACGTTCAATGAACGGTATCGTAGCGCCTCACTCGCTGGCCGCATGCGTCCAGTCGTCTTGTTCATCAGTGGACGGATCCTCTCGTATACACTCTTGGGAGGCGCTATCGGCCTCATCGGCAACGCGCTTTCACCTTCTCCGCTCGTGACGGGAGTGATTGCGATCATCGCGGCAGTCTACATGCTCGTCATGGGGTTAGAGATGCTCCACCTTGCTCCAGCGTGGCTGAAGCGTGTGATGCCAAGCATGCCCAAGGGCCTATCCCGTCGCGTCCTTGATGCCGACCAAAAAGAACATTGGGCAGCTCCCTTTTTGCTTGGTGGAGCAACATTCTTTCTCCCATGCGGCTTTACCCAAGCGCTGCAGCTCTACGCCCTTACAACCGGGAGTTTTTGGACGAGCGCAACACTTCTCTTCGCATTCGCGTTAGGCACCGCGCCAGCGCTGTTTGCATTGGGGTGGGCATCGAGTTCCCTCAAAGGAAAAACTGGGCAGTTCTTCTTCCAGTTTTCTGGCGCGCTCGTGGTTGTCCTCGGCCTGTGGAATATCCAGAACGGGTTGGCGATCACCGGGCATCCATTGTCGTGGCCTGACGTATCGAGCGCGCAAGCCACGTCCATCGGCGAGATGAGCATGGCGAGCAGTGTCTCGTTTGATGGCAAGGCGCAGGTCCTGAATATGGGAGTAAGTCCTCTCGGATATATCCCAAACCGGTTTACGATCCGAGCGGGGGTCCTAACACGTTGGAAGATCGATGGGACGAACGCGAGTGGATGTGCGTCCGTCATCCAGTCGCCGTCGCTTGGGATTCCGCAAAAGCTGCTTTCCGTTGGTGAGAATATAATCGAGTTCACAGCGCCAGCAACGCCTGGTACCTATCAGTTCAGCTGCTCCATGGGGATGTATCGCGGCCAAATAATTGTCACCCCCAATACCTAACACCCACAAAAGACGCATCGAACTATGATTACCAAATTAAAAATCCGGGGCATGCATTGCGCTTCGTGTGCGCTCATCATTGAGAATGCCTTCAAAGAAGTACCCGGGGTCAAAGAATCAAACGTAAATTTTGCAATGGAGCAGGCGACAGTCACCCACGATGACGCCATGTCATCGGACCCGCTCCTCGCCGCAGTGAAAGAAGCGGGATATGAGGCGGCACCAATCGTGAAAGGTTCGCACGAAATGAACATGGGCGATGGCGGCCACATCCATCATGAAGGGTATATCTCCACACGCGGACTCATCCTCGCCGCGGTCTTGGCCGCGCCACTGTTCGTCAACATGTTCGTCGCACCACACATCGGGATCATCTACGGAAAATCCGCGTGGGACGTCCTCATCGCAGCTGTTACGTGGTATCTCGTGGCGGTACTTGGGTGGAAATTCCATGCAGGGACATGGAACGAACTCAAACACCGCAGGGCGAACATGGATACGCTCGTGACGGTCGGTACCAGTTCAGCGCTCTTGTGGAGTACCTACGCGCTCGTCACGAGCCAGGACGTCTACTTCGAGGTGGCAGGCATCGTCATTTTCTTCCTGCTTGTCGGAAAATATCTCGAGGCGAGGCAGAGGCAGCGGGCGGGGGAGGCAATCCAAAAACTCCTTGCGCTGCATGCCAAGCTGGCCCACAAGCTCATGTCTGATGGACGGATCGAAGACGTCGATCCCGTATCCTTACATCCCGGTGACCGTTGTCTCGTTAAAAGTGGGGAACGTATCCCGATGGATGGGAAGGTTGTGGAAGGATCATCGTCCGTTGACGAGTCTATGCTAACGGGAGAGCCGATCCCCGTCGAAAAACATCCGGCGGATCTGGTATTCGCGGCAACGATCAATAAGACCGGGTCGTTTACGATGGAGGTGACGGTCGAGCCTGGCGCATCGATGCTCGATGGGATCATCGCGACGGTCGAGCACGCGCTCGCGACAAAATCACCTGTCGAAAAACTCGTTGACCGTGTTTCGTCCTATTTTGTTCCTGTCGTCATCCTTATCGCATTCATGACGTTCCTCACGTGGTTGTATATCCACCCTTCGCTTGGTGAGGCGATCCGTCACGCCGTCGCCGTGTTGATCGTCGCGTGCCCATGCGCCATGGGGCTCGCAACTCCCGCTGCGATCATGGTTGGGACGGGGAAGGGGGCAAAGAAAGGGATCCTCGTCAAAGACGGCTCCGCGCTTGAGGCGGCGCATAGGGTTGATATGGTGGTCTTCGACAAGACAGGGACGCTCACAGAAGGCAGGCCAACGGTGACAGACATCGTCCCAACGGATGGGATCGACGAGGGGCAATTACTCGCCCTTGCGGCCGGTCTTGAGGCAGCGTCCGAACACCCACTTGCGACAGCAATCCTCGAAGCAGCAAAACAAAAAAAGATCGTACCTGCTCGAGTCACAGAGTTCCTCGCGATCCCTGGCAAAGGCATCGAGGCACGCATTGACGGGGAGCTGATCCGTCTCGGAACGGAGATGCTCCTGAAGGAGAACGGGGTGCTCGTAGAAGGATTCTTCGCGAAAAAGATTACGATGATGCGAGAAGCGGCAAAAACGGTCATGCTGGTTAGCCGTGGGAATATGCTCCTTGGCGTCATCGCTGCTCAGGATAAGATCAAACCGGACGCGGCTGCTGCCATCCAAGATTTGAAGTCGCAAGGTGTACGTGTCGCATTGTTGACGGGTGACCATCAAGCGACGGCAGACGCGGTGGGTAAAGCGCTTGGACTTGATACCGTGATTGCTGGCGTATCGCCTATCGGAAAAGCTGACGAAGTGAAACGGCTCCAAGCCCAAGGACATCGCGTCGCCTTCGTGGGTGACGGCTTGAACGACGCGCCAGCACTCGCGCAAGCTAATCTTGGTATGGCCGTGAGTACGGGGACGGATGTTGCGATTGCAGCTGGGCAAATGATCCTGATGGGTGGATCACCACAAAAAGCGGCGGACGCGCTACGTCTGGCGCGATTGACATTCAAAACCATCCGCCAAAATTTGTTTTGGGCATTTGGGTACAACATCATCCTGATCCCACTTGCCGCAACGGGAGTGATCAGCCCGATCCTCGCCGGTCTCGCCATGGCGTTTTCGAGCGTCAGCGTCCTTACGAACAGCCTACGGATTGCACGAAGGATGAATTGAACTCATGATAAAAAACAGGCCGCTTAGGCGGTCTGTTTTTGTTTACGGGCGGCGGTCTTGGCCTTCTTCTTCATCCGCTTGGATGGGAGTTCGCCAGAGGCATGTGCCGCGAGCTTTTTGAGCGTCTTCAAGGTCCGTGTTGAGACGCGAACGCGCACACCACCAATGCGAACCGTTTGGAGGTTGACCTCCTGGGTACGCTTGGTCGCGATGTTGGAGTGGCTGCGCGAGTTGCCACGGTTGCCGCGCTTGCCGGTAAGGATATCGATGCGGGACATATCAGTGGCCGAAGAATAGCGGAAAGCCGGCATTTGGTCAAGGTCTTCCCATCGGCTATGATTCGACCATGATATTTTCTTTGTTCCAGGACCCCGTCTTCTTCGTCCTCTGGATTGCGGCGATCCTAATTGCGCTGTCTGCCCATGAGTTCTCGCACGCCTTGATGGCGCATATGCTTGGGGATCAGACGGCTAAGCGCTTAGGTCGGTTAACATTGAACCCGCTTGCGCACGTCGATCCGTTTGGGTTGATTACCCTGGTCGCTGTCGGGTTTGGATGGGGAAAACCCGTCCCGTTCAACCCGTACAACCTCAAGAACCAGACGTGGGGGCCGGTCGCCATCGCGCTTGCAGGCCCAGGGATGAACCTCGTCCTCGCAACCATTATGGCGCTTATCCTTCGCGTGGTGCTTCCGCCCCTTGGTGACGCGAACCTCCTCGTCCAGTTTTTGCTGCTCAGTATCTATCTCAATTTATCGCTCCTACTCTTTAACCTCATCCCGATCCCTCCACTCGATGGTTCCAAGCTTCTCCTCGCCGCATTGCCAGGCCCAGCGCATGCACGAACCCGAATGCTGATTGAGACGCGCGGACCACTTATCCTCTTTGGTGTCATCATTGCGGATATGATTCTGAACCTGGGTATCTTTTCGTGGTTCGCCTCGATCATCGAAGCCTTTATCCATCTTGTTGTTGGCGTATGATCCAAGCACAAAAACGGTTTTCATGGTCGCTCGCACAAACCGTTGCGTTCGTGTGGGGTGGGGGAATCGTTGCCGGGCTTCTTGCGGCGGTCGTTGAACGCGCACCAATCCCAGGGATCCTTCAACTCGCGATTGCGACGCCTCTCGCGATTGTCGTCGCGCTTTTTGTGGTGCTGCTTGTATCGTCACAGCTTTCGAATATTAAAATTGACCAGCTCTGGCCGCAGCTTATCTCTGCGTTGCCATTCGCCTTTATCGCCGGGTCCATCGCAGGGATGCTCGGCATCTGGAATGACGGGAGTGGCACGGTCGCGCTTGCGCCGCTCGATGCGATTTTATTTGTTATTACAGGGGGACTTTTACCGCTGGGCTTCGGTCCAACAGCCGTCGTGCGCATCACAATCCTTGCGAGCTGCGTGATCATCATGTTGATCCTTCGTGCACGGCAGCTTCACGCACCACGTGCGGTGCTGATCGGATTCGCGTCGTGGGTCGCCGCATCCATCATCCTACTTTCAGAAAGCTGGATCACGCTTGTAGCCTCTCTCACCCGCGGTCTTGCATTCCAAAACGCCCTCGATGCCACGCGTATTTTAGGCGCGCTCCACACCAACTCGTATTGGTCGAACTTCCAGGCTGATCGCTTCCTCGTCGGGATCGGCCAACAGGTCCAGGTCGCGAGCACGCTTTCTTCTGCGGCGCTCATGGTGTTGTTGGCGGTTGTGGTCATGAAGCTCATTCTTCTTCAAACCCTCAAACAACGGATGACGGCGCTGGTGGCACTCGCCAAACGATTGTGGGGCCGCGCATTCCTCCTCGTCGCATCACCACTCGTCGCGTGTTTCCTTCTTGGCATCCATAACCAACGGTACAACTGGAATGGACTCGATATCATTGCCGCACTTCTCGCTGTCGTCGTCTTTTGTGCGTGGTTTATGTGGTGGCACTTTGGTCGTGATATCGAAGACCTTGCGACAGACGAAGTCGCGCACCCGTCACGCCCACTCCCATCCGGCATCGTCCAACTCGATGAGTTGCAGATGATCCGCTCGATGCTTCTGCCAATTGCATTCATTGGTGCATTCCTCCTCGGATGGCCCGTACTCGCCCTCACGATTGCACTCTTCGTCGTTAGCTTTATGGCATCAAGTGATGCATTCGGTTGGTCCCAAGCGACACAGTGGCGGATCCCTGTGTGGTCTCTCATTGCCTGTTTTGTCGGGTTGCTTGGAGGCGCCGTCGGGTTCCGTGGAGCCGTCCTCCCACGCCAGATCTTTGCGGATGCCCTCGTATGGGCGATCCTGACGGGAATCTTGGTCTGGCAGAAAAAGCGACCAATCCAATCGGCATTTTGGCTTCGTTACGGCTTTTTTATCCTTCTTGGAGCGGGTTGGGCGATCACGATTATCCTCTCACGGTAGGCATCTTGACGGTTCTGGCCATTCACTGCTATATTTCGGCCACATTCACAGGGAAAATGTCTTGGATCTTGTGGTTAAGACCCAAGTCGTTTGGCCCACTTAATGCGTAATACACACTCATTCGTCATGCCTACCGTTAACCAGTTGGTCCGCCGCCCTCGCCGTTCCGTGAAGGCAAAGTCCAAGAGCCCAGCGCTCCAGTCGCGTTTTGATACGCTCCATCGCAAGCGCACGACGATCGATCGTGGTGCTGCCTTTATGCGTGGCGTGTGCACCAAGGTCACGACAATGACCCCAAAGAAGCCGAACTCCGCTCTCCGTAAGATTGCGCGTATTCGTCTCTCCAACGGGATGGAAGTCACGGCCTACATCCCTGGTGAAGGCCACAACCTCCAGGAACACTCGATCGTGCTCATCCGTGGTGGTCGTGTGAAGGACCTTCCAGGTGTGCGCTATCACATCGTCCGTGGTGTGTACGATACGCAAGGTGTCGCAACCCGCCGTAAAGGCCGCTCACTCTATGGTAACAAGCGCCCGAAGGCCGGTGCCGCCAAGAAATAACTTTTTGAACTATGCGCGGTAAACAAGCCCCAAAACGTCGGATTACCTCTGACCCGAAGTACAACTCCCCAGTTGTCGCCAAATTCGTGAACTACGTGATGCAGGACGGCAAGAAGTCGACGGCCCAAAAAATCGTCTACACGGCTCTTGACGTCCTCGAAGCAAAAACCAAGAAGCCAGCCATGGAAGCCTTCACCGAAGCGATGAACAACGTGTCGCCGCTCCTCGAAGTGAAATCCAAGCGCGTTGGTGGTGCGAACTACCAGATCCCAATGCAGGTGCGTGCCGAACGCCGCATGCAGCTCGCGTTCCGCTGGCTCCTCCTCGCCGCTCGCTCCAAAAAGGGCAAGCCGATGGCAGAACGCCTCGCGACCGAACTCCTTGCCGCCGCCGAAAACCAAGGTGACGCCGTCAAGAAGAAGCTCGACGTCCAGCGCATGGCCGAAGCAAACCGCGCCTTCGCGCACTTCGCCCGCTAACGCCGGTCATGGACGATACTGGTCCGCACGAGATGTCACTCCAAGTCCTCGTCGGGCCCGGGGTGACATCTTTTGTCTTCACTTCCTAAACACATTATGCCTCGCGAATACTCCATCAAGCAGACCCGTAACTTCGGGATCATTGCCCACATCGACGCCGGAAAGACGACTGTCTCCGAGCGTGTGTTGTTTTACACCGGCCGCAAACACAAGATCGGTGAAGTCCACGAAGGGGAAGCCACCATGGACTGGATGGCGCAGGAACGCGAACGTGGCATCACGATCACGGCTGCTGCGACAACCTGTTTTTGGAAGGACCACCGCCTCAACTTGATCGACACCCCAGGGCACATCGACTTTACGATCGAAGTGCAACGTTCCCTCCGCGTGCTCGACGGTGCGGTGACCGTGTTCGACGGCGTTGCTGGTGTTGAACCACAATCAGAAACCGTGTGGCGCCAGGCAGACAAGTACAAAGTGCCGCGCATCTGTTTCGTGAACAAGCTCGACCGTATGGGCGCCGACTTCTTTAAGGACGTCGATTCCATCCGCACGCGCCTCAACAAGCGCGCGTATCCGATCCAGCTCCCGATCGGCGCCGAAGCAAACTTCTTGGGTATCATCGACCTCATCACCATGAAGGCCGAAATGTACCGCGATGAACTTGGCCAGCAGATCGAAGAAGCCGAAATCCCAGCTGAGATGCTCGAGACCGCCCAGAAGTACCGCAACGAATTCCTCGAAGCGCTTTCAGAAAACGATGAAAGCCTCATGAACCGCTACCTCGCTGGTGAACAGTTCTCCGTCGAAGAGATCCGCGCCGCGCTCCGCAAGGCCGTCATCTCGATGGACCTCTTCCCAATCATGTGTGGCTCAGCTCTCAAGAACAAGGGTGTGCAATTCTTGCTTGACGCCGTCACGTATTACCTCCCTTCACCTCTCGACGTTCCTCCGATGAAGGGCTTTAACCCAGAACAGCCAGACCAGATCACAGAATGTCCGCCGTCTGACGAAGCGCCATTTGCCGCACTCGCGTTCAAAGTCATGTCTGACCCATTCGTGGGGAAGCTCGTGTTCTTCCGCGTGTACTCCGGTAACGTCGCTGCAGGTTCGTACGTCTTGAACACCACGACCGGTGAACGTGAGCGTCTTGGCCGCATCGTGCGCATGCACTCCAACTCCCGCGAAGACGTGGACCACGTGTACGCTGGTGAAATCGCCGCCGCTGTCGGTCTCAAGTCGACCTTCACAGGCCACACGATCTGCGACGAAAACAAACCGATCGTCCTCGAATCGATCACGATTCCAGAACCGGTTATCTCTGTTGCTATTGAACCAAAGACGAAAGCGGACCAAGAAAAGATGGGTGTCGCGCTCCAGAAGCTCGGCGAAGAAGACCCATCGTTCCGTGTCCGCACCGACGAAGAAACGCTCCAGACGATCATCTCTGGTATGGGTGAACTTCACCTCGACATCATCGTCGACCGCATGAAGCGCGAGTTCAACGTCGAAGCGAACGTCGGCAAACCACAGGTTGCCTACAAGGAATCCCTCAAGAAGATGGCCGAAGCGCAGGGTAAGTTCGTCCGTCAGTCTGGTGGTCGCGGTCAGTACGGCGACTGTTGGCTCCGCGTCGAACCGCTTGAACGTGGCAAGGGCTACGAGTTCGTTGACGAGATCAAGGGCGGTGTCATTCCTCGCGAATACATCACGCCAATCAACCGTGGTGTGCAAGAAGCAATGACGCGTGGTGTCATCGCCGGCTACCCACTCATCGACATCAAAGCAACCGTCTTTGATGGCTCGTACCACGATGTTGACTCGTCCGAAGCCGCGTTTAAGATCGCCGCATCGATGGCTTTCCAAGAAGCTTGTCGTCGCGGTGGTGTCGCGCTCCTCGAACCAATCATGAAAGTCGAAGTCGTCACTCCAGAACAATACATGGGTGACGTCATCGGTGACTTGAACTCCAAGCGTGGCCAGATCAACGAAATGACAGAACGCTCCGGCGCCAAAGTCATCGACGCATTTGTGCCGCTCTCCGAAATGTTCGGGTACGCCACCGCACTCCGCTCCATGACCCAAGGACGCGCCTCCAACTCGATGGAATTCGCCCACTACGCCGAAGCACCTCAAAACGTCACGGCAGCGGTGGTCGAAGGTCGCACGAAGAAATAAAGGGGAGTGAGCCTGGCTCCAGTCGCTTTTTTTCGCGGCGGAACTCGCTCAACGTAAACGCGTTTTGCTCCAGGCGTTTACTAGATCGCTCTATCAGTCCTCACTTCAAAAAAGCAACTGGAGCCAGGCTCACGAGAAGAAGAAAGAAAAAGACGGATCCAAGTGGTCCGTCTTTTTTTGACCAAAGCGTCTCTGGACGCGTATTCTGTATCGCATGAGCAGCTCAATGGAGTCTTTCCCAGCACAGGAACCTGTTTTACCGAAAAAAGAAACGCGATCTGGATTGGTGAAGAGGGAGCAGGAGTCGGGGTTGAATCCATTCGAGCCAAAGGAGGAACGTCCGACGGATTGGAAGTCTGTTGCGGAGCGTCGAGGGCTGTATAAGCAACCCGCGTCTCTACGGGAATCGTTTTCACAAGAGGCGTTGAAAAATTTCGGAAAAGATTTTTATCATCGTTTTTTTAAGGCAGATGTCGTCCAAGGCTTCAAGGAAAATATTGTAGGGGTAGGGGCCATTTATGCAGAAGCAAGCCGGATTAAAAATCCAAAAGAAATGCTTGAGTTTGCCCGTGGGGCACGGGCGTCAGGGTATGAGTCTGATGCAGAAAATGTGATCCGTCTCTCGCTTGAGAGGGCGAGAGGGGATGATGTCCTGAGGGCGGAACTCGCAAGGGATGCCTATGAGGCCGGGTTTCACGCGTATGACATCAAGACAGTATTGCGGGACATCTCCAAACAAGATGAGACAAATTGGTTTGCACAAGAGGGGTATGGCGATGTGCTGGTTGAGGATATTGCATTGAACGAGAAGAGTTCCGCGTATAAAATAGAGCAAGCCAAGGCATCTTTTCGGTATCTTGGACAGGCGAATGAGCGTTACGAAAAAGCGAAGGTGGCGATCCTGAGTGCGGCGAAACAAGGATATCGTGGGAGCTTTGACCAGGAAACAACGGAGAGGCTGGAAACGCTCGAAGCAAAAATGGCTTCGGTTGCATGGATTAAAAAGCAATTAGACCAGGTGTTGCACGAACCGTCGTTTTACAAGATTTTCGAAGAAGATGCTGACACCATGTTTGCAGAGCAGCAAAAAGCGGGCCTGAAACAGATGGATGTCGGGATCCTTGATAAGAGTATTTTTTTGTACGAGCAGGCGCTCGCAAGGCTCGATCGGCTGTCGTCGCATGACACCGTGCGGCCATCGCGTTATGACGAAATAGAGAAGAAGCAGGAGAAGGTCCAAGGGATACGGGATGAGCTTGTGTCGTCCGTTGAATATCATGAGCGCATGGCGGAACGTAGGATCGAACGCCTCCCGGAGCTCGAGGACCTGCTGAAATCTATCCCATCCAAGGACCGTCCGCTCAGGCATAGCTCACCATACCCGATCATCGTGGCGATTTCTGATTTACAGCGCGCGCAAGACCTTGCACTGGAAAAAATAGAAACGGAACCAAAGATGAAAAAGCGTCTCGAGAAGATCAACAAACGGATGTACGAGCTTGAAGAAATGAAAAAGAAGTACGAGGCGGAAATAAAGAAGGACTTGTAAGAACAGGTGGAGGATGATGAGATCCGTGCGGAGGAAAGAATGTACCGTGAACGACAGATTCGACATTGGGATCCAGAAGGCCGATTCGAAGGCGCCGCACTCAGGCTCTACGAGCATTGGGCGCTTGAGGTTTCGTGGCAGCAGCACACGCTGGGTTGCTACATCATCTTTTGCCGTCGCGAAGGCGTGAGGCTTCAGTCAGAGCTCACTGACCAAGAGAGCGTCGAGTTGAAGAAGGTGATGGGGGAGATCGAAACGGCGCTCCGCAAGCCCGACTTCAGCGCCACGCATTTCAACTACTGGCAGATGGGCAATGCGTTGCCACTCCTGCATTTCCACGGCATCCCGCGTTACGACACACATCGTGAGCTCGCCAAGACACTCCTCAACCGTGATCTCACGGATCCAACGCCTACGCATCTTCCGCTCTGGACCAGTGAGAAGGTCACCTCGGAACAGATGGGGAAGCTTCGTGATGCGATGCACATCGCGCTCGGCGACAAACAGCCAGACAAACAGCCTAGCATGGCGCCCCGCGAGAATCCTTTTTATCCGGGAATCAGGAAAGCGATCGACAGCCTCTAGCTCTCCCGACACTCGTCGGGATTTTTTTGTAATAAAAAACCTGCTCCCTACAGCAGTCCGAGCTTATCGAGTCCCAAATATCCAACTTCCACATCCGTCAGTTGTCCGCTCCTGAGGTGTTCGCGGAAGGAGGGGAGTGACATGAGGACGACGTCGATGAATTCTGTGTCGTCGAGTTGTTGCTCGCCGACTTTTTTGCAGTTCGTTGCGATGAAACATTCGCGTTTCATGTTGGAGTAGCCGCAGTCGAGGCACGTTGTGACATGGCGGATCTCACCGGCGTAACCGGTTTCTTCGAGCAGCTCGCGTATCGCGGCTTCGATTGCGGATTCGCCCGCTTTAAGCCCTCCGCCAGGAAGTTCAAGCAACACGTCTTCAGGTCCTGGCCGGAATTGTTTAGCGAGGATAACTTCATTCTGTTCCGTCAGCGCCAAGACGCAGACCGTCGAGCCTTCATTTTTGATCGTGAAGTCGTCAGATGTTCCATTCGGGAGCGAGAACGTCCGCGTCAACATTCGGCGGAAGCCGGCTTTGAACGGTGTCTCTGCAGTCTTGGTCCAATACATATGAAGAATAGATCCAGCTTACCCACATCTCCATAAAAAGAAAAACGCCCTCCAAATAAGAAGGCGTAAGTGGTCTACCAGTTGAATCCGTGGAACATCCACTTCTTGCCGTCATGGTCGAAGACGGCAGCGTGGCCATTCCATGCCTGCATCGATCGGGGATCGATTGCATGGACGCCGAGGACGCGATGGATGAGCGCGCGGATCGCGTTCACGTGACTCACGCCCAGCGTGAGCGCTTCGGTCCGGCTGTCCAACCACGAGTACATCTGCATGCCGAGTTCGGCGCGCGTTGTGCCGCGCGGGGGACGGTAGTGCTCCCCGAGCTGATCCATCGAGGCGCGCACCTCGGGAGTGAAGACCTCGGAACGGCTCTTTCCCGTGAAATCACCCATGTCGATTTCACGAAGCCGGTCGTCCTCGATGAGTGTCACCTCCATCCCTGCTCGCGCCGCAAACGCCTCAGCGCTCTGCTTCGCGCGGAGCGTGGGAGAGACGAAAATCCTCTTGAGACTCCTGATCCGTTCATCCCGGCTGAGGAGGCGTGGGGCCGCGGCTTCGAGCTGCTCCCTTCCTGCAGGGAGGATTTCGAGTTGCGGTTCCAATCCGCCAATGAAATCCGGCCGTTGGTTGGTGGCCGTTACCCCATGACGTAGCACATACACCCGTCGATCTGCTTCCATGAGTGGCTCCCTTATCGTGTGAGATGCGACTGCCTAACGAGATTTGCAAAGAATAGTTAACTTGTCAATGGACGATCTTTCTTTGGCCGACCAATCCTCGCGTTCTATACAGGAATGGATCAGGTGTACGGTGAAGGTTGCGAGTTGCGGCGCTAGATCTCGACGAGCTCTTCCACCGCACCATACTCGCCGATCTTGGCGAAGGCGAAGTTGCGGATGTTTCCAAGGGTGGCTGGAGTGGGTCCAAGCTTCGAATACTGCGCGAAGCCACCCTCGTCGTACGCGAGCGTGAAGTGCGGGCGGAAGCGATCGAAGGTCAGCGGATGGCCATATCGTTCGAGCTGCCGCGCTTCTTTTGCGTTGAGCTCGAGGCCTTCCTCTTTTGCCTTCGGCGGCGAACTCCGATCGAGGTAGTTCGAGAGGTGAAGCGCGATGAGGTGTGCAGCCTGCAGCAGCGGAGTGGCTTCGACGTCGAGGAAGAGGAACCGCTTGCCGAATTCCTCGATCTTCGTGAATCCGTAGCTGTTGTGGTGCTTCAGAGGCTCGAGCGATCGGAGAAGCATCGCAACCACCTCCTGCGGGACGTTGGCGAGCTTGCCGTGGTAGAGCGTGATGTGCGCGATCTTGGTCGAGAACTGCGCAGGTCGTGCGTCTGGGCCTGTGCCGAGCGGAAGTTTACCGAGCCCACGAACCCAGCGATCGACCGTTTCACCAGGAAGTGCGACGATGCCGTAGGCACCAGTGTACGTTTTCATTCAATCCTCCGTGGCAATACAACCAAAAAATAACCCGAATGTCAATGTATGAAGTCTGACGCTCGCTCGCCTATTTGTTCACACTCGACAGCTCTTGGCGCGTCCTGTTAGATGGATTTACTATGTCACTCCAACGCGTTCTGGAAACCGCCCGCCGCACGGGTACACCAGTCATTATGACGGATGTCAGTGGCCGCGACCCGATGGTTATCATGCCGCTCGAGCAATTTGAGGCACTTACAGGCGAGGTCCCATCCCGCCCAGCTCCACGTCCAACCGTCTCCAAAGAGGAGCGCGTGGAGCGTGTTTTGGCTGAATTGGCCGCCCAACGCACCGAAGAGCGTACCAACGACGCCGCCCTCAAGATCGAGTCATTGTCCGTCGAAATGCCGGGTGACGACCTTACCTTAGAAGAGCGCTTTTACCTGGAACCCGTCGAAGACAAGGGAAATCAGGCATAAAATAGCTGTAGTTAGCCAAAAAAGTGGCGTGAGCTGACCCGGAGGGGTGGGGCTTGCGCCCTTTTTTAGCTTCTGGTATAGTCTTCCTGCTCTAAAAAGCCTTTATTTTTTATCGCGCGGATCCTGTTTTTGCTTCTGGCAAACGGGAAAAGCGTTGACCTGACACTCGCTATGGCAGAAATGTTTGATCGCTCCAAGCCACACGTCAACATCGGTACCATTGGCCACGTTGACCACGGCAAGACCACGACAACCGCGGCTATTCTTGCTGTTCTCGCTGCTCACGGCCAAAAAGCCCAGACAAAGGGTATCGACGACCTCGACAAGGCTCCGGAATCCAAGACACGTGGTATTACGATCGCCACCGCCCACACGGAATACGAGTCGGAAAAGCGCCACTACGCACACGTCGACTGTCCTGGCCACGCTGACTACATCAAGAACATGATCACGGGTGCCGCCCAGATGGACGGTGCGATCTTGGTCGTTTCTGCTGCAGACGGTCCGATGCCTCAGACACGCGAACACATTCTTTTGGCCCGCCAAGTCGGTGTGCCTGCCATTGTCGTTTTCTTGAACAAAGTTGACATGGTTGACGATGCCGAACTTATCGACCTCGTTGAACAGGAAGTTCGCGATCTTCTCACGAAGTACAACTTCGATGGCGCCAACACCCCGGTTATCCGTGGTTCCGCTGCCAAGGCGCTCGCCAACCCATCAGACGAAGTGGCTTCAAAGCCGATCCTCGATTTGATCAAGGCGTGTGATGACTTTATCCCAGATCCAGTCCGCGAAACGGACAAGCCGCTTCTCATGCCAGTTGAAGACGTGTTCTCGATCGAAGGTCGTGGCACCGTTGTCACAGGCCGCATCGAACGTGGCATGGTCAAGATCAACGAAGAAATCGAAGTTGTCGGTCTCGGTGAAACCCGCAAGACGGTTGTTACGGGTATCGAAATGTTCAACAAGCAGTTGACCGAAGGGTTGGCTGGCGACAACGCCGGTTTGCTTCTTCGTGGCATCAAGAAGGAAGATATCGAACGCGGTATGGTCCTTTGTAAGCCAGGTTCGATCACTCCTCACACCGAATTCGAGGCAGAAGTCTACTCCTTGACCAAGGAAGAAGGCGGCCGTCACAAGCCGTTCCTCACAGGCTACAAGCCACAGTTCTACATCCGCACAACCGACGTGACGGGTGAAGTCAAGTTGCCAGAATCCGTTGCCATGGTGAACCCAGGCGACACGGTCAACATGACCGTGACCCTCATCACTCCAGTCGCGATGGAAGAAAAGATGCGTTTTGCGATCCGCGAAGGTGGCAAGACCGTCGGCGCTGGTGTTGTGACAAAGATCGTCAAATAACTTATCCAGGAAGTAACGGGACTGACCATGACTGACGCACCTGCAAAGAAGGCCGCCGCTCCAAAGGAAGCGACCTCACGCGTACGGATCAAAATCCGCGCGTACGATAACAAAATCATCGACCAATCCACCCGCACGATCATCGATACGGCGGAACGGACAGGTGCCAAAGTGGTCGGTCCCGTGCCCCTTCCGACTGAAAAAAAGAAGTGGACGGTCAACCGCTCCACCTTCGTCCACAAGAACGCCCGCGAACAGTTTGAGATGTGGGTCCACAAGCGCATCGTCGACATCATCGACCCAAACGCGAAGACCATCGATGCACTGACCAGTCTCAACCTCCCAGCCGGCGTCGACGTGGAGATCAAAATGTAAGTTCGATCAAAATCAATTCTAAACGTTCCCCGCAGGAACGGTTCCCACGGAGTAAGTTGCCCCCCGCCTCTCTCGAGAAGCGGGGTAACCCATCACGCGCGATGTGATGACCACGGCATAACCTCCATGCGCGCAACTGCAAATGCGGATTTCCGACAATTGAAGTGCCTTTGATCGCCCAGAGGCCAGAGATGTGATTGACGACGTAGGTCGCCACCATGTCTCTGGCTTTTGCGTTCACCGCGCGCCAGCCTTCTAACACCGAACTGCCTACGAGATATATGCCTCGGAGCACCAGTCAACGCTTATGAAATTCATTCTTGCCAAGAAACTCGAGATGTCACAAATCTACCGCCCCGATGGGACGGTTGTTCCTGTGACGTTGCTCCAGGCTGGGCCATGCGTCGTGACGCAGGTCAAGACCCAGGAGAATGATGGCTACCAAGCCGTCCAGGTTGGGTTTATGAACGCCAAACGTCTCTCGAAGCCGATGGAAGGTCACCTCAAGGATCTCCCAAAGCTTCGCGAACTCCGCGAATTCCGTCTTGATGGCGACGTTGCCATGAAGCGCGGTGACGCGATCGAAGCTACGGTCTTTGCACCTGGCGATACGATCAACGTCACGGGGATTTCGAAAGGGAAAGGCTTCCAGGGTGTCGTCAAACGTCACCACTTCCATGGTGCGCCAAAGACACACGGTCACAAAGACCAGGAACGTATGCCTGGTTCTTCTGGTGCCGGTGGTCTTCAGCACGTCATTAAGGGTGTCCGCAAACCGGGCCGCATGGGTGGCGACACCGTAACCGTTTTGAACCTCGAAGTCATCGAGATTCGTGATGGTGGTGTCATTGCCGTCAAAGGCGCAGTCCCAGGCGCGCGTAACGCTGTGGTTGAAATCCGCACCGCCTAACCATATGAGCAAGATTAACGTCTACAACCAAGAAGGTAAGATCGTCGGTGACCTCGAACTCAACGCCAAGCACTTTGGCGTGAAAGTCGACCCGGCGCTCGTCCACGAAGCGATCGTCGCTGCACAAGCGAACGCTCGCACACACACGGGTCACACAAAGACCAAGGGTGAAGTTCGTGGTGGTGGAAAAAAGCCGTGGAAGCAAAAAGGCACCGGTCGCGCCCGTCAGGGTTCGACACGTAACCCGCATTGGGTTGGTGGTGGTGTTGCCCACGGTCCACGCAAGGAACGCAACTACGAAGTGAAGATCAACCGCAAGGTCCGCCAAAAGGCACTCTTCATGGCACTCTCCGATAAGGTCGCGAGCGAGAAGTTCGTCATCCTTGAATCGATGTCTGCCGAAACCGCAAAGACCAAAATTGCCGCAGCGATGCTTGCCAAGCTTCCGATCGGTCGCCGCACGCTCTACGTCATCCCGTCCTCAAACCCGATGAAGTTGCGCATGGTCAAGAACCTCCAAAACGTCAAACTCGTCACCGTGAACTCCATGTCGCTCGTCGACGTCGTGGGCTTCCCAACGGTCCTCTTCGAAAAAGAAGCGGTCCCGGCTTTCGAAACTCTTTACCGTAACGCCTAACCACTATGGGAATCTTTGATCGCAAAAAGAAGTCGAACATCCCTGTTATCGACGAAAAGAAAGCCCCGGTGAAAGCCAAGGTAACAGAAGTGAAGGATAGCGTTATCTCCGCATCGAAAGGTGTTGGTGGCAACTCCGCCCTTCTTCTTCTCTCACCTCGTGTGAGTGAAAAGGCTGCACTCTTGGCTTCCAAGGGGACCTACGTTTTCAACGTGCCGACATCCGCTAACAAGGTGGAAGTCCGCAAGGCCGTCGAAGCGTTGTACAGCGTGCACGTCACCGCGGTTCGTACCGCACGTGGCCAGGGCAAGATCGTTTCTCGCGCCCGCATTGGTGGTCGCCGCAATAACTGGAAGAAAGCCCTCGTGACCCTCAAGGCCGGCGAGAAGCTTGATCTCTACGAAGGAGTCTAACCCTATGCCTATCAAGAAATACCGCCCAGTTACAAAAGGGCGCCGCTTCTCATCGGTGCAGGACTTTTCTGATATCACCCGCAACGAACCAGAAAAGAGCCTGATCATCCCACGCAAACAGTTTGCTGGGCGCACCAACGGCAAGATCACCGTCCGCCACAAAGGTGGTGGTGTAAAGCGATACATCCGTATCGTGGACTTCGTCCGCAGTAAGTTTGATATCCCAGCCATCGTCGATTCCATCGAATACGACCCAGGTCGCGGTGCACGTATCGCCCTCGTCATCTACAAAGATGGTGAAAAGCGTTACATCGTTGCACCAGACCACCTCAAGGTCGGCGACGTCGTGATGTCTTCAGAGAATTCCATCGACATCAACATCGGCAACCGCATGCCGCTCGATAAAATGCCGGTCGGGAGCACGATCCACTCCGTCGAACTCCAGCCTGGCAAAGGCGGACAGCTCGGCCGTGGCGCCGGCACCGCAATCCAGCTCATGGCAGTTGAAGGTTCCTATGCCACGCTCAAGTTGCCGTCCGGCGAAACCCGGAACGTCTCCAAGCGCTGCATGGCAACCATCGGGACCGTTTCGAACCCGGACTGGCGTCTCGTCCGCTGGGGGAAAGCCGGCCGCATGCGCCTTCGTGGCATTAAGCCAACGGTGCGTGGGAAGGTGATGAACCCGGTCGACCACCCACACGGTGGTGGTGAAGGGAAGCATCCGATCGGTATGAAGTACGCCAAGACGAAGTGGGGTAAGCACGCCATGGGGGTCAAGACCCGCAAGGTGAACCGCGCCTCGAGTGCCCTCATCATCCAACGCCGCAAGAAGCGCTAACCATATATGTCACGAAGTCTCAAAAAGGGCCCGTTTACGGAGCCGAAACTCTTGGCCAAAATGGCCAAGGTCAAACCAGGCGAGAAGACCGTCATCAAGACGTGGTACCGCTCGTCCACGATCACGCCAGAAATGGTTGGTCACACGTTTGGCGTGCACAATGGCAAGATCCACATCCCGGTGTATGTCATCGAGAACATGGTCGGCCACAAGCTTGGTGAATTTTCGCCAACGCGGAAGTTCGTGCGCCATGGTGGCAAGATGTTGAAAGAAGACGCCGCTGCTGCCAAACCGGCTGCTGCGCCTGCTGCTCCAGCAAAGAAATAATATATGGACGTCCACGCATCCCTCCGCCATCTCCGTATGGCTCCTCGCAAAGTCCGGCTGGTCGTTGACCTTGTCCGCGGTCTTCCTGTTGCCGAAGCTGAGCTCCGCCTCTCGTTTTTGAAACGCGAAGCTGCTCTTCCGGTCTTGAAGCTCCTGCGCTCGGCCATCGCCAACGCGGAACACAATTTTAAACTCGACCGTTCGACCCTCGTCGTCAAGGCGATCACGGCCGACGGTGGCGTGACGCTCAAGCGTTTCCGCCCACGCGCCATGGGCCGTGCCGCGCCGATCCGTAAGCGCACGACGCACATCAACCTTGTGCTTGCTCCTGCATCCGAAATCACCTACGGCAAGAAGGCAGCCAAGAAGATGGCCGCCATCAAAAAGGCTGCTGGTTCCAAGGTGAAAAAGGGCAAGTCCACCAAGACGGCTAAGAAGACGGCTCCCGCCGCTGAATCCGCAAACAGCTAATCCTATGGGTCACAAAGTCCATCCAAAAGTCTTCCGCCTCGGCACGACCACAACCTGGCCGTCACGTTGGTTTGCCCGCGATGCAACGTATCGTGAACATCTCCAGCAAGACATCCGCATCCGCGTCTTCCTCAAAAAGGAATTGAAGGATGCACAGGTAAGTGATGTGTCGATCGAACGCTCGCGCGGTTCGCTCGCTGTCACGATCCACACCGGTAAGCCGGGTCTCGTGATCGGGCGCTCGGGTGTTGGCATCGAAGAGCTCAAGAAGAAATTCCTCCGGACATTCTTCCCAGGCAAAAAGGTGCAGTTCCAATTGAACGTTGTCGAAGTCGCCAAGGCTTCGCTCGAATCGGCGATCGTTGCGCAACAGGTTGCGCAAGACCTCGAACGTCGCATGGCATTCCGCCGCGTGCTCAAGATGTCGATCGAACGCGTCAAGAAGGCAGGCGCCCTTGGAGTAAAGATTGCTGTCTCTGGTCGTTTGAACGGTGCAGAAATTGCCCGTCGCGAATGGCTCGGTTGGGGTAAGATCCCTCTCACGAACCTTCGTGCAGACATCGACTATTCGCAAGAAACGGCCCACACCATGGCTGGTGCCATCGGTGTGAAAGTCTGGATCTACCGTGGTGACATTTTTGAACAGGACCGTCTCCAGCAGTATCAGCCAACGACGCCGTCCCGTCGTGACCGCGCGCCTCGTCCACCGGCCCGCGCCAACGCATAACTGAACGCCTATGTTGATCCCAAAGAAGGTTAAACACCGAAAACACCACAAAGGCCGCGCCCGGAACATCCGTCACGCGACCGACAAGATCGAACTCGCGTTCGGCTCGTACGGCCTCAAGGCTATGACTCCCGCATGGGTGTCGGCCCGGCAGATCGAAGCCGCCCGTCGTGTGCTCACTCGCTACACCAAGCGTGGAGGCAAGATCTGGATCCGCATCTTCGCGGATAAGCCGATCACGAAGAAGGGGAATGAAGTGCCGATGGGTTCCGGTAAAGGGGCCGTTGACCACTACATCGCCGTCGTGAAGCCAGGAACAATCATGTTTGAGATGGATGGCATCACTGCCGCTTCCGCCAAGGAAGCGCTCGAGCTCGCCCGCTACAAGTTGGCCTGCCGCGCCTCATACGTCACCAAGCAAATTGCCTAAACGTATGCTGAACCCAAAAGAACTCATCCAAAAGACGCAGGAAGAACTGACCAAGATGGCAACGGACACCCGCGCCGAGATCCGCGACATGCGTTTCAAGGTCGCGACCCGTCAGTACACCAAGGTCCGTTCCGTCCGTCACGCCAAGCGTGATCTGGCCCGCGCCCTGACAGCCCTCAATTCCAAGAAATCTTCCTAACCCCTATGACCACGAACACGCCAGTTGCCGCTCCCGGTCAGAAAGGGACGGAAAAAATGCGCCGCCGCCTCGAAGGCACGGTTGTTTCGGCGAAGATGGCCAAGACCATCGTCGTCAAGATCGACCGCCGCGTGGCGCACGCCAAGTACGGAAAGTTTTTCACCATTTCCAATAAGTTTAAGACCCACGACGAACATGGCAAGGCCAAGGTCGGCGATGTGGTCGTGATCGAAGAGACGCGCCCGCTCTCCAAGGAAAAACGCTGGCGCTATATCGAAACCATTAAGGCAGCCGTCTAACTATATGGTCCAACACCGCACAATGCTGAAGGTCGCAGATAACACAGGCGCTAAAAAGCTCCAGTGTATTCGCGTCCTCGGCGGCTACCAAAAGCGCACGGCCGGCCTCGCCGATATCGTGACCTGTGTCGTCAAAGAAGCTGTGCCACATGGCACGGTAAAGAAAGCCGACATCGTCCACGCTGTGCTCGTCCGCGTCCACAAGGAAACGCGCCGTCCAGATGGCACATACATCCGTTTTGATGACAACGCAGCCGTCATCGTTGACCGCAAGACCAAGGAACCAAAGGGCAGCCGTATCTTCGGCCCAGTCGCTCGCGAACTCCGTAACAAGGGATTCTCGAAGATCGTGTCCCTTGCCCCAGAAGTCGTCTAAGCCTATGCAGAAACTCCACATCAAAACCGGCGACACCGTAAAGGTCATCGCCGGCAAATACAAAGGCAAGACGGGAAAGATCATCCAATCCTTCCCTCGTCTTGGACGTGTCGTTGTTGAAGGGATCAACCTTGCAAAACGCCACATCCGTACTCGCCGCGCAGGGGAGAAGGGCCAGGTCATCGAATTCTCGATGCCGATCGATGCGTCGAACGTCGCTCTCACGAGTGATGCCGCCGTCCCGGTCGCAAAGAAACCGGCTGCCAAAAAGGCCAAGGCAAAGGCTCCTGAAACAACGGCCTAATATATGACGATCAAAGAACGCTACACCAAAGAGATTGCCCCAGCACTCACCAAGGAATTTGGGATCAAGAACCCGCTTGCGGTCCCGAAAGTCACGGCAGTGACCCTTTCGATCGGTGCCTCACACGGTCTCAAAGACCCAAAGTTTTTGGACATTGCTGAGAGTACGCTCCAACGCATCACAGGCCAAAAGCCAGTGCGCACGAAAGCCAAGAAGTCCATCGCCTCCTTCAAGATCCGCGAAGGGATGGTCGTCGGCTTGCGTGTGACGCTTCGTGGCCCGCGCATGTGGCACTTCCTCGAAAAGTTCCTCAAGGTCACCTTCCCGCGTATCCGCGACTTCCGCGGCATCTCGGCGAAGCACATGGATGCACAGGGCAACGTCTCGGTCGGGTTCCGCGAATTCCTCGCGTTTCCAGAAATCCGTCCGGATGAAGTCGAGCGCGTACACGGCCTCGAAGTGACGGTCACGACGACGGCAAAGAACCGCGAAAAAGGGCTCGCGCTGCTTACGGCCCTTGGCTTCCCATTCAAAGACTAATCCTATGGCAACCGAATCCCAAATCGCAAAGTCGAAACGCAAGCCAAAGTTCAGCTCCCGCCTCGTGCGTCGCTGCTGGCGATGCGGCCGTAAGCACGGCTACATGCGCGACTTCGACCTGTGCCGCATCTGTTTCCGTGAGCTCGCGAACCGTGGCGAATTGCCCGGCGTGACCAAGGCCAGCTGGTAACCCTCGAGAACTATTATGCATACCGATCCAATCAGTGACTTCCTCACGCGACTCCGCAACGGACAGAACGCGCATCTCGATGCCGTTACGTCCCCGTCTTCGCGTATGAAGTTTACGATCGCCAAAATCCTCGAACGTGAAGGGTACGTTGGTTCCGTCTCCGAAAGCACCGACGGCCCGAAAAAGACGATCACCGTCGCGCTTAAGTACAACGACCGCCAGCCTATTATCCGTTCGATCACCCGCATCTCGACCCCAGGTCGCCGCGTCTACCGTGGCGCTGGTGAATTGCCACGCGTCCTCTCGGACATTGGTATCGCCATCGTGTCGACGTCCGCTGGTGTGATGACCAACAAGGAAGCTCGCAAGCGCAAGCTTGGTGGCGAGGTCCTCTGCGAAATCTACTAATATGTCCCGCATTGGAAAGAAACCCATCCCTCTCCCGAACGGCGTCGAAGCGACCGTTGCTTCATCGATCGTTACCGTGAAAGGCCCAAAGGGCACGCTCACCGTGCCGCTCCACCCATACGTCTCCGCAGTGCTCGAGGCAGACCCAAAGGCGATCGTCGTCTCGGTCAAAGACCCAGAGCACGTCGAACACCGTGCGCTCTGGGGACTCATGCGCCAGCTCATCGCGAACGCGGTGCAAGGTGTCCAGACCCCATACGAAAAGTCGCTTGAGTTCGTCGGAGTCGGCTACAAGGTCGCGCTCGCCGGTCGCACGCTCAATATCGAAGCAGGGTTCTCACACCCGGTCCCATTCCCACTTCCAGAAGGCATCGAAGCCAAAGTCGAGAAGCAAATTTTGACCCTCACGGGCATCAGCAAGCATCTCGTTGGTGAGACCGCTGCCCAGATCCGCCGCATCCGTCCGCCAGAACCCTACAAGGGCAAGGGGATCAAGTACACGACAGAAACGATCCGCCGCAAGGCCGGTAAGACCGCCGCGAAGGGCGCGTAAGCCACACGACTATGAACCGCCAAATTATCAAACAAGAAGGCCGCACACGTCGCATCGCGCGTGTCCGAGCCATCGTCAAAGGATCGATCGAACGTCCGCGCCTCTCGGTACGCCGTTCGCTTGCGCACATCTACGCGCAGGTCATCGATGACACCTCGGGCAAGACGCTCGCGGCAGCTTCGGATGCCGACGTCGAAGCCAAGGGCAAGAACAAGACAGACGTTGCATTTTTGGTGGGCAAGATGCTCGCCGAACGTGCCAAAGCCAAAGGCGTCGAAAAGGTTGTCTTTGACCGCCGGGATAAGAAATTTCATGGCCGCGTAAAAGCGGTCGCCGAAGGTGCCCGCGAAGGCGGTCTCCAATTCTAACCATATGTCTGACGAACTCCAGAACCAGCCAGCCGTGGAAGCAACGCCAGCCGAGCCGACGCCAGCTCCTGCTCCAGCAGCAGAAGCTCCAGCAGAAGTAGCAGCGGCTCCTGCTCCTGCTCCAGCTCCAGTAGCGGCTCCAGCAGCAGCTCCGAAAGCAGCTCCTGCAGCTCAGGCAGCAGCTCCAGCGCGCGACCAGCGTGGCGGAGGTCCTCGTGGCCAAGGTGGCCGCGGCGGATTTGGCGGTCGCGGTGGCCAAGGTGGCCGCGGCGGTCGTGGCGGCGGCGGACGTCCAGGTGGCCGTGGTGGCCGTCCGGGCGACATGCAAGTCGAATCGGACTATGAGGAAAAGAACCTCGAAGTCGCGCGCGTGACGCGCGTGACGAAGGGCGGTAAGCGCATGCGCTTCCGCGTCCTCTCCGTGATCGGCAACCGCAAGGGTCGGGTTGGGTACGGCTTGGCCAAGGGCCTCGACGTTGCTGGTGCGAGTGGGAAGGCCACAGCCCAGGCACGCAAGTCGCTCCTCACTATCCCGCTCGTGAACGAAACCATCCCACACGCGGTCGAAGCGAAGTTTGCAGCAGCCATCGTGCTTCTCAAGCCAGCTCCAAAAGGGACAGGGATTAAAGCAGGTGGGACAGTACGTAACGTCCTCGAACTCGCGGGTGTCCCGAACGTCACCTCCAAGATTCTTGGCTCCAAGAACAAGATCAACAACGTCAAAGCGACGTTCAAAGCGCTCCGTCTCCTCAAGGCTCCAACAACAACGAAGCCGATGAAGGATGATGCGTCCCGCGCAAAACCGGAATAACCTATGCCACTCTCCCTCCACACGCTTGCCCCAAAGAAGGGCTCGCGCACCAAAAAGTTCCGCATCGGTCGTGGGTACGCCACGGGCCGTGGGACAACAGCTGGTCGCGGTACCAAAGGGCAACGCGCCCGTACCGGCGGCCGCAAGCGCCTCAAGCTCAAGGGTTTGAAGCAGATGCTCTTGGCGTTCCCAAAGAACCGCGGGTTCCAAAGCATGCACCCAACAGTGTATGCTGTTCCAACCGAACGTCTCTTGAAGTCGTTCCAGGCCGGTGACCGCGTTGACCTCGAAGCACTCAAGGCAAAGCGTCTTGTCCCGAAGTCAGCCGTCAAAGCAAAGATCATCGGTGGGACCGAGATCGATAAGAAGCTCACATTGGTCGATATCATGGTAACCACCTCCGTCAAGGAAGCGATGGAAAAGGCGGGCGGCACCATCGAACGAACCAAGAAGGCAAAGAAAGACGCTGCAAAAGACAAGAAGAAAGAAAAGAAGGGCAAGAAGGCATAACATTCATTTACCAACCAAACACGCGTTATGTGGGAAAAACTCCAGGCTGCTTGGCGCATCAAAGAGGTCCGTAACGGATTCCTCTTCGTGTTCGCCGCAATGGTGCTCTTCCGCGTGATCGCTCACATCCCGCTCCCTGGTGTTGACCCGGTTGCCCTGCGGAACTTCTTTGAAGCGAACCAGGTGCTCGGGCTCCTCAACCTCTTCTCTGGTGGCACGATTAAGAACTTTTCAGTCGTGGCGCTTGGTGTTGCTCCGTACATTACGGCGTCGATCATCTTCCAGTTGTTGGGCATGATCGTGCCAAGTATCGAAGCGATCCAAAAAGACGGAGAAGCAGGCCAGAAGCGGATCAACCAGTGGACGCGCATGTTGACGGTCCCGCTCGCGATTTTGCAATCGTTTGCATTGATCTCGTTGCTCCGCCAATCGCAATTCAGCATTCTCGCAACCAATGACATCCTCCATGTCGTCACGCTGATCGCCACCGTAACGGCCGGCACAATCTTCTTGATGTGGCTTGGGGAATTGATTTCTGAAAAGAAAGTGGGGAACGGTATCTCGCTCCTCATCTTTGCCGGGATTTTGGCCGAGCTCCCAACGCAGTTTTCGCAGCTTGTCGTGAGCTATGACCAGTCGCAGTTGTTTGCCTGGGTGATCTACGGGCTCATCGCAATCTTCACCGTTGTCGGTGTCGTCTTCGTCACAGAAGCGCAGCGCAACATTCCGGTGCAATACGCACGCCAACAGCGTGGCCAGGGTGTGCTCTCAGGTGGCGTGGCCTCAAACCTCCCACTCCGCGTCAACATGTCTGGTGTGATCCCGATCATCTTCGCGATTTCAATCTTGCTGTTCCCATCTGTCCTCGCGCAGTTTTTTGTGAGCGCACGGACGGCATGGGTTGCAGATGTGGCGCGTTGGATCATTACGACCATGCAGAACCAGGTCGTGTACGGTGTCCTCTATTTCGCATTGGTGTTTGCCTTCACGTTCTTCTACACCGCGGTGGTCTTCCATCCGGATAAGATCGCGGAGAACCTCCAAAAGCAAGGCGGCTTCATCCCAGGTATTCGCCCGGGCAAGCCAACATCCGACTATTTGAGCGCGGTCATCAACCGTCTCAACCTGTTCGGTGCCTGCTTCCTTGGAACCATCGCTATTTTGCCGCATATCGCTCAGGGTGCAGGCGGATCCCAGCTCCTCGCGATTGGTGGCACCTCACTTCTCATCATCGTGTCGGTTGTTATCGAATCGGTGAAGCAGGTTGAGTCACAAATCACGATGCGCGAATACGACGCATACTAGAACGGTCACTATCGGCGCATTTCGTCGTCGTCCACTCCGGTCTTCCCTCTCGGTAGCGTTGCTACCGGTCGGTGCGGTCCTCGCGGACTCCTAGAACTGCATCCAACATTGACCGTTCTCACAGAAATACAAAAAGACCCCGCGCGGGGTCTTTTTTGGCTTCTAAAGTGACGTCAGGGGAGAGGGGTATCGGCCTAAACCGCAGATATTACCTTTACGGGAACTGAGGATACGTGTCTCCACTAACGTAACGTTAGAAATGGCTTTGTTGAGCTAAGAAAAGATCGTTTTTGACTCAGGTGCACTATACCATACATCGCCAATATTGTCAAGTGTGCTATACAGAGCCGGTTTCAGGCGTGATATTCTATAGGGGATATGCCCCTCAATCCGATTCACATGACCCATGAGCAGATCCGTGCCCAGACGTTTGGGATGCACCAGCTTGAGGAGCGCGAGCGCCATTCTGCATCGGATGCAATCATCAAATTGCAGGGCAAGCAGAGCTGGCATCCGGATGCGCTCCGTCGCGAACTGCATAAACTGCAGTCTACGGGTAAGCTGGATGAGACGTCACGACACGCGATCGAGCAAAAGTTTTTCCCTGGCCATTCATGGTAAAGCGGTTTATATATCCTCTAGCGGTGTTTGCGACGAATGCGTCCGCATTGTTGATCGTCTATCTGTTGCGTTCCATGACCGTCCCATCGAATGCAATTTATCGTATCGGATGGGAGTACGTTGTCCTCGCAATTTTTACTGGCGCGTTGATCACGGCTCTTATCCGTCGTCGCGATGTCCGTATCACGTGGGAGGTTGTGTGCGCGGTCGCCGCGGTTGCAGGCGTGTGGTATGTCCCTGCGCTTATCCTACCGATGTGGGGCGCAATCCTCCTCTCCGCACTCGTGACGATCGTTGGGTTGTTCTGGCGACCGTTTGCAAACGTATTTGCGTTCCTTGGTGCCGTCGGGATGGCCTTTGCGCTTGGGATGTGGCTCCCGATCGAGGTGCTTTTGGTCGGATTGGCCGTCCTGGTGACCTATGATATGGTTGCCGGGTCACACGGTCATTCGGTCCAGATGCTCCTTGAACGTGTCGGATCTAACGCGTTCCTGCCGCATTTTGATGTGGGGACAGCGGTGGGTGTCGCTGAAGTGGCGCTCCCATGTGCTGTAGTCCTGGCCGTCGTTCAATTCGGTTTTATGCCTGCCGTCATTGTTGCAATCGGTGGGGTGGTCGGGGCGATTGTTGCCACGCTCCGTACGCCGCGTGACCTCTGCGCCGAATATGTGGCGATCGGAACGATCCTGCCAACCATTGCCGTGCTATTATCCCGTGTTTTTTTGTGAGCCAAAAACGACTTCGCGCTGTAATCTTCGGACCTCAGGGGTCCGGTAAAGGAACACAAGGCCAGCTCCTCGCTGATCGTTTTGATATTCCGCTCATCGGGGCCGGGGAGTTGTTCCGTGCCGAGATCGCAGAAGAAACGAGTCTTGGGAAAGTCGCACAGCATTACGTGGAGACGGGTGCGCTTGCACCGGACGAACTCGTCAACGCCATTATTGCGCATCGTCTCAAGCGTCTGGACCTCACACGTGGATTTATTATTGATGGGTATCCGCGCAACGTTGAGCAAGCGCACCATCTCGATAAGATGATGCGGATTAACCTCGCGCTCCAGATTCGTATCTCAGATGACGAAGCCGTACGTCGCCTCACTGACCGGTTGCAGTGCGTTGAGTGTAAGCAGGTGTATCACCGCACCGATGCGCCGCCGATCCGTCCTGGTATTTGCGTGATGTGTGGAGGTAAGCTCATCCGCCGCGAAGACGATACGGAGGAGATCATTCGCCATCGCCTCGCAACCTATCATTTTATGACCGAACCGCTTGCGACCTATTATCGCCAACGCGGCAGTTTGCTTACAATCAACGGCGAACAAGCGATTCCGTACGTCTTTGAGGACGTCCTCAAGAAGCTTGCCAAATTGCGTTTTTCGATGTAAAAGTGGCACATGTCCCTCATTAAAACAGCTGACGAAATCCAAAAACTGAAGCGCGGTGGAGAGCTCCTTTCTGGGGTGCTCCGTCGTGTTGCAGCAGCGTGTGTCGTTGGTGCTTCAACCGAAGCGCTCGATACGCTCGCGCGCGATGGCATTATCGCCGCAGGTGGTAAGCCCTCATTTTTGGGACACCGTATTTCTGAGTACGACCCGGCCTTCCCTTCGACCGTTTGTATTTCGGTCAACGAAGAAGTGGTCCACGGTCTTGCAACACCAGACCGCATCATCGCTGATGGCGACATCGTCGGACTTGATATCGGGATGTGGTACGAAGGGCTCGCGACAGACATGGCAACAACGGTCATGGTTGGCAACGTCCGTCCGGAAGTCCGTGAGCTTGTGAAGACGACGCGCGCATCACTCCAAGCAGGGTTGTCTGCGATCAAAGCGGGTGGATGGGTTTCAGATATCGGTGCAGCCGTCGAAGATTGTGTGAAGCCGCACGGCTACGGGATCGTGAAAGATTTGGTTGGCCACGGTGTTGGCCATGCCGTCCACGAAGACCCACAAGTGCCGAACTACCGCGAACCTCGCGCGCCAAGCATCGAGCTCCAAGAGGGGATGGTCCTTGCGATCGAACCAATGGTGACACTCGGCGGATGGAAAGTCGCGATGAAAGAAGACGGATGGACAATCGTCACGCGCGACGGAAAACCATCCGCGCATTTTGAGCTCACCATTGTTGTGACGAAGGGTGGATTTGAACTCGTCACACCTTGGCCAGACGCCTAATATGCGCGTCCTCGGCATTGATTACGGCTCGGCACGCGTTGGCGTGGCGCTTGGTGATACTGAAACACACATTGCAAGCCCATGGGCCGTTATCTCTGGCTCCGACCGCTTAGAATTGCTTCGCAAGATCCACGAAATCGCGACGAACGAACACGCGGAAGCAATTGTTGTCGGAATCCCAAAACCTCTCAAGAATCGCGAAGAGGAAAATGATCAGGTGAAAGAAATTCGTTCCTTCATCGCTGATCTCGCCGCACAAGGCCTGACGATCCACGAAGAAGATGAAACGCTTTCATCCAGCCTCGCTGCACAGCAGGTCCGTGCAGCAGGGGAGAAGGGAAAACGCGACGACCTTGCGGCTGCGAATATTTTGCAGACGTGGTTGGACCGGAAGGGGATGCAGGACGATAGACGATAGACAAGAGACGATAGCTATTTTGATAAAATTATGGCGACGAAAGGACATAAAGATTTGATCGTATGGCAAAAAAGCATGGATCTTGTTGTGATGGTGTATGAGTTGACGAAGCAGTATCCAAAAGACGAACTGTACCAGCTGACTTCGCAGATGCGTCGTGCAGCAGTTTCTATCCCAAGCAATATCGCGGAAGGACGAAAGAGAGGCGGTGAGACAGAGTTCAGACAATTTTTACGCATTGCATTTGGTTCTGCTGCAGAGCTTGAAACACAAATAGAGATCTCCCAACGTCTAGGATATGCCTCCGAACCATCGCTTCTTCGTATAAACGCAACACTCGATGAAATTATGCGCATGCTCAGTCACATGACCTCCTAGCTCTCGTCTCTCGTCTACAGTCTCTTGTCTCTCTTCCCCAATGCCCTACATCCGTGACCGGGCCATTGTGCTCAAAAAAGAACCGTTCCGTGAACAGGATCGGCGATATGTGATGTACGGACGTGAGCACGGGTTGCTCACGGCAGTTGCGCGTGGTTCATCCCTCAGGACGTCGAAGCAGGCGGGGCACCTCGAACCGTTTTCGATCATCGATGTGATGATTGCGAAAGGCTCGGCATTCGACAAGCTCGCTGTTGCTCGTGCCCACGGCCCATCTCGTCCACCGAATATCCGCCTTGCCTCGTTCGCAATCCTCGGCGCATTCCACGATCTCGTCGTTTCCCTCACGCGCCCTGGCATTAGCGACGAACAGATTTTTGATTTACTCCAAGAGCTCCGTACCGTCTGTTTTTCATTCCCTGCAGACCCGAGTCCTGAGCGCAGCCGCCTTTTGTTCGCCGCCGCAACGCTCAAGCTCCTTGATCTGACTGGTTTCGGCCCGCCAATCGAAACACGAGAGGATGACCTTTCACACACCGCTCTCCTTCTTTCTTTTGCGCGCAGATCCTCGCTCAAAGACATTATTCGCGTCACCGCAACAACGGACCTCTTGTCCGCGACAGCGAGCTGGATTGAGGATGCTCTCAAGCACACGCCTCTCATGAGGGCGCCCCATGGACCGTTGACCATCCGGTCGCTTCTCGCCTAAGATGGCAGTGTTCCTTTTTTAGCAACTCTCGCCCCGGTCGACCACGTCTCCGGGCAGTTTCATTGAGGTGTGCATGTTTAGACAGGTCTCAGCTGAGTCGTATATCCTCCCGCCTGGACAGTTTCGGCGCTTCGGAAGCGCCGGCCCCAGGATCTCGGAGAGCAGCTGGATTCCGCCAATTCGGAAGGACAATGTCCTCAGGAAGACGCGGAAGGCGACGTCGCCTTCCACTGTCAAGATCGTCGAAGAGCAGAAGAAGGTCGAACCCGCCGCGCCCATCGTGGTGATCGAGCCGGAGCCGCAGCCAGATCCAGAACCGAAGCGCGCACCACTTGCCCTCATGAGCCGACAGGCCTTGGGTAAGGTGTTGAAGACAGCGCGGAAAGTCGCGGCTGCAAAACCGCGAGCTGGTGTTTCCTCTGGCGGTGCAAAGCATCCGATGATGCGCTCAAGCGCCACGGCATCGACGAAGCGTCGTGGCTCAACAAGGGTAAAGCCACCCAAGCGTGAGCCGCGGCCGTTCATCCTGGATGAGGCGGCATTTCTCGAAGCGGCGATGAAAGCCCTGAACGGGTTCACGCAACGCAAGGTCTTCCATCCGATTGCCGTCATGGCGACGATGCTCGACCCTCGTGCGGAAGAGCATGAGCATGAAAGTATCTTGATCGCGCATGCGATCGGTATCCTCCGCGAAGAAGTCGAAGCCGCAAGGGCGGCGAATGTCGAAGTGAACCGGCGCCTCTTGCATGCCAAGTGCGCTCGCGCGTTTGGGAGGCTTGTCGCGAGCGCGTGGAGCTGTTTCAAGCGAGCGGAACAATACAGCTCTCGGCGTCGTGCGCGGTTCGACATCATGCGTCTCGAAAGGGACGAGGGGGAGATTTTTTTCCTCGTTGAGCCCTCCCGCCGTCCGAATGTGATCCATGTCGCGATGGGGCAAGACCGTTTCCGGTATTGGATCAAGGGCTGGGACTGCTGCAGTCCACAAAGCTCTGGGGCTAAAAACTCCAAAAAACGGTTAAAGTCTTGACCGTCGTGCCCTTGCCATCGCAAGGGTTTTTCTTTACCCTGCTTTCATTATGGATACCCTGATTTCTAAGTTTTCCGCTCTTGTTGGCCAGACCGTCACGATCAAAGGCTGGGCGCATAACGTCCGCTCTTCGGGCAGTATCGCCTTCCTCCAGATCCGTGATGGATCCGGCTTTACGCAAGCCGTCGTCGCCAAGCAGAATGTCGATGAGGCATCATGGAACGCGGCCGTCGAAACGACGATCGAGTCTTCGGTATCCGTCACGGGCACCGTCTCGAAGCATCCAAAGCAAGAAGGTGTGTACGAGCTCCAAGCAACGTCCGTCACCCTCCTCCAAAAAGCAGAGGAATATCCGATTGGCAAAAAAGAACATGGCCCGGATTTTTTGCTCGACAACCGTCACTTGTGGTTGCGTGCACCAGCACAATGGGCGATCCAACGCGTGCGTGATGCGATCATCGTTGCGACCTACGATTGGATGCACGAACACGATTACATCAAGATCGATGCGCCGATTTTTACACCAAACGCGTGTGAAGGCACGACGGAACTTTTTGAAGTTGATTACTTCGAGGATCAAAAAGCGTATCTCACACAATCGGGGCAACTCTATCTTGAGGCGGCGATCGCGTCCGTGGGTCGATGTTTTGACTTCGGTCCCGTCTTCCGTGCAGAGAAGTCAAAGACACGCCGCCACCTGACTGAGTTTTGGATGATGGATGCAGAAACAGCGTTCACCGACCACGAAGGCAACATGAAGATCCAAGAAGAACTCGTCTCGTTCATCGTCAAACGCGTGCTTGAACGTTGTGCGGCGGAACTCAAGATCCTCGAACGCGACGTCGAACCACTCAAAAAAGTGGAAGCGCCATTTATCCGCATGACGCACGCTGAAGCGATCCAAAAACTCAAAGAGTTAGGGAGTGACATCGGCGAGCTGGATGACCTCGGTGCAGACGATGAAACATTGCTCACCAAGCAATACGAGAAACCGATCTTCATCGAAAAATATCCAACGGTGGTCAAAGCGTTTTACATGAAGCGTGATCCTTCCGACCCAACGCACGTCTTGAACAGCGACTTGCTTGCCCCAGAAGGTTACGGCGAAATCATCGGTGGATCACAGCGCGAAGACAGCTACGACGAACTTCTCGCGCGTATCCGCGAACACAATCTCCCAGAAGACGCGTTCAAGTGGTATCTCGATTTGCGCAAATACGGCTCGGTCCCACACTCTGGATTCGGTTACGGTCTCGAACGTCTAGTCGCCTGGATCTGCGGGTTGCAGCACGTCCGTGAGACAATCCCATTCCCTCGCTTGATCAATCGTTTGGAGCCATAGTTTATATCCTCCCCCATACGAAGCCTCCACCCCTTGTCATCCCCGCGTAGGCGGGGACCCATCCCGTCTTCCGATCCGATCGATCCGACAGCCAATCGGACAGAACCCCCTCTAACTCCCCCTTCGTAAGGGGGAGGATATGAGAGTATTATATAAAGCATGAAAAAGACCCTCTCGCGGCCGAACGGGTATTTAGCCCTGTTCGCGACGTTTTTAGTGGTTGGCGGCGTTGTCTTCGCAGCAGTCCTCGCAACGCCTACGATCAATCCCGATAGCAAGGTACCAAATTTGCCTGAGTCACCAGTGACAACGGCCACCCCGACAAGTACCGGTGGCATCCTTGTCGTCGACCATTCCGGAGCAATGCTGTATCAAAAAGAAGGTTCGCGTCCTCTTTCATGGCCGGATGACGTCAAGCTCCTTGGTCGCGCGCTTTCGCAAATGGAAGGTGTTGATGCCAAGACGGGTGAGCACGTCTACCTAACGACCGGCTTTGTCCGCGCAACATCAACGGGGATCCATTCGCCAGATGGCCGTCGCGCATTGTTTCCTTCGCCGGCTCGCGCTGATGGGACGGGGAGTGTGGAGATCCGTTTGGGGAATGAAAAACAAACGATCGTCCTTCGCGTTGGGAGCAAGGGCGTCAAAGATGTGATGCCGCTCGGATGGTGGGACGCAGAGACGATCGCGGTGACAGGTCGTGTGACATCCACGCGGATGATCTATGCCGCAACGCTTGCGGGCGAAGTTACGCCAATTGCTATCATCCCAGACAACGCCGCAGATTTTTCATTCGAAGCGGGCAGCATGTGGTATGTGACGCTCCAGCCTGGCGCCGGCCTTGAATCGCCGCCAGGACCTCCGTCAGAACTCCACCGCCTCTCACGTCGGGATAAAGATGTTGTCCTCGCGACAGAGACGACGCATGTCATCTCCGTATTTATTCCGTTTATATCATCAGCGGCATACCAGACGGATGCGGGGGATCTCACCCTGTTATCGAATACCGATGTGACCGAAATTCCATTGGGCAAAGGGACGCCACTCGCGTTCATCGATGCGACGCATCTTGTCATCCGTCGTGATGGCCATCTCATCAAAAAAGATGCGATCACCGGGCTCGAAGAAACGGTCCTCGACATGATCCCAGATGGGGCAGCAGTCTTCGTTGTCCCTGGTATCTCGACGCAACCCTAAAATCCACGTACGATACTGCCATGCCAAAACAAGAATCAACGACAGACCTCAAAGTCCTGGCGGCATTCGGCGGTGCTGCGTGCATCGCAATCATCGGATTCATGGTCTGGACCGTCGTGTTCTTTCTGCCTGATGAGCGGAAAGCGAAATGTTACGACGTCAATCGCGTACAAGTTAGATGCGAAGACTTCAGAGGATCTGGGTCGATCATACAGCAAGCAGTGAATGGTTATTCCCTTGAAGATGCACCGGCGCGTCCAGAACCAGTGAAACCAAGCGGCCTTGGCTCTGAAGGTTCCGTCTGTGGTGGCCCGAACCGGTTGCCCTGTATGCCAGGCCTGTCCTGCGCCGTTTCACAAGGCGAATCCATGGGGATTTGTGCCAAAGTAGCGCCGATGGACAACAATCCGGCTGTAAAGTAACGTGAGCTGAAACTATGGAACAACGCAGCATGCATCGCGACCTCATCGGTCGCGTAGGGGAGCAGGTGACCATCAAAGGTTGGGTGAATACCCGCCGCGACATGGGCAAGCTTGCCTTTTTGGATATGCGTGACCGCTCGGGTCTCTTGCAGGTGATCCTCGTCCCAGCGGAATTGTCTGACCGCGCGAAAGAATTGATGTCATCGATCCGTTCTGAATATTGTTTGTCGATCACAGGCATCGTCCAAAAGCGTGGCGAAAAACAGGTCAACCCAAATCTCGAAACAGGCACCGTCGAACTCCTTGCGAAAGATATCGAGCTCTTGAACCCATCCAAGACGCCACCGTTTGAGCTCGAAGACACGTCGAAGATTAATGAAGAATCGCGTCTCACGTATCGCTATCTCGACCTCCGTTCATCGCGTATGGTCAAGAACCTCGAACTCCGCGGTGCTGTTGCTGGGTTCATGCGCGACTTTTTGCGCAAAGATGGCTTCCTTGAAATTGAAACACCAAACCTTACCAAAGGCACGCCAGAAGGGTCGCGCGAATTCCTTGTTCCGTCACGCCTTCATCCAGGACAATTTTATGTATTACCGCAGTCCCCACAGCAGTTCAAACAGCTGTTGATGGTGTCTGGCCTCGAAAAGTATTTCCAGATCGCACGTTGCTTCCGCGATGAAGACCAGCGTGGCGACCGGCAACCAGAATTCACACAGCTCGACATGGAGATGTCATTTGTGACGCGTGAGGATGTGATGTCACTCGTTGAGCGGTTGATGGTCGAGCTCGTCAAAACCGTGACGCCAGAAAAGAAATTGACGTTCACGTCCTTCCCACAGATTTCGTACGCCGACGCAATGAACCAATACGGCAACGATAAGCCAGACATGCGGAAGGACAAAAACGATCCAAACGAACTCGCGTTCTGCTGGGTTGTCGATTTCCCAATGTTTGAAGACGATGGCGAAGGCGGAATCCAAGCGGTTCATCACCCGTTCACATCCCCGCACCCGGACGACGTTGCGTTACTCGACACCGAACCGACCAAAGCTCGCGCCAACGCGTATGACCTCGTTTTGAATGGTTACGAAATTTGGGGTGGATCAATCCGCATTCATGTCCGTGAGCTCCAGCAAAAAGCATTCCAGCTTCTTGGTCTGAAGGATGAACAGATTAAGGCACGATTCGGGCACATCCTCGAAGCCTTCGAATACGGCGCACCTCCGCATGGTGGGATTGCCGCTGGGTTTGATCGTATCGTCATGATCCTCGCCAACGAACCGAACATTCGCGAAGTTATCGCCTTCCCAAAGACCGGCGATGCGCGCGATTTGCTCATGGGTGCGCCATCTGACATCGAAGAAAAACGCCTGAAGGAAGCACATATCGTAATCGGGAAAAAATAACGGGCCGTTTGCTTGATTTTGATTAGGGTCTCAGGTACCCTAAATATATATGTTGACGAAGGAGCGGATTGATCAAATTGAGCTGCAGGCAAAAGATATTTTGCTTAGTGCTCTTGGAGAGGGATATTCAAGCATCCTTCCTATTGATATTTCTAAAGTCGCTAAAGCACTCGATCTAAAACTGAAAGAGGGTGTTTTTAAGGATGAGAACGTTGCAGGTGCATATGATAAGGCGCAGAAGACGATATATATATCTGAAAATGATCCGTACACGCGTAAAGCCTTTACGATCGCTCATGAGATAGGGCATTACGCCCTTCATGCGGACAAAGAGCAAGAAACGTTTTATCGGAGTAATACCATTCTTCTGGACAAAGAAGAGCGTGAGATAGAACAAGAGGCGAATATGTTTGCAGCCAGTTTGTTAATGCCGAAGGATACCGTAACTCGCTTTTTTCACGTTATGAAAAATGTTGAACGGTTAGCGGATTTATTTGGAGTATCAAATAGCTCCATGAGCTGGCGACTGAAAAATCTTGGTTTGACGGAATAGGAGTATGGATGACTACCTCCCCGGTGAAGCAGCAGATTTTAAGCAAGTAGAAACTATTGGGGACGGCATAGATCCTGCGTTAAAGGGAAACCATAATACAACAATTCTTAAATTAGAAATTGCAGATAAACGGGACAAGCTTTGGTCTCGACGCATTTTTGCGCCCATTCTCGTTTGGCTGCTCCTCGTTCAGAATTTACTTGTATATTATTTTATCTTTGCAGCCTATAGCGACGGGAAACTGGGTGAAGCAGCTACGGTATTGTCAATTATTTGCACTGCTACGTTGGTGGAGACCGCTGCGATCGTTCATACGATGGTCAAATGGGTGTTTACTGACATGGAATACAAAATTCGAAATTAAAAAAACCGCGGACGTCAGAGTCTGCGGTGGTCGTCGCTTGGGAGTTGGCTCAAGACGTTGAGCTGTATCATCTGTCTTCGTTCGGTGTAGCGACCGTTCGAAAGATGGAAGATCCACGCATCGCCTTCTTTGGTGAGCTCGAGGAGATCACGCCAATCTTCAAAGTCTTCGATACACCTGAGGGATGGGCGTGTGCCGACAAAGAGCTGGCCGTCCATGGCGACGATCGCACCATCTTCGAGGTTGCCTTCCGAGTTTCGGTACTGGAAGCAGGCATCCCCACGTTTTTTCAGCCATTCGAGTAGGGCTCCGGAGGTCACGATGTGACTTTCCGGGGGTTGTTCTAGCGTAATGATCAAGCGCATCGGACCCTCCTTCCTCGCGCACCCAATCGTCATATCCTAGAGTGGATTTCCTGTCAACCATGAGCTATCCTACCCTCATGGCCGTGACGTTCCAGGTTGATTCATTCGAAGGCCCACTAGACCTCCTGCTGCAGCTTGTTGAGCAGGAGGAGCTTGATGTTTCGAGTGTTTCTCTTGCCAAAGTTGCGGAGCAGTTTTTGCATTACGTGCAATCATCAAAAACAATTGTCCCAGAAGAGCTGGCAGACTTCCTTGTGATCGCGGCAAAGCTCATGTATCTCAAGTCAAAGCTGTTGATCCCATCTCTCATCGACGAAGAACTCGAAGAAGGCCCGGACCTCGAAACACAGCTCCGCGAATACCAACGTTTCGTCGCTGCATCACGCGAGATCGATACGATGTGGAAAGCGGGGAACCGATCGTTTGTACGTGAGCAGCGGGCAATGAAGCGGACGGAAGTTGCATTCGCGCCACCACCGGGAGTTACTCTCGAGTCACTTGCCGCGCTGATGCATCGTGTGATCGCGCGAATTGAACCGATCGTCCGGTTACCGAAAGCGAGTATTGAACGCGCTGTGAGTATCCAAGACAAGATCCGTGATTTGTTTACGCGGATCCGGTCACATGCCACGACGTCGTTCCACACGTTCGTAAAAGATGCAGGTTCACGCACCGAGGCGATTATTTCCTTCCTCGCGCTTCTCGAACTCGTCAAACAACGGTTCGTCGTCGTGGATCAAAAAGCATTGTTCCATGATATCGACATCAGCTCGTCACCAGACGCGCCGCAACATGATCCACTTGCAGAATCATTCGCCTGATATGAATCTCGAAGCCAAGATTGAAGCCATCCTCTTTGCCGCTGCCAAGCCATTCTCGGTGCGCCGTCTTGCGGAACTCACAGACGAAGCACCAAAAGACATCGAAGCGGCCATCACCGCGATGCTTGAATCGTTGAACGATGCGGAAAGCGGCGTGATGTTGCAACGCAACGGGAGTGAGGTCGAGCTCGTGACGCGGCCAGAAGCCGCAGAGGTTGTGGCGCAGGTCGTCAAAGCGGAGGCGCAAGGCGAACTCAGCCGTCCGTCGCTTGAGGCGCTGACGATTTTAGCGTATCGTGGGCCACTGACGCGTCCGGAGCTCGAACAGGTCCGCGGCGTGCAGTCCTCGATGATCCTGCGGAATCTCCAGCTTCGCGGCCTCGTCGAAGAGCGCGAGGACGTGCGTCTTGGGCAGCCGACCTATGCGGTCACATTTGCCTTTTTGAACCACCTCGGTGTCGCATCTATCGAAGAATTACCAGAATACGAATCACTCCGCGGCAGCGCAGCGGTGAGCGATGTCCTTGCTCAGCTTGAATCATCCGTCGACTCTATAGAAGAACTCCCAACCCAATCCGTGTGATCAACTCCCTGTTTGGCCTGTTCCTGGCCGCATCTATCAGCAAGCCATCGCAAGTCGCGACGGTGGTTCGGCAGCTGCCAAAAGCGCCAGATGCACAACCAATGCTGCAAGCTCCTGTCAAAAAAGAGAGGACCAATATCGGGGTTGATACGACGAGCAAGGCGATTTTTGTGGCAGACGCAAAATCTGGCGCCGTGTTGTACGCCAAGCGCTCTCACGATGTGATGTCGATCGCGAGCCTCACGAAGCTTATGACGGCGATGGTGTATCTTGACACCAAGCCGAACCTCGATGCACAAATCACGATCGAAGAAGGGGATATTGCCGAAGAAGGAAGCTCGATTTTTTCTGCGGGAGACGTGATGACGCAGCGTCAGGCATTCGAGGCGATGCTTGTGGGGTCAGTAAACACCGCGGCAAATGCGTTGGCACGCGTGTCACTCGGAAATGAGGCATTTGTCGCCGCGATGAATGAAAAAGCAAAAGCGCTGCACTTGGTCTCGCCAAATTTCGTCGAGCCAACCGGTCTCGACCCGCTCAATAAGGCGAGCGCTGCAGATGTCGCCGCAATGCTTTCGACGGCGCTCGCGTATCCTGAAGTGAAATCCGTGATGACGAAGCCGCAATCCGCGTTTAAGACGCAGACGGGCCATGCCTACGCCATCCCAACGACGAATTTACTACTGACGTCATTTTTGAATAAGAATCCGTATCAGATTTTGGGCGCAAAAACCGGATCGCTCCCAGCCGCGGGTTACTGCATGGCGCTTTTGACGCGTGATGCGGAAGACCACGAAGTCATTGTAGCGAGCCTCGGGAGCGTAAACCATTTTTCTCGCTTCCAGGACGTGAAGGCTGCGACCGCATGGGCGTTTGACTCATACGAATGGAAGTAGTTGGCATTGACCTCCGTTCACTTCCGACCGACGGGACGCCGGGCCGCGGCGTCGCGCACGCCGCCCGTTTTTTAACTGAAGCGTTAGTTGTCCGTGACGTCCCGTGGAAATGGAACGTCTATCTTCCAAAAGGAGCAGCCCCGCTCGCTGAAACCGCGTGGGAACGTTGTCGATTCATTGAGCTTCGTGACGAAACGGGTTCATCACTCCGTCGTGCGCTCAAAGCCTATCCGTGTGACCTGTTGATCGTTCCTGCCGGCGCAACACCGCCTGGTCTTTCTGTCCCCGCCGTTCCATGGGTCCACGATGTCGCGATTTTTGATCATCCGGAATGGTTCCCACAATCGTTCCTGCGCCGCAGCATCACAACGACATTGTTTCGTCATGGCCTCGAACGCGCACCGTTCGTCCTCGCTGTGAGTGAGGATACGAAGGCGGAACTCGTCTCGCGTTTCCATCTTGATCCCTCACGCGTCATTGTGACGCTCGAAGGCGGTGATCCGTTCCTCCACGCGCTCCACAGCCCGAATCTCGAAGAACATAAACGCGCAGCAAAATTACGCGTTGCGGCAACAGGAGTCACGAACGCATTTGTCTTGGCGCTCGGCACGGTCGACGGACGAAAAAATATCGCGATGCTCATTCAAGCATGGCGCCGCGCATGCCCACTTATCTCGCGTCCCGTCGATCTTGTTATTGCCGGACGCGATGGATGGAAGCTCGCAGACGTCCATTCTGCACTCTATCGTCACATCCAGGCGGAAACAGACGGAAGTCGGATCCATCGCATCCATGTGGTTGATGATGATGCGCGGCGTGACATGTTACTCGCGGCCGACATCGTCGCCGTCCCATCTCTCCACGAGGGGTTTGGTCTTGTCGCGCTCGAAGGGATGCAGGCCGGAACAGCCGTCCTTGCATCCGCGATGGGTGCACTTCCAGAGGTTGTTGCGGATGCAGGCATCCAACTCGATCCACGCGACCAGGAATCATGGTCACTCGCCATGGCAGGGATCATGAACGACGACGTTTCGCGTATCGATATGGCGTTGGCAGGGAAGTCGCGTTCACAAAAATTCACGTGGGACCATGCGGCGATGAAGGTTGTTGAAGGGATACAGGAATTGTCGTCCTGAGGCTCCTGCGAAGGACCTTCCAATTTGAAGGTCCTTCGCTTTGCTCGAGGACGACAGTTTTATTTTTCAATAAGCAAAATCCACCGTTGTGCGGTGGATTTTACATGGTTGCGGGGGCCGGACTTGAACCGGCGACCTCCAGGTTATGGGCCTGGCGAGCTGCCAACTGCTCTACCCCGCGACGGTCTTTTGTGTGCGGACTATACCGATATACGAGGATTCCGTCAAGCGAGGAGCCTTGTCAGAACCTTGGTTTTCCGTTACAGTCCTGCCGACAAAACATTAGCCGAGATGGCGGACTTGGTAGACGCACGGGACTCAAAATCCCGCGACCGCAAGGTCATGAGAGTTCGATTCTCTCTCCCGGCACCAACAAAAAATCTCCCGTGGGGAGATTTTTTGATTATTTGGAAGCTCGTTCTATTTCTTGGATCCAAGCGACGCGGAATGCATTTGCATCGCACCAGTTCGGTCAACGATAATGATTTTTTTCGGGTTGTTGGGATCAATTTTGACGTTGACGTTGGTGCCGGGTTGATACGCTTGGACCTCAAACATGGAGATGAACGTCTCAATGGTGGCTTGGTACACCGGTTTTCCATTCGCGGGCCGGACGTCCAGCGTTATCCGCATTCCCGGCTTGGGGATCGCCCCTCCTGTCTGCAAGGATGATCCGGTTTCTGCAATGGCGATAATAGTCGCTTCGCCGTCTTCCCCGGTCGACATCAAGCGGTTTGCCAAAACCATTGGACCAAATACGTAATGCCAAAAAATTCCCAAGAGCACAGCCCAGATGGCGACATAGATCAGGACCGCCACAGGACCCGCAACCCACACGCCCATGCCGCCAAGAATGAAGCCAAGGACGATACATCCCAGTCCAATCATCCCTCCCACCCCCATTTGCTGAAATAATTTGGCCATATTCTAACAACGGTAACGAAAGAGTGCCTGGTTTGCAAACGTAGCATGGCACGGCGCAGGCATCTCTTTATAGACTCGTCAGCACCTCCTCCGTTGTTCGGATCCCTCCGATTCGGGGAAGGATTGTGTGGATTTCGTTCTCTATATCTACTGTTGCAGAAAAACAACAAAGAAGACATAGTCGAATTATCTCCTCACATGACATCGTTTACTCGGTCAATCGGGATCGGTTTCTTAGCGGCGACGCTACTCCTTATCGCAGGGGCGTTTTGGAAATTCGCTGATACTCGCCCAATCTTTCGATTGCTCTCCACTCATTCGAGGATTGTGGTCCCGCAGGAATATAGCTCTCATGACCAGGATAAAGACGGGGTGAATGATACGCAGGATCTCATTGATGGAGCGAGAAAAGAGGTTGCTCGTGCCCCAGTCTATCGGAGCGCGTATTACCAAGACGGTCTTCCTCCAGAGGACGAGGGGGTGTGTACGGACGTCGTATGGCGGGCCTTTCTCCATGCCGGATACGATCTCAAATCGCTTGTCGATTCTGACATTAAATCCCATCTTTCTGCGTATGATCGGATACAAGGAAAACCTGATCCCAATATTGATTTTCGACGTGTCCCAAACCTTGTAGATTTTTTCAAATCCCATGCACATGTATTGACAACGGAATTGAAACCAGGAGATGTGCAAAATCTTGCGGAGTGGCAAGGAGGGGATATCGTCATGTTCGGCGCTCCAGCGCCTCATATCGGGATCCTGTCGGATGTCCGTGATGTCGATGGTGTTCCATTCATGATCCATGCCTCGGGCAGTTCCCCGAAAGAGGACGATGGGTTGTTGTACTGGAGCACGCATCTTTCTCCTATCGTCGCGCATATTCGTTGGCCGGCCGTTACGACCACGACGGCGCTTCGGTAACCGCTCACGCTGAATACAAAAAAACGGCCCGTGAAGGTCGTTTTTGTATGGCTGCGCCACGTGATTCAACGCAATCGGAGCCCCGTAAAGCGCAAAAGATTTTTGGTTAGACGCGCCACGGGGCACGTAAAATCCACCGTTGTGCGGTGGATTTTACGTGGTATCGGGGGGCGGATTTGAACCGCCGACCTCGGGCTTATGAGTCCCACGCTCTAACCAGCTGAGCTACCCCGACCTGCTCGGCTTGTCCCTTGGCATTTCGTCTTCGCCTATTGACGCTAACTCATGCCCTTCGGGACGCCTGCGCTTGCTCGCATTCGCTCGCAGTTCCAAACAATGGAACGGAGAAAATAGTCCCAAAAGCGTGGGGCGAGTATAGAAAATTTGGCGGGTTTCGTCAATATACGGGCATATCCGCGTCCCTTGCCGGAACGGCCTCAACACGCGTAAAATACGGACGATATGGGACGCATAATTTCGGTCGTCAACCAGAAGGGTGGGGTGGGTAAAACCACGACCGCCATCAACCTGGGTGCGTATCTGGCCGAAGCAGGGAAGTTTGTCCTCATTGTCGACCTCGACCCTCAGGCGAATGCGACCTCAGGGATTGGAATCGACCATGCAGGCCTCGAGCGTGGCCTCTACGAAGCCATCATCGGCGAGGTCGGGATCCGTGACATCATCCAGCCAACGGCGCATGAAACACTGCGTGTCGCGCCTGCGACGAAACACCTTGCCGGTCTCAATATCGAACTTGTCGAGATACCGCGTCGTGAATTTAAGCTCTACGATACACTCCTCGAGATCCGTAACGACTACGATTATATTCTCATTGACTGTCCGCCGACGCTTGGCCTTATCACGCTGAACGGTCTTGTTGCGGCGGATGAAATTCTCATTCCAGTCCAAACGGAATACTACGCCCTCGAAGGACTTGGGCAGCTTCTCGAAACCGTGAACCTCGTCAAAGAAAACCTTCGCCCTGAAGTGCAGGTTTTGGGCGCCGTGCTCACGATGTATGACGGACGGACGAAGTTGTCGGACGATGTAATGCAGGAACTCTACAAATACTTCCCAAACAACATTTTCCGTTCGGTCATCCCTCGCAACGTCCGTCTCGCAGAAGCGCCGTCGTTTGGTCGTTCGATCGTTACCTTCGATGGGTCGTCCAAGGGTGCAAAAGCCTACGAACGGCTCGCGCGAGAAATCTTAGACAGTGAAGAACAGCACATGGCGGTCCCACGCCCATAATCCACGCACCTTTCTTTTATGCTCGGACGACAATCAGGTTTGGGACGCGGCCTCGGCGCTCTCATCCCACAACGGCCAACGGACACGACGCCTGCTGCCTCAATCCCTCCCGCCGCACATATCGAACCGCAAGAGGCGCCGTCGCATGGACGCGCCACGATTGTGCAGATGCTTTCGGTTGATCGGATCGACCCGAACCCACACCAGCCGCGTATCCATTTTGACCACAATGATCTTGAGGACCTTGTCGGCTCGATCAAAGAACATGGGATCATCCAGCCGCTCGTCGTCACCGTAAAAGCGGATGGCCGGTACGAGCTCATCGCAGGTGAGCGCCGTTTACGCGCCTCAAAGATCGCAGGCCTTACCGAGGTCCCAGCGATCATCCGGTCCGCATCTGAGCAACAGAAGATGGAGCTTGCGATCATTGAGAACGTGCAGCGCGCCGATCTGGATCCGATCGAAGAAGCGCGTGCCTATCTCCGCCTCCAGAGTGAGTTCGGGTTTACGCAGGACCAAGTAGGGGAGCGTGTCGGCAAGAGCCGTCCACAAGTCGCCAACATCATCCGCTTGTTGCAACTCCCGGATGTGATCCAGCGCGCACTTGGCGAAAAGCGTATCTCCATGTCGAACGCACGTACCTTGTTGTCACTTCCGACAGACGCCGAACGTCTCCAGCTCTTCCAGCAGATGCTCGCAGGTAACTTTACCGTCCGCCAGACAGAAGCGCGTGTTGCGCACCCACGCCGCTCCTCGACTGTTGATCCGAACCTTGCCGCCCTCGAAGACGCCCTCCGCCAGTCGCTTGGCACGCGCGTCACCGTTAAGCGCGACCCACGTGGCGAAGGGGAGGTTCGCATTCGGTTCCTAAACGAAGAAGACCTTGAGACGATTCGTCGCAAGATCCTCGGCCAGTAATTATTTCGATCCCAATAGTTTCCCGACTCCTCTGATCCATGCGCTGAGGCCGGCGCGTGCGTATTGGCGGATTTTTGATTTGGCGTGGTGCGTCTTTACGAATTTGAGCCAGTCCGGGTTCGGGCCTTTTCGGTTTTTATCTGTCATGATTTCGATGATGTCGCCACTCTTCAGCGTCCGTTCGAGTGGGGCGAGTTCGTCATTCACTTTTGCAGATGTGCAGGTGTTGCCGATATCCGTGTGGATGGCATAGGCAAAATCAACCGGCGTCGATTCTTCTGGCAGGTCGATGACGTCACCCTTTGGCGTAAAGACGAAAATGCGATCTTTGAACACATCGATCTTGAGCTCTTCGAGCGAGCTCAGATACGTCTTTTTATCCGCAAGTTCCTGTTGGATATCTGCGAGTTGTCCGACCCAATCGATGTTCGACCCAGGTGACGGTTTTGTCGGGTCTGTCTTGTACGACCAATGCGCCGCGATCCCGTATTCCGCCTCGCGGTTCATCTCTGACGTACGGATCTGGAACTCCACAATTTCACCACCTTCACAAAACACGGTTGTATGGAGCGACTGGTAGCCGTTTGGTTTTGGCTGCGCCATGTAATCTTTGATGCGTCCTTTGAGCGGCGTCCATCGGCCGTGGATGATTCCTAATGCCGCATAGCAGTCACCGACCGTTGGCACGATGACACGAATCGCCATGAGGTCGTAAATGCGTGCGATGTTCCGTTCGTTTTTGAGTAGCTTCTTGTACGTCGAATACAAATGCTTGGCACGCCCGTGGACCTCGACGCCTTTGATGCCAGACTCCGTCAGGCTATCGGTTGTAAAGCGCATCACATTCTCGAGATACGTCTGGCGTTCAACGGCGGAGGCTTCGACGATTTTTCGTGTCCACTCATATTCTTTCGGATAGACGTATTTGAATGCGGCATCTTCCAGACGCCCTTTCATCTCGCCCATGCCGAGGCGGCTTGCGATTGGCGCAAAAATTTCGAGGCTTTCAAGTGCCACGCGGTACTGTTTTTTTGGAGGGATCGCATCGAGCGTCTCGAGGTTGTGTAGGCGATCCGCAAATTTGATGACGACGACGCGCACATCTTCGGCCATCGCAAGGAACATCTTGCGTAGGTTCTCGACGTACCGTTCCATCCCACGATATTTGATCTTTCCAAGCTTCGTGATGCCGGCAACAAGTTTCATTACTTCTTCGCCGAACTCTGCCTCCACGTCTTCGAGTGTCTTCGCGGTGTCTTCCGGCACGTCATGTAAAATCCCAGCGACGATGATGGGTGTCGGTAAGCGCATTTCTGCAAGCGTCGTCGCTGTCGCAAGCGGATGGATGATGTAAGATTCGCCAGACGCGCGCTTTTGAAGCTTGTGCGCATCTGCCGCAAATTCGTACGCGCGTTTGACCAATGCCAAATCCGCCTCGGTGTAGAGAGGCAACATTGCGGAACGGAGCCGCTCAAAGGCGGTGTCTGGCGTCATGCCACTATCCTATGCGGGAAGAGGCGCCGAGACAAGCCCATTACTGCAGTTCCCGTGTCTTTTTGCGCTTCAGCGAGCCAATGATGCCTCGCGGGATCGTGTCGCGAAGGATCGCGAGGATCTCATCTTTGGAGAGTTTTGTTGCTGGAATGCCTTGCGGATGGATCCCTCCATTTTGGATCGTGTTCGCGGCATCGTCGTAATACCATTCCGGGATTACGTCGACGCTTCCAGTTGCATGTAAGACGTCTTTCGGGATTTTATGCGGTCGTCCATCCTTTCCCACCTCTGCAAGACGAAGCTCCGCGACAACTGGTTGCAGATCGATGCTCCGCAATTGTTGCGTGACGATATTCGTGTGACCTGTCGATGCGCGTTGGATCACAAGATCAACTTTATGCGCTGCCTTCAAGAATCCAGCGAGCGAAACATTGTCAGATTCAAGGTACACGCTATTCAGCTCCGCCGATCCTTGCTGCACGAGGAACGTTTCTGCGCGTCCTTCCTGCTGGAGTTTCTCCCATTCCTGCGGCAATTCCACGTGGCGACGGTATTCTTCGCGGATGTGCGCATCGAGTACGTTCGTCACGGTGTCGAGGACAAACCCAGGATCCTTATGATAGAGACGGTTCAAATTCATGATGATGCCAGAAAGGCCAAATGCGCGGTCGAGCGGATCCGCACTCACCGTCCCTTTACCTTCGAGATCATCGCGTTTTGCCCACGCCAGGATTTTTTTGAGCGCAGGATGTGTATCCAGTCCAAGGTGCCGCGCGACGAGGGTTGCGACACATTGCGTTCGAGCGCCTGATTGTTCGTTGATGATGTGGTGGTCAAACGCGCCTCCAAGGTCAAGTAACAGATACCCTTCCGCCTCATATTCCTGTGGGGTTTTTTCTTGAGGGAGCGCAGTCCAGAACGCAAACTCCGCTTTCGAAACGCCAGGGAACAGCTCTTCACCAAACAAATGGAGGATGCATACCGCCGCTGCCGTGTCTGCCTGGATTTTTGGAAAGAGGGCAATCGTGTGGACCGTACGCGGTTCTGGTTTTGGACGCGGTGTCGCTGGTTCTTCTGCAGCATCCGCCTCGGCTTCAACGAAGCGATGTGCCGCATGGTCCCACACGAGCTTTTGGAACTCTTCATCCATTTTTCCAACCAACACTAATGACCCATTTGCAGAGAAGGGTTTTGTGAGGGGAGTCTGCTTCGGTTTTGCTTCTCCAAACGGATCTGGTCCGCCGATGCTCAAGTGGAACTCGGATGCTTGTTGTGCAGAGGGGATGCGCTCTTTTAAAAAACGTCGAAGGAAAATAGTTTCTGGAATCGTCTCTTCGTCCGGCGAAAGATAAATGTATTTGCCCTTGGCATGTGAGATGACACCGTATCCATCAAAACGGAATTGTGCATGTGAGAGGTCGCCTCCGTAGGCTTCTTCTCCCGCAATGACGGCATCCGTCAGTTCCTGTAATTCGATTTCTGGAAAGTATGAAGCCGTCACATGGTGCTCTGGGTGACCGGTGCGTTTTTTAAAACCAGCCTTTCGGATTGCACGGATGCTTGATTCCGACTCAATCGGTTCAAAGGGAAGGTCGTAACCGATCCAGGCCTGGGTGAACATGGGCATACAAATAGTTGTGAGTGGAGTATAGCGTAAATACAGAAACGCGCCCTATCCCGAGATATGTGGGACAAGGCGCGCTGTGTGAGTGCCGGCTATTTCGCCGCCGGCGTGACGGTGGGCTTGCGGAGGATGACGTAGCCGCGCTGCATGCTCTTGCCGTCGATGAACGGAGAGAAGATGCGCATCTCGTCCATCTCGCGAGCGTTCGGGAGCCGGTCATCGATCTTGATGCTGACCATCTCCTCGCTGGGCACGTCCTCCGTCAGCGGAAAGACATTCATGTAGATGTAATGGTTGACCTTGCCGCTGCCGTCCGCGAGGGTGATCTCGCGGATCTTGACGTCGATGCGGGCCTTGATGACCTCACCATCCTTCGTCGGAGGCTTGATTCCATCGCGCAGGTGGATCGAGTAGTCCAGCACCTTGGCGTGGTAGTACGCGGGGGTGCTGCCTTTCGCCTCGATGAGGTCCCACTTGCAGCCGTACGGGAGGGCGTACTTGGCCGCACCTTCGAAGAGGACACGGTTGGCCTGCTTCAGGTTCCTGCCGTTGTGCGGCTTCTTCTCCCTCCCGAATCGGTCCTTCTGCTTCGGGCTCGCGTCGCCCGGCACGGGCTTGGAGCGGATCTCGACGATGCCGTCGCAGAGCTTGATTGCGTCCTCGAGGGAGAACATGACGCCCCACGAGTTGAGGGTCTTCACGGTCTCGGTCTTCTTCTCGGTCTCGGTCGCTTGGGTGTCGTTCATTACGACCTCCATTTCTTTGTATAGAACGTGTTTTTCGGCCGTGAAAACGACCTATCTCTACTAAATTGGGAAACACCCCAATCCAGCTTTGAAGACACTTTATATCACAAAAACGTGGTTTTGTCAAGTATCCTTGGCAGAGCTAAAAGGGGTAAATATCGCTGTTTTAGCGGTTTTTGGGTATACTCCCTCCTATATATGGCAAATGCCCTTGAAATACGGCCAACCCTGGATTCTCACCAAGAGCGAGAATCCGGTGTATTCGAAAAAAGCCCGGATGCAAAAGAAGGGCCGATGGTCTCATTTGAGGAGCTTGAAGGGGATGCGCTGATGGAGGTTGAAAACGCCGCATTTGCGGCCGAGAACTACGCGATGGCCGAGGGACATCCGGAGCTTGCGGTGGACATCCGTAAAGACATGGATGCGACAAAAGAGGAGGTTCGTAAGGCAACAGATGAGGAGGCGGCAAAAGCCGGCATCGCTGTTGAACGGCCTAAGAAAAAAGGATCGAAAGAAACGAAGATACTCGAGCCGATCCCGGTTTTTATCGCAAGGGAGGTAGAAGGCTATCAGCAAAAGATAAACCGGCTTGAGGAGGATCAGCATCGCACGGGCGCTCCAAACGCAGAAAAAATACAGAATGCACGCGAGGCTCGCGAGGTTGGGTTGAAGATCCGAGAGAATCCAGTCGCGATTGCTGCCGTTGCCGCCCTCATGGTTGCGTCCGATAGGAGCGCGGAACGGATTGAGGCGGTACTCAGTCAGCATGTCCCAGAGGCGACGCCCGATGCGGTGAAGCAATGGTCAAGGCTGTTCATTGGAGAAAAGAAGAGCGTCTCTGAAAAAGAAGAAAAGAAAGCCGAAGAAGGAACGGTGAAAAAAATGAAACCGGAAGTCGCTGTCGTTGCAGGGCCAACAGAAAGGGAGGAAGAAAAGAAAGGGTTCTTCAGCACGCTCTGGTCTGGTACCAAAACCGTTGGAACGCTCGGCGGTGCAGCAGGATTTATCGGTCTTGGAGCGGGGAGTGGCGCCTTTAATGGTGTTGCAAGGGTCTTTGAAGGCCTCGATGCATTCTTAGGAATATTTACGAGCAAGAAGAAATTCCTGGATGGCCTCGAAGGTGCTCTTGATTGGATCACGAAAAAACTTGGCGGAAAAACGAGTAAACAAAAAAACGAGGACTAGCCTCGTTTTTTCTATTCCCCGGTGTCTACGCGGTCTTCTTTGTATCCGCATCCGTCATTCGGACAGACGATCTTGGTCTTTCCTTTCAACGTGAGCGTTGGGTATTTGCATTGTGGGCACGGCGTCCCCGTTGGACGGTCCCAGAAGGCCTGGTCACAATCCGGATAACGGTTACAGCTGAAGAAGATTTTTCCTTTCTTCGACTTTCGTTCTGCGATAAATCCTTGTTTACACTTTGGACATTGGATCTGGTTGCCTTCCGCATCAAGTACCGGCTTATCGATGTTCTTGATCGTCTTACATTCTGGATAGCGCGAGCATGAGAGGAATGGGCCAAAACGTCCAACTTTTTTGACCATCATCGCGCCACACACTTCGCATTTTTCATCCGTTGGTTCCGGTTCGGCACGTGGCTTTTCGCCTGGGAGCGGCTTCGTCCCTTTGCATTCTGGGTATGTGCTGCACGCGAGGAACTTTCCAAAGCGCCCGCGCTTCAAGAGCATCGGCTTGCCACACTTTGGGCAGACCTGGCCTTCTGCTTCTTTTTGCGCCTCATCCTCAAGTTCCTTTTCTTTGATCTCAAGTGTCTTTTGGAACGGACCGTAGAATGCAGCCAAAAGAGGACGCCATTCCATGAGGCCTTCTGCCACGTTGTCGAGCGACGCTTCCATGCGTGCCGTAAACTCGGTGTCGACAATGTCTGGGAACTGCTTTACGAGCAAATCCGTCACATCAAAGGCGATGTCTGTCGGTCCGAGGCGTTTCTTGTCATCCCGTTCCACATAGCCACGATCAATGACCGTTGAGATCGTCGAGGCGTACGTCGAAGGGCGGCCAATGCCATCTTCTTCGAGCGCTTTGACGAGTGTTGCGTCCGAGTAGCGTGCTGGCGGTTCGGTAAAGTGTTGAACGCCTTCGATCGACGTTGCGGTGATTGCTTCACCTTCTGTGAGCTTCGGCAAGAACTTGTCCTTGTCTTGGTCCGGGTAAAGCTTCAGGTACCCATCAAACGTGACGGTTTGTCCTGTTGCGCGGAACATTCCACGCCCACTTGAAAGGTCCGCAGAGGTCCCAAGAAGCTTCGCATCCGGCATTTGTGTCGCAAGCGCGCGCTGCCACACGAGTTTATAGAGCTTGAGCTGCCCTGGGTCGAGGAACGGTGCGACGTCATCCGGTGTGCGCGTCGGGTCCGTCGGACGAATGGCTTCGTGGGCTTCTTGCGCGCCTTTGCTCTTTGTTTTGTATTTTCGTTTTTCCTCGAGGACGTATTCTTTTCCGTATTCCGATTGGAGGTACGCGGTTGCATCATCCAAAAACTTCTCGGCAAGGTTGACCGAGTCGGTACGCATGTAGGTGATGAGACCGACTTGTCCCGCCGCACCAAGCTCAAGACCTTCATAGAGCTTCTGCGCAATCGTCATCGTCTGCTTCGCCGAAAACCCAAGACGACGGTTCGCTTCTTGCTGGAGTGTCGAGGTCGTAAACGGTGCAGGAGGGGAGGCCTTCTTCTCTTTCGACTCAACCGCAGTGATTGTAAATGTTGCTTTGGAAAATTCTTCGACAAGCTTGTCGGCGTCGGCCTTCGTCCCGATCGCCATCTTATCAACCGTCTTGCCGTCGAGCGCATGCAATTTTGCATCAAACGATTCGCTCTCTCCCTTCGGCGTGAATGCACCTTCGATGCTCCAATATTCCTGTGCATTAAATGCGCGAATCTCACGTTCACGTTCAACGATGATGCGCACGGCAACAGACTGCACGCGACCAGCCGAAAGCCCACGACGCACCTTGCGCCAGAGGAACGGGGAGAGCTTGTAGCCGACGAGACGGTCCATGATGCGGCGTGCTTGCTGTGCATCCACAAGACGGAGGTCGAGTGCACGAGGGTGTTCAAGCGCGTGCTTGATCGCCGTTTCGGTAATTTCGTGGAAGGTAATGCGTTTGAGTTTTTCCGGTTCCTGATCAAGGATCTGCGCCAAATGCCAAGAGATCGCTTCACCTTCACGGTCTTCGTCAGTCGCGAACAAGACGGCGTCTGCCTTTTTGGCAGCTGCTTGGATGTCTTTTACCTTGTCTTTATGTTCGGCGGAGATGGTATACGTCGGTTCAAAGTTGTGTTCAATATCAACCCCAAGCTTGGATTTTGGGAGGTCGCGGACATGGCCAAAGCTCGCCAAGACCTTGTATTCCTTCCCCAAAAAACGGGAGATAGTCTTTGCCTTGGTTGGTGACTCAACGATAACAAGTTTCATACGATATTTCGCAAGATATAGCTGTTTTGCCAAATTGTCAATCCTTATATATAGATGGTATTGGTTTTAGGGCTTATGTTGTCATCCCGGACGCAGTCTGACGGAGATCCGGGATCCCCACATCCGTTAGGTCGGCCCATGCGGGATTCATCTTTTCTACGAGGTTATTTTTCCATTCCCTTCGCCATCGTTTTAATTGTTTTTCTCTCGCTAGGGCGACTTGTACATCCGTCGTTTGTTCATAGTATACAAGCCGATGCAGAGAATATTTTTTACTAAAAGCGCACTTGATACCCAGCCGATGTTCATAGATTCTTTTTTCTAGATTAGACGTTACGCCAATATAGAGAGGTCCACGAGGATAGCTGCTGAGTATGTAGACGGAAAATATCTTCATATGGGGGAAGGGGAGGGGTTCCCGGATCTCCGCGTTCGCTTCGTCCGGGATGACACTCATTCACCCTCAGCTTCCTCCTCATCTCCCGCCGCTTCTTTTCCTTTTAGTGTCCTCGCATAGATCTGGGCGCCGTGGTGGATGACGCAGCCGCTGAGTTCGAGGATGGCGAGGCGGCTCATGACCGTTGCAGGGGGTTCTTCGAGGGCACGGATGAGATCATCGATATGGAGCGGCCGGTTGAGGAGTTGGAGCACCGTCTTTTCGTCATCCGTGACGGAGGTTGGCGGAGCGTGACGGAGACCGGCCTTATCAAACAGGCCAAGAACGTCTTCGGGGCAGAGGAGGGGAGTTGCGCCGAGCTTGATGAGCTGGTTCGTGCCCTTGGACTGTTCACTCATGATCGGTCCAGGCACCGCAAACACATCGCGATTTTCTTCGAGCGCGAGTTTCGCCGTCACGAGCGAACCAGAAGATTCCGCCGCCTCGACGACAATTGTGGCTGTCGAGAGTCCGGCAATGATCCGGTTGCGGAGAGGGAAAAGATGTTTGAAACTTTCTGTGCCTGGTGGCAGTTCGCTAATGATCGTCCCTCGTTCACGGATGATGCGTTCTGCAAGCTGAACATTGCCTCGCGGGTAGATCCCATCGTCATTTACGCCTCCTGCGAGCACGGCAACCGTTGTCCCGCCTGAATCCAGTGCAACGGTATGCGCAAGCGCATCGATGCCATACGCAAGGCCAGAGATGATTTCGCATCCCGCACGTGTCAGCTCGCCAACGATGTGGCGCACCGCCATGGCCCCGTAGCCAGACATTGCACGTGTCCCAACAACAGCGACCGGCCGTCGTAGCTTCAGTGTCGCTCCACGGATGAATAAACTGTCTGGAGGGTCCGACGTATGGAGCAGATACGAAGGATATTCGTCGTCCGTATTCATCACAAATCGGATTCCTTCTGCTTCAAGCCGGCGCGCAAGTGCTTGGTATTCGATACGCGATCTCCACTCGAGGTACATGTCCGCAACATGATCGGTGACGCGCAGCGCCAGAAGTTCCGTACGCGATGCATTCATCGCGCGCTCACCGTCATCGCCAAAACGCTGCCGCAATTTTCGCAGTGTCCGTGATCCAAAGCCACTGAAGCTTGCGAGTGAAAGCCAGCCCAAACGTGAGAGATCATCCATATACTACCGCTGCCAAATAAAAACCGACCCGTCAAGGGGGTCGGTTTGCTAGGAATTTTTCCCGTTCCACTCATTCATCGCTGCGGTGAGCCCTTCTTGTCCCCAGGTCATGATCGCTTGGGAGGCCTGCTCGATCCCATCAACGAACGAATCTTTGTCATCTCCTGTCGGCTTCATCAGTACCCAATCTTCTTTTTCGATCGGTGGCGTCGGCCGTCCCACGCCGATCCGAAGCCGTGCGATCGCATCCGTCCCAAGCTTCTCCTGGATGTCCCGGACGCCGTTATGGCCCGCGTGTCCGCCCTTTGCGATGAACGAGATGCGTCCAGGCGCAAGATCCATCTCGTCATGCACGACGAGGATATCTTCTGGCGCAATGTGGAAGAAACTCGCGAACCCTTGGACAGATGACCCGGATTCGTTCATGAATGTTTGCGGCATCGCAAAAAGCAGCGTTTCATCATTCACGGATTCTTGCGCGATGACGGCATGGCGGCGCGCTTCCTTTTTCCATTCGAGGTCCCGCTCTGACGCAAGATGCGTGAGTGCCAAAAACCCCGCGTTGTGTCGCGTCCCATCGTATTCTTTGCCGGGGTTTCCGAGTCCGACGATGAGTTTCATACTTAGTATCGCCCAAAGCGACGGCCGATCGGTTTGCGCTTGCGTGCCCACGGATGCTTCTTCGGTTTCTTGTCTTTGAATTCTTCGGTGCGAGGACGGCCAAGCTGGACGTTACGGCCTTTGACGATGATCGGTGTGCCGTAGAATCCAAATTTTTCGCGCAGACGGTTTTCAAAATATTTGAGCCACGACGCGTGGACCGTTTCTTTTGCCCCACGAACAGTGATCATGAATGTTGGTGGTTCAATCCCGATCTGTTCCACGTCATGCAAATACGGCGATGACGGTCCAAGTGTCGAGATCGGCTTCTTGCGTGCAACAACCGTCTTCAAGAAGCGCTGCAAGGCGTTATAGATGATACGGCGTCGACGTTCTTCGCGGATCTTGAATGCGATGTCGAGCAATTTATCCGTACGCAAATGGTCTTTCGCAGAAATGAAAACCATTGGTGCCCATTTCAAGAAGGGGAAGAGCTGACGGATTAATACTTCGTATTCTTCCGTCGAGTGTGTGCTCTTGTTCTCAACCAAGTCCCACTTGTTCGCGACGAGAATCAATCCACGCCCCGCGTCTTCCAGGAGTCCGGCAAGGTGACGGTCTTGCATGCGAGGGTCTTCACTTGCATCAAACACAAGGATCGCGACGTCCGCTTGCATGAGCGCCTGACGGTTCCGTTCAAGTCCTGTCGTCTCGAGCCCCTTTTCGACTTTGCTGCGTTTACGCATCCCGGCCGTGTCGACGATGGTGACGCGTTCGCCGTTCCAGTCAAAACTCGTGTCTTGTGGTTCACGTGTCGTATGTGGGATAGGGGAGACGATTGAACGTTCTTCGCCCAAGATCGCGTTGACGAGCGATGATTTGCCGACGTTTGGACGTCCCATGATCACGAGGCGGAGGCCTTTGTTTTCGTCGATTGGTTGCGGCGGTCGATTACGTGCGCTCAATTTGCCGTAAATGATATCGAGCAAGTCACCAACACCACGACCTGTCGCGCCAGACACACCGATTGCTTCATCGAGCCCGAGGCTCCACATATCCTCCGTCGTCGCGAGAGTGAGTTCGCGCGGTTGGTCGATTTTGTTGGCGATGGCGATGATGTGTTTGTTCAGTTTCTTTGCATGTTTCGCGAGGTCACGGTCTTGTGGCAGGACGCCGTCTTTTCCATCAACAAGGAAGAGCACAAGGTCTGCTTCTTTGATTGCGTGTGAGGCTTGCGTCAAGATGCCGCGCCCGATTTCTGAGCCTTGATCTGCATCCATTCCACCTGTATCAACAACTTCGATTCCTTCGCCACGCCAAATGACCGGAGCGTAGTTCCGGTCACGTGTCGTATGCGGGATGTTGGAGACGAGGGCACGTGTGCTCTCTGTCAGTCGGTTCCACAGCGTCGATTTTCCGACGTTGGCACGCCCGACGATGGCGACGACGGGGAGGGGTTTGAGTCGTTTGGCTGGCATATTATGGTTGAATCAACCCGAGGCTTGATTCGCCAAGGATGATGAGGAATTCGCTAGAGCTGGCTGAAATTGGTTCGGCGGTCATGCCTTCTGAGTAGACGACGCGTTGCGCGTTGTTGCCAGAAAGCCATGCGGGAAGGACGGACGAGACGTTGGCGTCCAGAAGTTTTTTGAGTCGTGCGAGTTCATCCGGTTTCTTTCCACCCGTGAGGTCGAAGATGACACTCTTTTCATAGCCGCGTTGCGCCGCATTCCCTGTTGCTGCCACGGTGTATCCTTTTTCTTTGAGCGTCTCCGCGACCTGCGCGGCAAATCCGGTCCGCACCGTCCCATTCTTGATTTCGACGCTCGTGGCAGTCGTTGGACGCTCGTGTGCTTCCGTCTGTTCTTTTGTCTCGAATGGGTTTGCCGCGATGGCGCGGATTTCTGACCAGTCCGGCTTGCGTGGGAAGAGCATGTAGCCGAGCCCTTCAAGGTTTGTGTCGATCAGTTCGCCGCTTGTTGGATCGTTCGAGAGTACGCGGTTCACGATCTTGTTCTTGTCGATGTGTGTCGCGAGCGGTGAGAGCTTGACCGCATCCCATGGCGAGAAGTCTGTTTGCACGTGGGTTGAGACAACGCCCCAGAGTTCCGCGAGTTTGGCTGGGTTCGCGAGGATGCCAAGCGAAAGCAATTTGTCGCGGACAGACGTTAAGACGAGTTGCTGCCGATGCGCGCGGGCAAAGTCACCGCCTTCGCCGTTTGAACCGTGGCGGGAGCGAGCATAGATGAGTGCCGTCGCTCCGTTCATGTGTTGCGGTCCTTTCTTGAACGTCACCGTCTGCCACAAGTCGTTAGAAGTTGGATATTGCGTGTCGGTGAATCCGCGTTCCACGTCGATATCAACGCCGCCGAGTGCGTCGATGAATTTTTCGAACCCTGCAAAGTCGATGCGGACCACGTGGTCGATGCGGACGCCGAGAAGTTTTCCGATATCTTTTGCGGCGAATGTCGCGCCTTGCCCCGGATGTTCCTGTTCGGCGTATGCGTTCACCGCGTTGATTTTTTCAAAGCGCGTTCCACCGAGCGGATACGCCATATCGCGTGGGATCGAAAGCAACCCAATCCGTTCTTCCTTCAAATCGATCGACGCCATCATGATGGTGTCTGTGAGTTGGGAGCCGTCATGCCCCGCGCCTCCGATCCCGAACAGCATGATATTGAGGCGGCCATCTGGCGTTGATGTTGGGTCTTGCGCACTCGCATCGTCACCAAGGACGAGCTTGCGGATGTCTGTGATGACAGGAAGGTTGCTGATCTCACCAAGGACGCTCGTCCCGCGCGAGGCGGATCGGTATGAAGCGTACGCTCCAACCGTCGAAATCAACCCGACGAGCAGCGTAAAAACCGTCGCGACGATGACGGTTGTGCGGCGGGCATTTTGGCCCTGCGATCCTTCAAGAAAATCGACCTTCATGGCAAGTCCTCTCTTTCGCGATGTTAACAGCTTATTTCGGTTTTGGATAGGGTGGATATCCGTATGGTATACTTCGTGTAATGACCTTTCCCCGGTTGAGGCGTTTTGGAGGAAGCCTGCGTTCTTGGCTTGCTTCGAGACGAACCCAGGCAACGCTCCTCGCAGTTGTCCTCGTCATAGGTATTCTCCTCGTCGGGAACTCGGCATCCGCCATTGGTCTTCCAGAAGTAAAAAATTGGATCTTCGGCGTGATCGGTGAAGCGCTCGCCTTCATTATCGAATTGCTCGGCAAGCTCATCATCTTGCTCACAAACGTCCTGATTAGTTTTGCGGAGTACAACAACTTTGTGCGCGCGCCAGCGGTCGTGATTGGTTGGGTGCTCGTGCGCGACGTCGTCAACATGTTCTTCATCGTGATCCTGCTCGTCTCAGCATTTTCGACGATCATTGGGTACTCGGAGTTCCATTACAGTAAGGTGCTTCCAAAATTGTTGTTGATGGCCGTGCTCATCAACTTTTCCAAGACGCTTATCGGACTCCTGATCGACTTTTCGCAAGTCCTCATGTTGACCTTCGTAAATGCGTTTGCGCCGGCGGCAGGCGGGAACTTCATCACGATGTTGCATCTGAACGACATTACGCGTTTGGATGAAAAGTTAAGTGGGGGAAAGCTTACAACAGATACGGCGGGTGATTTGATCGTTGCGTCTCTTCTCGGTGTCATCATGTTGAGTATCACGTTGACGGTGATCGTCATCATGATCGCGTTCCTCATCTATCGCATCATCGCGCTCTGGATGTTGCTCATCATTTCGCCGATGGCGTTCTTTGCATTGGCATTGCCTGGCAAGCTCGCCAAGGGGATGTCTGCGTTCACGAGTTCGTTTTGGGAACGGTTGAGCAGTCTCCTTATTGGGGGGCCCGTCATGGCATTCTTTATATGGTTAGCCCTCGCGATTGCCCAAGGAGGCACGGGGTACAACGATTTATATAATAAGAATTCAACAGAAATTGCAGATGCGGCACGATTTGTGAGCGCAGCAGGGTCTCCAGAAAACTTGGCGGCCTTCGTCGTCGCGATCGGGTTCTTGCTTGCGGGTGTGGAGTTTGCGGTAAAGACATCGAGCAGCCTCTCACCAACGCTTGGAAAATTTGCTTCTGGGATCAGTTCTGGTGGTGGCGCACTTCCGAATACGATCCTCGCTGGGTTGCGCGCATCACAGCGAACAGCTCGCGTGGTCGGGAAAGGCGCGCGGGCAGTTGGCGCAGGCGTTGGGGCAGTGGGTCGTGGCGCGGACTATCTCTCTGGGAACCGTTTGAGCAGTGCGGTTGGCCGCGCCGGTTTGGCAATCGCGCCGGGCAGTGCCGGAGCTGCGGGTCTCGCCGGACGTCGTGCGGGGAATATTAAGGCAGCGGCAGGGGCTCTCTCCAAGCAGAATGCCAATTTGAATCCAGCGGCAAGAGATGCGCGTCTACGGAAGTTGGCTGGTGGGTTTGGCCAGAGCGCAACCGCAGCCCAGATGCTTCTTGCGGAGACTGGCATGTCTCCCGTTGGTGGAAAGGCGAGCGTCGCCAAGTTCGAGAAGCAGCTCGCAGGACGCAAGGATTTGTCGGCGGCAGAGCGGACGAACCTTGCAAAGGCCATGGCCAACGACCAACTTGGTCAAGACATCAAACGCGGCATGGAAGCTGCCAAGAATGCCGGCGATGACGAAAAACTCGGCAAGTTTGCAGAAGAAATCGAAAAGAACCCGTCACGTGGAACAGGATGGGGAGATTTCCGTGGGGTGAAGAACGGCGCAGATGATCCAAAGAAACTGCTTGCAAACTTAAACGAAAAAACAGCGGCAGATAGCCGAAGCCAACTTGCGTATTTGAGCGCGTTGGGGATTGTGAGCGCTGATGGGACCATCAACCGAAGTGATGATGAAAAATCGAATTACCAAAAGATAATGAAGGGTGGCCGTGGTGAGGTCATCCGGAATACGCTCGATGCATTTGAAAAAGATCCGAACGGAAAATTGAAGATTGCCGCAACCCTTGCCGCCATTGATGGAAAGGCGACACCAGAGCAGCTCAAGCTCGCTGAATCATCGCGATACTACGCGTCTAGGAACTCACAGGGGAAGGTGGCAGGGAACTTCATTGTGGAAAGCTCCACCGCTCCAGGTTCGGTCGGACGAAATGATGAAGCGGTGAAAGCGGGACAGGCACGTCTTAAGGTCCTCGCGGAGTCTGGCGCATCGCCAACGAGCGCTGAGGTTGTTGCGACAAAAGCGGCAATGCTTGGGTCGGGTGCAAGGATTTCTGAAGCGTTTAAGTTTAAAGAAAAAGAAGGGGCATTTGAAGACGAAGGGAACCGCGAGGCATACCAGTCCGTCATTTCGAAATACATGGAAGGGTTGAAGTCAGGGGAGAAGGCGGCATTGGCGCAAGTTTCCCAACTTGATGTCAAATCACTTGCCGCAAATCCGGATTCCTACAATGAAGCCCGTGCCGCAACGGTTGAGAAGTTAGATCTTGGTGCCCTTAAGGCCGGTTTTGAAGCCGCAGAAAAGACAGGGAACACGGCTCTCAAAGACAAACTCCAAGATATTTTGAGCATCGTCCAGCGCGAGGCAGACCGGAATAACCGTATTACAAGAGGATACGCAAATAACGCCCAACTCGCTGAAGTGGCCACAACGCCAGACTCCGTTGAAGCATCAAGAATCATTACCAACATTGCGACGGCAAGTCACCAGACGCGCGACCAGATCGTCCAGGGCGCACGTGCAGAAATATTGCGTATTGGTATCTCTGAAGACCCACAAATGCGTGTGTTGCAGCGCGGTGTCTCCCCAACGGCAGAACGCGTTGCGCGTGAGGCAGGCGAACGTGCGGGTGCCACGGCTTCAGCTGCTGGTGCTCGCGCATCTGGCGCTGTTCGTGCGGCTCGCGAACGGTTACGGCCAAAGCCTCCTGAAGGGCCAGCGGTATGAGCGACGTCCTTCCCACACAAGGGGCTGGCGTACCGGTACAAAACTCGTCAGGTCTCTTGTCATCAACCCCAAAGCCAGTTGAGCCGTTATCGCCTCCGATCGCCTCTCCGCCTGCACCAATCCCTTCTCCTCCACAGCCAGTAGGCCCGCCACCTATCGAAGTTATCCTTGATCGAGCGAGCCAACTCTTTGTCCTTTCTGAGACGTATCTCGCATCGGTGAATGCCATCAAAAAAGAGTTTTCGCTGACAGAAGACCAATCAGCGTTCGTTTCGGATCTCGACCGTCTGGTCATGGGTGGCCAGTTGACGATTGAACAGTATCTTCTTGCCCTCGAAGACGAATTTACAACATTACCTGAGGCGGACCGTGACCGGCTTTATGCAAAACTCCTTGCAGAACGGTTTGTTCCGTTTGGAGACCGTTTTAGCCCAAGCGCGGTAGAGGTCGCCCGTTCTGAAGGTCTCAAATTGCCGACCGCGGGGCATTATCGGATCTACGACAAGCCATTGTCTTATTCCGCAACCGCGACAGAAGTTGCGACAGCAGCCGGTTTTTCGATCATGGGAGGACCTGTCCGCGAACGGTTGCGCGATCTCGTGATGAGCAAACTTAAAGGTGTGCGCACGGATGCGCAAGTCCTTGAGGTCATGACGCGGAGTCTGGATGTCGGTGGCGTCGGTCTTGATGCAGCAACGGCAGATCGGGCGCTCGCCGCAATGTCAGACGTCCTTGGTCGTGCCAAGGTGCTGTCCGAAGACGAATTTGCAAACTGGCTCGCAGACCAATCCCGTGCCAAGGCGGAGTCGCGGAGTGGTGCGACAAGCTCACCAGTTATTTCTTCAGACATTTCTTCAAACAGTTCTTCAAGTTCGACAGAATCAGACGATCCGGAAATTGCCGCGATCCAGGCAAAGATGGCGGCGCAAGCTTCGGTTCCATCGAGCGAGTTGGATAAGGCTGTCGCGGCAACTGTCAGTCGTGTGACGTACCATGCGCCGGATGAGTATCTCGCCAAGCGTTTGCGGAACGTGATCTCTTCTCGGTTGCGAGATGTCCGAAGCCAGCTCGAGCTCAAGCAATTGTTGATGCGCGACACAAAAGTCGGCGGCTTAGGGTTGAAGGCGGATGAAGCAGACGGTCTCGCAAAACAGATCGAGGACGCTTATACGGAATTCCACAACGTGATTTCTCAGGAAGAGAAGGGGAAGATTGAGGGGCAGCTTGAGGAGCAAAAGCAGAAAATTGAAATTCGCCGTAAGCAGGAGGCAGAGGAACACGCCAAGTGGTTTGAAGAAAAAATCCGTGCACGTAAAACAGGGGAGGCGCAAAAGACGCAAGTCCTCGAAAACATGAAGCGCATCATGGGTGGCCAGACGACGCCTCTTGAGATGCCGGTGCATCCGGTTGATGCAAAAGAGCAGCGCATGGAGACCGAAAAATTTGGTCCACTTGTTCCAGCAGGGCAGGCGTCCGTGAACAGTAAGCAAGGAGTAGCGAGCAGCAAGCCGGTAGCAGGAAGCAGCAAGCAGAGCGTCGCTGAGCCAAATCGGAACACGCCAGCTGTCTTGAAGGTGTCGCCAGCCACGATGAAGCTCGCAGAAGCTGCCGCCGCGTCGTCAGGAAAACCGACGCTTGATGGGATGAGCTATGCCGGTCCACAGCTCGTGGGGCCTATCGGCGAACTCAAGAAGTTGACGGTCGCGGAGTTTCGTCGGTTGTCTAAAAACCCGCAAGACGCCGTCGAAAAAATCCGCCAAAAGATCGAGATCCTCGGGCAGGAATCGTTCGAAAAACGAATTGAAGGTGTCCGTGCCTTCCAAGAGAGCCCGCTGCAGGGCGCATACATGGGGCTCGTCAGTGAAAGTTTTAAGACCTTGCGCCCAGTTGCGGCGTTGGCAGACGAAAAGCGGAAGGCGGGATCAGATACACTGTCGTCAGATGAGATCGGCGCTATCGTTGCGTTGAACGGTACGCTACACTTTTAACATCCATGCCAGAAAAGTTCATCGTCCCTCAGTTCATCGACAAGGAAGATCAGATCCTTGGGCCAATTACTGTCCGCCAATTTTTGATTTCACTTGCAACGCTCTTCGTTGTCTTCATCGAGTATAAGTTGTTCACGTTCATCTACTTTATTCCGATCGGCGTGCTCTCCATCGCCGTCGGCGCGGTGTTCGGGTTCGTGAAGATCAACGGACAGCCGTTCCATATTTTCTTTATTAACTTCCTTCAGACGTCCACGCGACCGAATCTTCGTGTGTGGGATAAGAATCCGCTTGAGGCCGAGCTTCGTGCATGGATTAAGCCGCAGGCGCAGGTCCAAGTGCAGGCCACGACCAAAAAAGATCGTCCGCCATCGAGTCGGTTGCGCGACCTTTCGCTCACTGTCAACACCGGAGGCGTGTACAAGCCCGAGGAAGAAGGGTAAAATTAGCCTATGCAGAGCAAGAAACTGGCCGGATCGAAGCCAGGCGTCCCAAGCCAGCGCTATTTGGACATCGCAGAAATCAAAGGCGACCTCGTGGTGCTGAAAGACGGCACCATCCGTGCGGTGTTACTCGTGTCGAGTATCAACTTTTCACTCAAGTCCGTTGATGAGCAAAATGCGATCGTGCAAGCGTACATGCAATTTTTGAACGGGTTGGAATTCCCGATCCAGGTCGTGATCCAATCACGTCGCATGAACATCGATGAATATCTTTCCAAGCTGAAGGAATCCGAAAAATCACAGACGAATGAGTTGCTGCGCCGGCAGATCTCTGACTACCGTGACTACGTCAAACAACTCGTGGACTTAGGTGAGATCATGCAGAAGCGGTTCTATGTCGTCGTTCCACTCGACCCGTCAACCGACAAACAAAAAGGATTTTTTGCGCGACTCACAGAAATCCTGACGCCGTCCATCGCCATCCGTCTCTCCGAAGCCCGGTTCAATAAAAATAAAGAGACACTCATGCTACGCGTTGGGCAGGTGATGTCTGGTCTCCAGTCTATGTCGCTCAACGCCGTCATGCTCGATACACAAAGCCTCATTGAACTTTATTACACGGTGTACAACCCAGAGCTCTTTGAGTCGCAGCGGATGACCGAGACGAACCGTCTTCAACTCGAAGGATAACGTATGGCTATTGAAATCGACCGCAAAAAAGAATTTGATCCCTCCGCACTTACGGCGGGAGGTGTTGGGCTCCAGAAGGGGCCAAGTGCCACCGAGCAAAAGCGCAAACAGGCCGAAGAAAAAATCGCGCTTGAAGAAGAACGCGTTTACCGTAAAGGCGTCGCGTCCATCAAAGATTTGATCGCGCCAAGTTCGATGAAGATTGAGCCGGGCTTTGTGCGCCTTGGTGATGTCCTTGTCCGTACACTCTTCATCGTGACCTACCCACGTTACGTCACTGTTGGTTGGGCGTCGCCAATCATCAACCTGAACGCGACGATGGATACGGCGATGTTCTTTTATCCGATCAAAGCGGACGTCGTGCTCAAACAGCTCAAAAAGAAAGTAGGTATCCTTGAAGCACAGATCACGAGTGATGCTGAGTCTGGCAAGCCGCGCGACCCGATTTCCGAAACAGCACTTCGCGACATTGAGCAATTGCGTGATGACCTCACGCAAGGGATCGAGCACTTCTTCCAGTTCGCGTTTTATGTGACGTTTTATACCACTAACCAAGAAGAGCTTGAGCGCCTTACCTCAACCGTCGAATCCACATTCGGTTCGATGTTGATCTATACGAAGCGTGCGTTCTTCCAGGCGGAACAAGGCTTCAACTCAACGCTCCCGATTGGTAACGACGAGCTGCTCATCACGTTTAACATGAGTACGTCGCCGATTGCGTCATCCTTCCCATTCACCTCCGCCGAACTCACATCAGACAACGGTATCTTGTACGGCGTGAACCGCCACAACAACTCGCTGATCCTGTTTGATCGGTTCTCACTCCAAAACGCGAACGCCGTTATCTTTGCGACGTCCGGGGCAGGGAAGTCGTACGCCGTGAAGCTCGAGATTTTGCGATCACTCATGCTTGGTACAGAGGTCATCGTCATCGACCCAGAAATGGAATACAAGCATTTGTCTGACGCGGTCGGCGGCACATACGTCAACATTTCATTGGCATCCGCATCAAAGATCAACCCATTCGACCTTCCGCGTCCAACGGGTGAGGCCGTATCCGTCGAAGATATTATCCGCAGTGCCGTCATTACGATCAAAGGTCTCCTCCGCTTGATGCTCGGTAAGCTCACGGTCGCAGAAGACTCGATCTTGGACCGCGCGCTCCTCGAAACATACGCAAAGAAAGACATCGTTCCAGGTGCAGACCTTACGGCGGTCGAGCCGCCGGTGCTGCAAGACTTCCAAGAGATTCTCGAAGGGATGGAAGGGACGGGCGACCTCGTGGTTCGTCTCAAGAAATATACAGAAGGGACGTTCGCTGGTCTTCTCAACTCGCCAACAACGGTGCGTGTCGACAACCCGATGGTGACATTCTCCGTCCGCGACCTCGAAGATGAATTGCGCCCGATGGCGATCTATACCATCGTCAACTTTATTTGGAACGTTGTCCGCTCAGAGCGCAAAAAGCGCATCCTCGTGATCGACGAAGCCTGGTGGCTCATGCAAGCAGAGGACTCGGCCAAGTTTATCTTTGCGCTCGTCAAACGTTGCCGCAAATACTACCTCGGCGTCACAACGATCACGCAAGACGTCAACGACTTCCTTACGTCACCATACGGCCAAGCGATCGTAACGAACTCATCGCTCCAGTTGCTCCTCAAGCAAAGCCCAGCCTCGATCGATCTTATTGCCCGCGTCTTCTTGCTCACACAGTCAGAAAAATACTTGCTCCTTGAATCTGGACGCGGTGAAGGGATTTTCTTTGCCGGACAAAAGCACGCCGCCATCCAGATCGTTGCGTCATACACCGAAGACCAGATCGTCACGACCGACCCAAAGCAGCTCCTGCAGATCGAAGCATCAAAGAAAGAATTCCAAGAACAACAAGAAGCCCTCCAAGGCGGAATCAAGACCTAACCCCACCATATGGAAAAACGCACCAAATTCGGTCTCCTCATCCTCCTCGCCCTTATCATCCTTGGGTTTGGGATTTGGTACCTGTTCCAGCCATACTTCCGCACGGTCCAACAGCCGCCGTCGTTGCCGAATAATGTCATCCCGTCCAACACGGTCCCAACAAGTACCGTCCCGCAGATCCCTGTGGGTGGCGGGACGACTGTCGTGCCACAAGACATCCAGGACCTCCAGACCCGCACAAAGAATGTTATATCAATGATTGGTTCAGGTTCAAATTCAAACGGTTTTGCGGGATATAGTGATGCCCTCGTTTTTGCTACTGCTAATGAACAGATCAAATTGAAAGCTGAGCAAGCTGCGCTTCAGCAGGCGCATCCAGTGGATGGGCCGACGTATGGAATGACGACGAAGACGCCATTTGCCCCAAAATCGATTTCTGCCGAGCCAGGTGCTGCAACAATGATATTCAGTGTCCAGGCGCAACGTCTCGAAGATAACGGTGATCCAACCCATACAATCGTCACCTACAAAGAAGCAACCGTGACATTTGAGCGCCAGCCAGACGGTACCTACCTTGTGAGTGACGTGGTGTGGAAGGATATCGCGCGCTAATTTTAGACGCGGTATTTCCGCGACGTTGCGTCAGCTGTAGCGAATACGGTGCGTGGTGTTGTGATGCCTGTTTTGAGAAAATAGAGCGTGTCCACCGCGACCCGTGTGTGAAGTGCGGATTGCTCAACGAACATGAATGCGACGGCGAAGAGACTCCACTCGATGCGCTTATCGTCATCGGATTTTATCACGATCCAATTTTGCGTGCGTTGCTCCATGCGCTAAAATACCATTCCGCAACGGAATTACGTGAGGAGTTTACGCGACTCATCCGTCAGGCCGTCCAAGACCGCAACCGTCCCTGGCCATGGGCAGGGGAGTCATCGCTCGCGCTCCAAGCTGTCATCGCCTCGCCAGACCGCATCCGTTCACGTGGCTTTGACCAAGCCGAGCTTATTCGCGACATTTTGAAACAAGAGTTGCTCCCATGGGCAACGCCATCGCAACTCCTCTTACGATCCAACACCGAAAGCGCCCAAGCCGACCTCGAAGTCGGCATCCTCCGCACCGCAAACGTTAAAGGAATCTTCTCGCTCTTCGCAGGATCGACCGTTCCAGAAGCCGTCCTCCTTATCGATGACGTCTACACAACCGGCTCCACCATGAAAGAAGCGGCGCGTATCTTAAAAGCCGCAGGCACGAAACGCATCTACGGCTTTGCAATTGCGATGGGGAAGTAGCTTATTTCCCGTATTTTTTTCTGTAATAGGCACCTTCTCGCTGTATCGTCCCGTCTTTGAGATGGAGTTTGGTGAGCTGGTTTGGATGCACACGATAATAGCAAAGATACGATTGCATATATCCAAGTGTAAAATCAGCGTGTGCAAGCTTCAGCCACATATCAAAGTCTTGCGTCGAGAGCTCCGTATCCCACCCGCCAACCGCTTTGATGCAGTCGCGCTTGATTGTCACCGTCCCATTCGGGATAAAATTACGTCCAAATAAATTATCAAGGGTACTCCCTTTCTCTTCATACGTTACGCGATATTCCAATAAGTCCTTCCAAAGCTTGTTGTCTTTATCGATAAAGATACAGTGGCCATACGCCCATTCGACGTCCGGATATTCCTGAAAAAAATTATGCCTAAACTGGAGACTGCTTAATGGCAGCATGTCATCGTCATCCAACGGGACAACCAAATCACCAGTTGCTCGTGCATAGCCAACGTTCAACGCATCTCCAGGTCCGAGATTGCGCGGATTGTGGATATAAATAATCCGAGGGTCATCCTTCATGAATGCTCGCACAACGTCCGCTGTGTCATCCGTTGAATTGTTGTCGACGATAATATGCTCGTGAGTAAAGCCGACGCACCGTTGTTCCTGGATGCTCCGAATATTCTGCCTCAAAAAATCCGCCCGGTTATGTGTTGCCGTGATAACAGAAAAGAGGGGTTTCATGGGACGGATATCCAGAGGGGAGGCTAGATGAGCGGTGGTGGATTCTTGAGACACGACTTGAGCTCGGTTGTCTGCGTCCATCCGCACTGGCCGTCTTTTTGCTTTTCGCACGTCGAGAACTTGTAGCAGGAATATTCAGAACGGAACTCACACGTCGAGATGATTGGTTCACCTGTATCAAGTGCGCAGATTTGAGAGCTGCACCCACCAACGATACACCCATCTTTTGCCTTGGCCTGAGGTTGTTCAGGATCGGTTGCTGGAGGAGGCGTGTTTGATGGCGGGGTTGGCGGGACGGCCTTTATATCTTCGACAAACAGCTTGCCATCCGTTGTCCGGCACTGGCGCGGATAGGATTCCATGACAGGATTTCCCATCGCGACACATTCCTCAAATGATATTGCCGTCTGCGAGGTTCCACCGCTCTGCACAGGCCGATTAAACTCATACGCCGCAAGCGCATACCCAAGGATCGTCCCCAGGATCAGCGACATCACCGTCGCAAACACGAAATACATCGAGATTGAGGGTTTCATATGCGTATAGCGTACCACAGCCCACCGCCCTTGAAGACACCGCGTTTTATTGGTACTGTCCCGCCGCCCCCACAACAAGCCACGGAGAGGTACCCAAGAGGCTGAAGGGGGGAGATTGCTAATCTCCTAGGGGGTCACAAGCCCCGCGAGGGTTCGAATCCCTCCCTCTCCGCCATGACAATTTAGTATCGGCAGACCCGAGTGCCTCAAAGCGTTCGAGGTCTGTGCGGTATCAATTGTGACCAACAAAGCCGTCCGAAAGGGCGGTTTTGTGCAATTTCAGAAAGAATAATATTGCTCATTGCTTAGGTGCAAGATCCCTATTAGGATAGCCTCATGGGTCCAACATTAATCTTCGATAAGTCTTTTCTAGAAAGCCTCAATCCCGACGAAGCGATGTGGCTAGATAATTTTTTCCTTTCAAATATCACACCCCTTTTTTTCGTCGAGACACTCGCTAATTTGGAGAAAAGAACTAGGTCCGGACGTACACCCGAAGACATCGTCGGGAGCATAGCTTATAAAACGCCAGATATGGGATCACGTCCGAATGTACATCACGCCACACTTTTGGCCGGTGAACTCTCAATGGGTGCCAAGGTGGAAATGGATACTGGGCGGCCCATCATATCTGGTGGGATTACTCATGAGCTAGATGGGAAGATGGGCATCATGTTCCAGCAATCCCCTGAAGAAGAAGCTTTTGCGAGATGGCAAAAAGGTCAGTTCTTGGATCTTGAAAGATCTTACGCTAAGGCGTGGAGAAAAGACTTGACCATCTCGAGCCTGGAGGAGAAGTACCAGTACTTCCAGAAATTTTTCCCTTTGGGAAAACCAAAGGATCTTAACGGCATTAAGCGTTTCGTAGAATTTTATTTGACTAACTCGGATCACGAAAAGTTGCTCCTTTTCGGTCTCTCTATTCTCGACGTTCCGTCTGCATCTCAAGAATTGACCTTGAAGCGATGGCGCGATTCTGGAAAGGCGCCTGTTAAGGATTTCGCTCCATTCTTTTATTATGTCGTTTCAGTAAACTTCTTTTTCTACTTAGCTATCGCTACAGATCTCATAGGTCGTGGCCGACCAAGTCACGTGATCGACCTGGCCTATCTGTATTATTTGCCATTTTGCCACGTCTTTGTCTCTAACGACAAACTGCATGCGGATCTGGTTCCATTCTTTCTGCGAGACGATCAGATGTTTATTTCAGGATCGGAGCTGAAAGCTGACCTCGCGAATCTTGATCGACACTACGACGCACTACCTGATGACGTTAAACAGCGTGGTGTTTCAAGCTTTGCTTTCTATCCTCCATCTGACGATACGTTCCTCGTTTCAAGTCTCTGGGATAAGTACATGTCTCCTACGTGGCGTAAGGATAGGATCAATCTTAGCCCGCAACCCGAAAACGAATCGAGCAACAAAATCCTAGAGGAGATGCGTCGTTTCGAAAAAGAAGGTGTGCCTGTTGCTGATGACGGCCAAATCAGCTCTGATCAAGCTCATCACATTGCAATAGAACGCAAGGTGCGAACAAAAAAAGGTAAATGGATGCGGTTTCCCCCGGAAGTGATCGATAGACGGAAAAATGATCGCGGAGAATGGGAAGATATTCAACCTAAATAAATCCATCCTGTTTATAGCAGTCTAATTGTTTTATTTTCATACACCAACCTGCTGCGTAGATTCCCCAACAGCTCCCTTTTCTCCGTTACCGTTCCTTCCTTCAGGAGGTACTTTACATACGTACGAATATTCACCTCCGCCTCAGCTGGATCCTGCTTTCCCTTTCCGCCAAGCACGATGCTCTGGAATTTTCCGAATCGTTTTATCTCTTCTTCCAGTTTGTGACGCATACCAAGCTCGTTGATGTTGACCTGGTCCATGATATTAAATAGTTGCGTGATTAGCTCTTCTTCTCGGATGTATTGGTTTTTGCAATCACGATCCCTCGCCCGTGAACATCCGTAGTAAACGTATTTCGCAGTCGTTCCATCTTTGAGCTGTTTATATTTTTCTTCCGCGCTGATACCCGATCCACAAAGTCCACAGGTGAAAAGTTTTGTGAATGCAAATTCCTTGTTCTCGCGAACAATTTGGTCGCGTTTGAGTTGGGCTTGGGCTTTATCAAACAACTCCTTCGTGATTATTGGCGTGTGCTTGCCTTCGTACCAGCATCCACTTTTTACCGGTCGTTCGAAAACGCCGTAATACATGTGGTTGTCGATGATGCGATAGAGGCCGCTTAGCGTGAGTGATTTGTTGCCTCGTGTTTTGAAATTGAGGTCGTGTTTCAACCAATTGTAGATTTTCCTTCCGCTCCATAGCTCGTAGCCCATCTTTTCAAAGATTTGTTTGATGATAGGCGCACGAACCGGATCAACAAGAATCTGACATTTTCGATCCATCCGTCCTTGGTGTAGATATCCAAGGGGTGCTACTCCAGGCCATAAGCCCATTTCCGCTCTCGTCCGTAGTCCACGTTTCACGTTTTCACCTCGATGGTCGTTTTCCAGCTTGGCCGTCGATCCAAGAATCATCAGCATGAACTTCTCGTTCGGGATGTTCGTGAATTTTTGACCGTATGTACGGATCTCATGAAGGAGCCCTTGATCCATGAGATCTACGAGTGCTCCAAGGTCACCAGCGTTTCTGCTCAACCGATCCGGTGCCCACGTAAGGATGCCGCCGAATTTCCCAAGCCGAATATCTGCAAGTAGTTCGTTATAGACTGGACGCTCGCCAGTCGATTTTGCCGAGTGACTTTCGCGTCGCATTTCGACCACATCAAGTCCCTCCCTTTCGGCTAATTGGAGCATCTCTTTGAATTGCGAATCGATAGAGAGGACCTGTCGCTCTTCGCTTTCCGTGCTCTTGCGAGCGTAGAGGCAATACTTCACCTTCTGAGGCTTCTGTTCGATTTGTGTGCGGTCGGGAGCCCCTGCCGACCTTGTTGTGAATTTGGTCATCATACGACCACACTGATGACGCCAGGACGGTGGGGCGTCCAGGATGCCTCAAAAGGCTTGCGTTAATGCGTCATAACTGAAAGAATGCTTATGTTTATGGCGAGAAAGTTACCCAATACAGCAAAGAGCTTTGTTTCTGAAATTACGAAGAGTGGATTGAGCATCTACGATAAAGTGCCGGCTCATCTATTGGTTCCAAATGATTTTTTGGAAAAAATTTTACAGAAAGCTTTAAAAGGAAAATCTTTGATCGGACTACCACCGAGGACTAGATCAAGGGTGGTTAAAGAGTCAGTGTGTACTGCTTTGGGTTATCCGGTACCTGCATCATTTATCAAAACCCATCCAAGATTCGTAGGGCAAGATTTTGATATCTACATTCAAAAATCGAACAACCTACAAATCTGGAATGAAGAGGTTAGCCCGAAACGTAGGTATGTTTTAATACAGGTTCTGAAAGACAAAATCGCCCGCATAAAAATATTGAATGGAGATGAGATTGCAAAGCTTGATAAAACAGGAACATTCACGATCAAATACCAGGCGACAATTATCACTAGCAAAAAATCTGCTGAGTTAATTTCGAGTTCCGATACAAAGCAGCTTAAGCATTTTGTGAGTAAGAAGGCTGACCTATCGAAAGTGAGCCCCATAGATAGCCCGACCCGAAGTAATCTTTTATCAATTCAGAGTCTGTTCGCCTGCTTAAAAGAACTCGTCGGTCAAACGATTACAGATACAGGGTTCGATCAAGATAGAAATAGAGGCGCAGTTTTGCATAAGCTGATCTGCGCATCGCTTAATTATTCCAGTTTTCGTGACAATGGCAGTTATCCGGATATCCTTAATCAACTTTTAGAAGTTAAGCTCCAAACTTCTCCAACGATTGATTTAGGCAAAGCACTTCCGAACAGCACTGAAATTATCAACGGTATCCAAATAGACGATTTTAATATTCGATACTGTGACATTCGTTACGTTTTATTTTACGGAGTAAATGGTAAAGATGGTATTAAACTAACTCACTGCTATCTAACAACCGGAGAAGATTTTTTTAGTAGATTCCCTCAGTTCCAAGGCAACACTGTAAATAAAAAGATTCAGCTGCCTCTGCCAAAGAACTTGTTTAGCTAGGAGACGCCGAAGGCGCTACAAACCAGACCATCAAGAGCCTGTTTCAATTCAGTCACATCATTCGAGGGTAGAAGATCAAAGATCTTCTTACTTGTGGCAATTATTTCCTTGGCCATCTCCGTTTTGGGATTCGGTAATGGAAATTGCTTTACGTACTGCGTCATGAATCTCCTACGGCCTGCATAAATTTTATTGTTGAATTTATGATCGTAGAAGTCTTCGATAAATTTTGAGTTGCCGACTCCCAATGTTAGCCATAGCAGATCCATATCCGTTTCTTGATCTAATGTCATCCAATAACAATCGCCATTAACAATTGATCCATCTACATCCATCCAGAACGTAGGCTCTTTGACGATATCTCTAAAGATAATTTTTGGTCTTACCCAAAGATCTGGCGAGTGCGGAACCCATATCTCATACCAACTTCTTCCAGCCTCGATGACATATTTTCTTGAGGTGAGCTGTTCTTCGTGCTGCATCAAGTATTTCTTGGATTTAGGATATTTCTCTATATCAACTGGGCATCGTTTTCCATTCCGAATTTCGTGAGTATAAAGAATTTTTGCACTAGAAACTCCATCTTGTTTGAACTGTCTGGCGACTCCGTGGGTTGTTAGAGGCTTTAGTAGCTCCGGGAGACTTTCCGTAGGAAAACTATCCCAGTCTTCACGGATGAAGACGCTATCAGCCGTGGTCTTTACGCCAACGCGAATCTTGCCCAAATCTTGGAATTCTTTCCAAGTATTTTGCTTTACTCGTTGGAGCCACTCATCGCCTTTCTCGGTGGAGAGTTTCCAAACATCGGAAGGATTTTCCGGAGCTAAATATCCATGCAGAACTTCAAATATTTTATCTTCGACCTTGATTTTGCCAGCATGCTCAACAGCAGAAACCACGTTCTTAAAAATAGGAGTGGAGTCATCCAGCTCGCGCGAAGAATATATCGTGGTAAATTTCGATTTATCATTTTTAGAGATAGATCCTTTCTTCTTCAATAGAAGAACACACGGCAACACAGCCGCTTCAAATAACTGAGTGTCACCAAAGTCCCAAACATGCAGAATATCGAATTCTTGTAAGAGTCTAGTCCGTACATCTGCTCCCGATTTTGTTTTCATGAACTTATTCGAAACGATCACTCCTGCGATGCCATCCGGTTTAAGGACTTTTGCCATGCCATCTAGAAAGGCGTAGTAAAGGTCCACTCTTCCACCTAAATCAAATTGAGAAGCGAGTGCCTGAGATTGTGCTGAACCCATTACCTGAGTTCTGACATAGGGAGGATTGGATATGATGATGTCAAAGTTATTCTGATTATTTGGGTTCAAAGCGAATTCCAAAAAATTGGCATTAACAAAGGTTGAGCTGGATTCGATGCTCTGCCGCGCTAAACGATCCTTAGCTTTGGCCAGTGCTTCATTTTTGATATCGAACCCAGATATTTCCAAGCCGTGTTTACAAGAAGCGGACATTAAAGCGGCAAGCGGCAATAATAGCTCACCGTCACCCACGGCAGGATCGAGAATTTTTAAACGATCGGAAACCTTCTCTCCAATCGCTTCAGCAATTTTTTTTGCAACGAATGAAGCGAGAATCTCGGGAGTGTAGTGCTCACCATTCGCTTTAATGTATTCTTTTTCGGTTTCAAAAGTTTTTTCTAGGGGAGAGCTCGTAGATGCTGGAGACAATCTTTCAAGTAATGATGGCTGCAAAAAATTAGCTACATCTTTTTTAAGATATCTCCTCTGCTGTGTCTTAGTCGGTCGAAAAGCTTTCAACAACCCCTTATTGTCCCAACGTCTAAGCGTAATTTGAGAAATTCTTAAAATCTCTGAAACTTCCTTCAGGGAAAGAATGTCGGGATATGTCTCAATGTCGGCAATATTGCTTCGATTCATATGAAGTTGATCAATCTTTATCATTTCTATTATATCGAAGGGCTTAGAAAATGTAAGTGGATAACTATTGTCCCTATATACTGCGTTCCACATTTTTGGTGTTTAGTCAAAGCCACGCCCGATAATTTACCTCATTTTTACTATTCAACCTTCGCTTGGCTGATCGCTTTGTAGTTTCCCGACGTCGTTTATAGGCATGGGTACGAAGAAATGACCCAACCCCCGGTCGGTTCTAGCATGTCTTTAAAGAGGCGCCTGGCTCATCGGTCTAAAACCAGCAACTCCCGCCGTTCTGTCGACACATCTCCAGCCACGCATCGAACGAACGGTCATGCTCCAGTACTTCCGTGATCTTAATGATATCTACAGTAATGAAAATTGTGCGGTTTAAACTCACAAAATCCCTCCACTCGGAGGGATTTTGCTGCCTTCCCATTCGTTGCCCACCGGTTGCCTATGCTTACTGATGTACAGATTTTTACTGCTATTTTGCGAGTGTTCCCGTCATTGAAAAATCGGATACCTCCGTCTTGACCGGGTGGTCGGTTGATGCTAAAGAAGCACCAGTCCCTTAACAAAGAAAAGAGGCGAAAGATGTTTGATAACGACGAACGTATCATCGTGCTTGCGCAGCGGCTGCGGCATCGCAACGGCACTGTCGTTGTCGATTCTGCATTTGCTCGCGACTGCACCATCGAGGGCGACAACTTCGGTGGATTGTTGGCGGTTCTTCGCCACGGCCATCTCCGTACCGCAAGAGAAATGAGGGTCAAGCTCCAAAAAGATCATTCGATGTCCGCACAGGATGCGAACGATCTGTTGGAGGGGTTGTTCGATCTGAATCTGATCACGACGAATCGGCGCATGCCGCTGACCATGGAAGAGATTTCCATGAACCCGAGCGGCGTTCCTCTCGCGCCCCGAACGGCTGAGGATATGTGCTTGCTCCATAACGATCAGAAGCAGGTGCTCGACGTTGCTCTTCCGGAGGATGCAACTCCTCTCATGAAGCTTCTTTCTGCGAGAGAGTCAGTTCGAGTTTTCATGAATGAAGAGATCAGCGATCAGCAAGCCTCCTCGCTCACCCGTGCGGGGCTTGAAGGTTGGGGGATGCATCGAAGCGTCCCTTCCGCTGGAGGACTTTATGCGTGTCGAGTACTGACTCTCGTGCGTCGCAACGGTTCGTATCGCGCATGGGACGAACGCAATCTTCCTGCAAGTCGTGTCATGAAGATGTTCGTTCCTTATGCTCCATGTGAACGTGCTCCGGTCTACATGGTCATCACGGCGGATTACGAGCACGCGACAAAGAAATACGGCGCGCGCGGCTGGCGCTACGCTATGCTGGAAGCCGGACACATCGCGCAAAACATCGAACTACATGCACTCGAGCACGGACTCGCAACGTGCGAGATTGGTGCGTTTGCCGAAGCGTCCTGCATACGTGTGCTGAAGCTATCGGAAACGGAAGTCCCCTTGATCGTCGTCGCTGGCGGTTACAAGGCAGGGTCCAAAGTCACTTCATCTGGGTTGGTTTCGGCCAAGTTGATCGCTGCGTACGTAGGACCTACTGGCATCGTTAATTCATTCGAAGTGCGGAGACGCGATCCGAATCTTTTCGTTGACCGCTATTCCGTACGAGCTCGATCTGCCGTTCCGATTGCTCATCGGGGAAAAGGAATGGACATGCAGGTCGTGGGTGCCGAATCGTCTACGCGAGAACTTGCGGTCGTGAAAGCGATCGCAGAAGGCGTAGAGCGTTTTAGTACAGGATGGATTCCTCCGCCCGTGAAGACCGGGATTATGTCAGATCTGGGGAGCGTGGAGATCATCCATCCGCACGATCTCCAGAGATACGCCAAACAACAACCTGTTCCCTCGCGCCTTGCAACGTTTAATCGGCGTTCCATTGCATCGTGGTATGCGGTTCGGAAGTGGGGAGGCGATGCTAAGGCGTATGTCCCAGGAGATTTTTTGTTCTATCCCTACGGGGATGATAATAAGAAGCTCTACTGCTACGCGACATCTAACGGCGTCGCTGCGCATACGGATATACAAATGGCTCTCTGGAAAGCTACGTCCGAGCTGTTGGAGCGTGAAAGCCTGATTGCGTGGTGGTTCTCCGGCTCAATGCCACCGCGACTACCGGATACAGAAATGCAGTATCTCGAACAATACATTCGTGCGTGGCACGCGAAAGGTGTAGAGCTGCGTTTTCTAGACATCACGACATCTATTCCGAGCGTATGCGTTGTCGCCATTGATCGTAAACGACGGTCAAGCATCGTTTCTTCTGCCAGCGATTACAATCTTACAAATGCATCTGCACACGCATGCGCCGAAGTTCTACGCGGAATCACGGAGTTGGACGAGGTCGCCAGGTCTAAGGTGCCTCCGAAGAGGGTGCGGTCTGTAGAAGACCATCTGCGATGCTTCATCAGCGGATACGCGTTCGACTATGTCGATGCGTGGTCGTCGGGCTTAAAGACAGGTGGAATTAGTCGATTCCCGAAATATGCTGATCCTGAGCTGTGTCTTAATTGGGTCGTTGACAAAGTCGGCCCACTTTTCTACTATGAGCACGCTCTCCCCAAAAGCACGTTTCGCGATCAACCATTGGTCGTGACGCGTTCGATCATCCCCGACGTTGTCTCCATCAAATTCGGTTACGGAGAACAAGATCTCGGTTTGCCTCGACTGTGTAAATTGATGAGGCACTGTCGAGAAGTTGGGGTAACTACAAGGCGTTCGGTACCGAAAATCCATCCGCTCGCCTGAACTGGAAGAAAGGAGTCGAACATTCTCAATGCGTAAGAAGAAGAACCGCCTGAAGAAGCTGGGTCTCAAGATCCGGTCCAAGGGCACGCAGACCAGCGCCGAGGCCATGAACACCTCGTGCAGTCGTACTGGCACGAACTGCGGCATCAGCATCTGAACGGGGCCAGTGTCCGGGCGAAGCTCGCCCTTGCATGTACATGCAAGGGCGAGCCTGAGCTAGCTTCAAACTCAAAGCGTCGTTCCTAGTAGCGACGCTTTTTTCTTATCTGAGATACGTGTCAATGATTTTTTGCGCGCCGACTTGTTCGATAATTTCCCATGCGCGACGATATTCTGGATAAACTGAAATAATACGTTTGTCGCGCTTTAATCTATCCTCAGAGAATAGGTTAAGATAGATCCGTTCATGAATCGCGTGCACGAGTACGTGTACGAGGGTATTTTCAGTATCTTTAGGGAAATGTTTTTTTAATCGCGTCATCGTTTTTGTCCAATGGATCGCAAAAGCAGGTTCGAGTAGATTGCGATGAATAAGTTCGTGGCATAACACGTCTGCAACATAGAAAATAGGCGCTTCCTGGTCAAATACAGGCATTGTCAACGGATCAGAAAAAGGATCCCCTGACCCAACCACATAGCAGGTGTGTTCTTTTACGGTCCATTTGATTCCAGAAAATCGCTGGATAGCATTAAAGACAGCGCGCTCATTTTTTTGCCACTCTTTTTCCAAGCGACGCATGAAGGTCGTGACCGTTTTTGTATCCGGATACGGTCGTTCATGTTTTGGCAATAATTCGAAAGCGGCGCGACATTGCTCGTCGTAAATGGGACTATAACGAAAAGCCACTCCGTATGTTTTCATGAATTTAGGTTATCAGGATTGTTCGCTCTTCTCAATAGCCAACCAAAACACAAAATCCCTCCACTCGGAGGGATTTTGTTGCCTTCTCATTCGTTGCCCACCGGTGGCACCATCCTCTGCACCTCATTCGTAGTATCTCTGCAGGTCCGCGCGCCCTGCAGTTAATTCCCGAATCTTCTACGCATCATGCCAATACTCTCCAACCTCATCACAGGTGCGCTTGTCGCATCCGCTGCCGTGTTGCCTGGTGCAACGGCGGCGCAATCTCTCCATTCCAACCTCCAACACGGCGTCCATGGGCGTCCAAAGATGGCCGAAAACCGGCCAGCGTTTGACTCAAAGACCATGGCTGCGGCAAGAGGCCATTTAGGCGGCGGGCATGGGTTCCGGCAGGGGATGAAGCCTCCCTTCCAAGGTGAAAAGCCAACGGCGGGTGGCAAGGTTACGGCAATAAGCGGTTCGATGATTACGGTCCAAGACCGCGACAACACAACCATCACGATCGATGCGAGCACGGCGAAAGTTTCCAAGGACTTCTTTCGCAATGCCAGCACGGTCGCCATCTCCGACATCAAAGTTGGTGACATGGTGATGGTCCATGGGACCAAAAACGGCACAACGGTCACTGCGACTGGCGTGAACGTTATGGATACCATGATGGGTCACTTCCACAACGTGGGACGCTAACCCAATCAAAACCCCTGCTTACGGCAGGGGATTTTGTTATCCACGCAAGACGATCTTCGCCGTATTCCAATACCTCACCCGGTCTTCAATCCCATTATATCCTCCATTGATCCGTCTCGTAATCTCGTTGAAGTTTCCCATATCCGCGAGCGGACTGAGTGCTTTTGAGTTCCAAAACCAGCCAGCGCTTCGAAATGCGTTCGTCGTTTGTTCAAGGAGTTCTGGATGTGACACGAGGTCGAGTCCGAGCGCTGCACTGCATGCGGCATAGTTCGCTTTTCCTGTTAATTGAAAAACGCCATGGCCACGATACCGCCAACCGTCACCACTTGCTTCGTTTCCATTTCCAATTCGATTGGCATACGCGCGGTTCGCGATGCGTTCTGGTTGTCTGTTGTAGAGCGCTGCTATCGCGAGTGGAAAGTGAGACGGCCATACACGATTCAATGACGCAGCGCTGTAATTCAAGTTCTCAATAAATGTGCTAAACCCCGCAGACTCATGAGCCGCTTGTGCGATGAATGCCGCGCGTCTCGCAACGGTTGAAAGACCGAATTCCTGCAATGTCGCGATGAGCGGTTCGCAAAGTTCCGTCGCGCGACCAACATCGAGTGTCGGCACGATGGCGTGGAACTGCGCGGGTGTGATGATCGCCGTCGGTGCCGGAGGTTGCTTCGAGGGAATCGTAATGATCTGACCGATCCGGATCAAGTTAATGTTCGTGATTTGTGGATTTGCTTGCACGAGTTCACGCAACGTTACACCAGAGCGTGTTGCGATGGCGCTGAGTGAATCTCCAGCTCTCACGATGTACGTCGCCATATCACGCCTCAACACGTTTTTCTTTTACATGCTTCAAGTTTGCAATGAGGATGAAGCTGATGATGACGAGCATGAACCATGAAGTAATCTTCCCAAGTCCAACCATATTCCACGTCGTGAGTTGGTCCGGATATTTCCAGGCGCCAAGATACGTTGAGATATTTTCTGCGATCCAGATGAAGAAGGCGATGAGTCCAAATGAAACGGAGAGGGGAATACGGCGGACCTTCTCGATCACAACGAATTCAACCCACACGCCCCAATAGACAACGAAGACGAGTGGGATCAAGATCCAGCGGATGTCGGGCAAGTAGTGATTCGTAAAAAAGTTGATGTAGATTATAATCGCAAGAACGGCGGCTGCGTGATAGCGAATCGTCCCCGTCAATTTTAATTTCATGATGCGCCAGCTCTGACTAATGTAACTCCCAACGGCGGCGTACATGAACCCGCTGTAGAGCGGCACGGTCCAAAGTTTCAAATATCCAAATTCTGGATACGCCCACGATCCAATCGCCGGGTTTGTCTTATAGAGTTCAAGCAACAATCCGAGTGCGTGGAAGAGCGCGATTGTTTTGATTTCATCTTTCGTCTCGATTTTTGTCACATACAAGATGATCTGGACGAGGACGGCACTCAAAAAGAGAAAGTCGTAGCGGGGGAGCGGGCCGAGGGGGAGTTTGTGTGAGATGAAGAGCAACACGAAAAACGTCCCGGCAAAGATGCAGGTGCGGGCTTGCTTGAGGCCGAACATCAGGAATTCATGGAAGAAGGCTCGCATAACGGATTTGAGCGTAACAAAGCAAAGAAAAAAGATCCAGGAGGATCTTTAGCTAGCGCGACCTCGAGTGGTCGGCGATGATCTGTGCGACACACGCCGTGACCTTCTTGGCCGTCGGAATGTGCAGGAACTCGTTCGGGCCGTGCGCGTTCGATTCGGGGCCAAGGACGCCTGTCACAAGGAACTGCGCGTTGGGGAAGCTCTTGCCAAGCATCCCCATGAACGGGATTGTCCCGCCTTCGCCGGTTGCGAGGGACATGTTGCCAAAGAACTCGTTCGACGCCACGTTGAGGCTCTCCTTGAGCCATGGCGCAAGCGTTGGGGCGTTCCAACCCTCAGCAGTGACCTTGGGCGTGAACGTGACGTTCACGCCAGGGAGAGGGACCCGACGCAGAATGCGACGTATGGATTCGACCGTCTCCTCCGGACTTTCCATCGGAGGAATCCGGAGCGAGATCCGCGCCGTTGTGTACGGACGCAGGACGTTTGCGGCTTTTTCGAGCGGCGGGATGCCATCGATGCCCGTGACAGCGAGCGCGAACTCCCACGTGTTTCTCATGATCCAGTAGGAGATCGTGTTGTGGGAAAGGCTCGAATGCCGCAGGGGGTTCTTGCCGTCCAGCCAAGGGAGCAGGTCGAGCACTGAGAGGCCGAGCGTCATTCCGACGTCTTGTGCCTCTAGGTACCTCTCCGTGGGCGTGGATTGCTTTGCGGCGAGTTGTTCCTCGAGTAGCAGCAGGAGCTTGCTCAGGATGAGGAAGCTCGAATCGACGAGGCCTCCGCCGCTTCCTGAGTGGATGCTGTGCTCGAGGACGTCGACGCGAAGATCTGCCATCACGACACCGCGGAGCGAAGTCGTCCTCCATAGGTGATCGTAGTCTCCGCAGCTCGAGTCGAGGCAGATGACGAGATCCACCTTGCCGATGCGCGAGCCGAGAGCCTCGATGTGGGCGGGGAGATCCGGGCTTCCGGATTCTTCGCTTGCCTCGATGATGATCACGCACCGTGCGTGTGGGACGCCTTGCTCATGGATCGCCTGGATCGCGGTGACTGCCGCGAAGACCGCGTACCCATCATCCGCACCGCCACGTCCGTAGAGCCGGTCGCCGTCCTGCACCGGGGTCCAGGGGCTGAGGCCTTCGCGCCACGTGCCACACTCAGGTTGTTTATCCAGGTGGCCGTAGAGCAGTACGGTCTTGTCAGAGCCGTCCGTTGCTGGGATGTCGATGAAGATGATCGGCGTGCGCCCTTCGATATTCATCTTCGCAACCCTACGGCCGGGGAGGTTTTGCGTTGAGCACCACGACTCGATGAGCCCAACCGCACGATCCATGTGGCCGTTCTTGGCCCAGGATGCGTCGAACGCAGGCGAGAGGTTCGGGATCGTGATGTACTTCGAGAGGACCGGGAGGATCTCCTTCCAACGTCCCTCGATGAAATCCACCGCAAGCATGGGATTGAATGAACTCACTGAAACACCCTCCTTCTGCCATTTCAGGCGCGGAAACCCTAGCAGGGATCAGGTGATGAGGCAAGGGATATATGTTGACAATCGTCGTGTTTCATGATATTCCCAATGGCACAAACGCAGCTCTTTTCTGGAGGTTGAATGTTTACAGAAAGCTCGATGTGTTTCTTGCGGACGAGCGGCTTGTATATGACCGAAGCGATCGCGGAACGGCTGTATCTCATGGCGCTCGAGATGGTCGAGGAGCAGCTCACGAGGCACTCCTACTACGACAAGAACGTTGGCGAGGCGAACATGACAACCACCTACAAGGTGCTCAACATGGGCGCCCAGAGCGGGATCAAGTTCGAGGCCGAAGTGGCCGCTGGAAGCCGCCAGTTCAAGGTCGACTTCTTGCTCGACACGCGTTTTTTGCACGAGTTCGTCCCCGGTGTTTGGACGCTCGTCGGGGCGCCCCAACCCTCCTTCAACGCCGCCACGCTCAATTGAGCGATTGGCGGCTTTTTCTTTATCGAAGATATAAAAAATCCGGATAGCCGATCCACATGCGTAGATCAGCTATCCGGTACAAAGACCCTCATGGGTCCTGAGGCGTGAACGATGGCGACCCAGCTTCGAGGTCCGAGCCGGAGTCTGCGCGGCCGCCGAACGCATCCACGCATGCGAGGCGGATGGTCTCGACGTCGACGTTGTCGGCGAGCGAAACCGTCTGTTCGAGGTGCGTCCCCACGAGGGTGACGCTCGGGCCGACTGGTCCGATCGGTGTCCCGTTCCCTTCGAACAGCCAGAAGCTGTAGATTTGGGTCGGGCACCCCGTCTCGTCATTGAAGTCGACGGAGAACGTGATGGGGTTCGTCGGGCTGGAGCCGCTCGGGGAACGTGCGTAGTTCGCCGGATTTTGCCAGTGGGCCTCGATCACGTCATCGTACGGTGTGAACGCCGGCGAGCCTGCTTCGAGGTCGCTAGTGACATCATCGATGTCGCCACCCGAATCGGTGCAGACCAGCCGGATGGCTTCGACGCCGACGCCATCGGGGAGGGAGACCTCTTGTGAGAGGACCATGTTGTCGAGGGACGTGTTCGTCCCGAGCCCTTGGACGGGGGAGCCGAGATCGTCATACACCCAGAACCGGTAGGTCTGGTTGCTGCACCCGGTCTCGTGGGAGAACTGGACCGAGAACGTGACGGGGTTCTCGGGTATCGAGCCGGACGGGGAGCGGGTGTAGTTCGCGGGATCGTCCCAGTTCGCGATGTACAGCATGCCGTGTGGCGTGAACGATGGCGATCCGGATTCGAGGGTCGAACTGGAGTCGACGATGTCACCGTTTTCGTCTACGCACGCGAGACGAACGGCTTCGACGCCGACGCCATCGGAGAGGTAGAAGTTCTGGACCACCCACCCGTCCACGAGCTCAGCAACCGTTCCTGCGCCATGGACCGGATCGCCGCCGTCATCGAAGATCCAGAAACGGTATGTATGTGACGAGCACCCGGTCTCGTCACTGAAGTGGACGCCCATCGTGATTGGGTTGTCTGGGTTGGAACCAGATGGCAAACGCATGTAGTCATCCGGGCTGTCCCAGAGCGCTGTCGAAGCGTCGTACGGTGTGAACGCCGGCGACCCTGTCTCCAGGTTCGCGGTGCCATCGACGTAATCACCGTTCGAATCGGTGCACGCGAGGCGGAGCGCCGAGACCGGTACGCCATGAGGCAGGTTGACGATTTGTGTCAGGTTCGTGCCGACCAGCACAACATCTTCACCGGCCTTCACAATGGGGGTATCCCCATCGAAAACCCAGAAGCTGTTAGGTCTGGTTGCTGCACCCGCTCTCGTCGAGGAAGTCGACGGAGAGAGACACCGGGTTGGTGGGCATCACTCCGTAGGGGTAGCGCGCGTAGTGGAGTGGGGTCTGCCAGTTCGCGGTGACGGGATCCATCGGGGTGAAGGCGGGGCTGCCGGATTCGAGTGTCGAACCAGAGTCTGCGCGGCCGCCGAACGCATCCACGCACGCGAGGCGGACGTCTTCGACGCCGACGCTGTCAGGGAGGGAGACTTCTTGGCTCACGCCGGAGCCTTGAAGGGTCACGCTCGTTCCGACGGCGCCGAGAGGGGTGCCTTCGTCATCGAACAGCCAGAAGCTGTACGTTTGGGTCGGACATCCCTCTTCGTCATCGAAGTCGGCTGTGAAGGTGATGAGGTTGGTTGGGGCGAGCCCGCTGGGGCTACGTGTGTAGTTGTCAGGGTTCTGCCAGTGAGCGGCAAATGCAACGGAAGGGAGGCCTGCGACGAAGAGGGCGAGGATCGCCATCCACGCGAGGCGCGTTATCTGTTTCAATTGGGTGCTCCGGTCTGCACGTCACGTGATTGTGACGAGTGCAAGCGAGTATATACGAAAAAGCCAAGTTGTCAATGTCCCGGATTTGCTGGGCGTTGACCACTCTTCGATAAGGTGCTAAATAGTTTATTACCTACATGAATCGACCTGACCTTCTTGCGGCCATTGCAACGGACTTTGTGTCTATGCGCCGCTTTTGGGCATCCTCCCATAAAACAGGGGAGCTCCCCAAGGGGTTGCCGACACTCGCGCAATTCGGTATCTTATCTTTCCTGGATAGCGCAGAGCCACACACATTGAAGGAGCTTTCTCATGGCTTGCGGATAACCCCCTCTGCGGCAACACAACTCATTGAAGGATTGGTACGGGACAAGAAGATCCGGCGGATCCCAGATGGCCATGACCGCCGAAAGATCCGTCTTTCATTGACTGATACCGGACGGAGCACCCTCCATCGGGCTAAGAAGCATCAGGTATCAAGGCTCACAACGGTATTTTCGCCATTAACCCTCGAAGAGTTGAAGCAGTACCATACACTCCTCCAAAAATTGATCACTCATTTTTAACCACCTATGAAAACAGTCAAACCAATACGCCCAAAAAAGCCATCCGGCCCGAATGTCTTCGGTCTCTTGAAGCCGTATCGTGGCGCGATTGCGTTGCTCGTCCTGTTCGCACTTGGTGCCAACGCGTTGAACCTCGTTGTGCCGCAGATCATTGCGAATACCATTGATAGCTTGGTCGCAGGTAACTACATGCTCAATACGTTGCTCATTGAGTTCCTTGGAGCTGCAGGTTTTATTTTTATCTTCACGTATCTCCAGAGCATCATGCAGACGTACGCGTCGGAACGCGTCGCCCGTGATTTGCGCCAGGATCTCTCTGCAAAGATCTCGCGCCAAAGCCACACCTACATCCAGACGACCAACCCATCCAAGCTCCTGACGAACCTCACGGCCGACATCGACTCGATCAAGACGTTCGTCTCGCAAGCGGTTGTCTCAATCGCCTCATCGCTGTTTACGATTATCGGTGCGGGCATATTGCTCATCAGTCTCAACTGGAAGCTCGGTCTTGCCGTCCTCATGATTATCCCACTGATCGGCGGGACGTTCTTCGTGATTTTTGGTCGGGTCCGCACCCTGTTCCTTAAGAGCCGCGAAGTGATCGACTGGCTGAACAAGGTTATCAATGAAAGCATCTTGGGCGCCGCGCTCATCCGTGTCTTGAACTCGCAACAACCGGAATACCAAAAATTTATCGCCGCCAACACCAAGGCGAAAGATCTTGGGATGCAGATCCTTTCACTCTTTGCGAGCATGATCCCAATCGTCGGGTTCGTTGCAAACCTCGCGGTCCTGACGATTCTCGTCTTGGGCGGCCACTTTGTAATCGATGGAACGATGACGATCGGTGATTTTGCCGCGTTCAACAGCTACATCGTCATCTTGATCTTCCCGATCTTCATCCTTGGGTTCGTGAGTAGCATCATGGCGCAAGCCACCGCGTCATATCAACGCATCAGCGAAGTGTTGAATGCTCCAGAAACCGTCCACACAGGGAACGTCGTCGAGCCACTGACTGGCAAGGTTGCATTGAATCACGTCACGATGTCGTACGGCGAAAAAATCGCCCTCGATGACGTCTCGTTTACTGTCCCGGCTGGCACACGGACGGCCATCATCGGCCCAACGGCAGCAGGAAAGACGCAGCTCTTGTATGTATTAACCGGGCTCCTCACTCCGCAAACAGGGACGGTGGAATTCGATGGCCGTGCGAGCATGGACTACGAGCCGGGGCGTTTCTACCAGCAAGTCGGGTTCGTGTTCCAGGACAGCATTATCTTCAATATGAGCATCCGCGAGAACATCGCCTTTAATAAGGACGTCACGGACGAAGCGATGCGCAGGGCAATTGAAACAGCTGAGCTCTCAGATTTCGTTGATACGCTTCCAGACAAGCTTGAGACGATCGTGTCCGAACGTGGGACGAGCCTCTCTGGCGGACAGAAGCAGCGCATCATGTTGGCTCGCGCGCTCGCCCTCAATCCAAAAATTCTTTTGCTGGATGACTTCACCGCACGCGTCGATAGTAAGACCGAACAGAAAATCTTGGCGAACGTCCTCAAGAATTATCCAAGCATCACCCTCATCTCTGTGACGCAGAAAATCTCGTCTGTAGAAGACTACGACCAGATCGTGCTCCTCATGGAAGGCGAGATTCTCGCAACGGGAACGCACAAGGAACTCCTCACGTCGTCACCAGAATATGTCCAAATCTACAATTCGCAACGTAGCACCAGCCACTATGAATTACACGCTGAATAAGCCAGAAGGCACAGAAAAGAAGGGGTCCTTCTTTGCCGCAGCTAAGAAGCTTTGGCCGATGCTTCGTGAAGAAAAGAAGACGATGGCGCTCGCCGGCATCGCAATCCTCGTGAACTCGTTCATGCAGCTTGCCGCGCCATATCTCATCGGCCGCACGATCGACGAACACATCATCCGCGACAAAGATTTCCACGCGGTTCTTGTCGCTGGTGGGATGTTGCTTGGGATGTACATCGTTGCCCTCATCGCAAGCTACCTCCAGACGCAGCTTATGGGTGGCGTTGGACAGCGCATGCTGTTCCGATTACGCAATGCGGTTTTCAGCAAATTGCAGGAACTCCCTGTCGCGTTCTTCAACCAGAACAAATCAGGTGACCTCATCAGCCGTATCAACAACGACACGGACAAACTGAACCAATTCTTCTCGCAGTCGCTCATGCAGTTCTTGGGCAACATCTTCATCATGACGGGTGCGGCGATTTTTCTCGTCGTGCTCCATCCGATGTTGGGGAGTGTGGCGCTCGCACCGTTTGTCTTTGTCCTCATTTTTACGCAGCTCACGGGTGGGTGGGTCAAACGTCAGAACGCCAAAAGCCTCAAGGCGCTTGGCGGTATGAGTTCGGAGATTCAGGAAAGTCTCGCAAACTTTAAGGCGATCATTGCATTCAACCGTCGTGATTATTTCCGTGAACGATTCCAGACGGCAAACGAAGAAAACTACAAGACATCGGTGGGTGCGGGTATTGCAAACAACATCTACACGCCAATCTACGGACTTGCCACAAGCTTGGCGCAGGTCGGTGTCATCGCGTTTGGGATCTGGCTCATTACGACCGGCAACTTTACGCTTGGTCTCTTGATCAGCTTCCTTGCATACGTCAACAACTTCTACACCCCTCTTCGCCAGATGGCTGCGATCTGGGCCAACTACCAGGTCGCCCTCGCAGGGTGGGATCGCATCGCCGAAATCCTTTCGCTCGATACAGATTTGCTGCCTGCAGAAGCGACTCCGCAGTCGTCAAACGGTTTGCTCGAATTCAAAAATGTGAAGTTCGGGTATCCAGATGGCAAGGTCGTCCTCCACGGCGTGAACTTTATCCTTGAACAAGGAAAGACGTACGCGCTTGTTGGCCCAACGGGTGGTGGGAAGACCACGACAGCGTCTCTCATGGCGCGTCTCTTTGACCCGACAGAAGGCACGGTCCTTCTTGATGGCCGCGACATCCGTTCCTATTCCAACGACGAGCGGACAAAGAAGATTGGATTCATCCTCCAAGAGCCATACCTCTTTGCTGGGACATTGCTCGAAAATATCTTCTACGGGCATCCAGAATTGGAAGGTCACTCGAAGGAAGAGCTCGAAGCTCGCATCAACGAGGCTGGTCTCGGTAACTTGATGACGCGATTCGACCAAGGGACGGAGACGCAGATTGCGACGAATGCTGATGCGATGAGCCTTGGTCAACGCCAGATCATTGCCTTCATGCGTGCGGTGTTGCGAAAGCCTGAACTTCTCATCCTCGACGAAGCGACAGCGAACATCGATACTGTGACGGAACAATTGCTTGGCGAAATTCTCGAAAAACTTCCATCCTCCACGACGCGCGTCGTCATTGCGCATCGCCTCAACACGATCGAAAATGCCGACACGATCTTTTTCGTGAACGGTGGAGAGATTACACGCGCAGGGTCACTCGACCAGGCGGTTGAGATGTTGATGCACGGAAACCGTCAGAGTTAAAAAAGACCCTGTACCATTCGGTACAGGGCAGGCCCTCTATGCAAGGACGGAGAGGGGAGAGTTGGAGAGTCGCTATGCGGCGCCAGGCGAAATGCCTGGCGCCGTTGGCGTTTCGGCCTCGACGTCGACGGGGGACGTGGGAGTGAGGTCTTCGCTCAACAGGGGCCGGTTCGTGATGAGGTGTTCCAAGCTTCGGATGGCGTCACCGAGCTGGAACGTATTCAGCGTCTGCGCGAGAATGACGACCGTCGTTGGATCCTTCTTCGCAAACGCGAGGAACTTCTCTGCGCTCTCGAGCCGTTGTTCTTCGCACATAGCCTTGAAGGCGATTGGAAGATGCAGCGCGCCGTTGGAGACGTACGCGTTAAACCCCACGGGACTACTTGGACGATCTTCGAAAACGATGTTCAAAATGTCACCTCCGCATTTGTTTTTATCCCTCATGCATCAACTTGTCCAGCAGAAAAGAAAAACGACCCAGGTGGGTCGTTGGATCAGTTGAGGCTGCCAATCGCCATGAGGTAGGCGATCTCGCCGATGCTGGCGACGAAGAGCTCATGGACCTCCTCCGGCTTCATCCCGAAGCGGGTGACCCGCTCGATCACGCCAGAGAAATTCCTCCGGAAGCTGCGCTGATTGAACACCCGACTGATCGTTGTGCGGATGACCATCTTGATGTCTTCTTCGGACACGCTCTTGTCCCTGACGGTCGCATAGCCGTCTCGTGCCCGTTCGACCATATCGCGACGGTAGTCCGAGTTCATGTGGCCAAGGAAGAGGGCTTGGCTCATCACGAATGCCGTCGCGTCATCAGCGAACTTCACCATCGCATCGAACCGACGATAGACGGCACGTAGCAGTGAGAGGCTGAGAAAACCGGTGACGTGCTCAGGGACGAGGTGGAGCTCGAGTCCAGCGCGGATCATGCGGTCGAACGTGGGGTCCTCACGCATTGCTTGGTCGATATCCGTCACGTTGCGCAGTGCCGCATCCATCTCCCTTACGACTCCATCGGGATTCAGTCCCTCGTCACGGCACGCCGCCATCAATCCTTGGAACTTACCCGTCAGGGTGGGCGTCGCTTTGTTCGAGCCAAAGAATGCGACAAAGAACTCTGTACTCAAAGGGGCGATCTTTTTTTGCATGCAGACTCCTTTCAGTGTCCGTACAGGTGAGATACCAAAAAGCAGGCTCTTCGTCAAGACACGTCGCTTGTGAGCGACGTGTCAGGCCTGTGTTGTTGGATGCGGTGGTTATTTTGCGTTCGTGTCTGGCTGGTGGATTCCGATACAGTTGCCTTCGGTGTCCTTGTAATAGCCTTGCCACGCCATGCCCACAAGCGCCATCTTGGGGAGAGCGACAGAGCCGCCGTTCGCCAAGATCTTTTCGTGCATGTCATCGTACGACTCAACAGTCATCGTACAGACGTAGCCGCTGATCGGTCCATCATTCGCTGGAGCTGGGCCGGTCCGCCGGACGAGTCCGCCATTAATCCCACCGGCTTCTTCACGGCCTCCCGTTTCGACCATCCAATATTCCATCTGACCGCCTTCCCACTTGGTGATCTTCCAACCAAAAATCTTCGTGTAAAACTCAATGGCCCGTTCTGGGTTTTCTGCGTGGATTTCGAAATGTGAAACGCGGTTTGGCATAGGGGTGAGGTGAGAGTGAAGAGGTTAGAGGGTGTTGAGGGCGGCCGCTGTTTTTGGACCGACGAGTCCGGCGGCAGCATCAGCTGAGGACTTGATGATCTTCTTTTCGAGTTGCAGTTTGATAATAAAGCTTTCTGTCTTAGGTCCGAAATAACCGGTCACCAGATCTTCCTTCGCAACGTTAAAGTGTTTTGCAAGGCGCGTTTGAATGTCTGAGACGGTTGAGGCGCGCATCCCACGGCGAAACCCTGCTTTGATAGAACCAGCTTTCGTGGTTTTGACGGCGACCGCGACAGGCGTAGGAGTCTTCATCATTTTATCGATGGAAGGTGTTGGGCCATCAGGCGTCGTTGTTTCTTCTGAATCTTCTTTGGCGACAGACAAGACGGTTTTTACCGGCGCGTGGTTTTTGACACTATCGAGGAATGCGAGTCGTGCACGGTCTGCGCTCTTGCCGAAAGATTTGATGGCGGATGCCGGGCCTTCTTTGCCATATCCGCAATATGGTTGTTCGAGGGCAGACCACGCAACTTCGAGTGTATCGCGATACGCTTGGACCGCCGCAGCACTTTTTTCGTTTTTGGCGTACGGGGCAACGTCTTTTTCAAGACGGTCAACAGCTGCAACACGCTTTGTCTTGCTTGTTGCTGTGATACATTTTGTCGTTGGCTCTGCGGCGTACGCAGCCACCGTCGGAAGCGACAGTATCGCTGCCGCAAGTGCAATCACCGCAAACGATCGAGAAGCAAAAGAAATCTTCATAGAGGTACTTTTTAACATACCAAGGTCGTTTGACGTTGTCGATGGACAAATTTACCGCAAGAATGCGCCGTTTTCGAATACGTTTTCTCCGTCGATGATGACACGTGTGGCATCCACAAAAATATCAACGTGATAACGCCCGTGTTTTTTGCTGAGGCCGGGTTTTGCGTACATCGCATGTTTTGCGCCGATCGAGAGATGGACGCCCTGTTGGCGCTCGAACGAGTTTACATCCGGCAAGAGACGATACTTTCCCATTGCGCGGTTGAGCCCAAGTCCGAGCTCGCGCACGAGCACGTCTTCTTCCACTTTAATCCGTGTGACGATCGCTTGGAATTCTTCCGGTGCTTCTGATGCATCAAGGACACCATTCACCACGGAGATACGGAATGGAGGATGTGCGCGGACTTTGTGATCGTCACCCGCAAATGCAAAAACCATCGCATCGCCATTCACCGTCGCTAAGTCACGTGATTCCGTAAACACTTCGCCGATCGGAAAGAGTCCTCCGACATTTTTCATCTCGGTGTAATCGCCGATATTCAACTTCGTTTCTTCGAGCGGCCCGTCATACACGAGAGATGTCCCTTCACACTCAACGACAACCCGAGACGCCTTGTCGAGTTTTACCTTCAACGCGCGACCCAGCGGACGGTAATATTCTTTTTCATACGCCAACGAATCGATGTACGTTTCGACGTCATCACCTTCCAATCGTTCAAGATGCGTGTGCTCAATCGTCTTCAACTCACGCTTAAACAATTCAATACGAAAACGAAATTCATTCAACCGAAAGTTCGTCGATTGCACGAGGATGACAATATCGCGCGGCTTGAGCTTGTCGACTCGCGCAATGATTGCTTCCGGCGTCTCCGTCGCAATATCCACGAACTGTCCATTCGGCAACGAGGCGCGATACGCCGCCGTCAGCATCCGTGTGAGGGGTGCTTCCGTATCATAAATGACCAACGCGGCTTCGCTTGGTTGCATCTCAAATGCGTCACGCAGGACGGCGCTGAGATTCTGTGTTGCTTTTGAGATAAGGGAGGCTTCGTCCATGAGGAGCAGCCTAACATTGGAAGGGGTTTGGGGCAAAAAAGGATTTATCGTATACTTCCCACCAGGACGCAACTCAAAAGAAAGGGCCGCTTCAATGCTCCTCTATGTAGGTATCGCCGGATTCATCTTGATGAGCATCATCGCGCTTCGCGCGCTCTACCTCATCTACAAAGATTCGAAGACCATCGAATCAGACGAGACATGCAAGAAGCGTCTCGCCCAACTTGTCGCCCGGAAGCAGCTCAACTGAGCAGGCATTCGGGCATTTTTTATTCACGCTTGCTATCATGGCTGTCTATGGCTCTCCGTCACATCTATACATCTTGCCTCTTGCTGGCACTCTTCCTACCTACTGCATCCGTTCGCGCAGCCGATGATGTTCGCGATATTTTCTTTCCCACAGACATAAGCATCGACTTCACTGATAACTACGGTGATGCGCGCTCAGGCCACCTCCACGAAGGTGTTGATATCCTCGGTCCAAAGATGACGCCGTTGTATGCGGCGGTTGATGGGAAGGTCGCGCGCATCAATGACCCGGAAGAATCGTGGGGCTATGAAATCGTGTTGCGTGATGCAGATGACTACACGTACCACTATATCCATGTGAATAACGACACGCCGGGCACGGATGATGGGTTGGGTGGGATTGCCCACGCATATGCTCCAGGGATTGTACGCGGTGCATCCGTCACAAAAGGACAACTTGTCGGTTGGATGGGGGATAGCGGTAATGCAGAAACGGTCACATCACACCTCCACTTTGAAATCCGAAAACCAGATGACACTGCGATCGATCCATACGCGAGCCTTGTCGCGGCACGTTATCCAGGAAGTTACAGTGCGACGGATGCGATGGCGGCAAGCTCAGATATCAATACAGATAAAGGATTTGTGTCCGATGGTTCCGTCGCGCCATGCGTCTCAGGTTCTCTTATCAAGATTTCTACACTTTCCGCTCTCTACTATTGCGGTGCCGATGGAAAACGTCACGCGTTCCCAAGCGACCGCATCTACTTTACGTGGTACGCAGATTTCAAAACCGTCAAAACGATTTCCGCAGAAGATCTCGCTGCTGTCCCACTTGGCAAGAATGTGACGTATCGACCAGGCTCAAAGATGGTCAAGATTGAATCGATCCCAAACGTCTACGCAATCGAAAAAGGAGGTGTGCTCCGCTGGATTAAAACGCCAGAGATTGCCGCCTCGATCTACGGATCAACCTGGTCCAAGAAAGTAGACGATATTTCTGACGCGTTCTTCCTTGATTACACCGTGGGGACGGATATTGCGGTGAAGAGATAATATGCCAAAAAATGAAAATCAGACAAAACCGACAAAGATATCCGCTTCAACGTATATCGCGTCCCTTCCTCTCGAGAGACGTGCAGATGTTGGCACCGTCGCGAAGATGATGGAAAAGGCGACAGGCAAAAAGCCGGTCATGTGGGGTCCGAGTATCATCGGGTTTGATGAGTACCATTACAAATATGACTCCGGACGCGAAGGAGACGCACCACTCATCGGGTTTTCACCTCGCAAACAAAATCTGACGCTCTATGTGTTGTCCTCTTCGCGTGATAGTAGCGTATCCCTGAAAAAACTTGGGAAGCACAAGGTGAGTGGGTCGTGCCTCCACATCAATAAACTATCAGATATCGACACTGACGTGCTTCAGCAATTAATCGCAGAGTCCGTCAAAGACAGTAGGAAGCGGCATAAGGCGACCTGACGATTATTTCCTCAAAATCTTTTCCATCGTTTTCCCTTTGGCTAACTCATCGATCAGCTTATCCAAGTAGCGAATTTCCCGCATCGTTGGCTCTTTGATGTCTTCTACGCGAACGCCGCAAACCACGCCTTTGACCAGAGCCCGCAACGGATTCATCTTCGGCGCTTGTGCAAAGAAGGTCTCAAAATCTGTTCCCTTTTTCAGTTGGGCTTCAAGCTTTTTCTGGGTATATCCTGTCAGCCAATGGATGACCTCGTCGACTTCAGCTTTCGTGCGCCCTTTCCTTTCTGCCTTCGCAATGTACAAAGGATAGACGCTGGCAAAGCTCATTGTGTAGATTCGATGTGATGTCATCATAGGTTTTTTAGTCGTGTGTCGCCTCAGCCCCATCTCGTATTGCTGCTTGAAGCGTATCACTGTGTATATCTTTCAACGCTTTGAACCGGATGCAATACCCGCTCACACTTGCCTTCCCTAATTTTTTTCCATACGTTTGTGCCAAGTATGTTTTGTCTTCAATGCCAAGGATATAGACAGAGATTCCGGTTTTATTTGCGCTTAGACCAATTTGATAAAACTTTCTGGTTGTTCCATCCGCATATGTTATGGTCTGAAATCCATATCCAATATTCGGATTAGAAACAGTTTTACCTTCACTATTTTTCCCATCCAAGAACCATAATTTACATGCAGGCATTACTTGCTGAATGATACGATGCAGCTCCTGCATGTCGCTGCGTTTTGGTTCAGGTTGGCTCGTAAGATATTTTTTGATTTGTTCTTATACGTTCATAGAATAGTTCACCCAGCCCAGATGAGAAGTCGATTTTAATATACCACATACTCCATAGCTCCCAATGAACCCGTAGTTCGTCAATAGAATAAAACCACCCCTTCAGGTGGTTTTATTGGTTTCGCTGTTTGAGTGCGTGGCCCAAAATGTGACACATGCGAGAGTACGAAACTAAACTTAGAGCGAGCTTTAGAACGCATCTGGAGAACGGACTGGTTGGATTCCTACGGAACGTATTTCTCCTGAACTCGGACAATCTTGTTTTTCTTGATTCCAAAATAGAACGGAATACCGTGGAGATAATTTGAACCGCTTGCCTGCATGTATTGCCCCATGAATTTGGTAACAGGCATTTGTTGTAGATAGGGTGCGCTGTTCTTGTCGACGAGCATACCGCCTCCAGCTTCGCGAGCGTACACCTGGATGTTTACCTGTGGATCAAGCTCCAAATCCAAGGTGTTTTCGGTTCGCTGAATATAGAACGGGTTGTTCAGACACTCGTTTTTTTGAACCTGATCCAACGTGCAGACGCCATCCGCGATGGCCGCATTCTCCATGTTCTGTTGACCCTCGATATTTTGTAGCAGCTCAACTTTCACAACATTTTTACCACTTGAAGTGTCCGCCTGCGAAACTCGACCAAACAGTCGAGTTTCGGTTGAAGAAAACTCGACTTGGGTTGCAGTGAAATTATATGACCAAAGGAAATAGCCTCCAGTAAGAACCATGAGAGCAACGATTGTGATGAGGGGTAATTTTTTCATAGATTTTGGAGTGAATCTCTGCATCAATACCAGCGCAGTCCGTGAAGAGTTTTTTTATAACTTTGAATTGAATCTGCTTTTGAAACAGATGGGTCAGTAGCCATGTCTGGCACGATACCCTGATTATGGCATACTCTCTGCACGTAGATATTTTTGTTTTTGGGAATCTTAAAATACATCTATGAAAAACCTTACACGAAAAGACTGGATCATTCTTGTTCTCGCATTTATTTTAATCCTCGCCTCCTCTTCTTTGTTCCGCCTCGTTGATGAGACCGCAGTAGAACCTCTGATGCCTTGGTATTTGAGTATTTTTGCACTTATCGGCTTTGGCTTGTCGTCAATCGTGAACTTTCCAATCATCTCTATCCTCAATCTTACTAACGGGGATGGCCAGGGCGCTTCTTATAATTCCTATTTTACGGCGCTGCCGTATATTACCGCTTTTATTTATACAGGAATCTTGGCGGCCATCATCTCAAAGATGAAGAAAAAGAAGACGACAAAGTAAGTATAAACAAAAACGCCCGAAAGGGCGTTTTTGTTGGTCACAACTTACCGGATAGAGCTCGAACACTTTGAGGCACTCGAGCCTGCCGATACTAAATTGTCATGGCGGAGAGGGTGAGATTCGAACTCACGGTACTGTTTAGGTACGACGGATTTCAAGTCCGTTGCCTTAAACCACTCGGCCACCTCTCCGTGCTCGGCTTGACCCTCGGCGCTTCGTATCCGCCTATCGGCGTTTACTCGCGCTCTTCGGGTCGCCTGCGCTTGCTCGTGTTCACTCGCAGTTTTGAGGGAATATGAGAGCAAGAGCGGGTATAGACTAGCGTGTTTTCTGGTGCTTGTCGAGAGGGCGTATGCTACCATGCGGCCATGAAGTCATTTCGCTTTTCGGTCATCTCCCTCTCGTGTGCTGCGCTATTATTCGGCGCTGGGTGTGCGTCGCCGTCTCCTTCCTCTTCGATGGTACAAGAAGGTGAAGAAGGGCAGACCTATACGAATGGGACGTTTGGATATTCCTTTGTTGCTCCGAAAGGGGCGACGGTTTCTGCGCCTCAAAATCTCGCAGCCGGCCGTGGAGCGTCGCAGCAAGTGACCTGGGTCTATCTCGGTGACGGCACTGCGATTTCGATCAATGTATTTTTGGATGGCTCATTCGAGGCATATGGCGTGGAGGCGATTGCCAAAGACCCGTCGTTCAAGAAAACGACGATTGGATCACATGAGGCTTGGCAATCCGAGTCTTCGTCCGGAGACTATCAGGTACTTACAACCGTCTTTTTTGGGCCATCCTACATCTTTGAGTTCCAATACGGTGGCAACGCGCTCTCTCCAGACGCGCGCGCGACGTTGGATCGAATTATTCAAAGCGTCACATTCGCTAAATAAAAAAAGCCCCGCCTATCTTTGCGGGGCTTCAACGTATTACCAACCGGCGTTATTTTGAGAGTGTCCCGATTTTGAATGACGCAAGCATGGTGGCTGGCTGCGGCTGTCCGTCGTGTTGTTCGTGGAACGCAGCTGTTCCATCTTTTCCACAGATCAAGAGGATCGCATCGCGGCCACCGGGGTGTTGTGAGATCCAGGTAGTGAGGTCATAGACCGTGCCGTCAACGGTTGTCCAGCAGCTCGTCCCATCTTTGTGTGTTGCAAGCTGGTCCATTGTGTAGCTCGTGCTGTCTGCCGATGGTGGTGCGGTTGGGGTCTTGTAGCCGTGTGTCTTTGAGTAAACCGTTACGCCAATGATGATAGCAAGAATGACGACGATTCCACCGATAACGGGCAATTGTTTCTGAGTCATATTGCGTGCTATAATCTCACAGAATATGCCCTATAGTCCAGAGGTCCTCGAAGGCCTCATCAAGGCGCAAGACGCATTTGTCTGGGAGGCGCCAGACAAAGAAGTTCGCGACCGTGGGCCGCGATGGTATCTGATCATGAGTGGCGTGGCGCTCGCCTTTGTGGTGTACGCCATCATTACAGGGAACTTTTTGTTCGCGTTTCTGATCTTGCTTGTCGCCATTATCCTTGTTCTTGCTGGAAACCAGGCTCCAGAAAATATCCTGATCCAAATCGGGAAGAACGGGGTCGTCGTTGACGGGAAACTCTACGAATTCAAGGATCTCTACCGGTTTGCCATTGTGTATCATCCGCCAGAAACAAAGGTCCTGTATATCGAATCCAAAAAGGTCTATCAGCCCCGGCTCCGCCTCTTTTTAGAAGACCAAAACCCACTCGAGATCCGTACCTATTTACGGACCTATTTAGAGGAGGATCTGGACTTGCAAGAAGAGCATGTATCTGATATTGTTGCGCGGCTTCTCAAGATTTAGAAACCTGCGGCCGTATGAAGCATACGTCCGCGTCGTCACTCGGAAATAGAAGCAAAGCTTCAATTTCTCTCGTTCCTAGCGGCCGTAGCTCAGCTGGATAGAGCACTTCCCTGCGAAGGAAGGGGTCAGTCGTTCGAATCGACTCGGTCGCACCAAGCATGAAACGCGCGTTCGCGAGCATCTCGCGGGCGCGCGTTTTTGCGTACCTGTCTTGCGATGCGCGATGGCGGAGGGTAGTTCGGGCGAGACTCGCTGGGCGATGTGGGTGAAGGTCGA